>NZ_VKAB01000054.1 GCF_009769385.1 Saccharothrix deserti
ACACGCTTGGACTTCCGGGCCCGATCAGGCTCGCCCGGGGATCGTGGAGGCTTCGGCACGCCCCGATTGTCCCGCCCCGCAAGAGAGAACACCCGCAACGACTCACCCTATTGCCGAAAGATCTTTAAGCGCCTAGCAGACCCCGTTCGTAGGCCACCGCCACGGCGGCGGCGCGGTCCTTCACGCCCAGCTTGGCGTAGACGTGCACCAGGTGCGTCTTCACGGTCGCCTCGCTGATGAAGAGCTTCGCCGCCGCCTCGCGGTTCGTGCACCCGCGTGCGATCAGGCCCAACACCTCCACCTCGCGGTCGCTCAACGGCTCCGCCGCGGGCGTGCGGACCTGACCCACCAGCCGGGTCGCCACCGACGGCGACAGCACCGCCTCTCCCCTGGCCGCCGAACGCACCGCCCGGAACAGCTCCTCGCGCGGCGTGTCCTTCAAGAGGTACCCGGTGGCACCGGCCTTGATCGCGGGCAGCACGTCGCTGTCCGTGTCGTACGTGGTCAGCACCAGCACGCGGGTCGGGAAGTCACGCAGCCGCTCGATCGCCGTGACGCCGTCCACGCCGGGCATCCGCAGGTCCATCAGCACGACGTCCGGCCGCGCGGCCCGCACCACGGCCACCGCCTCCGCGCCGTCCGCCGCCTCACCCACCACCTCGACGTCACCGGCGCCCGCGAGCATCCCGCGCAGCCCGTCGCGCACCACCGGGTGGTCGTCCACGATCACCACGCGGATCACCGGGCAACCTCCGCCGGGATCGCGGGCACCGACGCGGACACCGCCGTGCCGCCGCCCGGCTCCGACTCCACGACCAGCGCACCCGCCAGGCGGGACACCCGCTGCCGCATGCCGACCAGCCCGAAACCGTCCGTGTGCGCCGCCGGGTCGAACCCGGCGCCGTCGTCGCGCACGTCCAGCGTCACCACGTCCTCCATGTACGACAACGTCAACCCGACACGTGAAGCGCGGGCGTGCTTGGCCACGTTCGTCAACGCCTCCTGCGCGGTGCGCAGCAACGTCACCTCCACCTCGGGGTGCAGAGCGCGCGCTGCACCCGTCGTGTGCACCGACGCGGCCACCCCGGTCTGGTCGGTCCACCCCGTGACGACCTCGGCCAGCGCGTCCGGCAGGTTCGCGTCCTCCAACGCCGGCGGGCTGAGGGCGTGCACCGAACGACGGGCCTCGGCCAGGTTCTCCCGCGCCAGCCGCAACGCCGTTTCAACGTGACGAGGCGGGTTCTCGTCGGCCTGGAGCTGGGTGATGATGCCGGTGAACCCCTGGGCGAGCGTGTCGTGGATCTCCCGCGCCAACCGCTGCCGCTCGTCCAGCACACCCGCCTCACGGGCCTGGATGAGCAGCTGGGCGTGCAGGCCCGCGTTCTCCTCCATCATCGCCGCCAGCTCGGCCACCATCTCCTTGCGGCGCCTGGACTGCTCCGTGGTGACGTGCCCCAGCATGGTGAACGTGGAGGCGATCGTCACGATGAACACGACGATGAGCGCGTAGACCACGATCGGTCCGGGCTCGGCCGGCGGGAGGCCGCCGAACAGGGACGTCGCCGCCAGCACCCCGTTGACCGCCACCCCGGCGAACTTCCACCCGCCGGGCAGGACCTCGATCGCGTAGATGTACCCGGCGAAGGAGTAGAACCCGAACATCGGGTCACTCAGCCCCAGCACCCCGTACGCCACCAGGACACCGACGAAGAACACCGCCATCAGGCCGGGTCGGGAGCGCCAGCCCGGGTGCAGGGTGAACCACCACAGCATCCACAGAGCGGTCGCCACCGCGATGCCGACGTTGACGGCCTTGGTCTGCCCCTGGTCCGGCGTCATCACCAGGTACATCACCGTCGACAGCACCAGCACGAAGTACGGGATGGCGTGCCCGGCGACGTTCAACCGCCGTTCCCAGCTGTCGAGCGCGTCCATCACGCCCACCCCCTACTCCCAGCGGAACGACTTCGCCGCGACCGTACCGGCCACCAGCGTGATCAGGGCCGGCACACCGACCTGCACCGGATCCGGCGCGACGCCCAGCCACGACTCCTGCAACGCCTCCACGCCCGGCGGCAGGTACTCGCCGACGCGGATCAGGAACTCCGGCATCAGGAACCGGGGCAGGTACGCCCCGCCGAAGAACATGACCAGCATGAACACCACCGTCGCCCAGCCACCGGCGGACCGCGCGTTCGGCGCCCAGGCCGCGATCAGCAGGCCCAGGGCGGACAGCGACAGCATGCCCAGCAGGCACGTCACCAGGAACCCGACCGGGTGGTGCGGCAGGTCGATGTCGAACACCAACCGGCACACCAGCATGAGCAGCACCAGGGAGGTCGCGCCCGCGATCACGTTGACGACGACCTGGGCGATCAGCAGGCGTGCGGGGTGGACGGGGGTGGTGGAGAAGCGGCGCAGCACGCCCTTCTCGCGGTAGGTGGCGACGGTGGCGGGCAGCTTGTTCAGGCCCAGGAACGCCAACGCGATCACCACCAGCGTGGACACGTAGGCGTCGATGAACCGCAGGTTGCCGAACTGGGGGTCGGGGGTGCGCAACGCGGGGATCGCGCCGAGCACCAGCAGCAGGATGGTCGGGAAGAGGATGGCGAACACCACCATGCTCGGCTCGCGCAGGAACAGCTTCCACTCGGTGTTGACGATCTTCAGCATGGTGCTCACTCCGTGAACGTGCGGCCGGTGAGGCGGATGAAGGCGTCGTCCAGGCCCGCCTGCTCGATGCGCAGGTCGGCGGCGACGACGTGGTTGCGGGCGAGCATGGACGTGACGGCGTGCAGCAGGTTGCCGGTGCCGGTCACGACGAGCTGCGGTCCGTGCTCCTCGACCTTCGAGACCTCGGGCAGCTCTTCGAGCAGCGCGACGTCGAACGGCGTGGCCGGACGGAACCGGACCCGCTGCTCACCGTCCACTCGTGACACCAGCCCGGCCGGGCTGTCCACCGCGACGAGCCTGCCCGCGTCGATCAGCGCGATCCGGTCGCACAGCCGCTCGGCTTCTTCCATGAAGTGGGTGACCAGGACGACCGTGACGCCGGAGTCGCGGATCTGCTCGACCAGGCTCCACGTGTCGCGGCGGGCCTGCGGGTCCAGGCCCGTGGTCAGCTCGTCCAGCACCGCGACCTTGGGCTTGCCGATCAGCGCCAACGCGATGGAGACGCGTTGCTTCTGGCCGCCGGAGAGCTTGCGGTACTCCGTCCTGACCCGATCGGCCAGGTCCAGTCGGGCCAGCAGCTCCCGCCAGTCGGCGGAGTCGCGGTAGAAGGAGGCGTAGAGGTCCAGCGCCTCGCCGACCCGGATGCGGTCGGGCAGTTCACTCTGCTGCAACTGAACACCCAACCGGGTGCGCAGTTTCACCCGATCGCGTTGCGGGTCCAGCCCGTCGACACGGATCGTGCCGCCGTCCGGCGAGCGCAGCCCCTCGACGCACTCGACGGTCGTGGTCTTCCCCGCCCCGTTCGGGCCGAGGATCCCGAAGATCTCCCCCTCGTCGACGGTGAACGACACACCGTCCACCGCGACCTTCCGGTCGTACCTCTTGACGAGGTCGACCACCTCGATGATTGCCATGCCTCAAGCGTGGTCGCGGCGGCGTTCGTCCGGATCACTCGGCGGGCCAGACCTCGGATCAACCGATCGGTTGATCGCCCGTAGACCACCCTGAACCCCCTCAGGGGTACGTGAGCGTTGAATTCAGGGGTCCTGAACGTAGGACTCTCGCGTTCCCAACGTAGGACTCTCGCGCTCTGAACGTAGGACACACCCGACGCGAACGTAGGACACACCGCACGCGAATGTAGGACTCTCGGGTGGTCAGGGGGTTAGGCCGTGTAGGACTTGGGTGAGCAGGGCGGTTACCACCTGCTCGTTGTGGTCCTTGTCGCCTGGGCGGAAGGTGCGGGCGGCGGCTTCTACGGCGCCGTGGATCAGGACGGCTCGCAGGCCCGGTTCGGGGACGTGGGCTTCCGCTAGGACGCCGACCAGGGGTGCCAGGAGTTTTTCGTGCTCGGCGCGGATCTGGGTGCGGGCGGCCTCGGGCAGCGCGTGGGCGGAGAGGGCGACGACGGCGCTGTGGCTGCCGTCGGCGATGATCTCCAGCTCGGTGCGGAGGTAGGCCTCGACCTTGGCCTCGACGCCCTCCACCGAGTGAACGGCGTCGACCAGCTTGCGCGCCCACTCCGGCAACTCGTCGGACACGATCGCGGCGACCAGCTCCTCGCGGGAGCGGAAGTACTCGTACAGGCTCGGCCGCGACAGACCGACGCGGCGGGCCAGCGACGCGAGGGTCAGTGCGTCCGCACCCTCCGACGCGACGATGTCGCGCCCCGCGTCCAGCAGGTCCCGCAGCCGGTTCGCGCGGTGCTGCGCGAGGGTGTCGGCGCTGATCCTGGGCACGCGCCAGATCCTAGCCCTTGCTTTACCGACGCACCGTTGGAATAGTTCCCTACACAGCGTCGGGAACCACGGAGGTGTCGGATGTTCGTCGCGACCAACCGATTGTTCGTCCCCGCCGAGCGCGCCGAGGAGTTCGAGGCGCACTTCCGCGACAACATGCGCACCTACCTGCCCGGCGTTCCCGGCCTGCGCCGCAGCACGCTGCTCCGCCCCACCCGCCCGGACCAGCCGTACGTGTCGGTCAACGAGTTCGACACCGAGGACGACTTCCGCGCCTGGGTCGCGTCGGACTCCTTCAAAGAGGCGCACAAGCGCAACGCCGGCATCGCCCGCCACGTGACGGGCAACGCCGTGGAGACCTTCCAGCCGTCGGAAGACCTCGTGCTCCTCACCTGATCAGGAGCGTGACCACGGTCACGGGATGGTGATCGCCTTCATCCGGTTGATCTCGTCGGTCTGGGTCGCCACCACGTCGTTGGCCATCTCCTCGACCCGCACGTCGGAGCCGGTGGACAGCACTTCGACCGCCATCTGCAACGCGCCCTCGTGGTGGGCGGTCATCAGCTGGAGGTAGAGCCGGTCGAAGTCCGCGCCACGGGCCGCCTTCAACGCGGCCAGCTGCGCTTCGGTGGCCATGCCGGGCATGGACTCGTGGTCCACGTCCGGCAGGTCGGCGCTGTGGCCGTGCGCGGACGCGTTCTCGGCGAACTGCCGCTGCCACTGCTCCATGGCACCGATCTCCGGCCCCTGCGTGTCGTAAATCCGCGACGCCAGGCCGCGCACTGTCTCGTTCTGCGCGCGTTCCGGTGCCAGCGCGGACATGTCCAACGCCTGCTTGTGGTGCACGATCATGCGGGCCACGTACTTCAGGTCCGCCTCACTCGGCGCGACCCACCGGTCGGTGCCGATGTCGTCGGGCGACAACGTCTGCGCCTGCTCACCGGGGCCCTGCGGCACGATGATCGGCGGCTGGTCCTCCGCCTGCGCGGTGCACCCCGCCAGAACGGCGATCAGCACCGCGACGAACACGATCCGCATCCCACTCCCCCTAGTAACTCCGGTCGGCCGCCAAGGTACCCGGCGGCCCCGACGGCCGGAAGTCGAAAAGATTCCCGACGATTGGCTCTGGTTCTTAGCGTTGCGAACGGGCGATACTGCGAACCCTGCACTGGGTTGGAAGGGGAACCTGAAGTGGAAGCACGCGATTCGACGCGGCGGCGCAGAACGCCGACCGCGGTCTTGGGGGCGTTCGCGCTGAGCCTGTCGGTCCTGACCTGGGCGCCTCAGGCGACCGCGGCTCCGGACGACGCCGACTTGGCCGGGCTGTCCGAGGCACAGCTCTCGAGCCAGGAGCAGCCGGCCGCCGGCATTCCCGGCGTCGACGAGATCCGCAACAGCCGTAACGTCAAGCACCTGGCGAACCTGCCGAAGCCCGCGCCGTTCACCGCGTCCTCGACGTGGTCGGACCTGGCTTTCCAGAACGGCTACGCGTTCGACGGCAACTACGACGGCTTCGTCATCTACGACGTGCGCAACCCGCACAAGCCGTCGATCGTGAGCACGGTGCTGTGCCCCGGCTCACAGAACGACATCTCGGTCAAGGACAACCTGCTGTTCCTGTCCACCGACTCGTCGCGCAGCGACAACTCCTGCTCCAGCACGCCTCTCCCCGCGACCAACAAGGACGCGTGGGAAGGCATCAAGGTCTTCGACATCAGCGACAAGAAGAACCCGAAGTACGTCGCCGCGGTCGAGACGAAGTGCGGTTCGCACACCCACACGCTGGTGCCGGACAAGAAGGGCAAGGACGTCTACCTGTACATCTCGTCCTACGGGCCCAACGCGACCTTCCCGGACTGCCAGCCGCCGCACGACCTGATCTCCATCGTGAAGGTGCCGCTGAAGAACCCGGCGGCGGCCTCGCTGCTCTCCGAGCCGGTGCTGTTCCCGGACGGCGGCAACCCCGGTCGTGACGGCACGATCGAGGACGGCTACGTCCGCGCCACCTCGGGCTGCCACGACATCACCGTGTACCCGTCGAAGGACCTCGCGGCCGGCGCCTGCATGGGTGACGGCGTGCTGTGGGACATCTCGGACCGCGAGCACCTGCGTGAGATCAGCCGTGTGCAGGACAACGTGAACTTCGCGTTCTGGCACTCGGCCACCTTCAACAACGCCGGCACCAAGGTCGTCTTCACCGACGAGCTCGGCGGCGGCAGCGCGGCCACCTGCAACGAGAAGATCGGCCCGCTGCGCGGTGCGGACGGCATCTACGACATCACCGGTCGCGGTGACGGTCGCAAGCTGGAGTTCCGCTCGTACTACAAGATCTCCCGGACCCAGGCCGACACCGAGAACTGCGTCGCGCACAACGGTTCGCTGATCCCCGTGCAGGGTCGCGACATCATGGTGCAGGCGTGGTACCAGGGCGGCATCTCGATCTGGGACTTCACCGACTCCAGCAACCCCAAGGAGATCGGCTGGTTCGAGCGCGGCCCGCTGCCCAACGGCGCCGGCGGCGGCTCGTGGTCGGCGTACTACTACAACGGCTACATCTTCTCGTCCGACATGGCCAAGGGCTTCGACGTGCTGGACATCCGCGACCCGCGGACGGCGACGGCGAAGTTCGTCCGCGTCGGCGAGTTGAACGTGCAGACGCAGGGCGCCTACCGGGACCTGTTCCCGCGGTAGCCCGGACGGCCTAGCCGTTCAGACGCACCAGGAGGGGCCCGCCGCACACCAGCGGCGGGCCCCTTCGTCTGCACGGCCCCACGCGGTCTCGCACGACCCTGTGAACATTGCATATTCCCCCTTTAACACCGCGGTGTCGCGCACAGGTACTCCTTGGCGGTGAATTCGCCCGCAATTCGGCCCTGCCGAGAGTAGAATCGAAGGTGATTCCTCTTCACGAATTCCTCGCGAGGAGTATTCCCATGCCGGACATGACCCTCTACCGGGGTGAGCGCAACAATGTCTGGCCGGACCCTGCCGTGCGCCTCATCTGGGGTGGCATGACGATTCGGGACCCGTGGCCGGGCGCGCGCCTGCCGAACCAGACGGCCACCGGCGCGTTGCCCGCGCTCTCGCGGGCGATCAGCACCGGTGGCGGCGACCTGGCGGCGTTCTCCCGCACCCTGCGCACGGCGGGCGTCTCGTACGGGCTGACCTTCGCCCGCACGCCCATCCCCGTCGACTCGGAATCCCACCACCACTACGTGGTCACGATCCACCACGCCCGCACGTTCCTGTTGCGCTACGGCGGCGTCGGCGGCTGGACTCTGGGCGACGAAGTGCCGTGGGTGACCGATCCGACCCTGGCCGACCAGGATTACGTGGTGCTGAACGGACCGGGCGTGAGCCGGTCGACGGTATTGGGTTACGGCCATTTCGCCGACGCGCCGGAAGTCACCTTGTTCACCGACGTGCCGACCGGGTGGGTGACTTCCGTGAACGGTCAGCCGATCGGCGCACGCGGTGTGCGCGTGCTGACCGATTCGGCGTTGTCCGAAGCCGAACGGCTCAGGTTGACGAAATTGCGCCGGCCGTAGCGCCGGGCCGTCATGGGCCGGTACCACGTCGTCATGCCGGGATCACGCCTCCACGACCATGAGCCTGCCGACCGCGAGGTCGAGCGCGACGGTCGTGCCGGGCGGGAAGTCGGCCGCCCGGCTGGCCGGCTGGTCCACCCGCACGATCTGCTCGTCGCCGTCGAGCCGGACGGACAGCCTGGTCACCGGCCCGAGGAAGCTCTGCGTGAGCACGTTGCCGACCAGCGCGCCGTTGGCCTGACCGCTGTGCTGCGCGATGCCGATGTCCTCCGGCCGCACGATCACCTTCACGTCACCGGACAGTCCGTCGGCCGCGTCCGTGGCCAGCCGGAACGCGCCCAGCCGCACACAGCCCGCCTCGGCGGTGCCGTACACCGCGTTGGTGACGCCGACGAACTGCGCGACGAACGCGGACGCGGGCTCGCGGTACACGACCGCGGGCGTGTCCAGCTGCTCCAACCTGCCCTGCGACATCACGCCGACGCGGTCGGAGACGGCCAGCGCCTCCTCCTGGTCGTGCGTGACGAACAGCGTGGTCATGCCCAACTCGGTCTGGATGCGCCGGATCTCGTCACGCAGGTTCACCCGCACCTTGGCGTCCAGCGCGGACAGCGGCTCGTCCAGCAGCAGCACGCGCGGCTGGATCGCCAACGCGCGGGCCAGCGCCACGCGCTGCTGCTGGCCGCCGGACAGCTGGTGCGGGTACCGCTTGCCCAGGTGCCCGAGCCCGACCAGCTCCAGCAGTTCGGCGACCCGCCCGGCCCGGTCCGGCGCCTTGCGCAGCCGCAGGCCGAACGCGACGTTCTGCGTCACGGTCATGTTCGGGAACAGGCTGTAGGCCTGGAACACCATGCCCATGTCCCGCTTGTTCGCGGGCACACCGGTGATGTCGCGGCCGTCCACCCGGACCGTGCCCGAGTCCGCGATCTCGAACCCGGCGACGATGCGCAACGCCGTCGTCTTGCCGCAGCCGCTCGGTCCGAGCAGGCTGACCAGCTCGCCCTCGGCGAGTTCCAGGTCGAGCCCGTCGAGCGCGGTCTGGCCGCCGAACGACTTGCGAAGCCCGTCCAGTCGCAGGTACCCCATGATCAGCCTTCCTCGACGGCGGTGTCCCGCCGCCGCCTGCCGATGAACGAGAGCAGGAACAGCAGCACGAACGCGAACAGCAGGCTCAGCAGCGACACCGCGATCGACACGCCCGCGTCGCGCTTGCCGAGCAGGTTGACCTGGACCTGCAACGTGTCGAAGTTCAGCAGCGACGCGATGGTGAACTCCCCGAGCACCAACGCCACCGACAGCAGCGACGCGCCGATCAGCGCGGTGCGGATGTTGGGCACCACGATCCGCAGCAGCACCGTGCCCCAGGACGCGCCCAGCCCGCGGGCCGCCTCCGCCAACGTCTTCAGGTCGATCGCGGACAGGCCCGCGTCGATCGCCCGGTAGGCGAACGGCAGCACCAGCACCGCGTAGGCGAACGTCAGCGTCAACGGCGAGTCGCCGAGGAAGTAGTTCACCCACGCGTACAGCGGCGCCATGCCCACCACCAGCACGATCGCCGGGATGGCCACCGGCAGCAGGCACAGGAACTCCACCAGCCGGCGCAGTTTCGGCAGCCGCAGCCGGATCCACGTCATGGTCGGCACCAGCAGCACCAGCATGACCAGCGAACTGGCCACCGCCAGCTGCACCGACACCAGGATCGACTCGACCAGGTCCGGGTCGTCCACGATCCCCGACCACGACGCGAGGCTGCGCGCGCCGCCGACACCCCGGGTGGAGAACTCCGCCATCGCGAACAGCGGCAGCAGGAAGAACACGCCGAGCACCAGCAGGATCACGAACCGGACGACAGCACGCCCGGTCGATCCGGACGGTTTGGTCACCGCTGCCATCGGGCGAACCTCCGCTGCAACAACGCGTACAGACCCATCGCCACGCCGACCACCACGACCATGCCCAGACCGAGCGCCTTGCCCAGGTTCTCCTGCCCCAGCAGCACCTCGCCGGTCAGGAAGCCCCGGATCTGCAACGGCACGATCGGGCTGCCCTGCGACACCAGCGCCGCCGCCGTGGCGTAGGCGGAGAACGCGTTGGCGAACAGCAGCAACAACGAGCCGAGGAACGCGGGCAGCAGGATCGGGCCGCCGACGTGCCGCCAGTACGTCCACGACGAGCCGCCGAGGCTGTCCACCGCCTCACGCCACTGCGGGCGCAGACCGTCCAGCGCGGGCAGGAACACGATGACCATCAGCGGGATCTGGAAGAACGTGTAGACCAGGGTCAGGCCGGGCAGTTCGAACAGCCACGCGCCGGTGGCGAACAGGTCGACGCCGAACGAGTCCCTGAGGAACTGCGTGACGAAGCCCTGGAAGCCGATCGTGGCCAGGAACGCGAACGCCAGCGGCACGCCGCCGAACTGGGCGAGCACACCGGCACCGGCCACCACCACCCGGCGCAGCAGCCCTTCCGGCTTGCCAACAGCCACGGCCCACGACAGCAGCGCGCCGAACACCGCGCCCAGCAGGGCGGTGACCGCGGAAAGCTCCACGCTGCGCAGGAACGCCTGGAGGTACACGCCGCGGGTCAGGTCGGCCAGGTTGTCCAGCGTGAACGCGCCGTCCGAGTCCTGGAACGACCCGGCGAGCACCAGCACCGTCGGGTAGAGCAGGAACGTGCCGACGTAGGCCAGGAACGGCACCACGACCAGCCACGCCAACCACGTCCGACCGGGCCCGCGGCCGGGGGAGGCTTTCTCAGAACCCCCGACCGCGGTCGTGACGGGTGCGACCACCGGTCAGCCCACCGCCTGCGCCCACGTGGAGGACAGCACCTGCTTTGCCTTGTCCGACTGCTCCTGGGTCAGGAACACCTGCTCGCCCTCGGTCTTCGGCAGCTTCGCCGCCGCGTCCGCGTCGACCGTGCCGGCCGCCGTCATCGCGTCCATCCGCACCGGCCGCGACAGGCCCTTGAGGAAGATGTTCTGGCCCTCGTCGGAGTACAGGAACTCCTGCCACAGGCGCGCGGCGGCCGGGTGCGGCGCGTCCTTGTTGATCGCCTGGTTGTAGTACGCGCCGACCTGCGCGCCCGGCGGCACGACGACCTTCCAGTCCGCCTTGCCCGCGAGCTTCGCGGTCTGCGCGGCGTTGGTGTAGTCCCAGTCGATCACGACCGGCGTCTGGCCGGACTCGATGGTCGCGGGCGACGGGTCGACCGGCAGGAAGTTGCCGGCGGCCTTGAGCCGCTTGAAGAACTCGACGCCGGGCGCGATGTCGTCGGCCGAGCCGCCGTTGTCGAGCGAGGCCATCACCACGCCGGAGAACGCGGCGCCGGCCTGCGTCGGGTCGCCGTTGAGCGCGACCTTGCCCTGGTACTCGGGCTTGAGCAGGTCCTTGACCGACGCCGGGGCGGGCACCTTGGCGGCGTCGTAGCCGATGGACATGAAGCCGCCGTAGTCGGCGTAGTAGAGCCCGGACGGCTCCTTCAGCTCGCCGGGGATGTCCGACCACTTCTCCACCTGGTACGGCGCGAACAAGTCCGTGTTCGCCAACGCCACGTTCAGGCCGAGGTCGAACACGTCCGGCGCGCGGTCGCCGCCCTTGAGCTGCTTGGCGGCGTTGATCTCGTCCTGGCTGGAGGCGTCCGGCTGCGCGGAGTCGACCTCGATGCCGTACTCCGCCTCGAAGGCCTTGATCATCTCGCCGTAGTTCGCCCAGTCCGGCGGCAGCGCGATGACGTTGAGCTTGCCCTCCTTCTTGGCGGCCTCGACGAGCTTGTCCAGCCCGCCGAAATCGGCGGCGGACTTCGCGGTGGCGGCGGGGGTGTCGCTCGCGGCGCCGTTCTGGGGCGGTGGCGTGCCGCAGGCCGCGACCAGTGCCAGCGCGGTGACGCCGATGCCTGCCGACCGCAGGACTCGGATGTGGTTCACGGTCGAACCTTTCTCGGGGTGACGAGGTTTCGCGCACGACCAACGGGCGGATGCTACCGGCCGGATCGGCCCGGATGAGACCACTGCGCTGGGCCATTTGACGCCACCGCGACGCCGACACCCACTCTCCGGTTCCCGCGGGTGGGCCGATGGTGTTGTTCCCTCTCGGAAAGGGCTGACCTGCCACCACCATTTCCGCCGATAGGCCTACTCATGTTTTCCACCGGTCGTAACGCATTCACACCCTGTTCGACATCTGGTTGTCACGTGACGGAATGCCCTAACCCGAGTCCCCTTAGAAGGGCGAGGTTCATGCGTCACCCACGAAGATTCACCGCGTTGGCCGCCGTCAGCGCGCTCCTGCTCCCCGTCGGACTGCCGTCGACCGCGTCGGCCGCACCTGTCCCCGGCGAAGACGTGCTCGCGGACTTCGACCAGGGTGTGCTCCAGGACGTCAACCACGACTCCCCGGACAACGACCAACTCCAACTCGACCGGCGGAGCGCGTTCTTCCCGTTCGTCAACGTCGCCGCGTCCGCGCGCGGCACGATGCTGCGCATCGACGTGAACACCGGCGCGATCGTCGGCGAATGGCTGTCCGCGCCGGACGGGCGCGGGCGCAACCCGTCCCGCACCACCGTGGACAAGCTCGGGAACACCTGGCTGTCCAACCGGAACGAGGCAACCGGCGGGCAGGGCTCGGTCACCCGCGTCGGCGTGATCCTCGGCGGCACGAGGGCGAACGCCGACGGCACGGACAACCCGACGGGCGACCACCTGAAGGGCCCGTTCGCCTACAACACATCGAGGTGGGCGTCATCCAGTCGAACGCGTCGGTGACCTGCGACGCCGACCTGAACCCGCGGTTCGCCGGGTCGTCGCAGATAGCGAGCCTGCGGATCAACGGGGTCGCGGTGAACGTGGGCAGCGCGCCGCTGACCATCCCGCTGCTGATCGGCTCGTTGCAGCTCAACAGCACCACGACCACGTCGACGAGCGTGGTGCAGCGGGCCTTCGCGCTGGACACCGCGTTGACCGACGTGGTGCTCGGTGAGGCGAAGGCGAACGTGGAGACGTTGCCGGGCGAGCCCGGCGGCAGCCCCTGCCGGGTCTGAGCGGGCACCCCACTAGTAGCCGTACTATACGTAGGAAGGCTACTAATGGGGGTTGTTCATGAGCCGGAAGTTGCTGGTCTGGTTGCACGTCATCACGTCCACGGGCTGGATGTTCATGGCGTTGGCGCTGTTCGTGGTGGTGAACTTCGCGCTGTCCGCGCCCGGCCGCGGTTCGGCGTTCGACGCGGCTCTGCTCATCGACGTCGAAGTGCTCCAGTTCATGGCCACCACGTCGGCGTTCAGCGGGCTGATGCTGTCCGGGCTCACCGTGTGGGGCTACTTCCGGCACTGGTGGGTGCTGGCGAAGTTCGTGATCACGTTCACCCAGCTGTACGTGGGGATCTTCGTGCTCAGCCCGAACCTGCACCCGGACGGCTCGCCGCTGCTGATGCGGGTCGGATCGCTGCTGATGGCCTCGGCGCTGGCGTGCCAGGTGTGGCTGTCGGTGGCCAAGCCGTTCAAGCGGACGCCGTGGGCCGCGCCGACCAAGCCGAAGACCGCTCCGCCGTGGGGTTTCGCGCTGTGCCTGGCCGTGCCCGCGTTCGACTACGCGTTCGGCCAACTCCTGCTGGGCACGGGGGTTCCGGCGGCGTCCCTGCTGGTCGCGGTCGTGTACCCGGTCGTCCGTGCCGCGCGCACCAAGGCGCGCGGCACGGTCCGCGTCTAAAGCCGGGGGTCGACCGGCTCCGACTCCAGCGCGAGCACGGCGAACACGCACTCGTGCACCCGCCACAGCGGCTCGTCGCGCGCCACGCGCTCCAACGCCTCCAGGCCCAGCGCGTACTCGCGCAACGCGAGCGACCGTTTGGCGCCCAGACCGCGCTTGCGCAGGCGTTCCAGGTTCTCCGGCTCGGTGTAGTCCGGGCCGTAGATGATCCGCAGGTACTCGCGCCCGCGCACCTTCACACCCGGCTGCACCAGGCCGCGATCGCCGCGCACCAGGTTCGCCAACGGTTTCACCACCATGCCCTCGCCGCCGGCCGCGGTCAGGTCCTTCCACCAGCGGATACCCGCCGCGACCTGCTCCTCGTCGGTCGTGTCGACCACCAGGTGCCGGGTGCGGGTGAACAGGTCGCCCTTGAGCCGCCCGAGCACGTCGAGGTGCCACAGGTGGTCCCGGTCGTGGAACGTCCGGCCGCGTGCGGCGAGCAGCTGGAACGGCGCGATGCCGATCCCGTCCAGCCCTTCGGTCGGCCGGCAGTACCGCTGGTAGGCGTCGCGGTAGCCGGTGGCGTTCGCCAGCCTGCTCTCGGTGCGGCGCAGCAGTTCGGTGACGTCGATGCCCCGCTCGGCGGTCCGCGCGAGCACGTCCACCGCCACGCCGAGGGCACCCGTGGCCGCCGCGCCGACCGAGGCGTACTGCTCCTTGATCAGCCCGGCCGCCTTGGCGTTCCACGGCAGCAGCTCGGTGTCGAGCAGCAGCCAGTCGGTGTCGAACTCGTCCCACAGACCGGCCCTCGTCACCTCCTCGCGCACGCGTGCCAGCAGCTCGTCGCCCAACGGCTGGTCGAAGAACGCACGACCGGTCCGCGTGTGGATCACGCCTCCGCGCTCCTTGCGCACCAGGACCACCGCGCGCGAGCCCATGTGCTTCTCCTCGCAGATCACCTCGCGCACGCCCGCGTTCCGGTACTCGGCGAAGGCGTCCTCGGGGTGCTCCAGCACGTCCGGCCGCTGCGAGGTCGCCGTCGGCGCCATCGTCGGCGGCAGGTACAGCAGCGCGTGCGGGTCGATCGCGAAGCGGCTCATCACCTCCAACGCCGACGCGGCCTGCTCCGGCCGCACGCCGATCCGACCCCGGTGGGCCGTCTCGACGAACCGGCGACCGGTGACGTCGGACAGCGCGAGCACGTCCGGATCGCGTTCCGCCTCGGGCGCGACGAGTGGGCGCACCGGCTCGTACCAGACCTCGTGCGCGTCGACCGACACGACCTCGCGCTCCGGGTAGCGCAACGCGGTCAGCTTGCCGCCGAACACCACACCCGTGTCCAGGCACATGGTGTTGTTGATCCACTCCGCCTCCGGCGTCGGCGTGTGCCCGTAGAGCACGGTCGCCTTGCCCCGGTACTCGGTCGCCCACGGGTAGCGCACCGGCAGGCCGTACTCGTCGGTCTCGCCGGTGGTGTCGCCGTAGAGCGCGAAGCTGCGCACCCGCGAGGACGCGCGGCCGTGGTAGCGCTCCGGCAGGCCCGCGTGCGCGATGACGAGATCGCCGCCATCCAGCACGTAGTGCGCGATCAGACCGTCGCAGAACCGCTCGACGCGCTTGCGGAACTCCTCCGGTTCGGCCGCGAGCTGCGCCAGCGACTCGGCCAGCCCGTGCTTGACCTGCACGTTCCGGCCCCGCAGCGCGCGCACCAGCTTCTGCTCGTGGTTACCGCACACGGCGAACGCGTGGCCTTCCTCGACCATGCCCATGACCAGGCGCAACACACCCGGCGTGTCCGGACCGCGGTCGACCAGGTCGCCGACGAACGCCGCACGCCTGCCCGTCGGCGGCACGGCGTCCACCGGACGTCCCTCGTCGTCGCGCACCAGCGCGTAGCCCAGCTTGGTGAGCAACTCCTCCAACTCCGCGCGGCAACCGTGCACGTCACCGATCACGTCGAACGGGCCGGTCTCGTGGCGGAGGTCGTTGAACAGCCGCTCCGGCACGATGACCGCTTCGTCCACTTCGGACTGCGTGCGCAGCACGTGCACGCGCTTGAAGCCCTCCTTGCCGAGGAACTTCAACGACTTTCGCAACGCGGTGCGGTGCCGTCGCACGACGTGCGCGCCGAAGTCGCGGTCCGGGCGGGAGGCGTTGCGCGCAACGCAGACCTCCTCCGGCGTGTCCAGCACGATCGCGACCGGCAGCACGTTGTGCTCGTGGGCCAGCTCGACCAGGTGCGCGCGGTCGGCCCGCTGCACGTTCGTCGCGTCGATGACGGTCGTGCGGCCGGCGTCCAGGCGCTTGCCCGCGACGAAGTGCAGCACCTCGAACGCGGCGGCGGACGCCGACTGGTCGTTCTCGTCGTCGGCGACCAGACCGCGGAAGTAGTCGCTGGACAGGATCTGCGTCGGCGCGAAGTGCCTGCGCGCGAACGTGGACTTGCCCGAGCCGGACGCGCCGACCAGCACCACCAGGCACAGGTCCGGGATCTTGAGTTCCATCAGTTGTCGTCCCTCAGAGTGCTGTTGTCGTCCCGCAAGACGCTGTTGTCGTCCCGCAGGGCGAAGGCAGCGAGCTGGGTCGGCGCGCCGCGCTCGTCGTCCACCGGTCCGATCGGCAGGTGGCGCACGGTGTAGCCGCGCCGCTGCGCGACGCCGTTCGTCCAGTCCTCGAACTCGGCCCGGGTCCACTCGAAGCGGTGATCCGAGTGCCGGTGCTGGTTCTCGGGCAGCGTCTCGAACAGCGCGTTGTACTCGACGTTCGGCGTGGTGACCAGGACCGTGCGCGGGCGTGCGACGACGAACACCGAGTGTTCCAACGCGGGCAGTCGGTCCGGGTCGAGGTGTTCCACGACCTCCATCAGCACGGCGGCGTCGTACCCCTTCAGCTCCGGGTCGGCGTAGGTCAGGGACGACTGGCGCAACGTGAGCCGAGCGCGCTGGCGGTCCGACATCCTGGCCACGTGGAGCTTGCGCTCGGCGGTGGCGAGGGCGCGCGAGGACACGTCCACGCCGTGGATGTCGGTGAACTCCGGGTGTTCGAGGAGGACGCGCAACAGCGCACCGCCACCGCAGCCCAGATCCAGGACCTTGCGCGCGCCTGCCTGCTTGAGCTGGTCGAGGATCGCCTCCCGGCGCTGCACGGCCAGCGAGACCTTGGGCTCGGTGAGCGCGTTGTCCAGTTCCTCCGGCTCGACCTCCTCCACATCGGCCAGGCGGGACAGCGCGGACTGCACCAGCGGACGGCTGCGCATCAGGTAGCGGGTGGTGATCAGCTCCCGGTCCGGGTGCGTGCCGAGCCACCCCTCCCCCGCGCGCAGCAGCTTGTCCACCTCGTCCTCCGCGACCCAGTAGTGCTTGTTGCCGTCGAGGACGGGGAGCAGGACGTAGAGGTGCTTCAGGGCGTCGGACAGGGTGAGCGTGCCGGTGAGGGTGACGTCGGCGTACCGCGAGTCTTCGCCGTCCCCGAGCGGGATGGGAGTGATGTGCGTGGTCCAGCCGAGGGGTGTGAAGAGGCGTTCCACCAGGCGGTGCGGCAGGACCGGGACGCGGACGGTGAGCGGGATCGGGGTGGCGGCCACGTCCTGGTGGCTCTTGCTGCGGCCGTTCATGGCGGTGCGGAAGACGGAACCGAGTGCGACCGTCAGCAGCGACCCGGCGACGTAAGGGCGGTCGTTGACGTACTGGGTGAGCGTGCTGCCGGGCCCGCGCACCAGCGCGACCGGGTCGACCTCCAGCAGGAGCGCGACCGTGCACTCCTCTTCGTCCGCGCGCGGGTAGAAGACGTGCGCGGTGCCGGAGGACGTGGTGAACGACTGCGCCCGTTCGGGATGTTTGTGCAGCAGGTGGCTGAGATCGGTGGCCGGGCGGTGGGTCGTGGTCAGGGTGAGCAGCACGCGGTCGAGTGTGACCGAGCGGTTCTCCCGACGCCGCCGAATTACGCCAGGCGCCGATGCGTGTCCGGTGCTCCGGCGGCCACCTCGTGCAGGTCGGAGCATGGCCGAACGGGTGCCCGGCCCGGGGGCCGGGCACCCTCTGTCACCAAGCCACCGGGAGTTCCCGCAGCCCGCCGACGAGAAGCCCTTCCACGCGCCGCAGCTCGTCCGCCGGGACGGCGAGCTCCAGCGACGGCAACCGGCGCAGCAGCACGTCGAGCACGACCTGGAGTTCGGTGCGGGCCAACGCCTGGCCCAGGCACGAGTGCGCACCGGCGCCGAACGACAGGTGCGGGTTCGGGGTGCGGGCGAGGTCCATCTCGTCCGCGCGCTCGAACGCGTTCTCGTCGCGGTTCGCGGCGGCCATGCTGCACACCACGGTCGTCCCGGCGGGCACCACGGTGTCGCCGACCTCGAAGTCGGCGTCGATGTACCGCAGCATCCCGAACCCGGCGTTGACGTCCAGCCGCAACGCCTCCTCCGTCGCCGAGCGGATCAGCGACCGGTCCTCCAGCAGGCGCTCCCAGCGGGACCGGTCGGACAGCAGCATCGCCATCATCTTCGCGATCATGTTCGCGGTGGTCTCGTGCCCGGCGACGAGCAGGCCCTGGCCTGTCGCCACCAGGATGGCGTCGGACAGCGGCTGCCCCTCGGCGTCGGTGTACGTGATGAGCTCGCTGAGCAGGTCATCGCCCGGTTCCGCGCGCTTGGCCGCGACGTGGCCCGCCAGGTACGCGCCGAACTCGGCCTGCGCCTTGCCGATCTCCTCCCGCGTGTACCGGGTCATGCTGAGCAGGGTGTCCGACCAGTAGGCGAACTTGTCCCGATCCGAGTCCGGCACGCCGAGGATGGAGCAGATCACCCACACCGGCAGCGGGAACGCGAGGCCCGCCTTGAGGTCCGCCGGGTGGCCCTGCTCCAGCATCCCGTCGATGAGCTGGTCGGCCATCGCCTCGATCCGGGGCCGCAGCGCGGCCATCCGCTTGGCGGTGAAGTACCTGTTGAGCAGGCGCCGCCACTGCCGGTGCCCCTCGCCGCTCTGCGGGAGCACCGTCGCCATCTCGCTGTTGAACACCCCGCCGGACTCGTCCTCCGAGACCCTCGCCCCTTCGTTCGCGGCGGACGGCCGGGTGAACCGCGGATCGGCCAGCACGTTCTTCACGTCCTCGTAGCGGGTGACCAGCGACGCCTCGTCGCCGCTCGCCAGCTTCACCCGCGCGACCGGGCACTTCTGCCGCAGCTCCGCCCACTCGGTCGGCGGTTCGAGCACCGTGGGGTTGTCGATCGGGTAGTTCAGCGGCTGCTCGTCAGTGATGTAGCCCATCGTCCACTCTCTTCCGGGTCGATCTCGCGGATAACAGCAGTCAGTCGGACAGAACTAAGTCAGACACTTGCTTTAAACGATGCCCATCGGTCTCGCAGCGGAACGTCGGCGGACTACCAGGCGACGGGCAGTTGGTGGACCCCGTAGACGAACCCGTCGTGCTTGAACGGGAGGTCCTCGAAGTCGGTGGCCAGGCGCAGACCGGGCAGACGTCGGTACAGGGTGCGGTAGACGATCTCCAACTCCAGGCGGGCCAGGGGCTGGCCGAGGCACTGGTGCACACCGAACCCGAAGGCGACGTGGTGGCGGGCCGGGCGGGTGATGTCGAGGCGGTCGGGGTCGGGGAAGGCCTCCGGGTCGCGGTTGGCGATCTCGTTGGGCATCACCAGTCCCTCGCCGGCACGGACGAGCTGCCCGGCGACCTCGATGTCCTCCATGGCGAAGCGACGACGTCCGCCGTGCGTGATGTTGAGGTAGCGCAGCAGTTCGTCGACCGCGCTGGTGGCGATCGCCGGGTCGTCGGTGTCGCGCAGCAACGCGAGCTGGTCTGGGTTGCGCAACAGCGCCACCGTGCTCAACGCGATCATGTTGGCGGTCGTCTCGTGACCGGCGATGAGCAGCAGCACGGCCATCTCGGTCGCGGCCTGGACGGTCAACTCGCCCGACTTGATCCGCTCGCCGAGCCGCGAGATCAGGTCGTCGCCGGGCTTGTCCAGCTTCGCCACGACCAGACCACCGAGGTACTGCCCGAGCGCGGTCGTGCCGGCGGTGCGCTCCTCGGGGGTCGAGTTGCGGCTGATGATCGTCTTGCTGTTCTGCTGGAAGAAGTCGTGGTCGCTGTAGGGCACGTCGAGCAGGTCGCAGATCACCAGCGACGGCACGGGCAGCGCGAACGCCTCGACCAGGTCCACCGGGTTCGGCCCGGCGAGCATCTCGTCGAGCGCGTCGTCGACGATCTTCTGCACCGCGGGCCGCATGGCCGCGACGTTCTTCACGGTGAACGCCGAGCCGACCATGCGCCGCAGCCGCGCGTGCTCGGGGTCGTCCATGCCGATGAAGCTCAGGGTCCCGTTGCCCGGCGCCGACCGCGGGTAGTCGGGATGGGTCATGTCGGCGCTGACACGCCGGTCGCCCAGCACGGCGCGCTGGTCGGCGTAACGGGTCACCAGCCAAGGGGTCGAGCCGTCCCACAGCCGGACGCGGGTCAGCGGCGTCTCCTCTTGCAGCGTCCGCAATTCCGGGGCCGGGTCGAACGGACACCCCTCCGCCCTGGGCATCGGGTACTCCGGGACCTCGGCCGTGTTCCGGTCGGCGGGGTCCAACGTGCTCGTCATCGCTTTCCTTCCGGTGGGAGACACACCTGCCACCGCACGGGTCGCGCACGATGACCGGTGGGAGTGGAGGGCGTGCAACCGCTAGAAGTCCGCCTTCTCGACTTCCACGGCGGTCACGTGCGCCCCGGTGAAGTCGCGCAGTTGTCCCAGCACGCGCTGCCGGAGCTGACGTGCCTGCTTGGGCATGTTCCAGCCGAGAACGCCGACGGCCTCGCCGTCACGCTCGTAGAGCGCGACGAACCGCCGCGCCGCGACGTCACCGTCCACGACGGACACCTCGGCGTCGGCGGGCAGCACGCCGTGGATCTGCAGCTTGACGTCGAACTGGTCGGTCCAGAAGTAGGGCACGGGCACGTAGGACCGCCGCACGCCCAGGATGTTGTCGGCCACGACCGCGGCCTGCTCGGTGGCGTTGGTCCGGTTCTCCAGGCGCAGCAGGGTCCCCAGGCCCTCGTGGTGCCAGCGCGCCACGTCACCGACCGCGTAGACCCCGTCGGCGGCACGACACCCCGCGTCGCACACCACGCCGTTGTCCACCTTGAGACCGCTGTCCACCAGCCAGTCGGTGTTTGGGATGGCGCCCAGGGCTACCACGACCACGTCGGCAGGCAGCACCTCGCCGGTGTCCAGGCGCACGCCGGTGACCCGGCCGTCCCGCCCGGCCAGACCGAGCACCGCGGCACCCAGCCGCAACCGCACGCCGCGCTCGGCGTGGACCTGGCCGAGCAGGTCCGACACCAACGGCCCGAACTGGGCCGCCAGAGGCGCCTGCTGCGGTCCGGCGAGGGTGACGTCCAAGCCAAGGCCGCAGGCGGTGGAGGCGACCTCCGCGCCGAGCACGCCGTCGCCCACGACCACCAGTCGGGTGGCGGTGAGCAGGTCGGCCCGCAACGCCAGGGCATCGCCGAGGCTGCGCAGCACGTGCACACCGCTCAGACCCGCCTGGTCGGGCAGGACCCTCGGCCGCACCCCCGTCGCCACGACCACGGCGTCGGCCCGCAGCACCTTCCCGGACGCGGTGCGCACGCTGCGCGTCGCCACGTCGAGAGACGCCGCCGGATCACCGAGGACGAACCCCGCGTCCAACGCGTCCAGCACCTCTTGGCCGCGCAGCAGGGCGCGTTCGGGCTCCCACGCTCCGGCGAGGACCTGCTTGGACAGCGGCGGCCGGTCGTAGGGCGCGTGCAGTTCGTCGCCCAGCAGGGTCAGCCCACCGGTGAACCCCTTGCGCCGCAACGCCTCCGCGGTGGCGAGACCGGCGGCGGAGGCTCCGACGACCAGGACGTCGGACGGCGTGCTCACGTCCGGTCCGCCAGCATGATCGCCGCCGCGGGGCACACGTCGGCGGCTTCCCGGACGGCGGTGTGCAGGTGCTCACCCGGTTCGGCGTCGAGCAGCACCACGATGCCGTCCTCGTCCCGCTGGTCGAACACGTCCGGCGCGGCCAGCACGCACGAGCCCGCGCCGCAGCACTTGTCCTCGTCCACGGAGACCTTCATCTGTCGCACTCCTTCGATCTGTTCTCGTTGTCACACGCCGGTCGGGGTGACCGGCGCCGGCCACAGCCCCACGATCGCGTCGATCAGGCCCGTGGCGGTGGCGTCCCATGTGGACTTGGTGGTGGGTTTGCCGACGGCCAGAGCGGCTTCCCGCTCGGCCAGCGTGTGGGACATGAGGTTGCGGGCCATCGCGCTGCGCTCCAGGTGCACCGGCAGCGGCAACGCGGGCAGGCAGCGGTTGAGCCCGTCGACGATCCGCTGGATCGGCTCCGTGCTCAGCGCCTCGTCGATGATGATCTCCCGCAGACCGGGGTCGGTCATCACCTGGGCGCCGAAGCGGGCGAACCAGGTGGGGTTGCCCAACGCGGCCAGGTGCTCGGTGAACGGCCGCACCATGCAGGTCACCCAGTCCCGCACCTCGCGACTGCCCTCGACCTCGACCAGCATCCGCTCGCGCACCCGCTCGATCGGCACGGAGTGGCGGCGCACGATCGCACGCACCAGATCGGCCTTGGAGCCGAAGTGGTAGCCGACCGCGAAGTTGTTGCCCTGCCCCGCCGCCTCACCGACCTGCCGGTTGGACACCGCGGACACCCCGTGCTCGGCGAACAGCCGCTCGGCGGCCGTGAGGATCAACTCCCGGGTCCCCGCCGCCCGTTCCGCCCGGTTGCCCGTGGCCACCACCGCAACCTCCTCCGTGTCGGCGTCGACGACCCGACCTGTTCCGAAAATTTTGAGTCAATCGACTGACTTAAGTATGCCCGACCATCGGCGGCGACGCAACGTGATGAAACGACTCCTAACGGAACTAACTTCACGTTGCGGTCGAAACGGTCGAACCCCGCATCCGCGGCCGGTTTGACGAGGCGTTCGCGGGGCACTGGGCGACCGGCTCACGTCCCCGACCCGGTCGCTGCGCGTGCGCAACGCCCGGTTCCGCACCGCCACCGGCCGGGCGCCTCGCTACCCCAGTGCCCGTGAAGGGTGGATCGCCACCGCGGCCGAACTCGGCCACGCCGCACAGCGGTCACCCCCGAGGTGCCACCGGTCGGTCAACGCCCGGAGTCGCCGGTGCACGGGGCCGTCCACAGCCCCGTGATCGCGTCGATGAGCCCCGTGGCGGCCTCGTCCCAAGTGGACCTCGGCGTCGCGGCGCCCTCGGCGAGGGAACGCTCGCGCTCGGCGCAGACGTGCACGATGAGGTGGCGGATCATGTTGCCGCGATCCTCCCGAACGTCGGCGGGCATGTCGGGCGCGAACTCGTAGAGGTTGACCAGCACCTCGCGCAACGACGGCTCGGCGAGCGCTTCCTCGGCCATGATCTCGCGGAAGGCGGGATCGGTCATGATCTGCGCGCTGAACCTGGCGAACCAGGTGGGGTCGCCCAGTGACGCCAGGTGCGCGGTGACCGGGCGCACCAGGCAGGCCACCCAGTCCCGGACGTCGCGCGACCCGGCGGCGGCGGTCACCATCTCCTGCCGCAGCGACTCGATCCGGGGGGTGCGCCTGCGCACGATGGCCCGCACCAGGTCGGCCTTGGTGCCGAAGTGGTAGCCGACGGCCGCGTTGTTCCCCTGTCCGGCGGCGGCGCTGATCTGGCGGTTGGACACCGCGTACAGCCCCTGCTCGGCGAACAGCCGTTCCGCCGTGGTGAGGATCTGCAGCCGCGTGGCTCCTACCTGCTCCGCCCTCGGGGTTCTGCCGACGTCCGTCACCACGGCCACCACCGTACAGGCAGCTCGCGCGAGTCACAGGTCGCGGCACACGGGCGCGGGCGAGCGGGCGGCCTCCCGTCCGCGGTCTTCCTCACGGGTGACCTCCTCCACATCGGCCTCGTCGCACTCCCCCGGCGACACCGGGATGATTAGCCTAAGTCAATCAACTGATTTAATTCTAGTCCGCCGCTCCTTCCGACGGAGGCCCCGCCATGTCCAGTGCACGTGTCCGCACCGCCGACCCGTCCGCCCCACCGGGCGCGAACACCGTCGTGGTGGTGCTCGCCTTCGCGGGCATCGTCGTGGCGCTCATGCAGACGATCGTGATCCCCCTGATCCCCCAGCTGCCCCGGCTGCTGAACGCCTCGGTGTCGGACACGGCGTGGGCGATCACCGCCACGCTGCTCGCCGCCTCCGTCGCCACGCCGACCGTCTGCCGCCTGGGCGACATGTACGGCAAGCGCCGGATGCTCCTGATCAGCCTGGCGCTACTGGTCGTCGGTTCGGTCGTCGGCGCGCTGAGCGACAGCCTGGGGCCCATGGTCGTGGGGCGGGTCCTGCAAGGCATGGCCGCGGGCGTCATCCCGTTGGGGATCAGCATCATGCGCGACGAGCTGCCCCCGGAACGGCTCGGTTCCGCCACCGCCGTGATGAGCGCGTCGCTCGGCGTGGGTGGCGCGCTGGGCCTACCGGCGGCGGCGCTGCTGGCGGAGCAGGTGGACTGGCACATGCTGTTCTGGGCCGCCGACGGTCTCGGCGCGGTCGCCGCCGTGCTGGTGGTGGTGCTGGTCCCGGAGTCGAGCGTGCGTTCCGGCGGCCGGTTCGACATCGTCGGCGCACTCGGCCTGTCGGCCGCGCTGATCTGCCTGCTGCTGGTGATCTCCAAGGGCTCGACCTGGGGGTGGACCAGCGGGCTCACCCTGGGCCTGGTGGGCGCCGCCCTGGTGGTCTTGGCGCTCTGGGGCTGGTGGGAACTGCGCACGCCCGGTCCGCTGGTGGACCTGCGCGTCACCGCCCGCCGCCAGGTCCTGCTGACCAACCTCGCCTCGGCCGTGTTCGGCTTCGCGATGTTCGCCATGTCGCTGGTCCTGCCGCAGCTGCTGCAACTGCCCTCCGCCACCGGCTACGGCCTGGGACAGCCCATGGTCGCGGTCGGCCTGGTGCTCGCGCCGTCCGGCCTGGTCATGATGGCCATGGCCCCGGTCTCCGCCCGCATCTCCAGGGCCAAGGGACCCAAGACGACCCTCATCGCGGGCGCACTCGTCGTCGCGGCCGGCTACAGCCTGAACCTGGTGCTGATGACCGAGATCTGGCACCTCGTGCTGGTCTCCAGCACGATCGGCGCCGGCATCGGCCTCGCCTACGGCGCCATGCCCTCGCTGGTCATGGCCGCCGTCCCGATCACCGAGACCGCCGCCGCCAACAGCCTCAACACCCTGATGCGCTCGATCGGCACGTCCGTGTCCAGCGCGGTGGCCGGCGTGGTGCTGGCACAGATGACCACCCTGTTCGGGTCCACGGCCCTGCCGTCGCAGAACGGTTTCCGCGTGGTCCTGGCGGTCGGCGCGGGCGCCGCCCTCACGGCCGCCGCCGTGGCCGCCCTGCTCCCCCGCCGGCCGGCCGACGCGGTGACCGAGCGCGACACAGCGGATACACCCGCGGCGGTCGCACACTAGACCACGGCATCCCGGGCAAGTTGCCAGATCGGCAACAAGGTTTGCCGATTTGGCCGCTGGGCTCGCATGGTGGCCGTGGAGGTGGTCACGGTGACCGATCAACTGGATGACAGCTATGACGTGGTGGTGGTCGGCGGTGGTGCCGCCGGGTTGAGCGGGGCGCTGATGCTCGCCCGGTCGCGGCGGTCCGTGGTGGTGATCGACGCGGGCGAGCCGCGCAACGCCCCGGCCGCGGAGGTGCACGGGTTGCTGGCCCGGGACGGGACGCCGCCGACCGAGCTGCTGGCACGCGGCCGGGCGGAAGTCCGCGGCTACGGCGGGCACGTGGTGCCCGGTGACGTCGACGCCGTGGTTCGCGGGAGAACCGGGTTCGCGGTGGCGCTGACCGACGGCCGGACGGTCCGCGCGCGCCGGTTGCTGGTGGCCACCGGGCTGGTCGACGAGCTGCCGGACGTGCCGGGACTGCGGGACCGGTGGGGCCGGGACGTGGTGCACTGCCCGTACTGCCACGGTTGGGAGGTCCGCGACCAGGCCATCGGCGTGCTGGCCAGGAGTCCCATGTCGGTGCACCAGGCGTTGCTGTTCCGGCAGTTGAGCGCCGATGTCACGTTCTTCTCGCACACCGTGCCGCCGACCGACGAGCAGGCGGAGCAACTGGCCGCGCGCGGCATCAAGATCGTGGACGGCGAGGTGGCGTCCCTGGTGGTGGACGACGACCGCCTGGTCGGCGTGCGGCTCGTCGACGGCACGGTGGTCGCCCGCGAGGCGGTGGCGGTCTCAGCGCGGATGGTGGCGCGCGCCGGCTTCCTGGCGACGCTGGGACTGCGGCCGGCCGAGCACCCGTCCGGCATGGGTGAGCACATCCCCGCCGACGCGACCGGCCGCGCCGACGTGCCGGGGGTGTGGCTGGCGGGCAACGTCACCGATCTGACCGCACAGGTCGGCGCCGCCGCGGCGGCGGGTGCTGCCGCCGGGGCCCAGATCAACGCCGACCTGATCGCGGAGGAGACCCGCCAGGCGGTCGCCGTCCACCGGGACCCGTTCTCCGCCGAGTCCGAAGCACGGCTCTGCGAACTCGTGATGGGCGACCGCCGCCACGGCCTGTGACCACGCCGGTGCCGGGCGGCGTTGACAGCACGGCGTCGCCCGGTCAATTATGAGAGCGCTCTCACGCAAATGGCCGCCGCTCCTCGTCCTCTCACCCCTGCTCGAAGAGGAGAGCCAGTTGCGCTTCACACGGAAGATGCTCGCGTTGTCCACCGCCGTCCTGTCGTTCGCGGCAGGCGCGGTGGTCGCGGCGGCGCCGGTCGCGAACGCCGTGCCCGCCACGATCCCCCTGACGTTCAAGAACAACTCCGGTCGCGGCGACCAGATCCACATCTACACCCTGGGCACCCTGCTCTCCACCGGGCAGCAGGGCTGGTCGGACGCCGGCGGCACGTTCCACCCGTGGCCGGCGGGCGGCAACCCGCCCACCCCGGCGCCCGACGCGTCGTTCGCGGGCCCGGCCAACGGGCAGTCGCTGACGTTCCGCATCCCGAAGATGTCCGGCCGCATCTACTTCTCCTACGGCCGCAAGCTGGTGTTCCGGCTGACCACCGGCGGTCTCGTGCAGCCGGCCGTGCAGAACCCGACCGATCCCAACGCCGACATCCTGTTCAACTGGACCGAGTACACGCTCAACGACTCCGGGCTGTGGATCAACAGCACGCAGGTCGACATGTTCTCCGCGCCGTACGCCGTGGGCGTCAAGCGCGCCGACGGCTCGGTGCCGACCACCGGGCGGCTCAAGCCGGGTGGCTACAACGGGTTCTTCAACGCCCTGCGCGGCCAACCGGGCGGCTGGGCCAACCTGATCCGGACCCGCTCCGACGGCACCGTGCTGCGCGCCCTGTCCCCGTCGCACGGCCTCGGCGTCGGCCTGCTCCCGGCCAACACCATGAACGACTACGTGAACCGGGTGTGGCAGAAGTACAGCACCTCCACGTTGACCGTGACGCCGTTCAGCAACCAGCCGAACGTCAAGTACTACGGCCGGGTGTCGGGTGGCGTCATGAACTTCACCAACGGCGCCGGCGCGGTCGTCACCTCGTTCCGGAAACCGGACTCCGACAGCGTCTTCGGCTGCCACAAGCTGCTGGACGCGCCGAACGACCAGGTGCGCGGCCCGATCTCGCGGACGCTGTGCGCCGGCTACAACCGCTCGACGCTGTTGACCAACCCGAACCAGCCGGACACCGGCAGCGGCGGCTTCTACCAGGACGTGGTCACCAACCACTACTCGCGCAAGATCCACGCCCAGATGGCCGACGGCAAGGCGTACGGCTTCGCGTTCGACGACGTCGGCGCGCACGAATCGCTGGTCCACGACGGCAACCCGCAGCAGGCCTACATCACGCTCGACCCGTTCAACTGAGGCCGGGACCGCCGCCCGGGACGAGTGACCCGGGCGGCGGCCCGTTCAGCGGGGGTCGACCCTGGTGGCGGTGTCGCCGAAGACGAACGGCGAGGGCTCGCACTCGGCGATGAAGTCGCCGGGGAACCCGAGCTGGAACTCCACCGCCGCCTCCAGCCGCCGGATCGCGTCGTCGGGCAGGGTGAGGCCGAGCGCGCCGAGGTTCTCGTCGAGCTGCGCGACGCTGCTCACGCCGACCAGCGGCAGCACCGACCGGAACTTGCTGCGCGTCCACGCGAGCGCCACCTGGGCCGGGCGGACCCCCAACTCGTCGGCCACCTCCTGGACGGCCTTGCCCGCCGCACGTTCACGCGCCGTGAGCGACGCGGGGTCGACCCGCTTCGACGCGGACAGCTTCCCGGCCGCGAGCGGCGCCCAGGCGGTCACGCTCAGCCCGAGCGCCTCGGCCATCGGCAGCAGTTCGCGCTCGGCGTCCCGGTTCAGCAGGTTGTAGGGCACCTGGAGGCCGGCGAACGGTGTCCAGTCGCGCCACTGCGCGAGGGTGTTCGCGCGGGATACGACCCAGGCCGGGGCGTCGGAGACGCCGGTGTAGAGGATCTTCCCCGCGCGGACGGCGTCGTCGAGCGCGCGCATGGTCTCCTCGACCGGGGTGTGCCGGTCCCAGATGTGCACCCAGTAGACGTCGATGTAGTCGGTGCGCAGCCGGCGCAGGCTCCGGTCCAGGGACAGCGCCAGGTTCTTGCGGTGGTTGCCCGAGGCGTTCGGGTCGGCGGCGTCGCGCGACAGCGTGTACTTCGTGCTGATGACGAACCGGTCGCGGCGCTCGACGATCGAGCCGAGCAGTTCCTCGCCGTCACCGTAGGCCGAGGCCGTGTCGAGGACGTTGCCGCCCGCGTCGGCGTAGGCGTCGATGATGCGTCGTGACTCGTCGGGGTCGCCGAAACGCATGGTGCCCAGCAGCAGTTCCGAAACGCGCAACCCGGTCTGACCGAAGAGCCGGTACCTCATGTCCATGTCCACAGCCTGGAACGGCGGGTCGACCGGAGGGAGGCCCCGGCAGGGACCCTCTACGCGCGCGGCACGACCTAGACTCACCGATCATGAACGCGTTGGGTGGATTCCTGCGTGCCCGGAGGGAGGCGATCACCCCGTCCGAGGTGGGGTTCCCGACCGGCACGCGCCGCCGCACACCGGGACTGCGCCGGGGTGAGCTGGCCGTGCTCGCGGGTATCAGCGTCGAGTACCTGACCCGCCTCGAACGCGGACGTGACCGCCACCCGTCGGCGCAGGTCCTCGGGGCGCTGGCCGATGCGTTGCGCCTCTCGTCCCACGAACGCGCGCACCTGCACCGCCTGGTGAAGGCGGGGGGCGGTGTGCTCTGCCCGGCGGCGACCGCTCCGCGTCCGGTGCGTCCCACGATGCTGGCGCTGCTCGACCGGCTGGAGCCCACGCCCGCGTTCGTCTCCGACGCGCAGGGCGACGTGCTCGCCGAGACCGCCGGTTTCCGCCGGCTCGCCGCACCGGTGGGTCTGTTCGACGCCGACCGGCCCAACCTCGCGCGCTTCGTGTTCGGCGACGCCAGGGCGCGCACGGCGTTCCCGGACTGGGAACGGGTGGCCGACGAACGGGCCGCCGCCCTCCGTGCCGCGGCCGACCTGGGCGACGGCGCGGCCGCCGTGCTCGCCGAGGAGTTGTCGATCACCGCGGGCACCGAGTTCGGCCGCCGCTACACCGCCTCGGCCGTCCTGCCCGCCGGGACCGGGGTCGAGCAGTGGCAGCACCCCGAGGCGGGCACGCTGCGGCTGGCCTACGAGAGCCTGACCGTGCCCGGCGACGAGGACCACCGACTGGTCGTCTACCTGCCCGCCGACGCCGCCACGTCCCACGCCCTCTCGGCGCATGCCCTGGCTTCCGCGCGGTAAGCCCTACAGCACCGCCGCCAGCCGTTCCACGGCCTGCACCGGATCCGCGCCGATGGGGAAGAGCACGGCGCTGTCCACACCCGCCGCGAACAGCTCGTCCAGCCGCGCCCGCGCGTCCTCGGGCGTGCCGGTCACCGCGAGCTGCCGCACCCACTCCTCCGGCAGCCGGCGCACGAACTCCTCCCGGCTCCCGGACTCCCGGCGCAGCGCCGCGAACTCGTCCGCGAACGGCAGCGGAGCCAGGTGCGGAACCCAATCGGGCTCACCGATCCACTCCAGCCCGGCCCGCACCGCCTCGACCGCCACACCCGCGTCCGAGTCAACGGCGGCAACGTTGTAGCCCACGAGCCGGTGAGGGCGCTGCGCGTCGACGTACTTGAGCGCCGCACGCGCGTACTCCGGCGTCGTCGGCTCGGCCAGGATCGTCCCGTCCGCCACCCGCCCGGACAGGGCGAGCGACTTCGGCCCCCGCACCCCGGCCAGGATTCGCGGCGCGTCCCCGGGCACACACGCGTCCTCCAGCCTCACGGCGTCCAACGCGACGTATTCACCCGGCTCGACCACGTCCCCGCGCACCAGCGCGATCACCGCGCGGAGGTACTCGTCCAACAACGTCAGCGGGCTGGCGGGCCACTCACCCACCGACCGCATCCACCCGGGCATGCCGTGCCCGATGCCCACGTCGACACGCCCCGGGAACAACTGACCGAGCGTCGCCACCTCCATGGCCGCGAACGCCGCGTTGCGCGCACCCACCGGCAACAACCCGATGCCGACCCGGATCCGCCCCGTGGCCGCCAACACGGCCGCCGCCTGCGCGACCCCGCCGCGGAACCCCAGGTCCTCCACCACCCACAGCTCGTCGAACCCGAGCTCGTCCGCACGTCGTGCGAACGGCAACACCTGGGAGGGGGCGAGGTCGCGGGGGAGCATCACCCCGACCGATCCGGAACGACTCAAGACAGATCCTTTCAGCAGGCCAGAACTTGATCGTAAGACCGCCCGAGGTGATCCCCAACCACGACGGGAACCCCGACGCCGAGGCGACGCGGGATCGGCAGCGGCGCACCACTGCCGATCCCGCGGGGTGGCTACCGCCGGACCGGTGCCGTGACGCCGTACCGGACGGTGTTCTGGCCGGTGCCGGTGTCCGATCGCTGGAAGCCGGCCTTTTCGAGAACCCGGATCGAGGCGGGGTTCGACAGCTCCACCTCGGCACGGACCATGTGGACGCCCGGTGCGGTGAACGCGAACCCGGTCAGGGCACGCGTGGCCTCGGAGGCATGACCGAGCCCCCGCCGTGAGGCCACGATCCCGTACCCGATCTCGAGGGTGCCGTCACTGGGCGGCCAGAACAGACCGATCGAACCGATCAACAGGCCGCTGTCGCGCTCGGTGATCAGCCGGTGCCCGTAGAGACCCAGCCACGCGGGCTGCTCGGCGAGAAGCCCGGCGATGACCTGATCGCCCTCTGCGGGGAAGTCCTCGGCCCAGTGCGGCAGCCGGACACCGTCCACGACGGCAGCGGCCTCGCCGGCGGTCCACGACCGCAGCACAAGCCGGTCGGTGGTCACATCAGTACCGGTAACGGAAAAGGAGGAAGACACGTGAAAACTCCTGGTCATCGGGATGACCCGGACCGCGCGTCAGACCCGCGCGGACCGGACGAGGGCACGCTGAAGACGGCTGCCGACAGCCATATCCATCAACCCCCTCGTCAGTGAGCGACCAGGTGATCCTCACTCGGCCGGGACGCTAGCAACCTCACGCGGGCCCGACAAACCGTTTCCACCTCCGGTAGTCGGACCACAGCGCAAGGCGCCCTGCGGGACCTGGTGTGGCCCGCAGGGCGCCTCGGCCTTGCTCGGACAGCTCAGCTCGTGGCCGCCCGGTCCGTCGCCAGTTCGGTCGCCAGTTCGGTCGTCAGCTCGGTCTCGTCGAGTTCGCGGACGGTGATCCTGTCCCTGACGGTGTCGACGGTGTCGATCTCCACGTCGAGGACGTCGCCGATCTCGATCTGGCCCACGTTGAGGTCCGCGCGCGTGCCCTCGGTCATCGCCGTGCAGTGCAGCATGACCGGGCGGGAGCGGTTGGCGAGGCGGAGCAGGATGTAGCCACCCTTGCCCTCCGGCAGGGCCTTCGTGACCTCGCCCTCCAGCCGCTGCCCCTTGACGAACCCGTTGTCCTCCGCGGACTTGCGCTGGACGGGGATGAACCCGCCCTTCGCCTTGGGCGAGGCGACCGCGCCCAGCGGCTGCAGCGCGATCAGTCGCTTGTCCTTCTCCATGCGCGTCACCATCACCTCGACCTCGTCGCCGATCCCCAGCTGCCTGCCCGCCAGGACCGAGTTGTGGACCAGGCCCGAGATCCCGTGGTCGAGCAGGACGAACGCGCCGAGCTTCTCCGAGCGGCGCTGCACCACCCCGGTGAACTTCCGGCCCACCGGGAACTCGGCGCTCAGCTGGTGCCACGGGTTGGTCGTGCCCGGCAGGAGCGTGTACTTCACGCCGCCCGCGATGTCGACCTCGAACGCACCGCTGAGCGGGTCCCCGACGGCGAACAGGCGACCCATGTCCGGGATGATCCGCTGGTAGTCCACGTCGGCGTTGCCGAGCACCCCGCGACGGCCGTCGAGCGCCTCGACCACCACGAACTCCTTGGTGACCGTGACGACCCTCGCCTGCACCGGGTCGGTGCCGCCGGAGGCCATCGGCAGCAGCGCCATCTCGACGCTGCGCTCGGCGCGGATGGAGGTGAGCTGGTTGGCCAGGGCGATCTTCATCTCGTCGATCGCCAGGTAGTGGTCGCTGTACTTGATGACGCGCACCCGGCCGCGGATGTCGGTCGGGATGTCGTCCTCGTCCTGGGTGAGGTAGATCATCCGCTTGCCGATCATCGCGGCCATCATGAACTCCATCGCCACGTTCGCGTTGCGGCCGGTGAAGTCGATGAGCACCACCTCGGCCTGCTCGATGCCGCGGTAGACGGCGCCCATGATGGTCTGCGGCCCGTAGATCGAGTCCGCGCGCACCGGCGTCATCCCCACCCCGGAGATCACCGGCACGAGGGCGTTGCGGTGGAACTCGTCGTGGTCGAAGCCGTTCCGCACGCCGTACGGGCTGGCCACGAACGCGTTGCCGTCGATCGTCCGCTCACGGCGGGTGAAGTCGAGGTCGCTCATTGTCGGTCCCTTCGGATGGGGTCTCGCTGTCGTGCTCGACCCGATGGGGACCATGTTTGTCGGGCCGATCTGAGACTTCATTGGATGTCCCGCTGAGTTGTGCGGCAACACCGACACGAGCACTCAGCGCAGACTCAGTCGGCCATTCAGGTGCCTTTCACCGCGGTTATCTCCCCTTTCTCGGAGAACAGGTACCCTGGCGCGGGTGATCGGGTCACACTCAGCGCCACACGGTTCGGACTCCGCCGACATGGCGGTTCGGCTCGTCGAGCACTTCCTCTGCTCCGATGCCACCGCGGAGTTCGGCCCGTACTTCCCACTGGGCGAAGAACGCCCGGTCGCCGAACCGCTGCTGCCGGGCAGGCACTACCGGCTGCAGATGCTGGACCGGACCGACCAGCGGGTTGACGTGCAGGTCTTCCTCGGCATCGGTGAGCTCGGCGGCCTGATGTGGGAGCAGGACATCCGCGCACTGCTGAGGATCGCCGGGTCGGCCCACCCCGCGTTGCCCGAGGTCTTCGACGGCGGCTACCGCTCCGCGGAACAGACCGCCGCGGTCGGGATCGAATCCGAGGGCATGGCATTCGTGGTCACCCGCGGTGCCCGCAAAAATGCGGGTCCGGCGGATGTTACTTATTTCAGGTCACGAAAGGAAGACGCTGTCCGGAAGTTTCGGTCATTGGTCGACGGACTCGCCACGCTGCATGGCCTCGGAATGACCCACCGCAGTCTCAGCCCGGCCGCGATCGACGTTTACCGGAGCCAGAGCGAGGAAGACAAGGTCCCGAACTACCGATTCGCCAGGTTCGAGCTGAGCGCACTCGTGACGGACCTGTTCCGGCAGCAGACCTTCGACTCGGTGGTCGACCAGGGCCGGCTCCGGGAGCTGTACATCACGCACAGCCGCGGCACCATGGCCTACGCGCCACCCGAACGCCTCGCCTTCGTCCTGGCGGACGACGACTCGAACCTGGTGGAAGACGAGAGCGTGGACGTCTACGGCCTCGCCGCGATCATGTGGGAGTGGTTCCTCGGCGAGTTCCCGGACGACCAACGCCCGCCCGAGATCGTCGAGCCGCCCACCGCGCGGGAGGCGGTCGAACTGGCCGCGGCCTACCGGCGTTTCCGCGACTACCTGCGCAAGAGGTTGCGGGAGGACGAGGAGGTCCCGCCGGAACTCGCCACGATCCTCGGCGACATGCTGTCCGAAAACCCCGCGGACCGCCCCGCCGCGGCCGACGTGGTGATGATGCTGACCGCGGGGTACGACCGGATCATGTCGGCGTGGAGCGGGGGCGCGGACACCAGACCCCACACCATCCTCTTCATGCCCAAGCAGTCCGCGTCCACGATCCACCTGTGGAACTGGATCAGCCAGCACCCCTCGACACCGACGGGCGCCGGGCAACTGGTCGACTTCATCACCGACGACCTGCACCGCGCCCGGATGGCCTACTCGCCCCACGGGGCCGACTCGTTCGTCGGCGGCGGCGAGCGCGAGGCCAAGCGCGCGGCGACGATCGTGCTCCGGGGCGAGCAGGCCGTCTGGTTCTGCGAGTTCTACCGGTTCGAGGACGAGTACGGGAACCCGACCGAGGTGACCGACCGCGCGCTGGTGATCAAGTACGTGGCCAAGCGCTCGCAGCCGTGGGTGGAGGAGAAGGTCCGCAAGCTGAACTGGGGCGATTCCCGCGCGGTGCCGCCGGTGAAGCTGGAGTCCACGTTGACCGACCAGGAGGTCCTCCGCGGCAGGGTGCGCGACCAGCCGTCCTGGAAGCGGTTGACCGAATCGCTGCGCCCCAGCGTCGAGCGGTCCGAGGAGGACCTCGCCTACCAGCGGGCGATCGACTGGCTCATCGACTACCAGGACGTGGAGCTCAAGGCCCGGACCTACCCGTACGAGGTCGTCTCACGGGAGGTGGAGACGGGCGAGGTCCTCGTCCGCTACGACGGCGAGCGGGACCAGAAGCGGATCGTCTCGTCCCCGCTGTTCGTCAAGTACGCCGCGTCCCCGTACCTGCGCGACGAGTTCGGCGCGTTCTTCGGGGCGTTGCAGAACGACGACGGCGGCGCGGGCGCCGACCTGCTCGGCGACGAGAACGGCAGGCCCAAGGGGTTCCAGGGCACGACCGACGTGCTGCGCCGGGAAGGACCCGACCGCATCGTGCTGCGCTGGAACCGCCACACCCGCATCCCGGACCAGGGGTGGTTGCGGCCGAGCGACGACCGGGGCGCGATGGTGGCGCTGGAACGGCAGCGCGACGCGCGCTACGAGCTGTTCGACTTCGCCACGCTGCGCGGCCAGATCCGCCAACCGCACACGATCCGCACGCTGGAGCACCACTGGGCCGCGGCCGGTGAGGGCCTGCTCGGCGACGGGCCGAAAGCCGTGCGCGAGATCCTCGTCTGCGAGCCGTTCATGGCTCTCCAAGGGCCGCCCGGGACGGGCAAGACCACGGTCGCCGCCGCCGCGATCGCCGCCTACCTGCGCAGGTCGCCGACCGCGCGGCTGCTCGTGTCGGCCCAGTCGAACTTCGCGCTCGACAACCTCGCGGACCGGGTGCTCGCCGCGATCGGCGCCCTGGACGACCGAGGCCGCCCGGTGGACGTCGCCGACGCGTCGTCGGGCCTGATGCCGCTGCGCGTCACGTCACGCGGCCCCGACGCCGAGGGCAGGGTCGCCCCGAGCCTGCGCCTCTGGATGCGCCACGCCTCGGCGGAGCGCCTGGCGAAGGGCGTGCACCGCCACGTCACCCGGGTCATGGACGACCGGACCATCTCGATGTCCGCCGAACTCGCCGACGTGCTCACCGAGTGGCGGGACCTGGTCGGCACGGAGGGCGAGTCGGTGCTCCCCGAACTGTCGGACCGCGTCCACCGCGGCGCGAACCTGGTCTTCGCCACCTGCGCCACCTCAACGCCCGAGCTGCTCTCGCCGACGGCCGACGCCGTGTTCGACTGGGTCGTGGTGGAGGAGGCGGCCAAGGCCTGGCCGACGGAACTGGCGATCCCGCTGGTGCGCGGCAGGCGGTGGACGCTGGTCGGCGACCAGTCCCAGCTCCCCGCGCACCGCCGCCAGGACATCGCCCGGTTCCTCCGGGCCTGCGTCGACGACCCCCACCAGGAGATGGCGGCGCTGGGCGTCGACCTCGACCGGTACCTGGAGGCCTTCGACCTGTTCGGCTCGCTGTTCAAGCAGACCGGCACGTCGGGTTCCCGGCAGGCCCCTCCCCTGCTGCGCATGGGCACGCAGTTCCGGATGCGCGAGCCGATCGCCGAAGTCGTCAGCCGGGTCTTCTACCCGGCCGAGGAGCAACCGGAACTGCCGTCGGCCGACGGGCTCCCGGTGGGCGGCCTGGTCACGAACACCGCGTCGCAGGCTCCGCCGATCCGGTTCCAACGCCCCGGCGTGCTCGACGGGGAGTCGCTCGTCTGGCTCGACACCGACGGCATCCCCGACTGCAAGGACGAGCCGCACTGGTCGAACCCCGGCGAGGTGGCCGTGGTGCACAAGCTTCTCGAACGGCTGCAACCGTTCCCGCGCAGGCTGGAGGGGGATTTCGGCGAACAGCCGATCGCCGTGCTGAGCCCCTACCGGGAACAGGTGAAGCTGCTCCGCGGCAGCAGCCTGATCCGCGACCACGTGAACACGATCCACGGCTTCCAGGGCCGAGAAGCGGACATGGTGATCGTCTCGCTCGTCAGGGACACCTCCCGCCCCGGCCGCACGCTGCACCAACTCGGCCACCTCGCCCAGCGGGAGTTGGTGAACGTGCTCTTCTCACGGGCACGCCGCCAGCTGGTGATCGTCGGCAACTTCGGGCACTTCTCGTCCATCAGCGGCGCGGGCGGGCTGTGGCAGCAGGTCTGCACGGCGGTGCGGCTGTACGGCAAGGTGGTACCGGCCGCCGAGTTCGCGGGTGGTGCGCGATGAGCAACGCCGAACGGGTCACCATCTACATCCCGTGCGACGTCGTCGCGATCCGGGTCAAGCTGGGGTTCGCCGACACCCTCACCCCGACCGAGAAGATCGTCCTGAAGGCGGTCCACGCGGGTACGACGACCCTCGGCGACCTCGCCGCCGTGCTCGGGCTGCCGCAGCGGATGCTCGTGGACATCGCCCAGGACCTGTGGAAAGCCGGGTACCTCCTGGTCGTCCGCTCGAAAGCGGGCGTGCGGGTCTCGAAGGAAGTCGCCGACCACATCGGCAAAGGGACGCTGGACACGCTGGCGAGCGCGGAGGTGGTCGACACCACCAGGAACCTCATGGTGGACAAGCTGACCAACGAGATCCGCTCGGTCACCGGACGGGACACACCGGGCCAGCGCCGCTTCGCGGTCCCGGTGGAGAACAGCCCGACGCGCCTGGCCGATCTGACGACCACGGACCTGCTCGCCGCGATGGAACGCGACGTGGCCCGCGAGGCGCGGTTGCGGCGGGAGCGCGAGGACGGCTCGGAGAACAAGGAGCAGTCCGGGTTCGCCCGCGAGCAGCGGGTGATCAGCGCCCACCTCTCCCCCGCCGGCCTGGAGTCGGTCGGACGGCGGTGGCTGCCGGTGGAGGTGCGCCCCGCCGTCGACCCGATGGACGACGCGCTCACCGTGACGGTGGTCGACCCCGCGTTCTCCCAAGCGCAGCGGACCGCGATCGAGGAACAGCTCGGCCGGCTGGCGGCGGTGCGCCCGCAGGACGACTTCTTCCGCGCCCTGCGCGGGCAGGCGCCGCCCGGCCTGGTGGAGGCGCCGAGCCTGGCGGAGGCGGCGGTGCGGCTGCGCGAGCAGGCCGTGGTCGCCGCGACCATCCCGGCCGGCCAGCGCCGGAACTGGCACCTCTCGCTGCTCGACCTGGACCGGCGGCTCGACGCGCAGCTGAACGAACTCGCCAGTCGGGAGGTCACCGCGACCGCGGTGGTCGGCGACCGGCACACCGACGCCCTGGTGGAGCTCATCGGCGAGGCACGCGCGCAACTGGTGATCACCGCGCCCTGGATCAGCTACGCCGGGTTGTCCGCGGTCCTCCCGGCGTTGCGCCTGGCTCTCAAACGGGGTGTCGACGTCTTCCTGTTGTGGGGCATCAGCCACGACCAGGTGCTCGAGGGGCGGGTCTCCGGCCTGCTGTACGACACGACCCTGCGCAGCGCGACCGGCCCGTCCGCGGGCAGGCTGCACGTGCCCGGCACGGGATCGCACAACCGGGTCCTGTCCGCCTCGGGCGACGACACGATCGCCGGCTCCTCGCGCACCCACGCCAAGGTCGCCGTCGCCGACGCCGAACTCGCGTTGGTGACCAGTTGGAACATGCTGAACACCCCGGACGCATCGCAGGAGATCGGTGTCCTGCTCGCGGACGCGCACGGCGGCCCGTGCCGTCCGGTGCGTGACGTGCTGCGGTGGGCGCGGTCGATCGTGCCGGACTACAAGACCAGCAACCTGGTGCTGGTCACGGAACAGGACTTCGCCCTGCGGGAGGGGACGTCGCGGCAGTCGCGCGATCGGCCGGCCAAGCGCCCCGACGTCCCGGCGACCGACCGCCGGGTGCCGCCGTCGGAGCCCGACGACGGCGAGAGCCAGGCCTCGGCCAACGCGGCCAAGGGCTGGAGCAAGGCGTGGGTCGACCACGCGGACCGCCTCGCCGCCGCGCTGGCCACCCGCACCGGCGCCGATGCCCGGATCGTGGTCGACGGCACGCACCGGGACACGCTCAAGCAGGCCGTCCGCAGCGCCACGTTCCGCCTGGCCATCACCTCGGACCAGCTCAGCGCCCAGGTCGTGGACGACCGGTTCGTGGCCGCGCTGCGGGCCGCGCTCGAACGCGGCGTCGAGGTGGCGGTGCGGTACAAACGCCCCCACGAGGTCGACGTTCCGCCGCCCAACGCGAACGGCAGACCGGCCGCGCCGCCGCCGACCCGGGCCGAACTGGCACTGGCGGAACTGCGCGCCGACTTCCCGGACCTGTGCACCGTCGAACGCGTCAACCTGCACGCCAAGGTGCTGGTGTGGGACGACGAGGTCGTGGTGGGCAGCTTCAACTTCCTGTCGTTCGAAGGCTTCTTCAACTCCGGCGCCACCTACCGGCGGCGGTCGGAGGTGAGCGCCCGGATCACCAGCCGGGCGCTCGCCGACCAGCTGGCCCGGCAGGTGGGCCTGGTCCGCCCCCGGCCCGCCCGGACGGAGCTGCCGCCGGCACCGGTGGCCCAGGGCGCCTACCTGACGGTGCAGCTGATCCTGAACGACGTCGCGGCCGGGGTGGAGCCGGCGACCACGGTGGCCAAGCACCTCGTGACGGTCGCGGACCCCTGGCCGGTCCTGGAACGGCTGGCCGAGGACGCCGATCGCGGCCTGCTGCGGGTGGCGGCGGCGACGTGCCTGTCGCTCGACGGGACGGCGGCCACGCAGCCCGGTCGCCGGCGCTGGGTCCGCTGGCTGGTGGAAGACCTGTGGTCGGACGGCCGTTACGTCGAGGCGCTGGTGCTGCGCCGCCTGGTGGACGACGAGACCGCGCGTCCCCGGCTCTCGGTCGCCGTGCTCGCGGCGGCCAGGGGAAGCTCGGTGTACCCGGCCGCGTCGAACAACGCTCTGTCCCTTTTGGACAATCCGACCGGCGACACGCCGCAGCACCGGATGGCGGAGGCGGCGGTGCTCCTGGCCGCCTCCGTGGAGCAGGTGTTGTGGACCGGTGGCGTCGACGCGCGGGACAACCTGGAACTGGTCCTGTCCGAGGTCGTCGACGACGCGTCCGAGGACGACCAGGGCATCCGGCCGTGGAAGGAGCTCGGGGAGGCGGCCCACCAGTACGCCGTCGGCTCGTTCGCGATCCCGGTGCCGGTCGAGGCGATCAGGCTGGACCTGGCCCGGCGCCAGGAATCCGACGCCCGGGACCGGGCGTGGGCCCGGCTGCGCACCGCGTTGGACCGCGCCGAGCACACGCACTTCGACCACACCGCCAGCCTGCGCACCCACCTCCACCTGTTCAACGGCGCGAACGGGTTGTTCACCCGGCTCAAGGACGTGGTGGCCGACCGGCGGTCCACCGCCCTGTCGCAGTGGGTCGCGGAACCCGCGTTGCGCAACGTCGGAGCGCTCATCAACGCGGCGGCGGCGGTCGCGGCGCCCGGTGTCGAGCCGATGCACGGCACCTACCGCAAGCGGTACACCAAGTTGCTGGAGAGCGTGATCAAGGAGGCGAAGGCGGCCGTGGCCGGGCTGGCGGACTTCGCCGACGACGGTGATGTCGACACCGAGACGGCACGCCTGCTGGCGGTGGCCCGGCCACTGGCCAAGGCGGTGGCCCGGGGCCGCGCCGACCTGGTCGCGTTCGTGGACAACTCGGCCGAGGTGGAGGCCAGGTTCCTGACCACCGTCATCGAGTCCTTCGACGAGCTGGCCGTGTGGGCGGAAGGGGAGGCCGGCCGTGTCTGACGAACTGGTGCTGGACGTGCTCGCCGAGTGGCCGCAACGCTGGCGCTACCCGGCGTTGGCCAAAGACGCGGCGGCCGGGCTGCTGGACGTGGACACCGCCACCCGGTACGTCCTGGAGGGTCTGGCGCGTCCCCGCACGCCCGCCGAGAGCCTCGCGGACCTGGTCGGCGAAGGGCGCTTCGAACAGGCCGATGTCCTGCTCATCGAACTGCTGGACGTCGAGTCGCCGCAGGACGGCGCGGCCTGGCTCGGCGCCGGGGAGTGGTCGGCGGCGGAAAAGGCGTTGGCCGGGGCCAGGGACAAGGCCGTGGCGGAGGTGTCCCGCGAGTGGTCGGACCTGGCGGTCCGCGCCAAGTCGGTCGACGTGGACCTGCCGGGTGAACCCGCCCTGCTCGACCTGGCCAGGAAGTCCCTGCCCGAGGCCCGTGACGTCATCGCGCGACACGACGAGGAGGTCACGGCCGCCGAACGCGAGTTGGGCGAACGGATCGAGGCCAGGCTCGCGGACGCGCTGGTGACCGCCGGCCGTGAGCCCGCCGTCCGGTCGTGGGAGAACGCGGTGCGGGAGTGCCTGCGGGCGGGCGAGTTCCGGGTCGCGGACCGCCTGGTGTCCGGCGGCCCGTACGGCACGACGGAGGCGGGCCCGCGCGCGGTGGCCCGGCCGCCGCTGACCTGGCCGTGGCCCAACCACCCGGTGCCGGAGGTGCTGGGCTGGTACGGCGACCCGTGGGCCATGCCGGGTCCGGACTTCGCCCGGTTCCGCATCGAACCGGGCGACGACGCCCACGCGTTCGAGCTGATCGGGCACATCGCCAGGATCGCCGAGAACCCGGACGCGCCGTCCGTGCGTGACTTCGCCACGGCCCTCGCCGCGGTGCTGGGGGAAACGGTCGCGCTGGAGGTGGACGAGGTCGACGGCAAGGCCGGTTTCCGGACCACGCTGTTCGGGCTCTCCGACCCCCGGCTGCCGAACCTGCCGATGCTGGGCTCACGCGGTGTGGCGCTCTGGGTCGGCGACGAGCGGGCCGGCGACGACAGCTCGCCGCCCGAGAGCGCCGAGCCGGTCATCTGGTTCCGGCCCTTCCTGGTCGCGCCCCAGTCCGGCAGGCCGGAGGTCACCACCCTCGACATCGCGACGCTGCTGCGGGTGCTCGCGCCGGACGACAGGTTGCCGGTGACGCTCCCCACCGAGCGGAGGATCAACCTGCTGCGCCTGCTGGTGCCCCACCTCGCGCCGTCGGTCGTCCTCGGGCACGTGCCCGCCGCGCTGGGTCGGGGCGCGTCACCGCGCGACTCGCTGGCGTGGTTGTTCGACCTGTTCGGGTTGCTGCCCGACGGTCCGGTGCTCGACTCGTTGTTGCACGACAGCGACGAGCACCCCATCGTGCTCGGGCAGTTGCTCGCCGCCGTGCTGCGGCACCGCCCTCGGGACGGGCGCGTCGGGCCGGCCGAGCTGGCGGTCGCCCGCACCGCCGAGGTCCGGTCGGCCGCCCGTGCCCGTGTCCTCGACGCGCTCGCCGACCAGCCGGCGGCCAAAGCCGTGCTCATGCTGATCCTGTGGCAGTTCGACGGCGACGAGAGCGTCCACGTGGACCGCGTCGTGGACGGTATCGGCACGGTCGAGCTGCCGCAGGACATCACGTCCTGGCTGCGCGATCGGCTCCCGGTCGGCAAGGCGCTGGACACGCTCGCCGCGCACGGGTTGGTGCGCCCGCTCGGGGACGGTGTGTTCGCATTGCCCGGCCCGGGGGTGCGCGACCTGCTGCGCGGCCTCAACGGACCGCGCGGACTGCGTGACGACCTGGTCGCCGCGCTGGACGAGGCCGCGGAGCGGCTCAGGCAGGCCAGGCTGGCCAACGCCGCGTTGATCGCCGAACGGGTCATCCGGCTCATCGGCCACCGGGTGGACAACGACGTCATCGCCGTGCTCGGTTGGCTCGACCGCGCTCGCGCGGCGACCACCGACCCCGACGTGGCGACGTTGATCGACAACGCGATCGAGCGCCTGGGCACGTTCGGCGGCGGGACCTACGTGGCGGCCTACGAAGCGGCGCTCGCCCAGCCCGAGGCGGTGGAGGTGCACGACCTGGTCCGCACGGTCATCGGGGACGTCGAATGGCACCTGTCCCCCGGCTCCAGGCTCGCCGACGTCTCGGCGGACACCCGTCCCGTGCTGGTCTGGACCAATCGCTACATCATGCACGAGAACCTGCGGAACCTGGTGCTCAACGCGTCACGCGCCCTGGGCCGTCGGACGTCCCAGGACCAGGGTGTGATCGCCGTCGACGTCCGCCGAACGGCCGCGGGCGACCCGGCCACGCCCGCGGGCATGAGCTCGCCGTGCGTGGTCATCGAGGTCAACGACAACGGGCCGGGATTCACGCCGGAGCACCTGGCCCGGTACCGCGGGATCATCGAGCAGGGCGACGCCGCGCGCGATCTCGGCTCGGGCACCCGGCACGGGACCGGCATCCGCCAGGCCGTGGCCTGGCTCGCCGACTACGACGGCCGGCTGGAACTGCCCGACCGGTCCTCCGCCCGCTTCGACGGCGGCTGCGTCAGAATCTGGCTCCCGGCCTACCAGGACCCCAGTTCCGGTGGAACCTCATGACCTCCGCCTGCAACGCGTCCACGTCCAGTGCCCCGGAACGCAGCTTCAGGCGCAACGCCTCCGCCTCTCGGCCGCACTTCTCCACGCTGTCGCGCCTCGTGCTCCGCCCACCGGTGAACAGCGAGTCGCTCTTCACGTGGTACTCGTCGCAGTCGATCCACAGGTTGAGCCTGTTCACCCTGCTCCGGTCGTTCATCGCGACCAGTTCGCGGGCGACCTGCAGGAGGTCCTGGCCGTTGAGCCTGCCCGCCGAGTTCTTCTGCACGATGTCGACCAGCCGGTACTTGACCCGCATGTCGCCCTGGTCGTGGTAGCGGGGCGGCACCGCCACGCTCATCAGGGCCACCGGGATCTCGGTGTGCCTGCGGAGGTGTTCGGCGATCACAGTGGTGCCGTAGCCGTCCGAGTTGTCGGTGAGGTGGAAGTCGACGAGAGCGCCGTCCACCGCCAGGCGGTCGCGGATGTCGTTCCACTCGGTCAACGAACTCACCGGCACGATGTCGAACTCGGAGTCGAGGATCTCCCGGATGTCGGCCATGATCTGGTCCTCGACGACTAACAGCCTGGGTCTCAGCCGGTTCCGCCGTGTGGAGGCCGAGCGCACGGTCGCGAGTTCGGGTAACGCGGGGAACAACGACGCGAAGCGCTCGGCCTCGACCGACCCGCTCAGCTCGGGGTGGCGCACGAGGTGGTCGATCAGCGTCGCACGCGTTCGGACGACCCGCTCCCACGGACCTCGCAGCGGACCGCCCCACCCGATCGCCGGGTCGTCGCGCCAGAGCCCCATCAACCTGTCCAGCTCGTCGATGGTCGGTTCGGCGGGCAGCGCGGCGACAGCGTTGACGAACAGTTCCGCGTCGATCGACTCGATCGATTCCGGGGCGAGCACGTAGCGGTTCTGCCCTTGCCGGAGGTCCTGGATCGCTATCCCGCACTTGTTGCGGAGGTCGGAGACGCGGCGGTGGAGTGCGTCAGCCGTGATGCCGTCGGTCGGGAGCAGGTACGCGAGGTCGTGCTGGGTGATGCCGCGTTCTCCGCTGAGGGCCACCAGCGCGAGCACTTCGGCGCGCGCCCTGGTGAGTTCCGGAACCGGCACACCGGCCCGGTCCGCCTCGACCGCGCCGAGCACCCTGATCGCAACTCTGGAATCCTTGTCGACGGCACGCGGCGGCATCGAACCAGGATAGCCATCGGCAAGGCCGAGCGGGGGCACGGTAACGGCCCTGAGACATTCGAGTAGGCGCCGGGGAACTTTCGGACTCTTCCGTGGAGCCGCCGCTACCGCCCCGCTGGAAATCGCTTTAACACAACACGACCCAGCGGAAGGCGCATTATTGCGGATTGCCGATTCGCGACCGACATCTCCGCGCACCCTTTGGGGCGCCTCGGAGCCCGACATGCCGACCACGTGGCGGATGTCCGGGCAGACGAGGTCAGGGCATCACGTCGCAGGTCTCGGTGATCATGACGCCGCGGCGGTCACCCCCGTCGTACCTGCCCTAGATCGTTTCCGGGTGCCGCGACGGGGACGCAGTTCGCGGTAACCGGACAGATCGACGGCGACACCTGCGATGCGTACCGCTTCACCCCATGCAGGCGGATCGTCGTCACACCGGGTCGGTTCCACAGCCCGAAGAACTGCGGCTTCAGACTCGATCCGGCACTTCGCAGACAGGGTTCCGGTAGTGGATCGACCACGTTACGTGACTATTTCCGTCCGGTTACACCACGGGTGCACCGCACTGGTGACCCGCTTGGGAAAAAGTTCGCGACACAGTGACCGAGGAGACACCATGTCCACCGATCCGCGAGCCTCGCACACCGTCCGAGTCAAAGAGTTGACATCCTTCCCGAACGAGTGCACCCCCTGTTTCACCGCCTGCGCCTGATGCACGATGGGATTGCGCTGCTCGATCGGAGATCTGCGATCAACCTCCCCGAAAGCCACGCGAAACACCTCTCACAGGAAGCGATATCCATATGACAGGCACGCAGTACACGCTCCGGGTCAACAACATGTCCACCAACTTGGTCGACATGTGCGTGTTCCAGAAGGACCCCAGCATCGGCGTACCCGACGTGATGTCACTGGCGTGGTTCGCCAAGTCGAGTCACCCGACCACGCAGCAGACGTTCAGGTGGACCATCGACTACTCGTTCGTCTGGTCTGAGACCGGGACCCTGAAGCCGGGGGTCTTCTTCGACGCCTCGCAGACGTGGCCCGCGGATCCGGGTGTCGTCAAACCCTCGACGCCTACCGTCGCCGGCAACCAGATCGGATTCGGCCGCCCCGAGGGAGCGTACACGTTCACGTCCGCGCCCACGCCCGGTGCGGAGGCCGGGACGCTGTACGTCAAACAGGGCAGTGACCTCCCCCTGAGGCAGGCTTCCGTCGGCATCGGCATGTCGGGGGCCGGCGCGTTCGCGGTGCAGGCGCAGCCCAACCTGAACCTGAATTTCACCCCGCACCCCACCTACTTCCTGGCGGCGGGCACGTACCAGCAGGGCGAGGTGCTGAACGTCGGGACGATCACCAACGTGCTCCCCGTCGAATTCCCCCCCAACGTCTACTCCATGACCGCGACGCTGAACCCTGACAACAGCTGGACCCTCGTGTCCACCGCGGAAATCAACGCACTGGACACCAAGGACGAGATCGCCGAACGCCGGGGCGCACTGGCGCTGGTGGCGGGCCAGTGATCGAACACCTGGAGACGAGGGACGCCGCCACGGCGCATCCTCCAGGCGCGTGCACGAAGGTCCGGGTCACCCCGATCGGGTAATTCGCTTCCAGCAATCGGCACCGGAAGCGCACTGCGGTGAATGCGACCGACGACTTCACATCCACCTGACGGCCGGACCGCCCGACGCGGGGACGGAAAGGGACGTCCGACATCCATCCGCGGACGCCGGACGCCCCTTCCGAAAACGACCGCGGGTCGGCACGCCGCTACGGCGCCTGCCGTTGCGTTCAGTCAGTCCTCGGTGGGTGTGCCCTGCCGGCCCCGTGCGGGACGAGTTGTTCCTCGGCGTCGGTCGGGATGCGGTGCAGCAGGCCGTCCTCGTGCTCGGCGTACTGGCCGGTGCGGGTCAACGGGGGCGAGTACGCGTGGATGGTGACGGTGGGGCCGGCGTCGGGTTCGCGGCGCATGCGGTGGATGAAGGTGTTGTCGAAGCTGAAGCCGTTGCCCTCGGGCACGGCGGTGCCGGTCGGTCTCCGGCCCAGGCGCAGTTGTTCGTGCCGGATGCTGCCTTTGGCCACGTAGACGGCGCCGCTGGAGCGGTCGTGGTCGTGGTAGCCGGTGTCGTGTTCGTCGTCCATCCAGGCGATGGCCCAGATGCCGAGGTGGTCGTTGGTGAACACGTCGACGTAGGTGCGTTCGGACGTGGTCTCGCGCAGGGTGTCCTCCCACAGCTCGGGCCGCTTGGCCACCGCCTCGGCGATGCGCGCCAACTCGGGTGGCCCGATGTCCTTCTCGGGGACGTCGAAAGGCAGATCTCGCATGGGTTCGGCTCCTTCTCGGGCCGGGTCGGCGGCGGCGGTGTTCGGGTGCGGGTGGTTCAGGACCGGAAGACGCTGCGGGTGCAGCCGTCGTCCTTGGTCTTGAACAGCTCGTAGCCGTGCGGCACCTGGTCCAGCGGCATCACGTGGGTCGCCAGGTGCGGCGAACGGCGGCCCGCCCGCCCCACGCGGCTGCCGCGCCGGCGCCGGTCAGCACCGCGGCCTTGGTTGCTGTCCTCATGCTCCGCCTTCCCATCCAGTCCTCGCGGTGTCCTGCGGTCTGGCATTCCGGTCCGCCTCAGGACCGGTCCGCCGCCCCTTGCTTGGCGCGGTCGTAGGCGAGGTGCAGCCAGTCCGACGCCGCGACCGCGGTCAACGCCGTCATCAGCAGCCCCGTGGCCCGCGGCGCGAGAACCCGGCCCGCCGTCAACGCACCGGCGATCCACACCCCCGAGCAGAACGGGCAGGTCGCCAGTTCCCCCACCGCATGCCGGGCTCCGGCCCGCACCGACTCGTTGACCTCCGCCTCACCCGCGGCACCGTCATAGCGCGTGAACGGCGCCCGCAGCACGCTGGTGACCGCGCTCTTCGTCACCAGCCGACTCGCCTTGTGGGTGGCCACCGACAGCAACACCACATCCCCGGTGGACCACCGCTCCGGCAAACGAGCGCCCCGCCGCCTGCCGACGGCCGCCGCAACGCCGACCAACCCCGCGTATGACAAGAGCGACGCCGCGTAACCGCCCAGCGGGCGCTGCTCACCACCGGCGTAGGCGGATCGGACGCGGCGCCACCACTCGCCCATCGACATGGACGCGGGGTTGCCGGTCCGCACCCCACCAAACCCGCGTGGTCCCAAGGCGACGGACGCGTCCAGATGCGACAGTCCTCGGTCCCGTGACACGGCGACTCACCGTGAGACGACCCGGCGGTGTCAATCCGCGGTGGGAGGGATGCGCGCCCGCCGGCCGGGTATCCGCTGGGTTCCCGACGGGACGAGGTCGATTTGTAGGACTGGGACCTGTGGGGACCGGGGCCACACCGGTGGCGGCACGATGAAGGAGACGATCATGACAGAGCCCCGACGCGATGAGGAGACGGTGGAGCGCGGTTCGGTCGAGGAGGCCACCGGCGCACCGCTCACGGACGTGGAACGCGAGGTGTCCGAGCGACCGCCGAGCGACGACGCCGCCGGCAACCAGCCCCACGGGGATGACGGGCCGAGCCGAAGCGGAACCCCCTGACATGGAACGCGGCCCGACTCCCGGCGAGCCGAGCCCGACAGAACCGGCGATCACGTATCCGCCTGCGACGCCCATGCGTTAGACCGCTGCTCTCCGTAGTGGGCTACGCGTGGTGCCCAGGGTGCGACGGACCGCGCCGAGCATGGTTCAGTGCGGTCCCGATGTGGCGCGGTTCTCCTACGACGAGGACCACGACGCTCACGGGAGTGGTTCTCACGACCTGCGGGTACCTCCTGATCGTGGACGAATTCCTGGGCATCTACCTCAGAGACCAACTCGCGATGGGCGTGCTGTGGCGGGAGGTGGCGCGCCGCGCCCAGCGCAACAACCGCGGCACCGAACTGGGCGAGGCGCTGGCCGGGGTCGCCACGGCGATCGCCGAGGACGTCGAGACCTTCCGATCGATCATGCAACGGGTCGGTGTGCGCACCAACCCCGTCAAGACCGGGCTGGCGATCGGCGCCGAGCGCCTGGGACGGCTCAAGCGCAACGGCCGGCTGGCGTCGTATTCACCGCTGAGCCGGTTCGAGGAGCTGGAGTTCCTCACGATGGGGATCGAGGGCAAGAAACAGCTCTGGACGACCTTGCGCGATCTCGCCGGGCTCAAGACACGCCTGCCCGACGTCGACTTCGACCACCTGATCGACCGGGCCGCGCATCAACGTGCCGACCTCGAACCCTTCCGGACACGCGCCGGAACCGACGCGTTCGCCATGTCCACCGCGAAAGCGACGACGCCGAAGGAAGGACGGTGAACAGGGCGGTTCACTGTGCCGGCGCGTCGGGTACCCAGGGCCCATGGTCGTACGTCGGACACTGCACGCCGCCGAGTCGGTTCGCGCCGTCGACGGCCCGGCCGACGCGATCGCGCGGGCAGTGCGGCGGGTGCTGGGCCGCGGCAAGGCCGACCGGCTGCTGCGCGGTGCGTGGCTCGGCCACCCCGTGCACCCGCTGCTGGTGACCGTGCCGATCGGCGCCTGGGTGTGCTCCGCGGTGCTCGACGTCGGGTTCGGCCAGCGCACCGCCGCACGGCGGCTGGTGACGATCGGGCTGGCCGCGACGCCGCCGACCGTGCTGGTCGGCCTGGCGGACTTCTCCCGCCTGAACGTCACCCAGCGGCGCGTAGGCGTCCTGCACGCCGCCGTCAACACCCTCGCGGCGAGCTGCTTCCTCGCCTCGACCCGGTGCCGCAGCGACCGATCCGCCCGCGCGTGGGGACTGGTGGGGCTGGTGGTGCTCAGCACCGGCGGCGCACTCGGCGGTCACCTGTCCTACGCGCAAGGAGCCGGTGTCCACCGGTGGCCGGAGGACACGCACGTCCCGGCAGAGAGCCGGTCCCGATGAATCCCGTCAGCAGTCGCTCGGTCGCACGCTGAGCCACCCTTCCACCTTGTCGGAGACGACTGTTCGACGGCCCGCCGTTGCCACGCGCCGCAGCAGCGATCACCCACGCCGACCGCCTCTGCCATAGCGCGCGACTGCGACCGCTGGAGCAGCTCACCGGAGCCAGGGTGCCCGCATGGTGGCGTGCGCAGACCGGCGGAGGCCCTGCCGAAGGTCACCGGGTGTACCGCCGACTGCGCTGTTCGGCGGCTGTGCGCACGGTCCGGCCGGTGTCAGCATCAGTCCGCCGCCGCCGCGAGTCCCGTAGAAGGGGATGACGCTATGAAGCGGCGCACGTTGGCTTCCCTGCCCGCGTTGTGGTGGCTGCAATCGCAGACTTCCCCGCCCGCAGCGGCCAGTGGCGGCGACGAGTCGGCACAGGCCGGGCGGTCGGCGGCGGTGACGGTGTCCGAAGGGCCTTTCGAGTCTCCTGCGGTGGTGCCCGGAAACATCCCGGTGTTCGCCGAGGCCCTCAAGGAGGAGTTGGACTTCCCCTTGGCGTGGGGAACATCCCCCATCCGGGATTTCCCGACGTGGCGCCGGACGGCCCGGAACAAAGTGGAGGAACTGCTGTGCCAGGGGCCGGACCGCACGCCGTTCGAACGGGAGATCGTCGACGAGCGGGCTGCCGACGGCTACCTCCGGCGCCGGGTGCTGTTCAACGTGACCCGCCACAGCCGGGTGCACGCGACGATGCTGGTGCCCGACGGGAAGGGACCGTTCCCGGCGGTGCTCCTGCTGCACGACCACGGCTCGAAGTTCGACATAGGCAAGGAGAAGCTCGTCGCACCGTGGTACGACGAAGCCCGGCTGTCCTCGGCGCGGGCGTGGGCGGACAAGTACTTCGGCGGCGTCTTCGTGGGAGACGAACTGGCCCGCCGCGGGTACGTCGTGCTCGCGGTCGACGCGCTGGGGTGGGGTGATCGTTCGGGTCTTTCCTACGAGGCGCAGCAGGCACTGGCCTCGAACTTCTTCAACCTCGGCTCCTCGCTGGCCGGTCTGGTGGCGCACGAGGACGTTCGGGCCGCGGCCCTGCTCGCGACATCGCCCGAAGTGGACCGGCGCAGGGTCGCGGCCCTGGGCTTTTCGATGGGGGCGTTCCGGGCCTGGCAGGTGGCCGCGCTGTCCGATCACGTACGCGCGGCGGTGGCGGCGAACTGGATGACCACCCTGAAAGGGATGATGGTTTCGGGGAACAACACCCTGCGCGGCCAGTCGGCCTTCTTCATGACCCATCCCGGCCTGTACCGCCACCTGGACATCCCGGACGTCGCCACCATCGCGGCGCCCAAACCGATGATGTTCTCGGCCGGCGAGTCGGACCCGTTGTTCACCGTGGAGGCGGTCAGCGCGGCGTACCGGAGGATGCGCGCCGTCTGGCGGTCGCAACGCGCGGACGAAAAGCTGCACACGAAGATCTGGCCCGGAACCGGCCACGTCTTCACCCCCGAGGCGCAGGCCGAGTCGTTCTCCTGGTTGGACACCCGGGTCAAGAATGCCCGTTGAAGGCCACCTGCAACGGCGAGTGCGCTGTCACCCGGCCGCCGGTGCCCTAACCCGGATCTTTCGTGTGGGTGACGGCCTGGCTTGAGACCGTGACCAGTGACTGTTGCGGGTCCTCCTTTCGGTGTTCGGCATGGTCGAGGTGGCCCGTTGTCGGCCGGGTGCCGGCGGGTTCCACTG
>NZ_VKAB01000055.1 GCF_009769385.1 Saccharothrix deserti
ACCTCGAGCTCGCGGTCGCCGAGTACATCGACTGGTACAACCACCGCCGGCTACACGGGGAACTCGGTCTGATCCCGCCTGTGGAACACGAGACCAACCATCACCACACAACCGCACCCGTCTCGGCACCGAGCGGGTAATCACACCCTCCATCAAACCCGGTACTTGACAACCGGGACATCGGGCAACGGCCGTTGTGCTTCGTCACCCACAGCATGGGCGGGTTGCTGGCCAAGGAGATCCTGCTGCACGCGGCCAATGGCCGTGATCGCGGTGGCCGACGACGACGAGGCGGTGTCCGTCGCCAACGACACCGAGTACGGCCTCACCGCCGGAGTCCTGACCGAGGACACCCGCCGTGGCCTGGCCGTAGCGCGCCGGCTGCGGACCGGGATCGTGCACATCGGCAACCAGACCGTGCACATCGGCAACCAGACCGTGGACGACGAGCCGCAGGCGCCGTTCGGCGGCGTGAAGGCCAGCGGCTACGGCCGCTTCGGCGGCCGCTGGGGCGTCGAAGCCTTCACCACCACCCGCTGGCTCACCATCGCCGCCACCCCCGGCCACTACCCCTTCTAACCCCGTGTGTCCTACCCCCAGCACACGAGTGTCCTACCTTCAGAACGCGTGTGTCCTACGTTCGGAACGCGAGTGTCCAACGTTCAGAACACCCGAGTTGAACGCTCAGAACACCTGCGGCCAGGGTGGTAGTCGGTTCGGGGTGGAGCGGCGGCGCGCTACGGGTCAGCCCGACACCACGAGCCGGTCCGCCACCGGCAGCACGGCGGTCAGGCGGAAGCCGCCGCCGTGTGGTTGGCCGGTGGTCAGGTTGCCGCCGAGCGCGGCACACCGCTCGCGCAGGCCCGAGAGGCCGTGTCCGGTGGACAGCCCGCGGCGGGGTGCGGCGTCGCCCCCGCCGTCGTCGGTGACCTCGATCTCCACCCGGTCCGCCGTCCACGTCATCCGGACTTCGGCGGACGCACCCGCGCCCGCGTGCTTGGTGACGTTGGTCAGGCCTTCCTGCACCACCCGGTACACCGCGAGGTCCACGCTCGGCGCGACCACCCGCGGCTCCCCGGTCACGCGCAGCACCACCTGGACCCCCGCCGCGCGGAACGAGTCCAGCAGGCCCGGCACGTCGTCCACACCGGACCTCAGTTCGGCGGTGTCCACGTCGGTGCGCAGCACGTCCAGCATCCGGCGCAGCTCCCCCATCGCGTCCTCCCCCACCTGCTCGATGGTGTCGAACGCGCGCCCGGCACGCGCGGGGTCCCGGTCGAGCACCCGTCGCCCGCCGGCGGCCTGCAACACCATCACGGTGACCGCGTGCGAGACCACGTCGTGCAGCTCGCGCGCGATCCGTCCCCGCTCCTCCACCACGGCCTGCCGTGCCTCCAACTCCCGCCGCGCCTCCAGGACCTGCGCGTGCTCACGGCTGGCCCGCACTCCCCGGCCCGCCACCCACACCGACAGCGGCAGCACGGTCAGGTACGCCGCCGCGGCCAGATCCACCACCAGTTCCTCCGGCTGGGCGGGGTCGAACTCGGGGGTCGAACTCCGAATCCCGTACAGCAGCGCACCGACGAGCGCCACGCCCGCGACCTCTACCCGGCACCGCACCGCGACGGTGAACAGCGCCACGTACACCACGATCTCGGCCCGGAAGGGGTGGCCGCTCACCGGCTCGGCCAGCGCGACCAGCGCCAGCACCGCGGCGAACACCGCCGCCGGGTGCCGGCGCCGCGCCAGCAGGAGGACGAACACCAGCCCCAGGTAGCCCACGGCAAACCAGAACAGCCGTTCCCCCGGCCGCAACGGGACGTGGGAGAACAGGACCATGTCCAGCGCGCACGCCGCCAAGGCGAGTGCGACGTCCGCGGCGACCGATCTGAGACGGCTCGACGTCATGTGCCGCACCCGTGGTCGACTATGTTGTGGGCCCGGCAGGCCCTGCCTCGCGGGGTCACCACAGCCAGCGCGCCCGCGGACTCGAACGCCTTGCGCACGTCACCGTCGTGCGCGGCGATCGCGGCCTCCAGCACCACCGGCTCGGGCATCACCGCGTTCGGCGCGTGCCGCGACGCCGACGTCAGGTCGAGCACGGCGAACTCCGCCCCGGCGAGCCGCACGGCGTTCACCCCGATCGGCGCGATCCGCTCGACCTCGTCCTCTTCCGCGGACGCCAGCAGGACCGCGACCTCCAGGCTCCCGTCGAGCAGACCCGGCGGCGGCTCGGGCACCATCACGCGGTCCGGCGCGACGAGCCACCCGGAGGCCACGTGACCTCCCTCCGGCTGCTCCGCACCTTCAGCCTCGATGGAAACGGCAAGGTCTGCTGCCGACATGATTACCCCCTTGGTCGGTCCATTCGGGCCAGGAACGAGGAAAGCAGCGTGCGGCCGACCAATCGTCCAACTCGCGGTGGAACTTGGGGATCCCCGGCAGGTGTTACCACGAACCGGTGACATCCCGACGGGTGACACAGCAGGTGACACAGCAGGTGACACGGCGGGTGGCACGGCGGGTGGCACGGCAGGTGGCAGCCGGTGACGCCGTGCGGTCCAGCGACGACCACCGTTCGACTCCCGTCGCCTCGGTACCTATCCCACGGACTTACGCGTCGGCTACGTAGTTCTCCGGATGTCCGGGGGTCGCGGGAGGCGCAGGCTAGTCGTATGTGACCCAGCGCATACAGGTTGGTTGAGGGATCGACCGATGGGCCACCAGGAGCGTCAACCATGTGCCAGCACCAGCCCCCGTGCCCGTCCGGAACGGACGCCAACGGCCAGAACGCGCGCATCGTCGCCTCGCACCCCGAACAGGGCTGGTACCTGCTGTGCAACGGCGTGGTGCTGTTCGACGACGGCGGCCTGATGCTGTCCGACCACCGCGTCGTCGCCCCCGTCTACGAGCTGGTCGCGGCCTGACCAACCCAGGATTCCGGTCGCCGAGCGACCCCAACCGCCCGCCGATCGACCGCCCAGGGTGCCCACGACGGTCACCCTCCGCGTACCCGGTGGTTTCCCCTACTCGACGTCTTGCCTGGACGACGCAGTGCACCGGGTCCCCGACGGGACAGGCGGCGCGCGAGTGACATCCCCTCATGCCACTCACGCGCCGCCCGTCCCGTTTTCTTTTGCCTTTTCCGCTCCAGCCCGAGGACGTCGACGCGCGCAACCCGTGACCGCGTTGCCCGGCTTGCCGTCATTGGCCATGGTTTCCGAGCAACGGCAGGCCGTGCGCGTGGTGCAGCCACATCACACTGACCATGCCGGCCACGACTGTGATGCGAGCTCGACAAGACTCACCCGCGGGAGTTGATTCCGGCACTCCATCGAGTTGCAGGCGTTCCTTTTCCACACTGCCCGTCGGAATACTGTCCCGGAGACCGTGCGGTATTCATGTCGATGATGTTGACAGGAGCACCTGTGTCCAGCAAACGCATCCCCTTCCGACGACTGTGCGTCATCGGAGCTGTCGCCGTGACGGGCCTGCTGTGTCCCGTCCCAGCAGGCGCTGCACCGGCCACCACCTCGTCCACCGGGTCGGTGACCACGACCGACGACGAGTACGTCAAAGCCGTGAACCGGTGGAGGGGGAAGGGCTGGCCGAAGGCGCCTGTCGACGCCGAGCGCTGGTACCTGATCGGCGGCATGTGGTGCCGCACGAACGGCGAGTTCATGGACCGGAGGAGCCAGCTCAAGGACAAATACGGCAAGTTCTACGAGTACGACGTGATCTGCCACAAAACACAGACCGACCCCGACCTCGGAACGAAACGAATAGTCGCCGGATTCCAGGACAGGCCGATGGGTGAACCGGCTTGCATCTCCTACACCGCGGACCACTACAGGACCTTCGAGCGATTGGGCAATTACACAAATTGCGCCAGAGCCTGAGCGCTCGTTCCGGACCGGGGCGGGGTGAGGGTTTTGGCGAGGAGACAGGGGAACTCCCGGTGGATCGGACGGTGTCCATGCCGCTGACACACGTCACGCCGGACGGTTGCCGTCCGGGCCGAGCCAGGTCGCGGTGACGTGCCGGCGAACATGCCGGGCTCGTAGGAACCCCCTGGAGGCGCACGATCACGCTGAGCCGGTTGGCCGCGTTGATCTGGGCGACCAGGGAGACCAGCGCGGCGATCTGGTCGTCGTCGTAGTGCTTGCGCACCCGGGCCCACCTCTCGTCGGACACGCCGTGGTGGGCGTCGGCGAGCCGGCGGAGGAACATGACGGCGGTCCGGACGCGCGCCCGATGCGGTCTCGCGGGCGTCTGCCCAAGAAGTCCGAGGACGAACCGGGCGATCCGGAGTCCTGTACCTGCCAGATGCGGGCCACCTCTCCGCTCCGGCAAGTAGGAAGAGGGCATGCGGAAAGACGTGCGGCTCGGCGCCGCGGCCCTGGTCCTGTGCAGCCTCGCCGGTTGTGGGGCTCCGGGCGGGACAGCGGCGTCACCGGCCGGCCCGCCCTCGTCCGCGCCGAGCACCCCGGCTCCGCCACCCACCCCTGATCAGGTGGAGTGGCTGAACCGGTTCTGCCAGGCGACCGGGGTGTTCACCACTCCCCCGGAGCCGCCGCCGGACCTGCGTGACGAGTTCGTCTCGATGGACCTGGACTCGTACCTGAGCTCGGTGGACACCGCGCTGGACGACGTGAGGTACCAGACCACCACCCTGACCCCGGAGGCGTTCCCGCGCGGGGTGGAGCTGATCGGCTCCTACGCCAAGGCGGCCGAGCGGTTGGGCGCCAAGGTCGACGGGTACACGAGCCGGCACGACGCCGCCGAGGACGCGTTGCGCGGGTTCGTCGCCGAGACCTCCTCCGCGCTCAAGACGCTCAAGCCGGAGGGGCTCGACCTGGCCGCGCTGATGGCCGCGGACGGCACCGTCGCCCAGGCGCACGAGAAGGCCGAGAACTGCCGCCCCGCGAAGGACCAGGGCACGCCTTCGGCCGCGCCGGTCGCCCTGCCCGCGGCCAGGGACGGCGAGAACCTGGCCGCCTGCGAGGACGGGACGTGCGAGGTGCTGGTATCTCCCTCGGCCGTGGTCCCAGCGCCTCGGTGGTACGGGTTCACCCTGATTCGGGTGCGGAGCATCACCGGCGGCGTGATGCAGATCGGCGCGAAGCTCGAAGGCGGGGCGATGACGTCGCCGCTGGACACCGGCCGGTCCACGATCATGAACGGCCTCGAGGTCAAAGCCGTGGCCGTGGGCGACGGGAAGGCGGTCCTGAGCCTCTCGCCCGCCTGACGCGAAAGTGCCGCACCTCGGCGTCGACGGTTGCGGAGCCTGAGCCGGTGGTGGATCAGCCGCTCTCGCCGTTCCGATGACCTCTGACTGTCGTCCAGTCTCGTTAGTGTGGCCTGATGAGCATGGAGTGGAGCACATCGGGTCGACGGCTGTCCCCGGGCTTGCCGCCAAGCCGATCGTCGACCTGATGGCCTCCGTGGCCGGCCTGGACGTCGTGGTCGATCAGGCGTCGGAGCGACTTGTTGCGGACGGCTGGTGCTATGTGCCCCCGGAACTGGATTGCCGACCGTGGCGGCGCTTCTTCGTCAAGCCGGACGCTTCGGGACAGCGACGCGAGGCGCATTTGCACCTGATCCAGGCCGGGCACCCGCGATGGGCCGAGCAGATCGGATTTCGGGACGCGCTACGCCGCGACGGCCGGCTCGCGCAGAGGTACGAGGACCTGAAACGTCGGCTGGCGGAGCAGCGCGGACACGACCGTGAGGCGTACACGGAAGGCAAAGCGGAGTTCGTGGCGAGCGTCCTGGGGAAGCACGATCACTCCGACCTCCCTCGTTGACGAGCGGCAGGCGTGGGAGTCGGGAGGCGTGAGAGCCGGGAGGCCGGGGTCAACGGCTGGTCTCCGCGTCCGGCGTTCTCGCGGGACGCCGATGGGTCAGTCCGCACCAGTGGGGCGTGAAGCAGGGCTGGTCGTGCTGCTACGACGGTCTGCGGGTGCTCAGCACCACCGGCGTGGTCGACCACCGCTACGTCGTGGTCGTGCTGACCGAGCACGACCGCTCCACCGGTTACGCCCAGGTCGCCCCGCTGGTGACCGAGCTGGTAGCCGCCCTCACCCCGCTGTTCGCCGGAGTGTGAACCACGCCATGAGTCCTTTGTGGATAATGATCGGCATGTTCGAACTGGATGCCGCCGGTGTGATGCGCAGGCACGTGGATGCGTTCAACTCCCGTGACGTCGACGCAGCCGACGCAGCCTGACCGGCAAGACCCGACCGCGTTGCGACCACCGGGAACCGGCGATGACACCTCCGCACGGTGTCAGCGAACGTGCCATGATCAACGGAGGTCCACCAACTTAATCTGGGGGTTCTTTCGTGCGTTGCAACTTCGTCAAGTCGGCCGCGGCTTCCGCGGTGGCTGCGGCGCTGGCAGTGTCGGGGATCGTCCTCGGTGCCGCTTCGGCACAGGCCGAAACGGCACCCACGCTCAACGTCGTCGCCCTGGGCGACTCCTACGGCTCGGGCACCGGTGCCGGTGACTACCTGGACGGCACCGGTGTCACGAACGGTTGCTGGCGCAGCGCCAACTCGTACTCCGAAACCCTCGTCGCGGGACTGCGGGCCGCCGGGCGGCAGGTGACGTTCACGAACGCCACCTGCAGTGGCGCGGCGACCAGCGACCTGCGCCGGGAGTTCAAGGGCGCGCCGCCGCAGCTGGACGCGCTTCGCTCGGACACCGGCCTGGTGTTCCTGAGCATCGGCACCAACGACATCGACTTCGCTGCCTACGGCGGGTTGTGCATCGCGAGCGACTGCAGCGGCGCGGCCACGCAGGACGAGCTCGCCAAGCTGCCGGCCATGGGCCAGAACGTGGCCACTCTGCTGAGCGACATCAAGGCCCGCAGCCCGCGGGCACGGATCGTGCTGACCGGTTACGGCAGCCAGCTCACCGCGGGCGAGAACGCTGCGGACGTCCCGCTCGACCCCATCTGCGGGCCGGCGTACTTCACCAGCCAGGAGAGGATCGACGGTAATCAGGTGAGCCGCGCGCTCGACCTGACGCTACGCCGGACCGCGCGACAGGCCGGTGTCACGTTCGTCAGCCCGTACATCAACTCGGTCGACCTCGACCCCGCATTCGCCGGGCATTCGCTGTGCGAGTCGACCGAGCCCTACTACCGCGGCTTCGACGCGCTCGCCCCCGGCCAGGAGGGGCAGGAAGCGGTCCTGCACCTGAACAAGACGGGCCAGGCCACGCTGGCCGGCCTCGTCGCGCGCCGCCTCCACTTCGGGGCGGAGGCACAGCTCGCCTGACATCTACACCAGGACCGTTCACTTCTACGGCTGGATCATCACGGTGACCGGCTGACAGTCCGCCCGGGTTCCCACATCGGGAGCCCGGGCGTTGTCATGTCCTCGCTTGGCCAGTGGACCTACCCGAATCGGACAGGACGCCCCGCGAGCGCGACCGCACAGAACGACACACGCCGTTCGAAAGCCATTCGAAGTCGAATGCGGTCGAATGTGGTCGAATGACGGAACATGAGTATCCCACTCGGACTCATGCTGCCCCCGCAAGCGTTTCCGTGCGGCGTTCGTCGGCAGTGGACGGCAGGGTTCGGGTGACGGAGAGTCATCCGCGCCGTGGATGTCCACGTTGGACGATGAGACTTGCGGACGGTGAACGTGTGCTGTCGTGTCGCGGTGCTGCTTTGAGTTGTCCGACGGTCAGCGGCATGATGTGCGCCCCTGCATTGCGGTCCGCGGATACGTCACCGCCCACCTGCACGAGCTCGGTATCGACGCCTTCGGCATCGACCTCTCCCCGGGGATGATCGACGTGGCCCGGCGCGACCACCCCGGCCTGCGGTTCGAGGTGGGCCCGGTGCCGCTCAGCGCCGTACCCGCCGCCCGCCCGGCTCTGTGCGACCCTGTAAGCAGGACGAGTTGACGGGGAGTGTGACGAACGTGGTGATCTTCGGCTTTCGGACCAAGGTCTTCGTCCTGACGATGCTGACGTTGCTGTGCCCCAGGTGCGGCAACCCGGCGGCGCACCCCCTGCACAAGTCGGTCACGAAGTTCACGCTGTTCTTCATCCCGCTGTTCCCGATCAAGATCAAGTACACCACGCAGTGCACCTTCTGCGGCGTCACCAACCGCCTGTCCAAGGATCAGGCGACGCAACTGCTCCAACAGGCGAGTGGACAGCCCCGGTCATCCCAGGGACACGGCGTGCACCAGCAACACCAGTACCCGCCCCGTACGTGACCACCAGTCCACGATCACCCCTGAAACACAGCCCCGCGTGCGCGTGGCACCGGTGACGCCAACCGGTGCCAGGTTCATCAGGGGCGAACCTCTTGTGCACGCTCCCAGTCAAGGCCGTCAATGAGATCTTGAACCCGCTACAGATCTGCGGTTTCATGTTGTGCACGTTCACAGCAGAGCCCGCTTCCGCCACGTGGGCACCGCACACCTCGATCAAAGGAGATCGAATGTCCGGACCCGGCCGGGCGACCAAGGTCGCCCTCGTCCTGGCGACCGTCGCGCTCCCCTGCACAACGCTCACCCCGACCGTGTCCGCGGCGACGTCCCTGAGCATGCTCGGGGCCGACGTCTCGACGGCGCAGCGCTCCCTCGACCTGGGCGCGAAGTACTACGACGCGTCCGGCACCGCCCGGGACCCGCTCGACATCCTCAAGGGCGCGGGCGTCAACTACGTCCGCCTGCGCGTCTGGAACAACCCGAGAAGCGGCTACAACAACAAGTCGAAGGTGCTGGCGTACGCCAAGACCGTGAAGGCCAAGGGCCTCAAGCTGCTGATCGACTTCCACTACTCCGACACGTGGGCGGACCCCGGCAAGCAGTACAAACCGGCGGCCTGGTCGAGCCACGGCATCAGCCAGCTGCAGACCGACGTCTACAACTACACCTACGACGTGTGCAACAGCCTCAAGTCCCAGGGCACCACGCCGGACAGCGTCCAGATCGGCAACGAGATCAACGTCGGGATGCTGTGGAACGACGGCAAGGTCGTCAACAACGACTTCACCAACCTCAGCCTCCTGCTGAAGGCCGGCTACAACGCCACCAAGGCGTGCAACAGCGGCACCAGGGTCATGATCCACACGGCGAACGCCGACAGCCTCGACCACGCCCGCTGGTTCTACGACGGGATCAGGTCGAAGGGCGTCGCCTGGGACATCACAGCGCTGTCGTACTACTGCATGTGGCACGGCACGCTGTCCAACCTCTACAACGTCATCGTCGACATGCGCTCCCGGTACGGCAAGGACGTGGTGCTCGCGGAGACGGCATACCCCTTCACCACGCAGAACGCGGACGGCACCAGCAACTCCATCAACACCGGCTGCTCGGGCTACCCGCTGACCTGGGCGGGCCAGGCCACGAACTTCACCCACGTGCAGAACACCGCGCGCAACGCGGGCGCCATCGGCGTCTTCTACTGGGAACCCACCTGGTACGCGGTCCCCGGCAACGGCTGGGACCCGGCCGACATCAACGGCAGCGGCAACGGCTGGGACAACATGGCGATCTTCAACTGGACCGGCCAGATCAACCCGAACGTCCGCTGGGTCCCGTAACCGACCTGGGGCGGGACCGCCACGACACCGGTCCCGCCCCAGGCGTCGGACAGACACGCAATCCCACCGCGACGTATTCGTGGTCGACACCGTGGACAGGCCGATCGGGAACGCGCGGTCGGCCCCAGCACTGACCGCTACATTGTGCACCGTGTCTGTCACTGAGCGACGTTTCGACGCGTTCCTGTCCTACAGTTTTGCGGCCGACCGGCAGCTTGCCCATGCGCTGCAACGGGGGCTGCACCGACTGGCCAGGGCCTGGTACCAGGCACGGGTGCTGCGCGTCTGCCGCGACCTCAGCAACCTGCCCGCGTCGAGCGACCTCGCCGGCGCGATCCGGGACGCGTTGGTCGACTCGCGGTGGTTCGTGCTGCTCGCCTCCGAACAGTCCGCGGCATCGAGCTGGGTGCGCCAGGAAGTCGAGTACTGGCAGGCCGAACGTGAGCCGGAGACGTTCCTGATCGCGCTCACCAGCGGCACGATCGTGTGGGACGACGAGGCGAACGACTTCGACTGGACGCGGACCACCGCGCTGCCGCGGCAGCTCAGCGGTTACTTCCGGGCCGAACCACAGTGGGTCAACCTGGGCTGGACCCGCGAGGTGAACCACCTGTCGTTGCGCAACGACAGGTTCCGCTCCGACGTGGCGACGCTCGCGGCGCCCGTTCGTGGCCTGCCGAAGGACTTCCTGGACGGGGAGGACCAGCGGCTGCACCGATCCGCGGTGCGCACCAGGCGGTTCGGCACCTCTGCGCTGGTGGTGCTGCTGGTAGCGGTGACCATGCTCGCGGGCGTGACGTGGCAGCAGCTCACCGAGTCGAACCGGCAGCGCGACCAGGCGTTGTCCCGCGAGCTCGCGGCCCGTGGGGCGGAACTCGGCGACCACGACCCGGCGGTGGCGAAGCTGCTCAGCGTCGCCGCGTGGCGGATCAGCCCGACCCCGCAGGCGAAGGCGGGCATGCTGCGGGCGGCCGCACGCCCTGGCGTCGCCGCGCTCTCCGTGAACAGCGCGCCGGTCGTTTCGGTGGCCTACGCGCTCGACGGCAGGGCCATTGCCGCAGCCGACACTGACGGCAAGGTCAGGTTCTGGGACACGAAGACGTACCAGCAGATCGGCCCGCCGCTGGCCGCACACACTCCGGACCCCCAGGGCATGATCGGCCCGGTGCTCGCGTTCAGCCCGGACGGCGCGACGCTGGTCAGCAGCGGGGATGACGGCACGATCCGGCTGTGGGACACGGCGTCCCGCACCCAACTCGGCGAACCGCTGCGCGGCCACACCGGGCCGGTGTACTCCGTGGCGTTCAGCCCGAACGGCACCGTGCTCGCGAGTGGCAGCGGCGACAACTCCGTGCGGCTGTGGGACATCGCGACCCGCACCCAGGTCAGCGAGTCGTTCCTGGCGCACCGCGGGCCGGTTCGCAGTGTCCGGTTCAGCCCGGACGGCAGGTGGCTCGCGACCGGAGGCGAGGACATGGCCGTGCGCCTGTGGGACGTCGGTTACGCGGCGGACGTCGAGAAGTCGTTGTGCGCCATGGTGAATCGCACGCTCACCCGAGCCGAGTGGGAGCGCCTGATCCCGGACGCGCCATTCCACCAGCTCTGCCGCTAGGCACGTGCGGCAGCGCGCGGACGGGGCACCGGAGTCCATCGGTCACCGCAAGTTGTCGACCTCGCCGTGGGGAGCACGGGTCGGAGGCTTGTGCAGTCACTCCGCCTTCACTGCGTGACGGGGATTCGCCACCGGCGACGGCGGGGAGCCGCAGTCACCGGTGGCGGGAGCCGTGTGGGCGGCGCGGTCGGTCCGCCGTCAGGACGTGGGCACGTGCAGGTCCAGGTTCCTGGTGCTTCCGGCCACGACCGACACCGGGTCCGGGTGCCACGCCGGGTCGTGGGTGGCTCTGGTGGCGACGAACGAGATCCTGATCGCCTGGGTGTTGAGACCGGACAGGGTGTAGACACCGGCGGAGGTGACCCTGCCGTCGGGCGCCGCCCAGTCGCCGGTCCTCGTGTTGACCGCGTTGACGGACACGTACTGCGGTGGCCGGTCCATGCCGACGATCGTGCCGGCCGCGTGCAGCCGGGCACCATGGGTCGCGGTCAGCCCGCGGAACTGCCGGCGCCTCGGGCAGCACGGTGAACAACGTCACCGGGTTCATCGCGAACACGGCGAACTTCGGTGTCCTCAAAGAAGAGCACTTCACCATCAACGACACCGTGAACGGAACTTCCGTGCGCCAGTCGAAGTGGGTCGACTGGAACCACTACGTGGACGAACTGTCGTTCGCCCAGGCGTTCCGGACGCAGTTGATCAGCGCCGGGTTCCCGTCGAACACCGGCATGCTGATCGACACCTCTCGCAACGGCTGGGGCGGCTCCCAGCGCCCGACGGCCGGCCGTGGCTACTTCCACGCCCGCTACGGGATCATGCAGGAAACCGAATAGTCTCGGCTCAACAAAACGATCTCGACCGGCAGCTTCAGCCTTTCCCCGTCGAACACGATCTTGCGTGTCACCCTTCGGGTGAAAGTTTTCACCGGAAGGGTGAATGACACAATATTCGTCAGGCGGCGGTATGGCAGCTTGACTGCGGTGGTACCCGCAGCCCATGGCTGAAAGCTCCCCTCGCGGCAGTCCCGCACTGCCACCGGTGGCCGCGGGATTTTTGCGTCTGATCACGACTCGAAGTGTCGTCCGGAACTTCGCCGCGGAGTCGATCGACGATGATCTCCTGGAAGAGATGCTGAAGGCGATGCTGGCCGCGCCCTCTGGCGGGAACAAGCAGGCTTGGGCGTTTGTCGTTGTGCGCGACCCGGTGAGGTTGCGGCACATCAGGGCGTTCTGTCCTGGGATACTCGGTGTGCCGTCGCTCCTCCTCATCGCTTGTTTCGACACGTCCAGAGCGACTGACGAAGTGACGAGGCGTTCAGGAAGCATGTGCATCGCCATGGCAGTGCAGAACTTCCTGCTCGCGGCGCATGCGCTGGGGCTCGGCGGGTGTCCGGTCACCAGTTTTCGCCCCAACCCCGTGCGCATGCTGACCGGATTGCCCGCTCATCTCGAACCGGTGCTCGTGGTGCCTGCGGGGTGCCCAGCCGGGAAATCCGAACCCACTCGCCGAAGGGGCAGGCGCGAGGTGCTGCGTCATGAATCCTGGGAATGACTCGACACACGTGCCGCTCGAAGAAGGAATTTTCCTGTTGGCCTGCTATCTGTTGAGTTCCGCCAGGGGATTGCTGGACGAGCCGCCTGAATATTCTCCCAGTCGTTGCATGGACGGCGCACGCCGAGCCTTGCAGTTGCTGGAGGAGCACTGGGCCGAGGATCCGCGCCTGTCCGCGGTTCGCGCACAGGTGGAGGAATTGCTCTACGCGCCGATGAACCCGAGCGATCCGGTGGAACTGGCGTCCACTCTGGACGCACTGTGCGGCGACCTGGCCGAGGTGTGCTCGGCGCCCGACTGCCCCATCACCTTCCAAAGCAGGTCGACTCCGGCGGACTCTTCTCCCTGAGGCCGTACGACAACCGGGGCAGAAGTGCTTCCCACAGGCCGTGCCACGTGACGTAGAGAATCCGAGACCAACTGGAGGTAGTCATGGCTCGCCGAGACATGCGCACCGGGGTCGAGTCCACCCGTCATGACGGAACCGCGACCGTCGAGCAGTCCGCCGACGCTGCGGCCGTGATCTTCGCAGTGCACCACGGGGAGGAGCCCGGCGGCCGCCCCGTGCTCCGCCGCCACGCCGTGGCCGACGACGAGGCCGAACGCCGGGTTCCCGGGGTGGACGGCGTGCAGTGCATCCCCCTTGCGACAAGAGAAGAATCACCTGCTGCGAGACCCGCCGTTCCACGTGCCGTTTCGCGAGCGGCGAAGCGGGCAGCTGGAATGGGAACCTTCTTCGGCGCGGGGAGCCCGGAGCCCGGAGTCCGTGCACTGGCCATCCGAACCGGCAAGTTCAAGACCACAGACGTGTTCGTGGAGGCCCGCTTCGGGAAGGACAAGCACTACGTGCACCTGCGAGGCGCCAAGAACCTGCCCGACACGCTGAACGACGCCGACACCGTGTCCGTCCACTCCGGCATGTGCCTGTTCAGCGAGGGGGCGTTGCGGTTCTGGGACGAAAACGGCGACAACCCGTCCTTGCTGCGCCACTTGGCCGAAGGCCCGACGTCTCGGCTCACCCGCATCACGACGGACGACCAGCTTTCGCTCTACGAGCACACCAGCCTGGCTCACCTTCCCCGCGCGATCGCAGATGTGGCTACCGCACTGCCCGCGGACCTGCCCTTGACCGTGGTGATCGACATTCCGCGTGTGCAGTACTACGGCTACCTGCTCGACGCCTTCCGGCGAGGACTGGCCACCGGCGAACTGGCATTGGAGTGGTTCGACCTGGTCGATGCCCGCCACACCCGCATCAGCCGGCTGTTCCACGATCGCGTGCAGGCCCAACTCGCCACCGCCTGCGGTGACCGTTCCACCACCGTGGTGTGTCCCGCTCCCGGATTGGACCTGCTCGCCGAGCCCATCAGGGAGTCCGTGTCGAAGGGTGTGCCACCGCGTCACGAGGACCTGGTGGACCTGCTCGCGGGCAGCGGCGACCCGGTGTGGGACCTGCTGCTGCGGCTGGAATCGCCGACGACCTCGACCGAGCTCAACGACGCGAGCTACACCGTGGAGATCCTGCGCAGTGTCGCGATTCACCAGGACGACGGAAAGAACCTGGCCATCACGGTCGACAGCTACGAGGAATTCCCCCGCCGCGAGCACGCCCAGCGGGTCATGGACGAAGTGGGACCTCCCGGACAGCTACCGGTGCTGGGCATCTACGCCGCCGAGCGCCTCCTGAACGTCGATTCCCAAGGTCAGCCGACCACCCCCTACCTCCTCGACCCCGGCCGGTACGTGGCCGACGAGTCAGGCTCCACCGTCGACCTCTTCGACTTGATCGACCACCTGTACGCGTGAGAGCCGGCAACCTCTCACCGCGCCATCGCACTTCACCGCGCTGAGCCACAAGTACGCGGGGCTGTCAATGGCGGCCACGGCCCGTTCCAGCCTCAGCTGCTCGTCGCGGTCGGCTCAGTCGTCATGCGGCAGGACCCGGCCCAGGAAGCCGCGGATGTAGCCGGCGATGGTGTCCAGGTGGTCCTCCAGTGCGAAGTGGCCGGTGTCGAGGAGGTGGATCTCGGCGTCGGGCAGGTCGCGCCGGTACGCTTCCGCGCCCGCGGGCCCGAAGATCTCGTCGTGGCGGCCCCACACCGCGAGCAGGGGCACCTGCGACGCGCGGAAGTACTCGTGGAACGCGGGGTAGGCGTCGATGTTGTTCTTGTAGTCGCGGAACAGGGCCAGCTGGATCTCTGCGTTGCCGGGCCGGTCGAGCAGCGCCTGGTCGTGGCTCCAGGTGTCGGGGCTGACGCGGCTGGGGTCCTTGACGCCGTGGGTGTACTGCCAGCGCGTGGCCTCGGAGGCGAGCAGGGCGCGCACCGCGGGTTCGGTGTGCGGGCCGGGGTCGGTGGCGTAGGCGAACAGGGGTTCCCAGAACGGGGTGAAGCCTTCGGTGTAGGCGTTGCCGGACTGGGTGATGATCGCCGAGACACGTTCGGGGTGCCGGGACGCGATCTTCAGCCCGATCGGTGCGCCGTAGTCCTGGATGTAGAGCGCGTGTCTGCGCACGCCGAGCTTGTCGAGCAGGCCCAGGGTGATGTCGGTGAGCCGGTCGAAGGTGTAGTCGAACTCGTCGACCGACGGGGCCGCGCTCTCCCCGAACCCGATGTGGTCCGGGGCGATCAGCCGGTAGCGGTCGGCCAGTGCCGGGATGAGCTCGCGGAACATGTGCGAGCTGGTCGGGAAGCCGTGCAGCAGCACGAGCACGGGCGCATCGGCGTGGCCCGCTTCGCGGTAGAAGACGCGCTGCCCGTCGACGTCGAGGTGGTGGTACGTGACCATGAGAACCTAACCCTTCAAAGCCGTGAGAACGGTTAGGTATAGCGGATCACAGAACGTGCTAACCTGTCAAGTAGTCCTGAACGGTTAGGAGAGTCGGTGTCCGACGACGAGCTGGCAGCCGCGCTGCGCGCCCGCGGGTGGCCGCCGCGCCCGCTCACCGACCAGCCGCTCGCCGTCGACCTGCTCGACACCCGCTGGCTGACCGGGACCACCCCTTACGACCTGCTCGACCACGACGACCTGACCTCCGCCTGGCTCGTCGACCGCTCCCTGGACACCGGGGCACCGGTCGACGTGGTGCGCCGACACCTCCTCGACGCGCGCTCCGCGCTCGCCGCCGTCGTGGCAGGCGACCTGGAACCGTCCACTCTGGACACGCTGCTGGACCACGGACGCCTGCGCCTGCGGTTGACCGTCGACGGACCGGCCGAAGAGGAGGACGTGCCCGACCCGGCGTGGCGGGCAGCGTGGGCATGCCTGCGCGACTACCTGGCGTTGGAGAGCACCACGCCGGACCGGGTCCGCAAGTGCGCCAACCCCGACTGCACGCTGCACTTCCACGACACGTCGCGGACCGGCAAGCGGCAGTGGTGCTCTATGAGCGTGTGCGGGAACCGGTTCAAGGCGCGCCGCCACCACTCCCGCACGCACGCCTGAGCGGGTGGATGACCGATTGCCGGATCAGGTGGTGAACAAGAGCTGAGCCGGCGCAGTTCAGAGGTTGGCGTACGCGGTGCGGACCGACTGTTCGGCTTGGGCATCGCGGAACTCGAACGCCGAGCCGTCGGAGAACTCCACCCGCACGAACCACTCCGGCTGGACCTGCCGCCCGAGTGGCACGGCCAGGAACCGGGCTGTGCCGACCGGGGCTTCCCACCAGGTCACCAGCGGTGGGACGTCGGGCTGCGACTGCGACTGGCCCGGAGACCGGACGCGGCCGAGCAGGCCGCCCGACACGGGCGCGGCGGGCCTGGTCAGTTCGCCTTCCACGACCAGCGCGAGCCGCCGGTTGGTCAGCAGGAGCCGACACTCGTCGCGGCCGGCGGTGAACAGGTCCGCCCAGCGGACGGCCGCCTGGTCGGGTCGCTGGGCGTCGAGCTGCTGCGCGGCGTTCTGCGTGGCCATCCGGATCGCGTCCAGGATCTCGTGCTGCAACGCCACGTGCGACCGGGACATGGCCGCCTGCTCCTGGAACGAGCGCATCATCGCCTGCAGCCGCTGCTGCCCATCCACCACCGCAGCACCCCACCCTTGACATCCCCGGCACGGGGAGGCTACCGACCCCTGCCGGAGCGCACACCCCGATCCGCCGATCACGCGCACTGCCCACTCTTGCGCTGCCTTCAGGCGAGCGGACCACCGAAGTGGTGCATCACGTGCTTGACGCGGGTGTACTCGTCCAAGGCGTAGCGGGACAGGTCCTTGCCGTAGCCCGAAGACTTGAAGCCACCGTGAGGCATCTCCGGGGTGAAGCGCATGTGGGTGTTGACCCAGACGCAGCCAGCGTCCAGCGCCCTGGTGAACAGGTGGGCGCGGTCGTGGTCCGCCGTCCACACGCTGGCGGCCAGCGCCTGGGGCACACCGTTGGCCAGGATCAGCGCTTCCCGCTCGGTGGTGAACGGTTGCACCGTCACCACCGGGGCGAAGAGTTCCTCGGTGACGGCCTCGTCCCGCTGTTCGACACCGGTGAGGACGGTCGGCGCGAGGAAGTGGCCCGCATCGCCCACCCTCTTGCCACCCGCCAGCACGCGCACGCGCTCCGGCAGGCGTTCCAGCACCGCGAGCACCCGCTCGAAATGCGCGCGGGTGGTGAGTGGACCGCAGAAAGCGTCCGCGCGCGCCGGTGGCCCGACGACCGTCGCGGCGGCTTGGGCGGCGAGCGCTTCGGTCAGCTCGGCGGCGATCGGCTCCTCGACGAGCACCCTGGTCACCGCCGTGCAGTCCTGGCCCGCGTTGAAGAAGGCGGCCTCGGCGAGGCCGACCGCGGTGGCGACCGGGTCGACGTCGGCGAACACCACGGCCGGGGCGTTGCCGCCCAGTTCGAGGTGGACTCTGGTGATCGAGTCGGCCGCCGCGCGCGCGACCTCCGCACCGGCGCGTGTGCTGCCGGTGAGCGCCACCGCGTCGACGTGGTCGATGAGCGCACGGCCGGTCGCCGCTCCGCCGCAGACGACCGACAGGGTGCCCGCCGGGAGGAACTCCGCCGCCGCTTCGGCCAGCAGGGAGGCGGTCGACGGGGTGGGTGGCGCCGGTTTGAGGATCGCCGCGTTGCCCATCGCCAGGCTCGGTGCCGCGTGCCAGACGGCCATCAGCAACGGGTAGTTCGACGGCAGCAGGTGCCCGGTGATCCCGATCGGCTCCCGCCGCACGTAGGACGTGCAGCCGGACAGGTACTCGGCGGCGCCGATCCCGTCGAGCGAACGAGCGAGCCCGGCGAAGAACCGGAGGTGGTCGGCGGCGGCCAGGACCTCTTCGTCGCGGGTGGTCCCGATCGGCTTGCCGGTGGTCATCACCTCGGCCTCGACGAACCGGTCCGACTCGTCCTCCAGCACATCGGCCAGGCGCAGCAGAGCGCGCTGCCGCTGCCCCGGGGTGGCATCACGCCAGGGTGCGGTGGCCGCCCGTGCGGCGACCGCGGCTCGGGCGACCTCTTCCGGCGATGAGTCAGGCGCGTGGCCGACGGTCTCACCGGTGCACGGGTCGACCAGTCCGGTCCACTCGGACGCGGACTCGTCGCGCCGGCCCGCGACCACGTTCCCCACCCGGATCACCGCTCACCTCCCAGCAGTCCCGTCCCGCCGACCGGCAACGACCGGCGGGCACTCACGAACGTCGCGTTGTCCAACAGCGTTTCTCCGATGGCAGGCGGGGCCGCGCCGCCGGAGCGCCACGCCACCGCGTCGGGCAGTCCCCCGGTCCGGTCCGCGACCTGGACGGTCGGTTCGCCCGATTCCGGTTCGACGTCGAGCTCGACGGTGACGCCGGTCGACGGCACACCGCGAACCCACAGCTCCCACGGCCCCGAACGCGGCTCGTCGGAGATGAGGCTCAAGCCGCCGGGCACCGCCCCTTCCACCTCGTAACCGCGCACCCGGGCACCGGTCACCACGAAGGCGAGTTCCGTGGCACCGCGCGCCGACGCCGTGGTGATCCGGATGCGGCCACCCGGTTCGGACACCACCTCCACGGTCGGCGGCGGCAGTGACAGCACCGCGGCGGGCGCGCGCTGGACGGGAGCCGTCCAGGCAGGCCACAGGTCAGCCGCGGCGGTGGTCTCCGCGTCGTCCGGTGACGGCACGCCACCCGGTTCGGTCGACAGCCAGGCCGCGGTTCCCGTCGTGGTGTCGAGGAAGTACGAGGCGACTGCCCGGTGCGCGGGCGGCTCCCCCGCCGGGATGGACGCCACGAACGCCACGACGACGGCCGCCAGCGCGGCCACGCGGGTGACGATGCGCTGCCCGCGTGGCACCAGGAGCGAGCCGACCTGCGGCAGCAAGGTGAACGCCAGCGCCAGCACCGCGACGGCGACGGCGATCAGGGCGACGCCGAGGGCGCTGGACAGCAGTCCCACCAGCGGCACCACGATCACCACGACCGGTACCACGACCAGTGCCGCCGCGAGGACCTGACCGACCGGGCCGGGCGCCGACCTGAGCACCGACCACGCCGCCAGCGCGCCGAGCGCGGGCCACGTGAACACGTAGCTGACCCCCGGCACCACGGCCGCGGCAAGGGACGCCGACAACGTCCACAACACCGCCGCGCCGATCATCTGGTGTCGCAGGTCGACCCATCGGCGCACCAGTAGCGCCAGCGCCGCGCTCAGCGCCAACGCGAGCAGCGCGAAGGCCGTCAACGCCAACCGGTTGCCCGGGATGTCGCCGTAGTCGGCCAACTCGGAATGTCTGCTCGCCACGACGGGAGCGGCGATCCAGGCGATCCCGCCGACGACGATCGGGTGCGCCAGGGCCACGAGCGCACCGCCACCGATCCGGCGCAACGACACCTCACCGCGTCGTCGTGCCACGACCAGCAGACCCGCGCACAGTGCCGTCACCGCCAGCGCCAACGGCAACGCCAGGTGGTCCGGGTAGGACACCACCCACCACAGGGCGGTGAAGTGCACCGCGTCTCCGGCGGGCGTCGCGGTGAGATCGATCCCGCCGAGTGCGCGGGCCAGGCCCAGGGCGTACTCGCCCTGGTGCTGCACCGTGTCCGGGTCGACGTTCGCGATCGTGTCGTGTGGACCGTGGTAGTGGGTGTACCCCTCCAGGTACGCGAAGTTCATCCCCTGGTGGCCCGCCGCTTTGAACACGGTGAAGTCGGTCAGGTTCGGCAGGTACCGGTACGCCTCCCCGAACAGGGAACTGGTCTGCGGACGCACACCGTGCTCGGCGAGCAGGTCGACCAGCCACGCCGCATCCGCGCCGGTCTCGAACATCAGCGTCGGCCCACTGCTGCCGCGCGCCTCGAAGTTCAGCACCAGCGCGGAGTCCGGCAGCCCGCCGGGGTCCTCGACGAGCGCCTTGGCGCCGAGCAGACCGATTTCCTCCGCGTCGGTGAACACGAACAGCAGGTCGTTGCGCGGTCGCGGACCCGCCATCACCGCCCGTGCCGTTTCCAGCAGCACGGAGGTGGGCACACCCGCGTCGTTCGCGCCCGGACCTGCGGCGACCGAGTCGTAGTGCGTGATCAGGGCGACCGGCCGGGTGCTCGCCGTGCCGGGCACCCGGCCCACGACCGTGCGCAGGTCGGCGCCGGCGTACCGCGCCTGACCACCCAGCTCGGCGGGACCGAGGAGGTTGACCGCCGCCCCGGTGTGGACCCGCGTCTCCACTCCCAGCGCGGTCAGGCGGTCCACCAGGTACTGCCGGGTGTCGGCGTGCGCCGCGGCCCCCGTGGGCCGCGGCCGGGCGGCGATCGTGGTCAGGTGCTCCACGGCTCGCGAGGCGGAGAACCGGTCCACCGGCGCGTCCGCGGGCACGGCGGCCGGTGGCCGTGCGGTCCACAACGTCAGTGCCAGGGACGCGGTGCCCAACAACAACACCGCGAGGCGGACCGGCCACCGCGTGACCACCCGGTCAGACACCGACGTTCCACGGTTGCGCCACCGGCAGCGGCTGCGCACCTTGCACCAGTGCGCTGTGGAACGCCGACACGGCGGTCCCGACGGCGTCCTCGGTCCGAGCGCCGGGCTCGATGCGACCTTCGTGCCTGGGCAGTTCGTCGTCGTGCACGAAGTGCCCGCGCACGACGTGCCGCGCGCCCATGGCTTGGGCGACCGGGCGCAGTGCGTAGTCCAGCGCCAGCACGTGGGCCGGGCTCCCGCCCGTGGCCAGCGGCAGCACGGTCTTGCCTGCCAGCGCGTGCCGGGGCAGCACGTCCAGGAAGACCTTCAACAGCCCCGAGTACGCCGCCCGGTAGATGGGCGTGATCAGCACCAAGCCGTCCGCCGACTCGACCGCGGCACGGGCCGCCGACAGGTCCGGATCACCGGGGTCGGCGCGGATGAGCGCCTCCGGAGGCAGGTCGCGCACCCGCAGGTGCCGGGCGTCACAGCTGCGGTCGGCCAGGACCCCGGCCACGTGTTCACCGAGCCAGTCCGGTCGGGAGCCCGGGTGCGGACTGGCGGAGAGCACGAGGACCGGACCCGGTTCAGGCGCTCTGGACACGGCGGCCAACCTGGTCTTCGCTCGATCGCGTCCACCCCGTCCGCCCGGCCTGCACCAGGGCGGCGATGTTCGAGCGCTCCTGGTCGAGCCAGGCCAGGGGCTGGTTGGCCACGTCACGCAGCATGGAACGGCCGACGCGGGCACCCACTTCGGAAGTCGTCTGCGCGGGGATCCGGTTCTCCAACACGCCCGTCGCGAAGTCCTGGAGCCCCAGTCCGACCTCCACCAGTCGCGCCATCGTGCGCGACCTGGTCTCGTGGTCGAGTTCGGCGTGGGCGAGTCGCCGGGCGTGGATGCGGACCAGGGGGTGGAAGACGTAGCAGGCACCGCCGCCGACGTCCTCGCCCGTGATGTCCAGCGCCTGGTGGTCGACCAGGAGGTCGAGCAGGCGCTGCGCCTCGCTGTCGGGGAGGTCGCCCGCCGCGGCGGCGACCCACGCGGGGATGTGGGACAGCTCGGGCAGGCTCAGCATCAACCACAGCGACCGGGTGGACGGCGGCAGGCGGTCGGCCGCCGCGTCGAGCCGTGCGGCCAGGTCGAGCGACCCGTAGGACAGCTCGGCGATGCGCCGGTGCTCGTCGGCGAGCCGCTCGACGAACCGGTCCAGGCGCAGCTGTGGGCGGGCGTGCAGCCGCGCGCCGGCCGCGCGGAGGGCGAGTGGCAGCCTTCCGCTGAGTTCCGCGATGGCACGAGCGGCGTGCCGCTCCCGCTCGACCCGCTCCGCGCCGATGACCTTGGCGAGCAGCCGCACCGCGTCGTCGGTCTCCAGGCCGTCGAGCCGCCGACTCACCACACCGGGCAGCTCCATCATGCTGGTCTGACCGGTGACCAGCACCGCGGCGTCCTTGCCGCCCGGCAGCAGCGGCTCCACCGCCGCGGCGTTCGGCGCGTCGTCCAGCACGATGAGCATCACCCGGCCGGCGATGGCGCTGCGGAACTGGGCGGCGCGCCCGGTGAGGTCGTCGGAGATCCGCTGATCGGACACGCCCAGCGCGTGCAGGAAGGACTGCAGGACTTCCATCGGGGGCGTCGGGGACGATGTGCAGCCGCGCAGGTTGGCGTAGAGCTGGCCGTCGGGAAACCGGTCCCGCACCCGATGCGCGGCGTGCAACGCGAGCGCGGTCTTGCCCGCGCCGGTGCGCCCGACGAGCGAAACCACCTGCGGCCTGGTGGGCTCCTTGGTCCACAGGCCGGTGAGCCAGTCGAGTTCGTCCGCGCGGCCGGTGAAGTCGCCGACGTCGAGCGGGAGTTGGGCCGGGCACTTCGCCACCCGCCGACCCCGCTGGTGCGGTGTCGACGGCACGGGCGTGCCGGCGATGATCCGCCGGTGCAGGTCCTGGAGCCGTGCGCCGGGTTCCAGGCCCAGGTTGTTGATCATTATCGCGCGGCCGGCGCGGTACACCGACAGTGCGTCGGCGCGCCGGTGCGACAGGTACAGCGCGGTCATCAGTTGAGCGCGCAGCTGCTCCCGGAGCGGGTACTCGGCGACGAGCATCTTCAACTCGCTGACGAGTTCGGCGTGCTGCCCCATCGCCAGCCTGATGTCGAGCCGCTCCTCCAGGACCGCCAGCCGCCGCTCCTCCCAGTGCGCCGCCACCGCCTGGATGGGCCCGCTGTTGAGTTCGGCCAGCGGCGCGCCCTGGAACAGCGACAGCGCGTCGAGGTAGTCCGCGATGGCGCCGGAGAGGTCGCCGGCCTCCGCCCGCGTGCGTCCGCGTCGGACGTGCTCCTCGAACAGCTGGGCGTCGAGCACCCCACCCGCGAGGTGCAGGCGGTAACCGCCCTGCCCGGTCTCGATGACGTTCTCGGGTGCGCCCGCCTTCTCGAAGGCCCGGCGCAGGCGCCACACGCACGTCTGGATCTGCTTCTCGACCGTCGCCGGCGGGGTGCTGCCCCACACCGCGTCGATGAGCCTGCCCACCGGGACCAACTTGCCGACGTTGATCAGCAGCAGCGCCAAAATGGTCAGCTGACGGTTCTTACCGATTCGAACCTGCTTACGCCCGACCGTGACACTTAATGGACCAAGAATTCTGAAAACGATCCTACCGTCTCCTTCAGTCATATTCACACCATCAAGAACCACTGCCGCCCCCAAGTCGGTAAGCGTCGGCCACCCCGACGCAGCCCGCATCACCAGCACTCGTTCGCAGTACGACTTCCGCACGTTTTATCTTCGCCCGAGTCAACCACAGCACCAACCTCCCGGCAACGGCCGAGAACAGGATCACCCCTTCGGTCCACGACGATATTCCGCCCTCCGACAGAGCCCTGCCCGATATTTACGACAGACAAAGGGGAGCCATTAAGCGAGGATTTCCGCGGCGACAGGCCGGCGGTGGGCGAAGCGCCACGGCGGCCCAACCAGGACCACCCCAGGTGGTTGCCCCACCGGACTGGTCGCCGTGTTGCCATCGTCTCCGGACACGGAGCGTAGCAACGGGTTGCGCGCAATCCATACCTACATCACTACACCTTGGAGTCCATAACTCAACACCAAAAAGGACATCGACGACGAAACCAGGAGATTTAACTACGGTCAGTGACACACTGCGATACAAGACTAGGCCGAGTCGCTTAGCTCCATCACGCAGGCAACTACTCGGCGTCACCGGCTCGGTGGTGCGCCGGCTTCGATAATCTCGTCCTCCAGGCGGCACGCCTCATCGATGAGCAGCATGGCCAACCCGCGCATGAAACTTTCCGAGACACCCAGTTCCCTGCCTCGGAGGGCGTAGGCGGCGCAGACCGCCTCGACGCGCTGCGGCTGCATCATCGGTATCCCTTCCGCCTTTTTCACGACCGCGACCTCGGCACACACCCGGAGCCGCTCGGCCACGATGCCGGCGAGCGCTTCGTCCAACTCCTCGATCCGGGACCGATAAGGGCGCAGAACATCCATCCTCGAAACCCTTTCATTGCCTCCGACCACGTCATATATGTCCACAATCGACATATAACGCACAGTATGCGGACCGGGTATCAAGGCAGTATCACCTCGAACCGACCGGAGTCAGCCGGTCGAGGGGCGCAGCGCCTCCAGTTGTCGGATGGCTTGGGCCCGCAGGTCATCGCCCCGGGGACCGAGCCAGGTGCCGAGGTCGCCCAGCAGGCGGCTGAACCCCTCGCGGTCGTCCGCGGCGACCAACGAGTCGAGGTCGGTCAACGCCGCGGCCAGGGCGGCGCGCGCTTTCGCCGCCGCGGGGTTCCCGGCCTGCACGTCCCAGTAGACGTCCGGGTTGGCCCCCGTGATCCGGGCGAGCAGCGCCAGGAGCGCCCGGTGTGGCGGCGGGGCGAGTTCGCCGAGCCGGTCGATGCCGCCACCCAGCTCGGCGGCCACCCTGCCGAGCGCGAGCACCGCCGCGTGTGTGGCGGCCTGGGCCACGGCGGTGACGAGGTCGTGTTCCTCGGCGGTCAGCTCTACCGGGCGCGCGCCCACCGCGGTGATCAACTCCAGCAACCACGCCGCACGCGGGCCGGGTACGACCGGCACCGCGGCGACGGCGTGGCCGCGGAACCCCAACGCCGGGGCGAACATCGGGTTCAGGCTCAGCGCCTCCACTCCGCGTTCGGCCGCGATCCGGGCGAGGGTGACCGCCACGGCGTGCTTGACCGACAGGGTGTCCACGACGAGGCAGCCGGCGCGGAAGGCGTGCGCGCAGGCGGACAGGGCGTGCAGGGCGACGTCCTCAGGCAGGGCGATCACCACGGTGTCGGCCGTGCGCACGGCGTCGAGGACCTCCGGCGACGGATCGCACACGTCCCCGATCACGGTGGGCGCGATCGGCGAAGACGTGCGATCCACGACGGTCGTGGGCACGTGGGCGCCCAGCAGGCGCACGAACAACTCGCCCACCGCGCCCGCGCCACCCAGCACGACGGCAGTTCCCTCGGTCACGGCGAGGCCTCCTCGGTCCGATTCGCGTCGTCGCCGAGCACGACGAGGTCGACCGCGGCGCTGTGCTCGGGGAGCCGCACCGCCAGCCAGGCCCGCAGCCGCGCCGCGAGCCCTCCGCCCGGTCGCCGTCCATCCTGCTCGGTCTTCCGCTCGACCAGCACGTCGAAACGGTCCTCGGCCCCGGTCAGCGAAGCGACCGGTGTCACGCGGTACCGGTGCTCGGCCGCGACAGCGTCGATCTCGCGCCAGTCCACCGCGGCCCGCGGCCGTCCGCTCCCCGGCCGCCGGGCCGCGGGGATGTCAGCCACGCCGGCCGGCGGAATGCCGATCAGGCGGAGGCGTTCGACACCGCGCCCGGCGAGCAGTTGGGCGAGTTGCGCGGTCGAGTGCAGGTCCCTCCCCCACCTCAGCAACGGCACCTTCACCACCGTGCGCGCGGGTCGCAGCAGCAGGCCGTAGGTGGCGGCCTCGGGCAACGGTCCCAGCAGGGGGTAGGCGTGCGCCTCCGTCCACGGCGCCCGCTGGGCGATCGCGCGCAGCACCGCGGGCGGTGACCAACCCGCGGCGTCCGGGGTCGACTTCGCCCGCCCGGTGCGCAGCTGGTTCGCCAGGCGTTCCAACCGCGGGTCGCGCAGGTTCGCCACGAACACCGCGCCCGCGGTGTGCACCAGCCGCAGCAGGTCGACGGCGGTGGTCGGCACGTCCAGGACGGACAACGAGGGGGCCGCCATGTCCAACAGCACGACGTCGTACGGCTCCTCGTCGGCGAACACGTCGACCGTCGGGGGCGCCGCCAACAGCCGCAGCCGCTGCCTCAGGTCCGGCCGCCCGGCCAGGACCTCGCAGACCTTGGGCACCGACGGGTCGACGAGGTCGTAGCCCACGCACTGCGCGGACAGCGCCGTCGGCAGTTCCATGCCGCCGATTCCGATGTGGAGCACCCGGCGGGGCGCCAACCGCGCCACCCGGTCCAGGGCGAGTTCGGTCGGCGTGGCCGGACGCCGCGCCAAGTGCTCGTCGTCGCGTGGCAGCACGACTGCGACGAGCCGGCCCCGGTGGCGACGCACCACCACCTGGGCCACGGACCCGTGGGCCAGCAGGGCTGCCCGCACCGGTCCCGAAGTGGTCCCGTCCGGCACCAGGTCCAGCCTGCCGTCGGAACCGCGGCGCACCCGGACGCCGAGGCGGGTCGAGCGACCCACCTCGACCGGCAGCACCTCGCCGTCGCCGGTGCGGCCGGCGTCGGACGCGGTGAACGCGGTGAACGCGCTGTCGGTGACCACGGTCGTCACGGCCCACCGGGCGCGGTTTCCATCGCGCGCAACGCCTGGGCGTCGATCTTCCCGCTCGGCGCCCGCGGCAGCCGCCGCACCACGACGTAGTGGTCCGGGTGCATGTAGGCGGGAAGGGTTCGCGCCACTTCGGCGCGCAGTTCCTCCTCGGCGAGCCGCTTGTCGGCCGAGGCGACGAACGCGGTCACCGTGTCCGTGCCCGAGGGTGCGGTGCGCACCAGCACCACGCACTCCGACACGGCGCGGTGGCGGCGCACGGCCGCCTCGATCTCACCGAGTTCCACCCGGAATCCGCGCAGCTTCACCTGGTTGTCGACGCGCCCGATGATCAGCAGTTCGCCTTCGGGCGTCCACTGGCCCCGGTCCCCTGTGCGGTAGAGCCGGTCCCCGGGACCGCCGAACGGGTCGGGCAGGAAGCGCTGCGCGGTCAGTGCCGGCCTGCGGTGGTAGCCCCACGCGACCGCGGGGCCGCCGATGTAGATCTCACCCGGCAGGCCCGGCGGCACCTCGCGCAGACTCCCGTCGAGCACGTGGAGCCGGTAGTTCGGCAGCGGCGGGCCGATGGGGATCTTCTGGCGGGTCGCGTCGACGACGCCGCACCGGTGGGCGGACGCCCAGACCGCGCACTCCGTGGGACCGTAGTCGTTGAGCAGCAGCGCGTCCGGGCACTCCAGCAGGTGTCGGGCGACCAGCTTGGGCGGCATCGGCTCACCGCCGACCGAGACGAGCCGCAGCCGTTCGAGGCTCTCCCCCGCCGTCGCTTCGAGCACGAGGCCGTAGTGCGAGGGCACCGAGTGGATGTGGGTGACAGGCGCACGGCGCAGAAGTCGCGCGAGCGCCAGCGGGTCGTGCGCCTCCAGTTCCGTGGGCAGCACCGCGGTGCCGCCGCCGGTGAGCGTCCAGTAGAGGCCGCCCGCGGCTCCGTCGAAGCACAGGGGCATGGTCACGAGATCACGTTCGGGCGGCGGACCACCGATACCGCGGGCGTGCGTCGACACCACTACCGCCCGGTGGTGCACCGCCACGCCCTTGGGCACACCGGTGGAGCCGGAGGTGTAGATGACGTAGGCGAGGTCCATCGGGGTGACCGGCACCTCGGGGTCGTGGTCGGGCTCGCCCGCCACGTCCTCCACCACCAGCACCGGGACGGGCAGCGCCGGCGCGACCTGCTCGCCGCGTGCGAGCACCAGTCGCGCGCCCGAGTCGGCGACGATGTGGCGTATCCGCTCGTCCGGGTACGACGGTTCCACCGGGACGTAGGCCGCGCCCGCCTTGAGCACACCCAACATCGCGACGACGGATTGCACCGCGCGGTCGGCGAGCAGGGCCACCAGGTCCCCGGTACCGACGCCCTCCGCCCGCAGGCGGTGCGCGACCTGGTTCGCGCGGGCGTTCAGCTCGCCGTAGGTCAGCTCGACATCGCCGCAGACCACCGCGACCGCGGCCGGCCGGACGCGGGCGTGCCGCTCCACGAGGGTGTGCAGGCAGGTGTCGGTGAAGGGCTGCGCCTCGCCGTGCGACCACCGGGCGAGCTCTTCCCGTTCCCCCGCGGTGGTGGCCGTGACGTCGCCGACCCTCGGGTCGGCGAGCGCCTTGTCGAGCACGGCCGACAGCCGAGCGGAGAACGCGGCCACCGCGTGCTCGGAGAACAGGCCGGCATCGTGGTCGACCTGGAGGCCGATGTCGGTCAGCGCGACGTCGAGCTCGTACCGGGCCGCGCCGTCGCGGAACCGCACCGGCACCGCGGTGCACGGTCCGATGCGCTCGGCCTCTGGTTCCCGCTCCCGGCGGACCGCCACGGTGGCGTGGAGTCCGTCGGGAGCGGGATCGGCGGCAGCCAGGTCCTTCTCGACCTGCCTGGCCAGGTCGGTGAAGCGGAGGGCGCTGCCGGTCCGGGCCACGACCATCACCGGACGCGGTGTCACCACCAGCAGGTCGACGTCCGATTCGTACCGGTAGCGGTCCAGCAGGACGGCCACGGCGGCAGCCAGCACCGCCTCGGTCGACACGCCGGTCGTCCGCGCGAACCGGTCCACCGCCGCGGTGTCGCACGGCAGGCGCACCGTGCCGGTGGACTTCGACGGCGCGCCGCCGTCGCGCAACGCGACGGGCAGGTCGACCAGTGGCCCCGCTGACGACGCGGGGACCACCGGCTCCGGGAACGGTGCGTTCGGGTCGACCAGCCAGGTCAGCACGTCGCGCGGCGCCAGGCCGTTGGTGGTGACCACGACGACCAGGGCACGCGCGGAACCGAGCCCGGCGATGACGAGGCGGACCGGCAACGCGTCCACCCTGGCCGCCGCCACCGCGTCACGGACGAGTTCGTCGCGTTCCCCGCCGTTCCCGGTGGGGAGCGCGGTCTCGTGCACGCCGACCGATGGATGGGTCCGAACGGGGTCCGGCAACCCCTCCACCACCCACGCCGCCACCGCCGGCCACGTCATCTCGGGCACGATCACTCCTCCTGTCAGTCGAAGCCGGCTCTGGCGGGCTAAAGCAGGATTCGTCCGTCCGGCGCGCCCCGGAACTCCCGCGACTTCCTCAGGTCGCGGGTCACGACGGCCTTCTTCAGCCAGCGATCGGTGCCGTCGAAGCGGGCTTTGAACGCGGACCGCCCGTGCACGGCCTTGTAGTTGTCCACGATGAGCAGGTCACCCGCGTCCAACGCGACCTCGGTCAACTGGGCGTCCAGGGCCTCGATCACCGCCTCCAGCGCCTCGGCGGCCTCCGAGTCACCGGCGACGGCGTTCATGAACGCCGGGTCGATGCGCAGGTACGGGGCGTTCGGGTCGCCGAAGAGGACCGCGCTGGGCGGCGGGTCTTCCTGCATCCGCTGCATGACGTGCACCTCGCCGGTGCCGGCGTTCAGCGCACGCGCCCGGTTGACGTGCTCGTTGTCGGGTCGGATCAGGAACCGCGGCTGGCGCAGCACCTCCTGGTGCCGGGGGTCGATGTCCACGGCGTCGATGCTCGCGATCGTGGTGGGCACCGAGTCGTGGTTGCGCAGCCCCAGCAGGAGGAGGTAGTCGCACCGGTACGGGTGGAAGCCGTCCTCGGTGTGCCACTCCAGCCTGACGGTGCCGTGCCCGCTCTGCTGCTGCTGCTCGGTCGGCATCGGCACCACGTTGTGGATGAGCTTGCCCTCCTGCAGGGTCGACCACCCGAAGATGTCGCCGAGCAGACCGCTGACCAGCACCAGGTAGGTCTCCAGGTGCCCGGTGCGCCAGGTGTCCTCCGCCGCGCGCCAGTCCAGCGGGGTCGGGCCGAGTTCGACGTCGTCGATCGGCAGACCGCGCAGCACGAGCGCGGTCGCCGACTCGTTCAGCCGCAACGCCCTGACCTCGTCCACCAACCTGGCCGGCAGCCGGTGGGCCAGGCCCGCGGCGGCGGCCAGCAGGGACGGTGCGGTGCCGGACCCGTGGTCGCGGAGCACGGCGCGGGTGAGGGCATCGACGTGCGCTGTGTCGATGGGGTCCAGGTCGAGGTAGCGGATGGTGTGCGACGAGTTCCGCACGGCCCCGGGCCGTGTCGTCGTGGAGGTGCCGTTCATCTTCATCCCTCTCAGAGTGCGGGTGCTCGCTCCGGCCGCGGGCCGGGCCCGTCCGGGGCGGGCGCACCGCGGGCGGGTTCGGGCCCGCCCGCGGTGCACCCGACGTGGTTGGTGCACTGGTCAGCTGTGCGCCTTCTGCTTCGCGACCTCCTCGGGCGCGGGCAGGTACCCGTTGTCCACCAGGAACCGGAAGCACGAGTGCGCCCACTCCTCGTTCACCGGCGGGCACTCGATGCCGGAGCCTTCCAGCGCCTCGTTGAGCACGCGGCACTCGTCCAGCGGGTCCACCTGTTGCTGGAGGTCCGGGTCGAGTGCGGCGTGCCGCATCGACGCGACCCTGAGGATGGGCGTGAGCGGGTAGAGGATGTGGTCCTCGTCCACGGCGAGCGCCTTGCGGCGGGCCTCCTCCTCGTCCACGACGTTGAGGTCGTACCCGAAGGACCTCAACCACTGGTAGCACTGCTGCATCGTGGTCGGCTCGCGGTTGGTGATGTTGAAGTTCTTGCCCAGGTTCTCCTCGCGCAGCGAGGTGTAGACGATCGCCTGGGCGGTGTAGTCCACCGGCACCGCGTTGATCACGTCGTTGTAGAGCGGCAGGATGCCGAGGTCGAGGAAACCCTTGAGGTAGACGTAGAGGTAGTCCGTGTCGTGGGAGGCGCCGGTCTTGGTGTGGCCGGTGATCATCCAGGGCCGCTGCACGGTGACCGGGACGCCGCGATCACGGGCCATGACCACGATCTTCTCGGCGACCCACTTGGTGCGCGGGTAACCGGTGGGCACCTTGACCGGCCGGTCGCCGAGGTCGTCCTCGGTGAAGGGTCGCTCGGCGCCGGTGCCCATGAAGACGTCCACACTGGACACCAGGTGGAACGCCTTGAGCGTCGTCTTGGTCGCGAGCCTCAGCAGTTCCTCGGTGCCCAGGACGTTGGCGGCCTTCATGGCCTCGTACGGGTAGGTGAAGTTGACGATGGCGCCGCTGTGGTAGATCGAGTCGATCGTGGCGGCGTAGTTCTCGAACTCCTCCTTCGACAAGCCGAGGTACGGCTTGGACAGGTCGCCCAAGACGACCTTGATCCGGCTGCGGTACGACTCGTCCCACGCGCGGTACTTGCGCAGGGTCTCCTCCAGCCGGTCCCAGCACTCGTCCGGGCTGCTGCCGCGCACCAGGCAGTGCACCGTGGCGTCGGTGCGCTCGACGAGCTCGACCGCGATGAACGCCCCCAGGTAGCCGGTGGCACCGGTGACCAGGATGTTCTTCGGCGAGAACCAGTCGGCGTGCGGCAGGCCGTCGGGCTTGATGCTCGGGTCGAGCTTGACGTCGGCCAGCAAGTCCGCGACCTGCTGGGCGTACAGCGCCGCGCTGTCGACGTTGTCCCGCTGCCGCTGGTGCACCTCGACCGCGCGGGCGATGCCCTCCACCGTCGGGACGCGGAAGATCTCGTCGATCGGCAGCTCGACGTCGTGCTCGCGGGAGAGCTGCGCCGCCAGCCTCGCCACGAGCAGCGAGTTGCCGCCGAGGGAGAAGAAGTCGGCGGTGGCGCTGATCTGCTGCAGGCCCAGCACCGCGGCGAACGTCTCGGCGATCTCGGCCTCGAGCTGGCTGCGCGGCTCCACGAAACCGCTCACCGCGATGTCCTGGGGCGCGGGCAGCGCGTTGGTGTCGATCTTCCCGTGGCGGGTCAGCGGCATCCGCTCCAGCGTCACGAAGTGGCTGGGCGCCATGTAGTCCGGGATCTGCCCCAGCACGTGGCCGACGAGCGTCTCCTGGGTCAGCACGCGCCCGATGACCGGGACCACGTAGGCGATCAGCCGCGGCACACCCGGCTGGTCCTCGCGCACGGTCACCACTGCCTCGGCCACCAGCGGGTGGCGCAGCAGGACGTTCTCGACCTCGGACAGCTCGATCCGGAAGCCGCGGATCTTGACCTGCTTGTCCGCCCGGCCCAGGAACTCGACCGCGCCGTCGGCCCGGTAGCGGGCCAGGTCACCGGTGCGGTAGAGCCGGTCGCCGGGTCGGCTGGAGAACGGGTCGGGCAGGAACCGCTCGGCGGTCATGGCGGCCCGGTTGACGTAGCCGCGGGCCACGCCCTCGCCGCCGATGTAGAGCTCACCCGGCACGCCCGGCGGCACCGGGTTGAACCACCTGTCCAGCAGGTGGATGCGCGCGTTGGGGATCGGCCGGCCGATGGGCACCCGCTGCGCCTCGGCCTCCTCGGGGCCGACCTGGTGCACCGACGCCCAGATGGTCGCTTCGGTGGGGCCGTACTCGTTGAACAGCGCGGCGTTCGGGGAGCGGCGGAAGTGGTCGGCGACCAGGTTCGGCGGCAGCGTCTCGCCGGCCAGGATGGTGGTGCGCACCGAGTCGTGCGCCTCCAGGTCGGTCTCCAGCAGCACCGCGTACTGCGAGGGCACACCGTCCACGTGGGTCACGGAGCGGGTGCGGATGAGCTTGCCGAGCTGCCGGGGGTCGAGCACCTCCTGCTCGGTGGGGAACACGACGGTGCCGCTGCGGCTGAGCGTCCAGTAGAGACCGCCGCCGGAGGCGTCGAACGTCAGCGGCGCGAGCACCAGGTACCGCTCGGGCAGGCCGGGGCCCTCGCACGCGGTGCGCGCGGCCGTGGCGTGCACGATCTGGCGGTGCTCGACCGCGACGCCCTTGGGCCGGCCGGTCGAACCGGAGGTGTAGATGATGTAGGCCAGGTCGTCGGGCTCCACGTGGACGGCAGGGCGCTGCGCGGGCGCCTGCGGATCGGCGGTCGGGATCGGCACGCGCACGACGCCGTCGAGCTCGCCGGGTACCGCGTCGAGCGCGGCGGGCAGGCCGGTCAGCAGGGTGATGTCGGCGTCGCCGACGATGAACGCCAACCGATCCGCCGGGTAACCCGGGTCGAGCGGGACGTATGCCGCACCCGTCTTCAGCACGCCGAGCAGAGCGACCACGGCGTGCGCGGAGCGGTCGACCACGACACCGACCTTCGTCCCGAGGCCCGCGCCGCGGGAGGCGAGCTCCGCGGCCAACGCGTCGGCGCGCGCGTCGAGGGAGGCGTAGGTGACCTCGTCGTCCCCGGCGGCGATGGCCACGGCGGTCGGGGTGGTCTTCGCCGCCTGCTCCACGAGCCCGTGCAGGGTGCGGGAGCGATCGTGGTCGGCCGCCGTGTTGTTCCACCGCGCGATCAGCTCGCGCTCGTGCGGCGCGACCAGCGGGATCGAGGACAACGGCCGGTCCGGCTCCGCCACGGCCGCCTTCAACAGCAGGATGACGTGGTTGACGAACCGCTCCGTCGTCGCGCGGTCGAACAGGTCGGTGTTGTACTGGGCCCGCAGGCTCAGCACGTCACCGCGTCGGATCGCGAACAGGTCGATGTCGTGCGGGGTCCAGGTCGTCGGCAGGTCGAGCGGGGTGGCGACGGCGTCCGGCAGTGCGCGCGAGGCCGACTCGTCCTCGAAGGTGAAGGACAGCTGGAAGAGCGGCGTGTGGCTCAGGTCGCGCTGCGGCTGCGCCGCCTCGACGATGCGGTCGAACGACAGCCGTGCGTGCGCCATGGCCTCCGCCCGCACGGTCCGCGCGCGGTCGGTGAGCCGGGGCAGCGAGTCGTCCTCCCCGAGTTCGAACCGCAGCGGGAGGGTGTTCTCCAGCGGCCCGACCAGGTTGCCGCCGTCGCTGTGCCAGGCCGCCGGGACGCTGATGCCGACGGCGAGGTCCCGCTGCTGCGAGTACCGCGACAGGACCGCGACGTACGTGGCCAGCAGCACCTCGGAGAGGCCGTGGCCGCTGCGGTCGCAGTACGCCGTGACCGCCTCGGTCACGTCACCCGGCACCGGCACGGTGACCGCGTCGCCGTGGATGGTCTTCATCGACGGGCGGGGCCGGTCGGTCGGCATTTCCAGCGGGGTCAACGCGGCCATGTGGTCGCGCCAGAACTCGACGTCCTTGACGGCGTCGTCGCTGTTGACCCATTCCCGCTGTGCGGTGACCAGGCCGTGGAAGTCCGCGGGCGCGGCGTCGACGGCCGGGCTCGTGCCGCCGACCAGGTCGGTGTAGCGGGTGAGCAACTCGTCGGTGAGCAGCTTGGCCGAGCGGCGGTCCGCGACCATCTGGTGCAGGGTCAGCAGCAGGACGTGGTCGTCCTCGGCGACGCGCAGCAGTGATGCCCGCACCAGCGGGCCCTTCGCCAGGTCGAACCGCGTCCGCGTCTCGGTGGCGACGATGCGGGCGAGTTCGGCGTCCAGGCCGTCGGCGGAGACGTCGACCACCGGCAGCCGGAGGGTGACGGCCGGCGCGGTGGTCGCCAGCGGGTGACCGTCGACCTCCCGGAAGGTGCTGCGCAGCACCTCGTGCCGCTGCACGATCGCGCTGAGCGCCTGCTGCATCGCGGCGGGGTCGATGCGCCCGGACAGGCGCACGGCGGAGTTGACCTGCCACGGCTTGCTCTCGTCGAGCTGGAGCAAGACCCAGAGGCGGCGTTGTTCCAGCGACAGGTTGCTCGGTGTTGCCTCGGCCGAGCCGTCCAGGAGCTGGGCGAGCAGCGCGCGCTTCTCCTCGGACGTCATGGATTCCAGCTCGTGCTGCTGGCTCATACTCGAAGACTCCTTCGTAGATGCCGTCAGGTCGGGGTGGTCAGCCTGCGACGCGTTCGCGCACCGAACGGGGGCGCATGTCGGTCCACACCGCCTCGATGTGCTGCAGGCACTCCTGCTTGGTCCCGGTGGTGCCCACGGCGGTCCAGCCGGTGGGCAGCTCGCGATCGGCGAACCAGATGGAGTACTGGTCCTGGTCGTTCACCACGACCTGGAAGATCGTGTCGGCGTCGTCGATGCCCATCTGCTCCTCATCTCTGCGTGGTGGGTCAACCGAGCTGCCGCAGCAGTCGCTCGACCTCTTGGTCGGTCATTCCGGCGAGCTGGCCGCGCAGGGCGCTCGCCTTGTCGGAAGATCGGTTTCGCTGAGCCGCTTCCACCGCGGCCACGGCCTCGGCGAGACCGGCGGCGGTGGGTTTGGCGAAGAAGTCGCGGACCGGGACGAGCACGCCGATGTCGTCCCGCACCCGACCGATGACCTTGGCGGCGAGCAGGGAGTGCCCGCCCAGCGCGAAGAAGTCGGCGTGCACGCCGAACCCCCGCACCGGCAGCAGCTGCTGGAAGATGGCCATCACCGCGCGTTCGGTCCGGTTGCGCGGCGCGGTGTCGTCCACCTTGCCCAGCAGCGCGGGGCCTCGCAGCGCGGACAGCACGGCGCGGTCGGGCGTGCCGTCGGCCAGGAGGGGCAGCACGTCGAGCGTGCCGAACAGGGCGGGCACCTCGTGCGGCGCCAGCGCGGAGGCAGCCTTGGCGCGCACACCGGCGGCGAACTCCTCCCGCTCGCGCGGCGACCCGCCGGCGAGCGCCGCGTCCAGCACCAGCCAACCGACCAGCTTGGTCTCGCCACCGCTCTCGCCCGGCACCACCGCCGCGGCGCGCACACCGTCCACACGGGACAGGAACCGTTCGACGCGCACCGGCGAGACGACGTGGTCCCCGACCGCGACGCGGTCGTCGGTGTAACCGACTTCCTCCAGTTCGCCCACGGCCGTGTAGCGGCAGAGCACACCGGTGCCGATGCCCTGTGGTCCGCGTTGCGGCGCAGTCGATTCACCGGTCTGCTCGAAGGCGGTCGCCGGACCCGCCAGGAACAGTTCCCCGACGACGCCGAGCGCGGTCGGCGCGCCGGTTCCGTCGAGCACCTGGCGCGTGGTGCCGGCCGGCGGCGGTCCGAGTCGTCGCAGACGGGCCGTCTCCAGCGGCGAAAGACCCGCGGGCGCGGCCGAACCGCCGGTCTCCCGCCAGAACAGGACCTCCCGACCGGTGCGCTCCAGCGCCTCGGCGAGGTCGTCGGCGAGCACCGCTCCGCGGCACACCACGCGCACACCGGGCGGCGGCGCCCAGTTGCCGATCAGGACCTGCCGCCAGACCGGCGCGGTCGCCACGGCCACGGCGCCGGTCGCGCCGCCGTCGGGCGAGAAGATCAGGCGTCCGCCGCGCGCCAGGGGGAGCAGCAACTCCACCGGGTGCGGTCGGGTGGCGCCGACCAGGACGACGTCGTCCGCCGGTGACAGGGCCAACCGGTCGGCCACCGCGGCGACGGCGGCGGCGAGTGCGCGGTGGGACAGCACGGCCGTGTCGGGCGAGTCGGGTGCTTCCAGCCACCACGCCGCGAGGTCGGGCGCGGGGCGGCCGTGCGACTCCTCGGGATCGAACCGGGGGCCGGTGGTCACCACCCAACCGTCCGGCTCGTCGGCCGCGCTCCGGACGAAGACGCCGGCTCGGTGCTGGCGCTCGCCGTAGGCCACGGCCGCGCCGACCTCGAACGCGGCGAGAACGGCCACCACCAGGTCGACCGAGGGTGTCGGCGACACGGTGACGACGGTGCCGGGCGGCACGCCCTCGGCGCGCAGCCGCTCGGCGAGCGCTTCCACCCGGGCGCGCAGTTCGGCGTGGGTGAGCGTGCGCGTCCCGTCCGAGACCGCGGTGAGCGCGCCATCCCGGTCGGCGACCAGTCGGGCGACCGTACCGGCGAACGCGGTCTCCGGGCCGCGCCCCCACTTCCCGATCGCGGCGCGTTCGGCAGCGCCGGCCACGGGCAGGGCGGCGACCGGCACCCGCGGGTCGCGGCAGACCTCGGCGAGCACGTCGCGGTGCCGGTCCAGCAGCAGGCGGGCGGTCTCGACGGTGTAGAGATCGCGGTCGTAGTCCAGGCGCAGCAGCAGGCCGTCGCCGTCGGGCAACACGGTCAGCCACAGGTCGAACTTCGCCGCGACGTTGTCCAGGGCGACCGGGGAGAGGCTGAGGTCGGGCAGCTCCAGCTCGACGCCGGGCGTGTTCTGGAAGGAGAACATGACGTCGAACAGGGGATTGCGGTCGAGCACCCGCGCCTGTCCTACGACTTCCACCAGCCGGTCGAACGGCATCTGCTGGTGGGAGAACGCGTTCAGGCAGGTTTCCCGGATCGCGGCGACCACGTCGCCGAAGTCGCCCTCCACCGGTAGGCGGGTGCGCAGCACCAGCGTGTTGGCGAAGAACCCGATCAACTCCTCGGCGTCGGGGTGGTGCCGTCCCGCCACCGGCGTGCCCACGGCGATGTCGGACTGCCCGGTGACCCGCGCCAGGGTGGTCTTGAACGCGGCGAGCAGCAGCATGAACGGCGTGGCGTCCCACTTCTCCGCCAGAGCGGCGAGTTCGGCCACCTCGGCCGCGCCCAACCGCGCCTCCACCCGGGCGCCCGCCGCACGGCGCCGGACGCTGCCGCGAGGCCGGTCAACCGGCAGGTTCAACGGGGTGGTGCCGGCCAGTTCGCGCTGCCAGTGCGCCGTGAGGTCGCGCAGCCGGTCGCCGGAGAGGGACTCCTGCTGCCAGGCGACGTAGTCGCCGTACTGGATCGGCGGCTCCGGCAGCGCTCCGGACTGCCCTTCCACCAGCGACCGGTAGCCGCGGGCGAGGTCGGCGTAGAAGACCTCGGTCGACCAGCCGTCGCAGACCACGTGGTGGATGACGGTGATCAGGGTGTGCCGCTCAGCGGATTCCCGGACCAGCACCACTCGCAGCAGCGGCGGTTCGTCGAGGACGAAGGGCTTCTCCGCCTGCTCCCGCGCCAACCCGCGCAGACGCGCCTCGAACTCGGCCGGAGCGGAGTCGGAGAAGTCCACCACCGGCAGCGACACCAGCGTCTCGGGCACCACGAGCTGGTGCGGTTCACCGTCCACCAGTCCTACGCCGGTGCGCAGGCTCTCGTGCCTGGCGACGACCGCGTTGAGCGCGCGCTGGAGGAGGACGGTGTCCAGCCGACCGGCCAGGCGCACGGCGCTGACCACGTTGTAGGCGGCGTTGGCGGATTCCTCCAGCTGGCAGAGGAACCACAGTTGGCGCTGCGCCGGTGCGGCGGGGAGGACGTAATAGGCGCTGTAGTCGCGCACCGGCCCGCTGCCGACACCGCCCACGTAGGACGAACTGCTCACTTGGCCCCTCCCCGACCGCACAGTTCGGCTTCGATCAGCCGCACGACCTCGGGCTCGTGCTCTCGAACGAAGAAGTGGCCGCCGTCGAAGTCGGTGACCGCGCAGCGCAGCGAGGTGTGCGCGTCCCACCCCGAGGTGCCGTCGACGCTCATCTGGTCGTCCGCACGTCCGCGCAGCAGGTGGATCGGCACGGACAGGGGTGGTTCCGGCCGGTAGGAGTACCTCTCGGCGGCACCCAGGTCGGCTCGGATCGTGGGCAGCATCATGTCGATCAGCTCCGGGTACTGGAACGCCTCGGGTTCCAGGCCGTCGGTGGCCATGAGCCACGCGATCAGCTCCTCGCGGGGCAGGTCGTGCACGCGCTCGAAGTCGACCAGGTGCGGCGCCTCGCACCCCGCCACGAACAGGGCCGCGGGTTGCGGGAGGCCGCGGCGGCGCAGTTCGCGGGCCGCTTCGAAGGCGACCAGCGCGCCCATGCTGTGCCCGTAGAGGGCATAAGGGGTCGCGGTGACCACCGGTTCCAAGCCGCCCGCCAGCGACTCCACGAGTTCGGTGAGGTCGGCGATGGCCGGCTCGGCGAAGCGCCGTTCCCGCCCCGGTAGCCGCACCGCCGAGATGCGCAGCCGGTCGGTGTGCTGCTGCCAGGTGCCGAATACGGAGCCGCCGCCACCCGCGTGCGGGAGACACACCAGCTCGTACACCGGATCCGGGACCTCGGCGAAGGACATCAGCCAGTTCGACCTGGCGTTGGCCGCGCGCACGCGCACCTCCGTCGGATGGCGATCGGGTTGGACGGAAAACGTGTTCCGGGCTTCGGTCGGCGCCGTGAGCTCGTCTATCGCAATCGCCGGCGCCGGCCGCAATCAATGCTTACCAGCAGCTCTGGTGGGCAGGTCAAGGAACTACCGGAAAGGCGAGAGAATCCGAATACGCAGGTGAGACCACGACGAGAGGGAACCGCTTTACATTCGGCCGGGCAGCCCGGGTGCAAATCGTCATGCGCTATCCGGGCACCGCGCGAAAAGGGCGCAGCCCCGCGCGACGCGAGCAGCGAGGAGTCCGCAGATGCCCCTACCCGGTCCGAGCACGCTGGTGCACGTGTTGCTCGACCACGTGTCGAACCGCGGCGATCAGCAGGCCTACGAGTACCTGCACGACGACGGCCACGTCGAGGCGATGACCTACGGTGAGTTGTTCCACCGGGCTTGTGCGGTCGCGCACCGACTGCGCGCCGAGAACACCGCCGGTGGTCCGGCGCTGTTGCTGTACCCGCCGGGCTTGGACTTCGTCACGGCGGTGTGGGCCTGTTTCCTGGCGGGCGTTCCGGCGGTGCCCGCCTACCCGCCGCTGTTCGGCCCGGCGGACCGGGTCACCCGGCGGTTCGCGCGCGTCCTGGCCGATTCGCGGGCCACCGCGCTGCTGGCCGACCCGGCCGTGCTCGGTGCGCTGACCGCGTTCCCGGACACGCCACCGCTGCCGCCGGTGATCACGCTCGACGGGACCGGCGCCACCGACGAGCCGACCCCGCCGGTCCCGGACGACGTCGCGCTCATCCAGTACACGTCCGGCAGCACCAGCCAACCCAAAGGCGTGGTGCTGGAACACCGGAACCTGATCGCGAACGTGCGGGCGATCAGCGAGGTCTTCGCGTTGGACGAGACCGCCCGGGTCGTGTCCTGGCTTCCGCCCTACCACGACATGGGGCTCATCGGCTTCATCCTGACCCCGGTCCACGGCGGGTTCCCGGTGCGCCTGATGTCACCGGTGCACTTCCTGCGCAACCCCTTGGACTGGTTGCGGCAGGTGAGCGAACTGGGTGCCACGCACACCGGCGGCCCCAACTTCGCGTACGACCTGTGCGTGCGCCGTGCCCGGACCGCCGATCTGTCCGATGTGGACCTGCGCAGCTGGCGGCTCGCCTTCAACGGCGCCGAACCGATCCGGCCGCGGACACTCGCCGCGTTCGCCGACCGGTTCGCCGCCAACGGCTTCCGCTCCTCGGCCTTCCTGCCGTGCTACGGCTTGGCGGAGGCAACGCTGATCGTGAGCGGTCGCCACTGGTCGCCCGCGGACGGCGTCGACGGGCGGGGCCGGGTCGACTGCGGCCCGGTCATCGCGGACCACGACTTGGCTGTCGTGGCGCCGAGCAGCGCCACGCGCGCCGCGGAGGGCGACGAGGGCGAGATCTGGCTGCGCGGCCCGAGCATCAGCCGCGGCTACTGGAACGACACCGGTCAACCCGACGCCGAACTGTTCGGCGAACTGGACGGCCGGCGGTACCTGCGCACCGGCGATCTCGGCTACCTCCGGGACGGCCACCTGTTCGTCACCGGCCGGAGCAAGGACGTGGTGATCCAGAACGGCGTCAACCACCACGCCCACGACCTGGAGGTCGCGGCGGTGGAGGACGAACCGTCGTTGCGCCCCGGCGCGGCGGCGTTCGCGGTGGACGGCGACCCCCAGGAACTCGTGCTGGTGGTGGAGACGAGCCGACGCGATGTCGACGCGGAGGCGCTGTCGGCCCGGGTCCGCGACCGCGTCCTCGCCGCCACCGGCGCGCGGGTGGACACCGTCGTCCTGTGCGCACCGAGGACGATCCCGCGCACCACCAGCGGCAAGATCCAGCGGAACCTGACGCGCACCCGCTACGTGGCCGGTGAACTGGGTGGGCACGCCGTGGGCCGGGTCGGTCGGGCAACGGAGGCGGCCGGTCGGGCGCCGGAGGCGGTCGAGCGGTTCCTCGCCTCCGTGTTCGCCGCGGTGTGCGAGGTGCCCGAGTGCCCGCCGACGCAATCGCTCAGCGCGATCGGCGGGGACTCCATCCGCGCCGCGGAGATCGCCGCCGTGACCGAGGAAGCGCTGACCCTGCCGGTCCCGATCGACGCGGTCCTGAGCGCCCAGTCACCCCGTGCGTTGACCGCGCAACTCCTGGCCGACTGGGCCCGAGCGGGCATCACAGGCGACAAGGTCGTCGACCGGATCGGTGCGCTCGCCGCAGACGGACCACCTTCGTGACCGTGACGAGGAAAGGACACCAGTCCGTTGGACACCTTGCTGATCACTCCCGTTGACGTGCTCGCGGTCATAGAGCACGTCGGTCGCACCGAGCTGATGAGCCGGATCATCACCCGACTCGATCAGGGCCTCGCCCGGTCGCACGCGGAGGGCCAGGAGTTGTCGCCGCCGCGTGGCGGGTTCGTGCGCCAGGACCCTCTGCCCGGTGTCACCGAGTGGATGCCGCACCAGGACATCGGCCAGTCGATAACCATCAAGACGGTCTCCTACAGCCCCGCCAACCCCCGCAAGTTCGGCCTGCCGACGATCACCGGCACGGTGGCGCGGTTCGACGACAAGACCGGGACGATGGTGGCGCTGGCCGACGGCATCGTGCTGACCGCGCTGCGGACCGGCGCCGCGTCGGCCGTCGCCTCCCGCATCCTGGCGCACCCCGAGAGCTCCACCGTGGGGCTGATCGGCGCCGGCACGCAGGCGGTGACGCAGTTGCACGCGCTGAGCCTCGTGCTGCCGATCCACCGGGCGCTGGTGTGGGACCTCGACCCCGGTCACAGCGCGAGCTTCGAGCGGCGGACGGACTTCCTCGGCATCGACGTGGTGCAGTCCGACCCGCGGACCATCCTGGCGGAGTCGGATGTGATCACCACCGCCACGACGGTCGGCGTCGGCGAGGGGCCGGTGCTGCCCGACGGCGAGAGCCGTCCCCACCTGCACGTCAACGCCGTCGGCTCGGACCTGATCGGGAAGACCGAGCTGCCCAAGCCGCTCCTGGACCGGGCGCTGGTCATCCCGGACCACCCGGCGCAGGCGCTGATGGAGGGCGAGTGCCAACAGTTGTCACCCGGTCGGATCGGACCGGGGCTGGCCGTGCTCTGCCACGACCCGGGCCGGTTCCAGGACGCGCGCGAGACGCTGACCGTCTTCGACTCCACCGGGTTCGCCCTGGAGGACCACCTGGCGCTCGACGCGCTGATCGAAGCGGCGGTCGAGATCGGCGCGGGCACCCAGGTCAGCCTGGAGTACCGGCCCGCCGATCCGCTGGACCCCTACTCACAGCACGTCGGCTCCGCCGCGTCCGTCGAGCGGGTCGTAGAGGGCCACTGAACCGACGCGGAACGCCTGGATCCCTGCGAGGAAGGTGCGATGAATCCGTTCGACCGTGTCGACAGCGAGTTCTGGGTACTGGTTGACGACGAGGGCAGGCACTCGCTGTGGCCCGGTGGTCTGGTGGTCCCCGACGGGTGGCGCGTCGCGTTCGGTCCGGGGTCGCGGCAGATGTGCGCGGAGCACGTCGCACGCTACTGGACCGACCTGCGTCCCAACACCCTGAGCCACCGCGGCGGCACCCCGGAGCCACGCGCCGTGGCCACGCTGTTCGAGGACCAGGTCCGACGCAGCCCGACCGCGACCGCGCTGCTCTTCGAGAGCCGGGAGCTGACCTACGCGGAACTGGACCGCCGGGCCACGCGGTTCGCCCACCGGTTGATCGCCGCGGCGATCGGCCCGGAGAGCGTGGTGGCCCTCGTGCTGCCCCGCGGGGTCGAGCTGATCGTGGCCGTGCTCGCGGTGTTCAAGGCGGGCGCCGCCTACCTGCCCATCGACCCCGAGTACCCGGACCCGCGGGTGGAGGAGATGCTCGCGGCGTGTGAACCGCACGCCTTGGTGACGACCGTCGAACGAGCCGAGCGCCTGGGTTCGTTCGACGGTCAGCGGGTGCTGGTGGACGACCCGGAGCTCGCGCGGGCGCTGGCGTCGGCGCCGGCCCACCGGATCACCGACGCCGAACGGACCGCACCGGTGTGCTCGGAGAACCCGGCGTACGTGGTGTTCACCTCGGGCTCGACCGGCGTGCCGAAGGCCATCTGCATGACGGTCGGCGGCCTGGTCAACCTCCTGGACTGGCACTGCGCCGCGCTGCCCACCCCGGCCGGCACCCGGACCGCGCAGTTCACCGCCATCGGGTTCGACTTCTCCGTCGAGGAGATCCTGTCCACGTTGCTGCTGGGCAAGACCCTCGTGTTGCCGACGGAGGAACTGCGGCGGGACCTGCACGCCTTCGTGGACTGGATCGACCGGTGGCAGGTCAACGAGCTGTACGCGCCGACCGCGGTGCTCGACGCGCTGTTTTCCGCCGCCGCCGAGCGCGGCAGCTCCCTGCTGTCGCTGCGGGACGTCTTCCAGGGCGGGGAAGCACTGCACGTGAACGGTTGGATCCGGGAGTTCGGTCGGCGCAGCGGATTCCGGTTGCACAACGTCTACGGTCCGGCCGAGGTCAACGTGGTGACGTTCTGGACGGCGCCGGCGGAGGTGGAGGTCTGGCCCGCCATCGCGCCGCTGGGTCCGGTCATCCCCGGCGTGCGGGCCTACGTGCTGGACGAGCGGCTGGTCCCGGTGCCGCCGGGTGTGGTCGGGGAGCTGTACGTCAGTGGCGCGCAGGTTTCCCGCGGGTACTGGAACCGACCCGAGCTGACGGCGCTGCGGTTCGTGGCCGACCCGACCGGTGTGACCGGTGGTCGCATGTACCGCACCGGGGACCTGGTGCGGTGGAACGAGCAGGAACAGCTGGAGTTCCTCGGCCGGGCCGACGACCAGGTCAAGATCCGCGGCTTCCGGGTGGAGCCCGGCGAGGTCGAGGCGGCGTTGCTGCTGCACCCCGTCGTCACCCAGGCCGCCGTGGTCACCCGGACCGGGCGGGACGGGCTGGAACTCGTGGCCTACGTCGTGGGCGACGTGACCGCCGAAGAACTGCGCCACTTCCTGTCGCAGCGGGTTCCCGCGCACCACGTGCCCGCGCGGTTCGTCACCGTGGAGTCGTTGGCACGCACGATGAACGGCAAGATCGACCACTCCGCCCTGCCCGAGCCCGGCGACACCCCCACCGGGCGTGCGCCCGCCACGGAGTCCGAACGGACGTTGTGCGACCTGTTCGGTGAGCTGCTCGGCACGCCGGAGTACGGGGCGGACGACGACTTCTTCGCTCGTGGCGGCAACTCGCTGCTCGCCGCGAAGCTCCTGAACAGGGTGCGTTCCGCGTTCGCGGTGCCGTTGCCGATGCAGACCGTGTTCGACAACCCGACACCCGAAGCGCTCGCCGCCGCCCTGGACCGCATCGAGCACCACAACCGCCCCGTACGCCAAGGAGGACACAGGTGACGAACATGCTGCTGCGCTTCGCGTACGAGGTGCAGCACCGGCTGCCGTTCAACATCTCGCCGTCGACCGTTCCGGACGACCGCCTGGTCGAACTCGTCGAGGGGCCGGAAGCCCTGCCGCCGGGCAAGGCGCTGGACCTCGGGTGCGGGCCCGGCCGCAACTCCGTCTACCTGGCCGAGCACGGCTGGGACGTGACCGGTGTGGAGCTGGTCGGGCACGCCGTGCGGAGGGCCCGCCGACGTGCCGCCAAGGCCGGTGTGCGTCTCCGTGTGGTCCACGGTGACGTGACGCGGCTGGCCGCGATCGGTGTGGGCGGTGGCTACTCGCTGGTCGTGGACGCGGGGTGCTATCACGCACTTCCGGTGGAGCTGCGTCCCGGCTACGTCCGCGAGGTGACCGCCGCGGCGGCACCCGACGCGCTGATGGTGCTCGTGGCGTTCGAGCAGCAGAACACCAAGGGCTGGGACGTCAGCCAGGACGAGGTGGTGTCCGGGTTCACCGCGTGGAAGGTGACCGCCTGCGCACCGGTTCCCGTGGCGGAGATCGTGCGCTACGTGGACGGTCCGGCTTTCGCCAAGCGCCCCCTGGTGAACGGGACCTACCGCGCGCGCCGCTACGAGCTGCGCAGGTTGCCGAACACCGACTGACACCCGCCAACCGAGTGATCGAGGAGCTTTCCAGTGGGCGAGATGGTCAACAGCGGCCGGGAACTGGTCCGGCGGTGGCGTGCCCGTGCGGCTGTGGCGACGACCGAGGCGAACGTGCACCCGACGCAGCTGGGTATCCGGATGTTCGAACAGATCCACCCCGGGACCGCGGTGAACGTGCTGTCGTTCGTCGGGTCCCTCTCCGGACGACTCGACCAGCGGCTGCTGCGGTCCGCGCTGGCCAAACTCGTGGACCGGCACTCGGTGCTGCGCAGTGCGTTCTCCCCCGGTGAACCCGTGCAGCGGGTCGTCGCGGACTCCCTGGATGTCCCGCTGGTGGTCGTGGACCTCGCCGACGTGTCGCCCGAGCGGCGCCGCGACGTGGCGTTGGCGCAGGCAGAGGACCTGGCCGCACGGCCCATGGACCTGACCACCGCGCCGCTGTGGCGGGTGACGGTCTGGCCGGTGGGCGAGCAGGAGTCCGTCATCCAGGTGATCGCGCACCACATCATCGCCGACGGGTGGTCGCTGGGTGTCTTCCTGCACGAGCTGTCGACCGCGTACGCGGGGGGCGAGCTTCCCCCGGCGCAGCCGTTGCCCCCGCCCGCGATGCAGGCCACCGAGGAGGACCTGCGCTACTGGCGGGACAGGCTGCAGGGGCACGTGGCCGCCGAGGTGCCCACGGACCGCCCCCGCACCGGCCGATCCCGGTTCGCCTCGGCCACGGTGCCCGTCGAACTCGGGCGCGATGTGGTGGAGCGGATCAGGGAGATCGCCGCCGCGGAAGGCGCCACCCCGTTCATGGTGTTGCTCGCGGCACTGCACCGGGTCGTGGCCGCGGTGACAGGGCAATCGGACGTGGCCGTCGGGGCACCCACGAGGACCCGCGAACGCCACCGGGCGCCGATGGCGCTCGGTCCACTGGTCAACATGCTCGTCCTGCGGACCGACTCCGCGGAGCTCGGCACGGGGCGGGATCTGCTGCGGGCGGTGCGCGACACCTGCCTCGGGGCTTACCGACACGCGCACGTGCCGTTCGAGTCCGTGGTCGGCCAGGCGGACACGGGCGGCTCACCGCTGTTCCGCGTGCTGTGCGTGCTGCAGGACGAACTGCCGGCGTTCACGCTCGGCGGAGCGGCGCTGGAGCCGCTGGCTCAAGTGCCGGCGGCGATACAGCACGACTGGGAGTTCTACCTCTGGCTCCGGGACGGCGGGATCACCGGGTTTCTGGGCTACGACAGCGACCTCTACGACGAGAGCACCGCGCGGCTGATGGCGGATCGGCTCGCGGTGACGCTCGAACGCCTCACCCGCGAACCGGACACCGCGTTGCTCGATCTCGACATCCGCACCGACGCGGAGCGGGCTCGGCTCGCGGAACTGTCGACGGGCGCCCCGATCACCGTCCCGGACCTCTGCGTGCACGAAATGGTGGAACAACAGGTCGACCGGACCCCGGACGCGTTGGCTTTGATCGCGTCAGACGGCAGGTTCACGTATCGGGAGTTGGACCAGCGGGCGAACCGCGTCGCCCACCACCTGCGTGGCCTGGGCGTCGGTCCGGAAACGCGCGTCGGTGTGTGCCTGCCCCGCACCAGCAACCTGCTGGTCGCCATTCTCGGCGTGCTCAAATCGGGCGGCAGTTACGTCCCCGTCGATCCCGCCTACCCGGCCGAGCGGATCAGGCACATCCTCGACGACTCCGACGCGCCGGTTCTCATCACCACCACGGAATTGCAGATCGACGTGGCACCCGGTCGCACGGTTCTGAAATTCGATGAGCTTGACGCCACGGATATCCCGAGCACTCGGCCGGACAATAGGGCCAAACCGGATAACCTCGCCTACACGATCTACACGTCCGGATCGACCGGTCGCCCCAAGGGCGTCATGATCGAACACCGGCAGACCACCGCCATGCTCACCTGGGCCGCCCGCACCTTCACCGACGAGACCCTCGCCCACACCCTGGCCTCGACGTCGGTGTGTTTCGACCTCTCGATCTACGAGATCTTCACGCCTTTGATCACCGGCAACACGATCACGCTCACCCCCAACAACGCGACCGACCTCATCCACGATCCGGACCAATACCGTCACATCACCCTGGTCAACACCGTCCCGTCGATCGCCCAGGAACTCCTCGCCACCAACTCCATCCCACCCCACACCCACACCCTCAACCTCGCCGGAGAACCACTACCCCCCACCCTCGTCACCCGACTCCACCACCACCCCACCCTCACCACCATCCACAACCTCTACGGACCCAG
>NZ_VKAB01000056.1 GCF_009769385.1 Saccharothrix deserti
GTGTACCGATGACCGGAGGACCCGACCCCCGGGCGCACCGGCCCCGGCCGGGGGTGCACGTCGCACACGAACGCGACGTGCACCCCCGGCCACGTAATACCGTTCGATCGACACCCCGAAGACCGCCTGATCCACACAGCCCGGGGCACATCGCGGTCGACATCGAATCCGGGGCCGCTCAGCCCGCCGTCACGGCGCTCGGCGGCCCCGGCATCGCCGACACCCGACCGCGGTCAGGGCCTCCACTGCTGGTTGGCCTGGCCCGTGCAGGACCACAGGATCAGTTGGGTGCCGTTGGCGGTGCCGAAGCCGGAGGCGTCCAGGCACAGGTTGGACAGCGCGTTGGTGATCGTGCCGTCGGCGTTGACGTTCCACTGCTGGTTGGCACCGCCGTGGCAGTCCCAGATCGCCACCTGTGTGCCGTTGGCGGAACCCCAACCGGAAGCCTCCAGGCACTTCGTGCCGTAAACCACCAGTCGCCGGTCCGAGGTGTAGGTCCAGCTCTGGTTGGTTCCGCCGTGGCAGTCCCACAGCTGGACCTGCGTGCCGTTGGTGGTGGTCGCTCCCGGAACGTCCGTGCAACGGCCCGAGGGCACGCCGACGATCTGCCTGCCCACGGGATCACCGATGCTGCCGGGCACGGCGCGCAGCGCGTTGTACCAGGTCGCGGCCATCTTGTCGTAGCCGGTGGCGGTCGGGTGGACCCCGTCGATCAGGTCGGCGGTGGTGAGTGCGGCGTGCATGTCGACCAGGCGCACGCGCTTGCCCGCGTTGGCCTTGCTCTGCACCATTCCGGGGATCGTGGCGTTGTACGCGCGCACGGCGGACTCCCGCGACTCGCCGCCCAACGGGATGATCGTCGCGACGAACACGTCGGCGTTGGGCACGGTCGCGGTGATGCGGTCGACCAGGGCCGACAGGCGAGCGGGCGCGTTGGCCAGGTCGAAGTCCTGGATCACGTCGTTGGTGCCGATGTGCAGCAGCACGGTACGCGGGTTGGTGTTGCGCAGCCAGGTGACGACGTTCGCGTCGATCTGGTCGATGCGCCAGCCCGGGTGGCCCTCGTGGTCGTGGTCGCCCAACGACGCCGGGCCGTTGAACTCCGCGCCGACGAAGTCCACCCGGTAGTTCCCGCCCCCGAACCGCTGCCACAGCCCGATGCGGTAACCGCCCGGCACCTGCGTCCCCTCGGTGATCGAGTCGCCCAGCGGCATGACCCGTGTTCCACCGTTGGATTCCGCGACCGCCGGTGCGGCGGGCAGCAGCGTGGCGGCGATCAAAGCGGCGGCGCAGGCGATGAGCCGCCGCGATCTTGCCTGCATCATGTTCTCCTTGGCCTGCGTAATAGTGCTGTGTCAGCGCCACATTGGATGGTGGGGCGCAACGTCATGTCAAGCAATCAATCCACTTGAGACGGTCGCGGCCGACAAGTGGCTTGTCACGCCGCCCGGGTCACGCACGATCCGAGCGATGCGACCCTGACAACCGCAATGTTTGCGTTAACACTCAGCGTCGCGTCCTGACGCTCGTATTTGAGACGCTTCAGCGGTGCTAATACTTTTAGCAGCCTTGTGGGCGCGCTTCCACGCTGTTAGCGTTCACATCCCCTGACCCGAGTCAGGAAGCCGAAGTGGCGGTCGACCGCGCGAGATCGAAGGCCCACGGCTCGTGTCCTGTTCGAGCGGACAGGCGCATGACGTCAACGGTGACGGGAGACCCATGTCAGCCACGTGCGCAACGGAATTCTTAGCCGGCTCAGCGGTTGAGCGCGCCCGTCGTGCCGCGCGGCGTGACGGAGGACCGTCCCTCGCCTGCGACGGGGATGTGTCGCGCTGACCGGGCTCGCCCGCACACGGGTGCCCGGCAGACGGCACGCATCGCGCCGTGGAGTCATCCCGGACCACCACAACCAGCGGTTCCAACTCGGGTGCGTCCAGCGCCGAGCCCACTCGGGCCGATGAAAGAGAAAATGGTGAACATGGGCAGTCGAACAACGGTGATCGGCACGGCCACCGCCCTGCTGGCCGGTTTCCTGGTCGCGGCCGGCGCGCCGGCCGCGCAGGCGGCCACTGTGGACACGAGCGCGTGGTACGTGGTGGTCAACCGCAACAGCGGCAAGGCGTTGGACGTGGCGGGCGCGAGCAGCGCCGACGGCGCCGCGGTCACGCAGTGGGCCAGACACGACGGCGTCAACCAGCAGTTCCAGTTCGTGGACTCGGGCGACGGTTACTACCGGATCAAGGCGCGGCACTCGGGCAAGGTGTTGGACGTGTCCGGGTGGTCGACGGCCGACAACGCCGCCATCACCCAGTGGAGCGACCACGGTGGCGTGAACCAGCAGTTCCGGTTGGCCGACTCCCCTGACGGCTACGTGCGGTTGATCAACCGCAACAGCGGCAAGGCCGTCGAGGTGCCGGGCTTCTCCGGCGCGGACGGGACCGGCGTCGTCCAGTACTCCGACAACGGCGGCCCGAACCAGCAGTGGCAGCTCGCCCGCGTCGGCGGCTCGACAGGTCCCCTGCCGTCGACGTTCCGGTGGTCCTCCAGCGGTCCGCTGGCCGGCCCGAAGCCCGACGCGCAGCACCCCGACGCGGCGGCGGTCAAGGACTTCTCCGTCATCCGCTACAACAACCAGTGGCAGGTCTACGCCACCACGGCCAGCCCGGCCGGATGGGGTCTGGTGCACTACGCCTTCGACGACTGGTCGCAGGCCGCGTCCGCGCCGCACACCTACCTGGACACCACGGCGGTCGGGACCCAGTACGCCGCCGCGCCGCAGGTGCTCTACTTCGCGCCGCAGAACCTGTGGTACCTGGTCTACCAGACCCCCGTGCCGAGCTACTCGACCAGCACCAACCCGGCCGACCCGCGGTCGTGGTCGGCGCGGCGCAACTTCATGTCCGAGATGCCGGACATCGTCCAGCAGAACAAGGGCGACGGCACCTGGATCGACTACTGGGTCATCTGCGACAGCGCCAACTGCCACCTGTTCTTCAGCGACGACAACGGCCACATCTACCGCGCCCAGACCTCGGTGGGCAACTTCCCCAACGGGTTCGGCAACACCCAGATGGCGATGTCCGACGACAAGAACGACCTGTTCGAGGCGACCAACGTCTACAAGCTCGCAGGCAGCGACCAGTACCTGCTGATCCAGGAGGCGATCGGCTCCGACTGGCGGCGCTACTTCCGGTCCTTCACCGCCACCAGCCTCACCGGCAACTGGACCCCGCTCGCCGACGCCCAGAACGAACCGTTCGCCGGCCGCGCCAACGTCACCTTCCCCGACGGCACCTGGAGCCACGACATCAGCCACGGCGAGATGATCCGCGCGAACAACGACCAGACGCTGACCATCAACCCCTGCCGACTGCAATTCGTCTACCAGGGCATCGACCCCAACGCCGGCGGGGACTACGTCCGGCTGCCCTACCGGATGGGCCTGCTCACGCAGACCAACTCCCCCTGCTGACACCGGTATCCGGTTCAAGCCCACCGAGACGCCCCTTGCCCGCTGGGCAAGGGGCGTCTCGGTCTGCGCGCGCCCGAGGTCGCACGGCCGACAGCGAGATCCGAAAAAATCTTGGACCGGCGGAAACCTTTTCGGGAGCAGCGGCAACTTGTGGGCAGATCCGAAGACGATCGAACGCTGGGTTGCCCGGTCCTGACTGCTGCGAGTCGCGCAGCGTGCTCGGGAGGCGTGGCGCCGCCCTGAGCCGTGTGAGGCACGGCAGAGTCAAGGAGTGCTGCTATGAGTGAGACCGAGTCCACCGGCGGCCGGCGCGTGCGCCGGAGCGGCGGCGCAGTGCCGCGCAGACGCAGGCGCCACCGCGGGCTCTGGACGGCGATCGCCCTGGCAGTGGGCGTGGCGGCGTTTCTCAGTCCCTATCTGCTGTTCATGCAGGACGACCCGGAGGCGGTGACGGTGGACGCCTCCGCCTACTACCAGTTCGTCTCCGTGCACAACGGCAACGCGCTGGACGTGGCCGGGGCGGACAACGCGGACGGCGTCCGGATCCAGCAGGAGAAGCGCGCCGCCAGTGCCGCGAGCCAGCAGTGGCGGTTGAAGCCCGTGGACGGCGGCTACTACCAGCTGGTCAACCACAACAGCGGGAAGGTCCTGGGAGTACCGAGTGCCTCCACGGCGACGGCCAACGTCGAACAGCAGTCGGACACCGGCGCCGACACCCAGCAGTGGAAGCTCACCGATGTCGGCGACGGGGCGGTGAAGATCGTCTCGCGCAGCAGCGGCCTGGTCCTGGGCGCGAACGACGGCTCCGGCTCCGACGGCCAGGCGGTCGTCCAATCCACCGACCGGGGCGGCGCCGACCAGCAGTGGAAGCTGGCAAGGGCGGACACCGTCGCCACGCCTTCGGCCCCCGCGGTGGCCGCCGCCGCGCCGAAGCCCTCCCACAGCACGTCCGCCGCACCGTCCACGCCGTCCAAGCCGGCGACCGGTTCCGGCGGTTACGCCTGGCGCAACGTCCAGATCGCGGGTGGTGGCTTCGTCACCGGCTTCGTCTTCAACCCCAACCGCAAGGGCTTGCTGTACGCGCGTACCGACATGGGCGGCGCGTACCGCTGGGACGGCAAGGCCGGCCAGTGGGTCCCGCTGACCGACTGGGTCGCGGACTGGAACATGCTGGGCATCGAGAGCGTGGCGACCGACCCGGTCGACCCCGAGCGCCTGTACCTCGCGACCGGCACCTACACCAACGACTGGGCGGGCAACGGCGCGATCCTGCGCTCCACCGACCAGGGCAGGACGTTCCAGCGCACCGACCTGCCGTTCAAACTGGGCGGCAACGAGGACGGCCGGTCCATGGGCGAGCGGCTCGCGATCGACCCCGCCGACCACCGCACCCTCTACCTGGGCACCCGCAAGAACGGGCTGTGGCGCAGCACCGACCACGGCGTGACGTGGAGCCAGGTCGCCGGTTTCCCCGTCAAGGACGGCGGCAGCAGCGGAGTCGGCCTGTCCTTCGTGACCTTCGGACCCGCCGGCAGCAAGACGATCTACGTGGGTGCCGCCGACAAGACCACCTCGCTGTACCGCTCCACCGACGGCGGCAGCACCTGGCAGGCCGTGCCCGGCCAGCCCACCGGGCAGTTGCCGCACCACGGCGTCCTGTCCGGTGACGGTTCGCTGTACGTGACGTACACCGACGCACCCGGCCCGAACGGGGTGAAGGCCGGTTCGGTGTGGAAGCACACGCCGTCCGGCGGAGCCTGGAAGGACATCTCGCCGATCCCCGGCACCGGCTTCGGCTACGCCGGGCTGGCGGTGGACCCGCAGCGCCCGTCCACGGTGATGGTCACCACCCTCGACCGCTGGTGGCCTTCGGACGAGCTGTACCGCTCCACCGACGGCGGCGCCACCTGGAAGGCCCTCGGGGACACGTCCGTCCGGGACGCCTCCGCGGCGCCGTACGTCGGCACCGAGATCGGCCACTGGATGGGAGCGCTGGCCATCGACCCCTTCGACTCCGGGCACGTCCTGTACGGCACCGGAGCAGGTCTGTGGGCCAGCAAGGACGTGACCGCGGCGGACAGCGGTGGCGACACGCACTGGACGGTCCCCGTCAAGGGACTGGAGGAGACCGCGGTCCTCGGCCTGGTCGCGCCGCCCGGCGGCGAGCTGATCAGCGCACTCGGCGACATCGGCGGATTCCGCCACGACGACCTGAACAAGGTGCCGGCCGCAGCCTCGTCCGGGCCACGCTTCAGCAACACCACCGGCATCGACTTCGCGCAGGCCAAGCCGAACATCGTGGTGCGCGTCGGCTACAGCGGCGAAGAGCGCGGTGCCCACTCCACCGACGGCGGCGCCACCTGGACGCCGTTCGCCGGGGCTCCGGTGAGCGCCGCGGGCGGCGGCACCGTGGCGATCTCGTCGGACGGCGGCACCGTGGTGTGGACCGCATCGGGGCAGGTGCCTTACGTCTCCACCGACCGGGGCAAGACCTGGACCGCGTCCTCCGGCCTGCCCACGGGCACAGCCGTGGTGGCCGACCGCTCCACGGCGGGCACCTTCTACGCGCTCAGCGGCGGCACCTTGTTCGCCAGCACCGACGGCGGCAGGAACTTCACCGCCCGCGCCGGTGGTCTCACCGGGGGACGCCTCAAGGCGGCTCCTGGCAACGCCGGCGACCTGTGGATCGCGGACGGCAGCGGGCTCTCGCGCTCCACCGACGGCGGAGTGAGCTTCAAGAAGCTGGGCAGCGTGCGGGGAGCCTCCGCCGTCGGCTTCGGCAAGGCCGCCCCCGGTGCCGGCTACCACGCCCTCTACCTCATCGGCACGGTGAACGGCGTCACCGGGATCTTCCGCTCCACCGACGGCGGCGCCGCCTGGGTGAGGATCAACGACGACCGGAACCAGTTCGGCGGAGCCGTCGGCGGTGTCATCACCGGAGACCCCGAGGTGTACGGCCGGGTCTACGTGGGCACCAACGGCCGCGGCGTGCTGTACGGAGACCCGTCCTGACCACCGGGCGCGTCGTGTTCGTCGGGCCGGCGCTTGCGCCGGCCCGACCGGCGGTCACGGTAGGGCCTGCGGTCACGGCGGGGCCGGCGGGGCGCCCGGCATTCGGAGGTGGCCATCGGCCACTGGTACGTTGCCGCCTCGGAGGGGCGCATGGGTAGGGAGAGGGCAGCCGAGAGACATGCTCCCTGATGACACGTCGGCGGAGTTCCACGCCTTCTTCCAACGGCACTACGCCGAGCTGTCACGTCTCTCCTATCTGCTGACCGGTGAGGCGGATGCCGCCGACGACCTGGCCGCGGACGCCCTGGTCGCCCTGTGGCAGCGCTGGGACCGGCTGCGCCAGGCCGAGCACCCGCTGGCGTACGCCCGTGGCGTGGTCGCGAACCTGGCGCGGGAACGAATCCGCAGCGCGACGCGCGAGCGCCGCCGGGTCGCGCTGTTCTGGTCACATCGTCCGCAGCAGGTGCAGGGCCCGGATGTGGCCGCCGTGGTGGACGTGCGGGCGGCCTTGGACCGGCTGCCGTTCCGCAAGCGGGCCTGCGTCGTCCTCCGCCACGCCTTCGACCTGTCGGAGAAGGACACCGCGCTGGCACTGGGAATATCGGTCGGCGCGGTGAAGAGCCAGACCTCGAAGGGGCTGGCCGAGTTGGAACGCATGCTCGGCGTGCAAGCGGCCGGGGACGTGGTGGCGGGGAGGAGGAGTCGTTGAACGAGGAGATCAGCAGGCAACTGCGGGAGGCCGCCGAGGCGCACCAGCCCGACCGCGGCCGGATGCTGGCACGCGTGGAACGCGGCATGGCCGGCGCCACCGTCCGCCCCCGGGCGCCCGGCATCGCACGGTCCTGGCCGAAGGTGGCGCTCGCCGGCGTCGCCGCGGCCGGGATCCTGGCGACCGCCGGCCTCGCCGTCGCCGGCATCGTCCAGACCGCGCCGGCGCACCCGGACAGCGCGACCAGTGCCACCGTCACGTCCCCGAGCGGAACTCCCAGCTCCACGCACTCCGCTCGCACCACCGACAGCCCGGCTCCGCCGCCCGCACAGGGTCAGTCGGACCGGACGACCGACGGCCGGTCGACGGCAGGCGATCCGAAGTCGGCTTCGCCCTCCGACGACCAGCTCTCGGACGGGCCGCTGTCGTCGGAGGGCTCGATCGATCCGAACAGCCACGTCTACTGGACCCAGAGCCGACTCACCCTCACCACCACCCAGCCGCTCGCCGCGCTCACCGTGGAACTGCGCATCGCGCAGACCGGCGGCGTGCAGACCACCGGCCAGTGGCAGACCGGACCAGGCGACGACTTCACCATCACCGTGCAGGAGATCGACGGCACACTGGTCCACCGCTGGGACCTCAAGCCCGGCCGCACCGTGCCGGCCGGACAGCACGCCTTCGCCGCCCAGTACAACCACCCCAACGGCACGCGCGACGCCCACGCCGACAGCTACGGCGCGCAAGCCACGGCCCCCGACGGCCCCCACGCGGTTTGGGGCGACTTCACCCCCGCGGGATGAGGACACACCCCGGCATGTTCCGAAGCGGGCCTTGCCCCGAAGGCCGGACGGGGTCATGCGGCGTGCTGCGTGTTCACTGCCGGGTGCCTTGCAGGGGTCAAGACTCGACTCCCGGACGGTTGTCACTCACGTCGGCCGGCACGGCATGATGACCAGCCGTGCGACAGGTCATCGACGCGGCTGGAAGTAGCGCTTCGTGATGTGGTTGCCGACGGCCGTGCCGAGTGCGGTGCCGTCGACGTCCGCGGAGCGGAAGTGGATGCCGGCCCAGATGCGTGCTCCGACGACTTCGGCGGTCGCCTGCGAGAAGCTGTCGAAGTGTCGCGTGGTGCCGCTGTCGACGCTGAACGCGCTGAAGGAGACACTGTCCCGGCCGAAGAAGTGCGCGTACGCCGTCATCTGCGCGGCGGTGCGGCAGGTGTGGCCGGAGGGGTAGTCGGGATTCGGCGGGGTGACCACCAGTGGAGTCCATTCGGGGTCGGCCGTGGTGGCGGGGTTTCCGTCGGTGTCGGCGGACCGGATGGCGGTGACCGGCCGCCAGAAGTGCCAGAACTCCTTGTCGTTCGCGCAGGCGATCGCGCCGTCTGTGCCGGTGAAGTCCGCCAGTGCGTAGAAGCGCGCGGTCTCCAGCACGCTGAGTCTCTGGGTGACGGCGAGGTCGCGCTTCATCCCCCAGCTGACGGAACGCCGGTCGTGCCACCAGAGCGCCGCATCGGTCTGGTCCGCGGTGCGGACGGTGCTCGTCGCCGAGCCCAGGCGCTTGACCTCGTCGAAATCGCGGGTGTACGCGTGGCTCGTGACCGCCGGCGGCCCGGGGGTGCGGAACATCGTCGCGTCCCGGATGGCGAACGGCTTCAGGAAACCAACCCAGGCACCCGTGTTCTCGAAGCCCGGCGGAGTGGGGCGATACTGACCCGGCTCGGTGCCGACGGTCCAGGGCCGGGGGTCGAAGGCGCCGTCGTTCTGCCGTGCCGTGATCATCGCGGCGGCTGCCTGGGCGCCGACCCGGACGCCGCCGCGCTTCGCCGGTCCGTCCGGGATGCCGGCGAGCCACTCGTGGTACTGCGTGCGCAGTCTTTCCTGCTGTGCCGGGAAAATGGCGTCCAGCACCCGGTAGGCGGCCGTGCCGACGGCGGCGTCCGTCGACTCGCGTCCGTTGGCTCGCGGTGCGACGAGGTAGGGCTCGTACGGCGTGCCGGCGATCGCGTTCACCGCGTCGTAGACCGCGCCGCTGACCATCGCGAAACCGCGTCCGGCGACCTGCGGCGGCGCCTGCTGCGCGATGTCCCAGATGGCGGTCTGCGCGTTGATGTCCCACACGACGACCGCGTTCGGTGACGCGTTCGCATCGGCGACGGCCGGCGGCGCGAGTGTGAGCGGCACTGTCAGTGCGAGAGCCGCGAAAACCGCCGTGCGGCGCGTCATGACCATCGTCAACCCCAGGCATATCCATACCGCATCGACACCACTACGCAACGTATCCCCCGGCGTCCGGCAGGCGCAATACCACGCCGCCCTCCGGCAGCGCCCCCGCTGACCACGCCGCCAGAGCCGGTCATGCCGGTCCGGGTCCGCAGGTCAGAGCCTGTGTGCCGACTTCCGGCACCCCACACCGTATTTCTTGCCCTTCTTCTTGACCGCATCGAACACGAGGTCGGGCCCTGTGCTTGCCGAAAATGCCGTCCGTGCAGGTCAGGCGGCGTGGTGGTACTCGTGGAGGATGCCGCCCAGTCGTTGTCGTCGGCGGATGTCGACCCGGGTGACGGCTGCTTGATCGGTGGTCGGTTGTGGCAACGCGTGTAGTGGTCGTGCGTTGGCGATGCCTTGGTGGGGTCGGTGGGTGTTGTAGAACTAATGCGCGGTGGCGCCGAGGATGCGGATCCTGCGGCTGGTGTGCTCGATGACGGCGAGCACGTGCAGGCGGGCACCGCTCAGGGTGGAGGTCTCGAAGAAGTCGCAGGCGAGCAGGGCGTCGGCTTGCGAGCGGAGGAAGGTCGACCGGATGGTAGCGGCGCGCTCGGCTGCCGGGTCGATCCCGGCGTCCTTGAGGATCTGTCAGACGGTGGAGGCGGCGACCTTGATTCCGAGTACGAGTAGTTCGCCGTGGATGCGGCGGTAGCCCCAGTGAGGGTTCTCCTGTGCCGGCGCAGCACTGTTCCAGGGCGTACCAGCAGTTGAAACCGACGGAGCGTCTGCGTCGGGAGTCGGTGCAGCAGTGCCGCGAGGAACGCCCGGTTGCCGGGGGAGAACCGCGGACGGGTGGCGAATCAGTCCTTAAAGGACCACACGCTCCGGTCCGCTACCAAGGCTCTTTGCCCACCGCGCTTCCGCTCTGTCCCGTGTGGAGTGCTCATGGGCCTATCGCATCCCCGACCCTCGCACCACCGCGCAGGAGTCCACCATGCCCTTGCCCGAACAAGTCGGCGACAACACCTGGAGAGTCCGTTACCGCCGCGACTACGGCTCCATCGGATCCATCACTGGCTTCTCCAGCGAGACCGCCGCCGACGACTGCATCGTCACAATGCAGGTCGACCAACGTCGAGGCTCCTGGACCGACCCACTCGCAGGCCGCACCACCGTCCCTGAGGGTGGACTCCTTCCGGTCGTGCATCAGCTAGAGCGCGCACCAGGCCACGCCGAGCTCGCTGAGCTCGGCGTGGCCGAGGATCCAGGTGGTGGTGCGTGTGCTCTACGACCGCCATGACAACGACGTCCGGTGGGTCGCCGATTACGTAGGCACGACCGAGGTCAGGATCAGGGGGAACCGGAGTCTCGCATCGTGCTCCTGGCCAGACTGACCAAGCGGCGAGTCCGAGCCGTGGCCCGAGCACGTGGCGCTCCGGAGCGCCTGATTCACAGGACCCCACCGCCGCATCCGTGCGCCAGCGGAAATGACGTGCGGCCGGGCCGAGCCCTTTGATCAACTCACCTGCCCCTGTCGACGCGCCACCAGTCCTTCACGTCAGTCGCTTCCCCGGACCAGAATTCCAGGAGGTCTCCCGGCGCGAGTCCGAGGGCTCGTTCGATCTCGCTGGGAGTGAGGCTGCGCAAGGAGTCGGACAGCGACCGGGTGAGGTCGAGCCAGTAGCCACGCAGCGTGGATTCGCTCACGAACAGTTGCTTGGCAATCTGGGCGTAGGTCAGTCCGCGGGCACGGCCGTGGAGGAGCTGGCGCTGGCGCTCGCTGAGCAGGGTGATGCAGTCGCGCCGGACGAGAACCTCGAGTATCCCGACGACCGACTGCGGCACGACGGTGCCACCGGAGGCGACCTCGATGATGAGTTGCTCGGCCCGGCCGACCGGCAGCGCCTTGGAGACGACCCCGCTCGCACCCACCGCGATGCACGCCGCAAGGACGAAGCGGCGCTCCTCCTGGCTGTAGACGCAGACACGGTAGCCGCAGCCCGTCAGCGCGCGTATCGCGGCGATGCCCTGCCGGACGTCGGGCTGCTGTTCGAGGTTCGCCAAGTGCAGGTCGAGCAGGACTACATCGACCACGGGGCGACGGCGCACCAACTCCTCGACGGTCGCGACCGCAGCGACGACGCCGAGACGAGGCATGAGCAGGCCGAACGACTCGCGGATCAGCGACGCGTCATCGACGACCGCCACCGGGGTCCTCATGCTGCGCCCGTGGAGGCGTCCCGGTCCGCACGAACGGCTGACGGCTCAGGGCCGGACGAGATCGTCACTGTCGTCCCCTCGTCCACTGCGGACTCGATCTCGACGTCGAGCCCTCGCAGCCGCAGTTCGCCCACGACGACCTCGCGCAGGCCGACCCCGGCGGTCACCGACGCCGGGTCGAACCCGACGCCGTCGTCGCGCACGGTCAGCATCCAGCTCCCGTCCGTGCCCTGGTCGAGGTGGACCACGACGGCATCTGCCCGTGCGTGCACGCGTACGTTGAGCAGCAGGCTCTCGAGCGCGCGCTCGAGAGCCTCGGCCTGCGCGGCGGGAAGTTCCAGGTCGGCGCCGAGGTCGAGTAATGCGTCGACGTTCAAGTCGGCGAACCGGTCGCACACCCGCTTGATCATCGCAGCGAGCACCACGGAGGGTGTGGAACCGGCCGCTGCGTAGGCGGCAGCCACATCCCCGTCCGGCGCTCGGCCGCGCAAGTAGGAGCGCATGCGCCGCAGTTCCACCTCGGCCTGGTCGATGAGCAGGGAACGTGAGGCATCGGTCCCCGGCTCGGTGAGCAGGCGCATCACGGCGACCCCGTTGTGCATCATCACCTGGGCACGTCGTTCCTCCTCGCGTCGTGCCAACTCTGCGGCGCGGGCACGCGAGGCGTCAGCGTCGTGCGCGATGCGGCGCGTGTATCCGAAGAACATGCGCGCGACCAGCCCGTACACCACGAAGGTGAGAACGTTGCCGACGGCGGTCGACGTCATGTCCCCCTCGACCTCGCCGCTGAGGTACACCAGGTAGCAGACGACGATGCCGAGGACGCCGCCCGCCCAGAGGGCGCGGCTGCGGACACCACTGGCCGTGAGGATGACCGACAGCACGTAGCCCGGCTGGAAGGCGACCCAGGTGCCGATGCGTTCCCCCGACGCCAGCACCAGAGGCCCCAGGACGAGCAACACGCAGGCCAGCGCGAAGTCCACCGCGGAACCCGCGGCGCCGAGCGGGCGACGGCGCACGAGCGCCACCGCGCTGACCGCGACGGCCGCGGTGGCTGCAGCAGCCCAGCACGCGAGGTAGGCGACTTCGTCCGGTGACGTCGCTACGCCGATGTGAACAGCCGGGCTCATTTGCGCGATCGTGCCCAGGCGGACCCCCGCGATGAAGTACGAGAACGCCCGCTCGACACCGGCCTCGGTCGTCGGCAGATCCGCAACCCGCCACAGCCCGTTCCGACCGCTCATCGTTCTCCTCGGGTGGCCGACGGCCGAGGCCGGCAAAAGTCCGCGGATTCGTTGGGTCACAGCGAACCCGCGAAACGCAACGATCAGCGTACTTCAGCAACGGAGCTGGATATCACCAGGTTTCCGAGAGGACGCAATCGATGCGACGAGTACCGACCCTGCTCGCCTCGCTGGCGGTCACCGCCGGCCTGACGGTGGTCGTGGTGGCTCCCACCCATGCAGCCCCCGCCCCGGACAACACCAAGAACAACGCAGCGAGTTTCGGTGTGCCGGTGCGGACCGTGCCGGCGTCGGCGGGCACGTTCCGGGTGACCGGGACGGGCCAGTCCGCACTGGCCCTGGATGACGCGACGATGCATGACCTGTCCACCTATGCCAAGGCGAGCGGACGGGAGTTGTCCGCCGTCGTCGAGGCGCACCAGGGCATCCACGAGTTCAGTGCGTACACCACCCGGCTGGAGGAGACCAGGCCGGACCTGTTCGTGCGGGCCGGCCTGGCTACCGCGGGCGGGGCGGCCGGCCACTGGATCCAGTTCACCGCTAAGCCGAGCGCCGATGTTGTCGCCGAGCTGGAGCGTCTGCCGGTGAACACCGAGGTGCAGTACGGTGCACCGGCCAGCTCGAAGGAGCTGGCCGACCTGGCCTACGCGCTCACCACGTCCTTGGCGGCGCGCTCCGACGTCATCCGGTCGGCGGGGACCAGCTACGACCACGAGCGACGCGTGCTGCGTCTTCAGTACGCGTCCGTCGGGGTGACCCAGCTGAGCACGCTCGCCCCGGCCTTCCAGGCGGCGCTGACCGCGGGCACCATCGGGGGACAGCTTCCCATCGACGTTGTGCTCGAGCGCAATGAGGCCCAGGTCGGGGTCACCGAGGCAACCGTCGAAGGCGGGAGGGGCCTCACCCTGGCCAACGGCAGCGCCCACTGCACCGCCGGATTCACCGCACGCCGCTCCGGAAACGCGGGTGTGCTGACCGCGCGGCACTGCAACAACGCACTCGAGTACAGCAACAACCCGGGGATCATCAGCACCAACCCGAGCCAGACCGCGAATGACGCGATCGATTTCCAGTTCCACCGGACCCTGACCGGGAATGGTCACTCGACGAACAAGCAGTTCCGGGCGACCAGCCGGTCGACAAGGGATGACCGGACGGTGTTGGCCGTCGCCAACGCACCGATGAACTCGGTCGTGTGCCATTGGGGCCAGACCAGCGGGTACAGCTGCTCCGAGGTCGCCGACACCGACACCTGCCACACGTTGAGCGGCCATCGATACTGCGGTCTGGATGTCACCGATGACGATGTCTCGTCCGGTGGTGACAGCGGCGGCCCGTGGTTCCTCGGGGCCACCGCCCGGGGCGGCCACTCCGGCGCCTCTGATGGCCTGGCAAGCTACTTCACCCGGATCGGTCGGGTGCGGAACGACCTCGATGCCACGGTATTGCAGAACTGATTAGGTACTCCGGACGGACGTCGCCGCCGAACTCGGTCCGCCCGATCGGCGACGTCCGGTCCGGACGGACCTAGCCGTACTTCAGCCCCACGGTGAAGAGCACGTCCTCGAAGTCGTCCGAGTAGTAGGTGACCACACCCGCCCCGTTGTGGTGCCCGACGGTCTCGAGCCCACCCACGGGCATGGGGCGCCACCAGTACACCAGTGAGCTGAGCTGGTACGCACTGTTCGCGTAGCACTCGGCGGCGAGCCGCCCGACCTCGTCCAGTGCCGCCAGCACGCCCGCGGTGTCCCGGTCCCGGATGACGTGGAAGATGAGCTGGTCGCGGGCGGGCATCGCGACCAGTGCGCCGTGCGGCGCGTCGGCCACCCCGGTCACGGCCTCGATCACCCACGGGATGACCAGCACCAGCGAGCCGACGTAGTCCGAACCCCGCAGGTAGTAGATGCCGTCTGCCTCGAGGTACCGGTCCGGCAGTTCCCCCGCCAGGTTCTCCAGGCCGGCGTCGTAGAGCCGGTCGAAGCCGTGCCGCCGCACGTCCTCATCCGTCATGATCACGATGGAGTCGGGCCGGTCGAAGGCGAGCACCCGGAGCAGGCCGGGGGTGATCTCGTCGGCGTAGGACGCCACCTCCGACGCCTCGCTGTCCGAGGTCGCCAGGTGCAGGTAGGTGCGCTGGAGCACGGCCTCGGTCGGCCCTTCGACGTCGGACCTGTCCGCCGTCCCGAGGGCGATGATCCGCCGGAAGTGCTCGTCGACCAGATCCGGCCACTGCCCGGCCGGAGCGCCGGCCAGCGCCGCCGAAAGCGACTCGAACCCGAGCACGAGCGACTCGGGATGGGTGACCTCGACATGGTCGTCGTGGACGACGACCCGCATGCCGATGAACGCTGGGCTGCGGCGAGCCAGGTGCCGCAACCGGTCCTGTTGCGCGGTGGTGAGTAAGTGCACCGCCGGGACGTTACAACGCGGGCGGCGACGCGTCAGGATTTGAGCGATACTCCCGCAGCAGCCCTCGGCTGGTGATCGTCTTCTGGATCTCGCTGGTGCCCTCGCCGATCAGCAGGAACGGGGCCTCGCGCATCAGGCGCTCGATCTCGTACTCCTGGGAGTAGCCGTAGCCGCCGTGGATGCGGAAGCTCTCCCCCGTCACCGCGACGCAGTACTCCGAGGCGAACAGCTTCGCCATGCCGGCCTCGACGTCGTTGCGTCGTCGCAGGTCTCGCTGAAGTGGACCTGGTAACCGTCCTATCCGGACCCTCGCTTCATCCCGTACCGAGAATCGACGTCATACGGGGAGGTGATCCTGTCCCTGTTGGGCGGAAGATCATCCTTGTCCCGCAGGGTCACCTCGCGCTTGTCGCCGTCGTCCACCCGGTAGTACTGCTGCAGCCACACGGTCCGCAGGATCACGACCGCCGGGATCTCCCACAGCCACGGTGATGTGGTGTCCGCAGAGACTGTTTCCAGCAGCCGGTAACCGTCGGCGCCGATCTGCCGGGCCAGTTCGGCCCGCTCGTTCTCGGCACCGGGCAGCCGGTAGGCATCCGTCCAGACCCCGTACCGTCGCTGCCACTGCGGGTCCATCCACCCGCCGAGCCATTCCGGTGCCGCGACGGCCAACGCCTCCAGCGCCCACCCGCAGAGTTTCCCCGACGAACTCCAGGCGGTTGAGCGCTCGGACGGCGGCCGGCACGTGGGTCGAATCGGTCCGCTGCCTACCTTCGGAGGCAACCAATCCCAGCTCGGTCAGGCGTCGCAACAGCAGATCGAGACCGTCTCCTCCAGGCGGTGGGCGAGAAGGCGGTCGCGGAACCCGGTCAACACGGTGAAGTCGAAGCCCGCATGCGACAGATCTGGTCACGGACGTTGATCTTGCACCACAGCAGTCACACCATGTGGGGCCCCTGGAATTGGGCAACAGGGTCATCTCATGTAGGTACAACTCCCACGATGCGGAGGACACGTTCGAGTCGGAGCGCTTGGCACCTACCGGTACGGAGCGGTCCGAATCGCGTCGGCGGCGGCCCGCGGAAGGCGACAACTCTCAGGAGGACGCTTCGTAGCGGGTGGCGATCGCGGCGGCGCGGTTGCGCAGGGAGGTGCGCAACCACTGCGGGGCCAGGGCTTCCGCGTTCGTGGCGAGCTGCCACAACGCCCATTCGGCGTGTCTCGAATCTTGGAAGGTCACCTCCAGCCGCAGCCAGTCGTCTGCGTCGGCTTCTTCGGCGAGGACGGCCAGCGCGGTGCCCACCAGGTCCTCCCGCCGCGCCGGGTTCACCCGTACCAGCACGGTGACCTGGTCGCCGCCGGTCCGAAACCGCGTGCTGCGTTCCTGCCAGGCCCGGTCCAGATCGACCCGGTCCGGTCGCTGTGCGGGTTCGGCGAGTTCCTCGGCGGCCAAGATCCGGGACAGCCGGTAGGTGCGGTCCGCGCCGGATCTCGTGGCCAGCAAGTAGCCCTGGTCGCGCACGGTGACCAGGCCGATCGGGTCCACCGTGCGCCACTTCGGGGTCTGGTCCGCCGCCGCGTAGTGGATGCGCAGCTTGTGTCCGGCGAACACCGCGCGCCGGACCTCGGCCGCTATGGGGTCAGATACCTCCTCAGCGACCTGCCGACGCGACAGGAGGTCGGTCTCGGGGTCGATGAGCAATCGCTCGGCCACGCCGGCCGCGGTGTCCCGATGGCTTTCGGGTAGCGCGTCGACCACCTTGAGCATGGCCGAAGCGAGCGCCGAGCCGAGGCCGAATGCCTGCGCGCCGCGCCGTGATCCGGCGACCAGCAGGGCAAGGGCCTCGTCGTGGTTCAGTCCGGTGAGCTCGGTCCGGAAACCGGGCAGCAACGCGAACCCGCCGTGCCGGCCGCGTTCGGCGTAGACCGGGACGCCGGCTGCGGACAGCGCCTCGATGTCGCGCAGCACGGTGCGGGTGGATACCTCCAGTTCGCGGGCCAGCGCGGTCGCGGACAGCCGACCGCGCTGGCGCAGCAGCAGAACCAGCGATACCAACCGGTCGGCGCGCATACGAAAACTTTACCGGAATACATGACACAGGATGTCGTGATTCGTTGGGAGGCTTATCGGCATGGCAAACAAGAAGGTGGCTACCGAGCCGATGGACGTACGCACTGTCGATGAGTCGAATGGAGCTGATGTGGCAATGGAGCGAACGGCCGTCAACCCGTGGACGTGGTCGGTGGAGATGGGGTACAACCAGGGTGAAATCGTCTCCGGGCACACCCGGACCCTGTACTGCTCCGGGCAGACCGCGATGAACGGCGACGGCAAGCCCCAGCATGCCGGTGACATGGCGGCGCAGTTGGCGCTGAGCCTCGACAACATGGAGGCCGTCCTCGGCGAGGCCGGCATGTCCCTCGCGAACCTCGTCCGGCTCAACGTCTACACCACCGACGTTGATCGGCTCTTCGAGCACTACGGCGTGCTGGCGTCGCGGTTGGGCGCCGCCGGGGTGGCACCGACCACCACGATGCTCGGGGTGACACGGCTGGCGATCCCCGTCCTGATGGTCGAGCTCGAGGGGACCGCCGTCGCGTGACGCGACCTCGCCGCCTCCGGCAGGGCATTCGGTCGAACCGGCACGAGTAGCAGGCAGGTGGGTGATTTCCCGTGCTCAGAATGGTGACAATCGGCGTCTACGGCTTCGACGGCGAGTCCTTCCTGCAACGACTGCAGCACGCGGACGTCCGCCTGCTACTCGACGTACGCCAGCGCCGCGGTGTCCGCGGACCCGAGTACGCCTGGGCGAACTCACGCCGGTTGCAGACGGCCCTCGCCCATGCCCGGATCGCCTACGAGCACCACCCCGAGCTCGCCCCAACCACCGAGTTGCGCCGGCTCCAGTACGCCGAGGACGACCGCCGAGGGGTCGGCAAGCGCTCGCGCCGCGAGCTCGCCGCCGAGTACACCCGCCGCTACACCACCGAGATCCTCGACCGCGCCGACCTCACGCCGATCGTGTCGGCGCTGCCGAGCAGCGGGACCGCCGCGCTGCTCTGTGTCGAGCGCGATCCCGAGGCCTGCCACCGCTCGTTGATCGCCCAGCGGCTGGCCGAGCAGCACCGCGTCACGATCGAGCACCTGCGCCCGTTGTGATGCGGGAATTTCTTCAGACTGCCGGGACGGCACCCACGCCATGCCCGGCCACGACAACGCCACACTGGCGCGGAGCCGATCCGTTGATAGAAGCGCTTGTCGATGCAAAGGCGACGATAATGGACGAGTTGGACGCCGGGTTGCACGGGATCGGGCAACGCCTCCCGGTCGGCGAGAGGGTGGCGCGGTGACGGCCGAGGCGAAGGGGCTGTTCGAGTTGCCGGCGTCCGACACTCCGCCCGCGGAGCAGGTGCGGGCCACCGCGCCGTTGGCGGTGCGGATGCGGCCAGGCACGCTCGACGAGGTCGTCGGCCAGGCGCACCTGCTGCGTCCCGGTGCGCCGCTGCGGCGGCTGGTGGAGGGCGGGGCGGCGGCGTCGGTGTTGCTCTACGGCCCGCCCGGCACCGGGAAGACCACGATCGCGCGCCTGCTCGCCGCCGTCGATACCCGGCACTTCGTCGCCCTCTCGGCGCTGTCCAGCGGCGTCAAGGAACTACGCGAGGTGATCAACGACGCGCGCCGTCGCCGCGACCATCACGACCGGCAAACCGTGCTGTTCATCGACGAGGTGCACCGCTTCTCCAAGACCCAGCAGGACGCGCTGCTCGGGGCCGTCGAGGACCGGCTCGTGCTGCTCGTGGCGGCCACCACGGAGAACCCGTCGTTCTCGGTGGTGTCGCCGCTGCTGTCGCGGTTGCTGGTGTTGCAGCTCCAGTCCCTGACCGAGGACGAGGTCCGCGAACTGCTGCGCCGGGCGGTGACGGATCGGCGCGGCCTCGACAGTTCGGTCTCGCTGTCGGCCGAGGCCGAGGACGCCCTGGTGCGCCTCGCCGCCGGCGATGCCCGCAGCGCGCTGACCGCGCTGGAGGCGAGCGCTGACGGGGTGGCTGACACGGGCGGCTCGGTGATCGACGTGCCGGCCGTGGAGCGGGCCGTCACCGAGGCCACCGTGCGCTACGACCGGCAGGGCGACCAGCACTACGACGTCATCAGCGCGTTCATCAAGTCGATCCGCGGCTCAGACCCCGACGCCGCGCTGCATTACCTGGCCCGCATGCTCGTGGCCGGGGAGGACCCGCGGTTCATCGCGCGGCGGCTGGTGGTGCACGCCAGCGAGGACGTCGGGCTGGCCGATCCGACCGCGCTGCAGGCCGCCGTCGCCGCGGCCCAGACCGTCCAGCTGATCGGGATGCCCGAGGCCCGCCTCGCCCTGGCGCAGGCCACCGTGCACCTGGCCACGGCGCCGAAGTCGAACACGGTGATCGTCGGGATCGACGAGGCCATGGCCGACGTCCGCGCGGGCGCCGTCGGTGCGGTGCCCGCCCACCTGCGATACGGCCGCTACGCAGGCGCCGAGAAGCTGGGCAACGCGGTCGGCTACCGCTACCCCCACGCCACCCCCGACGGAGTCCTGGAGCAGCAGTACCCGCCGGACGCGCTGGTGGGGAAGGACTACTACCGCCCCACGCAGCACGGCGGGGAACGCACCCTGCACGAGCGCCTCGCGAAGCTCCGCCGCGCCGTCCGCGGCGGGTAGGGCTACCGACGCGATCTCGCCGGCCGGGGTGCGTCGATGCCCGCACCGCGCGGCGATCAACCCCGGGCAGCAGCGCACCGGCCGCCAGAAGCGCTGGCGGAAGTTCGACCGGCGCAGCGGGAAGCCCCCGGGGGCTCGTGAAGACCAGCGAACGGCGGTGGCTGTCGAGCAGCATCTCGTAGAACACCGCGATGCCGGGTGGCAACGGACCCAGCGCGCGCCCGCCGGTGTCTCGTCCGGCCTGCTCGCCCTTTCGCCTCCTCGATGGCGCGGTTGATCTCGTATCTCGTCGTACTCGTGCCGCTCCTGCCCGACCAGCTCACCCCAGCGCCCGCAATGCGGGGAAGAGTCGGAGTGCGTTGTCCCGGTTGATGCCGCGGCGCAGCCACGCGTCCAGCGCGGGATCGGCGTCGAACGCCGCAGTCGCGCGGGCCAGTTGCGCGGTCGACATGACGGGCCAGTCGCTGCCGAAGTGCAGGTGCGTCGGACTCACGGAGGACAGGAGCGTCGGCGTCGAGTGCCAGGACATCGGCGCTGCCGTGTCGTAGTGGAACCGGCGCAGGTAGTCGTCCAGCCCGCCTGGCGGGAGGGGCGGGTCGAAGTGGTCGGCGTTGAGGGTCACCCGATCGGCGACATAGGGCAGGAACCCGCCGCCGTGCGGCAGGACGACGGTGACGTTCGGGAAGCGGTCGAGCGTGCCGTGGACGACCAGGTTCAGCGCGGCCCGCGTGGTGTCGAGCGCGTAGTCGCACACGTAGCCCGGTATCCCCGGCACGACGGCCTGGTCGGGCGCGCTGCCCGGGAGGTCCGTCGGGTGCAGCACGAGGACGCTGCGCAACGCGTCGAGCTCGGCCAGCAGGGGGTCGAAGACCTGGTCGCCGACGTAGGTGCCGCTGCGGCCGTGTGTGAACGCCTGGCACCCCACCGCGCCCATCTCCGCGCCGGTCCGCACCGACCACACATCGAGGTCCACGTCGTCCAGGCGCACGCGCGACAGGAACGCAAACCGCCCGGGATGGGCGTCGACCAGGTCGCGCACCTCGTGGTACGCGATCGTGAGACCTTCCTTGTGCTGATGCCCGTCGCGGTAGCGGACGGCGGGCATCGCCACCGACACGACCGCCGTCCCCACACCGGCTCCGTCCATTGCGGACAGCGCCGCCCGGGCGTCCCACTCGGCCCACCACGGCAGGGCCGCGCGGTCGAGGATGCCCTGCGACTCGGCCCACCGCAGCCACCCCGGCGGCGTGCAGTGGTGGTGGACGTCGATGCGCCGGTCCCGGTGCTCTCCTTCCGACGACACCGCCGGCACCGCCGACGCCGCCGAACCACCGTGGGCGAGCAAGCCGACACCGCCCACTCCCCCGACCAGAACCGACCGCCGCGAGACCCCGCCCACGACCGCCTCCTCGGTTGGCGCCACACCGCATCCGACTCCCAGGGTCGAATCCGCGCCGGCACGCCGCAAGGCCACCACCACGACCGCACCCCTTCGTGTCCGGCACGCCCCCCGATCGGTTCACCCGGAGCGCGCGGACACCCGCCGGGCCACGGCCTCCGCCTGGCGCGCGTGTTCCCCCGTTCGCGGTTCCCGAGTCGGTGCTGCCGATGCACGCGGTCCACCAGCTTGCACGTTCCACACCGACTGTGACCCACATCACACCTACTTCGGGTCACGGATGGGCGGGCCGCTTGCATCTGGTGGTCGTCAGCAGCCAGTGGAGGAAGGCGAACGATGAGCGCACAGCACGAAGCAGGCACAACGACCGCACACCGTGTCGTGATCCTGGGTGCGGGTTACGCAGGTATGTCCGCGGCGATCCAGCTCGCGGCCCGGGTCGGGCGGCGCGAGGACGTGCGGGTGACCCTGGTGAACGCGCAGGAGCGGTTCACCGAGCGGCTGCGGCTGCCCATGACGGCGACCGGGCAGCAGGTCGCCGAGCTGGACATCCCGGAGCTGCTGGAGGGCACGGGTGCGCGGTTCTTGCGCGGATGGGTGACGGCGGTGGACGCGGACGCGAAGACCGTGCGGATCGACGACGACCGGACCCTGCACTACGACACGCTGGTGTACGGGTTGGGCAGTGTGACCGACACCGCGGCCGTGCCAGGTGTCGAGGAGCACGCGCACACCTTGAACAGCGCCCACGACGCCGAGGTGCTGGCCGACCGGCTGGCAGGGCTGGGCAGCGGCACGGTTGTGGTCGCCGGCAGCGGGCTGACCGGCGTCGAGTCGGCCGCGGAGATCGCCGAGCGGCACCCGGAACTGAACGTCGTGCTGCTGGGCCGGGGTGAACCCGGTGCGGCCATGAACCCGAAGGCCAGGGCATATCTGCGGTCCGCGCTCCAGCGCCTGGGCGTGGACGTGCGCACCGGGGTCGAGGTGGTGAAGGTGCTGCCCGACGCGATCGACCTGGCGGACGGGGAGACCGTCGCCGCCGACGTGGTCCTGTGGACGAGCGGCACGCGGGTGTCGCCGCTGGCGGCCGCCGCCGGGCTGACCGTCGACGAGCGCGGCCGCATCGTCACCGACGACGCGCTGCGGTCGGTGTCGCACCCGGAGGTGCACGCCGCGGTGTCGATCGTCCGCGTGCTTCGGCACCGCGGCCGACGCCGAGGACGCGGTCCAGGACGCCTGGATCAAGTGGTCGGCCGCCGACCGCTCTCAGGTGGCCGACCCCAAGGCGTACCTGACGCGGATCGTGTCCAACGTCGCGCTCGAACGACTGCGCTCCACCCGGCACAAGCGGGAGACCTACGTGGGGCCGTGGCTCCCGGAGCCCATCCTCACCGGCGGGGACGCCTCCGAGGCCGCCGTGGACGCGGAGTCGGTGTCGATGGCGATGCTGGTGGTGCTGGAGACGCTGAGCCCGCTCGAGCGCGCGGTGTTCGTGTTGAAGGAGGTCTTCGACTTCAGCCACGCCGAGATCGCGGAGGCGGTGGAGCGTTCCGAAGTCGCGGTGCGGCAGGCCGCGCACCGTGCTCGCGAGCACGTGCGGGCCCGGCGGCCGCGCTTCACCGCGGACCGCTCACGGCAGCGCGAGGTCACCGAGCGGTTCTTCACCGCGGCGACCGGCGGTGACGTCAACGCCCTGATGGAGTTGCTGTCCCCGGACGTCACCCTGTGGACCGACGGCGGCGGCAAGGTCCGCCAGGCCATGCGTCCGGTCGTGGGCGCGTCCACGGTGGCCGCCTGGTTCGCGGCCATCGGCACCGTCACCTACCAGGGCGTCGAGCCCGCCGACATGAACGCCGAACTCGTCGAGATCAACGGCGGACCGGGCGTGGTGTTCAGCGGACCGGACCGCGTGATCGCCACCGTCACCTTCGACTTCGACGCCGACGGCCGCATCGCCGCCATCCACAACGTGGCCAACCCGGACAAGCTCCAGGCCATCACCGACGGTGTCGCGCACGACATCGGGACGCGGTGAGCCCTGAGCCAAAGCCGCGTACAAGCTCGCCGTGGTCGCTGTGGTCGCCGAGTACGAGAATTCCCCGAACGGGGAGAAAGGCGCGATCCCGCGTCGGGAGGGCCCGCACTCCCCCACGTCATCGAGTGGGCACGGGCCCCGGCCGACTGCCGAACGATTCGGTCAGTGCCGCGCGGGGGAACCGAGCCGCCGGAGCAGAGCTGCGACCAGTGCGATCCGCTCGGGCATGTGGTCGACGAGGATGTGCTCGTGGCGCGCGTGGCCGCCCGCGCCGCTGCTGCCGAGCCCGTCGAGCACCGGCACGCCGAGCGCGGCGACGAAGTTCGCATCGCTACCGCCACCGACGCTGATCGGTTCGAGCGGCCCGCGCAGCTCGGTGGCGATCTCGTCGGCCAGGTCGAACAGGTCCTTGCTCGCCGGGGTGAGGCGCATGGGCGGGCGGCTCCACCCGCCGCCGACGGTCACGGTGACGCGGGGGTCGGCGGGTTGGAGGCCGGCGAGGACCCGGTCGACGCGGTCGGCCTCGGCCTGATGGGTGATCCGCACGTCGACGAGGCACCGCGCCCGGCCCGCGATGACGTTGCGGGCGGTGCCGCCGTCGATGGTGCCGACGTTGATCGTGGTCCCGGCATCGGGGTCCGCCGCCGCGATGAGCCGCCCGACGATCTCGGAGAGGGCGTGCACGGCGCTGGCGCCGGCGGAGGGTTCGTTGCCCGCGTGGGATTCGATGCCGGTGGTGGAGATCGTGAAGGTGCCGACGCCCTTGCGTTCGGTTTTGACGTCCCAGCCGACTCCGGGTTCGAGCACGAACGCGGCTGCGCTTTCGCGTGCGGCGTTTTCGATGTGGGGCCGCGAAACCGGGCTGCCGAGCTCTTCGTCGCCGTTGAACAGGAACTTCACCGTCGGGTGGGGCAGATCCAGATCCCGCAGTGCCCGCAACGCCCAGACGCCGGTGACCAGGCCCGCCTTCATGTCGTAGACACCCGGCCCGGTCGCCGTGCCGTCATGCACGGTGAACGGCCAGTCGTCCAGTGTGCCCTCCGGCCACACGGTGTCGTAGTGGCCGATCAGGAGCACCGGTTCTCCCGGGGTGCCGGGATAGGTCGCCTCCAGCACGTCGCCGTACCCGTCCTGCTCGCGCCGCGTCCACTCGGCGGGTGGGCCGAGCCGGTCGTGCAGCCAGCCCTCGATCCAGTCCGCGGCGGTGTCGAGCAACGCCTTGCCGGTGCTGGGCGACTCGTGGCCGACCAGTTCCGAGATATCGGCGAGCTGCTCACCGAGTGAGTCCCGGCACCAGGCGGACAAGGATTTCGCGGACATCGCGATACGCCAATCTGTTCGGGAGTGGGGGTTCAACGGACGGGGACGCCGGGGCCGAGCGGGATGCCGAGCGCGTACCAGGCCAGGAACATGCCCAGCCAGACGACCAGGTTGACCACGGCCAGCGGCAGCACCAGCGACATCAGCGTCCCGATCCCGGCGGAGGGCCGGTAGCGGCGGATGAAGCCGAGCGCGATGACGAAATAAGGGCTCATCGGGGTACGGCGAGCACGTACAGCACCCCGGCGATCACCGCCCGGCGGACGCCCTTGCGCTCGGCCGCGGACAGGGACATGTCCGGCAGCTCCTCGACGTCGGTCAGCTCCGCCTCGGCGGCGTTCATCGCGGTGACCCGGCGCGCGACGATCGTCTCGGTGACGAGGGTGATCGTGATCGCGAGCAGCAGCGAGGACGCCGCGGAGAAGTACCAGTTGGCCACCGGCGTGACCGTGTAGCCGGGGTCGATGGTGTGCGCGGCCGAGGTGGTCAGCCCGGCGAAGATCGCGTCCGAACCCTCGATCACCGGGCTGATGCTGCTCGCGCCACCCACGGCCACGTAGGCCACGACCGCGTCGATGATCGGGCTGCGGCCCACCGCACGGAACACGATCATGCCGAGCGGGATCATCACCACGAATGCGGCATCCCCGGCCACATGGGCGAACATGCAGGTCAGAGCGAGGGCGAAGGTCACCAGCCTGCCTGGCACCCGGAGCAGCGCGGCCCGCATCAGCGCCGGCAGCAGGCCGGTGCCGTCCGCGACCGCCACCCCGAGCATGACCACCACGATCAGGCCCAGCGGCGGGAAGTTGACGAAGTTCTCGATCAGGTCGCCGAGCATCACCTCGACCCCGGCGTCGGAGATCAGGCTCTTGACCTCGACCACCTTGCCGTCCGCCGGGGACAGCACCGACACGCCGAACCCGGCCAGCAGCGCGCTCACCACCACCAGCAGCACGCTCAGGATGACGAACAGCCAGAACGGATGCGGCAGCTTGTTGCCCGCCCGGTCAACGAAGTCCAGCACCCGCAGGATCAGCGACGTCACCGAACGCCGCGACCTCGACGTCAGCCGCTCCACCGCCTACCGGACGATCCAGTCGCTGCTGGAGACCGGCGCGGCCCGCCCCAGGGTGGAGATCGAGCCCGCCGTGCTCGGGTTCCCGATCACCGCGCTGTTCACCCTGGACGTCCGGCCCCAGCACGTCCCCGCCGTGCTGACCGCGCTCGGCGAGCACCCGCACGGGCGATTCACCGCGATGACCGCCGGGCCCGCTTCGGTCCTCCACCACGGCGTGTTCACCGACGAGGACCACCTGTCCCGGTTCGTCACCGAAGACCTCGGCGCACTGCCCGGCATCAACGGCCTCAACATGTCCACCACGCTCTCCGTGCTGCGACGGCAGTGGATCGACCGCGACGAAGATCACCTGCTCGCACAGGGGCCCCGCAACATCCTCTCCCCCAGCGGGGTGCTCGCGGGACCATGAGCTCCGTCGGGGACCGGTGATGGTCCGGGCGGATCCGGGGATCGGGTGTGACGGCACTCCTGGACGCCTGTGCGCCGGCGGTGCGCCACGTGAGTGCGCCGGCCGAGCCGCCCACGGGCGGTCCATCGTCGGCCACACGAGGGATCTTGTGATCCCGGTCGTGTGACTGATCAGTACTCGGGAGGTGCCGGGCACAGGTGATCAAGTAGTTGTGGCTGGTGCCCTTCCGAGCGGAACGCGCTGTCGCCGAGGACGGCTCGGTCGACTGGGTCGTGGTCGACGTCGACAGCCACGAGCTGCACGTCGAGTCGACGACGTTCCTCGCGGGCCGACAACTCCACCAGGGCGAGATTGCGACAGTCAGGGGGCGGGGATGCGGTGGCGGTGGGTCCTGACGTGGCTGCTGTGCGCCGCTCTGACGGCCGGCCAGGTAGCGGTATGGGTGTGGGCGGAGCCCGAGGAGGCCGCGGATGCCAGTTCGGTGGTGGCGGCTGTGGTCGGTCTGTTCGGTGTGCTGGCGGTCTGGGCGTGGCGCCGCAACCCACGACACGGCCAGTCGACTCCCGGACAGGTGGCGGAGGCCGCCCGACTGCTGGCACGGCTGGTGCGCCAGCAGTGGCAGGACGAGGCGGTGCTGCGCCAACTGTTCGACCCGGCGCCACTGCCCGTGCTGTGGGCCGACTACCCCCTGCACAACGTCAGCGATCACCGGCAGCTGATCGGCGACCCGGTCACCTGCCGGGCCGACGCACCACAGGAGTTGGCATCCGCCTTCCGCGGCCTGCCGCGCCGCCGCCTGGTCGTCTTGGGATCAGCGGGATCGGGCAAAACCACCTTCGCGGTGCTGCTCACCCTCGCCCTGCTACGCGACCATGACGCGAACGAGCCGGTACCGGTGCTGCTCTCGCTGGCCTCGTTCGACCCGTCCCGCGACAGCCTGCGGGCATGGCTGCGGCGCCGGATCGCCGCCGACTACCCCGTACTGGCCGACGCCGAGACCTTCGGGCCCAGTGCGATCGACGACCTGCTCGCCGAAGGCCGCATCCTGCCCGTGCTCGACGCTCTCGACGAGCGCCCCGAACCCGGCCGCGCCGCAGTGCTCACGGCACTCAACGACACCCTCGATCCTCACGCTCCCGTGGTGCTCACCTGCCGCACCACCGACTACACCACCGCCGTGGCCGACGCCGGCGTCCTGACCGGCGCGGCAGTCATCACACCCTCACCCGTTCGCCCCGACGACGCCCTCACCCTGCTTCGCCTGGCCACCCCGCCCGGCCCCCGCCAGGAACACTGGGACGCCCTGGCCGAGCACCTGGCCCAAAACCCGAACGGGCCGACCGCCCAGGCCCTGGCCAGCCCGCTCATGGTGGCCCTCGCCCGAGCCGTGTACGCCGACGCCCCCGGCGATCCCGCCGAACTCACCGACACCGGCCGCTTCCCCACCCCCGCCGCCGTCGAGCACCACCTGCTCGACGCCCTCGTCCCGACCCTCTACACCCGCGCCCACCGGCAGGGCACTGCCGGACACCGCTGGAACCCGACTCGGGCTCATCGCTGCCTGACACACCTTGCTGCCGGACTACAACGACAGGGCACCTACGACCTGGCCTGGTGGCAGCTCTACCGATGGGTTCCGACCTCTGCTTCACCGTGGCGGCGCGTGTCTTCACCCTCGGAATGCCCAGCATCACGATTTCCATCGACGCCGCGTTGGCAGGGCTCGCGGGCGGGACGGTCATCGGCATCGGCTTCGCCCTTCTGCGGTGGATCAAGAACCCCAGCGGTCTCCACGACGTGGTGACACCAGCCTCGTCCGTCCGAGCCGATCGCCTCCTCGCCCTTGTCGCGGGGATCGTCGCGGTCATGGCGCCCGTGCTGACAGACTCCGTCCCGTGGGCCCTCGTCCGCTATTCCAGATATGACGACTCCTTCGGCTCCTTCGGCTCCTTCGAGCTGGATTCGACTCTGCGCGGGGTGGTCTACGTGCTCTTCAACAGTTCCGTCTTGTGCCTCGTGGTCGCCCTGAACGCGTCAGCATGGGCGCACTACACCAGCGCACGGCTATCGCTGGCTGCCCGGGGACGCCTGCCGCGGCGGCTTCAGGCGTTCCTCGCAGATGCTCACCGCCTGGGGATCCTGCGCCAGGTCGGCTCCGTCTACCAATTCCGCCACGCACGCCTGCAGAACCATCTCGCAGCAGGGCACGCCCACCTGCCCAGCCCACGGACCATCTCAACACTGTCCAATTCATCCTCACGCAGCTGAATGCCCTCTGAGATCAGGAAGTGGCGCGCAGGCCGGTTCGAGCTGGGTACTGCGGCGGAAGGGGTTGACCCTGACGCTACGTCAGGGTTGGAGCCTTGACGCATGACGAACAGCAGCACTTCCGCGGCTCGACTCGCTCCGCCGATCGGAGGGTTCCAGGAGATCGACGGCCGCCGCGTCTTCGTGCACCGGGCGGGCAGCGGCGGACCGGCCGTCGTGTTCCTGCCGGGCGCCAGCGCGGTCGGCCTGGACTACTTCGGTGTCCAGCAAGGGGTTTCGCAGTTCACCACCGCCGTCGTGTACGACCGCGGCGGCACCGGCTACAGCGATCCCCTCCCGCTGCCGCGCACCGCCGCCGCGGTCGCCGCGGAACTGCACGAGCTGCTGCGCGCCCAGGACATCGCCGCCCCGTACGTTCTGGCGGCGCACTCCCTCGGCGGCTTCTACGCGCACCGGTTCGCGCAGCTGTACCCGCAGGACGTGGCGGGACTGGTCTGGTTGGACGCCCTCCACCGCGACTGGGACGACTTCATACCTCCCGCGGCGGGTCTGGCCGCCGGCGAGCAGATGGCACCTGATCTGGAGCAGCTCCAACAGATGCGCCCGGCCCTGCGCGAGATGTTCGCCGAGTTGCGCGCGGACTACCCGGAGCACGTGCGGCAATCGCTGATCGATGCCAAGGTGAGTGACGAATGGATCCGCGTCGGCATCGCCGAGCGCGGCACGTTGGTCGAACTCGCCACCGAACTGCGGGCCGGGCCGAACGTTCCCGACGTCCCGGTGGTCGCTCTCACCGTGGTGGGCATCGATCCCGCCCAGCGGGCGTTGATGTCGGAGCGGACGTTGCAGGAGATGCACGACGGCAAGACGAGGATGGACGCGGCCCTGGTGAACGCGGTCTCGCACGGGGAACAACGCATCCTCTCCGACACCCTCCACCACCGGCTCTGCTTCGACCGCCCCGATGCCGTGGTCCAGGCGATCCGCGACGTCGTCGACCGGGCGGCTCGCCCCTAGACTCGGCACGATCACGTTTCACCAAGACCAGAGGCGAACGGTGCTCACGATCGGCCAACTCGCGGCGACCGCCGGCGTGACCGTGCGCACCGTCCGCCACTACCACCACGTCAGCCTGTTGCCCGAGCCCGAGCGTGATGCCTCCGGCTACCGCCGTTACAGCGCGCAAGCGGCAGTGGATCTCATCCGGATCAGGACCCTCGCCGATGCCGGTGTTCCGCTGGCCCGTATCGACGCGCTGCTGCACGCACAGCCGACCGAGTTCGCCGCGGCCATCACCGACATCGACGCCGAATTGCAGCGCAAGATCGACCAGCTCACCGAACACCGCCGCAGGATCACCGAATTGGAAAGCGGCGAAAGGCTTGTCCTGCCCCCCGAGGTGGTCGCCATCCTGGACCGGATGCGCGGTCTCGGGGTCAGCGAACGGAGGGTACGGCTCGAGCGCGACTCGTGGATCCTGATGCAGGCACTGGACCCGCGCGTCATGCCGCAGCGGGTACGGGACAAGAACGCCGGCTTCGACGACCCCGAGACGACGCGCCTGTATCTCGCCTGCGATCAGGCAGTCGACTGGGATCCGCACGATCCACGCCTGGACCGGCTCATCGACGACCTGGACGCATGGGAGATCGAACACGAACGAGACAGCGGCCGGCCGGGGTACCTGAAGCTGGTCGTTTCCCGGATCTCCGAGGCGTCACCGGCGTGGCAACGCATCGTCGATGCGCTCGCCCACCGTGCCCTGCAGCGCCGAACCGCCGGGCACGGCAACTGAAGCCGGCACCCTGGCCCCACAACCCGCTAAGGCCTGTTTCCACAGGTCAAAGCCCGGTCCTCGATCTTGAGGCCGGGTTTCTCGCGTGCCAGGCAAGATCAATGGTGGCACGATGCGGGGGGGCGATGCCGTAGTCCGAGATCAGTAAGGATCCACGATGCCCGAACCTACGTCCGTGACGCTGAACTTCGTCGAGGAAGGCGCCGGCATCCCGGTGCTGGCACTGCACGGATGGGCACCCGACCACCGTCTGATGCTGGGCTGTCTGGAACCGGTGTTCGCCGGACGTACGGGGTATCGCCGGCTGTACCCGGATCTGCCCGGGATGGGCAAGTCGCCGTCCCCGCCGGCCATCGCAAGCTCCGACCACATCCTCGACGTCATTCAGGATTTCGTGGACGCCCTTATCGGCAACACGCCGTTTCTGCTCGTCGGCGAGTCCTACGGCGGCTACCTCGCCCGCGCGATCGCCAGATCTCGCGCCGAGCAGGTGCTCGGGCTGGCGTTGATCTGCCCGATGGGCGTGAAGGTGGAGCACGCCGAGCGCACGGTCCCCGACCGCCAGGTCCTGCGCGCTGACGCCGAACTGCTCGGTTCGCTCGACGACCGGCTCGCCGAGGAGTTCGCGGCCATCTCGGTTGTGCAGACACCGGAAACCGTGCGGCGGTTCCGCGACGAGATCCTCCCCGGTCTCGACCTTGCAGACGCCGAGGCGATGGCCCGTGTCCGGCAGCGCTGGCGGCTTGTCGAGGAACCCGAGGCCGGCGAGCCCTTCAAGCGGCCGACCCTGATCCTCACCGGACGGCAGGACGACAGCGTGGGCTACCTGGACCAGTTCGCACTGCTCCCGCACTACCCGCGGGCGAGTTTCGCGGTACTGGACGTGGCCGGACACAACCTCCAGATCGAGCAGCCGGCGCTGTTCGACGCGCTGATGCTGGAGTGGCTCGACCGTGTGGCCGCCGAGTCGTAGGTGGACGACCGGGACCGGGTCCGTCACCAGGGCCCGGTCGAGACCGAGCGGCAACCCATCTGCCAACCGTAGGTCATGCCTTGATCCGGGCGGCCGGTACCGGGCTGAACCGGTGTACCCCAAAGCCGTTCGAGGTGCTGGACATCAGCCGGGACGGTCATGGGCACGGGCTTGAGGGCCTGGCTGTCGTGCGGGTTGACCGCCGAGACACCGAACGACGGGTCGCGTCGCGTGGCGGCGCGGGTCGGCGGTGTCCGGCGGACGACACGTTGCCGACTGTGGTCAGGTCACCGGTGTGCCGTCGCTCGAGACCACCACGACCGGGCAGGACGCGTGCTTCAGGCAGTGCACGATCACGGATCCGACGACCGTGGCCCCACCCCGGCGGTACCCGTGGTGACCGAGCACCAGGCTGTCGGCCTGTTCCGCCAGTTTCACCAGAGCCGGACCCGGTTCGCCGTCGAGCACCGACTGCTCCACGTGCACGCCCTCACGCGGACCGATCCGCGCGATGGCGTCGCGCATGACGCGCAGGCGGGTGCTGTGGAAGACGTCCGCGCTGCCGTAAGGAGTCCTCATACCGCACACCGACACCGCCACCACGGTTCCCCCGTCTCGCACTTGGCACATGGCCCACTCCAGTGCTGCGGCGCTTGCCGGTGAGTTGTCCATACCGACGACGATCTGCTTGGCCTCCACTGCGCGTCTCCTTTCCGCACGCTGTCCCGGAGCGGGGTGTGCGCCGGGCCCGGCCTCTCCCGGCATGCTCATCGCAGTCAGGGGTGGTCGCGGTTCTGCCATCAACACCTACGAAGATCGTCGAGCAGTCGCCCCTTCCCGTCGAGAGGGCATTGGCAGTTTTTACGCCTTCCTTACGCCATGTCCGCAGGTCGAGGCAAAGACCGATTTACCCGACCTTTGACATGACCTGACTTCAAACGGAATTGTGGGGCAATTCGGTCGAAGCGGAGTTCGACGGAGCCGAAATGCGCATACCTTCGCAGGTGACCCGGTGCCGTCGAGGCACGGCGCTGCGCGTGCACCGCGACGCGGCCACGCCGAACTCGGGCACCCTGCTCGTGCTGCACCACCACAACGCCACGGGCGACCGCACGGACCTCGTGAAGGTGCGGGAGTCCTGACACACGCGAACGGCGCCGGTCCACCGGACCGGCGCCGTTCGCCCTGGAAGATCAGCCGACCTCGACGGCAGTCCAACGCTGGTTGGCACCCGAAGTCGGCGTGTACAGCCCGATCCGGGCCCCGTCGTCACGGGACTCACCGATCACGTCGAGCATCGCACCGGTGCCCGCGTTCACGAACGTCCAACTGCCATCGCCCGTGGACGACAGGACCCACCGCGCGTCAGGCCCGTCCGAAGCGTTCGACACCAGCACCGCGTCACCGTTCGCGGCGGCGAGGCGCTGCCCCGTGGCGTCGTTCACCACGGCGAACTGCGCCCGGTTGCCGTACCCGCCGGAACGCCGCTCCAGCCGCCACACCTGGTCCGCCGCGGCGGCGTCGGTGGTGCGCTGCACGAGGCTGTCACCGGACGGCGCCAGCGACTTGCCGCTCTGCACGCCGGTCAGCCGCTGCTTCCCGCCCAGCGCCGCGTCCCGGTTCACCCCGTGCACGCCGCTTACCAGGAACGTCGTGACCGACTGAGCGGGCACCCGCAGCGTCGCCTTCCGGTCCTTCACCCGCACCGCGGCGCCCTTGACGAGCGCGCCGTTCGCGTCGGTCACCACCGGCCGCACCTCGGCGTGCGGCCAGACCGCGGCGAACGCGGACAGGTCGAGCGCCACCGACTGGGCCTGGTCGGTCTTGTTCAGGTGCACCACGGACTTCAGCTCGGCGAACGGCCCGCGCACCGCGGCGACGTCGGTGGTCGTGTCGACCTTCACCAGCCGGTCACCGGGCTTGATGTGGTGGGTGAAGTTCCGCAAGGTGTGGAACTTCGTGTTGACCCGCGGCGTGCACGTGGCCAGGGTGTCCTTCGGCCCGCAGTTGAACGGGATCTGGACGACACCCCAGTTCATGCCGTTGGGCGACTCGCCGCCGGGCTTCATGTTGTCGTAGTCCTCGATCGCCTGCCACAGCTGCCAGGTCCGCGGTTCGAGCTCGCGCAGGTCGTCGATCACGCGTTCCGCGATGCCGAGACCGGGGTCCATGCTGGTGAAGCTCTGCCCCGAACCCCAGGAGCCGTCGACCTCGCTCATCCACAGCGGCTTGCCCGCGCCCTTGGCGATGTCACGGGCGGAGGTGCGCCGGCCGGTGCCGTAGGTGTGCACGTTGAGCTGGCCGACCTGGGCGCGCACCGACGCCGGGTAGCCCGCCCAGTCCTCGGCGAAGATGCCGGGGTTGGTCTCGTCCGGCGCGGACACGACCGCCCGCAAGTCCCTGTCCTGCAACGCTTTCGCCGCCGCCGGCACGACCTGCGCCTGGAGCGCGGGGCTGATGTGCGCGCCCTCCTGACGGCCGCCGGTCGGGTTGCCGTCGGGGCCGAGGGTGGTGCGCCAGTACGGGGTGTTGGGCTCGTTGAACGGGTCGAGCGAGTCGAACCGGATGCCGTGCGCCTTCTCCAGTTCCACCATCGCCTGCGTCAGGTAGGCGGCGAAGTCGTCGACGCGGTCGGCGCGCAACTGGTCGGCGGACGGGTCGAAGCCGCCGGAGACGTAGCCGCTGACGGTCTGGAACCACGGCGGCGAGTTGCTGAACGCCTCCCAGCGCTGCACCTTCGACTTGATCTTGTCGACCCACCAGCGCTGCCGGGGGTCGGCGGACCGGTCGAAGAGGCTCGGGTCGCCTGCGCGCCACCAGTCCGTGTCGGTGCGCGTCGTCCCGGCGGGCGCCTTCCACCAGCCTGGCACCGCCGCGCCGGCCCGGAGGTAGGGCGGCACGTCGGGGGCGTTGCCGCCACCGATGTTGTACCGCGCGACGGTGAGGTTGAGGCCGTCCTCGCCGAACAGCAGGTCGGCCAGCTTGTTGCGGATCTCGTCCGGGTAGCCGCCGGTCGCGTTGGCGAACCAGATCAGGCTCGTTCCCCAGCCCTGGAACGACTCCTGCTGGTAGGTCGGATCGGGCCGCACCGTGACGGTGGCCTCTTCCGCGGCCGTCGCGGGCGTCACCAGGGTGGACACCACCAACGCCGACGCGGCCAGGACAGCGGTGAGTCTGATCATCGGTTCTCCGTTGAACGAGACGATGTTAGCGTTAACACACCTAACCGGGTGCCCTTGAGCGCGTCAAGAGCACGCCGCTCCAGGACCGGCGGGTGGGGGTCGGTCCGACTCTCAGCCCGCCAGGTCGGCCAGCGCGGCGCGGATGGTGATCGGCAGGTCGCCGTCCGGGCCGTCGTGCTCCACCAGGCCCGGCAGGACGGCGCGGTACACCTCGGCGGTTTCCCCGGGTGTCGCGAGGCCCAGTTCGTGGCGGCACTGGGCGATTCGGCGTCTGGTGCGCAGGGGTGCTCGGGCGTCGGGCGGGAGTGCCGCCAGTTCGGCGGCCAGGCACTCCTCCAGCACCGGCAGGGCGTCGGCGTAGCGGTCTTCGGAGAGCAGGACCCACGAGAGGCGCCACAGGGTTTCGCGGGTGACCGCATCCTCCGGCTTGTGGTGCTTCCGGCAGATGTCGATCAACGCCCGCACCTCGGCTTCGGCGCCGGCCGTGTCGCCCGCCGCGTGGCGTGTCTCCGCCAATTCCTTGCGCAGCCACAGGGTCGCGGCGTCCGTGGCACCGTAGAACGCCGCATAGCCAGGCACCAGGTCGGCGAACTCGGCAGTCGCCTGCTCGGCGTCGATCTCCTCGGCCCGCAAGCGCATCCGCACGATGCCCCAACGGGTCGACAAGAGATCGCCGTGCGTCGACTCCAAGCGTCGCTCCTCGACTTCGAGGCACGCGCGGTAGACCGCGAGGGCCTCGGCCGGGCGATCCAAGCCCTCTAACAGATCCGCCAACGACCAGCGCACGCGGGTGAGCTGGCCGTCGGTGTGCTTGCCCAGCGCCACGCACCTCCCGTCCAGGGAGCGCAGCTCTTCGACCGCGCCCTCCTTGTCCCCGTTGCGCACGCGGGTCGCGGCGACCTCGCGGCCGAGTCGAATCGAGCACAGCTCCTGCGTCCGCGGGTCGGTGCACTCCGGCAGATCGGCGAACTCGGCCAGCGCCTCGTCGACGGTGACCCGCGCCAACCGCAACCTCAGCCTGATCCGCGTGGTCGAGGTCTCCAGCACCGACGGGTCGCCCGGACCGAACTTTGATGTCCGCAACTCGGCCAGTTCGGCCAGCACGTCGAGCGCCTCGGGTTCCCGGGACAGCCGGATCAGGCTGTCGGCGTGGTAGGTCAGTGCGTCGCGCAGCTCCCACGCGTCCGGCCCGAGGAGCGTCCGGTAGTCCGCCAAGAGCGCGCGCCACTCCTGCTCCGCCTCGACGTTCTTGCGCAGGTTCAGCAGCGCGACCCCCCGGTTGCGCCGCACCGACATCACGAACAGGGGGTCAAGGGGGTCACCCGTCGGCTCGGTGAGCAGCTCGTCCAGTGCCGCCTCGGCCTCGGTGTCGCGGCGGGCCAGCAGCAGCGCCTTCGCGCGGTCCAGGCGGAGTTTGAGGTGGTGCTCGTCGAGGCGGGTGGACCGCGCGATGTCCTCGTCGTAGGCGGCAATCGCCTCGTCCACCAGCTTCTGCTCGCGCAGGCAGTCCGCATACGCCCGCAGCACTGTCCGGTACCGATCGCCGCGGTCCAGGCCGGACGCCCGCAGGTGGCGCAGGAGTTCCCGGTACTCCAGCGCGGCCTCCGAGTGCAGGCCGAGCAGCGTCAGCACGGCCGCGACCTCGCCGCGCGCCGAGTGCGGTGTGACCGGACCCCGCCAGGCGTCCTGGAACTCGTCCAGCGCCACGGCCGTCTCACCGCGCTTGATGAGCTTGCGCACCAGCTTCGCCTTCCACGTCAACGTGAAGTGGTCGCTGTGGCCGCGTTCGCGGTGGCAGTCGGCGATCGCCGCGCGGATCTCCGCCTCCGCCTCCTCGTGACGCCCGAGGTCGGTCAACATCCCGATGAGCACGCTCCTGGACACCAGCGTGTACGGGTTCGCCGCGCCCAACAGGGAGGTCCGGGTCCGGGCGATCGCACGCATCTCCTCCACGGCGCCCGCCGCGCCTTCGATCTGGTCCAGCGTCCATGCGGCCTCGTGGCGGGTCACGAGGGTGTCCGGGTGGTCCGGTCCGAGGACCTCGGTCTGGACCGCGGCGATCCGCCGGAACTCCGCCTCCCGTTCGGCGATGGGACCGGTGCCGGCCAACGCGGCGCGGTGGCGTGCGGCGAGCAGCACGGGGTCGTCGTCGGGCAGTGCGCGGGCCCTGGACAGCACGAGCTGCGAGTACCGCTCGGCGTCTTCGACGTCGTCGGAGAACGGCATGTACGCGTACCCGCGAACGGCGCACTGGAGCACCTCGCGGAACACCGCCTCGTCGTCCTCCGGCACCAACGCCACGAGCGCGGCCACGTGCGGCAGGAGGAGGCGCCACCAGGTCCAGTTCTCGGCCTCCTCGGGCGCGGGTGTGGCGGCACGCGTGATCAGCCGGGCCGCCGCGCGCCACGTCGGCGCCTGCTCCGCGGCCGGCAGCGCGCGCAGCCTGCTCGCGACCGCCTCCAGCACCAGGCGGTGGCCGAGCAGGCACGCCAGCGGCGGCTCGGAAACGTGATCCGGCACGCCTGTCAGGCCGTCGACCTGGGTCACCACGAGCATCGCCTGGTCGACCAACGCCTCCAGCGACAGGTCCACGTCGCTCAGCACGACCGCCCGGCTCGCGGCCTCGGCGAGCACGGCCTCGTCCAGCAGGTCGGCGGGCAACGGGGCCGAGGCGAAGCACGACATGAGCCGCATCAAGGCCCTGGCGTGCACGAAACCCTGCGTCTCCAACAGGTCCAGGCTCATCTCCCAGGTGCGGCTCACCAGGCCGCGGTGCAGCTGTTCGCGCCGTTCGACGTCGTTCAGGTGCGGCACGCCCTCGTCGAGCAGGTCGGGCGCGAAGTCGCCGAGGGCCTGCCGGTAGGCGTCGAACGTGGCCGCGCGCGCCGGACGCCCGGCCTCGCGCCGCAGCAGCCCGCCACCGCGCGACGTGCGGCCGAGGTACGTGCCCGCCGAGCGCAGCGCCAGCGGCAGGCCGCCGAGGCGTTCGGCGAGCGCGCGGGCCGCGCTCCGCTCGCCCGCGTGACCGGCCAGGTCGATCAGCACGTCCGCGGCGTCTTCCTCACCCAGCACGTCCACGTGGTGGAGCCTGGCCCGGCTGCCCCACACTTCGCGCGTGCCGACCCGGGACGTCACCACGGTGGTGCCCGCGCGGCTGGGACGCACCCACCCCGTGCCGTCGCCGGGCACACCGCCCGCGGACGCGAGCAGGTGTGGCTCGTCGGCGTTGTCCACGACCAGCAGCCACGGGTGCGGTGCCGCGTCGAGGTGCCGCCACAGCAGGTCCATCGCACTGCCGTGCCCGGCCCACGCGTGCTCGACCTGGTTCTCCGGCACGCCGACCTCGCGGGCGACCTGCTTCATGCCCTCGATGAGCCCACCGCGCTGCGACGCCGAAACCCAGAAGACAGGGCAGTCGGCCGGTGCACGGCGCGCGACCTCCAGGGCGATGGTGGTCTTGCCGCAGCCGCCCAGCCCGTGGAGCACCTGGAGCACCGGCTCAGGTCGCCCGACCAGGTCGACGATGTGGTCGAGCACCTCGACACGTCCGCGGACGTGCGCGGGCAGCCCGCCGATCGGCGGGCGGATGGACAGCGACCCCGGCCTGCGGACCTCGACCGATTCGGCCGGAGCGGTGCCGCGCCACTGCCGCTCGGCTCCTTGGGCGGCCTCCCACAGGCGCTTCCACCGGGCGTCGGGCGGGATGTCGCACGCCTTGAGCAGCTTGGCGACGGTGTCCCAGCTGGGCGTCTTCGCGCCGCCGAGCGCGTCGGACAGCGTCGCGGGAGAGACACCGGCGTCGGCGGCGAAGATCCGCGACACCTGGTAGCCGGCGTCGGACATCGCACCGCGCAGCCGTTCGGCGAGCACGCGCATGTCCGCCGGGGCATCGGCGTTCACCGGATCCAGCCTGCCCGCCATCCCGCGCCCCTCTCCGCCGTTCAAGCCCGAACAGCGAACGAACCCCGAACGCCGCGGTCGGGAGGGACCCGTTCGCCGAACGTTCACGGACGTCACTGAACGCTACCGGCCCGCCCTACACAGGGTGCATCGCCACTCGGACGAAGGATGTGACCGGCAGATGTTCCAGCAACTGCTCGACATGGCGGTGCAGGTGTCGACGTGCGTCAACCTCACCGTGAACGCAGTGGTCGCGGTCGTGCTCCTGCGGCGCGGTCGCGGGGATCGGGACGGAAGATCAGGTGGATGACGACTACCGGCAGCGACAGGCGGGGACAGGCGGGGACCGACTGCCCCGGCAGCGCCTCGCCCGGCGCGTGGTCCGTCGCCGGCACCGCGAGGCACGGCGACGGCGGCACTGCACTGGGGACCCTCCTGCGGGCCCAACGCGACAAAGTGACCCCTGAGGAGGCCGGTCTACCGATCGGGCCGGGCCTGCGGCGGACTCCCGGACTGCGCCGCGAGGAGCCGGCCACGCTCGCCGGGATCAGCGTCGACCGGTTCGGCCCCGCTGTCGCTTCACAGTTGATCTGGCGGGTTCTCGCCGGAGGTGGCGGGAGTTGGAGCGCCGTTCGTGGGAAGGCGGCGCCGTTCGGGGTCAGTGGGCGGGTTCGGCCTCGGCGGGGAGTTGCCGGACGGAGCGCACGGCGAGCGCCAGTGGCGCGCTCAGCACGGCGACCAGCGCGCCGGCGAGGAGCACGGTGTCCGTGCCGATGCGCTCGGCCGCCGGCCCGGCCAGCGCCATGCCCACGGGCGCGGCGGCCAGGCCGACGACGGTGGAGAAGCCGGTGGCCCGGGCGACGAGGTCGGCGGGCACGTGGGTCTGCCGTGCGGTGTCGGTGAGAACGGCGTAGATGGCGGACTGCACCCCCGCGGGAACGGCCGCCGCGGCGAGCACCGGGACCGGCGCGCCGGCGGCGAGCAGGACCAGCAGCGGGGCCAGTGCGACGGGGATGGTGACGGCGACCCGGAGCGGGCGCCGCGGTCGCCAGCGCAGGGCGACCGTGCTGCCCAGCAGCGCGCCGACGGCGTAGCCGTTGCCGATGAACGCCCACGCCAGGGGGCCGCCCAGCCGCTGGTCGGCGATGATCGGGCCGATCACCAGGAACGGGGAGATGCAGACGCCGTTGATGACGGCGACCTGGACGGTGGTGGCCTGCAACCAGGGGCGGGCGCGGAAGTCACGCCACCCGTGCCGCACGGCGTCCAGCAGCGCCGGTCGTCGTGGCATCGACCTGTCCGGGGTTTTCAGTGCGACGAGCGCGGCGGCGCTGATCGCGAACGTGGCCGCGTCCACGGCGAAGGACACACCGGCCCCGATCGTGGCCACCAGCGCCGCCGACACCACCGGGGCGATGAGCGTCGCGGCGTTCTGGGCGGCGTTGACCAGGGCGTTGGCCTGGCGGCGTTGCGCCTCGGGCACCACGTCGGCGACCAGGCCCGCCGCGGCGGGGGCGAAGAAGGCGTTGGCCGCACCTGCCGACCCGGGCGAGCGCCGGCTGGACAAGACCCGTGGTCAGGCCCGCCTCAGCCTGGCGGTCCACGCCTACGGGTACGGCCACTTCCCCATCGTCGCGGGCATCGTGCTGACCGCGCTCGGCATCGAGGGCGTCGTCGCCCACGCGGACCACGGCGAGGCGTTGGGGGCCTTCTACGCCTGGGCGCAGGAAGGGCTGCGGTTGCTCGACGAGGCGCAGGCGCGGTGGCCGGGGATACCCCGGCCACCGCCGCCGATTCCTCAGTTCAGACGGACCGACCAGACGTCCGCGATGGACGGGTCGAAGTCGCCCGGGACGTCCTGGAAGCGGATCCGGACCTTGCCGTCCGCGGTGTCCGCCGACGGTTGCACCAGGAACTGGTAGGTCGCCGTGCCGCCGTCCCCGCGCTGGAACCGGCGCTGGTGCACGGGCTTGCCGTCGATCACGACGTCGTAGGTCTTGAGCTGCGCCATGTGGTACGTCTCGACCGCGCGGATCACGAACGCCTGGCCGGCGGGGACGTCCAGGTCCATTTCGAACCAGCCGTCGGATGCGCTGTTGTCGGTGTAGCGCCGGGTGAGTCCGGCCTCGGTGTTCGTGCCCGAGGTCGGGGAGGTGGCGAGCGCGTGCGCGGTCTCCGACGCCTGGTCCCCGAGGTCCACGTGGTCGACCGCGTTCGCCGGCGGGGTGACCAGGTCGACGGTGGCCTTCACGGTCCCGCGCTCCTCCGACGTCGACCCGACGACCGCGGCGACGGTGACCTCGCCCGCGGTGACCGTCAGCGGCACGTCGACCTTGACGGGCACTGTGACGGTCGCGCCCGCGGCGATGTCCACCGACTGCGCGGCCGGTGCGGCCCACCCTGCCGGAACCCCGATCTCGAGACTCCGCCTGAGGTCCGCGTTCGCCCGGTTGATGAGCGTGACGGACGCGGTCAGCGCCTCACCGGGCGCGACCTTCCCGGGTGACAGTGCGACGGACCCGACGACTACCGGCGCCGCCACCGCGAGGGACGCGGCCACGGGCAGGTTCGCCGTGCTCCCCCGGTAGTCGTAGGAGACGATGCCCTGAAGTTCCACCGCCCCGAGGGCGGCGTCGGCCGGAACGCCCACGGTGTACTGGAGCCGCACGGTCTGGCCGGGCTGCACGCGCGTCGAACGGTCACCGGTGGCACGCACTTCCCAGCCGGACGGGGCGCTCAGAGCGGCACCGAGCGACGCCAGGTCGCTCGTTCCGCCGTTCGCGACGGTGATCGTGACGGGGACCGTCGAGCCCGGGAACCACGGACCACCGGCCAGCTCGATCTTGGCCACCGCGCCCAGCAGCAGCCCCGAGGCGCTCGACAGGTTCGTCTCGATGCGGTCGAGCAGCGACCGCAAGGCCGTTGCCTCGTCGATCGGAATCGTTCCCCTGCCCAGCTGAGCGGCGATCCAGCGACGGAGATCGCCCACCCGCGCCAACGCCCGGTGCACCGCGACGGCCGCCTTCCGGTCGCTGTCGGCTGTACAGGCGTCCCACGCGGTGTCGAGGGACGACTGCATCTGCTGGGTCCAGTTGCGCGCCACAGGCGCGCCGGGCGCGTCGAGACGACCGACCCGATCACGCAGTTCCTTGGCCGCGTCGGTGGCGTCGCCGATGCCGCCGAGGACGGGGGCGACGCCGAAGCTGTAGGCCCCCGAGCCGACCTCGAACACGGCCGCTCCGCCTTCCATGCGCAGGAAGCGCACGCCGCTCACCATGGCCGCCGGACGGCCTCCTTCGGTGACGGCCCAGCGGCTCTTGGTGGGCACGTGGACCTCGGCAACGGTGTTCACCGGCACCGTCACGTTGAGGTCGACGGTGCCGTCGTGCACCCGCCACGACGAGGACAGACCGCCGTACACGGTGTCGAGCTGCCCGGAGCCCTCGGTCAGACCGCCCCCGATCACGGGTGCGATCCGGGAGCGCTTGTAGCCGGGTTCGAGGGCCGACAGGCCGCCGATGTTCTGGAACATCCAGTCCCTCACCGCGCCGTAGGCGTAGTGGTTGAAGGAGTTCATGTCCACCGGGCCGAAGCTGCCGTCGGGCATGATCGAGTTCCAGCGCTCCCACATCGTCGTGGCGCCGTTGACCACCTCGTAGCCCCAGGACGGGTAGTCCTTGTGCAGCAACACCTTGTAGGCCAGGTCGTCACGCCCGATGACGCTCAGGGCGGGCAGCAGCAGCGGGGTCCCGATGAAGCCGGTCCGGAGGTGGTGGTCGGTGAGCGCCAGCTTGGCCACGAACTTCTCGCCGACCTTGCCCACCAACGCCGGTTCGGTGACCAGTCCCATCGCCAAGGCCATGGCGTACCCGGTCTGCGAGTTGCCGGCGACGGTGCCGTCCGCCGCCACGTAGGCCTGCGTGAACGCTCGACGGATGTCCGCCGACAGCGTCTTGTACTCGTTCGCGGCCGCGGTGTCCCCGAGGGCCTCGGCCACTTCCGCCATCATGCGCGCGTCCTCGGCGAAGTAGGCCGTGCCGAGCACACCCTGCACGGTCGGGTCGTCCAGGTGCAGCCAGTCGTTGGTGAAGAACGTCGTACGGCCCGGCTCCAGGAGGTCGGGTCCCGCGCTGCTGCGCGCGAAGCCGAAGAACTTCTTCATCGCCTCGTAGTTCTCCCGCAGGATGCCGACGTCACCGTAGGCGCGCCACACCGAGTACGGCACGGTGATCATCACATCGGACCACCCGACACCGCTCTCCCCGAACTGGCCCTGCGGGGTGGGCACCACCGCGGGCAGGTCGCCGTTGGCGTACTGGGAGTTGCGCACGTCCGCCATCCAGTGGGACAGGAACGCGCGCGTGTCGACCAGGTAGTTGGCGGTCGGGGCGAACAGGCTGATGTCGCCGGTCCAACCCAGCCGCTCGTCCCGGGCCGGGGTGTCGGTGGGGATCGACAGGAAGTTGCCCCGCTGACTCCACGAGATGTTGCCCACCAACTGGTTGAGCATGCCGTCCGAGGTCCGCAGCGTGCCGGTGGACCGCAGGTCGGAGCCCCACACAACGCCCTTGACGTCGGAGAGGGCGGGCGGAGCGTTCACCCCCGTGATCTCGATGTAGCGGAACCCGTGCTGGGTGAACGTGGGCTCGTAGGTCACGGTCCCGGAATCGGCGAACACGTAGTGGTCGGTCACCTTGGCGCTGCGGAAGTTGTCCGTGTAGAGGGTTCCGTTCTTGTCGAGCACCTCCGCGTACCGGATCTTCACCGTTTGACCGGCCGTTCCGGTCAAGGTCAGGCGCGACACGCCGACCATGTTCTGCCCCAGGTCGTAGACGTACGCGCCGGGCGTGGGCTCGGTCATCTTCCGCGCCTGGAGCACCTCCGTCGCCCGCACCGGCTCGTCGCTCTGCGGTACCAGGAGCGCGGTCCGCGACGGCAGGCTCGCGACGGGACCCCAGTGCGCGTCGTCGAAACCCGGTCGGCTCCACCCGGCCGGTTCCAGGCGTGCGTCGTAGGTCTCGCCGTCCTGCAGGTCGGCCCGCACGAAGGGCCCGTCGCCCGCCTTCCACGACCCGTCCGTGTCGATCCACTGGACCGAGCCGTCGGTGTAGGTGATCCGCACCCTCGCCACCAGCGCCGGGGTGTCACCGTACTGACGGCTCCAGCCCAGTCCGACCTTGCCCGCCCACCAGCCGTTCGCCAACGCGCCGCCGATCACGTTGCCGCCGTTGCCGAGCAGGCCGGTCACGTCGTGGGTTTGGGACTGGATGCGCTTGTGGTAGTTGGTCCAGCCAGGGGTGAGGAGCTGATCCCCGACCGCCTTGCCGTTGATCGTGAGCCGGTAGAGACCCAGGGCCGAGGCGTAGACGCGGACCGAGGAGATCTCCTTGCCCGCCGTCGTCTCGAAGCCCTTGCGCAGCAACGGCATCGGCCGGGCATCCGGGTTGTACAGCGCGTCCGTGGTCCCCGACACGACCAGCGTCGAGCCGACCAACTCCCCGCCCGTGAAGGGGTTGCGCCCGGACGGGAAGTCGGTGTCGAGCAGCACGGTCCCGTCCGGCCTGGTGACGACCGCGTCGTAGACCGTCCCCTGCTCCTTCGCGACGTCGTGGGTGCGGAAGCCGAGATAGCCCTTGGTGAAGGTCGAGTCCGAGCGGGTGTCGACCAGCACACCGTCGAGCGTCGTCCTGATCGTGCCGCCGGTCGCCTCGAAGCGGATCGCGTGTCGACCGGTGCGGAGTTTTTCATTGGTGAAGCCGTAGCTCCCCAGATCCACGCTCCCGAGCAGCGTGTAGCCGCCGTTGACCTTCTTGTGAGGCCGGAGGGTCGGCTGTGCGCCGACAACGTTGATCTGCCACATGTACCCGTTGTTCGCGTCGCGGGCGCGGAGGAAGATGCCGAAGGCCGCGTTGTCGACCTTGAAGTCGACCTGGGCGACGTAATCGGTCCACTTGTCCACTTCGCCCGCACCCGACGGACGCGCGATCCACTGCGCACCACCCCAGTCGGCCGCCGTCAGCAAGCCGGTCTCGAAGAACGCGTCCGCACTCCAAGGGCTTGCGACAGCCTGACCGTTCCACGCACGGACACTCCAGTAGTACTTCGTAGCCGTCTCGAGAGCAGGCCCCTCGTACTTCACGTCCACCTGGCGGTCGGACATCACCTTGCCGGTCGACCACACATCAGCGGAACCGGGCGTGCGTCCGACCCGGATCTCGTAGGCGCTCTGCACAGCCGCTCGTTCGGATGACGCCAACCGCCACCCGAGCGACGGCTTCTCCCCACCGATGCCGAGCGGGTCCACCCGGCCGTTGGTGGTCAAGCCCTCGACGAAGAACGTGGACGACGACGTGACCGAGTGCGCGGACACCGGCCCGAGACCCACGAGCGCACCTCCCGTGAAACCGAGCGTCACGACAAGCACGAGGAAGTTGCGAAGCGGCACGAACATGCGGGAGCGCGAATGCGGCATGGCTTCTCCGATGAAGCGATTGAATCGTTTCAATCCTGCGGGGTGCCTTACGGCAAGACTGTGATGGCCACCACGTCAAGGGCTCCTGAGGGGCCAGGTCACACCCGGGAACAGCACGGCCTGCCGGCGGACGGCGCGGTCACGGGAGACTCGGCCGAGAGCCTCAGCCGACCGAGCGGTCCAGGGCGTCGAGCAGTCAGGTGTGCCTGACGCCGACCGGCGCGGGTCCGCCGGTGATCTCGCCGGCGAGGTGCCGGTAGCGGCGCAACCGCGGGTGCCGGTCGGCGGCGGTGCGCCGGTTCAGCGCGCGCCCGGCGGTGTGGTCAGCGTAGCGACATGCCTTTCTCCGCGAGAGTGTCGGCGAGGATGCGCACGGCTTTTGGTCCGACGCCGTGCAGCGCGAGCAGGTCGGCCTTGGTGCGGGTCGCGACCTGGTCGAGTGTGGTCAATCCGGCGGTGGTCAACGCGCGTGTCGCGGCTTTGCCGATGCCGGCCGGCAGGTCGCTGCCCGGCTGAGTGGGTGACTCCACGAGGGCAGTCAACCTCGCGGCCAACTGTCTTGGCGCGCGGTGTTTCCACGCGGTCATCACCAGGGACCACAGGTGTTGGCCGCCGACGTCGGCCAATGGCGCTTGGAACCCGATCGACCTGCCCGCGTGGATCAGCCGTTCGGCCTTCGGGTACGCCGCTACGGCGTCCCCGGCCTCCGCGTCAGGCAGCCGCAACCGCACCATGCCGTCCTTGGTGACCGAGGCGAACTCCTTGCCTCGCACGGAATACGTCACCATCCCGTCCGCGGCGTCTTCTTCGACCTCCTGGAAGGTCAGGGCCGTCTTGCGCAACTGAGCCCGTGTCGTCATGCCACGATGCTAAGCAAAGCCACCGACAACCAGTGTTGGATCGCCGCAAGCCGGACTCCGCCGAGTGATGCCGAGTGCCGCGGCGAGCCGCCGAGCATCGACTTCGCGCCCTCGGAGCCTCGGTCGCTGCTCACCAGCCGCAGGACAACGTCCGGGTGCTCTTCGACCCGGCCGGCCACCCCTTCTGCCTCTGCCACGACGACTGATCACGCATCCGCTCATCGGCGTGAGCACGCGTTGGACGGGCTTGATCAACTGCCATGGCTTGCTCTGCGGCCGGCTTCGCAGCGCTCAACCACGCCCACCCTGTCCCTGGCTGACGATCCGGCTACGCGTGGTCGTCGAAGCGCGCGCGGGCGCGCTCGACGGCGGGCAACGTGACGGTGGTCCAGTGCAGGAGTGCGTCGATGAGTTCTTGCAGCGACTTTCCGAGCCGCGTGATGCGGTACTCGACGGCGACGGGACGCGTGCTGATGACGATGCGCTCGACCATCCCATTGCGCTCCAGGCGCCGCATTGCCGCCGTGAGCGACTTCTGCGTGACGACCGGGATCACCCGCCGGAGCTCGTTGAAGCGCAACGGCCTCTCGCACAGGGCGTCGAGGACCTGCAGCGACCACTTGTCGAGCACCTGGTCGAGCAGTTCGCGGTGTTGCTCGGTGAGCTGAGCCTGAGGGTTGTCCGAACGTGAGAGAGCGGTTTCCTGCATGACACCTAGTAGTACTTTGTTAGGTCGTTGTGTGTCAAGGGAAGGGGCGTTTGCAGGTGTGGCACGCGCCGGCCATGGCGGTGAGGAGTTGTTGCAGTTCGCGGAGAACCGCGTAGATGGTCAGGC
>NZ_VKAB01000057.1 GCF_009769385.1 Saccharothrix deserti
ACCCTCGGAGGTACCGGTCGCGGTCACACCGAAGGCGATCGCCAGTGGCAACGCGACGACAGCCACCGTCAGCCCCGAGAGAATCTCTCTGGTAATCCGCCGGACCATAGGCTCCCCTCGCTCCACGGCACGCTCACCTGCACACCGTGAGCCGAACTGCCGAACGGACCTGCGTTCCGACTGCAAAGGTGTCGTAAAGATCCTTTCAAGGCAAGGTCAAGGAACTACACCCACGAACTGCCGACGTGTCGCCGACACCCGACGCCGGCATCGCCGGGCCGACCTCCTCCACCTGCATCACCGGCCTTGACCTGCACAGAGGCGGCGGCCGATCACACAGATCCGCGATATTCCATATCCAAAGGAAAGTAAACTCCCACCATGTGGAACTTCGGTGTGCGATCGTTAGCACACGCTCCGCAGTCACTCTGCGGTGAGATGCGGCGGGACACGACAGACTCGGTGATGCCGAAAGCCTGACGGAACCGGGCCGGTCGTACAGGAGTCGACCGGCAGGCTTGCCGCGATCAGGCACGCACTGGATCGACGAGGGCGCGTCGGTGGATCGCCATACGCACACCGTGCCGACGTGGACGATCCCCGGGATTCGTGAAGTGGGGCCACCGCCCTCCTGTGCACAGTGGCGTTGGACGAGCGTGACACGCGGCACCGCACCGCATTGTCGCAATTGTCCGGTTCGGGTAGGTTCGTCCGGTAACAACGTGCCGCTGTCGCGAAAGCAGGCGATCATGTGAACGTTCGGGGAGGCGTTCGCTGACCGGCGGTCGAAGCGGAAGTCGTCCGGCCTGTAGCCGCCATCGGGAGGATGCCTCGTCGATGCTGCCGCCGCACACCGCGCAGCGGACCTCGCAGACCAACGTGCGGGCGTCGCCGAACCGTCCCTGCGCCGGCGTGGGACGACCAAGTGCGCGGACCGCAGAGCACGAATGCCCGACGGTCGCCCGATCGGCCCTGGCGACGAGGACGACCGCCGGAGCCGGGGCGGCGGGACCGATCGCGGGATCCCTCCCATCGCCCAGTCGGCGAGCGCCCATCCCCCGAGCGCGTCGGCAACCGACCGCATTATGAACCGCCGGCCGGATATCTCAGCCTCGTTGGCGACTTTCGCGCCCTACGACGATCGGAGTGGTTCATGCAGTGGATTTTCCGCATGGCACCCACCTTCGTCCTGTTCTGGCTGGTTCTGTCCGGGCATTTCGACGCGCTGTTCCTGACGCTCGGGGCGCTCTCGGTCGTCGTGGTGTGCTGGATTTCCGTCCGCGCCGGCATCGCGGACTCCCAGAACATCACCGCACGCCTGTTGCTACAGCTGCCGATGTACTTCCTCTGGCTCGGCAAGGAAGTCCTCACCTCTTCGTGGGCTGTCGCGCGGAAAGTGTGGTCGCCGCGCGTCGCGTTGCACCCGGCCGTCGACGACACGCCCGCCCGGGACATGTCCACCATCTCGCAGGTGATCTACGCGAACTCGGTCACGCTCACCCCCGGCACGCTCTCCCTGGACGTGGGCGAGGGGCACGTGGAGATCCACAGTCTCGACGCGTCGGACATCGCGAAGCTCCAAGACGAGAAGAACCTGCGCCGGGTACGACTCCTGGAGGCACGTAAATGATCTACGCGGTGATGGCCGCGCTGCTCGTCACCATGGCCTTGGCCCTGTTCCGGGCGTTCGTCGGTCCAGGCCTCTACAACCGCATCCTCGCCATCAACATGTTCGGCACCAAGGCCGTGCTCTTCGTCGCGGTGGCGGGGTTCCTCTTCGGACGGCCGGAGTTCCTGGACATCGGCATCCTCTACGCGCTGGTCAACTTCGTCGCGGTCATCGCCGTGCTCCGGCTGACCCACCACGATGGACCGATCGGCGACGGGGAGGGCGAGCGGGCATGACCGTCATCGAGGTACTGAGCGGTGTGCTGCTGGCCGCCGGCGGCTTCTTCGTGGTGACCGGTGCGGTGGGCTTGGTCCGGTTCCCGGACTTCTACACCCGCATCCACGCCGTGGGCGTGACCGACTCGGCGGGCGCCGGTCTCATCCTGCTCGGCCTGCTCCTGCGGACCACTGAGTGGGAGGTCGGGCTCCGCCTGCTGATCATCATGTTGTTCATGGTGATCACCAGCCCGACCGCGGCGCACACCCTGGCACAGGCGGCACGACGGGATGGTGTGCCGGTCTGGCGTGCGGGGGACGCCAGGCGATGACAGCGTTCGTGCTGGTGAACATCTCGTTGTTCGCCATCCTCGGGGCCACGGCGCTCGCGATCACGCGGATGCGGGCCCTCTACGAGGCCACCATGTTGACCGCGCTGTTCAGCCTGGTCACAGGCAGCCTCTTCGTGTTGCTGGACGCGGTCGACGTGGCGTTCACCGAGGCGGCGGTCGGGGTCGGCATCAGCACGGTGCTGCTGCTCGGCGTGCTGTCGTTGACCCGCTCGCGGGAGGCCGTCACACCGCGCCGACGGCGGCTGCCCGCCGCTCTCGTCGTGCTGTTCACCGGCGGCACCCTCGGCTACGCGGCCCAGGACCTGCCGCCGTTCGGCTCCGCCACGACCCCCGTGCGCGACCACCCCGTGACCGAGACCTACCTGTACCAGTCGCAGCAGGACATGGGCATCCCGAACACCGTCACCTCCGTGCTGGCGAGCTACCGCGGGCTGGACACGCTGGGCGAACTGGTGGTGGTGTTCACCGCGGGCGTCACCGTCCTGCTGCTGCTCGGGCCGCTCACGCGTCGTAACCGCCCGGTGAAGAGGGATCTCGTCCTGGCCGACTACCGCGTCCTGCGCGTCGTCAGCGGGGTGCTGATGCCGTTCATCCTGCTGTTCGCCCTGTACGTGCTCTTCCACGGCGACTACGGCGCCGGCGGCGGCTTCCAGGCCGGGGTGATCTTCGCGTCCGGGTTCGTGCTGTACGGCCTGGTGTTCGGTCTGGACAGAGTCCAGCAGGTGCTGCCGCAAAGAGTGCTGTGGGTGCTGATCCCGCTCGGTCTGCTCCTGTTCATGGGGCTCGGTGTGGCGACCGTGCTGCTCGGCGGCTCGTTCCTGGACTACGACACACTGCGGCCCGACGACCCCGCGGCCGGGCAGCGCCTCGGGATCCTCCTGGTCGAAACGGCCATCGGCCTCACCGTCGCCACGGTGATGACGTCGGTGTTCTTCAGCTTCACGGGCCGGGGTGCGTCACGATGATCGGATCCCACTACGTCTACTGGTTGACCTTCGCGCTCATGATGATCGGCCTCTACGTGGTCATCAGCCACGGCAACCTGATCAAGAAGCTGATCGGCCTCTCGCTGTTCCAGGTGGCCGTGTTCCTGTTCTACATCAGCCTCGGCAAGGTCGACGGCGGCACCGCGCCCATCATCACCGAGGGCACCCAGACCTACTCCCACCCGCTGCCCCATGTCCTCATCCTGACTGCGATCGTGGTCGGCGTGGCCACCCTCGCGGTCGGCCTGGCGCTCGTCGTCCGCCTCTTCGAGTCCTACGGCAGCCTGGAAGAAGACGAGATACTCCAGCGCGACATCTCCGACCGCGACACCACCGACCGCGACGGCGTCGCCTCATGACGGTGCAGCTCCCGTTCGTACAGGTCCTCCTCCCCCTGCTCGGCGCACCGCTCTGCGCGCTGCTGCGTTCCCGCGTCGCGGCATGGCTGCTGTTCCTGCTGGCGGCGCTCGGCTCGCTCGGCTGCGCTGTCCTGCTGGCGCAGCGCGTGGCCACGGCCGGAACGCAGCGGTACTCGGTGGGCGGCTGGACCGCCCCGGTCGGCATCGAATTCGTGATCGACGACTTCAACACACCGGTGTTGCTGCTGGTGTCGCTCATCGCCGCGGTCGTCGCCGTCTTCAGCCACCGCAGCCTCGCCGCCGAGGTCGCCGCGAAACGCGTCCCGCTGGTGTACGCCTGCCTGTGCCTGGTCTTGGCGGGGATGCTCGGCATCGCCGTCACCGGCGACGCCTTCAACGCGTTCGTCTTCCTGGAGATCATGTCGCTGGCCTCGTACGCGCTGATCGCGATGGGACGACGCAGGCGCGCACTGCTCGCGGCCTTCCGCTACCTCGTCGTCGGCAGCGTCGGCGCCGTGTTCGTCCTCATCGGCATCGGCCTGGCCTACGCCGTCACGGGCACCCTCAACATGGCCGACCTGGCGCAGCGGCTGGGCGGGCTCCACGGCAACCGGGCGCTGTACGCCGCGGTCGTGTTCGTGCTGGTCGGGTTGGCGGTCAAGATGGCCGTGTTCCCGTTGCACGCCTGGCTGCCGGATGCGTACGCCCAGGCCCCGTCCGCGGTCGGCGTGCTCCTCTCCGCCACGGCCACCAAGGTCGCGATCTACGCGCTGCTGCGGTTCGCGTTCACCGTGTTCGGCGCGACCCTGGTGTTCGGTGTGATGCCGGTCGGCCGGATCGGAGCGCTGCTGGCGGTGCTCGCGATGCTGATCGGGTCCGCCGTCGCCTGTTTCCAGACCGACCTCAAGTACCTGCTGGCCTGGTCGAGCATCGCGCAGATCGGCTACATCGTGGCCGGCATCAGCCTCGCCACCACGGCGGGCGTGTCAGCCGCCTACCTGCACGTGATCAACCACGCCGTGACCAAGGCGGCGCTGTTCGCCGCGGCCGGGCTGCTGGTGCTGCGGCTGGGCTCGGCGCGGCTCGACGACCTGGCCGGTTTCGGCCGCCGCATGCCGTGGACGTTCGCCGCCGTCGTCGTGGCCGGTCTCGGCCTGGTCGGCGTGCCACCGACCGCCGGGTTCGTCAGCAAGTGGGCGTTGGCGACGGCGCTGCTGGAACGGGGCCAGTGGCCGGTGCTCGCCGCGATGCTGGTCAGTTCCCTGCTCGCGCTGGTCTACGTCGGGCGCATCGTCGAGGTCGGCTGGTTCCGCGAGCCGTCGCTGGTCACGGTGATGAACCGGCCGCCGGTCTCGATGGTCGCCGCGATCTGGTTCCTCGTCCTCCTGTCGGTCTACTTCGGCCTCGACGCCACGTTGCCGTCGAGTCTGGCCGACGCCGCGGCGGCGGCGCTGCTGCGGAACGGGGGGTGAGTGGCCTGCTCGCGACCTGGACCTCGCCCGACCAGGCCACGGCGTTGCCCGTCATCGTGGCGTTGCCCCTGCTGGCAGGTGGCGCCGTGCTGCTCCTGCGACGCCACCCGAACCTGCGGGAGGCGGCGTCACTGGTCGGCGGGATCGCGTTGGCGGTCGCGGTGCTCGGGCTGTGGCCCGCGGCCGGTCGGGACCTGCGCTTCGAACTGTGGTCCTGGCTGCCCGGCCTGTCGTTCGAGTTCGCGCTGGAGCCGCTGGGCCTGCTGTTCGCCACTCTCGCCGCCGTGCTCTGGCCGGTGACGACCGTCTTCTCGATCGGCTACCTGCGGGGCAACCGCGAGACCGACCAGACCCGCTTCTACTTCTTCGTCGCGCTGACCATCGCCGCCGCGATGTGGATCGCGCTGTCGGCGAACCTGATCACCCTGTTCGTCGGCTACGAGATCATGACGCTGGCCACGTGGCCGCTGGTCGTCCACAAAGGCGACCCGGACGCCGAACGCGGGGGCCGCACCTACCTCGTGCTGCTGCTGGCGACCTCCGTCGGTCTGCTGCTCCCGGCGATCGCGTGGACCTGGCTGTTGGCCGGCAGCACGGACTTCCGGCCCGGCGGACTGCTCACCGGCCACGCCGGGACGACCGTCCTCGTCGTGCTGTTCACCCTCTACCTGTTCGGCATCGGCAAGGCCGCGCTGATGCCGGTCCACCGCTGGCTGCCGGCGGCGATGGTGGCGCCGACCCCGGTGTCGGCGCTGCTGCACGCGGTGGCCGTGGTCAAAGCCGGCGTGTTCACCGTCCTCAAAGTCGCGGTCTACGTCTTCGGGCTCGACACGCTGGACGTGAGCGGCGCTGCCCGGCCGATGATGTGGGTCGCGGCGGTCACTCTGCTCACCGCCGGCGTGATCGCGGTGCGCAGCGACAACCTCAAACGCCGCCTCGCGTACTCGACGGTGAGCCAACTCGCCTACATAGTGCTGGCCGCGACGCTCGCCCGTGACGTCGCGATCGCGGGCGGCGCGCTGCACATGGTGGCCCACGCCATCGCCAAGATCACGCTGTTCATGTGCGCCGGCGCCATCTACGTCACGGCCCGCAAGACCCGGGTGGGCGAGTTGGACGGGCTCGGGCGCACGATGCCGTGGACGTTCGGCGCGTTCCTGGTGGCCTCGGTCTCGATCATCGGTCTGCCTCCGGTGGGCGGCATGTGGAGCAAGTGGCTGCTGCTGATGGGCGCCGCCGAGGCCGACCAACTGGTGATGATGCTGGTCCTGCTGGTCGGCTCGATGCTGGCGCTGGCCTATCTGATGCCGATACCGGTGCGCGCGTTCTTCCGGCCGCCACCTGTGGCACCACTGCACGGTGAGGCGTCGCCGGCCCTGGTCGGACCGCCGGTCCTGACCGCGATCGGGTGCGCCGCGCTGTTCCTCGTCGCGGAGGCAGTGATCACACCCCTGTCCGGAATCCCGGAGCTATCCGGAATCGTGGAGCTGCCGTGAACGACGACCGCCGATGGCTGGACGAACCCCGCAACGTGACCCGCATCGTGTACGGCCTCGCGGCGCTGTGCGCGCTGGCGATCGTCGCCGACGTCTTCTACCGCAAGAAGCCGCACTTCGGGATCGACGGGTGGTTCGCCTTCTACCCCCTGTACGGCTTTGTCGGGAGCGTGGGCCTGGTGCTCACGGCGAAGTGGCTGCGGCGGTTCCTCAAGCGCGACGAGGACTACTACGACCGGCCGGAACGGGATGAGGATGACGATTAGCCCCGCCCTGGTGGTGATGCTCGGCGCGCTCGGCACTCCGCTGCTGCGCGGTCGGGCGCGCGGCGCGCTGCTGGTGTCGCTGCCGATCGCGGGCCTGGTCGTGCTGTGGGTGCTGCCCGAGGGCGTCGGCGCGTCCTTCGAGGTGTTCGGCCTGGTCCTCACCCCCGTGCGGGTGGACGCCCTGTCCCGCGTGTTCGCGACCGGCTTCCTCGTCGCCGCGCTGCTGACCGCCATCTACGCGCTGCACCTGCGGGATTCGTTGCAGCAGGCGATGGTCCTCGTCTACGCCGCCACCGCCGTCGGCGGCGCGCTCGCCGGAGACCTGCTGACGCTGTTCGTGTTCTGGGAGTTGGCCGGCCTGTCGTCGGTCTTCCTGATCTGGGCGGGCAGGACCGAGCGCAGCTACCGCGCCGGCATGCGCTATCTCGCCGTCCAGGTGCTCTCCGGACTGCTGATGCTGGCCGGGATCGTGCTGCGGGTCACGGCGGGCGAAGGGCTGGAGTTCGGCTACCTCGGCCTGGACGGACCGGGCGGCACGCTGATCCTCTGCGCGATCGGCCTCAAGTGCGCGTTCCCCGTGCTGCACGCGTGGCTGCCCGACACCTACCCGGAATCGACGGTGGTCGGCGCGGTCGCGCTGTCCGCGTTCACCACGAAGCTCGCCGTCTACACCCTTGCGCGCGGCTACCCCGGCACCGAGATGCTGGTGTGGATCGGCGCGATCATGACCTGCTTCCCGATCTTCTACGCGGTCATCGAGAACGACCTGCGCCGGGTGCTGGCCTACAGCATGATCAACCAGCTCGGGTTCATGGTCGTCGGCGTCGGCATCGGCGGCGCTTTCGGGATCAACGGCGCGGCGGCGCACGCCGTCGCGGACATGGTGTTCAAAGGTCTGCTGTTCATGAGCATGGGCGCGGTGCTGATGCGCACCGGCACCACCAAGGGGTCCGAGCTCGGCGGCCTCTACAAGTCCATGCCACAGACCGCGGTGCTGTGCATGATCGGCGCCGCGTCGATCTCCGCCTTCCCCCTGTTCTCCGGTTTCGCCTCGAAGTCGCTGATCATGGAAGGGGTGGCGGCGGACCACCGCATGGTGATCTGGCTGATGCTGCTGTTCGCATCCGCGGGCGTCTTCCACCACGCCGGCATCAAGATCCCGTACTTCGCCTTCTTCGCCCACGACCACGGCCACCGGGTGGCCGAACCCCCGGTGAGCATGCGGGTCGCGATGGCCCTGGCCGCCCTGCTGTGCATCACGATCGGCGCGGTGCCCTCGCTGCTGTACGGCCTGCTCCCGTACCCGGTGGAGTACGAGCTGTTCACCACGCCGCACGTCATCAACCAGCTCCAACTGCTGCTGCTGGCATCGATGGCCTTCACCCTGCTCGTCCGCACCGGCCTCTACCCGCCGGAGCTCCGCTCGGTGAACGTCGACTTCGAGGTGGTCTACCGACGGTTCCTGCCCTCAGCTTGGCACGCCGCGGCACGAGGCCTCACGCGGCTGCGCGCGCGGGTGGGCGCACCGGTGCGGCGTGCCACGGAGAAGCTCTGGGTGGCCGCCACCCGCCCTCTGCGGCCCGATGGCCGTGTCGCGGTGACCTGGTCCACCCACCTGATGATCTGGTGGCTCGTGCTCGTGCTCGGCGGTGTTCTCCTGCTGGCGTTGCTGTGACCGGGGACCGCTAGTCGGGCAGCTCGCGCAGCGTTGCGTCGAGCAGCTCGAACAACGTGATCGCGCCCAGCAACGTGCCGTCCTCGCCCACTACCGCGACCAGCGGGCTGTGGGCCCGTTCCATGAGCTCGGCGACCTGCATCACCGTCTCGCCGGCCCGCACGACCAGCGGTTCCCACCTGCCCTCGGGCAACAGGTCACGCACTTGCTTGCCGACCAGGCGGGCACACAGCTGGTCCGCGTGCCGCTCGGCCACCACACGCGCGAGGGTCGGATCGACCCTCATGTACACGGGGACCAGGAATCGAGCCACCTGATACGCCGGCAGCGCGGTGACCGGCTTGCCGTCCTCGACCACGATCAAGCCGGGCAGTCGTTCGGAGACGAGCTTGCGCACCGCCGCGACCGCGCTGGAATCGGCGGTGATCGCAGGGAAGTCGACAGCGAGCTCTCCGGCCTGCACGACACCGACACTACCCGGATTGTCCGACTTCCGCCTATCATCCGATTGGTCTTATTAGTCCGATTTCGCCACGCAATGGTCCGCCGGCACGAACAGCGGCGTCGACCAGCGGACCGGTCATGCGACCGCACCCCGATCCGGGTCGGGTGGCGGCCCGCCATCATCGTCGGGTCCGCGTGCCGGGGAGGACGGCGGTGGCGGGGACATGAGGAGGCGGGTCCAGATGACGGCGGCGATCAGCACGCCGACGACCGCAAACTCACCGGACGACTCGCTGGCTTGCACTGATGATCCAGGCGACGACATCGCAGGGACATCCGACGGATGCCGCCCCTCGCTCATGCTCGTGTCGTGCGAAGCCTTCGTCACCCAGGGCCATCCGTAAGCAGATCGCAAGGTTCATAGTCGCGGTTTTCCGCCAGAGTGGTACGAGGCCCCGAGAATTCACCGGACGCCGGCGATAAAGTCGACGCCAGTGCCGTGACCGCCATTACCGGCGGCCGGGAAGGGTCCTCTCCCGTCCTTGTCTGTGACCGCTGCGGATGCACCCGCAACCGGTTGACCAGGTCTTCAGCGCGTTGCAACCGTTCCGGGACCAGACTGTCACGGCCGGCCGCCCGGGTCTCGACCACCCGATCGGGCAGCACTTCTGATTTCGCTGCCCCGACTGAACCGCCGCGCATTCCCAGCCGTATTCGCATTTGTCGAACCCCGACAGCCGAAGCGAAGAACCAGGGGATGATCAGGTGGCTCCGATCCGATTCATCGTGGCGTGTGTCGTGTGGTCCCTCGCCCTGCTCGCGGGCTCCGCGGGCGCGGTCGCGGCCCAACCCGCGCCCGCCGGACAGACCGAGACCACCGAGACCGAGTGGGGTCCACTCGGCCCGGCCGGGCGGGACATGCTGGTGAAGGTGCAGCTGGCCGGCCTGTGGGAAGGCCCCGCAGGCCGCCTCGGCCTGGAGAAGTCGGCGAACCCGAAGGTCAAGGAAGCCAGCCGTCACCTCATCGCGGGCCACGAGGAACTCGACCGCAAGGTGGCCGAACTGGGCCGGTTGCTCCAGGTCGAACTGCCGACCGAGTCCAACGCCGACCAGAAGCGCTGGATCGCCGAGATGACCGAAGCGCCCGCCGGCAGCGTCGAGTTCGACCGGATCTTCGCCAACCGGCTCCGGGCCGCGCACGGCGGCGTGTTCAAGTTCCTCGCGCAGGTGCGCTCCGGCACCCGGAACACCCTGATCCGCAGCTTCGCCGAACGGTGCATGACGGTCGTGCTCGACCACATCACCGTGTTGGAGGCGACCGGCCTGGTCGACTTCGACGACACCGAGGCGATCCCACTGGCCACCCTCGCCGTCGCCGCCGCGCCGACCACGGGCGCCGCCGCGCCCGCTCCCGGCGTGCGGCGCACGACGCCCGTGCCGCAGCCCACAGCCGCCGCGTCCGCGGACACCTCCGGCACAGTGCGGGACACCCTGCTCGGCGGCGCACTGCTCCTCACCCTCGGCGCGATGGTGTTCTTCTGGATCAGGGGCAGCGGGTCGGGCGGGGTCTCCCGTCGGAATCGGCGCGGGACCAGCGGCTGACGCCGCTCAGGGCGCTGACGGCGTCGCACCGCGAGGAGGACGTCAGGCCGGCGTGCCGAGCGGGTCCAGTCGTCCGGCACCACCGGCTCGCCGCCCGCCTCGGCGAACGCCGCGAGCGCGTCGACCAACCCCACCCTGGTCTCCGCCGGCATCCGCGAAACGATTTTTGCGGATCTCGGCGCGGCGGCGGGTGGCCGTCCGGACCACTCGCTTGCCCTCGGGTGACAGGCCGAGCACGACTTCCCGCCTGGATGTCGAGCCGGCCTGCCGGACCACGAGGTCGGCGTCGGAGAGGCGGTCCGCCATCCGGGTGGCGGTGTACGGGTTGACCGACAGGTGCTCTGCGAGCGAGGTCGACTTGAGCGGGCCCCGGCTGTCCAGGACGACGAGCAACCGGAACTGCGCCAACGTGATCGAGTCGCCCACCACGGCGATGGACCGCGCCGACACGGCCACCAGGAGCCACGACGCGGCGAGCATGGCGTCAGTGAGCGCGTCGATGTCTCCGCTGGAGACCTTGGCCCGGTTCATGGGAAAGTTGCACCTCAACGCGTGGGCGCGAGGAATGGTCGACTCGCGGTGCGTGTCGCTCCGCGAGTCGCCGCACCATCATGGCGCAACCCCGCACCCGCCGGACCTGACGAGTACCTGACGATCCGCCTCAGCTCAACGGGGTGAAGTCCCGCGAGGCGACGAAGTCCGGGCCGTGGCCGGGCCGGTGAACGGCTCGATGCCGTGTGTACCGGCCATGCCGTACTCTCCGCCCAGGTGCAGCTGGGTCGTGGTGTGGTCAACTGGTCGGCGCGGGCGATTCGGCGACGATGGTCTCGGCGGCCAGGAACTCCTCGTTGGCGTAGGCGTCGAACAGCGCGGCCTCGACCAATCCGTACTCGTCGGCGTAGTCGTCGTAGGAGAACTGGCGGACGGTGCCGTTGACCGTGACTGCCTGCCCCTCGGTGAACTCCTGCTGGTCTCCCTTGGACAGCACCAGCAGGCTGTCGTCGCCGTAGGCGGCCGCGTCCAGCACGACCGACTCCGCGGTCAGGTCGTTCTGCACCGCGGCGGTGATCGTGACCTGCTCGCCCACGTGCTCGGCTCCGGCGAAGTACTGCGTCTCCGCAGGGGCGGTGGTGGTGGTGGTCTCCACCGTCGTGGTCGTGGTGGTCGGCGCGTTGTCCGCGGCGGGGTTGTCGTCGGCGGCGCCGCATCCGGTCAAGCCGGTGGCGAGCGCGAGCGCCGCGCTTGCAGCCAACAGCCTCTCGGTACGTCGTGACATGCTCCACCACTCCCGGCCGTGAGTCCGGTCCGTTTCGGTTCTGTCGTTCACCTCCAGCCGGATTCCCGTGCGCGGACGCGGGTACCTTGCGAACGCCTTGCGCCTGAGGTCCGGGCGAAGCTGTTTTCCTGTTCCTCGGACCACGTCACGTCCCACTCCTTCTCAGGACCTCGTGGTTTCCGGGGGCAGCACGGCGACGGGGCACGGTGCGTGGTTGACGACCGTGTGGCTGACCGAACCGAGGAGGGCGCGACTCACCGGTCCCTTGCCGTGGCTGCCCACCACGAGTAGTCGGGCGCCGGCCGCGGCGGCGAGCAGGACTTCCGCCGGTGAGCCGGTGGTGGTGTACACGGTGCTGCGGACGTCGGGGTACCGCCGTGCGCAGTCCGCGAGTCCCGCGCCGACCACACCGCCACCCTGCCGGAGTTCGGCCACGGTGTTCGTCTCGACGACCTCCACACCGGGGTCCACGTGGTCGGCCGCGTGCACTATCCGGATCTCGGCACCGTGCCGCGAGGCGAAGTCGAATGCGAACCGGACGACAACACCGCTGACCGGCGAGCCGTCCACGCCGACGACGACCAGGCCTCCGGCCCCGTTCTCCAGGATGACCGCTTCGTCGCGGACGACGACGACGGGCACCGAGCACGACCGGGTCAGCCGGACCGCGGTCGACCCCAGCAGCAGCCTGGCCACAGCACTCCGATCGGCGTGGCCCACGACGACGAAGGCCGCCTCGTCGGCGCCGAGGAGCACCGCGTCCGCCGGGTCACCCGAGGTGATCTCCGTTCTCACCTCGACCGCACCGACGGCGCGACACCGCTCGGCGATCATGTCGAGCATGTCCTGGGCCCATCGCCGCATGGATTCCTCACCACCGGCATCCACCTGTAGGTCCAGGTGCGCCTGCGTGTAGACCGGCCAGCGCATCCCGTGCACCAGCACCAGAGGCCGATCGAAGGCCGCTGTCTCACGCGCGGCCCAGATCGCCGCCCGTACGGACGGCGCCGTGCCATCGATACCCACGACCACCGCACCGTCAGTCCTCAACACCGATTCCTCCTGCCACGATGTCGACCAGCGTGCGCGGCGCTTCACCAGCACCGCGCCCACGAGCGAGCAGCCAACACCCAGCAGCACAACGGCCGAACTGCCCAGCAGCCACCCGAACGGCAACAGCACCACCGCGATGACGGCCAGAGCCATCCACGGCCATGCCGGTCGCCACAGCGGTGTCATCGTGCGCAAGGCCGCAGCCAGCCGGGGGTCGCTCGCGGTCAGCTCACGCTCGATGTCGGCCAAGCGACCTTCGTCGCCGTGGTCGGCTGTCGCTCCCATCGCCGGTCACCTCCCGGTGCTTGCCGGAGGGCCTTCCCGTGGTCCTGACCGGTGGCACCCGATCCGGTTGTGGAGTGGGCCCCACCGGTCGTGACCGCGCTCGCCCGATCGCCGCGTGCTTTGGCGGACTGTTGTCCGGTGTCCGCACGTCCGTGTCCCGCCGCACGCTGGTCAGTGCGAGCCGGTTTCCGGTGCCAGCCCGTGCCGCAGCGGGTTGGGATCGGTCACCGGCTCGCCCGCGCCGAGATCGATGAGCGCCAGTCCGCTGTCCGGGTCGAAGCGCCGCGTCAGCCCGCGCGGCGACTCGATCAGCATCACCTCCAGCGTCGGGCGCACCACCGCGTGGCGCAGATGGCCGCCTCTGGCGGCGCCGTCCCGCAGTCCGAGCACAACCTGCGCGTGCACCTGCCAGCCACCGTCGTCGGTACGCACCACATCGCCCACCAGCGAGACCACTTCCGCCTGTTCCTCGACCGGGTTGTCCAGGTACTCCTTCGCCTCCACGTCGTAGAACGCCAGCGTGCACCGGCTGAACGCACCGATCCCGGTGAACGAGGCGGTCCGCAGTTCCCGCTCGTGCGCGAACACCAGCAACTCGTCCACCACCGAGTCACCGGTCTCCATCACGATGGCGTAATCGCGCACAGCGTCGGCGTTCAACCGCATGTGCCGAGCCATATCTCCCACCGATCCCGGACCTCTACCAGGCCCGTTGTCGAAATCTTCTCCGTCAAGGGCTGCCGCGCCCGGTCTTGACGTCGTCTACGGCCTGACGGCGGGCGCGTCGGTAGGTGAACGTCGCCGCGGCACTCGTCGCGGCCATCACCACGACGACCGGCTGGTGCCCCTGCGAGGCGACCGGCGCGGGGTCGGATTCTTCGAATCGTCGACCGGGCGGCGGTTGTTGCGGAATGCGAGAAGTCACCTGTTCCTCCTTCATCGTCTGCCGGTGCTCCTTGTGGTGAGCCGGTCCATCCCGCCGTCTCCTCACCGGTTCGTCGGTACCGGCCGGGCTTCCAGCACGGTGAACGGTGTTCCCTGTTGGCAGGTGGTCATCTGGTCCGGCCGCGCCACCCCCTCGACGACGACCTCCGCACCCGCCCGGACGACCTCCGGATCGGCACCGAGCAGCAGGAACTGTCCTCTGTCGGTGGACAGGACGAGACAGCCCGGTTCCACCCCGGCCTGCACCCGACCGCTCAGCGTCAACGCGGGCCGTGACGGTGAGGTCGGGGACTCCTCCGACGTGGGCGGACCAGATGTCGACGGACTCCCGCAGGTCAACGGCGGCAGCACGTCACCGTCGCCGGTGGCCTCCACCATCGCGTCGAGCGTCGTCTCCCCGACGCCCTCGAACGCGAAGGTCAACGGAACCGTCGTGCCGGCAAGCACTTCACGGGTGAAGCCGACGATCCGCAGGTGGTAGGCGGCATGGACACTGCCCGGCTCGTTCACCACGCCCTCGGCGGGCACGTGGATCCGGTCCACCGGCTCGCTCACGCCGTCGCAATCGCGGTCCGCCCACATCTCGACCCGCGTCGCGGCGTCGGTCCGCACCCCGACCAGCGCCTCGGGCCGGTCGGCGCGGCTGAGCAGCGTCAACCGGACCGTCGCGTCGTCACCGGGCCGCCAGGCGTGCTCCGGCGGTGCCTCGACCACGACGTTGCGCAACACCACGTCGCCCACCTGACCGTTGGTCCTCATCGTGCCGCTCTCCAACACCCGCTGCGGTTCACCGCAGGACACCACCACGAGCGACACCGCGGCCACCACAGCGAGAACTCGGAAACGGCCCATACCCTGCGGCTACCCGCCGACGCCCCGCCGAACAACGCCCATCCGCCCTCGTCAGCCAATCGCAAGGTGCGGGTCAGTCCGTCCAACCGGGATCACATCGCGCGAGTAGGCGCTCGAACCGTCGTCTCCACCCGGTCGCGGCGGACGGCGTTGCTGGACATCGACGACACGGCAGCCGAGGCCATCAACGAACTGACCGCCGCCGCGGGAGTGGCACGGCAAGGCGGCCTGAGGATCGCGCTGGCGGCGGACGGAAGCGAAAGAGAGTTCGCGCTGTCCCATAGCGCCACAGCCGGCACAGGACGAGCAAGTGGTGTCGCAGGACGGAGCCGAGGTCTTCCTGGAGCCGCGGCCCGATCGGAGGTGTTCAGCGGTCGGGTGTGCCGCCTTGGAGCACCTGAAGTGCCTGATCGACGACGTGGGCCGACACGAGCACCTCGTAGGAGTCGGCTCGCATCGCGGAAACCGATGAGAAGTCGCGGCGACCACCGGTCAAGGCGTGTCCGATCGCGCCGAAGATCGCGCCGTAGAGGGCCAGCAGCAGGCCCGAGATCACCGGGGCGATCCAGTTGAACACGCCGAACAACCAGCCGAACAGAGCACCGATGAGCGCGCCCGACAGGGCCGACCGCCCGGCCGCGCCCAGCACCGTGAGCCGGCCGGTGACCTGCTCCACGCTGTTCAGCCCTCTTCCGACGATCGCGGTGTGCCGCACGGGGAAGCCGGCGTCGGAGAGCCGGTCGACGACCCGTTCCGCGTCGGCGTAGGAGGAATAGGAACCGATCAGGACCTGTTCGTCCCGACCCGTCCCGCACTGTGGTGCAGTCATGGGAACACCTCCACGTCCGATCTCGCATAGCGGGTTCCCACCGGGCGATCGTCCGACCGCCTCGCGCGTGCGAACGGGTGCTACCTCACTTGGGCCGGCGTGCGCGCGGGCCTCACGCGCCGGTGTTGTCCTCGCCTGGTTCGATCGGCCCGACCTCCAGGAACGGACCATCGCGGGGTGGTTCGCACGCGATGGCGTCGTGCTCGACGAACACCGGTTCGGTGGTGTTCGGCGGGAAGACCCGAAGACCACCGACTCGGACCTGCGCGCAGTCCGGCGTCTTGGGCGGCGCGCTGGACATGAACAATCCCGCCGACGCGGTCTCGCCGGGCGCGATCGTCACCACCGAGCCTTCGGTCTCGCGCGTCGCCGGCAGCCCGATCTGCTCGCCGTTCTCGCCTGTGACGTAGGAGACCCCCGGTGCGCCGTGGAGTGCGCAGGGCTGTGACGCGGTGTTGGTGAACCCCAGGGGAACGTGAGTCCCCTGCATGTCCGTGTTGCCAGGTCCGATGTGGACTCGCAAGCCCGCAGGTAGAAAACGATGCCGAGGAGCACGCTGGTCACCGGTCCGGCGGCGGCGACCTTGAACTCCGCGCCGGGACCGCGCGACGGGCCCCTGAGCGAGGCCAGTCCGCCCAGCATCCACAGCGAGATGCCCTCCACCTGCCGGCCCTCGCGCCTGGCGACCAGGGCGTGCGCCATCTCGTGTGCCAGCAGCGACAGCAGGAACAGCGTGGCGGCCACCAGACCCGCGAGGAGGTACGCCCAGCCTTCGTACCCCGGGTACACCAGCGGGAATCTGCCCGCGCCGATGCCGAGCACCAGGAGGAGCACGATGACCAGGACACTCCAGTGCAGGCCCAGCCTGATGCCCCACAACCGTCCCAGGTGGATCGTCGCGCGCACCGTCGTCACCCTCTCAGCGTGTCCGCGAACCGATCTCGACCTTCAGCTCCTGCCGCTGCCCGTCGCGGACCACCTCCACGGTGACGGTGCTGCCCGGTTCGGTGCCGCGCAGCGCTCCGAGGAGGTCCTCGACGCTGCGCACGTCCTGGTCGTCCAGGCGGACGATGACGTCACCGGTGCGCACACCGGCCGAGGCGGCGGGGCTGCCGTCGTCCACGCCCAGCACCAGCGCGCCCTGCTCGACCTCGATGTCGAACCGCTCGCGGATCTCGCCCGTCAACCTGCCCACCGACACGCCGAGGTAGGGGTGGGCGACCGTGCCGGTGGCGAGCAACTGCTCGGCCACGTACACCGCCGTCGCGGACGGAATCGCGAACCCGAGGGACACCGCGCCCACCTCCGGCGGGATGTAGGCCTCGTTGATGCCCACCACGCGACCCGATGTGTCGAGCAAGGCGCCCCCGGAGTTGCCGGGCGAGATGGGCGCGTCGGTCTGGATCAGGTCGACCAGAGCCCGGCTCTGGGCCGCCGAGCCGGGGATCTCGCGATGCAGCCCCGACACGATGCCCGCGGTCACGCTGTTCGCGAAGCCCAGGGGGCTCCCGATCGCCAGCACGGGATCACCGGGACGGGGCAGCTCCCGGCGGAAGTCCGCGACCGGCAACTGGTTCCGAGCGGTCCGCACGACCGCCAGATCGGTGATGTCGTCGGCCGCCGGCACCGTGCCGGCCGACTGCTGCCCGTCGGCGTACTCCACGACGACCTCGCGCCGGTTCCCGACCACGTGCTGATTGGTGACCACGACATCGGACTGGAACACCACACCGCTGCCCACACCTGAATCGGTCCGGACCGTCACCACGCTCGGTGACACCCGTTCCACCAAGTCGGCGTAGGACCGTGTGGCCTCCGTCGTGGACGGCGCTGTGGTCGCGGATGTGACCCGCATGGCCACCTCAGCGCCGGTGCAGCCGCCCACGGCGACCACGATCGCCACCGCGGCTACCGCGTGTCGCATTCGCACCTCGCCACCTCCCGATCGAGGGACGCCGATCCGTCTCACGCCACCCGGTTACCCAGGTAGCCGGCGACCTAGCGCCACCGCACGACTGTCAGGTGAGCGCAAGGGGTTTCGTCTCCCCTCCGATGGGCATGCCGCACCCGACAGCCGCCCCCTGGCGCGAAGCGCGTGCGGAGCCGACCCGATTCCGCACCACGAGCGAAGGAGACAACGATGCCCGCGACCCGGGAAGAGCACGACATCGTCAGCGCCGTCATCGCCGATCACGGCGAGGTGGAGCAGGTGTTCATCGAACTGGAGAACGAAAACGACCCACAGCTGCGCAGGCAACTGGCCGACCACGTGATCGCCGAACTGGTCCGCCATTCCGTCGCCGAAGAGCAGTACCTCTACCCCGCTGCCCGTGAGGTGCTGCCGGACGGCGACCGGATCGCCGAGCACGAGCTCTCCGAGCACGCCGAGGCCGAGGAGCTGATGAAGCAGATCGAGGACGTCGACGCGGGCGACCCGAGATTCGACGCGCTGGTGACCAGGTTGATGTCGGTGATCCGCCACCACGTCGAGGACGAGGAGTCCGACCTGCTGCCCAAGCTGTCCGCGAGCTGCGACGAGGAGCGGCTGCGCGATCTCGGGGAGAAGTTCCTGCGGGCCAAGAAGATGGCGCCGACGCACCCGCACCCGTCGGCTCCGGACCGTCCACCCGCGAACAGGATCCTCGCTCCCGGCGCGGGACTCGTCGACCGGGTGCGGGACGCGCTGGCGGGCCGCAACACGTGACTGCGCCGCGTGCGCGCGAGAGGGATCGGTGGCAGACATGGCTCGACTCAAGATGTTGAACACGAACGTGAGCCGGAACTACGCCGTCGTGCTGGACGCCGGTGAGGCGGAAGTGCTCTCGCTGGCCGGTGACATCGTGTGTGACGAAGACGGCGCCCGGCGGTGCGCGCCCACGTCGTGCTGGGGCTGCGTGACGGTGCCACACGCGGCGGCCACCTCCGGCACGGACGTGTGCGGCCCACGCTGGAGGTCGTGCCGGCGGAGTCGCCGACCGGCCTCAACCGTCGGTACGACCCGGAAACCGGGCTGGCGTTGATCGACCTCCGTGACGAGCCCCCGGTGGCGGAGCGCGACCCGCTCCGCCACGGCCTCGCGCCGCCGACCGGCCGGCCGGACCCGAGCCGGTGATACCGGCCGGCCGAGGAGGGGCCGCGGCCGGGCGGGGAACGGCGTCGCTCACCGCCGCAGCCTTGTCCCGGCACCGGCGGCCTCGTTCACCCCACTCCACCCGCCGAACGCCTGCGCCGGTGACGGACGTTGAAGCCGCCCACAGCGCAACCGACTCCGAACAGGAACAGGACGAAACTCGTCAGCACGCCGAGCAGCGCGAGGGCGATCCCGAAAACTCCCAGCAGCAGCCATGGCCACGTCCGTGGCTCGTCGCGGCACGGCACCCCCCGCAGCGCCTCCGCCAGCCGCGGGTCCTCGGCCTCCAGGCGTCGCTCGATCTCCCGCAGCGTTTGCTTCTCGTCGGGGGTCATGGTGCGGTCACCGCTCACTCCTGCCGATCCGCCACTTCCCGGGCTCGCCGCGCGAAGCCGTGCGCGCGCTGCGTTCGGATCGCAACGCCGAGACTGATCGCCGCCGGCACGATGACGGCAACGCCGACGACGATGTCGTTGGTGGTCGCGGAACCGACGATCACGTCGTTCTCGTCGGATGCCGACCCGGTGCCGTAGTCCAAGACCGACGGCGCCGGCAGCAGCCGGATGCCGGCGAGGAAGTTCAGCGCGCTGGGCGGCGACGCCAGCAGGCCATCGGGCTCCACTGGAGGGTAAGGGGGTGCGCAGGGTTGGGGCGGTGTGCCGGGAACCGGCCGGAGAAGCGTGGTCTGGCCCTCCATCGCCTCCGCGTGGACCGGCGCACGTGTCCGGTGTTGTTCCATCTCCGCATCCTTCAATGCTGTTGGTATCGCCAAGTCCGGGGTGAAGTGGAGATCGCGCCATCCGGTGCATCCTTCCGGCCGCCACTCGCGTCTTCCGCGCTCATCCGAGGCCATTTCGGAGTCGCCGCACAGCACCCACACCTGGTACGGCATCCGGTCCAGCCGCTTGCCCGCCAACGCCAGGCCCACACCGACGGGCAGTCCTTGGCCCAGCGATCCGGTGGCCACGTCGGTGGGTGGGATACGCGGTGTCGGGTGTCCTTCCAGTCTGCTGCCGAACGTGCGGAAGGTGAGCAGTTCGTCATCGGTGATCGCGCCCGCGGCCTTGAGCATCGCGTAGTACAGCGGCGACGCGTGTCCCTTGGACAACACCAGGTGGTCGTTGGCGGGATCGTCCGGGCGCCGGAAGTCCAGGGTCGAGGTGGCCGTCGAGCAGCACGGCCATGAGGTCGGCGGCCGACATCGAGGAGGTCGGGTGGCCGGAACCGCTCGCCGCGCCCGCCCGCACGGAGTCCACTCGCAACTGTTGGGCGAGTTCTCGCCGGAATCGACTGTCCACCGTGCTGCTCACCGCTTCTGCCGGATTCAGGCCTTTACCGGCCGTGCTCGTCCGCGGCCTTGCGGTGCGCGCGTCGGTAGGCGAACGTCGCCGCGGCGCTCGTCGCGGCCATCACCACGACGACGAGACCCACGACGATGTCGTTGACCATGGCGGCGCCGACGTCGGCGATGTGGTCGAATGCGAACGGCGCCATGATGAGCCATCCGCCGAGCAGGACGTTGACGACGCTGAACCAGGGGACGTTCCGCGGTGCCACGACGCGCACGACGGCGAGCACCGCGATCGCACTGCCGATCACGATGTCGTTGCCGCGCGCGGCGCTCCCGCCCGGGTAGTCCAGCACCGACGGGGCGAGCAGCAGCCAGATGCCGGCCAGGAGCGTCACCGCGCTGGCCGCGCTCGCGCCCACCGGGATGTGGTCGTCCCGCGCGCGTTGAGCTGCCCACTGTTGGTGTGTGGGCGGGTTGTGTGAGGGTTGGTACACCATCAGAGTTCTCCCTCCGATTCGTTCCGCCTGCGACGCCGGTAGGTCGCCATGGCGCTGAGCAGTCCCATGGCGACCACCACGCCGCCGACGACGACGTTGTTCACGGCCGCGGTCGTCGATCCGGGCCACGGCTCGTAGCCGAGCACGATCGGCGCGAACACCAGCCACACGCCGAGCGCCACGTTGACCAGGCTCAACTCCGGCAGGTGACGCGGCGCCAGCGAGCGCACCAGCGCCAACACCGCGATCGCGGCGCCGATGACGATGTCGTGCCAGTAACCCTCGAGCCCCTCCGCGGCGGGCGCGTAGTCCAACGCGAACGGCGCCAAGGCCAACCACACACCCGCCAAGAACGCCACACCGCTGGCCACGTTCGCCACGGCGGGCTCACGGGCACCGTAGAACGTCGCAGGCGTGTGGAACGGCGCCGAACCGTATGCGGGCGCCACGGGCTGGTGCCCCTGCGAGGCGACCGGCGCGGGGTCGGATTCTTCGAATCGTCGACCGGGCGGCGGTTGTTGCGGAATGCGAGAAGTCACCTGTTCCTCCTTCATGGTCCGGGTGGTCGTTGCCGCGGTTCCGGTGGACTTCCGCCTCGTTCTCGCGCCCCGACTCGTGGGGTGACAGACCGGTGAAGGAGCTCTCGGCCGCTTCCACCGGCCCGTCGGGCACGCCGTCAAGGCGAACGCCTTCTTGGTGAGGCAGCGCAACACCACGTCGCCAACCTGGCCGTTGGACCGCATCGTGCCGCTCTCCAACGCCCGCTGAGGCTCCCCACAGGCCACCACGAGCGACACCGCGGCGAGGGGTCGGAGACAGGTCCATACTCGACGGCTACCCTCGGACGACCCGTTCGCGAACGCCCATGCCCCGTTGTCAGGCAATCGCAAGGCGCGCCGGTCCATCCGACCGGGATCACGATCGCGGCGCGGGCCACACCGATCCGGATGTCCCGCGCAGGGCGCGGTCGGGGCGGACGACCCACCACACCAGCGCCGTCCAGGCGGCCGCCAGGAGCACGCCGCCCAGCACGTCGGTCGGATAGTGCGCGCCTGTGCATAGCCGCTGCGCGGCCACCAGCGCGGGAACGACGACCGCCGAGGCCACGAACAGCCACCGCCACCAGTGGGACGTCGCCGCACAGACCAGCAGCGCCGTGGCGGCGTAGAGCGCCAGCGCCGCCGCGACGTGGCCGGACGAGAAGCTGGAGGTCGGGGCAGGTCCGGGTTCACGTGCGGCACGTCGGGCCGGGGACGCGGGGGGGGCACGGCCGTGGTCACCAGGAACAGGCTGATCTCACCCATCAGGGTCAGGGCGAGGAACAGGACCGGCACGCACGACAACAGCGAGTTCAGCACCGTCCGGCTGCCGTCACCGAAAACGGCTCCCACACCGTCCTGACGACGCCGTACTGGTAGAGCGCGAGATACCCGACGACACCGGTGCCCACCAGCGCCAACGCGATGACGGCAGCCACGGCCCCCAAGCGGACGGGGTGTAGTCCCATCCGGGCGGGATCGCCGTTCCAGACGCGCGGCGGTTACGGAGGCCATCCGGGGTCTCGCAGAAGGTAGTGGTCTCGACCGGCGGGTTCCTCGGGCTGCGGTCCGGAACCTTTCGCCTACCTTGCGCTCGCCTTGCGAAACGACCGAGGCGACGCGGCCACCGCCTTGTGACCATCACGTCGGAATGTCGATCCGGAGACGAGCGGATATCGGCCTCACTGTGAGCGGTTGTCAGGTGGTGGCCCGGAAACCCCTGACCCGAAAAGGCGATGGGAAGCCGCGCCGCTGCTCCCTGTCGCGATAGCCGCAAACGCCCCTGTCAAGCCGCCGTGTGAACCGACTTCGCACCGGAGAGGACGGTGCCCATGTCCGCGGAGCCCAGGACCAAGGCGGGTCTGGTCGCCTCGTTGGTTCCGCTCGGCTTCGTCATCGGATTCATCGCCTACACCGCCGGCCGGACCACGGCCTCGGTGTGGGTGCTGACCGTCATCGCCCTCGCAGGTGCGGCGGTGCCGTTCACCGTTGCGCTCTTCGCCGTCAGCCGACGCCCGCGACGCGAGACGTGAACGACGACCAGAGGAGACGACGTCAGTCGCCTGACCGGACGGTAGCGCAGGCCCGCCGTTCCCTCGACGACCGGAACAGGGTCGTCATCGGCGTGGTGGTCGTCGCGGTGCTCGCGCTCGTCGTCATCGGCGGCGTCGTCTGGACCGGGTCGTCTCAGGACGGGGGCCTTACCGCGCCGACCGGCGTGACGGGCATCAACGCGCCCGTCGAACGCCAGGACGGCGTGGTGATCGTCGGCCAGGACGACGCCAAGGCGACCATCGACGTCTACGAGGACTTCCTGTGCCCGGCGTGCGCCCGGTTCGAGAAGGCCTACGGGCCGCGGATCAAGCGGGAGGTGGAAGCGGGCGCCTTGAGGGTCCGCTACCACCTCCTGCCGATGCTGGTCGGGCTGTCCCGGCCCGAGGGCTACTCGCTGGACTCCGCCAACGCCGCGCTGTGCGCCGCGGATCAAGGGAAGTTCTGGGAGTACCACGAGGCACTGTTCGCCTCGCAGCCCCGTGAGGGAGGTCCGGGGCACACCGAGCAGGAACTGGTGGAGTTGGGCTCCGACCTGGGCGTCACGGGCGAGCAGTTCGAGCAGTGCGTGCGGACGGGCCGCCACGAAGGGGTGGCGAAGGCCGAGCTGGCCGAGGCCAAGGCCACCGACTTCTTCAAGGGCACACCGACCGTGACCGTTGACGATCGACCCGTCGACCTGAGCGACAGCGACTGGTTGCAGGACGTCGTAGAGCCTGGTCGAGCGCCGGTTCAGCCGTCGCCCGGTGGGTGACCGCGCGGCAGCGGCATCGGCGACACGACTAGCTGGAACGGGTCTCCCCGCTGCGGTCGCGGTAGGCCGAGCGCACGTCACCGGCCAACGTCTGCCGGACTCGACGCGCCATGTCCTCCACGGCGTCGACGTCGTACCGGCTGAGCGACGAGGGCATCTCGCCGGTGACGAGATCCACCTGGGCGCCGATCGCGGCTCGTTGGTCGTCGTCGCGCGCGGCGGCGGCGACGTCGCGCAGCATCCGGAGCAGGGCGTTCAGGACGGTGGGCTCGCGGCGGCCGTACCGGCGGATCTGGCCGCACGCCAGGTCCAGGTAGTAGGTGAGGTCCCGGTCCGGGACCACGACCCGCCCGACGCGCCTGTCGTCCTCGTGGAGGGTGCCGCCGAGCCGTCTGCCGGCGATCTTCACCAGCAGGTCGGACATGTGGCCGATGGCGTGGATGGCGGTGACCGGGTCGTTGATGCCGGGGGACAGCGCCTTGACCGCGATGTCGGTGAGCTGTCGGAACCCGAACGCCGCGTCCTGTTCCACCGTGCGCTCGTACTTGAGCACCACGCCCTTCCGCACGCCGGCCTCCACGGTCGGGAGGTCGACGGCGCCGTTTCGGCGACTCCAGACCGACGCGAGCGGTGTGCCGCGCACGACGTGGTCACCCGGACGTACTTCGAGCTCGATCAGGGTGTCCGAGGTTCGGGCGGTGCGGAGCAGGGCGTCGACGTCGACGAACCTGACGAAACCGCTCGTGTCCGCGCGGACCTGCTCTCCCGGGCCGTCGACGCGGAGGTCTTCGGACGGTCTTGGGCGGGGATCGCCGTACTCGGGGTAGAAGGCCCCGATCGCCCGGTCGGTCTCGTCGTGGACCGCGCGCATCATCGTGTCGACCCGGAGCACGCGTGCGATGTGCGTGATGAAGACCAGGATCGCGATCAGCACCGCGAGACTCGCGCCGGAGGCGATCAGCATCGTCAGATCGGGAACGGACTCCTCGCGTCCGACGTAGCGCAGTGCCGTGATGGCGAACACGAACGCGCTCACCAGGACGGCGAGAACGAGTTTGATCAGCCGGTCGCGCATGAACTCACGCAGCAGCCGGGGTGAGAACTGCTGGGAGGCGAGTTGCAGGGCGACGATGATCAACGTGAACGTCAGGCCGGTCACGGTGATCACCGAGGTGGCGAGGGACTGCAGGAAGGCCGTGGCGGAGTCCGGACCACCGGGCCACTGGAGCCAGGCGAGAGGGTGCGGCCGGTCCAGGCGCACGGGCACCGACAACAGTGCGCAGGCCAACCCCGTCACACCGCCGACAGCGGGCCACAGCCACAGCGGTGTACCCGAACGTTCCGCGCTGCGCTGTTTGGCGCTGTTCCGGGCCACAGTGTCAGCTACCCGGAGCAGACCGTCCTACGCCACTCGAACGATCGAACCGGTCGGTGGATTCCAGTGATTGCACCCTTACGCCCCGACAACGGCAACGGGACCCGCCCGCAATTCACCCCGCCGCCGCGCTGTGAGTTCCTGACGTGTCGCCGGGCCCGCTTCGTGCGCGGACCGGCGACGCCCGCCGCTCAGCTCATCGCGGTGAGCAGGTCCCGGCACGCTTGCTCGCACGCCCGGCAGGCCTGGGCGCAGATCCGGCAGTGCTCGTGCATCTCGGCGTGCGAGTCGCACTCGTCACCGCACGACTTGCACACCGTCGCACACGCCTCCAGCAGCGACCGGCTGATGTTGGCGTCGTAGCCGGTGTGCCGGGACAACACCCGCGCCGTGGCGCCGCAGATGTCCGCGCAGTCCATGTTGGTCCGCACGCACTTGGTCAACTCGGCCACCGAGCTCTCGCTGAGGCACGCGTCGGCGCAGGCCGTGCACGCCTCCTCGCACGCGATCAGCGCGTCGATCGTCGAGGCGAGCTTCGCGCGGTCGAGGTTGATCTCCGCCGGGTAGCTGTCCATCATCGGCATCGTCGTCGTGGTCACTTCGATCCTTCCTCCGGATGTGGATGAGGTCGTCACATCGGCTACCCGTCGTCACGGCGGGCAACCCGCAGGGCACAGGCGGCCGTCGCGGTGGTCAGCTCCCGGGGGCCGTCGGGCAACGGGTCGGTGGGGGGACGTCGCCGTCGTCGGTGGCCTCGACCATCGCGTCCAGCGTGGTCTCGCCCGCGCCTTCGAAGATGAAGGTCAGCGGCACCGTCGTGCCTGCCAGGACCTCCTCGGAGAAGTCGACGACCAGCAGGTGGTAGCTCGGACTCACGCTGCCGGGCTCCCCGACCGCGCCTTCGGCGGGCACCGGGATGCGGGGCACCACCTCGCTGGTGCCGTCGCAGTCCTCGTCGGAATGGAGCTCGACCTGGTCCGCCTTCTGCGTGCGCACGCCGAGCAGCGCGTCCGGCTGGTCGGATTCGCTGAACACCGCCAGCCGCACCACCGCGTCGTCACCGCGCCGGTAGGCGTGTTCCGGCGGCGCCTCCACGAAGACGTTGCGCAGCACCACATCGCCCACTCGGCCGTTGGTGCCCATCGTCCCGCTCTCCAACTCCCGCTGCGGTTCGCCGCAGGACGTCAGGACCGCAGCCAGCACCGCCCCCGCAACCCCCAAGGTGCCGATTCTGTTCATGCCCTCGGGCTACCCGCGGCCCGCACGCCAGACCGAGTACGTCTCCGTCGCAAGGAAACCGCAAGGTTCGCGTGACACTCGCGGCCGCTCACACCGAGGCCCACCGGGCGGGTTATCGGCCGTGGGACGCCCTTCGCGTTGAGCTGCGCCCAGAGCGAACCGTCACTCTTGGCAGGCCGCACCAACGGCACGGTCGGCAGCCGGGTGCCCGTCGGGGAACCGGGATAACGCCAAGGCGTCGACCCGAAGACGGCAAGGCTTCGGTGCGGTGCGACCGTGCGGACCGACACGGCGGCAGTGGGTACGCCGTGACCGGGAGGCAAGGATGAGTACATCGGAAAAGCCGGGCAATGAGCTGTAACGGGCGAAGATCTGGGCGGGGTGGACGAGCGTCGCGTTCCTGTTCGGTTTCCTGTACATCGCCATCGACCGCGGCCCCAACCAGGCCTACATGGTTCTCGTGGTGGTGGCGATAATCGCCGTCAGCACTGGTCTGATCGTGTCCATGGCCCGCCGGAAACGGCGCCGTGATCGGGAGTTCGGATCGTGAACCGGCGCGTCCAGCCGACGTCGTCGGCGAGGCGGAGCAGTCCGGCCGCGGTGAGCAGCTCGACGAGACCAGCAGCGCGGTCCGCCACGACCGCGTGCCCACCAGTACGACCGCAGCAGTCAGCAGGGCGGCGCCGCTGACCGCCAAGGCCAGTTCGCTCATGACCGCCTGCCCTCGGCGTCACGCCTGCCCGCACCTCTGCGGGGCTCCCCGTTCCGGTCCACCTGCCGTTGCTCCTCTTCGATCTCGCGGCGGAGGAAGTAGTTCAGCGCCGTCCGGATCGTCGCGACCGAACGCGAGCCCGGTGCCGACGTCGTTCCAGCTCCAACGCAGCGCCAGTTCGCGGCGCACACGCCCGGCCCTGGACCCGCCACCCCACAACGCCGTACCCGCAACGGCGGTCAGCGCCGCCAGCACCGTCGGTACCACCAACAGGGTCAGCAGCGGCCACGGCGGCAACCGGTCGCCCTCCAACAGACCCGGGTCGGCGACCGCGAAGGGCACCAGCACCAGCGCCGCCGCCAACAACAAGACCACCTCGGCGACGAGGAACACCCCCACCATCGCCAGTCCGGTGCGCAGGCCCTCGGCACGCCCCGCGGCGGAAGCCGGCGAGGGCACGGCGGGGCGGGGCTCGTCGATCTCCTCCGCGTCCGGCCCCGGTCGACGCCGTTCCATCCATCGCCTCCTGTCGTCGACCGCGCCGGCCTGCTCGGCACGACTCCGGCTGTCGGCTACCCGCGTCGATGCGCGGGTACTGCGTCGGCCGGTGAACGTCAGGTGATCGCAAGACGGGAGCGCCGCGAGCACGAACGGCACGACATCCGCTCCGATCGCACGGCGGACTCGACGTGCCCCTCAGTACGCACCGGATCGATCAGGCGACGGGCCGCCGCGCACGACCCGCCTCGCCGGCCGGGGCCCCACGGGTCACGGGCGACCTCGGACCGACCGCCGGCCCGGCACCAGCCCCAAGACGATCATGCCGACGCCGAGCCCGAGGTGCAGCCAGTTGTCCGCGGTGTTGAGCGGCACGACGTTGGCCGCACCGCCCGGCTCTACGGCCAGGCCGTAGAACCACAGCGCCAGGTACACGATCCCGCCGCCGATGAGGTAGAGGCGCGCTCCCCTCGGACCTTGGGCGAGCGCGAGGCCCGCGACGCCGAAGGCCAGGTGGACGGCGTTGTGCAGGATCGAGACCTGGAACAGTCCCAACAGCAGTGCCCCGGAGTCGGGGCCGGCGAATTCGAGCGCGTCGTAGCCGACGACCAGGCCGGGGATGAACCCGGCCACGCCGACGAGCAGGAACACCACGCCGACCACCGCGCTGATGATCTGCACAGGGGATCGCGTGGCGTGTTCGGTGCGGCTCATGCCGCCTCCCGGTGAATTCGATGTGGTGTTGTCAGCCGGAGGAGGTGCCGTCGGCGACACCGGTGTGCGAGTCGTCCGGCGTCGAGGCGAAGCCGCCGGCCGCCCACATGGCGCCCGTCGGAGCTGAGCAGGAGCTGAGCGCCCGGCTTCTGCCGCCGCCGGACCGGTACGGCACGGGCTCATCGCGATGCGCGGCTGCGCCGACTCTCCTCATACCGGTCGGCTACCCGCCGGCGTGCCGGCGGACTACCTCGGCACCGCTTCGTCAGGCAACCGCAAGGTCCTCTGCGGACGTCGACGTCCACCGCCGGGTAACCGGACCGGGACGTGTTCCGACACCGGAGGCCGATGTGCAACCGTCCGTCTTCACCCCGTGGACCTGGCGTTCCCTGAGGTCGTTCGCCGGCGACGAAGACGGCAGTCGGGACGCCACGAGCACCGGAGAACGCCGCGACACCGGTTATCGGTTACGAAGTCGAGGCCACCGACAGCGCCAGTGGCGCGGCGGTCAGCCGACGCGCCCGGGCTGGTCCGTGCCGTGGTGATCGCCCGGTTGGCGCCGGCCCTGACCCGCGACTGGCGACCGGTGCTGTTCCCGGCCGGGGAGGTCACGCTGTTCCTGGCGTCCTCGTCGGCCGTCGACCGGCCCCGTCCCGACGTCGCGCAGCTCACCCCGACCCCCGTCCACTTCCGGCTTCCCCTCCGGGCACGTCTCCGCGACCTGCGCCCTCTACACGGCCACCGCGCTCCTGGTCGTGACCGGCACCCACCGCCGGCGGCGATGGGCTCGCCGTGGCCACCGCTCGATCTACGCTGGACGGCGTTCGTCATCGCGGCCTGTTGTCCCGTCCGGTCCGTTGTCCTGTCCACTTTGATCATCCGGCGTTCACCGGTCGGGGCGTGGGCCGGTCAGCTGGTCGGCGCGGGCGACTCGGCGACGAGGCTGTCGGCGACGAGGAACTCCTCGTTCGCGTAGACATCGAACAGCGCGGACTCGACCAAGCCGTAGTCGTCGGCGTAATCGTCGTAGGAGAACTGCCGGACGGTGCCGATGACCGTCACCGACTGGCCTTCCGCGAACTCCCGCTCGCCTCCCTTGAACAGCACCAGCAGGCTGTCGTCGCCGTAGGCTCCGGCGTCGAGCACGACCGCGCCCTCGGTCAAGTCCGTGTCCACCGGCGCGGTGACGGCGACCTGCTCGCCGACGTGGTCGCTGTTGGCGAAGTACTGCGTCTCGGCGGCCGTGGTGGTCGTCGGCGGCTCCGTGGTCGTCGTCGGTGCCTCCGTTGGCGTGGTGAACACTCCGCCGTCGGCGGCCGGGTTGTCGTCATCGGCCCCGCACCCGGTCAACCCGATGGCCAGCGCGAGCGCCGCGCCCACCGCCAGCCCTCTTCCGGTACGTCGAGACATGTGCCACCACTCCCGTCCGTTCATCCGTTCCGTTCACTCGTACCTCCGGACCGGATTCCCGCAGGTCGACCCGTGAACCTTACGGCCACCTTGCGGACCGCGAACCGTCACCGTTTCGTGGTCGGTGCTCGATCGACGCGTGAAGCTCCGCTTCTGGCAATCACCTTGCGTTACAAGGATTCCCTCTCGATCGCCCGTACGAGCACCTAGGCTCGGCAACGACCGCACGACCACGACTTCGACCTGTCGATCGAACCAAACCACGCAGCCGCTCGGCCCTCGGATCATGCCGGTGTGCCTTGATCCGGTCCCTTCGTATGCCGGTAGGAGGACCGTCCCAGCGTGATCGTCGCCGAGGCTTCGGCCCGCAGTAGTGCAGGACGAACGGCGAGCCGAGCAGTCGCCCCCACGCGTGCACCGCGAGGAGATCCGCGTCGTGGTGGGCCGCGATGTCGTAGGCGAAACCGATCGCGCGCTGATTCGTGTCCGAACCGTCGACGCCGACGACCACCTGGCGCTGGGCGAGATCGTCGGTCGGGTAAGCGCCGACTGACACCGATCCGGGAACGACGGCGACCGGTCGGTCGCATTCGCGGACCAGTTTCGCCGTGGTGGAGCCCAGAAACATTCGTGCTACACCGTCCCGTCCGGTCGCCCCCAGCACGAGCAGTTCGGCATTCCGCGCGGCGTCGAGCAGCGCGCCCACGGGTTCGTCGTCGACCACTTCCGTCCTTACTTCGACGTGCGGCTGCGCGGCCCGGAATCGGCCGGCGGGGTGCGTGCACCAGCAGTAGTGGCAGCGATCTGCTGCCCGCCTCGCGCGCCGCCCATGCCGCGGCGTGTGCCGCCTCCTCGGATCCGTCCACATCGACCACGATCACCGATGCATCGGACACTGCCATGCCATGGCCTCCCGTCCGGTTACCGTGCGCGGCCATGCGCGTCACCCGTGTTCGACGGACCGGGGTTACGGCCGAACGCCGTCCTCACCGGGATCCGTGGGTCGGTCGGGTCGGTCGGGTCCTCGGTCCGCGCGTCCGGACGTTCACAAGGCCTGGCTGCCTACGTCCATGCTCACTCGCCGTCGCCACTGGCACCAGGGCGGACCCGTCCACTCACACCACGGCTTTCTTTCCGGTGTCCGGCAATCCACGCGCGGGCGGCTGGTGTTTCGAAACCACGCCGCCGACACTCGGCATCGGGCCGCACCATCCCAACTGCGACGCCCGACGTTGATCGGTCGGTGATCGTCCGCTCGTCACGACCGTGGAAGGGCACGACCTCGTGCCGCAAGTCCGCCGGCTCACGAGCACACCCGAATGGGTTAGTGCCGGCAGGCCTGGGTATCTGACTGGTAGCGGCAGCCGAAGTACTTGTTCGATCGGCCAACTCAAGGAGAGGAGCCTCGTGGTGGGTCCGGGCGCCGTGGCCTACGCCAGTGTCGGCGTCGCGACCCTCTTGGCCGCGCTGCTGCCGCGGGTCTTGAGCAGGGCGCCGATCTCGATGCCCATGGTGTTCCTGGCCGCGGGCGCGATCGCGTTCACGGTCCTCGACCCGCTGCCCGATCCGGACCCGATCCAGTACGGCACGGTCACCATGCACCTCACCGAGCTGTGCGTGATCATCTCCTTGATGGGCGCGGGTCTCGCGCTCAACCGGCCGGTGGGCCTGCGTCGCTGGGCGACGACCTGGCGGCTGTTGGCCGTCACGATGCCCCTGTCCATGCTCGCCATCGGCGCCCTGGGATGGGGTGCACTCGGCTGGAGCGTGGCTTCCTGCGTACTGCTCGCGGCGGTGCTCGCCCCCACCGACCCGGTGCTCGCCAGTGAGGTCCAGGTCGCCGAGCCCGCGGAGAACCCGGACGACCCCGGCTCGGCCGAGGACGAGGCGCGGTTCGCGCTGACGTCCGAGGCCGGGCTCAACGACGGGCTGGCGTTCCCGTTCACCTACGCCGCGGTTGCCATCAGCGTCGTCGGCGCCACGCCGGACGCCTGGCTGCCGCACTGGCTCGCCGTGGACGTGCTGTGGCGACTGGCATGTGGTCTCCTGGTCGGGCTGCTCACCGGGTGGGGGTTGCGCATGCTGTTCTTCTCCGCGCCTTCGGAGAAGCTCCGCCTGGCGGAGCACGCGGAGGGCTTCGTCGCGCTCGCCGCCACCTTCCTGGCCTACGGCCTCACCGAACTGGCCGAGGGATACGGCTTCGTCGCGGTCTTCGTGTGCGCCTGCACGATCAGGGCGGGCGAGCGGTCCCACGGCTACCACCGCGTCCTGCACCAGTACGTCGAGCAGGTCGAGCGCATGCTCACAGTGCTGATCATCTTCCTGCTCGGCGGCGCGGCCGTCACCGGCCTGCTGGCGGGCACCCTATGGCGAGACGTGGTGGTGGCGCTGGCCATCCTGCTCGTGGTGCGGCCGGTGACCGGCCTGATCGCCTTGGCACGTGGCAGAACGGGCCCGCGCGAGCGAGCCGTCATCTCGTTCTTCGGCGTGCGGGGTGTCGGATCGCTGTTCTACGTCGCGTACGCGCTTCAGTCCGGGCAGTTCCTGGAACAGGGCGAGATTTGGCGGGTGGTCGGCCTGGTGGTGATCGGCTCAGTCGTCCTCCACGGAGTCACGGCGACCCCCGCCATACTGCTGCTGGACCGCATGCGGGTACACGCGGCGCAGGACCGGCACGGCGATCCGAACCAAGCACCGCAGACTCCCGTGTGACGTCACTGGCCGGCAGGCCGGTGTCCCGGGCCACGTCGGACCACGTGGTTTTCGCGCGTTGGTTGGCACCGCCGGTGTCAGCGCCGTGTTCTGCCTCGGCCACAGCATCCACCAAGGGGTGCCCCGCGCCCGTTCACCGCCGGCACACCCGCGGTCGTGGCCAACGTCGCCGCCTTCGACCTGACCGCCGGCGACGGCCGCGCGCTCTACTCCAAAACCAGGACCCGGTGCCCCACCCGCCCTCAAGGGCTCATTGATCGGACGAGAAGTGGTTGGCTGGACGACATCACGCGCGGTGCCGGGTAGCCCATCGTCACAGTGTCATGTCCACATCCGCCCGAACCCGCAGATCGCCAACACCTTCTCCACTATCGCGCTGGCCCTCTCGATCTCCACGGCGCATCCTTCCCGATCGGCCGCGATCCGCCCTTCCACCAAGGCACGAACACCTGCCGCGCCGAGGAACGTCACGCCGTCCAGGTTCAGGTGCAATCGCCGCGGTCGGTGTGCGCGCAGGGTGTCCGCCATCACGCCGGTCAACTCGTCCGCATTGGCCTGATCGATCTCGCCGGTGATGACGATGCGTGCGTGGACACCGTCTTGCCGCACTTCGCAACGGCACCGGGTGGACAGTCCGGGGTGTCGGGTCGCCACATAGTCCATGCTGACCTCCACGTCCGGTGGATGGCGTCTTCCTCCCGCTTGGTCACACCAAGTGCTCCGAACGGCACCCACTCCATTGTCGACCTGGCCCGGAACCGGGAATCCGACGATTTCCTGACGACCAGCCGGCGGGCGGTGTCGACCAGTCCTTCCACGCTGAACGCCTGTGGTGTATCGCCCAGGTGGCGTCCGGTGGGGTGGTACACCTCGCTGAGCAGGCCGACGTCGTTGCCGGTGACGTAGGAGACACTCGGCGCGCCTTGAAGCATGCAGGGTTGCGACGCGGTGTCGGTAACCGAAGAGGACGGTGCGATCCCTGCATGTCGGTGTTGCCGTCGGCACCGAGGTGGACCCGAAGGCCGGCGGTGCGGCACAGTTCGTCGTCGCGCGTGGTGATGTCGAGTCGCCGGTCTGCCGTGGACGACGTCGGTGACGTAGTCGTCGAGGCGACCGGGGTGCCGGGCCGGCGCGGCACCACAGCCGGCGAGCGCGGCCAGGATGACGATCACGCCGGTGACGGCAGTGCCCGTGCGGGCGGTGACGTTCTGGAACGCCATCAGTGACTCGTGTTCGGCGATTCGTCACGCGACAGCGGCGTGCGGAGGCAGCACGGCGACCGGGCACGGCGCCAGGTCCACAACCGCGTGGCTGACCGAACCCAGCAAGGCACGGCGCACCAAACCTTTGCCATGGCTGCCGACCACGAGCAGCCTCGCGTTGTCGGCGGCGGCCAGCAGCGCGTCCACCGGAGCGTCGACGATGACGTCGAACTCGGACGTGACCTGCGGGTGGCGGCGCGCGCAGTCCGCCAACTCGGTTCCGACCAGCCCGCCGTGGTACCGCAGCGCCTCCTCCGCGTTCGACTCGACCGGGTGCGCCGCCGTGACCGCCGCGCCACTCGTCGCGTGTACGGCGAGGACCTCGGCGCCGACCCGGGCGGCGAACTCGTAGCCGAACCGGAGAGCCCTGCCGCTGATCGGAGAACCGTCCACTCCGATCACAACCGGTCCGTCGGGGTCGCGAGGCGGCCGGCGCACGACTACAACCGGCACCGGGCACGACTCGATCAGGTGTGCGACGGTCGGCCCGGGCAGGGCACGGGTGACGCCCTCGGAATCGGAATGTCCCACCACCGCGAACACCGAGTGCTCGGCACTGCGTAGCACCACATCGGTCGGATCACCGGACACGAGGTCGATGTGGACGTCGACCGCCCCTTGGGCGCGGCACCGCTCGGCCAGTTCGGCGAGCATGTCGACAACCCAGCGCCGCATCGACTCCTCACCGGTGATGGGCACGGGCTGGTGCAACTGTGCTCGTTCGTAGACCGGCCGGCTCATCGCGTGCACCAGGCGCAGCGGCAGTTCCCAGGCGATCGCCTGTCGGGCCGCCCATTCGGCCGCACGTGCGGCATTGTCGGTGCCGTCTACCCCTACGACGATGGCCTCATCCACTGCCCCTCACCACCTCCCATCAAAAAACCTCCAACCGTCTGGTCGTCGATGTCCACTCCCGTTCGCTTGCGGTCGGCTGGCGCCGGCCACGTGTACGGGAGAGCGTGAAATCCTGGAACACAGGACCCGAAGCCACCTGTACGGAGCTGGACGGGAAACCGTTGATCGGCCGTCCACTACCGACCTCACCGTCCGACCCCGAGTCCGGACAACACCGTCGCACGGCTGATGTCACTGGGCGACACAATGCCCACCAGCACACCGTGCTCGAACACCGGTGCCCGTCGGTCACCGCAACCGTTCATGACGGACACCACCTCGGGCAGCGGGTCGTCCGGGGCCACCTTGGGAACGTCGGCGGGTGGGCAGGCGATGTCACGCAGCGCAGTGGAGTCGCGCAGATCGGCCGGCACCGCCTTGAGCCGGTTGAGCGTGACCAGCCCCTGCAGCTGGCCGGCCTGGTCGACCAGTGGGAACGCCGAGTGCCGGCGCACCAGCGCGACGTCGCGCAGGAACTCGGCGACGCTCTGGTCCCCGTCGGCGGTGTCGGGGTGCGAGGTCATGACGTCACGCACCCGCAGTCCCGCCAGCGCCTCCACCAGGTCGGACTGCGACCGCTCGGCGCTCGCCATCACCACGACGAACACCCCGACCAGGACCCACCACAACCCGGCCCCCGCTCCGGCGAGCAGCCCGAGCGCCCCCAGCAGGACCAGGGCGAACCCGAAACCACGTCCGAGACCGGCGCTGACCAGCGCGGCACGGTGCCGGTCACCCCACCGGCGCCACAACGCGGCGCGCAGGATGCGTCCACCGTCCAGCGGCGCGGCGGGAATGAGGTTGAACGCGGCGAGCACGAAATTGATGAACGCCAGATAAGCGAACACCCCCGAGACCAAGGGCGCGACGCCCACGGCGGCCACCGCCCAGGCGAGGAGGCCGAACAGGACGGCCACCGCCACACTGGTCGCCGGTCCCGCGACCGCGATCCGGAAATCGGCGCCGGGCGTGCGCGCCCGGTCCCGCAGCCATGCCAGGCCACCGAGCATCCACAGCGTGATGCCCTCGACCCGCTGCCCCTCTCGACGTGCGACCACGGCGTGGGCCAACTCGTGGCTCAGCAGCGACAGCAGGAAACCCACCGCCGCCACCACAGCCGCCAGCAGGTACGCAACGGCGCCGTGGCCGGGGAAGGCCGCGGGGAACCTGGTAAGCCCGACCCCGAACACCAGCAGGACCACGACGGCGAACACACTCCAGTGCAGTCCGATCCGAACGCCCCACAGCCGTCCCAGGTGGATTGTCGCTCGCACGTCTCCCACTCCCTCAGCGGTGCACACCGCGATGTCGGGTCTACCCGGCCTGCTCACTCCTTCCGGTTACCCAACGGCTCGGTGAGGCACCGCCCGTACCCCTGTCGTCAGGCGACCGCAAGGTTCAGCCGGCGATTCCCGTCACAGCAGGACGTCGATCCGGCGACGATCCGCACTCGAACGCAGTACGACGGGTTGGCAGGTTGTCACCCGGAAAGCCGGATACGAGCGGCGGCGAAAGAGCTGTCCGCCGCTGCGGCGTCGCGATCGGATCGCCATCCGGATCACACCGCGGCGCGAACCACTGCACACAGGAAGGACGACCCCATGTCCGTGGAGCCGAGGATCGAGGCAGGTCTTGTCGCCTCGCTGATTCCGCTCGGCTTCGTCATCGGGTTCATCGCCTACGCGGCCAACAAGACCACGGTCTCGGTGTTCCTGCTGACCGCCATCGCCGTCATGGGTGCGGCAGTGCCGTTCACGGTCGTGATCTTCGCCGTCAGCCGGCGACGCGACCGGAGCGACAGGCCATCGAGCCGAGTCCGGCGACAGGCCGAATCCACACCGTGCGGCCAGCTTCGCGTCACTGACCGAGCCGACGAGATTGTCGGACGTTTCCCTTGCGGTGCAAGCGATCTCATCGTCCGGGCTGCAATGACTCACCGCGTTGATCTGCGTACCGCTGGGCGGCACTCCCGTCATGATCGTGTCTCCGCCTTGCCGCGTGCCGACGACTCGATGTGAACGGCTCATCGACGAGTCACGACGGCGGCGACCATGCCTAGCACGGCGATCGAGGAGCCCACGGCGAGGTCGTTGACCGTTGCGGCCGTCGGGTCGACGTGATCCCGGTAGCCGATCGACCACGGAGCCGCAGCGAGCCAGACACCCGCCGCGGCCGTCACCGGCCCGGCCCACCTAGCGTCCGCCGGAGCCATCGCACCGATCAGCCCGGCGACCACGACGACGATCCCGGTCACCACCTCGTTGCTGTGGCCGGTGAGCCAGTTCCCGACTATGCCGTAACCCAACGCGAACGGTGACACGACCAGCCACAGGCCGAGCACGAACGCGATCGCGCTCAGCCGGGCGCCGATCGCGACGCGCCCCGTCGTGCCGCCCATCCCGGGGGACGGCGGATCGGTACCGCGCGGTGCCGATCCTGATCACACCATGGTGGAAACCCACTCAGGTGTCGCCCAGGCCGCCCCGGGCGAGCTGTCAGGTGATCGCAAGGTCCGCGGTCAGTCGTCGAACCGCACCTTCGCCCACACGGTCGTGTTCTCCCCCGCCGACACGACACCCCACTGCTCCGTCAGCGTGCTGACGATCAACAATCCGGCCCCGAGAGACCACCCGACGGTGTGACGGGGTGCGCGGTTGCGGACACGGATGGTGAGCGCGTCGGTCCACCGGTCCAGGACGAGTTCCAGGACGTAGGGCGGCGCGCCGTAACGCCGGGCGTTGTCCACCAGCTCGCCCACGACGGTCCCGACCAGCAGGACTTCGTGATCCAGCCAGCCGTCCAGGCGCTCCCGCAACCACACCTCGACCTCGGCTCGCGGTGGGGACTCCCTGTCCTCCATGACCAGCACGACGGTGTCGTGGCCCGCGCTCACCGACGGCCCTCCCGCGCGTCAGGCCCGCCCGGCGCCGGGACACCGGACGGGTGTTCGAAGTACACGTGCCAGCATCTCCCCTCGGCGTGCCGATGCACCTGACGATTGTCCTGCTCTTGCCGATCGACCAGTACGAATTCGGTCGGCAACGGGAAAGGGGTCATCCGAGGCAACAGGAGCAGGAATGGGGGCCGATCGCGCGGTCGCGGCCACGCCACCCGGCCACGAGGGCGTGTGCCCACAACAAGTCCCAGGCCGCGTGGGCCTCTCCGCTGTCGTGGGCGCGACCGCAGCTGTCGCAGATCAGGACGAGTGTGGCGGGATCGTGCTCGGCTGGAATCGCGGTCACTGTGCCGGAGGTCGACTTTCTCGGTGGCGCGGTCGGTGACACGGTCTGGCGGGCGTCGGCCGCGCCCTTGCGGCCGACGCCTGGTCGTGCACCCGAATTGTCCCGGGAGCCCACACCACTGTGGCCGGAAACAACCCGGGTGAACCTTGCGATCCCCTTGCGATCGCTGCACGCGCCGGCATCCTGGGGCAGTATCCCGTTGTCATGGATTTCTCGGTTCTGCTGGTCGAGGACGACGAGCACATCAGACAGGCACTCGGCCTGGCGCTGGGCGACGAGGGCTTCACTGTGACCGACGCGGTGTCGGGCGAGGAAGCCCTGGACCTGCTGGCCGTGGCCGAGCCCGATGTGGTGCTGCTGGACCTGATGCTGCCCGGCGTGGACGGCCTGGAGGTGTGCCGCACTCTGCGTGCCCGCGGCGACCTGCCCATCATCATCGTCACCGCCCGCACCGACGCCTCCGACGTCATCGCCGGCCTGGAGGCCGGCGCCGACGACTACGTCACCAAACCCCTGATGGCCAGCGTGCTGGCGGCGCGCATCCGTGCGTTGCTGCGCCGCCGCGGCACCGGACGGCACGACGAGGTGCTGAAGGCCGGTGGGCTGGAGATCCGCCCGGACGTGGGCTCGGTCCACCGGGCCGGTGTCGAGGTGCACCTGACCAGGACGGAGTTCCGGCTGCTGGTGGAGCTGGCGTCCGCCAGCGGGCGCATCGTCACCCGCGAGCAACTGCTGCAACGCGTCTGGGGCTACGACTACTTCGGCGACACCCGGCTGCTCGACGTCCACATCCGACGGCTGCGCCGCAAGGTGGAACCCAACCCCGACGAGCCCGCCCTCGTGCTGACGGTGCGCGGCGCCGGCTATCGGCTGGACGTGGACGGATGACCCGAGTGCACCGGTTCTCGTTGCGCTGGCGCGTGGCGATGGTGCTGGGACTCGGCTCGCTGCTGCTGACCAGTGCGGTCGCCGTGGTGGTGTGGAACCTCGCGTCGGGATACATGCTCAGACAGCGCGAGCAGAGCGCGGTCCGGCAGGCCCAGGTGAACGTGCGCCTGGTCGACGAGGCGCTGCGCACCGGCTCGGACGGACTCGACGAGCTGCTCACCGGCCTCACCGCCGGACCGGACACCACCATCCTGCTGTTCCGCCCCGGCCAGGTGCTGACCAGCGGCAGGCAGGTCGACCCCGACCAGCTGCCGCGCAAGCTGCTCGACCTCGGACGCGACGGCATCCCGGCGGGACAGCGCCTGATCGTGAGCGGCATCCCGGTCTACGCGGTCACCCTCCCGATCGCCCACGCGGAGGGCGCCTACGTGGAAATGGCGCCGATGGTCCAACTCGACCGGACGTTCCGGTTCCTCAGCGCCGTGCTCGTCGCCGCCACCGTGGCCAGCGGCCTGCTCGGCGTGGCGCTCGGGTCGTGGGCCGGCAGACGCGCGCTGCGGCCGTTGACCCAGCTGACCAAGGCCGCCTCCCTGATCGCGGGCGGCGACCTGCGGGCGCGTCTGCCCGAGCAGACCGATCCCGACCTGACACCACTGGCCACCACGTTCAACTCGACCGCGGACGCGCTGGAACAGCGGGTACTGCGCGACGCCCGGTTCGCCGGCGACGTCAGCCACGAGCTGCGCTCACCGCTGACGACCATGGTCAACGCCGCCGAGGTGCTGCGCCGTCGCCGCGCCGAGATCCCCGGCACCGCGGGCAAGGCCGTGGACCTCCTGACCTCCGAAGTCGACCGGTTCGCGCGCATGGTCGTCGACCTGCTGGAGATCTCCCGCACCGACCAACAGGTCGACGACCCGACGCCGGAGTCCATCGACCTGGCGGAACTCGTCACCAACGTCATCACCACGCGACCGGGCGCGCAGGTGCCGCTGGAAGTGGACGAACCGCCGCCGCACGTGCTGGGTGACCGACGCCGACTGGACCGGGTGGTCAGCAACCTGCTGGACAACGCCGACCGCCACGCCGGCGGCGCGGTCCGCGTCGCCGTCCTCCGCCGCGACGGCCGGGCGAGGCTCGAAGTCGACGACGCCGGACCGGGTGTGCCGCCCGACCTGCGCACCCGCGTCTTCGAGCGGTTCGACCGCGGCACCCGGGCCGGCAGCCGGGGCACGGACACCGGCAGCGGCCTCGGCCTGGCCCTGGTCGCCCAGCACGTCCAACGCCACGGCGGCACCGTCCGGATCGAAGAACGCCCCGGCGGCGGCGCCAGGTTCATCGTCGAGATCCCCGAGGCCGAGCGATGAGGACCATCGCGCTGGTCGTGTCGACCGCATTGCTCATGTCGACCGCGCTGCTCACCGCCTGCGGCGTCACCTCACAGGACGAACCCCAACCCCTGGTCACCTCGACCGCCCCCCTCGACGCGACACCCACCCTCACGCAACGACCGGACCCGCCCACGTCGACAAGCACACCCCCGACGACCACCGCGACCGTTCCCGCGACCACCACCTGACGATCGTCAGGTACTCGTCAGGTCAGCCACCTGCGGATTCCCGCAGGATGGAGGTGCCGAGACGAACCGGGGAGCAGCCGTGGTTGTCGACCAATACCAACAGGACCCCTACTGCCGTGACGCCGTGCGCACGCTGGCCGCCGAGTTCAGCGGACGCGTGCCGCGAAAGGTCGTGGCCCGCACCGTGGTCGGCGCCAGGCAGGATCTGCAAGGACAGATCCAGCCGGAAGCGCTGGCCGAGATGCTGCACCGCCTGGCCCACCACCGACTCGACACCATGATCACCGCGAGCACATGACCATCGCGTACACGGAGCGCACCATCTCCATACCGGCGGACGCGGAGGCGGTGTTCGACGTCGTCACCGACCTGGAGAACCTGTCGGCCTGGCTGCCCGCGGGCATCGACGTCGAGCGATACGGGCCTCACCTGGTCCGTTTGTGGGTCGGTGAGGACACCGTCGAGCGGCACGTCGCGGTCGACTGGGAGAAGCTGAGGATCGACTGGGGCGACCGGACCTCATCCACCTACTTCGGCACGCTCCAGGTCCTGCGCATCGCACCCGGCCGCAGCGCCGTCACTATCCGACTGACCGGTGCCGCGGGACTTCCCACGCCTCGTCTGGACGACTGGCTCGCCCGTGCGCTCGAAGCACTCGTCACCGTCGTCGGCGCGGAACGACGGGCCTCACCGCATTTCGTTGGGGTGCTGCCTTCCTAGCCGGCCCGGTCTTCGGCCCGACGTGCCAGGCCCGGGTGCTGCCGACGAGCCGACTGCTCAAGTGTCGTCTGAACCGGCTGGCCAACGGACCCACGATCTGACTAACACTTGTTAGTAGCTAACGCCAGCCGTGTAAGCGTGACAGCGACACCCCGTGGCGACGGTTCCTCCGCACCCAGGCCGCAAGCATGTTGGCCTGCGACTTCTTCCACGTCGACTGCGCCGTCACTCTCAAACGGATCTACGTGTTCTTCGTAATGGAGGTTCCCACACGGTACGTGCACATCCTCGGCACCACCACCAACCCCGACGGACCGTGGACGACCCAACAAGCCCGCAACCTGCTCATGGACCTCGGCGACCGGGCGGAGGACTTCGGGTTCCTGATCCGCGACCGGGCCGGGCAGTTCACCACCTCGTTCGACGCGGTCTTCTCCGGTGTAGGCATCGGGGTCGTGAAGATTCCACCACGCTACCCACGGGCCAACTGCTACGCCGTACGCTTCGTCGGCACCATCAGACGCGAAGCCACCGATCGACTACTTGTCATCAACGAGCACCAACTGCGGGCGGTGCTGAACAGCTACATGTCCCACTACAACCGCCGTCGCCCCCACCGAGCCCGACAACTCACACCACCACAGCCGGACCGCCCGGTCCCACGGTCGAGTTGTACCTCGGTACGCCGCCAACCCATCCTCGGCGGACTGATCAACGAGTACGAACCCATAGCGGCTTAACGCAGGCCAGAGCCTGTGTACCGGCTTTTGGCACCCCACAGAATACAGACCTGCCGCCACGAACTGCTCGACCGCGCACTGATCTGGAACCAGCAACACCTACTCCATGCCCTGCACGAGTACGAGCAGTTCTACAACTCGTATCGACCGCACCAGGGCATCGCCAACGCCCGACCGGTACAACCGCTGCCTCAACCGATCACCGGCCAAGCCCGGATCACCGATTTCGACATCCGCCGACGGCAACGGGTTGGGCGGCCTCCTCAACGAATACCACCACGCCGCCTGACCTACACGGATGACATTTTCGGCAAGCACAGCGTTTGCAGGGACAGCGCCTGCCAGCCCGGTGATCCATAGTGGACTGACTCAAGGCCCGGTGCGGGTAGTGCGGTGTGCCGCGACGGCCACGGCGGTGCAGCAGGCCGCCAGGCTGGCCAGAACCAGGGGCACGGGAACGGCCGCGCGGGTGACCAGGAGGCCGGTGATCAGCGGCACCGTGGCGTTGCCGACCATGCAGGCGGTGAGGACGACGGCGGTCGCCCGCTGGGGACGGCCAGTGGTGCCGAGGTGCGCCAGGGCTGTCGGCAGGACCGGGGCCAGGCAGAAGCCGGCTGCGGCGATCGCAACGGGTGCGACGCCGGGCCAGGCGGTGAGCGCCAGGACGACCGTCGCACCGGCGAGGCACCCGACCACGAGCATGGTGGGCGCGGCTCGGGCCAGGCGCGGGATCACCAACCTGCCTGCGGCGAGGCCGCCCCAGAACAGCGAGGTCAGCCGCGCGGCGGCGGCGGGGTCCCACTCCTGCGCGACCAGGTGCGTGGACATCCATGCGGCGCTGCTGGTCTCCAGGCCCGCGTAGAGGGAGCCGAGCAACGCAAACGTCGCCACGGTGCGCGTGCCGGCCACGGGTCGGGCGCCAGGAGCCGCCTCGGGGTCCGGCTTGCTGCGGGCCGGCGTGGTCGGGACGAGGCCTGCGGCGCCCGCAGCGACTGCGACGGCCGCAGCCAGCAGCAGAAAGACGGCCATCGGACCGAGGGCCGAACCGACCGCCAGCGGACCGGCGATGGCACCCACGCCGAACGCAGCGTTGAGCGCGTTGACCATCACCACGCCGCGCTGCCCGTACCGGGTGGAGAACGCGGTGTTGAGCGCCAGCACGAGACCGCCGTAGCCGAAACCGGCCACGGCGGCGGACGCCAGCAGCAGCGTGCTGGTCGGCGCGACGGCCGTCCCGGCCAGACCGCCGATCGCGGCCGCCACCAGCACCGCGCCAGCCGCGGGGGTGCGGGTGGAGTGCAGCGCGGCCCCGCCGAGCAGGGTCGCCGCCAGCGCGCCGGAGTTGTAGACGCCGACCAGCAGGGCGACGGCCGGGTCTCCCCCGAGCCCCTCCCCCAGCACCGGGACCGCCGCGCCCAAGGCTGCGGTGACCGCCCCGAGGGCGGCGAACATCAGGAAGGCGGACGCGGTGGTGAACCTGCCCGGCGTCCGCGTGGGCCGCGTGGCCTCGTCGGTGATCACCGAGCCCCTACCGGTTGCTGACCGGTTCGTGCACGGCTCCCCGCAGGCCGTCCGGACCGGCGACGACCCGCAGCTGCGTGAGGCTGTCCACGTGCCAGTGCGGTCGCGGGTCGCCCGAGGCGGTGCGGCGCCCGACGCCGATGACGAACATGCCGGCCTCGCGGGCCGCCGCCACACCGGGCGAGGCGTCCTCGACGACCACGCAGCTCGCCGGGTGCACGTCCAGCGCCTCTGCGGCGGCGAGGTAGCACTCGGGCGTGGGTTTGCCCGAGGACACGTCGTCGCTGGTGATCAGCACCTGGGGCATGGGCAGGCCGGCGCCGCGCAACCGGGCCAGCGCCAGGTCGCGGTCGCAACTGGCGACCACCGCCCACGAGTGGCCGGGCAGGCAGGTGAGCAGCTCCTCCGCGCCCGGCAGCGCCCGGACGAACTTCGTCTCGGCCGACTGTTGGCGGCGCAGTTCGGCGTAGTCGCTGGCCGCGAGCTGCGGCGGGGTGCCCGGCCGCAGGTCGATCATCACCTGGTTGCCGGGCCTGCCGTGGACGGAGGGCAGCACGTCGACCGGATCGAACTGCTCCAGGGCCGCCCAGCGCAACCAGCTCCGCTCGATCACCCGGTCGCTGTCCACGAGGGTGCCGTCCAGGTCGAGGAGCAGTGTTCCGGTGGTGAAAGTCGCGATCCGAGTGTTGCGGGCTACGCCGGTCGTCCCGGTGGACGTGCGCACCATCTCGCCCCTCCTTGCGGGTGACTCCTGGTCCTGATTTTATTTGGTCGGGTTACAAAATGCTGTTCCGAGTGTAGTGGGAGCATCTGGCGGATGGATAGACCCGTTCGGCGTCCGACCGCGGTGGGACGTCTATTGGAGCTGCTGCACCTGCACGGGCCGCTGACCCGCGCGGAGGCGACCACCTCGCTCGGCCTGGCGCGTTCCGTGGTGGGCGACGCCGTCACCGACCTGGCGGAACTGGGCCTGGTCGTGGTGCGGCAACCCGCCCCGAGCCGCACGGGCGGTCGGGGCCGCCCCTCCCCCGTGCTGCTGCCCGCGCCGGATGGCCCGGTCGTCGTCGCCGCCCACGTAGGTGTCGGCGCGGCACGGCTGCGGGTGGTGCGGCTGGGCGGGGAGTCGGTCGGCGAGCCGGCGTCGCTGCCCGTCGACCGCACCGCGCCCGCCGAACGCACGCTGGCGGAGTTGGCCGCACGGGCGGCGGAGCTGGCGCGCGGGGCCGGCGGGCCGTGGGTTGGCCTGGCCGTGGGCACCGGCGGGATGGTGCGCCACGGGGTGGTGCGCTCGGCACTGCACCTGGGCTGGACAACCGAACCGGTGCAGGCGGAGGACCTGCTGGCGCGACATCTGCCGCCCGGCGTGACGGCGTCGGTCGCGCACGAGTGCTCGCTGGCGGCGTTGGCGGAGCGGCGCCACGGTGCCGGGCGGGGCGCGGGTTCGGTGCTCGTGCTGGCCTGCGAGCACATCGGCATCGGCGGCGCGCTGCTGTCCGACGGGCCGGCGGCGGTCGGGCACGCGCTGGAGGCCGGCCACCTGGTGGTGGACGACCGCGGCCCGCAGTGCCCGTGCGGCCAACGTGGCTGCCTGGAGCTGTTCGCCGACGGCCGGGCCCTGCTGCGGGAAGCGGGCGTCGCCGACACCGGGGACGCGGCGCTCGTGTCGGACGTGCTGGAGCGGGCGGCCCGCGGCGAGCCCAGGCCACTGGCCGCCGCGCGTCGCGTGGCCGAACGGCTCGGCATCGGCGCGGCCAGCCTGGTGAACGTCCTGGACCCCGACCTGGTGGTGCTCACCGGCCCGCTCAGAGCGCTCGCGGTACTGGCGCGTGAACAGTTGGAGAGCAGGCTCGCCGATTCGCTCGTGGCCCGGGTCGACAACACCCGGCTGACCGCCGGTGAACTGCACGAACCGGTTCTCTCGGGGGCCGCCGACCTCGCTTTCGACGTGTTCTTCCGCGCACCATCCAACGCACTCGGCGGCAACACCGGTCAAACACGACCTGACGGTGGTTGAAACGGCACTTGAAAGCGCATTTCACGCACTGTGCGGTCACTCGCGGCGTGATGTAAGCCGCTCAAGTGAACACGATCGGAGTAGCACGACCCGCTCGTTGACACATAGCGCTAACAACAGGACGTATCCGTTGCACTGAGTGCGCATCGGCGCTTGCTCCGGCCACCCGAATGCCGAGCCGAGCACGGAGTGAAACCACTCGCCGTTGACCGTCCAGGCCGGACTGAAATATTCCACGCGACCGACCCTTGTTGCGCCGATGTTTCACATGCGTATCGTCGGTGGCGCAGCAACGCCAGATGATGCTCTACCGCTCGAAATGTCTTGACGACGCTGTCACTGCACTTTCGGGCAAAGGCGCCGAATACGCTTGATGCACAACTCGGGGGCAATCCTCGAACATCAAGCTTTCTGTCTGGCCTTCCTTTGGGCAGCGAACCGTCATCGCGGTCGGTTTGCGCTGCCCTCCGTTCCACCGGATCGCGACCGTGCGACTCGGTGTCGTTGTCACGCGCCGGTTTCGTGAAAATGAGGGGAATTTTCGATGCGCACCAACGCCGTCGGCGCTGCTGCCGTCGTTCTGGAGGACGGCCGCGTGTTCCGCGGTGAGGCCTACGGCGCGGTCGGCGCGAGCCTGGGCGAGGCGGTGTTCTCCACCGGTATGACCGGCTACCAGGAGACCCTGACCGACCCGTCCTACCACCGCC
>NZ_VKAB01000058.1 GCF_009769385.1 Saccharothrix deserti
GGTGCTGTAGGACAGGGTCACGTACTGGGTGTTGTCCTTCATGTCGAAGAGACCGTCGTAGCCTGCCGACTCCCCACCCGACGCCAGCAGGTCGGTGTGATCGACCCAGACGTTGCGGACGTTCCTCTCCATCGCGATGGCGTCTCCGCCGTTGGACGTGGGAGAACCCGACTTCTTGACGTTCCGGACGGTGACGTTCCGGATGATGATGTTGCGGGACTCGCGGATGTGGATGCCCAACTGGTCGAAGACGGCTCCGCTGCCGACTCCGATGATCGTGACGTTGCTGATCCGCTTGAGTTCGATCACATCGGCGGCGGTGTCGCAGCTGTTGCCCGAGACCTTGCTGGTGTTGCCGTGGTTGATGGTCCCCTCGACCTCGATGGTGATGGGGGTGTCGCTACTGGCCCGGCTGCACAGGGCCTCATGGATCTTGGTTCCCGTGTTGGCCCGAACCGTCGCCCCGCCCTGACCGCCGGTGGTTCCGCCGTTCGCGGACGCGTAGCCGGTCGCGGTGCCGGCCGCCGCCGACGCCGGTGACATCGCCAGGACCACACTGGTCGAGGTCGCGACGGCCAACGCGCCACGACCGCGGGGATTCGCCGTGCGACTGTTCGTTTCATTTCGTCTCCTGCGTCTTCGAAGGTTGGACGGTGCTGTCACATTCGCCGGTACCGGGGCCCGGTCAGCCCATGACCTGATTGCCGCCGAAGGCCATGACGAGGCTGCCGTCCTCGGCGAAGGACCACTCCAGGTCACCGGCGTAGTGGGCGCACGCGGGCCCGTTCCCGATCTCCTCGGACGGTGCCGTCGTCGAAGTTGAAGTTGCGTTCGGTGTTGCCGATGCCGACGTTGTCCGACACCGTCAGCATCGGTGCCGTCGCGTCATGTAGGTCGTGCCGCCGGACTCGACGCGGGTGAGCGCCGAGCCGGCCCGAGGACGTGCGGCTGCCAGGAGAAGGCGCGGCGAGTTCGAGCTCCGATCGAGGACATCGCCGCGTCGGCGATCAACTGCAGCATCATCGCCCATGACGACGACTGGGGTGCCGTCGCCACCGTCCGCGAAATCATCGCGGCGTTCACGCGGGTGACGGGAAAGACCGGTGGGTTTCAAAGTCGGCCACACGTTCTGACCTGCGCTTCAGGCTGCTGCGGGTTCGTATTCGTTGATCAGTCCGCCGAGGACTGGTCGGCGACGTATCGATGTGTGGTTCGACTGCGGGATTGGGCGGTCTGGTCGTGGGGTGCGAGCTGTCGGGCTCGGTGGGGTCGGCGGTGGTTGTAGTGGGAGACGTACCGTTGCAGCACTGATCGCAGGTGGCGTTCGTTGATGATGAGCAGTCGGTCGGTGGCCTCGCGTCTGACGGTGCCGATGAACCGTTCGGCGTGGCAGTCGGCTTGAGGGTGACGGCGCAGTGGACGTGGAAGAAGTCGCAGGCCGACATGCCGGCGGCCTGAGCGTGTAGGAACCGTCGCCACGAGGTGTCGGTGTCACGTCTGGGTGTGGGCGGTATTCGCAGGCGCCTGAGCACGCGGCGGACGGTCGAGGCGGCTACCCGGTGGCCGAGTTCGAGCAGCTCGATACGCCTTGGTGGGAAGCCGTTGCCGCTGTCGCAGACCGCACGCAGCTTGACGCCCTCGACCAGGCGCGGCATGGAGTGCTACTGCCTGTGGCGCCTGGGGCTACGGCTGGATCGAACGGACCCGGGGTCGTCTTCACCGCGATGAGTCGTCGGCCGTTGGCGCGGGCCGCCCTCGCGGCCGGCCACGCGATGGACGGCCTCCAGGGCGGCGACCCCGCCAAGCTCGCCGACGCACTGGTCCACCTCGCAGGCCAGGACGAGCCGCCACTGCGCTTCATCGCCGGCGCCGATGCCATCGAGTTCGTCGAGAGCAAGGCCAAGCTCCTGCTCGCCCAGGTCGACGCCCACCGCGAGCTGTCCTCGTCCCTCGCTCACGACGCCACCTGATCCACCGCACTCCCAGGAAAGCCCCCACATGACATCGAAGCTCAACGGCACCGTCGCTCTCGTCACCGGCGCGGGCAGCGGGATCGGCGCCGCAACCGCGCGCTCCGCGCCGAACTGGACCACACGGCGCCACCACACGTGCTCACGCGTGCTGGCGGGCGACTCCCAGGCCTGCTCGGGCGCGGTCCTGCTCGTCCTGGTCGCCGGTCTCGGTGGCAATCCGCAGGGCGCTGGTGTGCGCGGCGCGGGCCTCGTCCAGTCGACCCGCTATCCGCTGGGTCTCACCGAGACCGTTGAGGGCGCTCGCCTCCCCGTAGCGGTGGCCGATGTCCCGGAACGTCTCCAGGGCGGAGGTGTAGCAGTGGTGCGCCTGGGACCAGTCGCCGAGCCGGGTGTACACGTTGCCCAGGTTGCTCAGGGTCGACGCCACGCCGTAGCTGTGGTCGAGGCGCTGGAACAGCTCCTGTGCCTGGGAGAGGTGCCGGACCGCGTCCGGGTAGCGCCGCAGGCTCGCGCACACGCCACCGAGGTTGGACAACGCGCTGGCCTGGCCGACCGCGTCGTCGAGACGGCGGAACAAGTCCAGCGCGCGTTCCAGGTACTCGACAGCACCGGCGTGGTGACCAGGGCGGGTGTGCGCGTTGCCGAGGTTGAGCAGCGCCGCCGCCTCCCCGTACCGGCTGCCCAGCCGCTGGTGCAGGGCCAGCGCCTCCAGATGGAGTGACGCCGCCTCCTCGTACTCCCCGAGCCGCTCCTGGACGATGCCGAGATTCGACAACGCCCGTGCCGCGCCGTAGTGGTCGCCGGTCCGCCGGTGCAGCTCGATCGCCTCGTGCAGGTGTTCGGCCGCCTGGTCGTAGTCGCCGAGGAGCCGACGCAGTGCGCCGAGATTGGTCAGTGCCGCGGCGAGCATGCTGTCCTCACCGGCCCGCTGGGCGGCGCGCAGCGCGCACTCGTGGATGGTCGACGCGTCCGCGTAGTGGCCACCCTCCAGGTACCGGTACAGCGTGTTCGCCAGGTCGACCGCGTAGCCGGGCCGGTCATCGCGCTCGGCGAAGCGGCACAGCGCGACGAGCGTGGACCGTTCGGCGTCGAGCCAGGCGCGCGCGGCGTCGGCGGCGGGGAACGTAAGCGGTAGCGTCACGGAGACGTCGGGTCGGTAGGGGCGGTCGGCCGGGTAGAGCAGGTCCATCGCCGCCGACGCGGCGGCCAGGTGGTGGGCGAGCAACCGCTCGACGGCGGCGGACCGCTCCGGCGCCGGGTCGTGCTCGCCGGCCAGCTCCTCGGCGTAGGCGCGCAGGAGGTCGTGCACGACGAACCGGCCGGCAGGCACCGGCTGCACGAGGTGGTTGCGCGCCAACACCTCCAGGGTCAGGCGCGACTCGTCCGGGTCACTCCCGGTGAGAGCGGCGAGCGCGAACGGCGTCACGTCCGAGCCGGAGTGCAGGCCCAACCGCCGGAACGCCTTCGCGACCTGCGGTCGCAACTGCAGGTACGACCACGAGAAGACGGTCCGCACGGCGGCGCGGACGTCGTCGCCGACGTCGAGCACGCGCAGCCGGCGGCGCCGGTCGGCCAGTTCACCGGTCAGCTCGGCCAGCGCGCTGGCCGGCCGGGACGCGGCCAACTCGGCGGCGACGCGCAGCGCGAGCGGCAACCGACCGCACTGCGCGGCCAACTCCGCCGCGGCCGCGGGTTCCCGTCGCACCCGCTCGCCGATCAGCGTGCGCAGCAACGCCAACGAGTCCGGCGCCGGCAACAGGTCCACGTCGAGCCGGTGGGCGCCGTGCAGCGCGACCAGACCCGCCATGCTGTTGCGGCTGGTCACCAGTACCAGGCAGCCCGACGTGCCGGGCAACAGCGGCCGCACCTGGTCGACCGTCGACGCGTTGTCGAGCACGATCAGCACCCGCCGGTCGGCGAGTTCGGCGCGATACCGCGCGGCGCGTTGATCAGGATCGACCGGGACGTCCGCGCCGGTGACGCCGAGGCCGTCGAGCAGGCGGCTCAGGGCGTCCTCCGCCGCCACCGGCAACCGCGGGTCGTAGCCGCGCAGGTCCACGTACAGCTGACCGTCGGGGAAGTTCGACCGGATGCGGTGAGCCCAGTGCAGCGCGAGCGCTGTCTTGCCCACGCCGGCCGTGCCGCACACGACGACGATGGGTACCCCGGTCCGCTCGGCCCCCAGCACCCGGCCGAGTTCGGTGAGTTCCGCCTGCCGGCCGGTGAAACCGAACACGTCTCCGGGCAGTTGGTTCACGCCGGGCGACATGGGCGGGGGTTCCGCCGGTGCGGCGGCGCTGTCGACGGGTGTTTCTTCGAGCGCGTCGAGGTACGCGGCGGTCAATTCCGGTCCGGGGCCGACGCCGAGCTCCTCGGTGAGATGCCGTCGCACCATGTTGTAGGTGCCGAACGCCCTGTCGCGCTGACCGGACGCGGTGTACGCCCGGATGAGCAACGCGTGCATCGCCTCGTCGAGCCCGTGCGCGGCGACGTACTCGACCAGCGCGGGCAGCACGTCACGCGCCGCACCGATCGCGATCATCACCTCGGCGTGTCGGGCCAGCGCCGCCCGGTGCTCCCCGGCCAACGTGACGACGCCGGGGTGGGCGCCCAACAGCGGCACATCGGCCAGCGGACGTCCGTGCCACAACCCCAAGGCCTGGCCCAGCAGGTCCGCGGCTTGCCGGGGGGTCGTCGCGCGGCACGAGTCGGCGCGGGCGACCAGCGAGCGGAACCGGACCACGTCCACCGCGTCCGGGGGCAGGCTCAGCGCGTACCCATCGCCCACGGCGGGGATGGTCGTGCTCGGCGCACGGGCGCCGCGGTCGGGTTCGAGCAGTTGCCGCAGGTGCTTGACGTGGGTGTGGATGACGTTGGTCGCGCTGGGCGGCGGTCGTTCTCCCCACAGCGCGTCGACCAGTTCGGCGCGGGTCACCGGCTTGCCGTGGGCGAGGGCGAGCAAGCCGAACACGGCTTTGCGGCCGGCCGGGCCGAGCGCCAGCGCGGTGCCGTCACGCCAGGCCCGGATGGGGCCGAGCACCTGGACGACCAGCACTCACGACCCCCATCGTGCCGCTCAACGCGGCGGGAAATCCGGAGGTTCCATGCTGGCACGCCGTCCAGAGCCACTCCAGCCGCCATCCAGACGATTCCCAAGGCGGCTCAGGGAACATCGACCGATCACTGTCGACGGCTCTTTGTCGGACGCGTTCCGGTCCAGTCGTCGTCCAGTTTTCGTCCAGCCGTGGCCGGAAGCATGGAGGTGCCGGCGGCTTGCCGGCGGTGGAACAGCCAGGGGGACAGGCGGAATGCGATTAGGTGAGCTGCACCCGAATCTCCGGCTGCGCATCACCGTGGCGTTCGTCGAGCGGACCCTCAACACGATCATCACCCCGCTCATGGCCATCTCCCTGGCGAGCGAGGTCGGCGCGGCGCGGGCCGGCCTGCTGATCGGGGCGGCGGTCGTGCTCGCGGTGGTCGCGAGCCTGGTCGGGGGACCGGTCGCGGACGGCCGGGGCAGGCGGTTGCCGCTGCTGGTGGGCACCGCCGGCACGGCGGTCGCGTTCCTGGGCATGGCGGCGGCCAGTTCGCCGTGGTGGCACTCCGCGGCGGCGGTGTTCGCCTTCTACGTGCTCAACAACATGGTGTCGAACTTCGCCCTGCCCGCGAACGAGGCGATGATCGTCGACGTCACCCCGGCCAAGCACCGCAAGGCCGTCTACACCCTGCAGTACTGGACGGTGAACGCCTCGCTCGCGGTGGGCGCGTTGTTCGCGAGCTTCCTCTACAGCGGGTACTTCACTGCGATGCTGACCGTCGCGGCCGCGATCGCGGGCGTGGCGGCGCTGGTGAGCCTGAAGTACCTGACCGAGACCATGCCCGCGGCGGTCGACCGGCCGCGGTTCGGCGAGCTGCTGCGCGGCTACGCCGACACGCTGAAGGACCGCCTGTTCCTGCGGCTCGTCGCGGGCATGACGCTGTGGCTGGGCCTGGAGACCCAGCTCACCGGCTACATCGGCGTGCACCTCGCGCAGACGTACCCGGAGCGCCGGGAGTGGCTCGCGCTCGGGCCGTGGCACGTCCACCTCAACGGGGTGGAGGTGTTGGGCGTCCTGCGCGCGGAGAACACGCTGCTGATCGTGGCGCTGGCGGTGTTCTCCGAACGGCTGGCGCGCGGGCTCGCCGACCGGCCGCGCGTCTACCTGGGCATCGCCCTGTTCGCGACGGGCAACGTGGTCCTGGCCCTCGGCGCGGACCTCGTCGTGCTGCTGGCCGCGGTGCTGGTGCTGACGATCGGCGAGCTGCTGCACATCCCGGTGATGCAGGCGATGCTCGCCGACCTGGTGCCCGAACACGCGCGCACCCGCTACCTGGCGGTGTTCAAGCTCGACCTCCAGGGCGGCCTGCTGATCTCGGCCGCGGGGATCAGCGCGGGCGCGGTGCTGCCGCCGTGGGGGATGGCGGCGGGGTTCTGCGTGCTCGCGGCGCTGATCGTGACGTCCTACCGGCCCGTGCTCGCCCGGCGGGCGGCCAGGTCGTCCGCATAGGAACGCACAGGAACGCACAGGAACGCACAGGAACGGTCAACCCGAAAACGGTTTGGGGAGAAGGAACTCCGCGATGGCAGTCAAGAGCATCGGCGACGCCCACGTCGTCGTGCTGAACCGGTGGCGCGACTCTTTCGCCGAGTACGCCCGTTACCTCGACCACGACGTCGCCCGTGTCACCTACGTCACGACCGGCGTAGGTCGGGCCGCGGTGCCGGCCAACGCCCGCGAGGTCGTGGTCGTCGAGGACCTGCTCGACCACGCCGAGGTGCGCGCCGCGCTGGAACCCGCGTTGCGCGCCCACGGCCGCCCGGTCGCGGTGGTGGCGCTCCAGGAGAGCGACTTCGCCGTGGCGGCGGCGCTGCGGGAGGAGTTCTCCGCGCGCGGTCGCAAGCCCGCCGACCTGCACCACTTCCTGGACAAGCACGCGATGCTGCTGGCCGCGCAGCGGACCGGCGTGCCGGTGCCGCGCTTCGAGCTGGTCACCGACCCCGTCGGGCTCACCGGGTTCGCCGGCGAGGTCGGCTGGCCGGTGGTGGTGAAGTCGTTGCAGGGCCGGGCGAGCACGGGGGTCCGGCGGCTCGACTCGGCCGACGCCGTCGACCGGCTGGACATCCCCTTCGACGCCGAGCACCCGCTGGTGGTCCAGGAGTACCTGCCGCACCGGATCCACCACGTCGACGGTGTGCACCTCGGCGGCGGCGCACTGGGGCCGTGGCGGCTCAACGCCTACCTGAACGTGCCCGGCGCGGCGGCCACCGGGCCGCTGGCGTTCACGATGGGGGAGCCGGTCGGGTCGGTCGAGGTCGACGACCCGGCGCTGCTCGCCGTGGTCGAGAAGTTCCTGCGGGTGCTGGTGCCCGGCATGTCCGCCGACCCGTGGGTGTTCCACCTGGAGCTGTTCCTGACCCCGGACGGCGAGTGCGTGTTCCTGGAGGTCGGCTGCCGCCCCGGCGGCGGTGAGATCCCGTTCGTGTGGCGGGACGTGCACGGCATCGACCTGATGGAGTGCGAGTTCTCCCTGCAGTGCGGCGAGACCCCCGACCTCGCGCCGTTCGACGCCGACGAGCCGGTGGGCGGCTGCCTGCACGTGCCGCTGGACCGGCCCGCCCCGTGCCGGGTCGTGGCCGCCGACAGCATGGTCGCCGAGGACGGCCCCTACGCCGAGGTGATCCCCGCCGTCGGATCCGTCATCCCGCGCACCGCGGGCTCGTACGAGTTCGTCGGCGGCAGGTTCCGCCACCGGGGCGCCTCCACCGCGGAGGTCGCCGCGCGGGTGATGGCGACGGCCGCGGACTACCGGCTGGTGTCCGAACCGGTGCGGGTCGCGGTGATCGGAGGCCGCATCGAGATGCTCCGGGCGGCTGCGGACCTCGGCCTGGACGTGACGCTGGTGCACTTCCCGGACCGCTACGACCCCCGGTCGGACGAGCTGTGCGAGAAGGTCTTCCACGTCGACCTGATCGCCGAGCCGGACCGGGTGGTGGACCTCCTGCGCCGCGAGCACGCCGAGCGGCCGTTCACCAGGGTGCTCACGCTGACCGAGCCGGGCCTGCTGCCCGCCGCACGGCTCAACGCCGAGTTGGGGCTGGGCGGCAACAGCGTCGAGACCGTGCGGCTGCTGAAGGACAAGGCGCTCATGCGCGACCGGCTGGCCGAGGTCGGCCTGTCGCCGGTCCGGTACCGGACCGTGCGCAGCGCGGAGGAGCTGATGGCGTTCCTGGACGAGCTGGACGGCGTGCCGGCGGTCGTCAAGCCGCTGGACTCGGGCGGCAGCGACGGTGTGGCAGTGGTCGTGACGCCGCAGGACGTGCCGCCCGCGTGGCGCCGGGTCGAGGAGTCCGGGCGCACCGTCGTGCTCGCCGAGGAGTACCTCGACGGGCCGGAGGTCAGCGTCGAGGCGTTCAGCCACGACGGCGTGCACACCGTCGTGGCGCTGACCGACAAGTTCCTGGGCCCCGGGTTCATCGAGGTGGGCCACGCGGTGCCCGCCGACCTGACCGAACCGGTGCGGCGGCAGGTCTGCGAGCTGACCACCGCGCTGCTGGACGCGGTCGGCCTGGTCGAAGGGCCGACGCACACGGAGGTCAAGCTCACCGGGCGCGGGCCGCGCATCGTGGAGTCGCACAACCGCGTCGGCGGCGACTACATCCCCGACCTCGTCCAACTCGTCCACGGCGTGGACCTGCAGCGGCTCGCCGTCGGCGTGCCGCTGGGGCTGGTGGCGTGGCGGCCGGAGCCGCGGCCGGCCAAGGGCGGCGCAGCGGTGCGGTTCATCATCGCCGAGCCCGGCACGGTCACCGAGGTGACCCGGCCGGAAGCGCTGGACCCGGCCGTGTCGCTCACGCTCACCGCGAAGCCCGACACCGAGGTGCCGCCGCTGCTGTGGTCCGACGACCGGGTGTGCGGGCACGTGATCGCCACCGGGGACAACGCGGGCGACGCCGTGGCGCGCTGCGTGGACGCCGTCTCGCGGGTCCGCATCAGCACCCGGGCGGGCTGACCCCGGTCCCGCACGACCGACACCGCAGCCGCCCGGGACCCCGTCCCGGGCCGGTCCACCACGCCCCGTTCCCGAAGTCCGCGACGTCCCCGGAGTTTTCGAAAGTTGATGCCATGACGCACGCCCAACGCAAGGTCGTCATCGCCGCCGCGGTCGCCCTGCCCGCCCCGCGCGGGGTCCTGCGCCACCTCACCTCACCGCCGAGAGGTCTGTCATGATCGTCGATCCCGCCGACCCGAACCGCTTCCTGGTCGAGCTGTCCGACCTGCGCGGACCGCTGCCCGACCAGGTGCGCCGCCACCAGAACGCCCTGTACTCGGTGGTCGGCTGGGCCCACCAGTACCTGGTCAAGACCCACCCCGACCTCGGCCGCAAAGGCCCGGTCTGCCCGTTCGTCCAGGGCTCCCTGGACAAGGGGCTGCTGTACCTGGCGGTCTACCCCGGCCGGCCGGGGTCGGTGACCGAGATGACCGAGGCCCTGGCCCGCTACCGGGCGTGGTACCTGGAGCTGCGGGCGACGGCCGGGCGCGCCGCCCAGTTCCTGGCGATCCTGGTGCTGTTCCCGGACATGTCCCGGGAGGATGCTTCCCGGCTGGTCGACGAGGCCCAGTCGCGGCTCAAGGCCGACTACGTCGCGCAGGGCCTGATGATCGGCGAGTTCCACGACGGGCCGCCGCCGAAGTCCGGGCTGTGGAACCCGGAGTTCCGCCCGCTGCGCAGCCCGGTGCCGATGCTGGCGATCCGGTCGCTCGTGCCGACGGACTTCCCGTTCCTGCGCGACGACCGGGACTTCGTCGCGGCCTACCTCGACCGCATCGAGCCCGAGGACATCCCGCCGCGCTGGCGCGACGAGGTGGCCGAGGTCGCCGCCGGGTTCGGCCTGGACGCAGTGGGTTCCGGCCCGGACACCGCCGGGGTCGGCCTGGACGCCGCCCCGCAGTCCCTGGGGAACACGTCGTGCCGCTGAAAACCTCGGGCCCGGCGACCGGTCCGCCGCACACCGGGACTTCCGCAGGGTGTCGCGGTGCCGAGCGCGAAGCCGGAACCGGTGGTGTTGTCCGACGAGGAACGGTCGGTGCTGACCGGGTGGGCGCGGCGCCGGAAGACGGCGCAGGCGTTGCGGTCGCAGATCGTGTTGCCCTGCGCCGAGGGGTGGTAGAGCGCACGATCGCCTGGTACCACGGCATGAAACGCCTGCGCATCCGCTGGGAACGCCGCGACGACATCCACGAAGCCTTCCTCGGCCTTCGCCACCTGCGTCATCTGCTACCGACACGTCCAGCGATTCTGTTAGGAGCAGAAATGCGCTCCCGCTGTGCTCCGAGGTGGTGTGGAGACTCGGCTGGAGCACCGGTGCCCTGATCGGGTCGTTGCTCGGACGGGTCAGCTGAAGGCGGTCGTGAACAGGCGTACGTCGGGGTTGTCGCGGGTGCGGTAGGTGTGCGACCCGGAGCACCAGGACAAACCGCTGGTGGTGTGCCAGTCGGCGGGTGTCCAGTAATGGCGGTGGGTGAGCAGTTCGGTCGCCACTGCTCGCTGGTGGCGTCTCGCGCCGACGGCCGTGAGCGCGGCGGCGACGAGGTCGTACGCGGTGGGTGGGGTGGCGATGTCACCCGAGGCCGGGAGGAGGAGCAGCAGGCGGGCGGCGGCACCCAGCGTGGGGTCGGGTTGCTGTGATGTGGCGACGAGTTCGTCCCAGGACAGGCCCGGACCGTGAAAGTGGCCGCTGAGGTGGGCGAGGGGGACGGCCGGTCGGTCGTCGGACGGGCTGAGCAGGTAGTCGTGACTGCTGTCGTCCGGGTAGTTGCACCACACGAGGTGCACGCGGTGACCGCCGCGAACGGGAAGGGTGAACACGGGCCACCGGTCCGGGTCGTCCAGGTCGTCGTACAGCGCGCTCATGTCCGCGGGGTCGACGTCGAACGCCGCCGCCGCGGAGTCGGCACCGCCGGTCGACATGAGGAACAGCGCCCAGAACACCGGATCGCCGATCAGGTCGGTTCGATCCACCAGGATGTCGTCCGGAACAACCGGTACGAACCCGTCCACGTAACCGGGAATGCGCACCACCGCAGTCTTCCACAGGCTTTCACACACACTCGCCCTACCGGTTGACCGCTCGATCCAGCCGGTGCAGATAGCGACGTCGAGCGAGGGGGCGACAGACGCGGACGCGGGTGCGGTGGCGAGGCGCAGTGAGGCGAGCAGGTCTTCGACGCTTTTGACCAGGCGCTGCCGTTCGTCGGCGTTCCTCAGCCGAAAATCGATGATCTGGGACAACGGGATGTCGTCGTCGGGCACCGGCAGCATGTCGGCGGCGCGGCCGTGAACAGCCGTGGCGGTGCGGGCGTCGGCGGTGCCCCGGGCGCGGTGCAGGGTCAGTATGACCTCAGGACGGTGCCCCATGGCATCAGGTCGGACGACGGCACGTGGACGAAGACGAGGTCTTCGTCGGGGACGGCGGCGGTATCAGGTGCCGAGTGTCATCGACCCCGAGTGGCGAGTAACGCCGTTCCGGCGCGGCGGCCTTGATCCGTCGGTATGGTCCTGGGCATGACCATGCCGGGGAACCTGTTCGGCGGCGACCCGTCGGAAGTCGAACGCGGGCTCGACGAATGGGTGTCCGGGTTCGAGCGCAAGGCCGCGCAGTACCAGGTGTTGCAGCAGCGAGTCGAAGGTGTGCGGCTCAGCGCCACCAGCCCCAACGGCGTTGTGACGGTCACCGTGGACGCCGACGGGTCGCTGGTCGACGCGACGTTCACCGACGGGATCGTCCGGACCACGCCGGACGAGTTGAGCAGGCAGTTGCTCATCGCGCTCAGCCGGGCCAAGGCGCAGATCACCGAACGCGTCCGCGAGGTCGCCGGCGAGACCGTCGGCGAAGACGGCGCCGAGCGGATCGCCGGCTACTACGCGCAGAAGTTCGCCGGACTCGGGGAACCCGACCAGGGTGCCGTGCGCCCGGAGCAGCGACAGCGCCGCCCACCTGACGAGGACGAATTCGGTGAGGGATCCGTCTACGACCAGCGCTGACCGAGGGGGAGTATGTCGGGCTTCGAGGTTGCAAGCGGGGACCTGCGTGCTCACGCGGGCAAGGTCGACGCCCACGCGGCCGGCCTCGGCACAGCGGCGGACGCCGCGGGCCAAGTGATGCCCGACGCCGCCTACGGCATCATCTGCCAATTCCTGCCACCACTGTTCAACGAGGTCGAAACGATTGCGCACGAGGCGCTCCAGGCCGCCCGGGGTGGCCTGGAGACCGTGGCACAAAGCCTGCGCGACTCGGCCGACGCCTACGACGCCGAGGACCTGACCGCAGTGCGGAACTTCACCGGCATCGAAGGCGGCATGCGGTGACCGGCAATCCGTTGGTCGCCCCGGAGCAGGACTCCACCAAACCGTACACAGGCATCGGCATCGCTGAATCGGTCAGCGACTTGGTGCAGGGCATAGAGAGCGGCAACTGGGTCGACATCGGGTTGGGCGCGGTGACCACCGGCCTGGAAGCGCTGAGCATCGCGATGGACCCGATCGGCTCGGCGGCGTCCAACTTCATCTCGTTCATCATCGAGCACGTCGGTCCGTTGCAGGAAGCGCTCGACAAGCTCGCAGGCAACGCCGACGCCGTCGCCGCGCAGGCCCAGACGTGGAAGAACATCGCGACCGCGGTCGGCGAGGTGCACACCGCTTACGGCGCCGAGCACACGGCGGACACCGCCGGGTGGGCAGGCACGGCCGCCGACGCCTACCGCGCCCGCGCCGCGGACATCGTCGCCGTGATCGGTGCGGCCGGCCAGGCCGCGTCCGGTTTGGGCAGCGCGATCGAGATGGCCGGTGTGATCGTCGGCGTGGTCCGCGAGACAGTCCGAGACCTGATCGCCGATCTGGTGGGACGCCTCGTGGTTTGGGCAGCGGAGGCGCTGACCATCATCGGCGCGCCCGCCGCAGCGACGCAGGCCGCGACAGCCGCCGCGAAGTGGGCGGCGCGGATCGCCCAGATCATCAAGCAGTTGGTCCGTACGATGCAGAAGCTGATGCCCATGCTGCGCCGCTTGGGCGACCTGTTCGCGCAGATCCGCAAGAAAATGGACGACCTGCGGTCCGGTGGCAACGGCAACAAGCCGCCGGACGACCCCGGCAAGAAGCCGACGCCGAGCGGTGACGAACCCACCGGACCCTCCCGCGCCCCGGACCCGAACGCCGAGCCCGGCGGGTCGCGCACCGAGATCGACCCGAAGCACGACGCGGACACCAAACGCTCACTGCAACGGGAGAACGAGTCTGCGACCACCCTCGCCAGAGCCGGGTACGACGTCGAGCAGAACCCGACCGTCCCAGGCCCCAAGAACCCGGACTACCGGATCGAAGGCCGGATCTTCGACAACATCGCCCCGGTGACGGGCAGCCCGCGCAACATCCACAGCCGGATCGCGGAGAAGGTCGAGGACGGTCAGACCGACCGGGTCGTGGTCAACCTCGCGGACAGTCCGGTCGAAGTGGACCGACTGCGCACCCAGATGCGCGACTGGCCGATCGAAGGCCTGAAGGAAGTCATCGTCATCGACAAGAACGGCAACGTGGTTCACTTGTACCCGTAGCCCCGCGATCAAGGATGCCCAGTGTCCATTTCGTACAGTCTCGCGCTCGCCACACCGCGTCCGGTGGAGCAGGTCGCCGAAGCACTGCGTGAGGTCGGCGTCGCCACCGGACTGCTCGACCCGGCGACCACCGGCGACCGGCTGCTCGGTGAGAACGCGGCGACGACCGGCGGTACGTGGCTTCGCGTAGTGGCGGACAAGCCGAAACCGTGGAACCCGGTCATCGATGTCCTGAACGCCACCCCCACTGTGCGCGCGGCCTTCCGCTTGGACAAGACGGCCGACATCAGCCGCCAACAGGACGACGTCATCCGCCTGGTGACCGGTGTGCTGGCAAAGGTACCGGGTGACGCGGTGCTGCACCACGACTTCGAGGTCATCTGGCTGATGCGACGCGGCGGTGAGCTGCTGCTCAACGAACGGGACGACATCTGGCCGCCCCACCGCCTCGCCGTCCTCGCCCAGCCCTACCGGCGTGAGACGCACGCGTTCCCCGAGGACTGAACCCGCTGATCACTCGTCCCGGGCCGCACCTCGACCATCGAGCACCAGGACCCGGAGACCTCGAAGGCGTGGCAGGTGGAGGTGGCCTCCGAGGTGATCGCCGGGGACGGCGCATTGTGGAGGTGTTCTTCGACGCCGGACAGTCCCGTCGCGGCGCGTGGCGTGGCCGTCCCGAGGCCGACCCCGAGACGACACCGGTCGTGCGGTGGCTGTTCGCCGAGCGTCTGGCCAGCCGCACTACCGGCTGGCAGATCTGGAACCGGCAGGGGGTCGACCACGACCACACCACCCCCGCCGACCGCCGGCGCCGCCGCCGCATGGTCAAACGCAACCCGGCCGACCGTGGGTCGTCTCCCGGCACCGCGCCCACACCCCACTGGTGAGCGAACGCGACTTCGTCGCCGTGCGACGACTGCGCACTCGACGCGCCACCGGTTCCGGTGACATCCGCGAGTACCGGTTCGCCGGTCTGCTGCGCTGCGGCCCGTGCGGACGCCGCATGGACTGTCACTGGGGCAACGGCCGCGCCGGCTACCGCTGCCGCCACGGCCACACCGGACCCCGCGCCGACGACCGGCCGGCGATCCCGGGAAGACCACCTGTTCGCCCGGATCGGCCGCGCGCTGCACCTGCCCGCCAGTTCGCCGGGTTGGCTCGTGGTTGAGGTTGCCGGATCGGAACACGGCGAGTTCGGCGTTGTCGAACCCGGCTGCGCGGACGATCTCGGTCAGTGCGGGTCCGATTTCGGGTCGGTGGGCGAGGTGTGGGTCGAGTTCGATTCTGCCGGTGTCGCCGAGGTCGCGGACTCGGAGGTCGTGGGTGGGTGTGCCCGTGTCGGTGAGCCAGGTCCGGACGGCGGCCTCGGCGCGTTGCACTCTGGCCAGGCGGGCGGGGGTGATGGTCAGGCCGTAGCGCACCCGGCTGGCCAGGCACGGCGTGGCGGGTTTGTCCCAGGTGGGCAGGTTCCAGAGGCGGCTCACGGCGCGGACGTCGGCTTTGGTCATGCCGGTGTCGCGTAGTGGGGTGTGCACGCCGGTTTCGTCGCCGGCGCGCAACCGGGCCGGCGCCGGGTACGCCCCGGTGACCGCCTCCTTCCAGTGGTGGTCCGGGTCGTGGATCAACACGATCTCGAAGGAGTCGAGGCCGGACCGTTCCAGGCTCTCCGCGAGCGACCGGTAGACGCCCTCGGCGCTGTAGTCGCGCACCCGGACCACACCGGGGTCGTCGTAGAAGAAGCCCTCGCTGCCGGGAGGGGGCTCGCCGGGCAGCAGCAGCCGGCCGACCTTCGTGGACACCGCGAACTCCGCACCGGGGCGACCGGCGAGGAACGTCCCCAGACGCCGCTCGGCCAGTCCGGCGCCGTAGTGGGGCGCGGTGTCGAAGTACCGGACGCCGGCTGCCCACGCGGCTTCCAGGGTCGCGGCGGCCTGGTCTTCCGCGACTTCCGTGAACAACCCGGCCAGCGGCGCGGTGCCGAGACCGAGCCGGGTCACCGTGACGTCGGAGCGGCCCAGCGGTGCCCGTTCGGCGAACCACTGCGGCGCCGGGGAGGCCATCACGCCTGCCCGAGGACGTGACGCTGCCGGCCGAGCCCGTCGATGTCGGCGGTCAGCGGGGTCAGGTCGTAGGCGGTGCCGTGGGGGTCGAGGACGGCGGGCCGCTCGTGGCCTGCCTGGCCCACGCGCAGAAGTCTCATCGGGTTTCTCCTTGGTGCGGAACGTAAGGACTAGCCGGCGGACGGGATGTCGTCGTCCCGCTCCACGTGCTCGCGCAGCCACCGCTCGGTAGTGGTGATGTGCATGAGGGCGGCAGCCTGCGCGAGTGCGGCGTCCCGATCGACCAGGGCGTTGTAGATCGCCTCGTGTTCGGCGAGGGTGCGGGCCGCCGCGTTGTCGTCGACCAGTCCGCGCCAGACCCTCGCGCGGACCGTGCGGCCGGAGATGCCCTCGAGCAGGGTGGTCAACGTCGCATTGCCGGTGGCGGCGACGACTGCCCGGTGGAAGGCGACGTCGTGCTTGTTGAGCAGCTCCACGTCGTCGCGGGCCGCACGCATCGCATTGAGGTGCCCTTCGACCACGGCGAGCTCCGAGACGCTGATGCGGGTGGCGGCGAGCCCGGTGGCGACCGGCTCGAACAGCCTGCGCACCTCCGTGAGCTCCAACAGCGTGTCACCGCGGAGCAACTCCACCGCGGAGGCGATGCTCCCGAGCAGCACCTCCGGCTCCAGGCTGGTCACGTAGGTGCCGTCGCCGCGTCGGATCTCCAGTACCCGTGCGACCACCAGCGCCTTGACCGCCTCCCGCATCAGGTTCCGGGACAAGCCCAGCTCGGCGGCCAACTGCTGCTCGGGCGGGAGTTTCGACCCCGGCGGCAGCTCACCCGACTGGATCAGGTCTCTGATGCGGTCGATGGCTTTGTCGGTCAGTGACATCGGTGGCTCTCCCGGATCGTCGCGCGCACGGCGGCAGGCTAGCAATACATCCCATCTCTACGGAAGAGATGGGATGTCGACCCTTGCCTCGTATGAATGACGGGTGAGCGCTTACCAGGCTAGTTGCCAACTTCCGGACTCATTTGGCTTCGCGGTATGGACACCAGCTCGTCGACAACCTATAAATTCATCCCATGTCCGGTGCCGGTTGTTGCACGGCGGACATGCCACAGACACACGACAAGGGGTGGTTGCCATGCCCTCGACCCGACGCCGGGGCGTTCGAGCCGGAAGTGCCCGGCACGATGACTGAGCTGATCACCGCCGTCGACGCCGTCGACGTGCGGTTCCCGACCTCGCGCGAGCTCGACGGCTCCGACGCGATGAACCCCGAACCCGACTACTCGGCCGCCTACGTGACGATTCGCACGAGCAGTGGCGCGGCGGGCCACGGACTCGCGTTCACCGTGGGACGGGGCAACGACGTCGAGGTCGCCGCCGTGCGCGCCCTGGCGCCGTTGGTGATCGGCCTGTCCGTGGACGAGGTCCTGGGCGACCTCGGCGCGTTCTCCCGGCGGCTGACCGGCGACAGCCAGCTGCGCTGGCTCGGCCCGGAGAAGGGCGCCATCCACATGGCCGCCGCCGCGATCGTCAACGCCGTCTGGGACCTGTACGGGCGTCGTGAGGGAAAGCCCGTGTGGCAGTTGCTCTCGGAGCTGTCGCCCGAACAGCTGGTCGACCTCGTGGACTTCCGCTACTTGGAGGACGCCCTCACCCGTGACGAGGCGTTGGACATCCTCCGCCGCGCCGAACCCGGCCGCGCCGAACGCGCCGCCCACCTGCTGCGGCACGGCTATCCCGCCTACACGACGACACCCGGCTGGCTCGGCTACGACGACGAGAAACTCGTGCGCCTGTCCAAGGAGGCCGTCGCCGACGGGTTCACCCAGATCAAGCTGAAGGTCGGCGCCAATCCCGCCGACGACCGACACCGCCTGCGGCTGGCCCGCGAGGCGGTCGGACCGGACATCAGGATCGCCGTCGACGCCAACCAGGCGTGGGGCGTGCGGCAGGCGATCGACTGGGTGACCACGCTCTTGCCGTACGACCCGTACTGGATCGAGGAGCCCACCTCACCCGACGACATCCTCGGCCACGCCGCCATCCGGAAGGCGCTGGCGCCGGTCAAGGTCGCCACCGGCGAGCACACCCACAACCAGGTGATGTTCAAGCAACTGCTCCAGGCGGGTGCCCTCGACATCCTGCAGCTCGACGCCAGCCGCACCGCGGGCGTCACCGAGAACGTCGCCATCCTGCTGCTGGCCGCGAAGTTCGGCGTGCCGGTCTGCCCGCACGCGGGCGGGGTCGGGCTGTGCGAGATGGTCCAACACCTGGCGATGTTCGACTACGTGGCCGTCAGCGGGACCACCGAGGACCGCGTCATCGAGTACGTCGACCACCTGCACGAGCACTTCACCGACCCGGTGCGGATCCGCACCGGCCACTACCTCGCCCCGACGGCCCCCGGCATCAGCGCCGAACTGCACCCCGCGTCCATCGCCGCCCACCGCTTCCCGGACGGGCCCGTCTGGAACAGGCAGGCCACCGCATGAGCGAGCTTGCGAGCGAGTCATTCAACACAGTGCTTTGCGCTCTTGCCACGCCGAGCGCTATGCGCATCCGTCCCCGCACCTGACCGCCGCCTCCGGTTTCCCGCAGCACACCACCCGCTAGGAGAACCGCCGTGAAGACCAGATCCCTCACCTACGCCTGCCTCGGCACCGTCGCCGCCCTCGCCGCCGCGCTCAGCGCCTGCGGCACCTCGGGCTCCGGACAGTCATCCGGCGGCGCCCCGGTGGTCGGCGTCGACTACCCCCGGTCCGACACCGACTTCTGGAACTCCTACATCAAGTACAGCCCCGACTTCGCGGCGGACCACGGCCTCGAACTCAAGACCACCAACTCGCAGAACGACGTCGCCAAGCTCACCGCCAACGTCCAGACGTTCATCAGCCAGGGCGTCAAGGGTGTCGTGATGGCCCCGCAGGACACCGCGGCCATCGCGCCGACGCTGACGCAGCTGGAGGCGAAGAAGATCCCGGTCGTCACCGTGGACACCCGACCCGACACCGGCAAGGTGTTCATGGTGGTGCGGGCGGACAACCGGGCCTACGGCGAGAAGGCCTGCCGGTTCCTCGGCGCCAAGCTGGGCGGCAAGGGCAAGGTCGTGATGCTGCAAGGCGACCTCGCCTCGATCAACGGCCGCGACCGCACCGAGGCGTTCAACGACTGCATGAAGGCCAACTACCCGGGCATCACGGTGTTCGGGGAGGCCACGAACTGGGACGGCGCGATCGCGGCGCAGAAGCTCCAGACCGACCTCACCGCCCACCCGGACATCAAGGGCGTCTACATGCAGTCCAGCTTCGCGCTCGCCGGGACGCTCCAGGTGCTCAAGCAGAAGGGCCTGCTGGTCCCGCCGAGCGACCCCAAGCACGTGTTCGTGGTCTCCAACGACGGTATTCCCGAGGAACTCCGGAACATCGTCGCAGGCCAGATCGACGCCACCGTCTCCCAGCCGGCCGACCTCTACGCCAAGTACGCCCTGTACTACCTGAAGGCCGCGATCGACGGCAAGACGTTCGCACCGGGCAAGACCGACCACGACAGCACGATCATCCAGGTCCGCGACGGTCTGCTGGAGGACCAACTCTCCGCTCCTCTGGTGACCTCGGACGGCGGTACGTATGACGGCGTTCCCAGCCTCAAGGACGACGACCCGTCCTTGTGGGGCAACGAACTCCGCTGACCGGAAGGCGACAAGCGAGATGGCTACGGCCCCACCCGTCGTCGAGGCGACGGGGATCACGAAGCGGTTCGGGTCCACGGTGGCGCTGCGCGAGGCCGGCATCAGGATCGACGCCGGGCAGACCCACGCGCTGGTCGGGCGCAACGGGGCGGGCAAGTCGACCCTGGTGTCCATCCTCACCGGACTCCAGGCGCCGGACGAGGGCACGGTGAGTTTCGGCGGCGAGCCCGCTCCGCGGCTCGCCGACCGCGACGCCTGGCGGCGGCGGGTGGCGTGCGTCTACCAGAAGTCCACCATCATCCCCGAGCTGACCGTCGCCGAGAACCTCTTCCTCAACCGGCACGACCGCGGTCGCAGCGGGCTGATCAATTGGAAGACGGTCCGCGGCAGGGCACGGGAACTGCTGGACACCTGGTCGGTCGACGTGGACGTGCGCACCCCCGCGAGGGAGCTCGACGTCGAACAGCGGCAGTTCGTGGAGATCGCCAGGGCACTGTCGTTCGGGGCGCGCTTCATCATCCTGGACGAGCCGACCGCCCAGTTGGACGGGGCCGCGATCAACCGGCTGTTCGCCCGGATCAACGACCTCCAGCGGCAGGGCGTCACCTTCCTGTTCATCAGCCACCACCTCCAGGAGATCTACGAGATCTGCGACACCGTGACGGTGTTCCGCGACGCCCGGCACATCCTGACCGCCGCCGTCGACGAACTGCCGCGGGCCGAACTGGTCGCGGCCATGACCGGCGACGCGGCGGGAGAGGCCGTCGGCGAGCGCCGCGATCCGTCGGCGAGCGCCGTGGACGTGCTCAAGGTGGACAGCGCGTCCCTGCCGGGCGCGTACGACGACGTGTCGTTCCGCATCCGCGCCGGCGAGATCGTCGGTCTCGCCGGCGCCGCGAGCAGCGGCCGCATCGAGATCGCGGAAACCGTCGTCGGGTTGCGGAAGGCCGCCGGTGGCACCGTCGAGATCGCGGGCAACCGACCACGGCCGGGCAGTGTCCCCGCCGCGCTGAAGGCGGGCGCGGGCTTCGTCCCGCAAGACCGCCACCACCAGGGCCTCGTGCCGGAGATGTCCATCGCGGACAACGGGACCCTGACCATTCCGGAACGACTCGGCCCCACGGGATTCATCGACGGCCGCCGCCGTGACGGCTTCGCCCGGTCCATGATCGGGAAACTCGCGATCAAGACACCGGGGCCGGAACTGCCGGTCTCCGGCCTCTCCGGCGGCAACCAGCAGAAGGTCGTCATGGCACGCGCCCTGGCGAACGACCCGAAGCTGCTGGTGCTGATCAACCCGACCGCCGGCGTCGACGTGCGGTCGAAGGAATTCCTCCTCGGCAAGGTCGGGGAGATCGCCGAGTCCGGCACCGGGGTGCTCGTCGCCTCCGACGAACTCGACGACCTGCGCATGTGCGACCGGGTCCTGGTGGTGTTCCAGGGCCGCGTGGTGGCCGAGATGGCCCACGGCTGGCACGACCACGACCTCGTAGCCGCGATGGAAGGAGTGGACCTCGATGGCTGAGACCACGACCGCAGCCGCGGTCACCGCGAACGGCCCGGCAGGCGATCCGGGCGGAGATCGCCCGTCCAGCCGGATCGCGGGTGGACGGCGGATCGCCTTCGCCCGGATGCGCGACCTGGCGCTCATCCCCGCGATCATCGTGATCGCGATCGTCGGCCAACTGGTCAGCCCGGTGTTCCTGCAGCCCGACAACCTGATCAACGTCCTGCAAACCATGTCCGAGATCGCGGTCCTGGTCCTGGCCCAGACGCTGGTGCTGATCGTCAAGAAGATGGACCTCTCCCTGGAGTCCACCGTCGGCCTCGCCCCCGGAGTCGCCGCGTGGCTCACCGTGCCCGTCGGCGCCGGCCACGGGCTCGGCCTGCTGCCAGGAGGCTGGTCGGTACCGGTCACGCTGGCGGTCGGTGTGCTGATCGGTGTCGTCAACGCGCTGTTCATCATCCGGTTCGGGCTCAACGGCTTCATCGTGACGCTCGGCATGCTGATCGTGCTGCGCGGCATCCTGACCGGCATCTCGGGCGGCCAGACGTTCTTCCAGCTGCCGGAGTCGATGCTCTACCTCGGCACCACGCAGTGGTTCGGCGTGCCCGCGTCGGTGTGGCTGTGCCTGATCCTGTTCGCCGCGGGCATCGTGGTGCTCGGCTTCACCAGCTTCGGCCGTTCCCTCTACGCGATCGGCGGCAACGTCGACGCCTCGAAGGCCGCCGGCATCCGCACCGACCGGGTGCTGTGGATCGTCATCGTGACCGCGAGCCTGCTCGCTGCCCTCAGCGGCCTGCTGCTCTCCGGACGGCTGGCCTCGGTCGCCTCGGCCCAGGGCAACGGCTACATCTTCACCGTGTTCGCCGCGGCCGTCATCGGCGGCATCAGCCTCAACGGCGGCAAGGGCACCATGTTCGGCGCCTTCACCGGCATCCTGCTGCTGTTCATGATCCAGAACGTGCTCACCCTCGGCGGTGTCCCCGCACAGTGGATCGGCGCCCTCAACGGCACGATCATCCTCATCGCCCTGGCGCTGTCCCGCGTCACCGGAGGCAAGGCGCAGGAGTAGCGCCCGCCTCTCCCCTGCCTCTGACCGGACAGCCTCTTCCCTGCCTCTCACCGGACAAAGGAGTTTGCGTGATGGACGTTCCCGTGGGCCGAAGGCGCTTCCTCACCGTCACCGCGCTGACGGCCGGAGCCGCCGTCCTTCCCGGCGGCCTGCTTTCCGGCCGGGCCGCAGCCGCCGTGCCCCCGCAGGTCACTCTCCCCGAGCGGGGCATCTACGACACCAGCCCGGCGTCGTCGTGGACCGACGGGTTCCTCACCGGGAACGGCGAGTACGGCGCACTGCTGTACGGCGCGCCGACGCTGGAGAAGGTGATCTTCAACTACCACCGTCTCGTACTGCCGAACGGCACCCGGTCCGTCACCCCGCCGGTGATCTCCGGACGGCTGGAAGCGGTGCGCGACAAGGCCCTCGCCGGTGACTACGCCGGGGCGAACCGGGACTTCTCGGCCGGGTGGTCGCTGCGCTGGACGCAGACCTACCACCCGGCCTACGAGCTCCAGATCGCCACGCCCGGCATGACGACGGTCAACGACTACGGCAGGGTCACCGACTTCCGCACCGGCGAGGTCACCTCCACCTGGACCGACAGCTACGGCACGTGGACCCGCAGGGCGTTCGTCTCCCGTGCCGACGGGGTGATCGTCCACGAGCTGGTACCCGCCTCCGGCCGGACGATCGACACCACGCTGAGCGTCAACACCGCCCTGGACGGGGCGCCGTCCTGGGTGGGCTTCGCCACCCGCGCCACGGTGACCAACGGCTCGGGCTACCTGAACCTGCGCGGCACCTACCCGTCGGGACAGGGCGCCTTCGGCTACGAAGGCGTCACCCGCGTCGTCCCCACCGGCGGCACCGTCAGCGCCAGCGGGTCCACCATCGTCGTGGCCGGGGCGACGCGACTGCTGCTGCTCACCAAGCTCGACCGGTACGAGTCGTCGACCGCGTGGGACTCCCAACCGCTGCACGCCGCGCTCGCCGCGATCACCGGCGACTACCCCGCGCTGCGCTTCCGGCACACCGCGATCCACACCGGGATGTACGACCGCTCGCGGCTGGACCTCAAGGTGTCGGACGCCGACCGGCGGCTCTCCACCAGCGAACTGATCACCCGCCAGAACGCCAACAAGAACGTCATCGACATCGCTTTGCTGGAGCGGCTCTACGACTCGGGCCGGTACCTCTTCATCAGCTCGAGCGGCGTCCTCCCGCCCCGGCTGACCGGCATCTGGACCGGCACCTGGACCGGCGCGTGGGCCGACGACTTCACCACCGACGCCAACGTCAACCTCCAGGTCGCCGGCGGCAACATCCTCGACACGACCGAAGCCATGCAGGGGTACTTCACCCTGATCCTCGGCCAACTCGCCCACTGGCGCACCAACGCCCGCAACCTCTACGGAGCCCGCGGCTTCCTCGCCCCGTCCCGCACCGACGGCGAGTACGGCCACATGCTCCACTTCGACGCCGGCTTCCCGGGCCACACCTGGACCGGCGGCGCCGACTGGCTGCTCTACCCGCTGATCGAGTACTACGAGGTCACCGGCGACCACGCGTTCCTACGGGACAAGCTCGGCCCCGCGCTCATGGAACTCGCGCTGTTCTACGAGGACTTCCTGACCCGCACCGACTCCAGCGGCAAGGTCGTCTTCGTGCCGTCGTTCTCGATGGAGAACGCCCCGAGCAACACCAACGTGCTGCTGTCCATCAACGCCACCGGCGACATCATGGCCGGCAAGCACGCCCTGCAGGCCGCGATCTTCGCGGCCAACGCCCTCGGCGTCGAACAGGGCAGCGGTCAGGGTGTCCAGCGCTGGACGGCGTTGCTGGCCAAGATGCCCGCCTACCGGACCAACAGCGACAACGCGCTCGCCGAGTGGTCGTGGCCGGGCCTGAACGACCAGTACCACCATCGGCACGTGCAGCACCTGTACGGCGCCTGGCCGCTGCACGAGGTCAACCCGGAGGAAACCCCTGGCCTCGTCCGCACTGCGCTGCGGGCGTTGGAGATCCGCGGCGACCAGAACATCTCCGCCCACGGCAGCCTGCACCGGGCCCTGGCCGGCGCGCGATTGAAGGACGGCGGCAAGGTCTACGACAACCTCCGCAAGATCATCGGCAACAACATGGTCTTCAAGTCCCTGATGACCTCCCACAACCCGAACCTGGACATCTACAACGCCGACGCCGCCAACGCGATCCCCGGCGTGCTCGCCGAGGCGCTGGTCTACTCCCGCCCCGGAGTGCTGGAGATCCTCCCGGCACTGCCCGCGCAGCTGGCCAAGGGCACCATCACCGGCGTGCGGGCCCGCGGCCGGATCCGCGTCCACAGCTTCAGCTGGGACCTGCCCGCCCGCACGGCTACGTTGTCGATCACCTCGGACATCAACCAGGAGGTCACCCTGATCAGCCGGCCGGGGATGGCGTCGGTGACCACTTCGGCGCCCGTGGCCGCCTCGCCCCTGGGCAGCCACGCCCGGAAGGTCACGCTGGCCGCCGGGCAGCGCACGGACATCACCGTGTCCCTGCCGACCGCGTCGCTGCCGACCGGCTGGTGCCGGGTGGTCAACAGGGCCACCGGCAAGGTCCTGGACGTCAACGGCGCGGGCGCCGCCGACGGCGCCAAGGTCGTCCAGTGGAGCTCGTCGGGCAGCCCCAACCAGCAGTGGCAGTTCCTCCCGAACTCCGACGGCTCGTTCCGCCTCGTCGCCCGGCACAGCGGACGACTGCTCAACAGCCAGGGTGGGTCGGGCCAAGGCACCCAACTCGACCAGTGGCAGGACACCAACAGCGACAACCAGTGGTGGCGGCTCGTCGACGCGGGCAGCGGCTACTACCGCCTCGTCAACGTGCGCAACGGCCTGTGCGTCGATGTGGAAGGCGGTTCGACCACCGACGGCGCCCGCGTCATCCAGTGGCCCGTGAACACGGGAACCAACCAGCAGTGGCAGATCGTCGGCGTGTGACGGGGCGCTGACAGGGATCGGCGGGGGCGGAGCCTGACCGGGCTCCGCCCCCGGGTTGTACGGATCAGCGTGCCGAGCAGGTGGGGGAGAGGCCGGTGGCACTGCCAGTGGCCTGGAAGCCGAATTCCACGGACTGGCCCGCGGCGACGGAGCCGTTGTAGTCGACGTTGGTGAACGTGACGGTGCCGGTGGTGCCGCTGCGGTTGGCGCTCCACTGGTTGGTGACGGTGGTCCCGGACGGCAGGGACACCGAGACCGACCAGCCGTTGAGCGCCGACGAGCCCGCGGTGACCTTGATGTTGGCGACGAAGCCGCCGTTCCAGGTGTTCAGCGACGCGGTCGCGGTGCAGCCGCCGGGTCCGGGGTCCTGCGTCGTGGTCGTGGTGGAGGTCGTCGTGGTCGTGGTCGTGGTCGGGTTGGTCGGCCCTGCGGCGTTGAGGGCGTCGAGGACGGCGTTGTAGGCGGGCTTCTTGTTGCCGGAGCCGTCGAACAGCAGCGGCGAGTCGCCGGGGTAACGCCAGGAGTCGGTGTCGCGGATGCCCCACACGGTGATACCGGTGCATCGTGCGACGGCAACGCACGCCTGGGTCACGCGGCGGTAGCTGTCGGCCTGCTGGGCGCCGGAACCGGCGATGTCCAGCTCGGTGATCTGCACGTCCACGCCGAGCACGGCGAAGCGCTGGATGGTGGTCTGGTAGTCGCCCGGGATGCTGGTGCCGAAGTGGGATTGCAGGCCGACGCAGTCGATGGGGACACCGCGGGCCTTGAAGTCCTGCACCATCCGGTAGACGCCCTGGGTCTTGGCGGCGGCCCAGCTGTCGGTGTTGTAGTCGTTGTAGCACAGCTTGGCGCCGGGGTCGGCCGCGCGGGCGGTGCGGAAGGCGACCTCGATCCAGTCGTTGCCGGTGCGCTGGAGGTTGGAGTCACGGCGTCCGCCGGAGCCGCCGTCGGCGAAGGCTTCGTTGACGACGTCCCAGGCGTAGATCTTGCCCCGGTAGTAGGAGGCCACCCGGTTGATGTGGTTGACCAGCGCGGAGCGCAGTGCCGAACCTTCCATGCCCTGCATCCACCGCGGTTGCTGTGAGTGCCAGGCCAGGGTGTGGCCGCGCACGCGCTTGCCCTGGGCGAGCGCGTGGTTCACGATGCGGTCGCCGTTGGCGAAGCTGAACTGGTTCTGGTTGGGTTCGGTGGCGTCCATCTTCATCTCGTTCTCGGCCGTCACCATGTCGAACTCGCGGTTCAGGAGTCCGACGTAGGTGGAGTCGCCGAGCCTGCCTGCCGCGACGGCCGCGCCGTAGTAGCGGCCGCTCTGGGCCGCGGACGCGCCGAGCGTGCTCGCGGCGCTCGCGGACGTGGTCGCGAGGAACGCGACGCCGCCCGTGGTGGTGGCGATCAACGTCGCCGCGAGCACGACTCGTGACACTGACTTCGCTGTCAGCTTCATCTTCGACACCTTCGCCAGAAGTACCCGCCGCGTGCGACGGGTGGGATGGGCAGAACCGTTCAGCCGGTCCGAGCACCGCCTTGCCGCATTGTTTGCGCTCACAAGACTTGCACGTGGGGATGGTGGCGGTTAATGGACTGAACGGAGCAACTTCTCTTTTTTAGCGGGCTTTAGCTGCGCTAATGCGACCTTGTCGAATGTCGTTCAATGCGGATCTGCGTGGAGTAGCTAAAGTGAACGCTCACATATTTAGCTTTGACCGATCGATTCGGGCATCGCTACGTTCGAGTGGCGATCAGGGTCGCTCCGCCGGCCGCGACACCGAACAGCGAAGGGACCGAAGACCATGGAACACCGACCCCGTCGGCATCGCGTCGTGCACGCCATGTCCGCGGCGCTGCTGGTGGCGGCAGGCATGGTGACGGTGCTGAACGCCGACTCCGCCCGAGCCCTGGACAACGGCGTGGCGCGCACGCCACCGATGGGCTGGAACTCGTGGAACACGTTCGGCTGCAACATCAACGAGACGTTGATCAGGCAGATGGCCGACGCGATGGTCAGCTCCGGCATGCGTGACGCGGGCTACCAGTACGTGGTGGTGGACGACTGCTGGATGAACCCCAACCGTGACTCGGCGGGCAACCTCCAGGGCGACCCGGGCCGGTTCCCCAGCGGCATGAAGGCCCTCGGCGACTACATCCACGGCAAGGGTCTCAAGTTCGGGATCTACCAGGCACCGTTGACCGAGACGTGCGCCCAGTACTTCGACTCCTATCCCGGAGCCACCGGCAGCCTGAACCACGAGGTGCAGGACGCACGTCAGTTCGCCGCCTGGGGAGTGGACTTCCTCAAGTACGACTGGTGCTCGCCCAGCGGGACGATGGACGACCAGGTGCGCACGTTCGCGAAGATGCGCGACGCCCTCGCGGCCACCGGCCGCCCGATCGTGTACAGCATCAACCCCAACAGCATCCACGACAAGACCGGACCCCGCCGGAACTGGGGCGACGTCTCGAACATGTGGCGCACCACCGAGGACATCACCAACGCGTGGAACACCGGGCAGACGAACGGATACCCGATGGGCATCCAGAACATCGTCAACGTGACCGTGCCCCTGGCGTCCTACGCGGGACCGGGTGCGTTCAACGACCAGGACATGATGGAGGTCGGTCGCGGCGGGATGAACGACACCGAGATGCGCAGCCACTTCGCCTTGTGGGCGATCATGGCGTCGCCGCTCATCGCGGGTAACGACCTGCGGAACATGAACGCCGCCACAACGACGATCCTGAAGAACGCCAACCTCATCGCCATCAACCAGGACGCCCTCGCGTTGCAGGCGCGGGAGGTCTCCCACGACGGCACCCGCCGCGTCCTGGCCAAACGACTGGCCAACGGCGATGTCGCGGTCGCCCTGTTCAACCAGGGCTCGGCCACGACCACGGTCAGCACCACGGCCTCCGCGGTCGGCCTGACCGGTGCCTCGTTCACGCTGCGCGACGCCTGGACCAACACCACGAGCACGACCACCGGCGCAATCTCCGCCAGCGTCCCGGCGCACGGCACCGCCGTCTACCGAGTCAGCCCCACCGGCACAACGACGACGACAACCACGACAACCACGACGACAACCACCACCCCGCAGCCGGGCGGCTCCTGCCGGATCACCAACACCACCAACGCCTGGGGCAACGGCCTGACCTCGGACATCACCATCACCAACACCGGGTCCACGCCCGTCACCGGTTGGTCGCTGGTGTTCACCCTGCCCGGAGGGCAGAACATCACCTCCGGCTGGAACGCGAGCTACTCGCCGTCGTCCGGACAGGTGACGGCCAGGAACCTCTCCTACAACGCCGACATCGCCCCCGGCGCGTCGGTCGGCGTCGGCTTCCAGGCCACCCACACCGGCAACGCGGCCAAACCTTCCTCGTACACCCTCAACGGCGCCACCTGCACCACGGCCTGACCACGGCCGGGGGTAGGACTCAAGCGCGCGAGCACCACGCAGATGGGACGGTAGTGGGGAAGAGGACCTTCAGCCCTCCCGCGATGGCGGACGTCGCCCGGCTCGCTCAAGTCTCGCACCAGACGGTGTCGCGGGTGCTCAACGGGCACCCGCACGTCAGCGAGCCGACGCGGCTGCGGGTCCGGGCGGCGATCGACCAGCTGGGCTACCGACCGAACCGGGTGGCTCGCGCCCTGGTGACGGGCCGCTCGCAGCTGATCGGTGTGGTGGCGCAGAACTCCACCCTGTACGGGCCGGTCTCGCTGTTGGCGGCGTTCGAGCAGGCGGCGGCCGAAGTGGGGTTCGTGGTGACCGCGAACCGGGTCGACGTGGCGGACCGCCGGTCCGTCACCAGTGCCCTGGAGTGGCACCGCGACCAGCGGGTGGCGGGCATCGTCGTCATCGCACCCACGGCTTCGGTGAGCGACGCGATCGACGCCATCCCGCCAGGTGTGCCGTTGGTGATGGTGGACGGTGACCCGGAGCGGTCCACCCCGCTGGTGACCGTCGACCAGGTGGCGGGCGCCCGCGCGGCGACCCGCTGCCTGCTCGACGCGGGCCACCGCACGGTGTGGCACGTCTCCGGTCCGCCGGACTGGTTCGACAGCGCGGGTCGGGTGCGTGGCTGGCGGTCGGCGTTGGAGGGTGCGGGCGTGGAGGTGCCGCCGCTGCTGCTGCCCGCGGACTGGAGCGCGGCGTCGGGATACCGAGCGGGGCAGCGGCTGGCGCGAATGTCCGAGGTGACGGCGGTCTTCGCGGCCAACGACCACCTGGCGCTCGGCATCCTGCGCGCGATGAGCGAGCGCGGCAGGCGGGTGCCGCACGACGTGAGCGTGGTCGGCTTCGACGACGTGCCCGAGGCCGGCTACCTGATCCCGTCGCTGACGACCGTCCGGCCGGACTTCGTCGCCGTGGCCCGGGAGACGCTGGACCTGCTGCTGGCCCAGGTGGGCGACCGCGAGGTCGGCGACTCGCAGCGCACCATCGCGCCGACCTTGGTGGAGCGGGACAGTGTCCATCCTCCGTCGACCTAGAGGGTGCCCTTCACGGGGAGGTGGATCAGGCGGGTGCGTCCGCCGGCGCGGCCAGCCCGCGCTCGTGCAGCCAGGCCAGTTGCACGGCCGGGTTGGAGCCGTAGCCGCCGCCGTGGTCGGCGAAGGGCCACACGGTCATGGTCCGGTCCTCGCCCGCGTAGTGGTTGAAGGCGGCGTAGACGGTGGACGGCGGGCAGATCGGGTCCATCAGGCCGACGCTGAACAGCGCCGGCGCCGTCGCCCGCTGGGCGAAGTGGACACCGTCGAAATAGGACAACGTGGCGAAGGTCCGCTCCACGTGCTGGCGGCTGTGCCAGCGCAGGTACTGCACGAGCTCCTCGTACGGGCCTTCGCCGCTGACCTCCGCCGCGTGCCGGAAGTGGCACAGGAAGGGCACGTCCGGCAGGACCGCGGCCACGCTGCCCGGCACCAGTCCGGCGACGGCGAGCGCGAGGCCGCCGCCCTGGCTCCCGCCGGCGACGATCACCCGTCGGGGGTCCAGCCCGGGCAGGTCGGCGACCGCGTCCACGGCCCGGACGCAGTCGGTCATGAGACGCCGGTAGTAGTAGTGCTCGGGGGAATCGACGCCGCGGGTCATGAATCCCGCGGCCCACTGCGTGCCCTGGCCTTCCGTCGTGTCCGGCGTGTCGTGGCCCTGGCCGCGGCTGTCGACGACGAGCTGCGCGTACCCGGCGGCGGACCAGAGCAGGTGGTCGGTGGGCAGGCCGCGACCTCCGCTGTAGCCGATGTAGGTCACGACGACGGGCAGCGGGCCTTCGGCTCCGCGTGGGCGCAGCAGCCAAGCGGCCACCGGTTCGCCGTTCCAGCCGGGGAATCGGACGTCGTCCACGTCCACGGTGCGCAGCAGGTGCTGGTCGGTGACCGGCTCGACCTTGACGGCCCCGCCGCGGGCGCGTGCCTCCGCGAGGGTGCGCTCCCAGAAGGCGTCGAAATCCGGCGGTGGGCTCGAATCCGGGCGGTAGTGGGCCAGTTCGTCGTGCGGGGAGTCCGTCAGCGGCATGGGGGAGTCCTCCGGGTGCGCGGTGGTGAAGCGCTTCGACGTTCGCATGCACCCCACTGGTCTGTCAATCATGCGACGGCGAGGAGTGTTCGCGCTGTTGGAGCCCTTGTTGAAGGTCAATGCGCGTGGCTAACCTCAACGCGACAGTTCAAGCGCTTCGACACCGGGGATTCACCGTGACCGACGAACTGCGGACGATTCAGTGGGGCCACGGGACCTTGGCGGTCGAGTTCAGCCTCACCGGGGACGGTGTCATCCGACTGGCCCGACTCGGCTCGCCCGGTGACGCCCCCGATGAGCACCACCTGGGCGCGGCGGTGCCGCTGGTGGCCGTGACGGCGGTGGGCCACGGCCGCTGGTGGTCGGGCAACCGCTTCATCCACTCCACGATCGGCGAGCGGCTCCGCTACCGGACGCACCGTTCGACCCACGAGGACGGTTGGCACGTGCTCACCGTCGAACTCGTCGACTCGGAGACCGGCCTGGTCGCCGAGGTGGTCTACGGCTCGCCGGACGGCGTCCCCGCGCTGCGCGGCGAGGTCGTCCTGCGCAACGAGGGCGACACCACCCTGCACCTGCAGGCGGTCAGCTCGCTCGCGGTGGGGGGCCTCACGCCGGCGCGGGCGGATGCGCTGGACGACGCCGACCTGCTGTGGGCGGACAACGACTGGTTCGCCGAGTGCCGCTGGCAGCGCCGACCGCTGCGGCTGACCTCGCCCGTCCTCAGCGCGCGCGTGCGGATGTCCAACGGTCGGGGAGCCTTCGTGCTGGCAGGCCAGGGCGCCTGGTCAAGTTGTGGCCAATTGCCGATGGGCGGCCTGGCCGACCGCCGGACCGGCCGGGCGTGGGTGTGGCAGGTCGAGCACAACGGGGGCGGCTGGCGCTGGGAGTGCGGCGAGCGCGAGGACTCCGCCTACCTGGCGGTGTTCGGCCCGTGCGACAGCCACCACGGCTGGCGCCACGACCTCGAACCGGGCACGGAGTTCCGCACCGTGCCCGCGGCCCTCGCGTTCAGCTCCGACGGCGGGACCGACACCGCCTTCGCCGCGCTGACCGACTACCGCCGTGCGACGCGCCGACCACACCCCGACCACGAGCACCTGCCCGTCATCTTCAACGACTACATGAACTGCTTGATGGGCGACCCCACCACCGCCAAGCTGCTGCCGCTGGTCGACGCCGCGGCCGAGGCGGGTGCGGAGTACTTCGTCATCGACGCCGGCTGGTACGCCGAAGAGGCCGAGAACTGGTGGGACACCGTCGGGCTCTGGGAGGCGTCCCGCTCGCGCTTCCCCGGGCCGCGCGGCCTCCACGAGATCCTGGACCGCATCCGGGAACGCGGCATGGTCCCCGGCCTGCGGCTGGAACCGGAGGTGATCGGGGTCCGCAGCACCGTCGCCGACGCGTTGCCCGAGGAGGCCTTCTTCCGGCGCGACGGCGTTCGTGTGGTCGAAGCGGGCCGGTACCACCTCGACCTGCGCCACCCCGCCGCCCGCGCCCACCTCGACGAGGTGGTGGACCGCCTGGTCGGCGAGTGGGGCGTCGGCTACCTCAAGCTGGACCACAACATCGACGTCGGCGTCGGCACCAGCGGTCACCCCGGCGAGAGCTCGGGCGCCGGTCTGCTCGGCCACAACCGCGCCCAGCTGGACTGGCTCGACGGCGTCCTGGACCGCCACCCGCACCTGGTCGTGGAGAACTGCGCTTCCGGCGGCATGCGGATGGACCACGCGCTGCTGTCCCGGCTACAGGTGCAGTCCACCAGCGACCAGGAGAGCCTGGTGCTCTACGCGCCCATCGCCGCCGCCGCGCCCACCGCGGTCACCCCGGAGCAGGGCGCGGTCTGGGCCTACCCGCAGGCGGACGACTCACTGGACGAAGTCGCCTTCACCATGGCCAGCGCACTCCTCGGCCGGGTGCACCTGTCCGGGCGGATCACGGAACTCCGCCCCGAGGCCCGCGCTCTCGTGCACGAGGCCGTGACCGTGTACAAGAGCATCCGCGCCGACCTGCCGCGGGCCGTGCCGGTCTGGCCGCTCGGCCTGCCCGCCTGGGACGACCCGTGGATCGCCCTCGCCCTGCGCGCACCCGCCACCACGTACCTCACCGCGTGGCGCCGACCCGGCACCGAGGACACCGCGACGCTGCGCCTGCCACACCTGCTCGGCGCGGACGTCCTGGTCGACCTGCTCTACCCCGGCACCGGTCGGGCCGCCACCGCGTGGCACCCCGACACGGCCGAGCTCACGCTCACCCTGCCGGCGGCACCGTCCGCCGTGCTGTTGCGCCTGAGGCGTTCCGAGGCGGACGCCGAGTAGTCGACGTCGTCACGCGCACCGATCACCAGCCCACCGCAAGACTTTGGAGTTCCGTCATGTCCCCAGCAGGGAAGAGCGCCGGCAGGCAGGACCCGGGGACGGCCACCACTGCTTGTTCACCAACCGGGTGAGCGGTCTGGCGCTGAACGCCGGCGGCTACCTGGACCGGTGCCGCGTCGACCTGATGACGTACACCGCCGACGTGCGGCAGCAGTGGCGGATCATCGCGCCCTGATTGCGCACCCTGATCGGCGCGCGCCGCGTCGAAACTTTCGGTTGCGCTCATAAGCCGGCTTGGAATACCACGTGTGATCACGTGTGAAACCATTCGATGCGCCAAGGTGAGCGCTAACAATTTTAGCTTCTTTGAGCGTTGACCGCCGCGCGCGCCGCCGGCTAGATTGGCTCGAAAGTGGAGGTCTCTCCACCGAAAGTTTCGAACCCTGTCGGTCGGGCAACTCCGCCGCGACCGTACGTCAACGACGACGATGGGGACAGCGATGCGATCGCCTCCTGCGCCGTGCGCGTTCGATGTGGTGCCCGTCCCGTGCCGGCACAGCCCTCCGGTGCGAACCATCCATTGAGGACTGCCGCGATCACCCAGGAAGGCAAGTCATGCTCTCGTTACGACGTTTCACGTCGAGGCGCGCCAAGCTGGCCGTCGCGGCGCTCACGCCGGTAGTCGCCCTCTCCGTCCTGACGGGGGTGTCGGTGCCCGCCTCGGCCGCGCCGGGCTGCTCGGTCGCCTACTCCGCGCCGTCCCAGTGGCAGGGCGGGTTCACCGCGAACGTGTCCATCACGAACGTGGGCGACGCGGTCAACGGGTGGACGCTGACGTGGTCGTTCACCGCCGGTCAGCAGGTGGCGCAGGCGTGGAACGCCGACGTGTCGCAGAGCGGGGGACAGGTGACGGCGCGCAACGTCTCCTACAACGCGTCGATCCCGACCGGGGGCCGGGTCGAGTTCGGGTTCAACGGCTCGTGGACCGGGAGCAACCCCGCACCGGCGAGCTTCAGCCTGAACGGCATCCCGTGCACCGGCGGCGTGAACCCCACGACCACGACCTCCACCACGACCTCGTCGTCCACCACCACCTCGACCACGACCACGACGACCACCCCGCCGACCGGGAACCTGCCGTCGAGCTTCCGCTGGTCCTCCAGCGGGATCCTGATCAGCCCGAAGCCGGACGCCACCCACGCGAACGTGGCGGTGAAGGACCCGAGCGTCGTCTACTACAACGGCAAGTACCACGTGTTCGCCTCGACTTACACCAATGGTTACAACCTGATGTACACCAGTTTCAGCGACTGGTCGCAGGCGTCCTCGGCCCCGCACACCTACCTGGACACGACCGCGATCGGCTCCAGCTACAAGGCCGCGCCGCACGTGTTCTACTTCGCGCCGCAGAACCTGTGGTACCTGGTCTACCAGACCGGTGACAACGCGGCGTACTCGACCACGACCGACATCGCCAACCCGCGGTCGTGGAGCGCGCCGAAGAGGTTCTACGCCAACGGGATGCCGCAGATCGTCCGGGACAACATCGGTGACGGCTACTGGGTCGACTTCTGGGTCGTCTGCGACACCGCCAAGTGCTACCTGTTCTCCTCCGACGACAACGGCCACATCTACCGGTCGGAGACCACGGTCGCGAACTACCCCAACGGGTTCACCAACACCGTGATCGCCATGCAGGACTCCAACCAGAACCGCCTGTTCGAGGCGACCAACGTCTACAAGGTCCAGGGCCGCAACCAGTACCTGCTGCTCCAGGAGGCGATCGGCTCGGACGGCAGGCGCTGGTTCCGCTCCTGGACCGCGCCCGCCATCACCGGGCCGTGGACCGCGCTGGCCGACTCCGAGTCCAACCCGTTCGCACGCTCCAACACCGTGACGTTCCCGAGCGGGCAGTGGACGCGGGACATCAGCCACGGCGAGCTGGTCCGCTCCGGCCACGACCAGCTCATGGAGATCAGCCTTTGCAACATGCGCTTCCTGTACCAGGGCATGGACCCCAACTCGGGCGGTGACTACAACCGGCTGCCCTGGCGGCTCGGTCTGCTGACCCAGACCAACTCCACCTGCTGATCGCTGTGCCGCCGCAGCCCGCGGCGGCGGCACACCACCGCGTGACCTGATCGCTTCCGCCGCCGGGTGGTCGGCCCCCCGTGGTGACCGACCCACCCATGCAGTCCATGTCCGAACGGCAGAAAAGAGTTGCTGATGATCATGCGCAGGCTATTAGGGCCCGCGTTGGCGGCGGTGCTCCTCGCCGCGGCGGTGACCGGCACGGCGTTGAGCGGAGGACTCGGTGCGGCCGCGCCGTCCACGCAGGTCGGTGCGCTCGCGTCGAGCGCCGGCTGTGGCAAGGCCCCGACGTTGCGCAGTGGGACGCACACGATCCAGAGCGGTGGGAAGAGCCGCAGCTTCATCCTGCGGGTTCCGGACGGCTACGACAACACCCGTCCGTACCGGTTGATCTTCGGGTTCCACTGGCGTGGTGGGACGATGAACGACGTGTCCTCCGGCGGGACGAGTGGTGCGGCGTGGTCGTACTACGGGATGCAGGAGCAGTCGAACAACAGCGCGATCCTGGTGGCACCGCAGGGCCTGGGCAACGGCTGGGCGAACTCCGGTGGCGAGGACGTGACGTTCACCGACGACATGCTGCGGCGGATCGAGGCCGACCTGTGCGTCGACACGGCGTTGCGCTTCGCGATGGGGTTCAGCTACGGCGGCGGGATGAGTTACGCGTTGGCGTGTGCTCGGGCGACGGTGTTCCGCGCGGTGGTGGTCTACGCGGGCGCGCAGTTGAGCGGGTGTGCCGGCGGTAGCCAGCCGATCGCGTACTTCGGCATGCACGGCATCACGGACAACGTGCTGAACATTTCGCAGGGGCGGTCGTTGCGGGACCGGTTCGTCGCCAACAACGGCTGCACGCCGCAGAGTCCGCGTGAGCCGTCGCAGGGCAGCATGACCCACATCACGACGACGTACTCGTGCCGTGCGGGGTACCCGGTGCAGTGGGCCGCCTTCGACAACGGGCACATGCCCGGTCCGGTCGACGGCACCTATACCGAGAGCGGCGTCCGGACCTGGACCAAGGGCGAGGCGTGGAAGTTCATCTCGCAGTTCCAGGGCGGCCCCGGCACCACGACGACGACCACCACGACCACGACCACGACGACCACGACCACGAACCCGCCCGGTGACGGCTGCAAGGTGACCGACACCATCAACGCGTGGAACAGCGGCCTGACGTCGGAGATCGTCATCACGAACACCGGCAGCGCGCCGATCAGCGGCTGGTCGCTGGTGTTCACCCTGCCCGGCGGGCAGACGATCACCTCCGGGTGGAACGCCTCCTACTCGCCCACGTCGGGACAGGTCACGGCCAGGAACGCCTCCTACAACGGCAACATCGCACCCGGCGGGTCGGTGAGCATCGGCTTCCAGGCCAACCACACCGGCAACACCGGCAAACCGGCCTCGTTCACCCTCAACGGCGCGGCCTGCAGCGTCGCCTGACCCACCGGCGCGGGGTTGTCCGGCATCGTCCGGTTGATCAGGTCCTGCGCCCGCGTCCACAGCTTTCGCCAGAACACCACCGCGGGAGCCGCCGTTGCGGACCGGCAGTGCGGGCAACCAGTCCGCGCCGGCCGGCCGCAGGGCGGCTCCTGCGGTATCTGCTTGATCGCCCGCCTTGCGGCCACCACGACCAATCCCGCACAGGAGTCTCATGTGGACACCACAAACCAGACCCGGCGGCCTCGCCGCCGCAGCCTTGCCGCCTTGTTCGCCGTCGGCGCCTTGGTCGCCTCGTCCCTGATCACGATGACCGCGCCGGCCCAGGCCGGTGACGAGTCGATCGCGGTCGACTTCTCCGTGACGGGCGGTTCCCCGACCTACCGGGCGTCCGGCTGGATCTACGGCATGTCCGAGGACGCGTCGGCGCCCGCGGACAACTTCTTCCGCGACGTGAAGTTCCGGTACATGCGTGCCGGTGGCGCGCAGCTCGACAGCCCGGGGGGCTGGGTGTCGGGCAAGTACGACCGCAGGTGGAACGCGACCCGCGCCCAGCTGTTACGCACCCGGTCGCTGGGTGGCGAGTTCATCCTGCTGCCCCACGACCTGTGGGGTGCCGACGGCTACCCGATCTCCCGGTTCCCGGGCGACAACGGCAACTGGACCGACTACGACAACTTCCTCACCCGCCTGATCGACGACGTGCGGGCCACCGGGGCGCCGGTGCAGTGGGACATCTGGAACGAGCCCAACATCACGCTGTTCTGGAACCGCCCGCAGTCGCAGTACTTCGAACTCTGGCGGCGCACGTACCAGCGCGTCCGAGCCGCGTTCCCCACGCACCTGATCGTCGGCCCGAGCTGCGCGTGCGTCCCGTCGTCGTCGGGGTGGTGGACCCAGTACCTGGACTTCGTCAAGGCCAACAACGTCGTGCCCGACATCATCAGCTGGCACTCCCTGCCGGGCGACCCGGTCGCGAACGTGGCGACGGCCAACGCCACCCTCGACGCGCGCGGCATCCCGCACCCGCGGCCGTACCAGATCAACGAGTACGGCGCGTCCAACGAGCAGAACCCGGGTGACGGTTCCTGGTACATCGCCCGGCTGGAGCGGGCCGGTGCGGACGGTCTGCGCGCCAACTGGGCGAGCGCCGGGAACCTGCACAACGACCTGGGCAACCTGCTGGTCCGCGACTCGGCGGGTCGGCACCAGCCGAAGGGCGAGTGGTGGGTCTACCGGTTCTACGGCTCCCAGACCGGTCAGATCGCCTCGGTCACGCCCAGCCAGTCCTACGACGGGTTCGCGACGAAGGCGCCGGGTGAGGCCAAGGTCCTGGTCGGTGGTGGCCGCACGACCGGCAACATCGCGGTCAACCTGCGGCGCCTGGACACCACCGAAGGCGTCGTGCTGAACAACCAGGTGCGGGTGCTCGCCGAGCGCATCCCGCACAACGGCGGCGGGGCGGTCCAGGGCCCGGTCACCGTGCTGAACACGGTCGTGACCCTGTCCGCCGGCGGCACCACCGTGAACCTGCCGCACTCCAACGTCGACGACTCGTTCACCATCACCGTCCTACCGCCCTCGGGCACCGGTGATGGCTCCTTCCAGTCCACCGCGGTCGCCCAGCACTCGCAGCAGTGCCTGACCAACCCGAACCGCAGCACCGCCGACGGCACCCAGCAGCGGCAGTCCGCCTGTGGAACCGGTGACGAGCAGCGGTGGAACTTCAGCCCGGTGGCCGGGCTCGCCGACACCTACACGGTCGTCAACCAGCAGTCGGGCAAGTGCCTGGACGTCAACGCGGCGTCCACCGCGGACGGCGCCGCGGTCATCCAGTGGACCTGCAACAGCGGTACCAACCAGCAGTTCACCCTGCGGAAGGTCACCTACGCCGGCAACGACCCCGACGACCACCAGCTCGTGGCCCGGCACAGCGGCAAGTGCGTCGACGTCAACGCCGTCTCCACCGCGCAGGGCGCCGTGGTCCACCAGTGGACCTGCAACCCCGTGACCCAGGGCACCCCGCTCAACCAGACCTGGCGACTGCCCGGTCGCTAGGCCCGCACTCCGTGACGGGAACGGCCGCCACGCCGAAGACCGCCGAAGGCCTTTCACGGCCTTCGGCGGTCTTCGCGTCAACCCGATCCCGGTTCGGTCAGGCGGTCGTGCCGGTGACCGACGTGCCCGACTTGGTAACGTAGTACGTCACCTTTTCGCCGCTCCAGTAGTGGAACGTGAGCGTCACCCGCGAGTCGTCATTGACCTTGTCGAAGAACTCCCGCTTCAGGATGGTTTGACGGTCCGTGTAGTTGGGCTCGAACGCGTAGCCGAACTGCTTGAAGGACGTCCAGGGTTCCGGGCCCGCGCCGGAGCCGTCGTCGTACTTGGCCTCCATCGTGGCGATCTGGTCGCCGCGGAAGGCCGTCGGGATGACGAAGGAGGCCGTCGTCCCGGTGGCGTCGGACAACACCGGGGTGTCATAGGTGATGACGTAGAACTTCCACGGCACGCCCTGGGAGAAGCGGGCCGTCAGCACCGCGTTCGTGCCGTAGTCCCGCGAGCCGCTCAGCCTGGTCAGCGCCGAGGCGGTCAGGGTGAGCTGGTCGCCGTCGAGGGTGTAGTCGACGCCGCGGGTCAGGGCGATGTTTCCGTTGTACAGCCCCGAGAACGACGTGCCGTTAAAGTTCAGCTTGATCGTCTTGGCGGTGATGGCGCTCGACCTCGCGTTGAACACCTGGTCGGTGTAGGCCGTGCCGGAGCGGATCGTCCAGCTCGACTTGATGTGCGCGAAGAGATCCGGGTCGTTCCACTGGAACGAGGTGCGGTTGAAGTGCTGGCCGTTGTCCCAGAGCATCGTGGTGAGCTTCTTGGTACGCGCGTAGTGGCCGAAGTACTCGAAGAACTTCAGCTTCTCGCCCTGCTCGACGGTGCCGGTGTGCTGGTCGAAGCCGAGCAGGCCGTACTCACCGATGATCACCGGGATGCCTCGCGCGACGAAGCTGTTGTGCACGCGGTCGAAGTCGTCGGTGAGGTACTGCTGGACACTTGCGTCGAAGCGCGTGCCACCCGCGACGTTCGCGCTGAACGGCCAGTAGCCGTAGTAGTGCACGGTCGCGATCAGGTTGGGGTCGTTGAGCCCGCGGATCTGCTCCACCAGCGGGTCGACGTACACCTGCTCGGACGAGGTGTGCAGGGTCGGCAGGACCAGGAGGCGCTTGGCGTTGTTGCCGCCCGAACGGCGCACGATGTCGTAGAACGACGCGTTCAGCTCGGCGTTCAGCTGAATCTCCTGCGGCTTGCCGGTGCTCCCGGTGAACTGCGGCTCGTTCCAGCTCTCGAACGTCAGCTTGGGCCCGAACTCGTTGAAGGCGCCCGCCAGCTGCGTCCAGATCTTGTTGAACTGGTTGAGCACCTGGTCGTGCTCGGTCGGCATCTTCCAGGTCCACTGCCACGAGTCGTGGTGGAGGTTGATCATGACGTACAGGTCGCGCGCCAACGCCCAGCGCACGACCTCCTTGACGCGGGCCAGGTACGCCGCGTCGATCGTGTGGTCCGGCCCCGGGCCCACGCGCGCGGTCCACGTGACGGGGAGGCGGACGCTCTTGAAGCCCTGCGCCTTCACGTTGTCCAGCAGGGCTTCCGTGATGCGCGGATTGCCCCAGGACGTCTCGTCGTGGGGCATCCCGACCGAGTCCAGCGTGTTGCCGAGGTTCCACCCCGGCTGCATCGCCGCGGTGTGCTCCATGGCGGTGAGCTGCTTCCCGCCGTGGACGCAGGTGACGCCGTTGAGCGAGAACGACAACGGCGCCGTGTTGGCTTCCGCCCAGGTGCCGATGAAACCGAACTTCACCGTCTTGTTCGTCGCCACCTTGGCGTTGTAGCCGGCGTCCGCGGCGGTGACCTGGTTGTCGGACTCGGTCAGCTTCGCGTTCCAGGCGTTGCGGACCTGCTGACCGGACGGCCACTCCCAGCTCAGCTGCCAGCCGTCGACCGCGGCGCCGTGGTTGGTCACGGCGACGTCGGCGTTGAAGCCACCCGACCACTGGCCCGTGACCGAGTACGCCACGGTGCACCCGGCCTCCGCCGCGACGGCCTCGTTCGCCGTCACCGTGACCAGGCTCGCGGTCAGGGTCGCGACCCCGGCCGCCACGACGCCGATCCGGTGACGGACCGGTCGTGTCCTCCTGCGCAATCCGAACATGGAACTCCTCATATTCTCAGGTGGAGCAACCAGCCATGAGAGCGGCGAACCCGGTCACGAACCGGTGATCGCCACTGCTTGCGGAGAGCCGCGGGACGCGGCGCCTAGTAGTACTTTGTTAAGTTTCGGCGTGTCGAGTTGATTGGCCATTGTGGATGGTGGTTCGGTTGCGGGGTGACTCCGGAGGAGATTGAGCGGGTGCGGCCCCGGCTGGTGGAGTTCGCTGCGCAG
>NZ_VKAB01000059.1 GCF_009769385.1 Saccharothrix deserti
CGGCGTGCTCGGCCAACCCCCAGGAGTTCTTCTTCGGCACATCGGCCAGCAACGCCCGCACCATCAGCCCGAACGTCACCTTCGGCTCCGGGCGGTTGAACATCCACCCCAAGCCCTCGGTGAGGGCTTGAAGGTCAGCATCCCAGCCGGCGATGTCCTGAACAGTCACGCTCTCGACCATGACACGGGATACGCGCCGTCAGCCGACCCGGTTCAAGATCTCGGAATGTAGTACCTGTGACAGCGCGGTCATGTGACGTGGGCCATCGATCGTGGGTGTCACAAAGCGGTGGGGACCGGCGTCTTGTGCGTGTGGCAGGGCAAAGAGCGAACAGGCAGGAGCCGGGCATGAGCGAGCGCAGCGAACGAACTACGGACACAGCCGAACCGCTCGATCGTGCCGACCGCGTGGATTCCGCCACCGAGGTGTTCGTTGCCCACCGCAACCTGCTGTTCACCGTCGCCTACGAGATGCTCGGTTCGGCTGTTGACGCCGAAGACGTCCTGCAGGAGAGCTGGCTGCGATGGGTGGGCGTCGATCTCGACACCGTGCGGGGTGAGCGTGCCTACCTGGTGCGGATCGTCACTCGGCTGGCGCTGGACCGGCTGCGTGCGCTCGGTCGGCGCAAGGAGTCCTACGTCGGGTCGTGGCTGCCCGAGCCGTTGCTGACCGCACCCGACGTGGCCGAGGACGTCGAGCTCGCCGAGAGCGTCTCGATGGCGATGCTGCTGGTGCTGGAGACGCTCAAGCCGACCGAGCGGGCGGTGTTCGTGCTGCACGAGGTGTTCGATCTCGAGTACGACGAGATCGCCGAAGCCGTCGACAAGAGCCCTGCCGCGGTCCGTCAGATCGCCCACCGGGCACGGGCACACGTCGCCGCGCGCCGACCACGCGGCATCGTCTCCCCGGCCGAGACCCGAGCCGCACTCCAGGCCTTCCAACGAGCGGTCGAAACCGGCGACCTGCAGAGCCTGCTCGACATCCTCGGGCCGGACGTCGTCGCCCTGAGCGACGGCGGCGGAGTCATGCGTGCCATGCCGCAGCCCATCGTGGGGGCCGGCAAGGTGGCTCGCTTGCTGGCCTCCGGCTGGTACAAGCGCGGCGTCGAAAGGTCCTTCGAGCCGGTACAGGTCAACGGTGGCCCGGGGCTGCTCGTCCGACTCGACGGGGAGATCGACGGCGTGCTGGCGGTGCGGGTCGAGAACGGCTACGTCACCGGCCTCTACCACGTGCGCAATCCCGAGAAGCTGTCGCGTGTGGAGCGGGAGACCGCCGTGAGCCGCTGAGGTCGGGACGACCTGCGGATGGATCAGCCTGACGGCCCGATGGAGGCCTGTCGGCCAGGATGACCCCACCAGCCGCCATCAGTACCGGCTCCCGGCGAGAACGCCACGTGGGCGAATGGATCCCCGAACCGCTGCCCGACCGCGGAGAACGGACCAGTGGCGCCACGGCCGACCCGGCCGACCGCGTCACCCTCGACGAGTTGGTCAACACGGCCTTCCTCGTGTCGGTGTACGCGTTCGAGGCCGCAGGCCGTGCTGACACGGCTGCCCAACCGGGATGGCCAAGACCCGGGGCATGTCGCGCCCACCCCGCGAGCTGGTCATCAGCGTTTCTCTTGGGGGTCGCCGGTGATCCAGTCCCAGTTGGTGATCGTGGTGCGCATCAGGCGGGCGGCGGTTGACAGGTGGCTGTCGGCTCCCCAGTAGAGGGTGACCGTGCGACGGCAGTCGGGGCTGTCGACGGCGATCCAGGCCCCCGGGGCACGGGTGGGGCTGCGGCGGGCGAACGCGGGGACGAGACCGATGCCGAGTCCCACGCTGATCAGGTCCGCGATGGCACTGGGCTCGTCGCTCTCGCAGACGATCTTCGGTGTGAGGTTTCGCGCGGCGAAGAGCCGATCGAGCAGCCGGCGTATCCAGTGCCCCTCTCGGGCGGTGATGAAGGGCTGGTCGGCGAGTTCGTCGATGCTCACGGAAGTACGGCCCGCCAGCGGATGGTCGAGTGGCGTGCCCACCCCTACCGCCTCGTCGAACAGCTGCGTCGACTCCAGGCCTTCGGCGTGGATCGGCTGCGAGGCGACGCACAGATCGACGTCCTGGGCCCGCAGGCGGCGGGCCATGTCCTCGGCCAGGGACCAGTGGAGCTCGATCTCGACGGAGGGATGGGCTCGCTTGTAGGCCGCCAGTGGGCCGGTGAGGGTGAGGAAGGTTTCCGACGCCAGTCTCACGGTGCCCAGGCCCTCGCTGGTGGCCTCGGCGACGGCGCGTCGTCCGGCCGCGAGCTCGCCGAGGGCGCGTTCGACGTGATCGCGGAAGAGCTTGCCCGCGTCGTTCAGGCGGAGCCGGCCGCTGCGTTCGAACAGCGGTGTGCCCAGTTCGCCCTCCAACCGGGCGATGGTGCGGCTCAGCGACGGCTGGGCGATGTGCAGCTCGTCGGCTGCCCGGCTGAGGTGCTCCAGCCGCGCCACCACCAGGAACTGCTTGAGCGAGTTCAGCTCCATCATGCCTCCGCGTGCATAACTCCATAGCAATATTGATCTTAGACAAGATCACCGACAGATCATAGTTTCGGATGCGTTCGCACACGGAGATCAGAGTGAGGAGGATCCCCATGGCCACCAGCAGCCTGGGATCCGCTGCGGCGCATCGGACAAGACCGACCGGGTGGGTTTTCCGGGCCGTCGTCAGCGCGCACGTGGTGGCGATCGTCGGCCAGCCGGTGTTCGCCGGGGTGTACCTGACCGGTGACTTCGACAGCCTGCGCTGGCACGCGGTCGGCGCCGACGTGGTCACCTCCATCGGCTACCTGCAGGTGATCGCGGCGATCATCGTCTGGGCCCGGCTGCGTCAGGCCTGGCCGTTCCTGACCACCACGGCGGTGGTGGCGGCCGAGACGGTGCAGTACTTCGCCGGCCTGGACGGCGCGCTGTGGCTGCACCTCCCGCTGGGCGTGATGACCGTCGCCGCGCTCGTCGTGCAGTTCATCGCCGTCTGGCGCCAACCCCTCCTGCGACGTCCGCGTGCGCACAGGGAGGCCCGCGATGCGTGAGCACGACGAGGGCCGGTCCGGGCCTGCCCACGGCCTGACCAGGCGGCGGGTGCTGGGCATCGGCGGGGCGCTGGGGCTGGTGGCAGCCACCGGGCTGTCGACCGCGGCCGCGCTGGCCCGCCGGCCGTCGATCACCGGTGCCGAACTGCGCAGCGCCGTACCGCTACCGCCGCCGTTCCAGGTACCGCTGCCGATTCCCCCCGTGCTGAAGCCGGTCAGCACGGAGGGTGGCACCGACCGCTACGAGATCACCCAGCGCGAAGCGAGCGCGGAGATCCTGCCCGGCGTCAGAACGCCGCTGTGGACGTATGAGGGCACCTTCCCCGGGCCGACGATCGAGTCGCGCCGCGGCCGGCCGGTCACCGTGACGCACCGCAACGAGCTGCCCGTGCCGACCGTCGTGCACCTGCACGGCGGACGGACCCCGGCAGCCTCCGACGGATACCCGACCGACCTCGTCCTGCCCGAAGACTGGCACGACACCACCACGCACACCGGGCACGGCTCCGAGCACGGCATGCACGATCCGCGGGCCGTGGTGACCGAGCTGACGCGGGACTACACCTTCCCGCTGGACCAGCGGCCGACGCTGCTGTGGTACCACGACCACCGGATGGACTTCACCGCCCCCGCGATCTGGCGCGGCCTGGCCGGGCTGCACATCGTCCGCGACGACACCGAGGACGCGCTCGGCCTGCCCGCGGGGCCACGCGAACTGCCGCTGATGATCGCCGACCGGGCGTTCGCCGCCGACGGCAGCCTCGCCTACCCCGCCCTCGACCCCACCCTGCGGGAGCGGCCGGGCGTGCACGAACCCCATTTCGCCGGGGTCCTCGGGGATGTGATCTTGGTCAACGGCGCCCCGTGGCCCGTACATGAGGTCGACACGGCCCGCTACCGGCTGCGCATCCTGAACGCCTCCAACGCTCGGCACTACGAACTCGAAGCGGTCACCGACGACGGGCGCCGGCTCGACCTCGTCCAGGTCGGCGCCGACCAGGGACTGCTCGCCGCGCCGATCACCCACCAGGCGCTGCCGATCGCGCCGGCCGAGCGCTACGACGTGATCATCGACTTCTCCGGACTCCCGGTCGGCAGCCGCGTCGGACTCGTCAACCGGCTCGGCTCCGGCCGTACCCGCGACGTGATGGCCTTCCGCATCGCACGCCACGCCACCGACGACAGCCGCGTCCCACGCACGCTCTCCACCGATCTGCCGACCTGGCGACGGACGGACGCCGTCAGCGTGCGCGACTTCTCCTTCCGCGCCGGGCGGATGCGCGGCGGCCACGGATGGCTGGTCGGCGGGCTCCCGTTCGATCCCGCCCGCACCGATGTCACCACCCGTCTCGGCGATGTCGAGGTGTGGCGGCTGGTCGCCGACGTCCACCACCCCATCCACTTGCATCTGGTCGGCTTCCTGGTGCTCTCGCGCAGTGGCCGCCCGCCGCTGCCGCACGACGCCGGCCTCAAAGACACCATCTCGCTACGGCCGGGCGAAGCGGCGGAAATCATCACCCGTTTCGACGGCTACCGCGGCCGCTACCTCTTCCACTGCCACAACGCCGAACACGAGGACATGGCCATGATGGCCAACGTCGAGATCATTTAGGAGCATTGCATCGCACCGTCCACAGTGGCGGGCACCGGTCGAATTCGCCTGACCGCGGGCATCCCTTCGGTGTGGATCGCGAGCTGGAGAGCTCGAACGCGAGGTCGACCTCGCCGCGGTCCGGGCCCGAGAGATCGTGAGATGAGCCGGCCGGATGGGGGCGTTGGGCGTCGGCCCGAAGTGGGGCAACGCCTCACCCCGTGGGGCGTTGGTGGCGTTGTCCGCTGTCGTTCGGGCCGGGGGGCCGCGAGCGGAAGGTACGGCGGTAGGTGTCCGGAGGCACGCCGACCGTGCGGTTGAAGTGCCGGCGCAGCCGACAAGCTGAAGGTACTGGCGTCCGAATCGGGGCTGGAGGCCCGTGCGGCGACGGTCGGTGACCCGGCCTCGCTCGACCGCGCACTGGCCGGCGCGGCGGCCGTGATCAACTGTGCCGGGCCCTTCGCCACGACGGCCGCCCCCGTGATCGAGGCGGCACTGCGCGCCGGGATCCCGTATGTGGACGTGGCGGCCGAGATCGAGGCCAACGTCGATACGTTCACGCACTTCACGGACCGCGCCCGCGCCGCAGGAGCCGTGATCGTCCCCGCGATGGCCTTCTACGGCGGCCTCGGCGACCTGCTGACCACCGCCGCGATGGGCGACTGGACGGCGGCCGACGAGGCGCACATCGCGTACGGGCTGAGCAGTAGCAGCACGTCCGGCGCGGGCAGGGGGACTGGACCGAGGTTCGGTGGACAGCGCCGAGTGCAGGCGCTCCTGAACCAGGAGCAACAGGTCGCGGCGGTTTCGCGGGCACCGGGCAACCTCGACCTGTTCGTTCTCGGGGCCGACAACCACATCTGGAGCGATCGCAGCCGGGAGCACCGGCGGGCACGGGTGGTTATCGGTAGCCCAAGGCGTGGAGCCTCTCGGTGACCAGTCGGGCGATCTCGACAGCGGGCACGGCGATGTCCCAGGAGCGCACGTGGGCGATGGCGGGGCCGGCCCTGAGGGTTACGTGGGTTGCCGGTTCCCCGAACGCCCACGTGCCGACAGCGGGTAGCAGCGGCTCTTCGGGGGACTGCGACCACAAGATCACCCCGGCGGACAAGCTGCGGGCGCTGGTCGCGAGGGTTTCCGCGCTGCGCGGGTCGCCGGCGACCCACCCGATGGTCACGGCGACCACCACCGAACCGTCCAGGTCTGTGAACTGGCATCGGAAGGGATTGGGGATGGGGCTGCCCAGGACGCTGCCGGACTCCCCGACCGGTGTCGGTTGGCGGCCCGGCCACAAAGCCTGAACCCGGTCGGCGGTCACCAGCGCGCACGCGTCTGGCCACCGGTCTGGTGACGCGGGGGCGTTGCCGCTGGGTAGAGACCCGCCGGGGGTGAGGCGGATTGCGGCGAGGCCCCGCCCGGACTCGAGCAACAGCAGATCGCCAACGGCCATGACCCAAGTTCCTTCGCCGGTCACCGGTATCGGCGTCGGCTGGACCGCCCCGGTCGACGGATCGATCCGGTCGACCACCACTGGAAGGAGGTTCTGGTCGGGTTCCATGCCCTTGTCCGGTGGCCCGCCGCCCGCTGCGGACCGGTATCCGAGGATGGCGTTGTCGACGGCTGTCAGGCCCTGGTAGGCGTTGCGCCGGAGTGTGTTCATCGGGTGGTCGGCGCTGGGCCGTGGCCGGGACCACAGCGTCTGGCCGCTGCGCAGGTCGACCGCGATGAGCGGGTCGTTCGCGCCGTCCTGGCCGGATATCACTGCGATGTCACCGGCCACGGCCATTACCGGCAGATCTGACGGCAGGTCTCCCTCGAACACCACTCGGCCGTCGGCGTCGAGGATCGTGCCCGGCCCGAGTTGGCCGACCAGGATCGCGTCCTCGTCCACGATCAGGCGCTTGGGTTGGCCGCCGCGCAACGGGGTGGCCCAGCGCGCCCGGCCGGTGCGCGGGTCGAAGCCGATCACGACCTGTCCCTGCGCGCATTGCGCTACGACCGCCGCGATCTGGTCGTTGGCCGCCACCAGGGGCCTGCTGGGCGAGATGATGTCGCGACCGGCGGTGATGTCGCACTGGCCGACGCCGCCGATCACCAGCTCGTCGAACGGCTGGGTCCAGTCCAGGGCTCCCGTCCGCGCGTCCACGCCCGCCAGACCCAAGTGGGAGTCGTCACCGACGCTGTACCACGGGACGACGATCATCCCCCCGCCCGAGGCGAGCCGGTCAGGGGGACCACCGGGCTCGAAGTGGTCAGGGGGCGGCAGGAGTTCCACCCGCGTCTGGTCCCACAACGGCTGTCCGGTCGCCGCCTCAAGCCCCACCGTCTCCCACGAGAAGTCCGCTCCGGGGTCCGCGGCACTGGTGTCCATGGCCAGCGCGACGACACCCCCGGTCGCTTCCCAGCTCACGATGTCGAAGCCGGACGGCGGCTGGTACCGCCACCGGGCACTTCCCGTGTGCGCTTCGATCCCGGTCACACCACCGTGCCATGCGGCGACCACCGTGTCGCCGACCAGCGCATACCCACTTGCGGCCACTTCGGTCTGCCACACGACGCCGGTGTTCGGCGACGGTCGCACAGGTGCCGAGGTGGACGCGGGGGCGGAGGACGGTGGCAGAGCCGCGGATTGCGGCCTCGGTCCGGCTGAAGGGCTGCCGGAGACGGCTGCCGCCACCAGCAGCAGCGCCCCGCCCATCTTGGCGGGCCGTACGACTCGTGCCCTCATCGGGTGCACCGGTCCTCGGCCCAGGCTCCGCACGCGTGCCAGCCCCCACTCTTGGGGAAGTTCGGCAGGTAGACGGCCCCGTACCTGCCATCGGCCGGCTTGCCGGTCAGCCTGAACGGCAAGCCGTCCTTGCCCGCGATCACCAACCGCCCCCGGGCGCCGTCGCCGGTGCTGTACTCGACCACGATCCGGAACGAGTAGGCAGCCAGCCGGCCGGAGAAGGTCACCGCGAATTGCTGGTTCTCGTCCTTGGCCAGCTCCACGTGGTGTTGGGCGAACCACGCCGTACTGATCTCGGCCGGATCCCTGACGATGAGCTGCGGGTCGTCCAGGTTGGCGACCAGCCTGATCGCCGGCTTCTCACCGCCGGGCGGCGGGTAGACGACCAAAGTGCCCGCAAGCGCTGGGTCCTTGCTGGTGATCTCGGGTGTGACATCGGTGATCTGGACAGGTGTCCGCCGATTCCCCTTGATCTGGAACGACACCGCCACCGTCCCCACAGGAACGAACCTGTCGCTGGTCAACGGGTGATAGGCGGGGTCGTTCGTGCGCAGCAGAGCATCGTATTCCGCTCCCGACGTCAACGGCTCGGGCAGAGCGAATTCCAAACCTCCTGCCGCTTTCGCCTCGCCGACCAGGGAGATCGGCTCACCGGGCTCGGGTTGCCCCGATTCTCGAAAGCCGGTCATCTCGACAAGGGACCATCCCACAGCGATGGCGAGAGCTCCCGCACCGAGCGCGAGCGTCCATCGCGGCGGTCGCCGACGCCGACCGGGTGCCACGGTCCGGATTCCGCCGCGCGCGGCCTCCGGCACGGTCGCGTGATCGTCCGACGGCGTGTCGGGCGTGACGGCGTGTTCGGGCGGTGAAGTGCTGAGGTGCGTGGCATCGAGCAGGTACGGGTGATCGGGCAGGCTGATCCACCCCACCGTCGAAGTCTCCTTCACCGCGACCTGCACCGGCTTGAACGTGGCGGCGGCCGCACCATCGTTGTGCCGCACCACCTCGTCGAAGAACCAGCCCGAGGCTATGAGTGCCAAGACACCTGGCGACTCGGCAAGCGCGGCCTTCAGCGGGCGGGCGTCCAGCAGTCGGAACGCCAGGTTGACCGATGCGGCGGTGACACCGTGCTCGTCGAGTTCGACCTCGCCGGCGTGCAGGGCCATCCGCAGCCGGATCTGAGCCGCTTCCGCATGTGTGGCGTTGTGTTCGCGCAGCGCCCCGACGAGAGCGTGCGGTACCGCGTCCACGAAGCGCGCCTTGGGCACCTCGGCGGGAACCAGGACGAACACGCCGTCGCCACGATCCTCGTGGCGACAGGCACCCCAAGACACGCTCGCCTCGTCGAATGCCCGCCGTAAGGCCTTGTACAGCCCGGCTCGCACCGCAACCTGGTGCGCGTTGGTCCGCCGTCGATCGCCGAACCCTTCGACATCCACCACGACAATCGTGCGGTGCACGGCAGATTGCCGGTCATCCATCCGGTCTCCCCTCGCGAAAACCGACGACCACGCGTGGCCCCCGTCACGTGGTGCAAATCGTTTCAGGAACTGGCTCTTCTGTGAAGGGAACTGCGCATGGCCGCGATCTCCACCTCGGCGGATACCTCACCGGATCACCACGAACACCGCGACAACCGCCGCGCCCGCGGCTGACCAGCGCCGTTCCCGCGAATCGTCATCCCCCAACCCTTTGGGCTCCGGTTGGATCCTCGTGAAGCGGTGGCGCAGGAGGATTGTTCTTCTCGGCCCAAGCGGCTCGCGGCCGGTCGCGGGCCCCGTTCGCGCCGCGGATCGTGGTTCCCGACGACGAGTCGCGGGGGAGTGGTCCGACCGCCCGCCCGTGGACGGGTCGCCCGAGGGTGGCCGCTCACGGGGTCTTCGCGGGCCCGGTGGACTCCCGGATGACCAGGTGCGTGCCGAGCACCGTGTGCTGGCTCATCGCGTGCCGCTCCCGGTTGAGCGCGAGCCGGACGGCGGTCCGGCCGAGTTCTTCGTGCGGGATGTGCACCGTGGTGAGCGCCGGGTGGACGACTGTGGCGAGCGGGATGTCGTCGTGCCCGGCGACGGACACGTCCTCGGGGACGCGCACGCCCTCGTGGCGCAGGGCGACGAGCGCCCCGCTCGCGCACATGTCCGTGACGGCGACGATCGCGGTGAACCGGAGCCCCGACGCGAGCAGCCGGCGGACCGTGCCGTACGCGGCGTCGCGATCGAAGTCGCAGCGCACCGACAGGGCCGGGTCCAGCGGGATCCCGTGGTCGCGGTGCGCGCGGGCGCGTGGCCCGCCATCCGGCCGCGGGTGGTGGTGAAGGACGAGTCGTCCGCGCCCAGGAAGACGATCCTGCGGTGACCGAGTGCGATCAGGTGGCTGGTCACGGCGAACGCTCCACCCTCGTTGTCGTAGTCGACCACCGTCGCGGGGACGTCCGGCCCCAGCGGCGGTCGTCCGCACAGGACCAGGCGCGACCCGGAGTTGTCGAGCGCGTGCGCGATCCGCGTCATCGTCTCGACGTACGCCTTCTCCTGGTACCCGCCCCCGGCGAGGACGACGGCCTCGGCCTGGTGCTCGCGCATCGCGTCGATCAGGGCCAGTTCGCGATCGGGGTCGCCGTGCGTCGTGCAGACCAGGCAGATCCGTCCTTCCGCCGTGGCCTGCTGCTCGATCCCGTGTCCGATGTGGGCGAACGAGGGGCCGACGAGGTCGCGGACGATGAACGCGACGGTCCTGGTCCGCCCGCCGACCAGCGCTCGGGCCTGGGCGTTGACGACGTAGTCGAGGTCGCGCACCGCGCGCAGCACCCGGCCGCGGGTGGCCGCCGAGACGGGGTAGTTGCCCGCGAGCACGCGCGACACCGTGGTCGCGGAGACACCGGCCGCCGCCGCGACGTCCCTGACTGTAGGCCTCATGAAGAAAACGTTAACTCAAAGAAGTCCCAGTGTTGACTGGGTCTTCGTGGGCGTCGTAGCGTCTCCGTAGAAAACGTTGTCTATGGCGTAGGACACACGCTTCAGCGAGGAGGCGCACGATGTGGAGTGCAGCACGGCGTTGGGTGGCGGGAGGGATGGCGTTGTGCCTGCTCGGGGCCGCGCAGGCGTGTGGAGACGGTCCGGAGGCGGGTGGCTCCGGGCCGGTCGTCGTCGAGATGTGGGGCTGGGACCCCAAGTACGCGAAGGTCGCGGACAAGTTCAACGCGACCCACGACAAGATCCAGGTCAAGTACGTCAAGCAGGCCGACAACCCGACCACGGCGACCAACCTGCGCAACGTCGTCAAGTCCGGCGACGGCGTGCCGTGCCTGGTGCAGAACTTCGGTGAGCTGCCGGGCCTGCTCGGCGAAGGCCTCCTCGCGGACATCACCGACCAGCTCAAGCCCCACGTCGACGAGAAGAAGTTCAAGGACTCCGCGGTCGCCGCGGCCGAGATCCAGGGCCGGTTCCACGGCATCCCCACCGGGGCCGAGCCAGCCTACATGATCATCAACCGCAAGGTGTACGACCAGTACGGCATCTCCGTGCCCAAGACGTGGGACGACGTCATCGCGGCGGGCAAGGCGCTCAAACCGCACGGGATCCAGGTGATGAACCTCGCGGGGGAGGACCCGAGCCTCCTGGAGCAGCTCGTGCAGCTGGCGGGTGGCACGTGGTACTCCGTCGAGGGCGACTCGTGGAAGGTCAGCTTCACCTCCGCCGAGTCGAAGAAGGCCGCGGCCGTCCTCCAGCAGCTCGTCGACGACGACCTCGTCGCCAACCAGACCTACCAGGACCGGCCGGCGCTCATCGCCTACTTCGACGAGGGCCGCATGGTCTCCTTGCCCACCAACGTCTGGCAGCTGGGCAACTACCAGAACAACTTCACGAAGACACTCGGCCAGTGGGAGCCCATCGCGCTGCCCCAGTACCGTGACGCCGCGAAGTACACCACGCCCGCGCACAGCAAGCCGATGATCGTCGCGAAGGGCTGCCCGACGCTCGCCGAGGCGACCGAGGTCGGGGTCTGGTGGAGCACCAGCAAGGACGCGATCGACGCTTCCTTCGACGAGAAGACGGGGACCTACTCCTGGCCCGGCGCGGTCGAGGACCCGTCGCCGTGGGCCGAGAGCGCCGTGCCGCAGAAGCTGTTCGGCGCCTACGCGTCCCAGGCCGTCGACGTGTGGCTGAAGGCCGCGGCGGCAGGCGTCGACACGTGGGTGGTCGGACCGAACTACACCGCCGTGTTCAAGGAACTCCAGGACCAGTGGGCCAAGGCCGTGACCAAGCAGATCACTTTCGAGCAGCTGCTGGAGAACATGCAGCGGTTCACCGTCGACGACCTGAAAACCCAGGGCATCAACGTCGCCGGGAGCTGACGATGAGCGTGGTGCAGCGGTCACGACCGCCCGGTTGGCGCCGGATGGCGGACCTCAAGGGCTTCTCCTTCACCGTGCCCTTCGCCCTCGGGTTCGCGCTGTTCACGATCGTCCCGATCGTGATGGCACTCAGCGAGAGCCTGTACACCGAACGCAGCTCGGGCCTCGGTTTCGGTGGGCGGACCACCACGTTCAGCGGGCTGGGCAACTTCGTCCGGGGCTTCGAGGACGGCCGGTTCTGGGGCAGCATGGGGCGGGTCGCCTTGTTCGCGGTGGTGGTCATCCCGATCATCCAGGGCGCGAGCCTGGTCATGGCCCTGATGCTCGACGCGGTCCGCCGCAGGCTCGCGGCCCGGTTCCGCGTGGTGCTGCTGATCCCGTACATGGTGCCCGGTGTCGTCGCGACCTTGATCTGGATCTACCTCTACAGCCCCGCCGTCGGCCCGCTGACGCCGTTCCTGGCGCTGTTCGGCATCGACGCGAACTTCTACGGCGGCGAGCTGATCTGGATGTCCATCGGCAACCTCATGGCGTGGAGCTCGATCGGCTTCGGCATGCTGATCGTCTACGGCGCGCTCCAGTCCGTGCCCACCGAGGTGTTCGACAGCGCACGGCTCGACGGCGCGTCGGAGTGGCGGATCGCGTGGTCGATCAAGGTCCCGTTCGTCCGGAGGCCACTGGTGCTCATCTCGGTGCTGAGCGTCATCGGCACGCTCCAGATCTTCAGCGACCCGCTGCTGTTCCGGTCCATGACGCCGGAGACCGTCAACAAGGACTTCACCCCGATCATGATGATCTACAACCAGGCGTTCGCCGAGGGCAACTTCAACTACGCGGCGGCGTTGTCGATCATCCTCGCCCTGATCGTGGGCCTGGTGTCCACGGTCTTCTACAAGCTCACCGACAAGGTGCCGGCATGACCTCGACCATCGAACGCGCCGTCGGACCGCAGGCGCCGCCCCGGCCGTCGCGACGGCGGCCCCGGTCAATGCCCGCCGACCTCCCGCCCGGGGCCGGCCGGTCGCGGCGCACCCGGGCATTGGTGATCACCGGCCTGGTGCTGTTCGTCCTCTACTCGGCGGCGCCGCTGTGGTGGGTCGTCGTCGCCGCGACGAAGAGCCAGTCCGACCTCTACACGACCAACGGCCTGTGGTTCGCCGAGAACCACCTGCTGGACAACTTCCAGCAGCTGTTCACCTACAACGACGGGATCTTCCTGCGTTGGATGTGGAACACGGTCCTCTACTGCGTGACCGGCACCCTGGGCATGACGGTCGTGTGCGTGGCCGCGGGCTACGGGCTGGCGATGTACGACTTCCGCGGCAAGGGCGTGCTGATGGCGTTCGTCATCGGCTCGTTCCTCGTGCCCGGCGCACTGCTGACCATTCCGTCCTACCTGTTGCTCAACGACATCGGCATGATCAACACGCCGTACGCGGTGATCGTGCCGTCGTTCTTCAGCGCCTTCTCGGTGTACCTGGCCAAGGTCTACGCCGAGGGCGCGATCCCCAGGGAGCTCATCGAAGCCGCCCGCGTCGACGGGGCGGGGGAGTACCGGATCTTCTTCCAGATCGGCCTGCGGCTGATGTCCACCGGTGTGGCGACGGTTTTCCTGCTCGGCTTCGTCGGGGCGTGGAACAACTTCTTCGGGCCGCTGATCTTCCTGCGCGGTGAGGAGAAGTGGACGGTGATGCTGGGCCTCTACCACTGGCTCAGCGTCAAGATCGAGAGTTCGACGGACCTCACCGGCCTCGTCGTGGCAGGGTCGATCGTGTCCATGGTCCCGATGGTCGTGCTGATGATCAGCATGCAGCGCTACTGGCGTTCCGGCATCACGCTCGGCAGTCTCAAATGAAGGAAACGGTCTTGGTCGATCTGCCCTACTACACCGACCCGACTCCCGGATCCGGGTACCTGCCGCCACGTGCGACGGCTACCTCCGACGCACCTTCGGTCGACCTGGACGGCGACTGGCGGTTCCAACTCGTGCCCACGGCGCGTGCCGGTGCCGAGGGCTTCCAGGCCCCGGACTTCGACGACACCGCGTGGGACCACCTACCCGTGCCCGCCCACTGGCAACTGCACGGTTACGGCGCGCCCGCCTACACCAACCAGGCCATGCCCATCCCGGTGGAACCACCGCACGTCCCCGACGAGAACCCGACCGGCGAGTACCGCCGGGCCTTCGACCTGCCGCAGGACTGGCCGACCGGGACCGACGCGGTGCTGCGGTTCGACGGCGTCGACTCGTGCTTCAAGGTGTGGCTCAACGGTCGGGAACTGGGACACGCGAAGGGGAGCCGCCTTCCCACCGAGTTCGCCGTCGGCGCGCTGCTCGAACCCGGTCGCAACGTCGTGGCGGTGCGCGTGCACCAATGGTCCTCGGGCAGCTACGTCGAGGACCAGGACATGTGGTGGTTGTCCGGCATCTTCCGCTCGGTGCGCCTGATCGCCCGACCCGAGGGCTGCTTGGACGACTTCTTCGTCCACGCCGACTTCGACCACGTCACCGGTGAGGGCGTGCTGCGCGTGGAGGCGTCGGCGCCCGCCCGGCTCACCGTGCCCGAGCTGGGGCTGGTCGACGTTCCCGCGGACACGGAGCACCGTGTCGCCGGTGTGGAGCCGTGGACGGCCGAGACGCCGCGCCTGTACCACGGCGAGCTGTCCAGCGCGGGCGAGCGCGTGGCGGTGCGCATCGGCTTCCGCACGGTCCGCGTCGTCGACGGCGTGCTGACCGTCAACGGCAAGCGGGTGCAGTTCCGCGGCGTCAACCGACACGAGTGGGACCCCGACCGCGGGCGGGCGATGACCCCGGAGGTCATGCGCCGGGACGTCGAGCTGATGAAGCGGCACAACATCAACGCCGTCCGCACCAGTCACTACCCGCCTCACCCCGGTTTCCTCGCGCTGTGCGACGAACTGGGCCTGTGGGTGATCGACGAGTGCGACCTGGAGACGCACGGGTTCTTCCTCGTCGGCTGGCGCGGCAACCCCAGTGACGACCCGCGGTGGACCGAGGCGCTGTTGGACCGGATGCGCCGCATGGTCGAGCGTGACAAGAACCACCCCAGTGTCGTCATCTGGTCGTTGGGCAACGAGGCGGGCACGGGCCGCAACCTGGCGGCGATGGCCGATTGGGCCCGCCGGCGCGACCCGAACCGGCCCATCCACTACGAGGGCGACTTCGATTCGTCCTATGTGGACGTCTACAGTCGCATGTACCCGTCGCACGCCGAGGTGGACGCCATCGGCAGGCGCGCCGAGCCGCCGACGGACGACCCGGCGCACGACGCGCACCGGCGCGCGCTGCCGTTCATCCTGTGCGAGTACGCGCACGCGATGGGCGCAGGTCCCGGTGGGCTCGCCGAATACCAGGAGTTGTTCGACACCTACGAGCGGTGCCAGGGCGGGTTCGTCTGGGAGTGGATCGACCACGGCATCCGGCGCCTCACCGAGGACGGACGCACCTGGTTCGCCTACGGCGGGGACTTCGGCGAACCCCTGCACGACGGCAACTTCATCGCCGACGGCCTGGTCTTCCCCGACCGCACCCCGTCGCCGGGCCTGGTGGAGTACAAGCAGGTGATCGAGCCGGTTCGCATCACGCCGCGGACCGGGGAGGTCGAGATCACCAACCGCCACGACTTCGCCGACACCGCCCACCTCGTGTTCGAGTGGTCGGTGGAGGAGGAGGGGGTGCGCGTGACGGGTGGCGCCCTGGATGTCGAGCCGGTGCCCGCAGGCCGGACCGTCACGGTTGCGCTGCCGGCCCTACCCACGACCGGTGCCGAGACGTGGCTGACGGTGCGTGCGGTACTGGCGAAGGACGGGCCGTGGGCGGACGCCGGGCACGAGGTGGCGTGGGGGCAGGCCAGGCTGGTCGCGCCGGCCCCGGTGGTGGTGGCCGGCACCGCCGCAACGCACGGTGACGCGGACTTCGACGCCGACTTCGACGCCGACACCGGACGCCTGACCAGGCTCGGCGACTTGGCGCTGCACGGTCCGCTCCTGGACCTGTGGCGCGCGACGACCGACAACGATCGCGGCCACGGCGAGAAGTCGCTGGACGCGGCGTGGCGCAAGATCGGGCTGCACCGGCTGTGGCACCGACTCGTCGACGTCGAGCGGGACGCGGACCGGTTGGTCGTGACGACGCGCGTCGCGCCCGCGGCCACCGATCTCGGCGTGCGGGCGACGTACACGTGGGAGCCGGACGGGGACGGTCTGCGGTTGACCCTCACCGCCGTGCCGGAAGGACCGTGGCCCTGCCCGCTGCCCAGGATCGGCCTGCGGTTCAGGCTGCTGTCCGAAGTGGACACGGTGCGGTGGTACGGGCGTGGGCCGGGCGAGGCGTACCGCGACATGCGCCAAGCGGCCCGCGTGGGTCGCCACGAGGCGACAGTGGACGATCTCCAGACCCCGTACGTGTTCCCTCAGGAGAACGGCAACCGGGTGGACGTCCGCTGGGCGGAGCTCCGGGCCGCCGACGGCGCGGGGCTGCGGATCGAGGGCGACCCGGTGTTCGACCTCACCGTGCGTCGGTGGACCACCGAGGACCTCGACGCCGCGCGGCACACCCACGAGTTGCGTGACCGCGGCGAGGTGTTCCTCAACGTGGACGCGGCGCACCAAGGCCTCGGCTCGGCTTCCTGCGGTCCCGGGGTGCTGCCTCAGCACCGCCTGCTCGCCGCTCCGACGGTGCTGCGCCTGACACTTCGACCGCTTTCGGGTTAGGGCGCGCCTCGCCCGCGAGATCGCGCTGTCGGGCAGGCTCGGCACAGTCGAGCCTCCCGGCGGCGTCGCGGGCACGGATCCGAAGGGCGGCCGAACTCGTGCTGCACCGCTACGGCGAGGCGTCGTCGCCGTGCCTGTCGACCTGGCGTTTTCACAGTCGGTGATGACCATTTGTGAACTGTGAAGTGTTGACGTGAAACTTACTCACGAGTAGTCAGGGGGTGCCGCAGTCGCGCAGGATGCCCTCGCCCTCAAAGGAGAGGACGCCATGAAACTCACTGGAATCGCCGCTCTGGCAGTGGTGCCGATGCTGCTCTTCGGCGGAACCGCGTCGGCTGACACCCAGACCGTCACCTACAAGATGCGCGGCAGCGCGGTCGGTCAGACGGTCGACTTCACCGTCACCCAGACGGTGGATGCCGTCGCACCAGCCACGGCCGCGCCCGGCAGCGCGGTGACCGTGGTGATCGACCCCGCGCCCAACCAGGTGCCCTCCGAAACCGGCGGCTACCAGGTGCGGGAGATCAAGAACCTGTCCCTCCGCGTTCCCGTCCCGGCCAACTCCACCTACCGCTCGGCCACGCTCTCCGGCGGCTCCGGGCTGGGCGGCACACAGCCCACGGTCGCGCTGGAGGGCAGCACGGTCGTGCTGAAGCTGGCCGGCCCCATCAAGGGCGGCGCCGCCTTCGAGCTGCCTACCCTCACCCTCAACCTCACCGCCGGGTCCTCGGGAACGATCACCGCGAAGCTCGGCGGCACGAGCTACGGCGACCCCGGACTGTCCTTCACGGCTGTCGTCCTCGCGCTCGGGTTCCCGGTCAACGCGCCGTCCAACGGCTACCCGGATCCGAACCCCGTGCTGGCGACCACCGCTATCGGGTGAGTTCATCCTCGTCCAGCGCCTTCGCCAGCCGGTTCAGCACGTCCAAGGCGTGTTCGGAGGACCTCCAGACCCGATCCTGGCCGAGAACCGGTTGGCGAAGGCGTGCTGGACGGCGGCCGAGCTCTCGACCGCCCGGTACACCTCCCCGGCGTCGCCGGGCAGAGTGGCCGGTGCCTGCGCCGAGGAACTGGGCCCCTTGGAGGATCCCGACGCCGACACCGATGATGCCTCACAACGTGGTCATGCCCGGGGCGGACGCCGCCAGGGCAGCTTGACCTCGCGTCGCGGGTCGAGTGCGTGGATGCGCGCCATGTCGTCGGTCACTACCGGGAAATCGTGGTCGGCTGCGACGGAAACCACGTGGGCGGCGACCAGGAGCTCGGGATCGCGGGCCATGTCGTCGGGGTTGTCGGCGTGTGCCCGCACATCGGCGAGGCCGTAACTGCGGGCGGCGTCCACGACGTCGACCTCGGCCAATGACAGGAGTACCGCGAGTGCATCGTGCGCGTCCTGGCTTACGGAGGCCGGGGGAATCCGCGTCAATGCCGCCGACAACGCCAGCGCCGGCACGATGATGACGTCGTTGTTCTGCACCGCCAGCCACACGACGGCTTCGGCGTAGGGGTCACGCAAGGCGAACGCGGCGATGACCTGGGTGTCGAACACCCAGCCGTTGATACCGACCACGGATCAGCCGGCGGCCCTGGGCGCGGGAGTGTCGCCGTACAGGCACTGGCTGACCTGGCTCAGCACCTCGGCTGCCGGGGGCCCGCCCAGGTGGTATTCCAGGATCGCCAGCCGGCCAACCCGGAGGGGATGCGACTGCCGAGCAGCCAACCGCTCGCCGAAACCCGCCCGCGATGTCGTCGCGTCGGTGTCGCGCTCCTCGGGCCCGGGCTCGGTCACCCCGCTACCGTACCGCGCCGGGGTCGGGCGTGGCACGCGCGGCGAGTCGGGGCGCCGCGCGCTGCCCCCGCCTCGGCGTCGAGGGAGCGACCAGTGCGGCACACGTAGGGCGACATCGTGGATGTGCCTGTCTGGTCGAGGAATTCCACTTCGTCTGTTGCAGGAGGGCCAGCTCGCCGCCGTCGTCGAATGGTTCGCCGTAGGCGACGATCGTCATCATCGCTTCAGTGTTGACCGAAAATAATCACGCAGCTGCGGCATCGCCGAGAGCGGGCACCAAAGAACTCCGCTTGGTCGACCGACGCGCACACCCCGCCACGCAATGTTCGCCTGGCCCGTCGCCAGACGAGCCCGCAGGGTCGTTCAGGGCCTGCGGGCGTGGAAGGTGCGGCGCAGGTCGCTCACCCAGGCGTCGGGGTTCTCCCAAGGGATGAAGTGGCCGCCGTGGTCGTGGGCGTTGACGTTGACGTGGTTGAACCAATCGGCCTGCGGGCCGGTCTTGAACGCCCGGACGCGCTCGTCGGCGGTGTGGATGCCGGGCGGGTTCTCGTACGTGACGAAGGTGAGGCCGACCGGGGCCTGCACGACCGGGGTGCGGTCGTGGGCGGGGGTCCAAGGGTAGCGGTTGGCGTTGGCGTAGTAACGCATCGACGTGGCGATGGAGTTGTTCACCCAGTAGATCGTGGCGTGGGTGAGCAGGTCGTCCTTGGTGAAGACGGACTCGACGTCGCCGCCGTTGTCGCTCCAGGCGTTCCAGCGCTCCAGCAGCCAGGCGAGCAGTCCGGCGGGTGAGTCGCTCAGCCCGTGGGCCAGGGTGGCGCCGTCGAGCATGTGCACGGCGAGGTGGGACGCCGAGCGGTGGTCCAGTTCGATGATGCGGGCGCGGACGTCGGCGGGCTGGTCGTCGGTGAGGGGCCGATTCCGGGCGAAGTCCCAGGCGCGGGGGCCGGTGAAGAAGTCGAGCGGCAGCCCGGAGCCGATGTGGATGCCGTACAGCTCGTCGGCGTACTTGTGGCCGAGCTGGCTGGAGACGATCCCGCCGATGTCGCAGCCCCCGGCGGCTCGCCGCGACTCGACCACCTTGGCACCGGCGCGGACACTCAACGGCTCTGACGATAGGGACGTTTCCACATCCGCCCCGAGGCGGCGTTGCACAGGTGGTCACCTCCGAACCACCGCCGGCCGAACCCGGTGTCCCGGACAGCAGCGTCCGGGACACCGGCAACTCCTCGCCGACCGGATGGACCTCCGTCACGAGGTCTGCTGTGCCGTTGCACGTGGTGGGATCGACCCCACATCTACGTGCTTGATACCCGCACGGTGCGGTCCCCGACCTCCAGTTCCACCGAAGGCACCTTTCCGGCCACGCGGGCAACCTGACCCGGATCGCGCCGATCAGCGCGTCACCAGCCTCCTCTCCCGGGACGTGGCGGCGATCGCGGTGGCCGCGACGGCGACGGCGGCGCCCACGAGGGGGACGACCGGGGCGTCGACCGCGCCGCCGAGCACACCGGCGCCGGCGATGCCCGTGTAGATGGCGGAGGCGTTCAGGGCGAGCAGGAGGTTCGCCCGATCCGGGTCCAACGCCACCAGCGCCGCGAACAAGGGCGGGTTGAACGCCCAGAACAACGCGCCCCACGCGGCCATCACGACGAACGCGGTCGGTCCGGTCAACGCGGCCGGCAGCAGCACCAGCACCGCGGCGCAGCCGCCCAGAGCCACCAGCAGCGGCGTGCGGGGACCGTGGCGGTCTGCGGCCAGGCCGCCGATCGCGTTGCCCAGCACCCCGCCGACGCCGTAGGCGAGCAGGTGACCGCCGTCCGGGGCCTGACCGGTGATCGGCCCGAGGTAGCCGTAGACGCTGAACGTGGCCAGGCACGCCAGCAGCGACACGGCGAGCAGCCGTTGCACCGGCGGGTCGGCCAGCGGCGCCAGCCGTTGCCGGAACCCGACCACCGGTCCCGGGTGGACGCGCGGCACGGCGGCCCGCACGACCAGCGCCGCGGCCACGCACAGCACCGCTACCAGCACGAACGCCGCCCGGTAGCCGTACAGGTCGGCGACGAACCGCCCGGCGGGCACGCCGAGCAGGGTGGCGGCGGTCAGCCCGCCGGTCACCACGGCCATCGCCCTGGCCTTGTGGTCGGGGTTGAGCTGGGCGGCGACCGCGGTGGCCGCCGGGGTGGCCAGCGCCGCGCCGCACGCCGTGAGCACACGGGCGACCAGCAGCAGGTCCAACGACGGTGCGAGCGCCGCGCCGACGTTGCCCAGCGCGGCGACCAGCAGAGCGGCCACCAGCAGGGCACGCCGTTCGACGCGCGCGGTCAGGATCGCCAGCAGCGGCGAGCCGATCGCGTACGCCAGGGCGAACACGGTGATCGTCTGACCCGCCGCGGCCGTGGTGACCCCGTGGTCGGCGGCGACCTCGGTGAGCACCGCCGCGACCACGTACCCGCTGGACCCCGCCGCCACGGTGGTCGCCGCGAGCGCGCAGGTCCGGGCACGCATCAGGACACCAGACGGGGCGGCGCCGGGGTCAGGTAGGACGACAGGTCGGGTGGCCGGCGGCCGGTGAAGACCACTTCGTAGACGGTCTCCCGGACCAGCGCCACGGGTCGGCCGGCGCTGAGCAGGGTGGCCTGGCACCACAGGGCGGGCACGTCGTCGGGCTCGTCCGGCAGCGGGTCGGCGAAGTCCGGGTCGTCGGGCATGCGGCTGGTGGTGGCGTAGTGGGTGGCCCGGCGCGCTTCGGTGAGCAGCACGCCGAGCGGGGTGTAGCCGCGGGCGAGGTCCTCGCGTCTCGGCTCGTCCAGTTCGAGGGCGCGCTGGTGCACCAGCGCGGTGATCGCGGCGAGGCGGGGGCCGTTGTCGCCCAGGTGGGGGACCAGGTAGCCCTCGCGCCGGGTCACCTCCGTGGTCGGCGGTAAGCCGAGCAGGTGGGCCTGGCGCGGGGTGAGGCGGTGCGGGGTGTCGGGTTGCCGGGGGTCGCGGCGCAGGCGGTAGCCCACCCACAGGGACAGCACGCGGGTGAAGGGGACGGGTACGTCGCGCAGGAACCGGGCCATGGTGTCGGCTCGGGCCCCTGCCTCGTCCGCGTGTGCGGCGTGAACTGAGTGGATCATGCGGGTGCACCTTCCGGTGAGGCCGCACACGTCGTTGTGCGGGCATCGGTGCGATGCACCCACGATGAGGCCGCACTGATGCGGAAACATCGGTCGGGTGACGTAGAAGATCCCGCATACAGTCCACACCGGACGATGTGAGGAGTGCTCGACCGGGCGATCGCGGTAACCCCGCGGTGCCGGTGGACGATGTCGGTATACGAAAAACAGGGAGTCGCCGAGGGACGTCGGCGCTGTACCGGAAGGGCGTGCCGTTGAACGGTCCCGGGGACGAGCCCCGACACGGAGGCTCCGGCTTAACGCGATTTCTCCGGGTGTCCGTGCCGCCGGGATTGGCGATAATCGCCGATCTCGTCGCTGTGGTGACCGTACTCGTCGGCGGGTCGGGAGTAGGGGGAGCCGCCGCGGCGGCCATCATCCTGGGCGTGGTCACCTCGCTGGCCGCGGTCGGTTACCTGGTGGTGACGCGGAACAAGACGGTGTTCCGTGCGGTGACCGTCGTAGCCGTCCTGGTCATCGGCATCACGGCGACATGGGTCGGCGTCGTCAACGCCGACTTCACGGACTCGTCGGGTGCCGGTCCTGATTCCAAGGTCACGACAGTCGCGACGACCCCTACCACCACGGCGACCAGTGCGGCACCGACCGCGGCTCCTACCAGCCCCACCTCGGTCTCGTCGACGTCCGCGTCGAACATCGCCACCGAGACGACGACACGGGAAGTGCGCCTGGACCGCCCCTCCGGCATCGACCTCGAATCAAGCGGGACGAAGGGCCGCAAGACCGACGGCGCGACCGGTGGCATCGACCTGTACCTGGACGATTTCAACGTGCTGCACGCCAACGGGGGCGACTTCCACAAAGACGGAGGACCCGAGGCCGGGGCGCGGGCACGGTGCGCGGAAGCGATCGCCGCCCAGCACAACGCCGAACCCCAGCTTCTGCCCGCGAGCCCCGGCATGCAGTACTGCTTCACCACCTCCGAGGGCAGAACCGCCTGGTTGCGGGTCAAGCACTCGGCACTGCTCTCGTTCGACGCCGGTTACGTGGTGCTGGCCGCGGCCGTCTGGTGACCGGACGCGGGATCAGGACACCCCGCCCCAGCGCGACAAGGCGATCATGACCAGCACGAAGATCGCGATGGTGGACAGGACACCGAGGACACCCCCGAGGATCATGCCCGTACCGAACGAGTTCCACGGCGGCCGGACGAGCTTGAGCAGGCAGCCCACCAGGACGGCGCCGACCGCGACACCGATGAACGCGTACGCGTACTCGCCCCCACGCCAGCCGAGGGCCGCCAGGTACCCCGAGCGGTAGCCGAGCATCACCGCCGACAGCAGCACGCACGGCACCAGGAAACCCGCGAACGCCACTCCCGGGCGCTTCCGCTTCCGCTGGTCGAGGTCGTTCACCCGCCCAGTCTCCCGCGCCGCCCGCCGACGACGCATGAGTAGGACTACGCGGCGCTCAAGCCCCGGTCCGCCGCCGGTCACCGAAGCGGCGCAGCGCGTCCAGCACCTTCAACCCCAGCGACGGCACCACGGCACCGACCCGCGCCATACCCGCCCGGTACACCGGAACCGCCCGGACCAGCCGCCGACCGTCCAGCATCGCCACCGCCCGCTCCGCCACGCCCACCGCCGACAGCAGCCCACCGCCGGAGAACAGGATCGCCGACGCCGGGTCGTCGCGGACGTCACGCAGCAGCTTCGTGTCCGCCGCGTCCGGGCACAACGTGAGCACCCGCACCGGCACACCCGCCCGTTTTACGACCGACCGGTGCGCCGCCGGATCACGCGCGTCCGCGACCACGCCGTGCCCGCCGACCGACCGCGCGGCGTCCTCCACCGCGACGTCGACATCCGTCAGGACGACCTCGTACCCGCGAGCGCGCAGCCGCCGGGCGATCTCCAGCCCGAACCCCCGCGCCGCCCGGTGACCACCGCGACCTCTACGCCGGCCACCCTAGACGCCGGCGGAGAACGAGGTCAGCTCTCCACCGGGCGGGACGCCAGCCACATCTGGTGCTCCCGGCTGATCGCCTCCTCGGCGTCCGCCACCGCCGCCGGCCACGACTCCTCGTCCGCGTCGAGCAGCTTCGTCCGCGCCAGCGCCAACTCGCGCGCGGCCAGCGAGTAGCTGGTCGCCAGCGTCGCGTGCCGCCGCGTCCCCAGCCACGCCGCGCCGCCCGCCACGGCAGCGGCGAGCATGCCCGACAGGTCGATCTCCCACTCGGCGAACACCCGACCACCGGCGAGCACCACGGCCGTCACCTCGCCGACGATCAGCGCGATCCGCCACCGCGCCGCCCGCTGCCGGTTGAGCTTCGCCTTCTCCGAGTACCACGCCTTCTGCATCTGGACGCGGTCCCTCAGGTAGGTGGTCCGGCGCTCCTCGAACGGCGCCGCCCGCAGGCTGTTCATCGCCGGCGTGGCGGACGGGTCGTCGCTTTCCAGCGGGAGCCGCTGCTCACCCTGCGCGATCACCTCCGCCAAGCGTTCCTGCAACAACGCCTTCGGCCGCGCCACGTCGGCCGAGAACGGCGCGCCGCCCACCGCGTACCGCCAGGCCAGCGTCTTGATCGACTCGGCGACCGCGCGCCCGGCGTACCACTCGCGCTCGGGCTGCTGCGTCCACAGCAGGATCTCCACCACCAGCGCCACCACGAACGCCACCATCGCCAGCACCCACCACGGGTGGAAGTTCTCCCTCGGCTCCCAGTCCAACGCCGCGCCGAGACCCGCCACGACCGCGCTGAGCAGCCGAATCCGACTCCACATCAGCGTCAACCGCTGACCGCGCTGCGAGGCCCTGTCGGCGTCGTGGAAGAAACCGGGTAGATCGGCGTCGGTCATGCCCCTCCGTCCGCGGCACCTGCCGGGATCACCGCCCTCACCACGGTGTCGACCGCCGTGCCGGCGGATACGATCGTCCCACCGGACGAGTCCCACACCGCCGAATGACCCGCAGTCGACGCGTACCCTTCACCCGTTCGGTCGGCGAAACTGGCCATCGCGACCCACACACCGTGTTCGACCGCGATCCGCCGCGCCCGGTCGCCGAGCACATCCGAGTCCCACGAGTGCTCCAACATGCCGGCCACGTACACGTCGATGCCCAACGCCGCCGTGTCCGCCGCGTGCCGCGGCACGCCGGTGTCCTTGCACACGGCCAACCCGAGCCGCACCCCGTCCACCTCGACCACCGCGGGCGCGTCACCGGGGCGGAAGCGCACCGGCTCCCCGCCGCCGAGCCACATCTTCCGGTACGCCACCCGCACACCCGCGCCGGAAACCTCCAGCACACCGATGTGCGGCCCCTCGACCGGCGCGCCGACCAGCGCCACCGACCCCGTCTCGGCGCACGCCTCCACCAGCGGCCCCACCAGGTCGAACGGCACCACCGGCGCGTCGAGGTGGTACCCCGTCAACGAAAGCTCCGGGAACACCACCACACGCGCGCCGGCCGCGCGCACCGCCTCCGCATGCGCCGCCACGTTGGCGGCCACGTCGTAGGGGGTGCAGCGCGGCTGGGCGACGGCGAGGGTCAACACTCGCGAACCCTAACGCGGCACCTTCGACCAATCCGTGTCCGAAGCCAGGTAGAAGCCGGTGTACGCGGGCTGGTTGTAGGTCGTCTGCTGCCGCGCGACGTCCACCCGGTACTGCGGGTCGTGCATCAACGTGTAGAGCTTGTGGCCGGTGACCTCCGTGCTCACGTAGACCCGCAACGCCGAGCTGTCCGCCGTGCGCACCACCAACTCCTCACGCCAGTCACCCAGCACGTCGGCCACCAACGACGGGTTGCCCTTGGTGTGGTTGTTGGTGCGCGTGCCCTCGGCGGTCAGCAACGTCCCGCGCCGCCAGTCCTTGATCGACGGCGTCACCTCCAGCGCGCCGTCCACCACCTGCGTGGTCAGATCGGCCGCCCACCGGATGCTCGCGTTCGTCCCCGGGATCGACGTCGACAGCGGACGCCCGTCCGCCGACCACAACCCCACCGCGCCCGAACCGCCCGGCACCGACGCCCACGTCTCCAGACCAGGCTCGGACGGCAGCACGTCGCCGACCATGCCCCGCCCGGTGTCCACCCCGGTGTACGCGCCGTAGATCACCCGACCCGTGGCCGCGTCACGCAACGCGTAGCCGTAGGGCGCCGAACGCGCGCCCTCGTGCACCATGTAGATCTCCAGACCCGGCCGCGCCGGATCGATGTCGGTCACGTGCAACGCGTCGCCGTGCCCGAGCCGTTCCACCGCGCCGGGGTTCGCACTGCCCGGCGGCAGCACACCCGACGAGCTGTACAACAGCTTCCCGTCGTGGTCGATGGTCGACGACCCGTAGACGATCTCCTGCTTGCCGTCCCCGTCCACGTCCGCCGCGCTCAACGAGTGCGCGCCCTGCGTGGCCAGCGACCCGTACTCCGGCGACGAACCGTCGCGGTTGTGCACGGGGTAGTTGAACGGGTTGCTCATCGGCACCCAACCGCTGTCCACGAACCAGTCCTTGACGAGCCTGCGCCCGTTCCACCGGTACGCCGCCACCGTCGTCCGCGTGTAGTAGCCCCGCGCGAACACCGCCGACGGGTGCTTGCCGTCCAGGTACGCGACACCGGCCAGGAACCGGTCCACCCGGTTGCCCGGCTCGATCCGGCCCAACGCGTAGTCGCCCCACATGAGCCCGTCGTCGTGCCGACCCGGCTCGTACCGCACCGTCTCCAGCTCACGGCCGGACGCCCCGTCGAACACGGTCAGGTACTCCGGCCCGTCCACGATGAACCCGGCGAACGCCCGCAGGTTGTTGCGGGCACTGCGACTCGGCGCGTAGACGTCCATGAAGTGGTCCGCCAACGCGCGCGCGTCCACGTCCGACAACGGGTAGGCGTACCGCGGCTCGATGCCGAACGCCTGCTCCAACGTCGCCGGCCAGCGCCCGGCCACCACCTCGGGGTGCTCGTGCCAGCCGAGGAACATCTCCACCACGTGCTCGTAGTAGCCCGCCGCGCTGAGCCGGTAGTCGTCCCGGTGCGAGTAACCCGCCCGCACGTCCTCGCGCGGCATGGTCACGTACCGCTGCGACACCGCGTTCCCACCCCGGTCGTAGGACGTCACCTTGGTGCCGGGCGCGGTCTTCATCATCATCTCCGAACGGCCGTCGCCGTCGAAGTCGTAGACCAGGAACTGCGTGTAGTGCGCGCCGGACCGGATGTTCACGCCCAGGTCCACGCGGTGCAGCAGGGTGCCGTCGAACCGGTACGTGTCCACGTAAGTCGGACCGGTGTAACCAATTTGGGAGACGTCCTTCGAGTTGGACGGGTCCCACTTCACCACGTACTCGTAGCTGCCGTCACCGTCCACGTCGCCGACGCTCACGTCGTTGGCCGAGTACGTGTACGCCTCACCGGCCGGCGTCACGCCGTCGGCGGGCTTGCGCAGCGGCAGGTCGTAGGAACCGCCCGCCCACGGCGACACGGGCTTGCTCAACGCGCCCTGCCGACCGCGGACCACCGGCGCCACCCGGTACTCCGAGCCGCCCGCCGGGTCGAGGTAGTTGGTGCTGTCGGTGACCGTGGCGATCTTGCGTCCGTCGCGGTAGACCGCGAACGCCGGACCGGCCAGACCGGTGCCGGTGTGGCCGGTGACCTCGTGGCGCAGCAGCCGCCAGCTGAGGAACACCCCGCCGTCGGTGCGCGCGGCGACCAGCCCGCGATCGAGGCGCTCCAGCCGCGGGCCGCCGGGGGAGGCCGTCGCGGGAGGCGAGGCCATGACCGGCGACGTGCTCAGGACTAACGCCAGCGCCGTCAGGACGGTGAGCAGGGGTCGGACGCGGGTCATCTACGGCCTCCAGGGAGCGCGACTTTGCGCGAGGTGCGTGACGAGGCCACACGATGAACCGTTTCAACACGAATGGCAAGACCGGGTGACGGGGGAGTTTCGGCCGCGAAACACGGTCCTTGACGCCGTGATGGGGCTCACCTAGTTTGTTTGAACCGATTCAATCGAGGGGTGAGGGTGATGGGACGAGTGTCTCGCCGCGGGGCGGCAGGCCTGCTGGTAGGCCTGATGTCGCTGACCGCAGCGCTGTCCGGCTGCGGCGCCGGCGATTCGGCCGACGGCCCGGTGACGCTGCGGTTCGTCTGGTGGGGCAACGAGGACCGCGCCAAGGTCACCAGGGCCGCGGTCGACGAGTTCCAGAAGCGCAACCCGGACATCAAGGTGGAGACGGAGTACAGCGGCTACGACGCGTACTTCCAGAAGCTCTCCACCCAGGTCGCGGGTGGTGCCGGGCCCGACCTGCTCCAGTTGGACCGGGCCACGGTCGGCGAGTACGCGGGCCGCAACGTGCTGGCCGACCTCGGCGAGTACGCCGGCAAGGACCTGAAGATCGACAAGATCCCGCCGAACCTGCTGGAGGGCGGCAAGGTCGACGGCAAGCAGTACGCCGTCGCGGGCGGCGCGACCACCCAGATGCTGATCTTCGTCCCGTCTCACTTCGAGGCGGCGGGCGTCAAGGTGCCCACCGCGCCGGGCGAGAAGTGGACCTGGGCGCAGTTCGCCGAGGCGATGGGCAAGGTCGGCGCGGCGGGCCAGGTCGCGGGCACCACCGACTTCGGCTGGGCCATCGACTGGTTCGAGGTGTGGCTGCACCAGCACGGCAAGTCGCTCTACACCCCGGAGGGCAAGCTCGGCTTCACCGCCGACGAGCTGGCCGAGTACTGGGAGATGATCGGCACGATGCGGGCCGGCAAGGGCGTGTCGCCCGCCGAGGTGACCACGAAGATGGACGGCTCGGTGCAGAACTCCGGCATCGTGACCAAGCAGTCCGCCTCGGAGATCGGCTACGACTCCGGCGTCACCGGCTACTTCGGCGCGTTCGGCACCGACCTCAAGGTCGCGCCGCTGCCCAGCGACGCGGCGGAGAGCGGCATGGCCGCGATGCCGCCGGTGTCGTTCGCGGTGTCGCAGCGGTCCAAGAACAAGGAAGCGGCGGTGAAGCTGCTCGACTTCCTGGTCAACGACCCCGAGGCGGGCAAGCTGCTCGGCGCCTCGCGCGGCGTTCCGCCGAACGAGGAGATCCGCGCCCAGGTGTGTGCGACGGCCGAGGGCGGCAGCAAGGCCGTGTGCGACTACGAGGCGGCGCAGAAGGACAAGATCGGCCCGGCGTTCGGCGCCTGGCCCACCGGGTCGTCGGCGATCAAGCGCGACTTCCAGCGCACCTACGACGACGTGATCTTCAACCGGGTGAGCGTCGCCGACGCGGCCAAGCGCGTGATCCAGGACGCCGAGAAGTCGCTGGGGTCCTGAGGATGACCCAGTCCGTTCTCGCCGGCACCTCGGGCACGAGCCGGCCAGAGGTCGCCGACTCGCCGCCGCTTGCGACCGCACCCCGCGGTCGCAAGCGGCGGGGCCAGGGTGTGGCGTACCTGTTCCTGTCGCCGTGGATCATCGGGGCGACCCTGCTGACCATCGGCCCGATGGCGGCGTCGCTGTACCTGTCGTTCACCGACTACGACCTGTTCTCGCCGCCGAACTGGATCGGCGTCGAGAACTACGTGACCATGTTCACCGGCGACGAGCGGTTCTGGCACGCCGCCTGGGTCACCACCAAGTACGTGCTGATCTCGGTGCCGCTCAAGCTCGGCCTGGCGCTCGCGGTCGCGATGCTGCTCAACCGGCCGCGGATGGGCGTCGGCCTGTACCGGTCGGCGTTCTACGCGCCGTCGCTGCTGGGCGCCAGCGTGAGCGTCGCGCTGGCGTGGCGGGCGCTGTTCTCCACCGACGGCACGGTGGACAAGGTGCTCGCCTCGGTCGGCGTGGACACCGGCGGCTGGGTCGACCAGCCGCAGTACGCGCTGCTCACGCTCGTGGCGCTGGCCGCGTGGCAGTTCGGCGCGCCGATGGTGATCTTCCTGGCCGGGCTCAAGCAGGTGCCGAAGGAGCTGTACGAGGCGGCGGCGATCGACGGCGCGGGGCCGGCCCGCCGGTTCCTCAGCGTCACGCTGCCCATGCTGTCCCCGGTGATCCTGTTCAACCTGGTGCTGGAGACCATCCACGCGTTCCAGGCGTTCACCGGCGCGTTCGTGGTGAGCAGCGGGCGCGGCGGTCCCAGCGACTCGACCCTGCTCTACCCGCTCTACCTCTACCAGCGCGGGTTCACCGACTTCCGGATGGGCTACGCCTCGGCGATGGCCTGGGTGCTGCTCGCCGTGGTCGCGATCCTGACCGCGCTGGTGTTCCGCAGCGCCCGGCGCTGGGTGTTCTACGCGGGGGAGGACCGTTGAGCACATCGTTGGCCTCGACCGGGAAGGTGGTGTGGCCCAGGAAGGTGGTCTGGCACGTCCTGGTCCTGGGCGTGCTGCTGGTGCTGCTGTACCCGGTGATCTGGCTGGTCTCCACGTCGTTCAAGCCCGCGACGGAGGTGATCTCCACCCTCGCGCTGCTGCCCCGGGAGCCCACCGGGAACAACTACGCCGAGGTGTTCGACGGCGTCGGCGAGTTCGGCGTGCTGCACTACTTCTGGAACTCGCTGATGATCTCGGCGGGCGCGGTCGTCGGCAACGTGGTGTCGTGCTCGCTCGCGGCCTACGCGTTCGGCCGGCTGCACTTCCGGGGCCGGGGCCCGATGTTCGGGTTCATGATGATCACGATCATGCTGCCGCAGCACGTGGTGCTGATCCCGCAGTACGTGATCTTCCAGCAGATGGACATGGTGAACACGTTCTGGCCGCTGATCCTGCCGAAGTTCCTGGCCACGGACGCGTTCTTCATCTTCCTGATGGTGCAGTTCATCCGCACGCTGCCGCGGGAGCTGGACGAGGCGGCGACGCTGGACGGCTGCGGCCCGGTCGGGGTGTTCCGGCACGTGATCCTGCCGCTGCTGCGGCCGGCCCTGATCACCACCGCGATCTTCACCTTCATCTGGACCTGGAACGACTTCTTCAGCCAGCTGATCTACCTCAACGACCCGGAGAAGTTCACCCTGCCGCTGGCGTTGCAGCTGTTCATCGACCAGGCGACCCAGTCGGCGTTCGGGCCGATGTTCGCCATGTCGGTGCTCGCGCTGCTGCCCATCGGCCTGTTCTTCCTGGCGTTCCAGCGGTTCCTGGTGGACGGTGTGGCGACGTCCGGCATCAAGGGGTGAGGTGGGGTGCGGGATGAGCGCGCGTGAGCAGGGGATGAGCCCGTGGGTGCGCCCGTTGGCGCTGCTGGCCGAGGTGCTGCTGATCGGCGTGCTGGTGTGCGTCGCGGCGCTGCCCCTGCTGACCGCGCTCCCCGCCGCGGCGGCCGGCGCGGTGCTGCTGCGGGAGCTGGTGGACGACGGCCGCACGCCCACCGTGCGGCGGTTCGCCGTGCTGCTGGGGCGGGCGGTGCGCGATCCGGTCGCGGTGTTCGTCCCGGTGGTGCTGCTCGTGGTCGGTGCGCTGGACGTGCTGGCGTTGCTGGGCGGGCTGCCGGGCGCGTCCGTGCTGGGTCCGGTGATCGGGCTGGCGCTGGCCGCCGTCGTGCTGGTGCTGCTGCGGACGGCGGCGCGGTGGAACCCGGGTGACCGGTGGGCCGTGCTGCTGGCCGAGCCGTCGCGCGACTGGGTCGGGTACGCGTACCTGGTCGTCGCGCTGGTGGTGGCGGCGCTGGTGGTCGCGCAGGCGCCCGCGTTCGCCATCGTGGTGCCGGGCCTGCTGGTGTTCGCCGCCGTCGCGGTGGAACGCCGATGACGCCGCGCGTGGTGCTCGCCGGCGCTTCCGGCTACGGGCGTCTTTACCTGCGGGAGATCGCCGCGCTGGAGGCCGAGGGACGGGTGCGGCTGGCCGGCGTGTGCGAGGTCGGCACGCTGGACGGCGAGGCGCGTCGGATCATCGGCGACCGGCCGGTGGACGCCGACCTGTCCACGCTGATGCGCGGCGTGGACATCGGGATCGTGTCCACACCCATGCACACGCACGTGCCGTTGGCACGCCAGGTCCTCGACGCCGGCGCGCACCTCCTGCTGGAGAAACCGCCCACGCCGACGTTGGCCGACTGGCACGACCTGGTCGACCGGTCCGAGGGCAGGCTGGTCCAGGTCGGCTTCCAGAGCCTGGGCTCGCACGCGGTGCACCGGCTGGCCTTGTTGATGCGGTCGGGCGCGTTGGGCGAGATCCGAGGCATCGGCGTGCGCGGCACGTGGTCGCGCGACGACTCCTACTACACCCGCGCGCCGTGGGCGGGCCGTCGCACGCTCGACGGCGTGCCGGTCGTGGACGGCGCGTTGACCAACCCGTTCGCGCACGCCATCGCCACCGCGCTGGCACTGGACGGCAGCACCGGCGTGGACGACGTCGACGACATCGAGTTGGAGTTGCTCCGCTCCCGCGACATCGAGGCCGACGACACCTCGTGCCTGCGGCTGCGCACCCGCAACGGCACGGTCGTCGTGGTCGCGGTGACGCTGTGCGCCGAGGTCGCCCGGGAACCGGTGCTCATCGTGCACGGCAGCCACAAACGCGCCGAACTGCACTACACCGAGCACCGCCTCGTGATCGAGGGCATCGAGGAGCGGTACCGGCACGACACACCGCTGCGGAACCTGCTGGCCCACCTCAAGGACCCGGACGTGCCGCTGTGCGCGCCCCTGGCCGAGACCGGCGCGTTCATGCGGGTGCTGGAGGCCGTGCGCACCGCGCCCGATCCGGTGCCGATCGACCCGGCGTGGCTGCGGCGCAACGGCAGGCGCGTCGACGTCGACGGCGTGGACCACGTGGTGGCCAAGGCAGCCGAGCACCTGCGCACGTTCGCCGAACTGGAGGTGCCGTGGTCACCGCTGGGCGCCGTGGCCCGGTACGGCTGGGACAGCGTGCAACTGCCGCTGGTCGTGCCGCGACCCGCCCTGCACCCCGTGCGCACGCTCGACGGGGTCGTGGTCACCGGTGAGCACCCGGACGACCACCCGTGGCACCGGGGCATCGGCCTGGCGCTGCCCGACGTCAACGGGGTCAACCTGTGGGGCGGCCGGAACTACGTGCCCGGCGAGGGCTACGTGCCGGGCGAGCTCGGGCAGGTCGAGCAGACCGGTCCGGGCGAGCTGGCGTGGTGCGATTCGGCCGGCGCGGTGCTGCTGCGCGAACGCCGCCGCGTCCGCCGCCGGATGGTGCCGGACGGCTGGGAGCTGGAGTGGACCAGCGTGCTGACCGCCGAGGACGACGTGGTGCTGCACAGCCCCGGCAGCAAGGGCCGGGCGGGCGCGGGCTACGGCGGCTGGTTCTGGCGGCTGCCCGAGCTCGACCCGCTGTCCGTGCGCGTCTTCAGCCCCAACGGCGTGGGCGAGGAGGAGGTCAACGGCCGGACCGCGCCGTGGCTCGCGGTCGTCGTCAGCGACCCGGTGGGAGCCCCGAATAGGCGGGCGTGGACGGCCGTGGTGTCCGGGCCGACGGACCCGTGGTTCGTGCGCGTCGGCCAGTACCAGGGCATCGGCTCCGCCCTCGCCTGGGACGCGCCCGTGGTGCTCGAACCCGCTCAGGAGCGCGAGGTCACCGTCCGGGTGGCGTTCTACGACGGCGTGCGTCACCCGTGAGGGCGGCAATTAGTCCAGACCATTGACAACCCTTGCGCGACAACCATAGCGTTCTTGTGAAACGTTTCATTTTCCGGAGGTCGGCGTGCGACGTGTCTGCTTCCTGCTGCGGGTCCGCCCGGAGCGGCTGGAGGAGTACAAGGAGCGGCACCGCGAGGTGTGGCCCGAGATGCGGGAGGCGCTGCGCGAGACCGGGTGGGGCAACTACAGCCTCTTCCTGGCCGACGACGGGCTGCTCGTCGGCTATCTGGAGACCCCGGACTGGGACGCCGCCCAGCGGGGCATGCGCGACCGCGAGGTGAACGACCGGTGGCAGGCCGAGATGGCCGAGTTCTTCACCGCGCTGGACGGCAGGCAGCCCGACGAGGCCATGAGGCCGCTGACCGAGGTCTTCCACCTCGACTGAGCAGTGAAGGAGTCCGAAGTGGATGCCCCAATAGGATCAAACGCCGCAGGATCAAACGCCGCAGGACCACCCGGTGCGGGTGGCGTGCGGGAGGCCCTGGCCGGGCAGCGGATCGAGCTGCCGTCCTGGGCGTTCGGCAACTCCGGCACCCGGTTCAAGGTGTTCGCGCAACGCGGTGTCCCGCGCACTCCGCACGAGAAGGTCGCGGACGCGGCCACCGTGCACCGGTTCACCGGCGTGGCGCCGACGGTCGCGCTGCACATCCCGTGGGACGCGGTGTCCGACTACGCGGAGCTGGCGAAGTTCGCCGACGACCTGGGCGTGTCGATCGGCACGATCAACGCCAACGTCTTCCAGGACGACGCGTACGTGCTGGGCAGCGTGTGCTCGCCCGATCCGGTGGTCCGCCGCAAGGCCCTCGACCACCTGCTGCAGTGCGTCGACATCATGGACGCCACCGGGTCGCGCGACCTGAAGCTGTGGTTCGCCGACGGCACGAACTACCCCGGCCAGGACAGCATCCGGGCACGCCAGGACCGGCTCGCCGAGGCCCTGCACGAGACGTACCGGCGGCTGGGGGAGAACCAGCGCATCCTGCTGGAGTACAAGCTGTTCGAGCCCGCGTTCTACACCACCGACGTGCCGGACTGGGGCACGGCGTACGCGCACTGCCTGGAACTGGGCGAGAAAGCGCAGGTTGTGGTCGACACCGGTCACCACGCGCCGGGCACCAACATCGAGTTCATCGTCGCCGTGCTGCTGCGCGCGGGCAAGCTCGGCGGGTTCGACTTCAACTCCCGCTTCTACGCCGACGACGACCTGATGGTCGGCGCGGCGGACCCGTTCCAGCTGTTCCGGATCATGTTCGAGGTGGTGCAGGGCGGCGCGCTGGCGGCGGAGTCCGGCGTGGCGTTCATGCTCGACCAGTGCCACAACATCGAGCCGAAGATCCCCGGCCAGATCCGGTCGGTGATGAACGTGCAGGAGGCCACCGCCAAGGCGCTGCTGGTCGACCGGGACGCGTTGGCGGTGGCGCAGCAGGCCGGTGACGTGCTGGGTGCGAACGCCGTGCTGATGGACGCCTTCAACACCGACGTGCGGCCGCTGGTGGCGTCCGTGCGCGAGGGCATGGGGCTGGACCCGGATCCGATGGCGGCCTACGCGCGGTCCGGCTACGGCGAGCGGATCGTGGCGGAGCGGGTCGGCGGCGAGCAGGCGGGATGGGGCGCGTGAACGACCAGGTACAGGATCTGCTGGCGCGTTCGCACGAGCTGGGCGCGGACCCGGCGACCACGAACTACGCGGGCGGCAACACCTCGGCCAAGGGCGTGGAGACCGACCCGGTCACCGGCGCTCCGGTCGAGCTGCTGTGGGTCAAGGGTTCCGGCGGCGACCTGGGCACGCTGACCGAGCGCGGCCTGGCCGTGCTGCGGCTGGACCGGCTGCGCGCCCTGGTCGACGTGTACCCCGGCGTGGAGCGCGAGGACGAGATGGTCGCCGCGTTCGACTACTGCCTGCACGGCAAGGGCGGCGCAGCCCCGTCGATCGACACCGCCATGCACGGCCTGGTGGAGGCCGCGCACGTCGACCACCTGCACCCCGACGCGGGCATCGCGCTGGCCGCGGCGGCGGACGGCGAGGCGTTGACCAAGGAGGTGTTCGGCGACCGGGTGCTGTGGGTGCCGTGGCGGCGTCCCGGGTTCCAGCTCGGCCTCGACATCGCCGCGATCGCCCGGGAGAACCCGCAGGCGATCGGCGTGGTCCTCGGCGGGCACGGCATCACCGCGTGGGGCGCGACCTCGGCGCAGTGCCAGGAGCGGTCGCAGGAGATCATCCGGCGGGCCACCGAGTTCCTCGCCGCACGCGGCAGGCCCGACCCGTTCGGCGCGAAGCTGCACGACCCGCTGCCGGTCGCGGAACGCCGTGCCCGTGCCGCCGCGCTCGCGCCGTTGCTGCGCGGCCTGGCGTCCGCGGACCGCCCGCAGGTCGGCCACTTCACCGACGCCGACGTGGTGCTGGACTTCCTGGCCCACGCCGAACACCCGAGGCTGGCCGCGCTCGGCACGTCCTGCCCGGACCACTTCCTGCGCACCAAGGTGCGGCCGATGGTGCTCGACCTGCCGCCGACCGCGCCACTGGAGGAGGTGACGGCCCGGCTGCGCGAGCTGCACGAGGCGTACCGGGAGGACTACCGCGCCTACTACGAGCGCAACGCGTCACCGGACTCGCCGCCGATGCGCGGCGCGGACCCGGCGATCGTGCTGGTGCCCGGCGTCGGCATGTTCTCCTACGGCAAGGACAAGCAGACCGCGCGGGTCGCGGGCGAGTTCTACGTCAACGCGATCAACGTGATGCGCGGCGCCGAGTCGGTGTCGAGGTACGCGCCGATCGACGAGGCGGAGAAGTTCCGCATCGAGTACTGGGCGCTGGAGGAGGCCAAGCTCCAGCGGATGCCCGCGCCGAAGCCGCTGGCCACCCGGGTCGCCTTCGTCACCGGCGCGGGTTCGGGCATCGGCAAGGCGATCGCGCGGCGGCTGGCCGCCGAGGGCGCGTGCGTGGTCGTGGCGGACGTCGACGCGGACGCGGCGAAGGCCGTGGCGGACGAACTCGGCGCGGACACGGCGGTGGCCGTGGTGGCGGACGTGACCGACGAGGAAGCGGTCACGTCCGCCGTCGGCGAGGCGTGCCTGGCGTTCGGCGGGGTCGACCTGGTCGTCAACAACGCCGGTCTGTCGATCTCCAAGCCGCTGCTGGAGACCACCGCCCGCGACTGGGACCTCCAGCACGACGTGATGGCGCGCGGGTCGTTCCTCGTCGCGAAGGCGGCGGCGAAGGCGATGATCGAGCAGGGGATGGGCGGCGACATCGTCTACATCGCCTCGAAGAACTCCGTCTTCGCCGGACCGAACAACGTCGCCTACGGCGCGGCCAAGGCCGACCAGGCGCACCAGGTCCGGCTGCTGGCCGCCGAACTCGGCGGGCACGGCATCCGGGTCAACGGCGTCAACCCGGACGGCGTGGTGCGCGGGTCGGGCATCTTCGCGGGCGGCTGGGGCGCGCAACGTGCCGCCGTGTACGGGGTGCCGGAGCAGGAGCTGGGCGCCTTCTACGCCCAGCGCACGCTGCTCAAGCGGGAAGTGCTGCCCGAGCACGTGGCCAACGCGGTGTTCGCGCTGACCGCCGGGGAGCTGTCCCACACGACCGGCGCGCACATCCCCGTGGACGCGGGCGTGGCCGCCGCGTTCCTGCGGTGAGCGCGGTGACCGCGGTGATGAGCTGGAGGATTGACCCACGCCGCACGCATTAGGACCGGCGTGGGTCATACGGGTCCGCCGAACGGTTCCGGTCGATAGACTCCGTTTTTCCCGACACCTTCAGTCCGCCGAGGAGGCGCGGTGGTTTCACCGGTGAGCATCCGCGACGTGGCGACGCGCGCGAAGGTGTCCGTCGGCACGGTCTCCAACGTCCTGAACCGGCCCGAGGTCGTCGCGCCGGCGACCCGGGAGCGGGTCATGGGCGCGATCGAGGAGCTGGGCTTCGTCCGCAACGACGCCGCCCGCCAGTTGCGTTCCGGCACGCCGCGCGCCATCGGGCTGGTGGTGCTCGACGTGGGCAACCCGTTCTTCACCGACGTCGCTCGCGGTGTCGAGGACACCGCGAGCGAGGCCGGGCACGCGGTGATCCTGTGCAACAGCGACGAGTCGGCGCAGCGCGAGGCCCGGCACGTGGAGCTGCTGGCCGAGCAGCGGGTGCACGGCGTGCTGATCACGCCCGTCGACACGGACCTGGCCGCGGTGCGCAGGCTGCGCGACCGCGGCATGTCCGTGGTGCTGCTCGACCACCCGACCTCCGACCCCACCCTGTGCGCGGTGGCCGTGGACGACCGGGCGGGCGGCGAGCTGGCGGTCACCCACCTGCTCGCCGAGGGCTACGAGCGGATCGTGATGGTCAACGGGCCGTCGCGCATCCACCAGGCCCGCCAACGGCACGAGGGCGCGGTGGACGCGGTGCGCAAGGCGGGCCGTGACGAGGGCGTGCTGGAGGAGCTGAAGGTCCCGGCGCTCAACGTGGTCTCCGGGCAGCGCGCGGCCGAGCAGCTGCTGGCCCGCTCGGTCCGGCCGGACGCGGTGTTCTGCGCCAACGACCTGCTGGCGCTCGGCGTGCTCCAGGTGCTGGTGCGCGCCGGCGTCCGGGTGCCGGAGGAGATCGCGATCGTCGGCTACGACGACATCGACTTCGCCGCCGCCGCTGCCGTGCCGCTCACGTCGGTGCGCCAACCGCGTCAGCTGATCGGCCGAACGGCCGCCGAGCTGGTGATCGCGGAGACGATGACGCCCGCCGAACACGAGCACAAGCACGTGCTGTTCGCGCCGGAACTCGTGGTGCGGGAGTCGAGCAGACGGGTGCAGCGGCCCCGTCGCCGCACCACGTGAGCGTTTTGAACCGCTTCAGTCGCGCTCCGACCTTGTGACTCACCGTGTCTGGCCAGGTCCGGTCAGTCAGAAATGAACCGTTTCATCCTTGACGGCGGCTCTGTCGCGGTGCTGTCATGTGGCGGGCGAGGGCGTTACCCGGATCACATCTGGGAGCGCTCCCAGGATCAGCGACGAAGGAGCAACGGTGCTCACGAACTCGTTCAGGGTGCGGGCGATCGCCGCCGCTACGGCGATCAGCGCACTGACCGGCGGCCTGGTGGTCGCCGGCGTGGCCTCGGCGGCTCCGGGTTGCGGGGTCGACTACGTGGTGCAGAACAAGTGGCAGGGCGGGTTCTCCGCGAACGTGACGATCACCAACCTCGGCGACCCGGTGGACGGGTGGACCCTGGCCTGGTCGTTCCCCGGCTCCGAGCGCTTCGCCACCGGCTGGAACGCGGTGTTCAACGCCTCCGGCGCGAGCGTGACCGCGTCCAATGTGGACTGGAACCGGGCCATCCCGACCGGCGGCACGGTGTCGTTCGGCTTCAACGGCTCGGTGACCGGCGACCAGGTCGGCGTGCCCGCGACGTTCACGCTCAACGGCACCACGTGCACCGGCGGCGTCAGCCCCACGTCCACCTCGACCTCGACTTCCACCACGACGACGACCACGACTTCGAACCCGGGCCCTGGCCCGTCGGATCCGACGGGGCGTAAGCAGGTGGAGCGGTTGGATCGCGGTGTGGTGAGTGTGCGGTCGGGCGGTGGCAACCTGGTGAGCTGGCGGTTGTTGGCCGGTGATCCGCAGAACG
>NZ_VKAB01000060.1 GCF_009769385.1 Saccharothrix deserti
CGAACCATCATCGGCCTGGAGATCGGCGGCACTCAACGTCACAGTCCCAAAAATCCTGTCTTCGCCCTACGAATTCCACAGAAGACTCAACTGATCCTGTGTCTCACACCAGTCTGACAGAGAGGGCCGACGCCACAACAACCCTCGCCTCTCGCCCACGACGACCTCGCATGTGATCATGCATGCCTCCATGGAGTACCGGTCTCGGAGGCACCCACCGGAGATTGGCTGATCAGGGCAACCTGGGCCAATATATTGTTTCATTCAACACTGAATTTACAGTGATCGACGCTACCAGCGAAGTGTTCGACTCCGCGACTCCGGTCAGGCAAAACTCGCCCTGTTCGCCGGGAAGCCCGGTGCCGACGAGCAGGAAGAAGCCGCGGTCGTACTCGCCACCGCCCGCCGGCACATGGCGATCGACACGGCGCTCGCGTGGAGCCTCCTCACCGATTTCCGAATCGCGCTGGGCACGGCAGGCGAACCGTGAACGCAGGACTTCGCAACCCTCGCCACAGCTCTCGTCTGCTTCAAACGACTGACGAGACAGCCACGTAGGACCGGCTCTCGGCGAACCACTTCGCGCCCAGCAGACACAAGACCGTGAATCATCTGCGGCAGAACGCGCGCAGGCTGGACAGCATCGCCGCCGAGGCGCCACGTGCCGAGAAGCTCCTGACCGAGGCTGCCGAGAAGTCACGGCCGACCCCGCCGACGCGTACGCGGTGCTGTGGTCGGACAACCGCTTCTGCAACTCGGCGACGTCCGGCATGCGTCCAGATCCTAGAGACCAAGGCGCTGCTGCTCGGCCTGCACCACTCGCTGCTCCACCGACACCGCTGAGTCCAGTGCGCTCGCGTGCGAGTGCTTCGTGTCGCTTTCGCGCGCGTAGTGGTCGAACAGCAGGGTCTTGTGGTCGCGGATCTCCTGCACCCGCGCGTCCACGCTGTCCTTGACCAGCAACCGGTGCACGTGGACCTTGCGGACCTGGCCCATCCGGTGACAACGGGCGATCGCCTGGTCCTCCGTGCTCGGCTTCCACTGCGGCTCGGCGATGATCACCACGGACGCGGCCTGGATGTTGAGGCCCACGCCGCCCGCCTCGATCTGGGCCACCAGCACCGCGTGGTCCTCGCACGCCGTGAACGCGTCCACCAGTTGTTGACGGCCCTGCGCCGACGTCGCGCCGGTCAGGGGACCGAAGACTTCGACGTGGTCCGCGACCGCGTCCAGCACGTCGTGGAAGTACGAGAACACCACGACCTTCCAGCCGTTGTCCCTCGACTCCTCGATGATCTCCAGCAGCCGCTCCAGCTTCGCCGAGCCGCGGGGCGTGCCCGGCGCGTAGGCGGCGCGGCGCATCGCCATCAGGTTCCCCTCGCGCACCGCGTCGAGGTACGCACCTCGGTCCTGCTTGCCGAACTCGACCCAGTCCTCCATCTCCAGCAGCTCCGGCAACTCCCCCAGCACGTCCTCCTGGTTGCGCCGCAGGTACACCGGTGCGACAACGCGGCGGAAAGCCTTCGCTCCCACCACGGCGTCGGTGGCGCCCGTGCGGGCCGCGACGCTCGGCTGGAGATAGGCGACCAGGTTGCGGAACTCCTCGACGCGGTTCTCCATCGGCGTGCCGGTGAGGAGCACTGCCCGCTCCGCGCGCTGCACGATCGTGTTGACCGCCTGTGAGCGCTGCGTGTCCGGGTTCTTCACGTAGTGCGCCTCGTCGACCACGACCAGCGCCGGGCGGAACCTCTTCGGCAGCACCAGTTTCGGCAACGTGCCGAACGTCGTCACGCCGACGCCGCCCTGCGCCAACCACTTGCCGACCGCGCCGTCGCGGCCCGCGCCGTGCATCCGGTGCGGCACGAGGTCGCTGTGCCTGGCGATCTCGTTGACCCAGTTGACGACGACGCTCGCCGGGCAGACCACCAGGAACCCACGCCGCCCACCGGCGGCGAGGCCGGCCATCACCGCGATGGCCTCGATCGTCTTGCCCAGTCCCATCTCGTCGCCGATGATGACGCGTTTGCGGGCCAGCGCGAACTTGGCTCCGAACACCTGGTAGCCGCGCAGCGACACCTTCAGCAGGCTGGTGTCCAGTGTGGTCGCGTCGACCTCGTGCTCGATGTCGGCCGGGACGAAACCCTTGGCGGCACTGCGATCCGGCATCGCGTCCGCACCAGCGAGGTCGGCGAGGAGCGTGTTGTAGGCGGCCGCGTCGAGCTCGTAGTCGCGCCACAGCGCGCGGTGATCCAGGTCCGGCACGCGCAGCTGCGTGCCCACCGCGTGCAACGCCGCCACGTCGCGACTGGCCAGCAGGGCCTCGAGCCGGCCGAGCGAATCGATGGCGGCCTGTCGGTTCTTCCGCGACGAGAAGAACATCCGCACCCGGCTCCAGGCACGGGATGCGGCGCGCACGTCGGCGTCGACCCTGCCCAGCACGTCTCCGAGCGGCTCGCGCAGCGGACCGACGAGCTGGTTCGCCCTGCGCAGCTTGGACATCAGCTGCAGCAGCTCGGTCTGGGCGCGGTCAGCGCGGTCGGGGTTCAGCCGGACAGTCGTGTCGCGCGCGACGCCGTCGACGACGGCGCGGGCGACCCGCACGATCTGCTCGGCGGACTGCCTGCCGACTCCGGGCACGCCGTCGAGCTGTTCCGGGCGTGCCTTGGCGACGTCGGCGACGGTCCGGTACCCGGCGGCCTTCAGCTTGCTCAGCCGCAGGTTCGCCTTCGTGTCCCGGAGCTTGTCCACCGGCATGGCGCGGAGCTGGTCGGCCACCAGCGAGTCCCGGACCGCCTGGTACTTCGCGGCGCCGAGCGCGAGCAGCCGATCCGGTTCCGCGCGCACCCCTGCTGCCTCGGCGCGGAACGCCTTCGCGGCGGCCAGCACCGCGCGAGCATGCCTACCGACCTTCGACGAGTCGTCCACCCATGTCCTTTCGTCAGGCGGTCCGAGAGTACCGAAACCAGACCTGTCGTCCGTGGTCGGAGCACGTGACGCAGTCGGCCGCGCCGCCGACGACGTGGCGAACCTAGGTGTTGAGATCGCCCAAGCACGACGGCTCGGCCACCACCTGCCCAACCGCGTCACCGAGGTTTACTCGCACGTCGCACCCGAAGTATGGGGTTGACCCGTTTTGACGGACAGGGTGATCCTCCCCTGGTTGTTCGGAGTCGGGTTACTGGATGATCACTCGTCTCGGTAGCCCGGAGGACAGCCCACGATGCCCAAGCGGTACCCACCCGAGTTCCGGCGCAAGGTGCTCGACCTGGTCGCGTCCGGTCGCCGTGTCGCCCAGGTGGCGGCGGATCTCGACATCAGCGAGCAGGTGATCTACACCTGGCGCCGCCAGGAGCTCGTCGACACGGGGCAATTGCCAGGGACGACCAGCGTCGACAACGCCGAGCTGGTCGCCGCGCGTCGTCGGATCGCCGAACTCGAGGCCGAGGTCGCCGTCCACCGCCGTGCCGCCGAGTTGCTCAAGGAGGGCAGCACCCCACAAGACGGTACGAGGCGATCACGGTGATCGCCTCGGAAGGGCTGTCGGTCCAGCTTGCCTGCCGCGTGCTCGGGGTGTCCGCGTCCGGCTACTACGACTGGCGAGGCCGCGCTCCCTCACAGCGGGCGGTCCGCCAGGCGTGGTTGACCGATCTGATCCGCGAGATCCATGTCGAGTCGTTCCAGGTCTACGGCTCCCCGCGGGTGCACGCCGAGCTGACCCTCGGCCGGGGGATCGTCGTCGGGCACAACACCGTCGGGCTTCTCATGCGCCGCAACGGAATCAAGGGTCTGCCCAACCGGCGCAGGCCACGGCCGAAACACGACACGCCCACGGCGGTGGACCTGGTCGACCGCGACTTCACCCGAACCTCGCCGAACCGGTTGTGGGTCACCGACATCACCGAACACCCCACTCGCGAAGGCAAGGTGTACTGCGCGGTCGTGCTCGACGTGCACTCCCGCCGAGTGGTCGGCTGGTCGATCGACTCCAGTCAGACCGCCGCGCTGGCCACGAACGCGCTCGGCATGGCGATCTCGAACCGGTCCCCGTTGTCGGACACGGTCATCGAGTGCGTCGACGACCTGAATGACTTGCACGGTGAGCTACGCATCCTTGTCCATACCGAGGCCACACCAGGGCCGGACACCGAACCGGTGCTGGTGCGGACGGTCGAACTCGGGCGCTGCTGAGCGCGGCACCGTCACGAACCAAGGGCCTCGCGCGGTGTCGCCGCCACGGTTGCCGCGCCGTCAGGCTGCGGCATCGCCGAGGGCCGGCTACCCAGAGGCACGGGGCACGCGGCGGGCCGGTCAAACGGCAGTGCCCCCGGTAACCGGCAGCACCACGCCCGTCACGTACGACGCGCGATCGCTGAGCAGCCAGGCGGCTGACTCGGCGATCTCCTGCGGTGTGGCCGCCCGGCCCAGTGGTGTGCTCGCGATGATCCGGTCGATCACCCCCGGGTCGTGCTGATTCCACTCCTCGACCATGTCGGTGATCGTCAGCCCCGGGGCGATCGCGTTGACCCGGATCCCGGCCGGCGCGTAGGTCACGGCCGCCGACTCGGTGATGCTGTTGACGGCGCGCTTGGCCGCTCCGTACGCGGGAAGCGCAGGGTTTCCGATCAGGCTGCCCACGCTGCTGGTGTTGACGATCGCCCCGCCGCCACTGGAGATCATGGCCTTCACCTCGGCGGACACGGCGTAGAACACGCCCTTGAGGTTGACCCGCATGACGAGGTCGAAGTCTTCTTCGGGAAAGTCCGCGACGGGGTGCGGCGGCACCAATACCGCGGCGTTGTTGAACGCGATGTCGAGCCTCCCGTGCCGCTCGACCGCGGTGGACACCGCCCGCTCGATGCTCGCCACGTCGCCGAGATCGGCGACCACGTACGAGGCGCCGGGGATGTCCGCGGCGACGGTCTTCAGGGCGCTCTCGGTGCGGGCGGCGAGGACGACGCTCGCGCCCTCCCGGGCGAACAGGCGAGCCGCCGCGGCCCCGATGCCGCGGCTGGCTCCGGTGACGAGCGCGATCTTGCCCGACAGCATTCCGGTCTGAGTCATGACTCCACCGTGCGTCGGCGCCGCAGGCCGTGGCAGGCCCTGGCGATACCTGGCTGATCCGCCGCGCCCGGTGCACCCTTGATGTGTGGACAAGCACGAACTCGGCCGGTTCCTGCGGCTGCACCGCGAGCGGCTGACCCCGGCGACCGTGGGCCTGCCGGCGGCCGGGCCCCGCCGAACCCCGGGCCTGCGCCGCGAGGAGGTGGCCCAGCTGGCACACATCTCCACGCAGTACTACACCCGGCTGGAGCAAGCCCGCGGCCCGCATCCGTCACGGCACGTGCTGGCCGCGCTCGGCCGGGCCCTGCGCCTCAACGACGCCGAGCGGGCCCATCTCTACACCCTCGGCGGTCAGCAGGCCGAGCCGCCAGGCCCGTCACCCGACGTCCCGGACCGGATCCTGGACCTGATCGAGCGGATGCCGGACACCGCGGCGATCGTGCTCGACGCGAAGTACGACGTCCTGGCCTGGAACCCGCTCGCGGCGGCTCTGCTGGAGGACTTCTCGGCCCAGCCACGCCGGGAACGCAACATGATCCGCCGCTACTTCCTGCACCCGGACCCGAGCCGTCACCATTACGGCATCTCCGGCGGTGGCGACTTCGGACGGTTCGCCGCCGGGCACCTACGCGCCGCCGCAGCCCGGTACCCCGACGACCGCGCCACTCAGGAACTCGTCGGCGAGCTGCTGCGCCACAGCCCCGAGTTCACCGCGCTGTGGCCCAGCCCAGAGGTCTCCGATCAGCGCCACCTGACCAAGACCATCGACCACCCGCAGCTCGGCCCGATCGCCCTGACCTGCGACATCCTCGTCGTGCCGGAGCGCGACCAGCACGTCGTGCTGTTCACCGCCGAACCCGGCACGCCGGCCCACGAGGCTCTGCGACTGCTGTCGGTGATCGGCCTCCAACAGATGAGCTAGCCGCGGCTGGTGGCAACGGCGTTCGTGGCCGGGCTGTTGTCGCAGGCCGCACCGAGCAGGTCTCAGGGAGCAGCAGGCCTCTCAAGACAACCGCCCAACCGGAGGTGCGCAGCGCCTCCACCGTCTCCTCCACCGACAACTCGGCGAAGAACCGCAGCACGACCACCTCCCGCTGCTGCCTCGGCAGGTCCGCCAAGCGGGTGGGCCGTCGTGTGGCCGCGCATCGCAGGCCGCTGAGCAGGGCAGATCGCCCTGTGTCGACGGCCGAGCGGCCATCACGGGCCACGTCAACCCCGAGCGACGTCGAACCGACGTGTTACCGGCGGGTGAACCGTTGACACCAGTCATGATACGTCTTATGTTTCGGTCACGCTAAGACCCCACGGGCACTCACCTGTTCCCACAGCAAGCACGGATGACCGGGAGCTCCGCCGGATCGGCGAGCTCGTTGTCGAGGACCGGAGGTCCGGTGAACGGGCTCGACGAAGGGGCTGATCTTGCACATGAGGCGACCCGATCTCCTGCCCCGCGCTTTCCGACACCGGCCCGCGGTCGGCAGGTTACCCAACCTGTAGGCCGTTTTCGTGACCACCTGCACCGGCCCGACACGTCCGGAGCAGGGGCGCGCGTGCGCCTTCCGTTCTCACGGTCACCCTGCGTCGCAAGGTGACGATCCAGCCGACCCCGAGACCGGGTCCGCGCCGCCACGCGTCCATGTTCGCCGATGTTTCGACGATGGCACCTTCAGCCCGGACCGCACATCCATTGCCATTCACGAGAGGACCCGGTGTGACGTCACCCTTTCTCGCCAGGCGGACGCTGTCAGCGGCGCTGGCCATAGCCATGCTCGCGCTCTTCTTCACGGGTTCCTCAGGCTCGACGCCGGCTTCGGCCGCCACCCAGGCGACGTACTACGTCTCACCCGCCGGTAACGACGCCAACCCCGGGACGATCACGTCGCCTTTTCGGACCGTGCAGCGCGCGCGGGATGTCGTCCGCACGGTCAACACCAACATGACCGGCGACATCCAGGTGTACCTCCGCGGCGGGAACTACCCGGTGACGAGCACGATCGAGTTCACGCCGGCCGATTCGGGAACGAACGGGAACCGGGTGATCTACTCCGCGTACCCGAACGAGACACCGGTCCTCAACGGCGGCGTCCAGGTGACCGGGTGGGCGCAGCACAGCGGAAACGTGTGGAAGGCCCCGCTCAACCGCGCCAACAAGCTCCGTGCGCTCTACGTCAACGACAAGCGCGCGTACATGGCTTCGAAGACGATCAACTCGGCGGGCTGCCACGGGACGTACAACATCACCGCCGGTCAGGCCGACTGGGCGTGGGAGTCCGGTTCGGAGTGCGACGGGGCCAAGTACAGCCTGACCGACTTCCCCGCCGTGGCCCTGAACCAAGGCGATCTCGAAATCGAGACGGCGACCACCTGGACCACCGCGATCACGGGAGTCCGGCAGGTCACGACGAGCGCTGACGGCGCCAACCGCGTCGCCCTGTTCCAGCAACCCGCCGGGGCCATCGCCCAAGGCACGTTCAACGGGGACCTCCAGAGCGGCGGCAGCCACAAGGTCATGAACGCCTACGAGTTCCTGGACACGCCGGGCGAGTTCTACTTCGACAAGACCAGCAAGACGGTGTACTACTACAAGGCCGATTCGGACAACATGGCCGCTGCGACGGTCTGGGCGCCGAACAACGTGGCCACGGTGCTCAAGGTCGCCGGCACGTCCACCGGCAACCACGTCCGCAACCTCACCTTCTCGGGCATCACGGTCGAGCACTCCGACTGGAACCTGACCGAGGTGGCGGGCTCGGTGTTCAAGCAGGCCCAGCAGGGCAACCTCTCCACGCGCGCCTACGCGAAGAAGAACTTCCACGACTACTTCTACCGCAACGTCACCCCGGCGCCGGGCATCGTCCAGATCGAGAACGCCGACGGCATCGTGCTGGAGCGCAACAAGGTGCAGCACACCGGTGTCGACGGCATCAGCCTGCTGAACGACGTGAGGGACTCGCGGTTGATCGGGAACCGCACGAACGACATCGCCGGATCCGCGATCACCGTGGGGCACCCCCAGCACATCTACATCGGTGACCACACCGCGACGAACGGCGAGAAGTACCCCGCCGACGTCGAAGGGCTCATCAAGAACATCGAGATCAAGAACAACCACATCTACGACACCGCGGTGCTGTTCAACGGGCACAGCCCGGTGTCGGCCTACTTCGTGGACAGCTTGACCGTGCAGCACAACCTGATCGAGAAGACGCCGTGGTCGGGTGTCACGCTCGGGTGGGGGTGGTGGAACTTCGACGGGTCCGCGAACTCCATCGTGCCGAACGTGCCGACCACCACGGCCAGGAACAACAACATCAGCTACAACCACTTCGTCGACACCGTGCAGAAGCTCCACGACACGGCGCCCATCTACACGCTGGGCAGCCAGCCCGGCACCACCATCGCCAACAACTACATCCAGGGCGTTCCGGCCGGCCACAAATACGGACTCCACCCGGACGAAGGCTCGGCCTTCATCAACTACCAGAACAACGTCCTCAACATCGACCCGAACGTGGCGTACACCATCAACTCCGGCACCTGGGGACGCCAGCACGACCTGAGCATCACGCAAACCTACGGGACCATCAACAAGATCTTCGACAAGAACGTGCCGAACAGCACCATCCAGGACGTGCTCGTCTACGCGGACAACGTCTGGCCGTCGGCCGCGTACCGCATCGCCGCGGAATCCGGCCTTGAGGAGGCGTACCGGAACATCCTCCCCGACAACCGATCCGCCTCGCCGGACCACGTTCTGCCGGCCAGCACCTTCAACGACGGCGGCGCGTTGTCGATCCCCATCCGGAGCACCGGCGACGCGAGCAGGACAATCTGGCTGGCACCGGCGGGCACGACCAACTTCGTCGTCGGCAGCACGATGACCAAGGCGAGCGGCAACGCCACCTCCATCGCCGTCCCGGAGTCGCCCGGCGACTACCGGCTCTACGTCCTGGACGCCCAGGGGAACCGGTCCGCCGAGTCGAAGTCGGTCGTCCGGCAGCAATGGACCCACGTCGACGACAAGGACGCCCGTGTGACGTACAGCGGCTCGTGGAGCAACTGGAACGACACCCAGGACTTCCACGGCTCGGAGAACTACACCGCCCAGGCGGGGGCCTACGCCGAGCACACGTTCACCGGCTCGGGTGTGCAGTACCTCGGCATGAAGCAGCCCAACATGGGCAAGGTCGACGTCTACCTCGACGGCGCTCTCGTGCAGTCGGACGTCGACGCCTACGCGTCCACCGTGACGAAGCAAGCGGTGCTGTTCCGGAAAACCGACCTGTCCGCCGGACAGCACACGATCAAGGTCGTGTGCAAGGGCACGAAGAACGCCGCCTCCACCGGCACGGTGTGCGCGTTGGACGCCTTCTCCAGTGTGAGTGCGACCTTCCCGGTCCAGGGCGCTTACTACAAGATCGTGAACAGGAACAGCGGGATGGCCGTGGACGTCAGCGGCGGGTCGACCTCGGACGGTGCGACCGTCATCCAGTGGGGCTACAACAGCGCCGACAACCAGAACTGGAGGTTCGAGTCCGCGAGCGGCGGCAACTTCAAGATCGTCAGCCAGAAGAGCGGTAAACTGCTCGACGTCCTCGGGGCTTCCACCGCCGACGGTGCGAGCGTTGTTCAATGGACCGACCAAAACGGCGCCAACCAGCATTGGCAACTGGTCGACGCCGGAAGCGGGTACAGCAAGATCAGGAACGTCAACAGCGGCAAGGTCCTCGGCGTGTCCGGGTCGTCCACGGCGGCGGGCGCTCAACTCGTCCAGGTCACGGACACCAGCGCCAACAGTCAGCTGTGGCAGATCAGCCGGGTGAGCTGATCCGCATTCCCGCGGTGTGAGCCGTGACCGTCACCCGCCACGCGGAACACCAGGAAGCTGGTGGCTGTGCGCGGGATCGACGGACCAAAAGATCAGGCGCGGCACCCGGCACGACGCCGGGTGCCGCGCCCCCGGACTCGGAGAGGTTCGGACGTGATCGACCGGGGCCGATACCACCCGCAGACCAGGGAGTCCGCTGTGTCAGGACTAGCGTTCCAGGCGGCTGGGGTCTCCGGGTGCGTTCCGGCGCACGAGCCAGGCTTCGGTGATGTGGCTGAACATGGCTTCGGCGGCGCCGGTCGGGTCGTGTGCCGCGATCCGTTCGTAGATCCGGCGGTGTCCTCGGTTGGAGGCCACGCACAGCTCGCGTTCGCTTCTGCCCGTGTAGCGGGCGGTGTTGACGACCTGGTGCTCCAGCGCGCGCACGACGCCCCGGGCGATGCGGTTGCCCGAGGCTTGCATGATCGTGTCGTGGAACGCGAGGTCCTGGTCGCCGTAGGCGCGAGGGTCGTCCACGAGTTGGTCCATGAGGTCCACGAGAGCACGCAGCCGGTCGACGGCGTCCCGGCCGGCGGTACGGGCGGCGACCTGGGCCATGTCCGATTCGAGCAGCCGGCGGGTGACCACCAGGTCGTCCAGGACGCCCAGGGTCTCGTCCTCGGCGATGACGGCCCCGAGGACGAGCTCGTCGAGCGTGTTCCACATCGACGGCGGGGTGACCACCGTGCCCGTGCCCTGGCGCACCTGGACCAGGCCCTTCCCCTGGAGGGCCTTCACCGCTTCGCGGATCACGGTCCGACTGACCGAGAACGTCTCGCACAGCGCGGGCTCGGGCGGCAACGACGTCCCGGAGGGATGAACCCCGCACACGATGCGTCCCACGAGCTCGGCGGTGACCGCCGTGGCCAGGTTCGCCGGTCGGCGCGCCCACTCGGGGGCAGCGGGCGCGCTCGCGATCGGTCGCCGGCCTGATGCCGTCATCTTTCCTCCGGTTGTGCCCGCGTCGACGTGCGCCGGGCGTGGCCGAGTGTACCGGAATTGAACCATTGACGTCATACGTCATACGAGTTACGTTCACCTCATCTCGTCGGGCCGTCCGTCGCCCGGCCACCGTCTGAAGAAGTGAGCAGCGATGAAGCAGCGCACACTATGGTCTGCTGCCCTGGTCGTGGGGTTGGCGTTGACCGCGGGTTGCGGGAGCGCCGCGGGACCGGGTTCCCAGTCAGGCGGCTCGGGCGACAAGCTCGTGGTCTGGGACTGGAAGTCCGGTGACGCGAAGGCGGCCGGCTACGTGGAGAAGGCCAAGGCCGATTTCGCCAAGAAGCACCCGGGCGTCGAGGTCGAGTTCGTGGCCCAGCCGTTCGACCAGTACTACACGCTGCTCGGGACGGCGATCCAGGCCGGCAAGGGGCCGGACGTCATCCTGTTCAACGGGGGTGGTCAGATCCGTGACCGGGCCGACGCGCTCGCCCCGTTGGACGAGTACGTCGCCGAGGACAAGCAGCGGCTGGCCGGCTGGGACGCGTTCACCAAGGCCGGGAAGACCTACGCGGAACCGGTCACGCTGCAGGGGCACCCCATCTACTACAACAAGGCGCTCTACGAGAAGGCCGGGCTGAACCCGGACGCTCCGGCCAAGACGTGGGACGACTTCGTCGAGAACTGCGGCGTCATCACCGAGAAGACCGGCGCGAAGTGCTTCGCGCTGGGCAACAAGGAGGGCATCGGCATCCAGTTCTTCCTGTCGGCCCTGGGATCGGCGACCCTGACGCCGCAGGAGTACGACGACTGGATCGCCGGGAAGCGGAACTGGGCCTCGCCGGACGTCAAGCGGATCTTCGAGCTCTGGAAGCAGGCCAACGACGCCGGCCTGAACACCGACGGTGCCAACTCCACCGCGATGTTCAACGACGCGTTCGCGGCCTTCCAGTCCGGCAAGGCCGCGAACGTCATCGGTCTGATGTCCGACATCGGGCACTGGAAGGACTTCGCCGAGTTCCTCGACGCGGACAAGGTCGGCGTCATGGACGCGCCGGTGGTCAACCCGGCGGCGACGCCGAGCCTGCCGTACGACGGCGGCATCGGCTACGGGGTCGCGAAGTGGACCAAGGACCCGAAGTTGGCCGCGGACCTGGTGCGGTCGTTGACGTCGACCGACGCCCTGAAGGCCTTCTACGTCGATGGGGGCGCGATCGCGTCCGACACCACGATCGACGTCTCCGAGGGCGGCCCGGCCGTCAAGACGATCGTCTCGGAGGTCAAGACCGGCAAGCCCGCCCTCCACGTGGCCCTGTCGTCCAAGACGATCGACCTGATGGGGCGCCTCTCCCAGCAGCTGCTCAGCGGCTCGATCACCGTGGACGAGGTCGTGCAGCAACTGGCCGCCTCCGACAAGACGGGCTGATCGGCGTGGCCGGACATTCTTTGTCCCCGGTCGGCCCGGCTCCGGCCGGGCCGACCGAGGGGGCCGCGATCGCCCCACCGGCACGCCGACCGCATCCGGCCGGGCCGTCGTCACGGCGCAACCGTCGCGGGTCGCGGGCCGAGCGCCTGGCACCGTTCGTCCTGCTGGCCCCGGCTGTGCTGATCATCGTCGTGCTGCGGCTGTGGCCGCTGGTGCTCGGGGTCAACTTCTCCTTCACCGGTGACGGCGACCGCAACGGCACGTGGGTCGGCCTGGACAACTACGTGACCCTGTTCGGCGATCCGCTGTTCCGCACGGCGTTGCGCAACGTCGGCCTGCTCGTGCTGCTGCTCCCGGTGGCGGTGGCGATTCCCGGTCTGCTCGCCACGTTCGTCTACCTGCGGGTGCCCGGACACCGGGTCTACCGCGGCGTCTACTTCTTCCCGGCCGTGCTCTCCCCCGTGATCGTCGGGGCGATCTTCAACCTGCTGCTCGCCTTCGACGGTCCGCTCAACACGCTGCTCGGCGGGGTGGGCATCGGGCCGGTGGACTGGCTCGGCGATCCCGACGTGGCGATCTTCGCGGTCGTCGGGGTACACGTCTGGGCGACGTTCGGCATGGCGCTGGTCGTGTTCCTGGCCGGCTTCTCCACTTTGGACCCCTCGCTGCTGGACGCGGCCAAGGTGGACGGCGCGTCGCTGCCGCAGACCGTTTGGCACGTGATCATCCCGAGCCTGTCCCGCACGATCCAGTTCGTCTTCGTGACCACGATGATCGGCATGCTGACGTCGATGTTCGGCCTGCTGTTCGTGATGACCAGCGGCGGTCCGGAGGGATCCACCTACCTGCCCGAGTACTACGTCTGGATCCAGCAGGGACAGATGAACCAACCCGCGCTCGCCTCCGCGGCGTCGACCGCGCTGTTCCTGATCATGCTCGTGGTGGGGCTGGTCCAGATCGGCATCCTGCGACGCGCGGGCAAGGAGGAATGATGTCCGGCACCCGGTTGACGAAGTGGGTCGTCGCAGTCCCGATGGCCGCGCTCGCGCTGGCCACGATCTACCCGCTGGTGTTCACCGCCAACGTCGCCATGAAGACCCGCCGCGAGTACATCCTCGACCGGTTCTCCCTGTCCGGTTCGCTGCACTGGGAGAACGTCGTCAAGGCGTGGACGAGCGTCGGCATGTCCCGGTACTTCATGAACTCGGTGATCGTCGTGGCGTGCTCGGTCGCGCTGCTGTTGCTGCTCGGGTCGATGGCCGGCTTCGCGCTCGCCCGGCTCCGCTTCCGCGGCTCGTCCACCCTCTTCCTGGGCATCCTCGCCGCGCTGTTCGTCCCCTTCCAGGTGATCATGGTTCCGCTGGCGCGGATCATGGCCGACACCGGCCTCATCGACACCTATCCGGGACTGGTACTCGCGTACGTGGCGCAGTTCCTCCCGTTCACGATCTTCCTGATGACCAGTTACTACTCGACCGTGCCGCCGGAGATCGTGGACGCGGCGCGCATCGACGGGAACACCGTGTACGGGGTCTATTGGCGGATCATGCTCCCGATGGGTGCCCCGGCACTGCTGTCGGTCGGCGTGCTCAACGCCCTCTTCTGCTGGAACGACGTGCTCATCTCCCTGCTCATGATGCCGTCCGCGGAGCACCGCACGCTCATGGTCGGGGTCACCTCGTTGCGCGGGCAGTACTCCGACGACATCCCCACGTTCGCCTCCGGCGTGTTGATCGCCGCGATACCCGTCCTGGTCGTCTACCTGTTCCTGCAGCGCCAGATCGCCGACGGCGTCACCGCCGGGTCCACGAAGGGCTGACAATGCGCATCACCGGTTACCGGACCCTCACCGCGGTCCAGGACTGGGGCCGGCCGGTCGGCGACGCCAACGGCGTCTACGACGGCGGCCTCGTCCGGGTTCCGATCGTCGTCGTCGAGACCGATGAAGGCATCACCGGCGTCGGGCTCGGACCACACGTGGAGATCGAGACCATCTTCGCCGCCATCGACGGCGAGGACCCGCGCGGCGTCACGGCCCTCTACGACCGGATGCTGCGCCAGACGTTCAAAGCAGGCCACGCGGGCGCGGTGTTCGGCACCATCGGTGCCCTCGACACCGCGCTGTGGGACATCAAGGCACAGGCAGCCGGCGAACCGCTGTGGCGACTGCTCGGTGGACGCGACCGCCGCGTGCCCGCCTACGCCTCGGGTCTGGACATCGCCCTGGACGACGACGAGCTCGTCGCGGTGCACCAGGCCTACGCCGACCGCGGACTGCGCGCGGCGAAGATCAAAGGCGGCCTCGACATCGAGCGCGACCGGCACCGCCTCGCCCTGGTCCGTGACGTCCTCACCGACGCCGGCCACGGGACACGACCAGGCCTGATGCTCGACGTCAACGAGACCTGGACCCGCAAGCAGGCCGTCCGCCACGTCGGCGAACTCGAGCGGACACTCGACCTGACCTGGATCGAGGAGCCCGTCCGGCGGTGGGACGCCGAAGGCCACGCGACCGTCAGCCGCGGAATCCGCGCCTCGGTCGCCACCGGGGAGAACCTCACCGGGCTCGAACAGTTCCGCCCGCTCATCGCGGCCGGAGCGGTCGACGTCGTCCAGACGGCCGCGGTCTGGGGCATCACCCACTTCCTGCGGGTCTCCGCCCTCGCACACGCCTACGACCTGCCCGTCAGCCCCATCGGCACCACACCGGTCGGCCTGCTGCACGCCGCGACCTCGGTGCCCAACCACCTGGTCAGCGAACTGCAAGACCTCCGGCCACCGCTGGGGGTCTCCGTCGACCACCACATCGAGGACGGCGCGTTCGTCCTCGGCGACCGCCTCGGCCTGGGCATCCGCCTCGACGAGGAGACGATCGCCGCCTCCAGCCGCCGACTCCCCGACCCGATGTCCGGCGGCTCCCACATCCGGCCCGAACGCGCCGGACACCGCCTGCTCCCGGTCGACGCGGGCAGGGAACCGAAGAGCGCCGCTCTCAACGCATGAACCGAATGCCGCCGGCAACCTGGAGGAGACGGACATGGACCGCTCACAGCGCTATGGCATGGTCATCCGGCTGCGCCCGGACCGACGCGAGGAATACCTGCGGCTGCACGCGGCGGTCTGGCCGTCGGTCGAGCGAATGCTGCTGGAAGCCAACATCCGCAACTTCACGATCTTCCTGCACGACGACCTGCTCTTCGGCTACTACGAGTACATCGGTGACGACCACGCCGCCGATCAGGCCCGCATCGCCGCCGACCCCGAAACGCAGCGCTGGTTGGCCTTGACCGACCCCTGCCAGGAGTCCCTGGCCGAACCCGGCTCCGGCAACCGGTGGGCGCCGATGCGGGAGATCTGGCACCTGACCGGGCGCCCGACCCCTGGACAACCCGGCGAGAGTGCGTTCCCCAGTTGACCAACGGCGGACCGACCGGCAGCCGACTGCTGCACGGTCCACAGAGGACGCACAGCGTCGCGACCACGCCAGATCTCGACTACATCGTCAAGCAATGTGGATGGACGGAGCGATAGACCATGGGTGACTTCGACGGACTGGTGGCTCTGGTCACCGGTGGTGGCTCGGGGATCGGCCGGAGCACGGCCGAACTGCTGTCCGACCGCGGTGCGCGGGTGGCCGTGCTCGACCTGGTGGCGAGCGACCTCCCGGCCGACATGTTCTTCGTGCAGGCGGACGTCACGGACGACGGGAGTGTCCGCGACGCCGTGGAGGCGGTGGTCGGGCACTTCGGCGGCCTCGACGTGGTGGTGAACAACGCCGGGATCGGAGCACAGGGCGACGTGACCGCCGCCACCGACGAGGAGTGGCTCAGGGTGTTCGACGTCAACGTGTTCGGGATGGCCCGGGTCGCCCGCGCCAGCCTGCCCCACCTCCGCAGCTCCCGCGCCCCTGCCATCGTGAACACCGGCTCGATCGCGGGGACCGCGGGTCTGCCGCAGCGGGCGGTCTACACGGCGAGCAAGGGCGCGGTGCACGCGTTGACCCGTGCGCTCGCCGCCGACCACGTGCGTGAGGGCATCCGGGTGAACGCCGTCGCTCCCGGCACCGCCGACACCCCGTGGGTGCGGAGGCTGCTCGACTCGGCGCCGGACCCGGCGGCCGAGCGCGCGGCGCTGGAGGCCAGGCAGCCGCACGGCCGTCTGGTCCAGGCCGAGGAGATCGCCGCGGCGATCGCGTTCCTCGCAAGCCCCATGTCGGGTTCGACCACCGGGACGGTGCTCGCCGTCGACGGCGGCATGGACGGGCTCCGGCTGCGCCCGCAGGCCTGACACCCGCAGGTCTGACACCGCCGAATCGAGGAACGATGACCACCGATCAGGTCGCCGGCGACAAGAACCCCTTGCCGAGGCTGGGGTTGGGCACCTCCCCGCTGGGCAACCTCTACACCGAGGTGACCGACAGCCAGGCCCGCGCCGTGGTCGACGCGGCGTGGGAGGCGGGTGTCCGGAGTTTCGACACCGCTCCGCACTACGGGCTGGGACTGGCGGAACGACGGCTCGGCGCCGCCCTGGCGGACCGTCCGCGCGAGGAGTTCGTGCTGTCCACCAAAGTGGGACGGCTGCTGGTGCCCGATCCGGCGGGAGCGGGCCGGCGGGACGACGACGGCTTCGCGGTACCGGCAACCCAGCGCCGCGTGTGGGACTTCAGCGCGGCCGGCGTGCTGAGCAGTCTGGAGTCCTCGCTCGAACGCCTCGGGCTCGACCGGGTGGACGTGGTCTACCTGCACGACCCGGACGACCACTGGGACCAGGCGGTGGGCGAGGCGGTGCCCGCGCTGGTGGAACTGCGCGAGCAGGGCGTGATCGGCGCGGTCGGTGTCGGGATGAACCAGTGGCGGATGCCCGCCCGGTTCGTGCGCGAGTCCGATGTGGACGTGGTCATGCTCGCCGGCCGCTACACCCTGCTGGAGCAGCCCGCGTTGGCCGAGTTCCTCCCGCTGTGCGCGGAGCGCGGGGTGGACGTCGTCGCCGCCGGGGTGTTCAACTCCGGCCTGCTGGCCCGGCACGAGGTGCCGGACGACGCCACCCACGACTACCGGGCGGCGCCGGCGGACCTGATCGACCGCGCCCGGCGGATCGCCGCGGTCTGCGCACGGCACGGCACGACCCTGCCGGCCGCGGCGCTGTGGTTCCCCTTCGGGCACCCGGCGGTGACCGGCGCGGTCGTCGGAGCCCGCACCGAGGCCGAGATCCGCGCGAACGTCGCCGCACTCACCGCGCCACCTCCCCCCGGACTGTGGGCGGAACTGCGTGGTGAAGGGCTGCTCGCGGCCGACGTGCCGACCCCGTGACCCAGAACAGACACGACTCGAACGAATGAGGAACGGCATGCGACTGCTGCGAGTGGGCGACCCCGGATCGGAACTTCCCGTGGTGCTGGACGAGTCCGGTCACGCGCGTGACCTGCGGCCCGTGACGAGTGAGATCAGTGGTGACTTCCTGGCCGACGACGGCATGTCGAGGGTGCGCGACGCCCTCGCCGGTGGCGGCCTGCCGACGATGGACATCACGGGGATGCGGATCGGCGCACCGGTCGCCCGCCCTGGCGCCCTGGTGTGCATCGGGCTCAACTACTCCGACCACGCGGCCGAGACGGCGGCGGAACCGCCCCTCGAGCCCGTGGTGTTCATGAAGGCCACCAACACGGTCGTCGGACCGAACGACACCGTGCTGGTGCCCAGGACGAGCGTGACCACCGACTACGAGGTGGAGCTGGCCGTCGTGCTGGGCGCCACCGCGCGCTACCTGGACAGCCCGCAGGACGCGGCGGCGGTGATCGCGGGATACGCGATCTCCAACGACGTCAGCGAGCGCGACTTCCAGCTCAAGCGGGGCGGTCAGTGGACCAAGGGCAAGTCCTGCGAGACGTTCAACCCGTTGGGGCCGTGGCTGGTCACCGCCGACGAGGTGGGCCACCCGCAGGCCCTCGGGTTGAGGCTGAGCGTCAACGGGGAGCTCCGGCAGGACGGCAACACCGCGAACATGCTGTTCGGCGTGTACCACATCGTCTGGTACCTCAGCCAGTTCATGGTCCTGGAACCCGGTGACGTGGTGAACACGGGCACGCCCGCGGGTGTGGCGCTCGGTGCCAACGACTTCGGGTACCTGCGTGAAGGCGACACGGTCGAGGTCGGCATCGACCGCTTGGGCGTGCAGCGGCACCTGATCGGGCAGGCGTGACCGCGATGCGCCGGATCGACGCCCACCACCACCTCTGGGATCTTGCCGCCCGGCCGCAGGACTGGCTCGACGGGCCGGACCTGGCGCCGATCCGGCGTGACTTCGGGCCGGCTGACCTGCGTGCGGTGACCAGCGCGGCCGGGGTGGACGCCACGGTTCTGGTCCAGGTGCTCCCCGACATCGAGGAGACGGTGGAGTTCCTCGCGTTGGCGGGGAAGTCCGACCTGGTCGCGGGTGTCGTGGGGTGGGTGGACCTCACCGCGCCCGACGTCGCCGGGCAGTTGGACCGGCTGCGTCGCGGACCGGGCGGCGACCGGCTGGTGGGTGTCCGGCACCTGGTGCAGGCCGAGCCCGATCCGGCGTGGCTGGTGCGTCCCGACGTGCTCGCCGGGTTGCGTGCGGTGCGTGACGCCGGACTGGTCTACGACTTGTTGACCCTGCCGCACCAGTTGCCGGCGGCGGTGGAAGCGGTGCGGGCGGTGCCGGACCTGGTGTTCGTGCTGGATCACCTGTCCAAACCGGACATCGCCGGCCACGTGCTCCAGCCGTGGGCGACCCGCCTGTCGGCGCTGGCCGCCGAACCCAACGTGGTGGCGAAGGTGTCCGGCCTCGTGACCGAGGCGGCTCGGCCCCGGTGGACCGTGGCCGATCTGCGGCCCTACGTCGACATCGCGCTGGAGGCGTTCGGTCCGGACCGGCTGATGGTCGGCTCCGACTGGCCGGTCTGCCTGCTCGCCGCCTCCTACGAACAGGTCATCGACGCCGCCGAGCAGCTGACGGCCGGCCTGACCGCCGCCGAGCAGGCCCAGGTCTTCGGTGGCACGGCCACCCGCGTCTACCGGTTGGGGGACAGCTGATGAGCGTGGTGCGGCTGGCTTACGGCGAGACGGGTCTGGACCTGCGCGTCGACCCGGCGGTGACCACCGTGGTCACGCCCCGGCACCACCAGGCCACCGAACCGCCGCGTGAGATCCTGCGCCGGGCGCTGCGCGCGCCGGTCGCGGGTCCACCGCTGCGGGAACGCGTGCGCCGCGGCCAGACCGTGGCGATCTCCGCCTGCGACGGGACGCGCCCGCAGCCACGGGAGCTGATGATCCCGGCGATCCTGGAGGAACTGGACGGCCTGGTCGACCTCGACGACGTCGTGGTGCTGGTCGCGACGGGCACGCACCGGGGCAACTCCGAGGCCGAGCTGCGTCGGATGTTCGGCGACGAGGTGGTCGACTCGGTGCGGATCGTCAACCACGACGCCCGCGACCGCGGCAGCCTGACGTGGATGGGCGAGATCGGCGCGGGTGTGCCGGTGTGGCTCAACAGCGAATGGGTCGCCGCGGACGTGCGCATCACCACCGGTTTCGTCGAGCCGCACTTCTTCGCCGGGTTCTCGGGCGGCCCGAAGCTGGTCGCGCCCGGCCTCGCCGCCCTGGAGACGGTGCTCGTGCTGCACGACGCCCGCCGGATCGGCCACCCGCGAGCGGCGTGGGGCGTCATCGAGGGCAACCCGGTGCACGACGACGTGCGCGCCATCGCGGACGCCACCGGCGTGACGTTCGGGTTCGACGTGGTCCTGAACCAGGACAAGGAGGTCGTCGCCGCGTTCGGCGGGAACCTGCTCGCCATGCACGCCGAGGCGGTGCGCACCGCCCGCGAGGTCGCCATGCGGCCGGTGCCGCGGCTGTTCGACGTCGTGGTGACCACCAACTCCGGCTATCCGCTCGACCAGAACCTCTACCAGGCGGTGAAGGGGATGTCGGCCGCCTACCAGGTGGTCAAGCCGGGCGGCACGATCGTGTGCGCGGCCGAGTGCCGGGACGGCTTCCCCGACCACGGGTCCTACCGCGAGGTGCTCGCCTCCGCCGACTCGCCGGCGGCGTTGCTCGCGGAGATCTCCGCACGGCCGGTCACCGTGCCGGACCAGTGGCAGGTCCAGATCCAGGCGCGCATCCAAGCCGACTGCCGGGTCGTCATGCACACCTCGTACCTCAGCGACGCCGAGTTGGCGACCGCGCACCTGCGGCAGACCGCGGACATCTCCGCGACCGTCGCCGAGGCCCTTGCGGCGGCCGGGCCCGACGCCCGGCTGTGCGTGCTGCCCGAAGGCCCCCAGACGATCCCCTACGTCGACGAAGGATGAATATGGCTGGATCGGATGTGGTCGATCTCGGGTTCGCCAGGGTCGATGTCGGTCGTGAAGCGCGTCAGGGGCTGCCGGAGGTGGTCTACGGCAGCGGGAAGACACCGGTCCAGATCGTCGGGATCGTGCGGACCTTGTTGCGGCACAACGACGGCCCGGTGCTGGCCACGCGGGTGGAGGCCGACGCGGCGCAGGCTGTGCTGGCCGCGGTGCCGGGCGGCTCGTACGACGGCGGGGCCCGTCTGCTGGTGTGGCGGCCGGCCGCGCCGGCCGGGTTCGGCGTGGTCGTGGCCGCGGCGGGCACGACCGACCTGCCGGTGGCGCGGGAGGCCGCCGCCGTGGCCGCCGCGGTCGGGCTCGGTGTCAGCACGGTCACCGACGTCGGTGTGGCCGGTCTGCACCGGCTGCTGGCCGAGCAGGACCGGCTGCGCGCCGCGGACACCGTCATCGTCGTGGCGGGCATGGAGGGCGCGCTGGCCAGCGCGATCGGCGGTCTGGTCGCGTGTCCGGTGGTCGCCGTGCCCACCTCCACCGGCTACGGCGCCGGCCTGGAGGGCGTCACCGCGTTGCTGGCGATGCACGCCTCCTGCGCGGCGGGCATCACGGTGGTGAACATCGACTCGGGGTTCGGGGCGGCGATGGCCGCATTCCGGCTCGCCCGCGTGGTGGGGCGGGGGACGACGGGGCGGGGGACGGGGTGAGCCGGGTCTGCGTCGTCTCGCCGTTCACCGGGCTGGCCGGCGACATGCTGCTGGCCGCGCTGGTGGACGCGGGGGCACCGTTGGAGGCGATCCGCGCGGCGGTCGCCGACACCGGCCTGACCGGTTGGGACCTCACCGTCACGCCGGTGCCGACCCACGGGCTCACCGGGTGCCGGGCCGTCGTGTCGGTGTCCGACGAGGCCACCAGCCGCGCGGCGGGCGAGCTGATCGCCATGGCGGGCCGGGTGCGCGACCGGGCGGTGGCCGACACCGCGGTCGCCGCGCTGCGCGCGATCGCCGAAGTCGAGGGACGCCTGCACGGGGAGGACCCGGACCGGGTGCACCTGCACGAACTGGGCGGTCACGACACGCTGGTGGACGTCGTCGGCGTGGCCGCCGCGCTGCGCGCCCTGGACGTGCGAAAAGTGCACTGCGAGGCGTTGCCGATCGGCGCCGGCTCGGTCCGCACCGCGCACGGGGTGCTGCCCTGCCCGGCCCCGGCGACCGCGGCGCTGCTGGCGGGCGCCCGGGTCGTGGGCACCACCCTGACCGGCGAGACCGTGACCCCGACCGCCGCCGCGCTGCTGCACGCCATCGGCGCCGACTACCGCCCGCCGCCGCCGATGCGGATGACGGCCACCGGCTACGGCGTGGGCACCAGGACACTGCCCGACCGGCCCAACATGGCGGTGGTCCGACTCGGCGACCGCGACCCCGCCGACCGCGACCCCGCCGACGTGCGCGACCTGGTGGTCCTGGAGACCAACCTCGACGACGTCACCGGCGAGGTCCTCGGCCACCTCGTCGCCCTCCTGCTCGAGCTCGGCGCGCTGGACAGCTGGATCACCCCCGCCACGATGAAGAAGGGCAGACCCGGGCACGTGCTGCACGCGCTGACGACACCGCAGACCGCGGACGCCATCGAACGACGGATCCTCGTCGAGACCGGCACCCTCGGCGTGCGGCGCACCAACGTACGACGCACCGCCCTGCCCCGGACCACCGACACCGTGCACGTCCACGGCATCCCGGTACGCCGCAAACACGGACCGCACCACGGCAAGGCGGAATACGACGACGCCGCCACCGTCGCCCGGCACACCGGCCTGCCACTGCGCACCGTGCTCACCCTGGCCGCGCAAAGCCCCACCACACAGAACCCCACCACACAGAACCCCGCGGAAAGCCCCGCGGAAAGCCCCGAGGAGCGCTGATGGACACCGGCACCGCCGCCGCACGGCTCGTGGACCACCTCAGGGCGATCGGCCCGGTCGCCGTGGCCTTCTCCGGCGGCGCGGACTCCGCACTCGTGCTCGCCGCCGCCGCACGCGCCACCGGACCCGACACCGTGCTCGCCGTCACCGCCGACTCCGCCAGCCTCGCCACCACCGAACTGACGCACGCCGTCGCGTTCGCCCACCACCTCGGCGTACGACACCTCGCACCCCCGACCACCGAACTGGACAACCCCGCCTACACCGCCAACGGCCGGGACCGCTGCTACTTCTGCAAATCCACCGTCCTCGACACCATCACCACCCTCGCCCGCGACCACGGCCTGCACGCCGTCGCCACCGGCGTCAACGCCGACGACGCACGCGACCCGTTCCGCCCCGGCATCCGCGCCGGCGACGAAACCGGCGTGCACACCCCACTACGCGACACCGGCATGACCAAAGCCGACGTCCGCGCCGTGAGCCGCCTCTGGAACCTGCCCACCTGGGACAAACCCGCCACGCCGTGCCTGGCCAGCCGGGTGCGCTACGGCCTGACCATCACCCCCGCCCGCCTGGCCAGAGTGCAACACGCCGAGGCCGCCGTCCGGACCTGGCTCACCGACACGGGCACACCCACCCACGACCTCCGAGTCCGCGACCTCGGCGACACCGGCAGAATCGAACTCGACCCACACCTCGCCCACCGACCCGAAATCGGACCCGCACTGACCGAGATCGTCCGCGCAGCCGGGTTCGACAACGCCGAACTCGCCGTGTTCCGATCCGGCAACCTCAACCACGAGCCAACCCGGCGAACTGGCGGGCAGGTGCAGCGCGCGGCCGATCCGGGCGAACAGGTGGTCTTCCCGGGATCGCCGGCCGGTCGTCGGCGCGGGGTCCGGTGTGGCCGTGGCGGCAGCGGTAGCCGGCGCGGCCGTTGCCCCAGTGACAGTCCATGCGGCGTCCGCACGGGCCGCAGCGCAGCAGACCGGCGAACCGGTACTCGCGGATGTCACCGGAACCGGTGGCGCGTCGAGTGCGCAGTCGTCGCACGGCGACGAAGTCGCGTTCGCTCACCAGTGGGGTGTGGGCGCGGTGCCGGGAGACGACCCACGGTCGGCCGGGTTGCGTTTGACCATGCGGCGGCGGCGCCGGCGGTCGGCGGGGGTGGTGTGGTCGTGGTCGACCCCCTGCCGGTTCCAGATCTGCCAGCCGGTAGTGCGGCTGGCCAGACGCTCGGCGAACAGCCACCGCACGACCGGTGTCGTCTCGGGGTCGGCCTCGGGACGGCCACGCCACGCGCCGCGACGGGACTGTCCGGCGTCGAAGAACACCTCCACAATGCGCCGTCCCCGGCGATCACCTCGGAGGCCACCTCCACCTGCCACGCCTTCGAGGTCTCCGGGTCCTGGTGCTCGATGGTCGAGGTGCGGCCCGGGACGAGTGATCAGCGGGTTCAGTCCTCGGGGAACGCGTGCGTCTCACGCCGGTAGGGCTGGGCGAGGACGGCGAGGCGGTGGGGCGGCCAGATGTCGTCCCGTTCGTTGAGCAGCAGCTCACCGCCGCGTCGCATCAGCCAGATGACCTCGAAGTCGTGGTGCAGCACCGCGTCACCCGGTACCTTTGCCAGCACACCGGTCACCAGGCGGATGACGTCGTCCTGTTGGCGGCTGATGTCGGCCGTCTTGTCCAAGCGGAAGGCCGCGCGCACAGTGGGGGTGGCGTTCAGGACATCGATGACCGGGTTCCACGGTTTCGGCTTGTCCGCCACTACGCGAAGCCACGTACCGCCGGTCGTCGCCGCGTTCTCACCGAGCAGCCGGTCGCCGGTGGTCGCCGGGTCGAGCAGTCCGGTGGCGACGCCGACCTCACGCAGTGCTTCGGCGACCTGCTCCACCGGACGCGGTGTGGCGAGCGCGAGACTGTACGAAATGGACACTGGGCATCCTTGATCGCGGGGCTACGGGTACAAGTGAACCACGTTGCCGTTCTTGTCGATGACGATGACTTCCTTCAGGCCTTCGATCGGCCAGTCGCGCATCTGGGTGCGCAGTCGGTCCACTTCGACCGGACTGTCCGCGAGGTTGACCACGACCCGGTCGGTCTGACCGTCCTCGACCTTCTCCGCGATCCGGCTGTGGATGTTGCGCGGGCTGCCCGTCACCGGGGCGATGTTGTCGAAGATCCGGCCTTCGATCCGGTAGTCCGGGTTCTTGGGGCCTGGGACGGTCGGGTTCTGCTCGACGTCGTACCCGGCTCTGGCGAGGGTGGTCGCAGACTCGTTCTCCCGTTGCAGTGAGCGTTTGGTGTCCGCGTCGTGCTTCGGGTCGATCTCGGTGCGCGACCCGCCGGGCTCGGCGTTCGGGTCCGGGGCGCGGGAGGGTCCGGTGGGTTCGTCACCGCTCGGCGTCGGCTTCTTGCCGGGGTCGTCCGGCGGCTTGTTGCCGTTGCCACCGGACCGCAGGTCGTCCATTTTCTTGCGGATCTGCGCGAACAGGTCGCCCAAGCGGCGCAGCATGGGCATCAGCTTCTGCATCGTACGGACCAACTGCTTGATGATCTGGGCGATCCGCGCCGCCCACTTCGCGGCGGCTGTCGCGGCCTGCGTCGCTGCGGCGGGCGCGCCGATGATGGTCAGCGCCTCCGCTGCCCAAACCACGAGGCGTCCCACCAGATCGGCGATCAGGTCTCGGACTGTCTCGCGGACCACGCCGACGATCACACCGGCCATCTCGATCGCGCTGCCCAAACCGGACGCGGCCTGGCCGGCCGCACCGATCACGGCGACGATGTCCGCGGCGCGGGCGCGGTAGGCGTCGGCGGCCGTGCCTGCCCACCCGGCGGTGTCCGCCGTGTGCTCGGCGCCGTAAGCGGTGTGCACCTCGCCGACCGCGGTCGCGATGTTCTTCCACGTCTGGGCCTGCGCGGCGACGGCGTCGGCGTTGCCTGCGAGCTTGTCGAGCGCTTCCTGCAACGGACCGACGTGCTCGATGATGAACGAGATGAAGTTGGACGCCGCCGAGCCGATCGGGTCCATCGCGATGCTCAGCGCTTCCAGGCCGGTGGTCACCGCGCCCAACCCGATGTCGACCCAGTTGCCGCTCTCTATGCCCTGCACCAAGTCGCTGACCGATTCAGCGATGCCGATGCCTGTGTACGGTTTGGTGGAGTCCTGCTCCGGGGCGACCAACGGATTGCCGGTCACCGCATGCCGCCTTCGATGCCGGTGAAGTTCCGCACTGCGGTCAGGTCCTCGGCGTCGTAGGCGTCGGCCGAGTCGCGCAGGCTTTGTGCCACGGTCTCCAGGCCACCCCGGGCGGCCTGGAGCGCCTCGTGCGCAATCGTTTCGACCTCGTTGAACAGTGGTGGCAGGAATTGGCAGATGATGCCGTAGGCGGCGTCGGGCATCACTTGGCCCGCGGCGTCCGCCGCTGTGCCGAGGCCGGCCGCGTGGGCGTCGACCTTGCCCGCGTGAGCACGCAGGTCCCCGCTTGCAACCTCGAAGCCCGACATACTCCCCCTCGGTCAGCGCTGGTCGTAGACGGATCCCTCACCGAATTCGTCCTCGTCAGGTGGGCGGCGCTGTCGCTGCTCCGGGCGCACGGCACCCTGGTCGGGTTCCCCGAGTCCGGCGAACTTCTGCGCGTAGTAGCCGGCGATCCGCTCGGCGCCGTCTTCGCCGACGGTCTCGCCGGCGACCTCGCGGACGCGTTCGGTGATCTGCGCCTTGGCCCGGCTGAGCGCGATGAGCAACTGCCTGCTCAACTCGTCCGGCGTGGTCCGGACGATCCCGTCGGTGAACGTCGCGTCGACCAGCGACCCGTCGGCGTCCACGGTGACCGTCACAACGCCGTTGGGGCTGGTGGCGCTGAGCCGCACACCTTCGACTCGCTGCTGCAACACCTGGTACTGCGCGGCCTTGCGCTCGAACCCGGACACCCATTCGTCGAGCCCGCGTTCGACTTCCGACGGGTCGCCGCCGAACAGGTTCCCCGGCATGGTCATGCCCAGGACCATACCGACGGATCAAGGCCGCCGCGCCGGAACGGCGTTACTCGCCACTCGGGGTCGATGACACTCGGCACCTGATACCGCCGCCGTCCCCGACGAAGACCTCGTCTTCGTCCACGTGCCGTCGTCCGACCTGATGCCATGGGGCACCGTCCTGAGGTCATACTGACCCTGCACCGCGCCCGGGGCACCGCCGACGCCCGCACCGCCACGGCTGTTCACGGCCGCGCCGCCGACATGCTGCCGGTGCCCGACGACGACATCCCGTTGTCCCAGATCATCGATTTTCGGCTGAGGAACGCCGACGAACGGCAGCGCCTGGTCAAAAGCGTCGAAGACCTGCTCGCCTCACTGCGCCTCGCCACCGCACCCGCGTCCGCGTCTGTCGCCCCCTCGCTCGACGTCGCTATCTGCACCGGCTGGATCGAGCGGTCAACCGGTAGGGCGAGTGTGTGTGAAAGCCTGTGGAAGACTGCGGTGGTGCGCATTCCCGGTTACGTGGACGGGTTCGTACCGGTTGTTCCGGACGACATCCTGGTGGATCGAACCGACCTGATCGGCGATCCGGTGTTCTGGGCGCTGTTCCTCATGTCGACCGGCGGTGCCGACTCCGCGGCGGCGGCGTTCGACGTCGACCCCGCGGACATGAGCGCGCTGTACGACGACCTGGACGACCCGGACCGGTGGCCCGTGTTCACCCTTCCCGTTCGCGGCGGTCACCGCGTGCACCTCGTGTGGTGCAACTACCCGGACGACAGCAGTCACGACTACCTGCTCAGCCCGTCCGACGACCGACCGGCCGTCCCCCTCGCCCACCTCAGCGGCCACTTTCACGGTCCGGGCCTGTCCTGGGACGAACTCGTCGCCACATCACAGCAACCCGACCCCACGCTGGGTGCCGCCGCCCGCCTGCTGCTCCTCCTCCCGGCCTCGGGTGACATCGCCACCCCACCCACCGCGTACGACCTCGTCGCCGCCGCGCTCACGGCCGTCGGCGCGAGACGCCACCAGCGAGCAGTGGCGACCGAACTGCTCACCCACCGCCATTACTGGACACCCGCCGACTGGCACACCACCAGCGGTTTGTCCTGGTGCTCCGGGTCGCACACCTACCGCACCCGCGACAACCCCGACGTACGCCTGTTCACGACCGCCTTCAGCTGACCCGTCCGAGCAACGACCCGATCAGGGCACCGGTGCTCCAGCCGAGTCTCCACACCACCTCGGAGCACAGCGGGAGCGCATTTCTGCTCCTAACAGAATCGCTGGACGTGTCGGTAGCAGATGACGCAGGTGGCGAAGGCCGAGGAAGGCTTCGTGGATGTCGTCGCGGCGTTCCCAGCGGATGCGCAGGCGTTTCATGCCGTGGTACCAGGCGATCGTGCGCTCTACCACCCCTCGGCGCAGGGCAACACGATCTGCGACCGCAACGCCTGCGCCGTCTTCCGGCGCCGCGCCCACCCGGTCAGCACCGACCGTTCCTCGTCGGACAACACCACCGGTTCCGGCTTCGCGCTCGGCACCGCGACACCCTGCGGAAGTCCCGGTGTGCGGCGGACCGGTCGCCGGGCCCGAGGTTTTCAGCGGCACGACGTGTTCCCCAGGGACTGCGGGGCGGCGTCCAGGCCGACCCCGGCGGTGTCCGGGCCGGAACCCACTGCGTCCAGGCCGAACCCGGCGGCGACCTCGGCCACCTCGTCGCGCCAGCGCGGCGGGATGTCCTCGGGCTCGATGCGGTCGAGGTAGGCCGCGACGAAGTCCCGGTCGTCGCGCAGGAACGGGAAGTCCGTCGGCACGAGCGACCGGATCGCCAGCATCGGCACCGGGCTGCGCAGCGGGCGGAACTCCGGGTTCCACAGCCCGGACTTCGGCGGCGGCCCGTCGTGGAACTCGCCGATCATCAGGCCCTGCGCGACGTAGTCGGCCTTGAGCCGCGACTGGGCCTCGTCGACCAGCCGGGAAGCATCCTCCCGGGACATGTCCGGGAACAGCACCAGGATCGCCAGGAACTGGGCGGCGCGCCCGGCCGTCGCCCGCAGCTCCAGGTACCACGCCCGGTAGCGGGCCAGGGCCTCGGTCATCTCGGTCACCGACCCCGGCCGGCCGGGGTAGACCGCCAGGTACAGCAGCCCCTTGTCCAGGGAGCCCTGGACGAACGGGCAGACCGGGCCTTTGCGGCCGAGGTCGGGGTGGGTCTTGACCAGGTACTGGTGGGCCCAGCCGACCACCGAGTACAGGGCGTTCTGGTGGCGGCGCACCTGGTCGGGCAGCGGTCCGCGCAGGTCGGACAGCTCGACCAGGAAGCGGTTCGGGTCGGCGGGATCGACGATCATGACAGACCTCTCGGCGGTGAGGTGAGGTGGCGCAGGACCCCGCGCGGGGCGGGCAGGGCGACCGCGGCGGCGATGACGACCTTGCGTTGGGCGTGCGTCATGGCATCAACTTTCGAAAACTCCGGGGACGTCGCGGACTTCGGGAACGGGGCGTGGTGGACCGGCCCGGGACGGGGTCCCGGGCGGCTGCGGTGTCGGTCGTGCGGGACCGGGGTCAGCCCGCCCGGGTGCTGATGCGGACCCGCGAGACGGCGTCCACGCAGCGCGCCACGGCGTCGCCCGCGTTGTCCCCGGTGGCGATCACGTGCCCGCACACCCGGTCGTCGGACCACAGCAGCGGCGGCACCTCGGTGTCGGGCTTCGCGGTGAGCGTGAGCGACACGGCCGGGTCCAGCGCTTCCGGCCGGGTCACCTCGGTGACCGTGCCGGGCTCGGCGATGATGAACCGCACCGCTGCGCCGCCCTTGGCCGGCCGCGGCTCCGGCCGCCACGCCACCAGCCCCAGCGGCACGCCGACGGCGAGCCGCTGCAGGTCCACGCCGTGGACGAGTTGGACGAGGTCGGGGATGTAGTCGCCGCCGACGCGGTTGTGCGACTCCACGATGCGCGGCCCGCGCCCGGTGAGCTTGACCTCCGTGTGCGTCGGCCCTTCGACCAGGCCGACCGCGTCCAGCAGCGCGGTGGTCAGCTCGCAGACCTGCCGCCGCACCGGTTCGGTCAGGTCGGCGGGCACCGCGTGGCCCACCTCGATGAACCCGGGGCCCAGGAACTTGTCGGTCAGCGCCACGACGGTGTGCACGCCGTCGTGGCTGAACGCCTCGACGCTGACCTCCGGCCCGTCGAGGTACTCCTCGGCGAGCACGACGGTGCGCCCGGACTCCTCGACCCGGCGCCACGCGGGCGGCACGTCCTGCGGCGTCACGACCACTGCCACACCGTCGCTGCCGCCCGAGTCCAGCGGCTTGACGACCGCCGGCACGCCGTCCAGCTCGTCCAGGAACGCCATCAGCTCCTCCGCGCTGCGCACGGTCCGGTACCGGACCGGCGACAGGCCGACCTCGGCCAGCCGGTCGCGCATGAGCGCCTTGTCCTTCAGCAGCCGCACGGTCTCGACGCTGTTGCCGCCCAGCCCCAACTCGGCGTTGAGCCGTGCGGCGGGCAGCAGGCCCGGCTCGGTCAGCGTGAGCACCCTGGTGAACGGCCGCTCGGCGTGCTCGCGGCGCAGGAGGTCCACCACCCGGTCCGGCTCGGCGATCAGGTCGACGTGGAAGACCTTCTCGCACAGCTCGTCCGACCGGGGGTCGTAGCGGTCCGGGAAGTGCACCAGCGTCACGTCCAGGCCGAGGTCCGCAGCCGCCCGGAGCATCTCGATGCGGCCTCCGATCACCGCGACCCGCACCGGTTCGGACACCAGCCGGTAGTCCGCGGCCGTCGCCATCACCCGCGCGGCGACCTCCGCGGTGGAGGCGCCCCGGTGGCGGAACCTGCCGCCGACGAACTCGTACGAGCCCGCGGTGCGCGGGATGACGGATCCGACGGCGGGGATCACCTCGGCGTAGGGGCCGTCCTCGGCGACCATGCTGTCGGCGGCCACGACCCGGCACGGGGCGGGCCGGTCCAGCGGCACGTGCAGGCAGCCGCCCACCGGCTCGTCGGCGTCGAACGGCGCGAGGTCGGGGGTCTCGCCGCACTGCAGGGAGAACTCGCACTCCATCAGGTCGATGCCGTGCACGTCCCGCCACACGAACGGGATCTCACCGCCGCCGGGGCGGCAGCCGACCTCCAGGAACACGCACTCGCCGTCCGGGGTCAGGAACAGCTCCAGGTGGAACACCCACGGGTCGGCGGACATGCCGGGCACCAGCACCCGCAGGAACTTCTCGACCACGGCGAGCAGCGCCGGGTCGTCGACCTCGACCGACCCGACCGGCTCCCCCATCGTGAACGCCAGCGGCCCGGTGGCCGCCGCGCCGGGCACGTTCAGGTAGGCGTTGAGCCGCCACGGCCCCAGTGCGCCGCCGCCGAGGTGCACACCGTCGACGTGGTGGATCCGGTGCGGCAGGTACTCCTGGACCACCAGCGGGTGCTCGGCGTCGAAGGGGATGTCCAGCCGGTCGACGGCGTCGGCCGAGTCGAGCCGCCGGACCCCCGTGCTCGCCCGGCCCTGCAACGACTTCACCACCACCGGCCAGCCGACCTCGCCGGCGAACCCGGTGAGCCCGACGGGGTCGGTGACCAGCTCGAAGCGCGGCACCGGCACGCCGGTCCGCTGCGCGGCCAGCAGCATCGCGTGCTTGTCCAGGAAGTGGTGCAGGTCGGCGGGCTTGCGACCGCGCGCGGAGAACTCCTCCCGCAGCGCCGCCGCCACGGCGAAGTCGCTCTCCTGGAGCGCCACCACCGCGACCGGGCGGCCGTGGGCGCGCAACGCGGGTTCCAGCGCGGCGCGCACCTCGGCGTGGTCGAGCAGGTCCTCGACGACCACGACCTCGCGGGCGTTGGCCGGCACCGCGGCCCGACCTACGCCGGTCGTGACGTAGGTGACACGGGCGACGTCGTGGTCGAGGTAACGGGCGTACTCGGCGAAAGAGTCGCGCCACCGGTTCAGCACGACGACGTGGGCGTCGCCGATGCTCTTGACTGCCATCGCGGAGTTCCTTCTCCCCAAACCGTTTTCGGGTTGACCGTTCCTGTGCGTTCCTGTGCGTTCCTGTGCGTTCCTATGCGGACGACCTGGCCGCCCGCCGGGCGAGCACGGGCCGGTAGGACGTCACGATCAGCGCCGCGAGCACGCAGAACCCCGCCGCCATCCCCCACGGCGGCAGCACCGCGCCCGCGCTGATCCCCGCGGCCGAGATCAGCAGGCCGCCCTGGAGGTCGAGCTTGAACACCGCCAGGTAGCGGGTGCGCGCGTGTTCGGGCACCAGGTCGGCGAGCATCGCCTGCATCACCGGGATGTGCAGCAGCTCGCCGATCGTCAGCACCAGCACCGCGGCCAGCAGCACGACGAGGTCCGCGCCGAGGGCCAGGACCACGTTGCCCGTCGCGAACAGGGCGATGCCCAGGTAGACGCGCGGCCGGTCGGCGAGCCCGCGCGCCAGCCGTTCGGAGAACACCGCCAGCGCCACGATCAGCAGCGTGTTCTCCGCGCGCAGGACGCCCAACACCTCCACCCCGTTGAGGTGGACGTGCCACGGCCCGAGCGCGAGCCACTCCCGGCGCTCCGGGTACGTCTGCGCGAGGTGCACGCCGATGTAGCCGGTGAGCTGGGTCTCCAGGCCCAGCCACAGCGTCATGCCCGCGACGAGCCGCAGGAACAGGCGGTCCTTCAGCGTGTCGGCGTAGCCGCGCAGCAGCTCGCCGAACCGCGGCCGGTCGACCGCCGCGGGCATGGTCTCGGTCAGGTACTTCAGGCTCACCAGCGCCGCCACGCCCGCGATCGCGGCCGCGACGGTCAGCATCGCAGTGAAGTACCCGCTGTAGAGGAAGCTCGCGAACAACGCGCCCACCGCGAGCGAGGCGTTCACCGTCCAGTACTGCAGGGTGTAGACGGCCTTGCGGTGCTTGGCCGGGGTGACGTCGACGATCATCGCCTCGTTCGCGGGCAGGGCGAAGTTCGACACCATGTTGTTGAGCACGTAGAAGGCGAACACCGCCGCCGCGGAGTGCCACCACGGCGAACTGGCCGCCGCCATGCCCAGGAACGCGACCGCCGTGCCGGCGGTGCCCACCAGCAGCGGCAACCGCCTGCCCCGGCCGTCCGCGACCGGTCCCCCGACCAGGCTCGCGACCACCGCGAGCACGACCGCCGCCCCGATCAGCAGGCCGGCCCGCGCCGCGCCGACCTCGCTCGCCAGGGAGATGGCCATGAGCGGGGTGATGATCGTGTTGAGGGTCCGCTCGACGAACGCCACGGTGATGCGCAGCCGGAGATTCGGGTGCAGCTCACCTAATCGCATTCCGCCTGTCCCCCTGGCTGTTCCACCGCCGGCAAGCCGCCGGCACCTCCATGCTTCCGGCCACGGCTGGACGAAAACTGGACGACGACTGGACCGGAACGCGTCCGACAAAGAGCCGTCGACAGTGATCGGTCGATGTTCCCTGAGCCGCCTTGGGAATCGTCTGGATGGCGGCTGGAGTGGCTCTGGACGGCGTGCCAGCATGGAACCTCCGGATTTCCCGCCGCGTTGAGCGGCACGATGGGGGTCGTGAGTGCTGGTCGTCCAGGTGCTCGGCCCCATCCGGGCCTGGCGTGACGGCACCGCGCTGGCGCTCGGCCCGGCCGGCCGCAAAGCCGTGTTCGGCTTGCTCGCCCTCGCCCACGGCAAGCCGGTGACCCGCGCCGAACTGGTCGACGCGCTGTGGGGAGAACGACCGCCGCCCAGCGCGACCAACGTCATCCACACCCACGTCAAGCACCTGCGGCAACTGCTCGAACCCGACCGCGGCGCCCGTGCGCCGAGCACGACCATCCCCGCCGTGGGCGATGGGTACGCGCTGAGCCTGCCCCCGGACGCGGTGGACGTGGTCCGGTTCCGCTCGCTGGTCGCCCGCGCCGACTCGTGCCGCGCGACGACCCCCCGGCAAGCCGCGGACCTGCTGGGCCAGGCCTTGGGGTTGTGGCACGGACGTCCGCTGGCCGATGTGCCGCTGTTGGGCGCCCACCCCGGCGTCGTCACGTTGGCCGGGGAGCACCGGGCGGCGCTGGCCCGACACGCCGAGGTGATGATCGCGATCGGTGCGGCGCGTGACGTGCTGCCCGCGCTGGTCGAGTACGTCGCCGCGCACGGGCTCGACGAGGCGATGCACGCGTTGCTCATCCGGGCGTACACCGCGTCCGGTCAGCGCGACAGGGCGTTCGGCACCTACAACATGGTGCGACGGCATCTCACCGAGGAGCTCGGCGTCGGCCCCGGACCGGAATTGACCGCCGCGTACCTCGACGCGCTCGAAGAAACACCCGTCGACAGCGCCGCCGCACCGGCGGAACCCCCGCCCATGTCGCCCGGCGTGAACCAACTGCCCGGAGACGTGTTCGGTTTCACCGGCCGGCAGGCGGAACTCACCGAACTCGGCCGGGTGCTGGGGGCCGAGCGGACCGGGGTACCCATCGTCGTCGTGTGCGGCACGGCCGGCGTGGGCAAGACAGCGCTCGCGCTGCACTGGGCTCACCGCATCCGGTCGAACTTCCCCGACGGTCAGCTGTACGTGGACCTGCGCGGCTACGACCCGCGGTTGCCGGTGGCGGCGGAGGACGCCCTGAGCCGCCTGCTCGACGGCCTCGGCGTCACCGGCGCGGACGTCCCGGTCGATCCTGATCAACGCGCCGCGCGGTATCGCGCCGAACTCGCCGACCGGCGGGTGCTGATCGTGCTCGACAACGCGTCGACGGTCGACCAGGTGCGGCCGCTGTTGCCCGGCACGTCGGGCTGCCTGGTACTGGTGACCAGCCGCAACAGCATGGCGGGTCTGGTCGCGCTGCACGGCGCCCACCGGCTCGACGTGGACCTGTTGCCGGCGCCGGACTCGTTGGCGTTGCTGCGCACGCTGATCGGCGAGCGGGTGCGACGGGAACCCGCGGCCGCGGCGGAGTTGGCCGCGCAGTGCGGTCGGTTGCCGCTCGCGCTGCGCGTCGCCGCCGAGTTGGCCGCGTCCCGGCCGGCCAGCGCGCTGGCCGAGCTGACCGGTGAACTGGCCGACCGGCGCCGCCGGCTGCGCGTGCTCGACGTCGGCGACGACGTCCGCGCCGCCGTGCGGACCGTCTTCTCGTGGTCGTACCTGCAGTTGCGACCGCAGGTCGCGAAGGCGTTCCGGCGGTTGGGCCTGCACTCCGGCTCGGACGTGACGCCGTTCGCGCTCGCCGCTCTCACCGGGAGTGACCCGGACGAGTCGCGCCTGACCCTGGAGGTGTTGGCGCGCAACCACCTCGTGCAGCCGGTGCCTGCCGGCCGGTTCGTCGTGCACGACCTCCTGCGCGCCTACGCCGAGGAGCTGGCCGGCGAGCACGACCCGGCGCCGGAGCGGTCCGCCGCCGTCGAGCGGTTGCTCGCCCACCACCTGGCCGCCGCGTCGGCGGCGATGGACCTGCTCTACCCGGCCGACCGCCCCTACCGACCCGACGTCTCCGTGACGCTACCGCTTACGTTCCCCGCCGCCGACGCCGCGCGCGCCTGGCTCGACGCCGAACGGTCCACGCTCGTCGCGCTGTGCCGCTTCGCCGAGCGCGATGACCGGCCCGGCTACGCGGTCGACCTGGCGAACACGCTGTACCGGTACCTGGAGGGTGGCCACTACGCGGACGCGTCGACCATCCACGAGTGCGCGCTGCGCGCCGCCCAGCGGGCCGGTGAGGACAGCATGCTCGCCGCGGCACTGACCAATCTCGGCGCACTGCGTCGGCTCCTCGGCGACTACGACCAGGCGGCCGAACACCTGCACGAGGCGATCGAGCTGCACCGGCGGACCGGCGACCACTACGGCGCGGCACGGGCGTTGTCGAATCTCGGCATCGTCCAGGAGCGGCTCGGGGAGTACGAGGAGGCGGCGTCACTCCATCTGGAGGCGCTGGCCCTGCACCAGCGGCTGGGCAGCCGGTACGGGGAGGCGGCGGCGCTGCTCAACCTCGGCAACGCGCACACCCGCCCTGGTCACCACGCCGGTGCTGTCGAGTACCTGGAACGCGCGCTGGACTTGTTCCGCCGTCTCGACGACGCGGTCGGCCAGGCCAGCGCGTTGTCCAACCTCGGTGGCGTGTGCGCGAGCCTGCGGCGCTACCCGGACGCGGTCCGGCACCTCTCCCAGGCACAGGAGCTGTTCCAGCGCCTCGACCACAGCTACGGCGTGGCGTCGACCCTGAGCAACCTGGGCAACGTGTACACCCGGCTCGGCGACTGGTCCCAGGCGCACCACTGCTACACCTCCGCCCTGGAGACGTTCCGGGACATCGGCCACCGCTACGGGGAGGCGAGCGCCCTCAACGGTCTCGGTGAGACCCAGCGGATAGCGGGTCGACTGGACGAGGCCCGCGCCGCGCACACCAGCGCCCTGCGGATTGCCACCGAGACCGGCGACCAGGACGAGCAGGACCGCGCCCGAGCAGGCCTGGGAGTCGCCCGCCAGCACGCGTGAGCACGTGTGGTGGCGCCGTGTGGTCCAGTTCGGCGCGGAGCGCGCGGTTGCGGCGCCGATCCCGCTGCCCGCGCCGGTGACGAGAGCGACGGTGCCGTTGAGCTTCGATGTCATGTGGGGGCTTTCCTGGGAGTGCGGTGGATCAGGTGGCGTCGTGAGCGAGGGACGAGGACAGCTCGCGGTGGGCGTCGACCTGGGCGAGCAGGAGCTTGGCCTTGCTCTCGACGAACTCGATGGCATCGGCGCCGGCGATGAAGCGCAGTGGCGGCTCGTCCTGGCCTGCGAGGTGGACCAGTGCGTCGGCGAGCTTGGCGGGGTCGCCGCCCTGGAGGCCGTCCATCGCGTGGCCGGCCGCGAGGGCGGCCCGCGCCAACGGCCGACGACTCATCGCGGTGAAGACGACCCCGGGTCCGTTCGATCCAGCCGTAGCCCCAGGCGCCACAGGCAGTAGCACTCCATGCCGCGCCTGGTCGAGGGCGTCAAGCTGCGTGCGGTCTGCGACAGCGGCAACGGCTTCCCACCAAGGCGTATCGAGCTGCTCGAACTCGGCCACCGGGTAGCCGCCTCGACCGTCCGCCGCGTGCTCAGGCGCCTGCGAATACCGCCCACACCCAGACGTGACACCGACACCTCGTGGCGACGGTTCCTACACGCTCAGGCCGCCGGCATGTCGGCCTGCGACTTCTTCCACGTCCACTGCGCCGTCACCCTCAAGCCGACTGCCACGCCGAACGGTTCATCGGCACCGTCAGACGCGAGGCCACCGACCGACTGCTCATCATCAACGAACGCCACCTGCGATCAGTGCTGCAACGGTACGTCTCCCACTACAACCACCGCCGACCCCACCGAGCCCGACAGCTCGCACCCCACGACCAGACCGCCCAATCCCGCAGTCGAACCACACATCGATACGTCGCCGACCAGTCCTCGGCGGACTGATCAACGAATACGAACCCGCAGCAGCCTGAAGCGCAGGTCAGAACGTGTGGCCGACTTTGAAACCCACCGGTCTTTCCCGTCACCCGCGTGAACGCCGCGATGATTTCGCGGACGGTGGCGACGGCACCCCAGTCGTCGTCATGGGCGATGATGCTGCAGTTGATCGCCGACGCGGCGATGTCCTCGATCGGAGCTCGAACTCGCCGCGCCTTCTCCTGGCAGCCGCACGTCCTCGGGCCGGCTCGGCGCTCACCCGCGTCGAGTCCGGCGGCACGACCTACATGACGCGACGGCACCGATGCTGACGGTGTCGGACAACGTCGGCATCGGCAACACCGAACGCAACTTCAACTTCGACGACGGCACCGTCCGAGGAGATCGGGAACGGGCCCGCGTGCGCCCACTACGCCGGTGACCTGGAGTGGTCCTTCGCCGAGGACGGCAGCCTCGTCATGGCCTTCGGCGGCAATCAGGTCATGGGCTGACCGGGCCCCGGTACCGGCGAATGTGACAGCACCGTCCAACCTTCGAAGACGCAGGAGACGAAATGAAACGAACAGTCGCACGGCGAATCCCCGCGGTCGTGGCGCGTTGGCCGTCGCGACCTCGACCAGTGTGGTCCTGGCGATGTCACCGGCGTCGGCGGCGGCCGGCACCGCGACCGGCTACGCGTCCGCGAACGGCGGAACCACCGGCGGTCAGGGCGGGGCGACGGTTCGGGCCAACACGGGAACCAAGATCCATGAGGCCCTGTGCAGCCGGGCCAGTAGCGACACCCCCATCACCATCGAGGTCGAGGGGACCATCAACCACG
>NZ_VKAB01000061.1 GCF_009769385.1 Saccharothrix deserti
GGTCCCGACGGGCCTCCACGGCCATCCGGGTCGCCCGCTCACGCAGCTCGTCTGGGTACTTCTTCGGTGGGGCCATTAGTCCTCATCATCCAGGCTTGATGGTCTCCATCAAACCCGGTACGGAACAAGGTCGCCAGGGAGGGCGCCCGCACGGTGCCGGCCCGGGAGAACGGCGGCAACCAGGACACCAAGAACTTCACCCGCGGCTCCCGGGTCTTCTACCCGGTGCACGTCCCCGGTGGTCTGCTGTCCGGTGGCGACCTGCACTTCAGCCAGGGCGACGGCGAGATCACCTTCTGCGGCGCCATCGAGATGGGCGGGTTCGTCGACCTGCACGTCGACCTGATCAAGGACGACAACGAATGGCTGATCGGGCCCGGCATGGCGCTCGACCCGGCGACCTACTTCATCATCGTGCCGAACATGCTCGGCAACGGCCTGTCCACCTCGCCGGGCAACACGCCGCCTCCCTACGACCGCGCGCGCTTCCCCGACATCACCGTCTACGACCAGATCGTCGCCCAGCACCGCCTGGTGACCGAGAAGTTCGGCATCGAGAAGCTCGCCCTGGTGACCGGCTGGTCCATGGGCGCGGGGCAGACCTACCAGTGGGCGGTGAGCCACCCGGAGATGGTCGAGCGGATCGCTCCGTTCTGCGGCTCGTCGAAGACCAGCCTGCACAACAAGGTCTTCCTGGAGGGAGTGAAGGCCGCGCTGACCGCAGACTCCGTCTTCGCCGGCGGCTGGTACGGCGAGACCCTGCCGACCACCGGGTTGCGCGCGTCGGCGCGGGTCTACGCCGGTTGGGGCTTTTCCCAGGCGTTCTACTGGGAGAAGGAGTACGAGAAGCTGGGCTACACCTCCCTCGAAGACTTCCTCATCGGCTTCTGGGAAGGCTTCTTCCTCGACGGCCGCGACCCGAACAACCTGCTGAACATGTTGTGGACCTGGCAGAACGGCGATGTCGGCCGGACGCCCGGCTTCGACGGCGACACCGAAGCGGCACTGGCCTCCATCAGGGCGACGGCGCTGGTGATGCCCGCGGAGAAGGACCTCTACTTCCCGCCGGAGGACGAGGCGTGGGCGGTCAACCACATGTCCAACGCCGAACTGCGGGTGATCCCGGGAATCTGGGGCCACTTCGCGGGGCACGGCAGCAATCCCGAGGACACCGAGTTCATCGACCTGGGTCTGCGCGAGCTGCTGGCAAAGCCGGGCGGGCTGGCCTGACCGGCTCCTCCGACCGCGCGGCCGGTGAAGGCCGACCCGGCCCCGGCTTTCACCGGCTTTCACCGGCACCGTCACCGGCACCATCACCGGCACCAGCCATCCACATTGGAGCACCCATCATGCGCTTCCGCCTACCCCACGAGGTCAGCGCCTCGATAGTCGCCATGGCCACCGTCTTCCTCACCATGAGCCCACTCAACATGCCGACCTGGGCCATCTTCATCGCCTGGGCCGGCACCTTCCTGCTCGGCGACCCGAGCCGTGCCAACGCGGTCAAGATGATCACCGCCACCACCACCGGCGCGGTGTACGGCGTCGTCGCCATCCTGCTCGATCAGGCGATCGGCACGATGTTCGGCGCGGGGACGTTCGGCAAGACCCTGGCGCTCGGCGTGGTCATCTTCGTGATCAACGGCACCCTGCTGGCGACCGGACGCATCCCGTTCTTCGCCTGCATCCCCGGGATGTTCTTCGGCTTCGCCTCCCTGTTCGCCACCTACTTCGGCGGATTCGGCTTCGCCGTCGGCAACCTCGCCGCGGCCTTCGTCAGCGCCGCCGCGATGTGCGCACTCGGCCCGCTCTGCGCGTTCCTGGGCCTGCGACTGATGTTCGCACCGGCGGCCCCGGAGCCCGAGCGGGCCGAACCGGGAGTCAAGGCCGGAACCCCGGCCTAGTGTTGGCCGCGAGGACGCACCCGATGAAGCCGAACGTGCCCCATCGCCTGCAACGGCGGTTCGGCGGCGCCGCGGTCGTCGAAGACGCTGTCGACGGCCTTGGACCAGGATGGCCACTGACGCCACCACCGCGATGGCGAGCACTACCGGATTTCCCGCCGGCGCTCGACACGGTCTTTCAAGGACCGCGCCGGGTCCACCGTGTTCACGACGTCCGCCTCCGGCATCAGAACGGAAAACGCGCAGACTGGTCGGGCCGTGCTCGAACGATGATCGACTCGTCGTCGTCCGGGTCGTAGAACACGTCGACCGCGCCTCCGACCACCGGCGCCTGGAACGCCGGGGTGATCATGGTAGCCACCACGGTGCGCGGGCCGACGGTTCCCGGATAGGAGACGCGCACCCGGAACCGCGGGTTCCCCATCCCCCAGTCGTGGGTGAACTCGACGTGGTCGATCCGCCCCGTGACCCGCCAACCCCGGTGTTCGAGGTCGGCCGTGGCGTCCTCCCGCATCGCGGCCGTGCCTGCCGCGTGCAACAGCAGTGCACCGGCCACCACCGTGAGGACGCCGAACACAGCGGGCACGAGATACGGTTCGTAGTAGACGACCCAGTCCGCACCACTCCACGGTTCCTCCGGTTGACCGTCGGAGAACGGCAATCGCCGACCGACCGCCTCGGGTGCCGTCCAGGACGACGTCGCGAGGGCCGTGCCGATCGTCAGACCGAGGAACGCGGCGAAACCGCCGACGCCGAACCCGGTGCCGGGCCACCCGGAGACACTCCAGTCGGTCCACCTCATGGCGAACCCGAGCATGGACGCGATCGGAATGGAGACGCCGAAGATCATCATCAGCGATATCATCGAGGCGCCCTGGTCCCAGGCGCCGACCCGGTTGAGGGACATCAGCCGGAACCCGTCGAGGATGCCGAGCGCGCCGGACCACCCGACCACCGCCCAGCTCAGCGCGGTCGGCACGCTGAGCAGCCACACCTTGCGGCGTGTCTCGCGGTCCCGCCGCGGGTCGTCCGGCGGGCCCATGCCGGCCCACCACAGGTTCCCGTAGGGGAACATGAAACCTCCTCGTCCGGTGTCCTCGGACTGCCTGTGGATCAGTCGACGAGCCCGAACACCCCGACGTTGGCCGGGTCGGCGGGGTCGATCCTGGCTTCGTGCTTGGTGCCTGGGGTGTACTGCGAGAACGCCATGGTCGGCACCAGGTGCGTGATCGTGGTCTGGTAGGTCGTGCCGTCCGCGCGGGTGACGTCGATCGCCGAGGTGTACTGGAGCTGGCCGGCGACCGCCGTCCCGGTCGGCTCAAGGGTGCGGATGACGGCGGTGGCGGGTTCGCCGGACTCGTAGAGCCTGCGCAGGTTCTGGCCGTACGCGTTGACTTCGCGCTGCTGACGCAGCTGCTCCTCGCCGGGCAGCGCGAGGAACTCGGCCATCGCCGGGTCGTCGGTCATCGTCCCGAACCCGTGCGACACCATGCCGAGCGTCGGCAGCTGCGGCCGGATGTCGTGGCCCTGCGCGGCGGCTTCCCGTTGGAACTGCGCCGCGTGCCGCTGGAAGTCCTGCTCGCCCCGCGCCGTCGCCTGCTGCGTGGCGGTGTTGATCTTGTCGCGAATCTTCTTGAACACGGTGTCCTGCCTCCCGAGCCGCTGATGTGGTGATCACATCGTGCGGCGGGCGAGGGCCCTACCGATCCCAGGTTTGCCGGTTGCGGAAGCGGAACGTCCGGAATCGTGGTTAGCCTGCCGCGCATGACCGATGACACCTCACTCCGCGAACCGGGGGTCGGGATGCCGGACCCGATCACCGAGGGGCAGGTCCGGGTCGTCCCCGCCAACGAGGCGTCGTGGGACGACTTGCGGGACGTGTTCGGCACGTCCGAACCCGGGCAGTGCCGGTGCCAGCGGTTGAAGGTCGCCGGCTGGTTCTGGCGCGACACCACCCAGGAGGAGCGGAACGCGATGCTCCGCGAGCAGACCGGTTGCGACACCCCGGATGCCGAGGTCACCAGCGGTCTGGTGGCCTACGTCGACGGCGATCCGGCGGGCTGGGTCGCGGTGGAGCCGCGCACGGCGTACCCGAAGCTGCGCACGTCCCGCATCCCGTGGAAGGGACGCGACGAGGACAAGGACGACGGCACCACGTGGGCGGTGACCTGTTTCGTGGTCCGCAAGGGCTTCCGGGGCCGCGGTCTGACCTACCTGTTGGCCCGCGCGGCGGTCGACTTCGCCCGCGAACGCGCCGCCCGCGCGCTGGAGGCCTACCCGATGATCACCGAACCGGGCCGGGACGTGATCTGGGGCGAGATGCGCGTCGGCGCCCGCCAGGTGTTCGAGGAGGCCGGGTTCACCCAGATCAGCCACCCGACCCTGCGGCGAGTCGTCATGCGGATCGACTTCGAGCACTGACCGCGCTGTGCGGTTGTCGAGCTACGTCGACGCTTCGGGAGCGGCGGTCAGGCTGCGATAGGTGGCGAGGTCGGCGTGAGAGGCAAGGGTGTCCGGGTGGTCGGTGCCGAGGAGCCGTAGTCGGTCGTCGAGCAGTTGCTGCGCGACAGCGACGGCCGCGGCGGCGTCACCGGCGAGTGCGTGGCGGCGAGCGAGTTCGCGGCGAGCCCGGAGCGTGTTCTGGTGGTCGGGGCCGAACTGGCGGGCGACGTCGGACACCAGTCCTTCATAGGCTTCCGCGGCGCCGACGGCGTCGCCGGCCTCGCTGCGGGACAACACGACTTGAGTGCGAATACGCCAGATGTCGGGGTGGTCCGTACCGAGGACGCGCAGGCATGCGGCGAGCAGCTCGTCCGCGGCGGTCACCATCGGGTCGCCCGGCCCTCCCCGCAAGACGGCGAGGTACGCACAGGTGTGCCAGGCGCTGGGGTGGTACGGCCCGAGCACCCGCAGCATGTCGCCGAGCAGCACCTCGACTTCGGCGATGCCGTCCGGCGGTCCGTCCTCGGCACCCGAAACGATGAGGCTGAGACGGGTTTCCAGGGTATCGGGGTGGTCGGGGCCCAGTACCCGCAGACGATCGGCCAGCAGCGATTCGAGCGCGGCGGTGGCGCCGGCGGGGTCCCCGGCCAGCCCGGTGGTCAGGGCCAGTTCGCTGCGGGTGGTCAGGGTGAGCGGGTGGTCGGGTCCGAGCACGCGGACCCGGTCGGCGAACAACTGCGCGAACGCGGCGGCGGCACCGGTCGGGTCGCCTGCCGCGCTCCGCCACCGTGCCAGTTCGTGGCGGGTGCTGAGGGTGTCGGGGTGGTCCGCGCCGAGAACCCGTTCGGTGTCGACGAGCAACGCCTCGAACACCTCGACGGCGCCGGTGGCGTCGCCTGCCTCGCCTCGGTTCGCGGCGAGGTTGTGCCGCGTGGTGAGGGTGTCGGGGTGGTCGGCTCCCAGCACCGCCACGCGATCGGCGAGCAGCTGGTCGAGTTCGGCCGCGGCATCCGCCGGGTCGCCGACGAGGTCGAGCTGGCGCGCGAGGGTGTGCCGGGCGGTGAGGGTGTCGGGGTGGCGTGGACCGAGCACCCGCTGCCGATCGGCCACCAGCCGCCGCGCGATCGGCACGCTTTCCGGGTTGCCGCTCTCGCCCTGCCAGGTGGCCAGGCTCCCGAGGGCGCCCAGGGTGAAGCGGTGATCCGGGCCGAGCCGCTCGGCGGCGGTGGCGTGCAGCCGCGCGAAGTACGTGGCGGCGGCGGAGACCTGGCCGATGAAACCGAGGCTGTTACCGGCCACGGCGAGGACCGGGTGGAACTCGTCGGGGGTCCACAAGTGCTCACCGGCGCACCGGTCGATGGCGTCGGCGTTGGCGCGCAACGTCTGGCCGAGGTCCGGCTCACGGCCGCCGTCGGGCCAGAGGTCGACCAGGGCGTCGGCGGCAACCCAGGCCAGGTCGCCCAGGCGGCCGGGTGGCAGGTGGTCGCGCACGGCGCGCTGGACGACAGCGTGCACGCGTACCGTGCCCGAGTCGATGGTGGCCAGGCTGAACAGGTGCAGGCGGCGCAGCGCGGCGTGGGCGGTGTCCGCGTCGAGTTCTTCCCACTCCGCGTCGGTGTCGACCGTGCGGGCGTGGCCCAGCCAGGTGCGGGCGGCTTGAGTGGTGAACACGGCGGTCGGGATTCCGCCCGGGTCGAGCACGCCGGCCAGCTCCAGCACGGGCCCGGCCAGGCCGGTGGGACGTTCGGCGTCCGCGGCCTCGATCGACAGCGACCAGGTCACGGCCACGGTCTTGTGGTACTGGTCGGGCAGTGCGTCGGACGCCGGTACCAGATCCGCGAGGCGCTTGGTGCGATCGGCGAAACGCCGCCGGTAGTCGGCACAGGACACGTCCTGGTCGAGCATGTAGGCGGCTGCCTGCCCGAGGGCCAGGGGCAGTCGCCCGAGATCGGCGACGACCCCGGTGACGTCGTCGGCCAACCGCTCGTCGAGCGCGGCGTGCAGGTACGCGTGCGCTTCGGCCTCGGTGAAGACCCCGATCTCGACCCGCCGACCACCCAGCCCGGCGACCGCGGCGTCACGGCGGCGAGTGGTGATCACGGTACGTCCCGACGGTACTTCGGCGGGCGGGCGCAGCCCGGTCAGGTCGGCGGGGCTGGTCAGGTCGTCCAGCACGATCAACCAACGCCGCGGCGTCGTCTCCAACCACCCGAGGAACAGTTCGGCGGCCAACTCGGGGTCACCCGGGTCGGCGCCGGCGAACTCGACACCGGCTTCGGCGTACCGGGAGACGATCGCATCGCGCGAGGAGGCGGCGACCCACACCACCAGGTCGACGTCGCCGGACGCGATGCCGCGACGCGCGTACTCGGCCGCCAACTGCGTCTTGCCCACCCCGCCCAGGCCGGTGAGCACCCCCAACGTCTCCTCGATGGGCAGACCGATCGACGCACGGTCCTGGAAGCAGCCGGCCCGCGCCGGGATACGACGCACGAAACGCCTGCCCTCCACCGCACCCGTGACAGCTTGAGCAGCGGATGGAGCGGTCGAGTGCACGTGCAGATCGCCGTACAGAGCACCGAGCTGCACCACCGGACCGGTCGCGGTGCCGGACACGTCGTTCTCGACTCGCGTCCACCGGGCGCCGTCCGGAAGTCCGGACTCGCTCGGCCGCTCCGGCTCATGCATCGGGTCCACGCGGTCCACGCCTCAGGAAATCACACCGCCGACGCTGCCCGCGCGGATCTCAGGACAGCGTCATCGGAGAACTACGCATCGTCGCGACCAACGCGCGCGAGTCCGCACCCGGCAGCCCACAGGCCGCCGAAGTCCAGCGCCGCATCGACGGACTGGACCACGCCCCGAACCAGCAGTGGCGGATCCTGTAGAGCAGGCACGACGGCACATCCACGCCGCCCCTGGCGTACACGGCTGATCGGGTACGGGCGCTCACGCCGTTTCGGGCACCGAGTCCACACTCGTCGGCCGCCGGCCGGTACGGACGAACTCCGACACCGCCTCCAGCACGCGCTGCACCGGCAACTCCGCGTGCGGCGGCATCCCCTGGTCGATACCGCCCCACAGGAAGCACTCCGCCAGTCCGAGTTGCGCCCGTCGACGGGGACGAACTGCACCTGCCAGCCACGGGTACGCCGCTGATCAGTTCGGCCGCCGCGGCCATGCAGCTCAACCACGGCCTGATCTCCGGGCGCTAGGCGGACAGGTAGCCGCCGGTCGCGTCGAGGTCCTGGCCGACGACCGCGCTCGCGTCGGCGGAGGCGAGGAACATGATCACCCGCGCGATCTCGTCGGGACTCACGATCCGCCTGATCGGGTAGTCCTGCGCGATCTGCTCGTAGGTCATGCCGAACGCCTCCGCCGCGCGGCGCAGCATCGGGGTGTCGACCGCGCCGGGCGCGAGCGCGTTCACCCGGATGCCGTCGGCCGCGTACTCGAGCCCGGCGACCTTGGTGAGCGACGCGACCGCGTGCTTGCTCGCGTTGTACGGCGCGATCGTCGCGAACCCGACCTCGGCGGACACCGACGCGGTGTTCACGATCGCGCCGCCGCCCTGGGCGAGCATCCTCGGGATCTCGTACTTCATGCCGAGGAAGACGCCGGCGACGTTCGTGCGCCACACGGCGTCCAGGTCGGCGAGCGTCTGCTCGTGCAGTCGGACGGCACGCGGGCTCTCGATACCGGCGTTGTTGACGGCGACGTCGAGCCGGCCGTGACGGCGCACGCACGCCTCGACGAGGGCCCGGACCTCCGCCTCGTCGCGGACGTCGGCACGGCGGTAGGTCGCGTCGCCGCCCGAGGCGCGGATGCCGGCGGCGACCTGGTTGCCGAGTGCCTCCCGTCGGCCGCAGAAGAACACCTTCGCCCCCTCCGCGGCGAACGCGCGGGCCGTGGCCTCGCCGATGCCGGAAGTGCCACCGGTGATCAGGACGACCCTGCCGTCGAAACGCCTGTGTGGAACAGCAGCTGTTGCTGTGCCGGCAGCCAACGCGGTCGCGGCGACGGCGGCCGCGCCCGCGGTGAGCATGTCCCTGCGGGAGGGCATCGAAACTCCTTTCACTCGCCCCGGTCGTGGAGCGGGGCGAACGGGTGGGTGCGCCGGAAGTACGCGTCGGCGGCGTGTCGGTCGCCCGCGAAGTTGATCGCCTCGGCGCTGCCGGTCGCGAGCGCCGCTCCGACCACACCCAGACCCGCGCCCCGCAGCAGTGGGCTCCTACGGATGGGAGGTGTCATGGCACCAAGGCAACCGCTCGGACCTCACCGCCGGCCAATACCTGTGCCCATACGTTTCGGGCATGGACGGTTTCGACGGACGTTGACACCCGTGTGCTGCGGTACTTCGTCGCCGTCGCCGAGCGGTTGAGCTTCACCCGGGCGGCCAGGGACCTCTACGTCGCGCAGCCATCGCTGTCGCGGCAGATCCGGCGGCTGGAGACACGGCTCGGCGTGGACCTGTCCACCCGGCCCGAAGTCCGGCTCACCTCGGCCGGTGAGCAGTCGCCGCCAGCCGCGTCCCCAACCTCTCAGGTCAGTACAACCAGCCCTGCACCGGCCCCGGGCTGACCGTGGGCGGCGACCTCGACAAGCTCGCCTTCAACAACCAGCGCGTCGATCATTTGCAAGCCCTTGTCAGGGTGAACACGGCGCGCCGCGTCTGCTGCCCGTCGGCGGTGAGGTGCCCGTTCCCGGGTGGTCAACCAGCGCAGGAAGGCCGCTGCCTCCCTGCTTGAAGGCGTGGTCGTACGCCTCCGGTGTCAGGCCGGCACGGACCATCTCGGTGATGCGGTAGACGTCGCCGCGTTCGGCCGCGGGCAGCGGCGCGCGAACCGCGTCGCGGGCTGCGGCGGCTGCGCCGAGCAGTCGGGCGGCTTGCGCGTGGGCACCCCCGAGGGCTTCGGCGCCGGCGAGGCCCTCGAAGGCGAGGGCGAGCGCGCGCGGGTCGCCGGTGCGGCCGGCGTGATCGAGTCCTTCCCGGTGGAGTTTCCAGGCGGTGTCGGCGTCTCCGCGCTGTTCGGCGATGAAACCGAGTTCGGCCAGGATGAGCGCCACTCCGTGGTCGCCTTCCCATCGACGGCACCAGTCGAGCCAGGCGTACAGGTGGTTCTCGGCGTCTTCCAGCCTGCCTTGGCGACGGGCCACGAGCCCCAGGCCGACCTCGGCGAATTCCCGGCCACGCTGGTAGGCGTGCGCCACGGCCAGCCGCCTGGCGCGTTCGTGGAGGTCCTGGGCGCGGTCGAGGTCGCCGGTGAGCACGGCGGTGCGGCCGAGCCGCGCCAGCATCTTGGACACGTCGTTCCACAGTTCGAGGTCGCGGGCGAGCCGATGACCTTCCTGGCGCAGGCGTTCGGCGGCGCCGTAGTCGCCGGTCACCTCGGCCAGGTCCCCGAGGACGTAGGTGGCGTGCAGCCGGCCCCATCCGTCGCCGAGTTCCTGGAAGCGTGCGTTCGCAAGCCTTGCATCGGCGCGTGCCTGGTCCTGCTTGCCCTGGTAGAAGAGGACTTCGGCGCGGGCCGACAGCGCCGCGGCGGCGCCCCAGTGGTCCCCCATGGCGTCGAAGTCGGCGTGCGCCCGGTCGGCGAGGTCGAGGGTCACGGCGGGATCGCCGAACCCGGTCCGGCCCAACGCGATGAACCACCGCGCGCGGGCCCGTCCGGCGGGGTCGTCGATGGTGTCGTACAGCTTCAACACCGCCTGGCTGTCGCTCTCGCACGTGTCGAGCAGGAGCAGCGACATGCCCGCCCGCCAAGCCCTGGCGGCCGCCTCCCGCTCGGGAGTGCCGCCGACCGACAACGCGAGGTCGAGCGAGCGCCGGGCCTCGGCGAACCGGCCGCGCAGGAACCAGAACCACGCCAGGGCGTTGACCAGCCGCAGCGCGGTGTCGGCGACGTCACGGCGCACGGCGTGCGCGAGGGCGGCGCGCACGTTGGCGGCCTCGACCTCCAGCCGTTCCAGCCACAGTCGCTGCTCGCGGCCCCGGAGCCGGGCGTCGGCACGCTCGGCGAAGTCGACGTAGTAGGCGAGATGGCGGTCGCGGGTGCGCCGGTCTTCCTCGTCGTCGGCCTCGGCCAGCCGCTCCGCGCAATAGGCCGCGACCGACTCCAGCAGTCGGTACCGGCCATTCCGCTGAACGACCAGGGACCGGTCGACCAGCCGTCCGAGCAGGTCGAGGACGTCTTCACGGCGCACCCGCCCGTCGGCGCACACCGCCTCGGCGGCCTCCAACCCGCAGCCGTCGGCGCACGCGGCCAAACGGCGCAGCACGATCTGTTCCAGCTCGCTGAGCAGGCCCCAGCTCCAGTCGATGGTCGCGCGCAGCGTGCGCTGTCGGGTCGGGGCGGCGCGCAGCGTCGCGGTGAGCACCCGGAAGCGGTCGTCGAGCCGGGCGGCGAGGTCGGCCACGGACATGACGCGCACCCGGGCGGCGGCCATCTCCAGCGCGAGCGGGATGCCGTCCAGGCGACGGCAGATCGTGGCGACGGCCTCCGCATTGCCCGGCTGGAGGCGGAAGTCGGGAGCGGCGGCGGTGGCGCGGGCGACGAAGAGCCGCACCGCGTTCGACTGCTCCGGTCCGTCCGCGTCCGGTCCGGGCAGGTCCAAGGGCGCGACGGGCCACAGGCGTTCACCGACCACCGCGAGCGGCTCCTGGCTGGTGGCCAGGACCCGCAGTGCGGGCGCGGCACGCAGCAGCCGTGCGGTCAGCTCGGCGGCCGGCTCGACGACGTGCTCGCAGTTGTCCAGCACGAGCAGCATGTCCCGGCCCGCGACGGCGTCGGCGAGCCGGCCGGACACGGGGCGCACGGGAGCCCGCAGGTCGTCCCGCAGACCGAGCACCGCCGCGACGGCCTCGTGCACCTCGGCGGCGGTCCGTGCCGTGGCGAGCTCCACCAGCCAGACGCCATCCGGGTGTTCGTCGGCACGGCGCGCGGCCACTTCCAGCGCGAGCCGCGTCTTGCCGACGCCGCCGGCCCCGGTCAGCGTCACCAGCCGCTCGGACGCCAGCAGCGCGTCGATCCGCCGCACGTCCCCGGTGCGGCCGATCAAGTCCGTCAACGGCGCGGGCAGGTTGTCGCGCGGCCGGGTCTCGGGTGCGGCGGGGGCGAGGGCGGCGTCCTGCCGCAGAATCGCCTCGTGCAGCTCGGCCAGTTCGCGGCCGGGATCGAGGCCGAGGTCGTCGCGCAGCCGATCGCGCAACTCGCCGAGACTCGCCAGCGCCTCGTCCTGGCGGCCCGCGAGGTACAGGGCACGGGCGTGCGCGGACCGCAACCGCTCGCGCAGCGGATGCGCCGCGACGAGTTCGCCCAGCTCACCTGCCAGCACGGTGTGCTCACCGAGTTCGAGCCGCGCCTCGGCGAGCTCTTCGAGCGCGGCCAGTCGCCGCTCTTCGAGCCGCCGGGCTTCGGCGCGCACGAACTCCTCGGCGGCGTGGTCGGCGAACGCCGCTGTGCCGCGCCACAACCCCGTGGCCTCGCCGAGCAGTCGGGCCTTGGCGCGCGGGTCGCCGGTGACTGCCCGCGCGCGGCGCAGCAGCGCTTCGAAGCGTGCGGCGTCGACCGCGTCGTCGTCCACTCGCAGCAGGTAACCCGGCGGCCGGGACTCGATCAGGTCGCGGCCTCCGGGCTCGGCGTCCTCCAGGGTGCGCCGCAGCAACGAGATCTTGGACCGCAGCGTGCGGACGTCGTTCGCCGGGGGCGCGTCGCCCCACAGCGCTTCGATGAGCCGGTCCACCGAGACGGCCCGGCCCCGGTGCACCAGCAGTGCGGTCAGGAGGGTGCGGACCCTGGTCTCGCGCACCCGGACGGGGTGCCCGTGCGACGTCCACACCTCCAGGGGGCCCAGCACTCCGAAACGCACCGCGCCACGTTACCCACTACCTCGCCGCAACCTTTCCGGAGATCGACCGGAACACCCCTGACGCACAGTCGTGCCATGACCAACACACCGAACGCCGATCTCGGCAACGAACCCGTCACCGTCATCGGCCTGGGCCTGATGGGCACGGCACTCGCTGCGGCCTTCCTCGATGCGGGCCACCCGACAACGGTGTGGAACCGCACGCCCGCCAAGGCGGTCGAGCTGGTCGCCCAAGGGGCCGTGCTCGCGCCGTCCACGGCCGACGCCCTCCGGGCGAGTTCCCTGGTCGTCGTCTGCCTCAGCGACGCGGCCTCGGTACGCGAGGCGCTCGCTCCGCACCGGGCCGAGCTCGTCGGCCGGACCCTCGTCAACCTGACCTCCGGGACCTCCGACGAGGCCCGCGAGCTGTCGACGTGGACCGGCGACTACCTGGACGGCGCCATCATGGCGATCCCCGGGGTGATCGGCCGCCCGGAGGCGTTCTTGCTGTTCAGCGGATCACCAGAGGCGTTCGGGAAGCACCGCGACAGCCTCGATCGACTCGGTAGCGCGACCTTCTTCGGCGAGGACCCGGGTCTCGCGTCCCTGTACGACGTGGCCCTGCTCGGCGTCATGTGGGGCACGCTCAACGCGTTCCTGCACGGAGCGGCGCTGCTGGGTACGGCCAAGGTCGACGCGACCGCCTTCGCGCCGTTCGCCAACCAGTGGGTCGGCAGCGTGACCGGGTTCATCAGCGCGTACGCCGATCAGATCGACCGCGGCGCATACCCCGCCGAGGACGCCACCTTGGAGACCCATCTGGGCACCATGAAGTACCTGGTGCGGGAAAGCGCGGCCGCCGGCATCGATACCGACTGGCCCGCCCGCATCCAGGCCCTGACCGAGCGCGCCATCGACGGGGGCCACGCCGGAACGAGCTACGCCAGCCTCATCGAGGTCTTCCGAGGCCAGGCATAGCCGACAGCCGCCAGGCGGGAACCGGAAATCCGAACGGGCCGACGACCTGGTGCCAGCGGGTTTCCGACGTGTCGCCTGCACCTCGCGGAGGTGCAGGCGCACCGCGTCACACGGGACCGGATTCCCGTCCGGTGTGGGTATGTGGCCCCTGCGAATCCGGGGCGGGTGGCCTGCATGGAGCCGACGGTGATGATCCGTCCGCCGTTCCCGAGGATCCGGGCGGCGGCCCGGATGGCCGTGGTGACGCCACCGACGTTGACGGCGAGTTGGCGGCCGAAGGCAGCGAGGTCACCGTCGACGTCGTCGACCCTGCCGCCGACGTAGGTCGCGGCGTTGTTCACCAGCGTTGCTCGCCGCTGGCGACGACCTCGGCCACGCCCGGCTGAGCACAACCCGCGCGGACGTCGTTGTGCGCACCGGCCGCCCCACCGACGCCGTGCCCCTGCTGACGAACGCGCTGCCGGTCGCCACCCGATCGGGTTCCCCCCTCCACATAGCCGACGTGCAGGCGGCCCTCGGCCGCTGCGCCCAAGCCACGGGCGATCCCGACCGGGCGGTCGAGTGGTTCACCGCCGCCCAGACGAACTACCTCGCCGCCCACTACAGCGACCGCGCCGACGCCATGAGCGTGGCAATCGCCTACTGCGCAACCACAGCCGACCCCAGGCCGGGATCACGAGACCGGCACCGCCGAGCAACCGGCATGCCTACTTCAGCGCACCCAGCGCAGCAGCGTGAAGAAGGTGCAGTCCGGCACCGCCCTGCCGCGTCACCAGTCGCGGAACCGCGCCCTGGTCGACCCGCGTCACGACCCGGCTCCGGCAGTGACACGGCGAGGCCGGAAATCCCCGACATCCGGAATCACCGCGCTCCTGCCGGGATCAGGGCGGCACCGTGATCACTACCCGGTGACACGGGCCCGGTCGACCACCGACGGCGTGATCATGGTGCCGCCCGCACGCACCCTCAACACGAGGCCGGGGTCGTGTCCCATGCCGGGTAACGGCTGTTGGCTGATGTCGCGGGCAGGACCAGGCTGAGCGGCGAACTGTCAGGGACGTTGCTGGAGCTGCGGCGTCCTCGGGCGCGACATGACCCGCGCCGGTGCTGTCCCCGCTGGCTGACCCGGCCCCTGATCCCCTGAGGCAGCGGAGCACCCGACAGAACAGCAAGCCGGACACCCCGCGCGCCCGGATTCAGGAAGCAGGCTCCGACTCCGACGAGGGACGCCGGGGAAGATCACTCCAGCAGTCGTGGATCACCGGTGCCAGCGGTCGAGGATCGCAGCCACGAGATCGGCGAGGCTTGCGGTGTGGTAGTCGAATGAGTCGGTGGCGAGAGGCGGGTCTCCGACAGGCCGTTGGACATAGGCCGTGCGCAGTCCCAGTGCTTGTGCGCCCCGGAGGTCCCATGCGTGAGCGGCGACCATGAGAACGCGCTCGGGTGCACCGCCGCCGGCGATTTCGACGGCGAGCCGGTAGGCGTCGGGGGCAGGTTTGTAGCTCTGAGCGTCCTCCGCCGAGAGCAGGTAGTGCCATCGCAGTCCGGCCTGGGCGTTGAGGTGGGTCAGCGTTGCCCGGCTCGCGTTGGACAGGCCTGCGAGAGGGAAGTGTCGCGCGAGTCGTTCGAGGGCTTCGATGGTGTCGGGCCAGGGATCGAGCCGCCGTTCGGCGGTGGCGAGCCTGTCGACGGCGGCAGCGTCGGTTACCCCGCACTTGGCCGCCCACGGTCGACATTCCGACTTTCAGCGTGTGGAGCCCAGGAACCTCACGAGCGAGCCCGACCCAGCGCCTCCGGCAGGCTATAACCAGTGATCATCCAGCCAGCCCAACCGGTACCTACATACAAGTCGGAAGCTCACGGTGGGGCTCACCCGGTTCGCCGAGCACTTCCAGGCCGACACGCCCGTGGACGATCCGAGGTGGGGCACACGGTTCGGCGGCTGGTCACGGTGATGGAGCTGTTCACCGGCAACGATCCCTCGCTTCGGGAGCTGATGGCCGGGTTCTTCCGGGAACACGGGGCCGGAGTGCTGAAGGACATGATGACGTCCGACGTCGGCGACGGTTGTGGGACCACGTCGGCCGGGCCGTGCGCGCAGGAGTAAAAGACTCTTGACATGGTGTCCGCAGCGCTTTACATTCGGCGATGTCAAAGTTGTTTTACATTGGGAGTGGGCGTGACCCGAGGAGAAGCACGCGTGGATCATGGCGCTGGTCACTGCCTGCGCGTACGTGACCTACCTCGTCATCATCCTGGGGCCGCTGGCCGAGATGCCGTATGTGGCGGCTCTGCTGTGGACCGTGGGTGTGGCGATCGCCGTGACGATCGTGCTCAGCACCGCCGCCGAACTCACCACGCCGAAGGACTCCCGGGAGAAAGGACGAGCGGGACCGGGAGATCGAGCGGTTCGGTGAGTACATCGGCCAGTCGTTCACCGCCATCGGCGGGGTGTCGACGCTGGTCATGGCGATGGCCGAGGTCGACCACTTCTGGATCGCCAACGCGATCCACCTCGCGTTCGCGATATCCGGTCTGCTCGCTTCCGTGGCCAAGATCTTCGCCTACCGTCGGGGATTTCAGTCGTGGTGAAGTCGACCAAGGTCACGAACTCGATCCGGGCGCTGCGGTTCGCCAACGGCGAGATGCCCCAGGCGGAGCTAGCGGCACGGATCGGTGTGACCAGGCAAACCATCATCGCCATCGAGCAGGGGCGTTATTCGCCGTCGCTGGAGATGGCATTCCGGATCGCGCGGGTCTTCAAGGTTCCGCTCGATGACGTTTTCCAGTACCCGGATGGGGAGAAATCATGAAAGCGATCGTGTACGACAGATATGGCCCGGCCGACGTGTTACGGCTCGCCGACATGGACAGGCCGGAGCCCGGCGACGACGAGGTGCTCGTGCGGGTCCACGCGGCCGGGGTGGACTACGGGGTGTGGCACCTCATGACCGGGCTGCCGCTCCCGGTCCGCGCGGCCTTCGGCTTGCGCGCACCTAGGAACCCCGTGCTGGGGCGGGATGTCGCAGGGACGGTCGAGGCGCTCGGCGCCAACGTGACGAAGTTCCGGGTCGGCGACGAGGTGTTCGGCACTTGCGGCGGCTCGTTCGCCGAGTACGCGTGCGTGCCGGCGGCGAGATGCGTGCCGAAGCCGGCGAACCTGACGCTCGAACAGGCGGCCGCCGTCCCGGTCTCGGGCCTCACCGCGCTGCACAGCCTGCGCGACGCCGTCCGGACCGGCGACAAGGTCCTGGTCATCGGCGCGGGTGGCGGGGTGGGCACGTTCGCGGTGCAGCTCGCGAAGGCGTACGGCGCCTCGGTGACCGGCGTGTGCAGCACCGGCAAGGTCGACCTGGTCCGCTCGATCGGCGCGGACGACGTCGTCGACTACACCCAGACCGACTTCGCCGACGGGACGCGGCACTGGGACCTGATCGTCGACACCGGCGGGATGCGGCGACTGTCCCACCTGCGCCGCGCCCTCGCCCCGAGGGGCCGGCTGATCCTCGTCGGCGGCGAGGGCGGCGGCCGGTGGCTCGGCGGGATGGACCGCGGGCTCCGGGCGATCCTGCTGTCCCCCTTCGTGAGCCAGCGCCTGGGCGGCGTGATCTCCGTGGAGCGCGGCGAGGACATCGAGGAACTGCGCACGCTGATCGAGGCCGGCAAGCTCGCCCCGGTCGTCGACCGCACGTTCCCGCTCGCCGACGCCGCCCAGGCCATCCGCTACCTGGAGGAAGGCCGCGCCCGGGGCAAGGTCGTCATCACCATCTAAGAACACTCGTTCGAATTGCACCTCAGGTTGTCTGCAGTTGTGGACAACTCAACCGGCGAGCACGACGACCTCCGCACGCGTGCCGAACAGGCTGACCGGCCGACGATCCAGGATCCGCAACCCAGCCAACAGCCCGGTCCGCGTCCCGGCCGGTAGGAGCAGCACCGCACGACCGCCGGGCCGCAGCACCTGGCGCAGTTCCCGCCAGAGCCGGTGGGCCGTCGGGCGAGGACCCCGGCCGGCGGCCCACCGCGTCGGAGCCGTAGTCGGTGACCACAGTGGACAGTGCCGGAGCGGTTATGTGAGCTGTCAAGCTGTCTCAATGGCCTGGTGCACGGCCTGGTCGAGCAGTGGTGTGTTGTGTTCGGTGAGCAGACTGGCCGATCGGGCCAGAGTTTCCAGGGAGCTGCCGGGGCGCGGACGGGTCGATCACTTGGGTGGTGAGCCCCAGCCGAGGGACGCCGAGCGCGAGTGTGTCTCGCAAGCCTGCCCTGACCAGGCTGCTGACATCCCCGGTCGGCCGAGGTGGTGTCCCGGTGTGCGCCGTGTCGCCTTGCGCCGCGAACAGGTAGACGAGCATCCGGGTGTCGGCGCGGAGTTCGCGGATCACGGGCAGCCGGCGCCGGCCGGATCGACTCGTGGCCTTTGCCCGCGCTGCAGCTTCTGGCTACCGGTCAACCCGCCAGCCGCACGGGCGCGGCGGCGTAGCTGAACTTCGGTGAACGTCCGGTCCGCACACCGATGATCGCCGGGTGCGCTGGCTTCCACGATCGCACGACCCGGGCCGGAGTGGACCGCCGGAAGCGGACTACGTACACGGCCGCTATATCGTCGGGTCCAGCAACACCTCGTGCTTGGTACAGCGAGGGTTCTCCACCCGCGACGACCTGCGGCGCGTCGGCGAGCGCGGGAAGGGGCACCGCTTGACGGGTGGCCGTGAGTGTCCTCATCAGACCGTCCGGGTTGTTCTGCACCGGTGCCGTGGGGATGTCCGCGCTGGTCGTGCGGTCGCTGGCCATGTGACTCGCCTACCGCGCGGCCGGGCGCACCGGGTCGGTGGTCGGTGTCGTGCTCGCCAGGAGTCCACTGGTCGACTCCGGTTCGCTGTGGTTCGCCCTGGTACCGCTGCTGTTCTCGCCAGGGCTCGGTGACGCGTGCTTCCGGCCCGGCTCGTGGGTGGCTCCCGGCCCGCGTCTAGCTAGCCATCCGCCGCTCCGTGGCCACCAGGTACTCCCGCAGTGTCTGGCGGGACTCGACGAGCGTGTCGATCTGCTCGTCCAGTCCCGCGATGCGCGCCCGTAGCAGGTCCAGGGTCTCCGGGCAGGGCTTCAGGTCGGGGGCCGGGCCGGTGACGCACGGTTGGAGGTATCCGATCTCCTGGGTCGACAACCCGGCGTCGAGCAGTTTCCTGATCTGGGCCACGGTCAGCACGGCGTCGTCGCCGTACTCGCGGTAGCCGTTGCCGCCGCGGTCGGGCACCAGCAGGCCCTGCGCCTCGTAGTACCGCAGTTGGTGCGGGTTCGCCCCGGTCCGCCGACTCAGCTCCCCGATCAGCACGCGAATCCCCCTTGACCTTCATACCGGTGTGAACGTTGACGATTGTGCCACCGATCAGAGAAGGAGCACATGATGCACACCGGCACACCCGTCACGGTTCTGGGCCTCGGACTGATGGGCGGCGCCCTCGCCGGGGCGTTCCTGCGCGCGGGACACCCGATGACCGTGTGGAACCGCACGGCGGCCAAGGCCGACGACCTCGTGGCCCGGGGCGCGACGCTCGCCGAGTCTCCAGCGGCCGCGATCGCGGCCGCCCCGCTCGTGGTGGTCTGCGTGTCGGACTACGACGCCGTGGCGGACGTCCTCGACGGACCGCTCGACGGTCGGGTCGTGGTGAACCTGACCTCGGGCACGCCCTCGCGCGCCAGAGCGCTCGCCGAGGAGGTGGCGCGCCGCGGCGGCGGCTACCTCGACGGCGGGATCATGGCCGTCCCGGAGGCCGTCGGCACGGCCGACGCCGTGCTCGCCTACAGCGGGCCGCGACCGCTGTACGACGCCCACGAGTCCACGCTGGACAGCCTCGGCACGGGCCTCCACCTCGGCGATGACCCCGGACTGTCGGCCACGCACGAGATGGCCACGCTCGTCCTCATGTGGGGCATGCTCGACGGTTTCCTCAACGGAGCCGCGATCCTCGGCACGGCCGGTGTCTCCGCCACGGCGTACCTCCCCATCGCACGGATGGCAATCGACACGGTGGCCGGCTGGCTGCCGGGCTACGCGCGGCAAGCCGACGACGGCATCTACCCGGCCGACGACGGCACTGTCGACACCCACCTGGCGGCGATGGCGCACGTGGTCGAGGAGAGCGAGTCGCTCGGCGTCAACGCCGAGCTGCCGAGGCTCGTCAAAGTACTGGCCGAGCGAGCGGCGACCGCCGGTCACGGCGCCAGCGGGTACGTGGCGCTGGTGGAGCAGTTCCGCAAGCCATGAGTCGCGCGGTGGCGGCAGGGCCCCGCACCTAAAGATCTTTTGGTAATAGGGCGATTCGCTGCGAGCAGTTCGGCTTGCCCGGTAGGACAATCGCGGTCCACTGAGCCGGTAGCCGAGGAAAGGGGCGCGGTGGGTGCGAAGCTATTCCGAGCGTGAAGCGCCGCGTGCGGCGGTCACGAAGTCGCGCATGAGGTTGTGGTCCTTGACGCCGCGGGCGGACTCGATGCCGCTGGACACGTCCACGCCCCACGGTCGTGCTTCCGTGACGGACGCGGCGACGTTGTCGACGCTGAGGCCGCCGGCGAGCAGCCACCGACCCCGAGGTCGGGCGGACGTGAGCACGCCGAGGTCCCAGCGTTCGCCGGAGCCCGCCACGGGTGAGTCGAGCAGCAGCATCCGTTCGCCGTAGGCGCCGACTCGCACATCGGTGTCCGGGGTCAGCGTGACGGCACGCACCAGCGGAATACCGGACGTCGACAAGTCGTCGAACGCCGCCTTCGGGTAGCCGCCGTGCAGCTGGACGGCCCCGATACCGGACTCCACCGCGAGCCTGCGGACCTCCGCCGGGGACACCTGGCGGAACACCCCGATGGCGAGGACGTGCGGCGGCACTTCGCGCACGAGTCGTCGTGCGGTGTCGAGGTCGACCTGTCGCACGCTCTCGCTGAAGACGAATCCGACGGCATCCGCTCCCGCGTCCACGGCGGCGGTGACGTCGGCTTCGGTGCGCAGTCCGCACAACTTCACATACACCGCGCGACGTTAGCACCACAAGTCAGCGGTCACCTCGTGGCGGGGTTCGTCGTCCCGGAAATGCCTCCGGCGAGTCGAGCTCCGGATCGACTACCGAACAAGTATTCGCAACACGTTAACTACACTTTCAACGACTACCACAAAGAGACCGGACACATTTGTCATGCGTGTGACAAACGGGGTCGAGGAATACAGTGCACTCACGTTCACCAGGCGCGTGACCGTAATTATCCGCGACCCGCCGGACACGCGGGCGAACCGCTCAGCGGCCTGCCTCGTCGGGATGCTCGGCGTCCCACCGCTGCCGGGCCGCGGCCATGGTGTCCTGGTGGTCGCGCGACCAGTCGGCGAGGCCGGAGATCGTCTTCGCGAGGCTGTCGCCGACGTCGGTGAGCCGGTACTCCACCTGTGGCGGGATGGTCGCGTAGACCGTCCGCTCGACCAGGCCGTCGCGGCACAGCCGACGCGTGGTCACGGTGAGCATCCGTTGCGAGATACCGGGAATCGCCCGCTGCAACTCGCGGTAACGGCGAACGCCCTTGACCAACTCCACGACGACCAGCACGGTCCACTTGTCGCCGAGGCGATCGAGGACCTCACGGATACCGCAGTTGTCCTCGCCACACGGACCGACCGGCTCGGCACCGCTGACCTGCGGGGTTACCGCGGTGTGCGCGACAGACACGGTAGTGCCTCCTTACGGTCTCGGCCCGGGATCACGATCCTACGGTCACCAAACCGAACCGCAGTGAGGGGTATTCCATGATGCTGGTGACCGGTGCGTCCGGCGCGCTCGGAGGTCTGATCCTCGACCGGCTCGGCGCCGTCGCCGACCTGGGCGTGGTGGCGGGCACGCGTGCGGCCACGGGCGCCGCCCGTCGGATCGACTTCGACGACCCGACCACGCTCGTCGGTGGTTTCACCGGCGTGCGGGTGCTGGTGTTCGTCTCCGCCGGCTACGCCGAGGACGACGTGGTGCTGGCCCGGCACGGTGCGGTGGTCGACGCGGCCGCCACGGCGGGAGTCCGGCATGTGATCTACACCAGCCTGGCCGGTTCGGGCGATCAGCTGAGCATCGCGCTGGCGCACCGGTGGACCGAAGCCCGTCTGGCCGAGGCCCCGTTCGACGTCACCGTGCTGCGCAACGGGCTGTACGCGGAGATCCCGGCGGGACTGGCGATGAGTTCCGCCGAATCCGCGGCCACCACCGGCGTGTTCACCGCGCCCCTCGGCCACGGCCGGGTATCGGTCGTGGCCAGGGAAGACCTCGCCGACGTCGCGGCCCGCGTAGCGGTGGAGACACAGGCCGATCTCGCCGCCGGACAGCGCAGCCGCCACGCCGGGCGCACGTACGAACTGGCGGGCGCGACCGCCATCGGCGGGGAGGACATCGCCGGGGTGCTCGCCGAGGTTCTCGGGCGCCCGGTGACGTACCAGCCGGTGTCGCTGGCCCAGGCCCGGGAAGCACTGGCCGGCGGCGGGCTCGAGCCGTACCAGGTGTCGCACACGCTCTCGATGTTCGCCAACACCGGCGCGGGCCTGTTGGAGTCCCCCGGCGACGACCTGGCCGCACTGCTGCCGACCCCGCCACGACCGGCGCTGGAGTTGATCTGCGACGCGCTGAAGGCCGTGGTCCCCCTCCCGGCGGCCTGACGGAGCTTGGCGTGCCGCTGGCCTGTTCCCGCTGCCGGCTGCGGCGAAGTCCGCCGGGGGCGCTTGGGCTGCTCGCTGCGCCGCACCCGGCGTGGGCGACGGACTATGCCGCATAGCGCGCACGAGCGGGGGGACACGCGGCGCAGGGGGCGGGTAAGCCCACGTCGTTATGTCCCTTGAGGCCGGGCGTGTGAGTTGGTCACTGCGAGGTGGCTCCGCCGTCGATCGGCAGCCCGCGCCGGTTGCGCAACGGCCTCCCCGATGCCGGAGGTTCCCTTGGTCACCAGGAATCACCTTGCCCGCCAAGCGCTCAGCCATACCGATCTTCCTACCAGCCGTCGCGTGAACGTCCTCTTCTGCCGCGAACCGGGCGTTGCGGAGCGACCTCTTCTGCCGGCGCGGACGTTCTGCTGTCAGGCTGGGAAAGCCGTATACGAGGTCACATGCGCTCACGCGGTATGCCGAACTGACGGGCGAGGTGCCAGCAGAGCACGTAGAGCGCGAGCGCCAGCCCGGTGCCTTGAACGCCGCCGACCAAACAACCGGCGTACCCAGTCGTAGGCACTGACCTGGCTCACCGGATCGGCGAGCGCGATACCCGCACCGGCGGCCGCGGCGACCGCGATCCCGCCGAGAACCCATCTGCGCATTCCCCTCGGCGGGGCTCGCCAGTGTTCCCCGTTGCCGTGTGGGGCGCGGCGATACCAGCGCAAAACGACGATACCGAGTAGCAGCAGGCCACCGAGCGAGGACGCATAGCCGATCACGTTGTACAGGCGGTGGGGACCGACGACCGACAGCCGCAGCATCGGCCAATGCCGCACCGCGGCACCGTCGGTGTGGGTGACAGCGTCCCAGGCGAGGTGGGTTGCGGCACCCACGATCAACGAGCCGACCGCGATGATGCGCGCCCGCCAGGTGTGCAACCGGGCGACGAGATCCGGCGGGGTGACGCGGGCGCGCCACCCTTCAGAGGACAGGGCCAGAAGCGGCTCCAGAACCAGAACCCCGATGAGCAACAGCAGAATGCACCGCGGCCGGATGGGCGAACGTGAACGGCACGCCGACGACTCCCGTTCCTCGAAGGTGCACGGCCGCAACGCTCGACCATGGACGGACACCTTCGGCCCGATCGCCGGATCCTAGTACTCCGGCCGTGGATCGTGATCTCCCCGGCATGGCGGTCCCGGACGCACGAGCCCACCGCGTGGACCGTCCCACCAGTTGAGCTCCGCTTTGACTTGGGTGAATCTATCCGCGAGCAGCGTTCGGTGGATCCCACACCGCGGCGATACTCGGACGCTAACGGGTGTCGACGTCGCCGACCGGGCCGAGCCGGCTGTCCACTGGTGTTGCCGGGCGGGTGGTGGGTGTGGGGCCATCAGGGTGGTGGGTCTGTTTCCGAGTTGGCTGATCGTGCAACCGAGGAGGTCGTGGATGCGTCTGCATCCGGGTGAGGTCCAGGCCACGGGTTGGCGGGTCGAGAAGCTGTCCGATGTCGTGCGGCGACTGCGCGAGGCAGCACCCGACGTCACCGGACGTCCCCTTCTCATCGCGATCGACGGGCGCGGCGGCGCCGGGAAGTCCACCCTCGTCGAACGGTTGCGAATGATCGTCCCCGCGTCCGGGGTCGTGCACACCGACGACGTCGCCTGGAACCACGCGTGCTTCGACTGGGGAGACCTGATGGTCGAGAACGTCCTGCGGCCCCTGCACCGGGGCGAGGCGGTGGAGTTCCGACCGTCGGCCTGGATCGGGCACCACCGACCCGGCGCGATCCGCGTCCCGGCCGGGGCGGACGTCGTGTGGGTCGAGGGCACCGGGGTCATCCGCGAGGAGTTCGCCCAGTGGATCGACGCCTCGATCTGGATGCAGGGCGACTTGGACGAGCAGGAACGCCGACTGGTGGCACGCGACGGTGACTCCGTCGCCCAGCAACGGCACATCGCCGAGTGGCTGGCCGAGGAACTGCCGTTCATGCTCCGCGAACAGCCGTGGCGGAAGGCGACGATCGTCGTGGCCGGCACGACCGAACTCCACCACGACCCCGATACCGAGATCGTCATCGCCCCTCCGGCAGTTCCTTGAGCTCCTGGGCACCCTGCGCCGCAGCTCTCGCACACGAGCGGCGCGTGGTGGTGCACGTGGGATGCACGGATCATGATCGCAAGCGTTGACCCAGGACGGAGTGCGAAGCTCGGCGGGTTCGACCCCGCCCCTGGCCACTGCACCACCGTTATGATCATGGTCGCCGGAATGGCTGTCCTGCTGACCGCAGGGCGCCGGATGGAGAGACCGGGGGAAGCCTGTCGTGACCACCGCACTGATCATCGGCGACATCCAGCAGGGCATCACGAGCAACTACCCGTTCGCCAGGCAAGTCGTGCCGCCGCTCACCGGACTGCTCCCCCGCGCCCGCGCGGCCGGTGCCCTCGTCGTGTTCGTGCACTTCGCCCTCCGGGCCAACGGGGCCGACTTGCCACCGGGCAACGCACTGTTCAGGACGTTCCACGAAGCCGGGGACACCTTCCACGAGGGATCGGCCGGAACCGAGATCGCCCTGCCGGTCGCCGACGAGGACGTCGTCGTGGTGAAACGCCGCGCCAGCGCGTTCGCCGGCACAGATCTCGACCTCGTGCTCCGCGCGGCCGGCGTCAGCACTCTCGCGATCGCCGGAGTCGCGACCAGCGCAATGGTGGCTGCGACGTGCTACGACGCGGCAGACCGTGACTACCGGGTGACCGTGCTGCGTGACGGTTGCGCCGACGGCGATGCGGCAATGCACGACTTCTTCATGGACACCGTCTTCCCCAGCCGGGGATTCGAGGTCGTGCCCTGCGCCGGTTGGCATGGAGAACGACGCTGACCCACGGCGTGCAGCGCAACGGGGACAGCTCCGCGACCGGAGAGCCGGATGCTCGGAAACGGGCCAAGTCCGGTTCGGGAGGGGGCGTTGGAAAGGACCTGCTCACGCAGGCACCTCGCCAACGTCCTACCTCGCACCCCTTGGAACAGACCGAAAAGGTGAGCAGCCGCTGAGCACGGTGGCAGTCAGGACGATCCATCACCGAATCGACGGCAGCGAGACCGCCGGCGAGTCGAGCCGCACCGCCCCGGTGTGGAACCCCGCGACCGGCGAGCGCCAGGCCGACATGCTGCTGGCCGAGGCCGCCGAGATGGGCTTGACGTCGTCCACGCGAGCGGCGTGTGGTTCGGGTTTCTCGTCGTCGCGGGTTCAACGGACGAGTGGCGCCGCCTTGATGCCGTCGAGGGTCGTGGTCCGTACCCTGCCGCGGGGCTTCGGCCGATCGACCGGTTCGGTCGGCGCCGCTGTCCGCTGGTGTCGGCGACCCGGTTGTGCCGGCCCGGCGGGCTCGTCCCCGCACCCCGCCGGGCACCGCGGGAGCTGTGAGCAGAGCACCACCGGGCCGGTCGTCGAGTGCACTTCGAGGGATCCGTCGACGCGTGTGGTCAACGTGACCACGGCCGGGGTGGTCGCGCGTCCGTCGGCTTCGGTGTCACGTCGGGCGTGGTCCTTGGTTCGTCGGTGGAACGCGGTCACCGCGATGGAGCCGAACGCGGCCAACCACAGCAGACCCAAGAGGGAATAGCCCAACGACGCCTGGTCGGTGAAGCCGGCGGTCGTGCCCGCCTGCATCGCGCCGTAGGTGGGCACGAAGCGCACGACGCTCTGGTCGGACGACGGGTTGGTGACCGGGTTCTGGAGCATCACCTCGACCAGGCTGACCATGATGATCACGAACATGCCCGACAGCTCCGTGGACAAGACGAGACCGAGCACGAACCCCATGCCGCCGTAGGTCAGGCCGCTGATGAACAGGCTGAAACCGATCAGCCACACCTGCCGGGGGTCCCAGTGCAGCGTCATGACGGCGGCGGCGTACGACGCGACCGCGCCGGAGATCAGCAGCAACCCCGCCAGCTTCGCCACCAGCAGGGAGGACGTCGGGTAGCCCGCGAGCACGAGCCGCCGGTCGAACTCGCCCGACCTGCGCACGGCGGCGAACATCATGAACCCTACGATCAGGGTGACAGCGTTGATCGCGCCGGAGATGGTGATCAGCTCGTCGGCCGGCACCGACAGCGCCTTCTTGGCGACCTCCGAGTGGTAGTCGACTTGCCTGTCGGGCAGCACGGCCTTCACCAGCCCGATCCACGCGGGGATGAAGAAGACCACCAGCGCCAGCGCCAGCCGGTTCCGCGAGTGCTGGGCGATGTCGAACGCGACCGCCTTCACCAACGACGCCCGCCACGTCGTGCGGTCGTCCAGCGACCTCGTGACCGCGCCCAGCTTCTCCGTCAGAGTTGTCCAGGCCGTCATGGCTTTCCCCTCGTGAACCCCGGGCGCGGCGCGTCCGCGAGTGCCGCGCCCGGGTGGTGGATCTCGGAATCACGTCCGTGCTCGGCGGTGGCGCCGTTCACCCGTTGCCGCCGGGTGTCCCCAGCGACGAGTCGATGTGGTCGGCCAGTTCGGCGGGTGACGGGTGCGCCCAGACCTCCGCGGGGGTCAAGGCGATGTCCAGGTCGACGTGGAGCCTGCGGGTGAAGGCGACGGCGAGCAGCGAGTCCAGTCCGAGGTCGGTGAACTTCGCGTGCGCCGCGACGGCGTCGGGTTGCGTGCCGAGCAGCGCGGCGAGGGTGTGCACCACCGCGTCCTGCACCATGCGCCCCCGCGCCGGTCCCGGTTGCTCGTTGCGCAGGTCGAGGGTGGACGTCGCTTCGCGGTGGGAGGCCTCACCGGTGCGCAGGCCCGCCAGGAGCGGGTTGTCCAGCGCGTGCGGGAAGGCGCGGAACAGCAGTTCGGGTTGGTAGTCGAACACGCCGGTGTTCACCCGTTGGTGCCGCAGGAGCGCGGTCAGCGCGGCGAACCCGTCGGCGGTGGAGATGGTGTCGAACCCGCGCGCGGCGAAGTCCGTCGCACGGCCCGCCTCACCCCAGGCGCCCCAGTTCACCGACAGGGTGGGCAGCCCTTGGTCGTGCCGCCACCGGGCGAAGGCGTCCACCCACGAGCCGGCCGCGGCGTAGTTCGCCTGCCCGGCGTTGCCCAGCATCGCCGACATGGACGAGAAGACCACGAGCCAGTCCAACGGGAGGCCCTCGGTCGCGTGGTGCAGGTTCACCAGGCCGGTGACCTTGGGGTGCCACACGCGGGCCAGCCTGCCCTCGGTCATGGCGTTCAACGGGGCGTCGTCGAGCACCACGGTGGTGTGCAGGACGCCCCGCAGGTCGTTCCCCGCCGCCGTGACCAGGCGTCGGGCCGTCTCCGGGTCGGCCACGTCGCCGCGCACGACCTCCACCGCGCACCCGGTGGCCGCGATCGCGTCGAGCACGGCGCCGGCGCCGGGAGCGAGGTCGCCGCGGCCCCCGAGGACGACGCGGCCGGCGCCGGCGCCGGCCAACCACCGGGCGGCCTCCAGGCCCAGGCCCCGCGTGCCGCCCGTGACGATGTAGGCGGCTCCGCTGCGCACCACGTGCTCGGGGGTGGGTGCGTGCACGTGCACCCGCTGCCCGACCGGGGGGAAGGCGAGCGTGACGCGGCCGATGAGGTCACCGGAGGCCAGCTGCTTGAACGCCTCCGCCGCCTCGGTCAGGGGGACGACCGCGCTGGGCAGCAGGGGCAGCCTGCCGGCCGCGATTTCGGCCAGCACCCGCAGCATCGCCGCTCGGAAAACGACCGGCTGCTCGTTCGCCGTGAGCACCAGGTCCAGGGCGGTGTAGGTGTTGCCGTGCCGGAACTTGCCCAGGTCGACGCGCGCGCCGTCGTACAGGTCGCGCTTGCCGATCTCGACGAAGCGCCCGCCCGGGGCGAGCAGGTCCAGGGATGCCCGCATGGCCGCCCCGGTCAGCGAGTTGAGGACGACGTCGACACCGCGCCCACCGGTCGCCTCCAGCACCTGCTCCGCGAAGTCCAGGCCCCGTGAGTCGAACACGTGCTCCACCCCGTGCTCGCGCAGGTGGCGGCGCTTGGCCTCGGTGCCCGCGGTGCCGATGACCGCGGCACCGAGCAGTCGGGCGACCTCGATCGCGGCGAGCCCGGTGCCGCCGGCGGCGGAGTGCACCAGCACGGTCTCGCCCGCCCGCAGCCGCGCGAGGTCGTGCAACGAGTGCCACGCCGTGATGTAGGTCAGCACCGACGGGACGATGTCGACGGGGTCGAAGCCGTCGGGGATGCGCGCGGTCAGGTCGGCCCGCGCCAGGCAGTGGGAGGCCATCGACCCGCTCCCGTCCGTGATCACGGTGGTGACCAGGTCGCCGGGCTCCAGGTCTTCGACGCCGTCGCCGACGGCCAGCACCACGCCGGCGGCGTCCGAGCCGAGGGCGGGCAGGGTCCCGTCGTCGGTCGGGTAGATGCCGAGGGCGACCAGGATTTCGCGGAAGTGCACGGTGCACGCTTCCGGGCGCAGCAGCACCTGCCCGGCTCCCGGCGCGGGCAGCGGCTCGCCGGTCGCGACCAGCCGCAGCAGGTCCAGGCCCCCGTCCTCGTCGGGGCGCAGGACGAACTCGTCCTCGCCGACGACCGCGTCGACCTCGCGGGTGGTCCGCGGTGGCCGGGCCGCCAGCGGTGCGCGCGCCATCCTGGCCACGTACCGCTGCCCCGCCCGCCAGGCGACCTCCGTCTCGGGCGTCCCGGCCACCAGCTCCGCGACGACGTCGGCCAGGTCCTCGGCCGTGCCGGTGTCGCCGTCGACCCAGCTCACCGCCGACTGGGGTTGTTCGACAGCGGCTACGCGCAGCAGTCCGCGCAGCGCGCACACGCCGGGGTCGACCGGGTCGCCGTCGAGCACCGGTCGTGCGTTCCGGCTGACCAGCCACAGCCGGGGCGGCGAGCCGTGTCGCCCGTGTTCGCGCACGAGGGCGGTCACCTTCGTCACCCGGTCCAGGTCGTCGAGGTCTCCCGTGGCGCACCACACGACCGCGGCGGCGCCCGGGTCGGGGACCGCCGAGGTGTCGCGGTGGACCGCGGCCCGCAGCCCCGACCCGGACAGTGCCGCCGCTACCCGCTCGGCGACACCGTCGTGGTCACCCGGTTCTCCGACCACGACCCATTCGCCGGTCCGGGTCGTCGGCGGCTCGTCCGGGAGGGGGAGCTCTCGCCAGGAGATCTCGAACAGCCTGGCGTTGAGCCGCGCGTTCTCGGTCGCGGCCCGGGTGTTGCGGACGAGGTCCACGTCCTCCAGCGCGCCGACCCACTCCCCCCGCCTCGTCGTAGAGGTCGGCGCGACCGGTCGCGGTGGTGCCGTCGCGCCGCACCTCGGCGTGGACCCACGTGATGCGGTCGGGCCGGGCGGGCAGCACGATCTCGCCGATCCGCGTGGGCAACCAGGGCCCGTCCCCGTCGTCGGGCTCCTCGCCGCGGACCAGGCCGGCGGCCACCGACAGCACGCACCCGTCGAACAGCACCGGGTGGACACAGGGTGCCCCGGTGCGGATCTCCGCGTCGCCGGGCACGTCGAGCCGGGTGATCCCGTCGTCGGTGGCGGCGGCGATCGAGTGGAAGGCCGGGCCGGTGTCCAGGCCGATCCGGCGGAACGCCGCGTACAGGTCGTCGGGCGCCGCGGGGGCGTCGGGCAGGAGCAGCGCCGGGTGGACGTCGACCGGCCCCTCGCACCGGGTGGCCGTCGCCGCCGCCACCCGGTCCCACCCGCCACCGGTGTGCTGTACGACCTCGACCTCCATCCGGCGACCGCTCCTGGTGGCCGCGACCTGCAACGGCACGGAGGCGGCCAACGGCAGCATGCGCTCGAACCGCACGTCGGTCAGGCGGATCTCGTCCAGGACGGAGTCCAGCACGGCGGCGGAGGCGGCCAGGACCAGTTCGACGTGCGCGGCACCGGGAACCAGCGGGGTGCCGCGCAGGGTGTGCTGCGCCAGCCACTCGACGCGGTCCGTGCCGAGGTCCGCGTTCCACACGTGGCGCGTGCCGTCCTCGGCCTCGGGGTCGGGCACGGCCGACCGCTCGCCCAGCCACATGTGCGCCGCCGTGCCCCGCGACCCGTGCTCGGGTTCCTGCCAGTACCGGGAGCGGTCGAAGGCCGTGGGCGGCAGCACGGTCCGCGCTCCACCGCCGTTGACCGCGACGAGATCCACCGGCACGCCGGCCACGTGCAGCGCGGCGGCGGCCCGGCACATCGCCTCGCGCCCGTCCTGGTCCCGGACCAGGGAGGCCGCCGTCACCACCGGCACCCCCATCGCCGACGCGGTCTCCTCCACCGCCTGCGTCAGCAGCGGGTGCGGCGACAGTTCCAGGAACACCCGGTACCCGTCCTCGACCAACGCCCGGCAGGCCAGGTCGAAGCGAACCGGCGCGCGCAGGTTCCGCGCCCAATAGGCGCTGTCGAACACCACCTGCTCGCGCGGACCCACCGCGGTGGAGTAGAACGGCGCCGTCGCCGGTGCTCCCGACAACCACGACGTCCGGGTTGCGATGTCCGCCAGGATCGGCTCGACCTGCGGGGAGTGCGCGGCCACCACCACGGCGATCTGCTTGCAGAACACACCGCGCTCCTGCCAGCGGCGCAGCAGGTCCGCGACGGCCGGGCCGTCGCCCGCGACGACGGTGGACGCGGGAGCGGTCACCACCGCGACCGACACGCCCCGGGTGTCGGTGATCTCGGCCTCGACCTGCTCGACGGGCAGCGCCACCACGGCCATGCAGCCACCCGCGACCCGTTGGAGCAACGACGAGCGGGCGAGCGTGATGCGAATGCCCTCCTCGGGGGTCAGGATGCCCGCCGCCACCGCGGCGGCGGCCTCACCCATCGAGTGGCCCACCACGGCGGCCGGGCGCAGGCCCCGGTCCCGCCACAGCTCCGCCAGGGCCGTCTGCACCGTGAAGACCACCGGTTGGACCACGTCCATCCGCTCCAAGGGCTCGCCGGAGGCCAGCAACTGTCGCACCGGGACACCCGCCGCCGCGGCGACGGCGTCGAGCCGGTCGACCATACGGGTGAACGCAGGCTCCTGCTCCAAGAGGTCCCGGGCCATGCCGGGCCACTGCGAGCCGTGCCCGGAGAACACCCACACCGGCGTACCGGGATCGGTCGTCGGCCCGGTGACGACGCCCGGGTGGTCCTGCCGGGCGGTCACCGCGCGCAGGGCGGTCACCAGCCCGGCGCGGTCGGACGCCACCACGCAGGCGCGTGTGGACAAATGGCTGCGGTGCGCGGCGAGGGTGTGCGCGACATCCGCCAAGGGGTCGGGTGCGGCCTGCACGTGATCGGCCAGGCGGCGCGCCGTGGCGACCAGCCCGCCCGGTGAGGCTGCCGACACCGGGCACACCACCGCCTGCTCGCGCCGCACCGGCGGGCGGTGGGTCGTTGTCGGCGGGGGCGAGGCCTGTTCGACGATGACGTGCGCGTTCGCCCCGGTGACACCGAACGCCGACACCCCGGCGCGGCGGGGACGACCGGGGCTGTCCCAGGCGGTGGTGGCGGTGGGCACGACGAACCGGGTCCCGTCCGCGTCGATCCCGGGATTCCACCGGGTGAAGTGCAGGTTCGCCGGGATGCTCCCGCGCTGCACCGCCAGCGCGGCCTTGATGAGCCCGAGCACGCCGGCCGCGCTCTCCGGGTGGCCGATGTTGGTCTTCAGCGAGCCCAACGCGCAGGGACCGCCGGACTTGCCGTACGCGTCGGTCAACGCGGCGAACTCGATCGGGTCCCCGACCGGGGTGCCCGTGCCGTGCGCCTCCACGTAGCCGATGTCGTCGGGGGTGACGCCCGCCGAGCGCATCGCCGCCCTGATGACCGCGTGCTGGGCACTGCGCGAGGGCTGCGTGATGCCCTGCACCCGCCCGGCGTGGTTGATCGCCGTTCCGGCGATCACCGCCAGCACGCGGTCGCCGTCCCGCCGCGCATCGCTCAGCCGCTTCAACGCCACCATCCCGCAGCCCTCACCGCGCACGAAGCCGTCCGCGCTCGCGTCGAAGGCCGCGCACCGCCCGCGCGCGGACAACGCTCCGGCGCGGGCGAACCCGACGAGGCCGCCCCACTCCAGCTGCACGGTCGCGCCGCCCGCCAAGGCGAAGTCGGACTCCCCGCTGTGCAGGGAACGGCACGCCAGGTGCACGGCGACCAGCGAGGAGGCACAGGCTCCGTCCACGGCCAGGGACGGCCCGTTGACGTCGAGGATGTAGGAAATCCGGCCCGGCGCGCCCGAGGGAACCGCCGAGATGCCGTGGTAGACGTTGAAGTCCGCCAACGTGAACCGCTTGGCGTAGTCGGCCCCGGAGATGCCGATGAACATGCCGGTGCGGGACCCCGCCAGCGAGCGCGGTGGCACACCGGCGTCCTCCAACGCCTCCCAGGTGGTCTCCATCAACAGCCGGTGCTGGGGATCCACGCTGGCCGCCTCGCGGGCGGGCACGCCGAAGAAACCCGGGTCGAACAGGTCGATGCCGTCGAGGAAGGAGCCGCTGCCCAGGGCGGCCGAGTTCGCGAGGTCGGCGGGGATCACCCGCTCGTCGTCGGACCACCGCCTGCCGGGGTCGGAACCGGCCACGACGTCGCGCCGGTCCAGCAGGAGTTGCCACAGTTCTTCCGCCGAGGTCACTCCACCAGGGGTCCGGCACGCAGTTCCGACGATCGCCACCGGTGTCTGCCGGTCGGTGCCCGGGTTGTCTTCGTCCATGCTGGGATCCCTCCTGGGTTTCCGGTCCCCGGCTGGGAACACCGGGGGTCACGCACGACGCGCCGTTGGCGGGCATCCCCACCGGCGGGACTCAGGCGAAGAACCCGACCGCCTTGAATGCCGCGCGTGCGATCGGCGTGCCGAGCAGCGCCGGGATCGTGGTTTCACCGCCGAGGTACGCGTCGACCCTGCGCCACACCGGCGGGAAGGCGGTCAGCGCGGTGTGGACGCCCCCGGGGCGCTTGGTGAAGACGTTCATGACCTTGCGGGAGGCGAGCATCTCGACCCCCAGGGTGGAGCGCACCGCATCGGAGTAGGTAGCGCGCGCCCGCTCCAGGTCCACCGGGTGCCCCGCCCGCGCGATCTCCGCGGCCGCAACGCCTGCCCACGCTCCCGAGCGCAGCGCGAAGGAGATGCCCTCCCTGGACCACGGGTCGCACAGCCCCGCGGCGTCGCCGGCCACGATCGTGCGGCCGCGTGCCAGCGGTGAGTCGGGACGGCGGCACTTCGTCAGGTGCCCCGTGTCGTGCAGCGGGGTCAGGTGCGCCAAGCCGTGGCGTTCCAGGAACTCCCGCATGTAGGCCCTCGTGGCATCGCCCTGCCCGCGTGCGGCGACCACACCGGCCGTGCAGATGTCGCCCTTGGGGAAGACCCACCCGAACGAGCCGGGCAACGGTCCCCACTCCATCAGCATGCGGCCACGCCACTTCGCCGCGTCGCGCGGGTCGACCGGAACCTCGACCTCCAGCGCCAGGTCCACCTGTTCACAGCACACACCGACGTGACGGCTCACCCGCCCGGCGCTGCCGTCGGCGCCCACCACCGCGCGTGCGCGGATCCGTTCGCCCTCGCCGGTGCGCACGACGACCTCGCCGGCCCCGTCCTCCAACGCCGCCACGGCGGTCCGGTCCCGCACCAGGGCACCGGCCTCGGCGGCCGCCTTGGTGAGCGCGGCGTCCAACTCGTCGCGGAACACCATCTTGCACCGCACCGCCGTGGTGCAGCCGACGGTGCGTTCACGACGCCCCCTCAGCCCGAAGGTGACCGAGTCGATCTCGTCGCGGACCGTGACGCCGAGCCCGGCGGGCAGGAACGCCTGCGAACACCCGATCAGCCCGCCGCCGCAGGTCTTGTACCGCGGCACGGCGGCACGTTCGAGCAGCAGCACGCCGCACCCCGCTTCCGCCGCCACCCGGGCCGCCGTCGCCCCGGCCGGACCGGCACCAACGACCACCACGTCCCACAGCTGCCCGCCGATCCGATCCGTTGACATCCGATCACCGTTCCTGAGCGAGGGTCGGACGCGACTTCGCGCCCTGCCGGAGACGAGGGTTGGGTTTTACGCGCGGTCCGGAAAGCTGCCGTTGCGCACCGCCTGGCCATCGACGCCTCGGAGACCGCGACCTGTTCGAACGTAACAACGGAATGGAGACGCACCCAGGCCGACCGACGCGATTAAGCCCGCAAGGGCCACCAAGTCGCCCTGTACGGGACTGCGACAGTCACCATGTGTGATACGGAAAGCGCAGCACTTCCGACTGGACAGCCCGATCGAGCAACCAGCTGTTGTCAATGAGCCTTTCCGCGTAACCAGGGGTGACGTTTGGGTAGCAGAGGTCTGGGCGGTGACACACCGGATTCGTTGCACCGCAACACAAAGCGCAGAACACCGGCATGAAGATGACCTTTCCGAGGGGCCTTGACCCCGGATGTTGGACACCGGACACACTTGGATCCTGCTGGTTCTCAAATCCGTGGCCGACGACCTCGTGATCAACTCCGAGACGCTGCGCAACTGGATCCGGCTCGACGACGGACGGCGCACCGGATCACTCGCCACGTCCGGGGCGAACCCGGCGGCGGTGTCGGCGCCGGGCTCACATGAGGACGAGAACGCCGCGCTGCGCAAACGGATCCGCGAACTGGAGGAGGAACGCGACATCCCGCGCAAGGCGGCCCGCTATTTCGCCGGGGAGACGCGCTGGTGAACCGCTTCGGAGTTCGTCGCCGACCATCAGCGCCGCCACGGTGTCAAGCGGTTGTGCCGGGTGATCGGCATCGCCCGGTCCAGCTATTACCACTGGCGCGCCACCGCCCCGGACCGCGCCGCCCGCGCCGCGGCGGACGGCCGCCTGGCGGGGGGCAGCCTGGCCGGAGCGATCTTCCACAGCGGTCACGGAGCCCAATACAGCTCTCGGGCGTTCGCGGATGCCTGCCGGGACGCCGGGATGACCCAGTCCATGGGCGCCGTCGGCAGCTCGAATGACCCCGCAAACCCAGCCTTGGACACCGAAAGATCCGGCTGGACAGGACAGCGCAAGGCAACTGCGTCCGGACGGTTGCCGGATGAGTTGTTCGGACCTACTTCGCGGGTTCGGTGGGCTCGCGGGGCTGATCGGAGTCGCGGTCGTCGAGTGCCCCGAGTTGCCGCTGCACTCTCTGGGCGTCCTGCGTGCGGTGCTGGGCCTTGTACAGCTCCAGTGCTTCCTGCCATGCCTCGTGGGCTTGCTGATGCTGTCCGAGCGCAGCGTACGGGTGGCCGAGGTTGTCCAGGGTATCGGCAGCCAGGTCGGTGTTGCCGAGGGCGCGGAACAGGTCCAGGGCTTGCCGGTAGTGGTGGACGGCGTGATGGTGCCGACCGGTGCCGTGTTCGATCCAGCCCAGGCTGTCCAGAGTGTTCGCCTCACCCTCCGGGTTGCGGTGGCGGCGGTGCAGGGCCAGCGCGGCCTGGCAGTGGGCACGTGCGGTGTCGTAGTCGCCGAGGCGGGCGGTGTACCAGCCCATCGTGTTGAGCGAGTCTGCTTCCCACACCGGATTGCCGATTGCGCGGTCGAGTTCCAGGGAGCGAGCAGTGCACTCCAATGCCCGCTGGTCATCGCCTTGCAGTGCCCAGAGCCGCCCAAGCTGGTAGTGGGCGATGGCCTGCTGGGTGCGCTCGCCGTGGCGCTCGGCCATGGCCAAGGCCAGGTTCAGGTGTCGGGTCGCCTTCCCGTACTGCCCCAACTCGCCGTGAGCGCGGCCGAGAAGTCGCCGGACGAGGATGCGGACGGCAGGGTCGGGCAGGTCGGCGGTGGCCTCGAGCGCGGCCTGCCACACGGAGAGATCGTCGTGGCGGCGTCCGCGCCGGGCGTGGAAAGTGCTCAGCACCCTGGCCAGTTGCCACACGGGTTCATGCCAATGGTGAGCTGCGGCGGTGCGCTGGGCGGCCAGCAGATTGGCGTGCTCGGCGGTCAGCCAGTCCAGCGCGGACGGGATGTCGGACAGCGGGTGGGGCCGGGTGCCGGGGGTGGGTGGGTCGAGCTGGATTTGCAGGGCGTGGGGGTGCAGCAGGCGGTCCGCGGTGTGGGCGGTGTGCAGGTAGAAGTCGAGCACCCGCCGCAGCGCCGCCTGCCTGCTCTCCTCGATCAGGTGCTGGTCGGCGGTAATGCCGGCGTAGCGGCGAATCAGGTCGTGCATCCGGTACCGGCCACCGGTGTCCCGGGTAAGCAGCGACGCCGCGGCCAGTGCATCCAGCACTTGTCCAGCCTGTGCCTGCGACAGACCGATGGTGTTGGCAGCGGCGGGCAAGCCGATGTCGGGGCCGGGAGCGATGCCCAGCAGTCCGAACGCGGTTTGTTGCTCGGGCCTCAACGATCGATGCGACCAGGACAACACGGTGGGCAGGCTGGCGGCGGGGTCGTCATCGACCAACGCGCCCAGTCCGAGGTCACGCAACTCGATGACGAACTCGGCCAACGGGATGCGCCGGTGGGTGTGGGCACGGCCGGCGATGATGCTCAACGCCAGCGGGAACCCGCCGCACAATCCGATGATCTCGTCCACCGCCGCAGCTTCCGCGGCGATCCGCGCGGCGCCGAGTCGAGCAGTGAGCAGGGCGCGGGCCTCGACGTCGGACAGGACGTCCAGTGCCAATTGGCGGGCACCGTGGCGGATGACCAGGCCGGACAGGCGGTTGCGGCTGGTCACCAGCACGGTGCAGGACTTCCCGCCAGGCAGCAGCGGCGTGACTTGGGCGGTATCGGCGGCGTTGTCCACCAAGATCAGCATTCGTCTGTCGGCCACGAGACCCCTGAACAGAGCAGCCTGGGCATGTGGATCGACTGGTAACCGGCCAGGCTCGACGCCGAGTGCATCGAGGAAGCCTCGCACCGCCACCGCCGGGTCCATCGGCTCCCCGTCGGGGCTGAACCCGCGCAGGTCCACGAACAGCTGTCCGTCGGGGAACCGGTCGAGGTGCCGGTGGGCCCAGTGCAGGGCGAACCAGGTCTTGCCGATGCCACCCGCACCGGCGATGGCGGTGATCACCACCGTGCGTCCTGGGCCAGGATCATCCAGAGCGGTCAGCGCGACGAATTCGGGGTCGCGGCCGATGAAGTGCGGCGGTGCGGCGGGCAGCTGCCGGGCAACCACGACGGGCTCGGCCGCCGTGCCGCCAGGTGCGGCGGCGAGGGCCGGGTCGGCGGCGAGGATCTGCCGGTGCAGGTCTTGCAGCGCGGCGCCGGGGTCGGTGCCGAGTTCGTCCACCAGTCGTTCGCGGACCTTCCGGTAGTGCGCCATCGCGTCGGCGGCGCGACCGGCGCGGTAGACCGCCAGCATGTACTGGCCGGCCACCCGCTCGTCCAACGGCCACTCGACGGTGCGGATGGTCAGATCGGCCACCAGGTCCTCGCCGTGTCCGAGCCCCAACAAGGCGTCGGTGAGGTCG
>NZ_ML775966.1:0-32731 GCF_009769385.1 Saccharothrix deserti
GCTCCGAACAACACTGACAATAATGTCAGTTGTCCAGTAACAATCTCAAAGGAAAACCTCTTGACGAGGTTCATACAATTTACTGGCTATTCGGCACGCTGTTGAGTTCTCAAAGAACACGCGCTCATCATCACTCACCGCTCGACGCGGCTCGATCCGAGGCTTGTGATTCCGCAAAGCTTGTTGTTTGAAACTAGACGCCCTGGTCGTGACGGCTCAGACGAGCCCCGACTGGGTCTTCCGTTTCACGGCCACCCACTCTACCACCTAGATGGGAGCTTGGTTCGTGGCCCGTCGCGCTCCGTTCCGACTTCCCGGCCCGTTCCGCGCTGACATGGAGAAAGTTACACGCACCCGAACCCGAGGTCAAATCGGGGGCGCAACACCACACCACAGGCTGAAACCGCAGGTCAGCAGCCCGTGCCGCAGTCGACTCCACGCTATCCGACCCGATCCGCCTGCAACAGTGTGACCGCGATCACACCCAGAGATCACGAAGGCCGCCGGTCCTCGCGGGACCGGCGGCCTTCGACCTGGCTCTGCTGGAGCCTGTTCGTGCAGGTCAGACCTGCACGCGCACCCCTGCGGTGTTGCGCTTGCCGCGCCGGACGACCAGCCACGATCCGTGGAGCAGGTCCTCCTTCGCGGGCACCCACTCTTCATCGGTGACCTTCGCGTTGTTCACGTACGCGCCGCCTTCCTTCACGGTGCGCCGCGCCGCGCCCTTGCTGTCCGCCAGCCCGGAGCTGACCAGGAGATCCACGATCGTGGGCGCGTCGGCCAGGCGCACCTCGCCGGTCGGCGCCTCCGCCATCGCGGCCTCCAACGTCGACAGGTCCAGCTCGCGCAGCTCGCCCCGGCCGAACAGGGCCTGGCTCGCCGCGATGACCTGCCTGGTCTCGTGCTCGCCGTGCACCAGGTCGGTGAACTCCTGGGCCAGCTTCTTCTGCGCGGCCCGGAGGTGCGGCGCCTCGGCGGTCTGCCGCTCCAGCTCGGCGATCTCGTCCTGCGACAGGAAGGTGAACAGCCGCAGGTAGCGGAGCACGTCGGCGTCGCCCACGTTCACGAAGTACTGGTACCAGGCGTACGGCGAGGTCATCTGCGGGTCGAGCCACACGTTGCCGCCGCCGGTGGACTTGCCGAACTTGCGGCCGTCGGCGTCGGTGACCAGCGGCGCGGTCAGCGCGTGCACGGACCCGCCGTCGACCTTCCGGACCAGGTCGACGCCGCCGATGATGTTGCCCCACTGGTCGGAGCCGCCCACCTGGAGCCGGGTGCCGTACTTCCGGTTGAGCTGGAGGTAGTCGTGCGATTGCAGGAGCAGGTAGCTGAACTCGGTGTACGACATGCCCTCGCCGTCGAGGCGGCGCTTGACCGTCTCGCGGGACAGCATGACGTTGATCGAGAAGTGCTTGCCGACGTCCCGCAGGAACTCCAGCACCGAGACGTTGCCGGTCCAGTCGAGGTTGTTGGCCACGATCGCACCGGTGGGGCTGTCGTCGAACTCGACGAACCGCTCCAGTTGGCCGCGGATGCGGCCGGCCCACTCGGCGACGGTGTCCAGCGGGTTGAGCGCGCGTTCCGCGCTGTCCCGCGGGTCGCCGATCATGCCGGTCGCGCCGCCCGCGAGGACGATCGGCCGGTGCCCGGCGCGCTGGAAGCGGCGCAGCATGAGCAGCGGGACGAGGTTGCCGGCGTGCAGGCTGGGCGCGGTGGGGTCGAACCCGCAATAGAGGGTGAGCGGGCCGGCGTCGAGATCCTTCCGCAGTGCGTCGAGATCGGTGGACTGCGCGATCAGGCCGCGCCAGGACAGCTCATCGAGGATGTGCTCGCTCACGGGAGGCCATTCTCCTCTACCTGGTCAAAGCAGTTTGAGCCGGTGTCGATGCCGGGTAGTCGACCAAGGGGCTCTGATGAGAGGACCGCAGCGATGACCTACCCGGATCGCAACCGACGTCCCGCTGATCGTCCCGGCCGGCCTCCCGTTGACCGTCCCACCGAGTTCGCGCCCACCGAGTTCACGCCGCCGCCCGAGGCGCCGTACCGGCAGGAGGAGGTTGTCGAACGCGGTGACGGGCCGGTGCGGGCGGTGCGCGTCGTGTGCGCCGTGATCGACGTGCTGTGCTGGTTGTTCGCCATCGTGTTGGCGATCCACATCTTCCTGGTGATCGGTGGCGCCAACCCGGCGAACGGGTTCGCGCAGCTGATCGACTCGTGGTCGGCGGCCGTGTCGTTGGGCCTGCGGGACCTGTTCACGCCGGCGAACGCGGGTCTGCGGGCGTTGTTCAACGACGGGCTGGCGGCGCTGTTGTGGCTGGTGATCGGGGCGGTGCTGACGAACATCATCACGCGCGTCGCGTTGCCGACCGATGAGCGGCGGGTCTGGTACCGGCGGACGGTGCGTTAGTCCTGGATGGTGTTAGTCCTGGATGCTCAGCGGCGGGTGTGGTCGGGACGCGGCTGGGCACCACGCCCATGTGTCCGGCCACCACGGCCGCGAACGCGTCGATCTACCCATGTTGCTCACCTTGGCACTACCGACCGTCACCAAGGCGTTCACTCGGGCGCACTCCGGTATGCCCCAGCTGGTCAATTGTCCTCGTCGCGTTCCCCGGCCAAGTTTGCTTTCGTGGCCAGCGACTTGCAGCGGAAGAAGACCTCCATCGTGTTCGACGCGATGGACGTGAACGGCGACGGGTTCCTCGAGCGGGCCGATTTCGAGGCGCTGACGGACCGGTGGGTGCAGATCCGGGGCGCGGACGAGCAGGAGCGGTTGCGGGAGATCATGATGGGCTGGTGGGACGCGCTGCGTGCGGCGTCCGACCAGGACCGCGACGACAAGGCCACGCTGGACGAGGTGCTGAGCGTGGTGGGCAACCTCGGCACCATGCTCGACCTCGTGGTGGCCACGGCGGAGTCGATGTTCGAGGCGGTGGACGAGGACGGCGACGGCCAGGTGTCCGCGCCCGAGTACGCCCGCATGATCCACGCCTGGACGGGCAACGACGCGCCGACCGACGCCGTCTTCGCCCGCCTGGACCTGGACGGCGACGGCTCGATCTCGAAGTCCGAGTTCGTCCAGCACTGGGTCGAGTTCTGGGCAGGCGACGACGCCAACGCCCCCGGCACCCACGTCTTCGGCGAAATCTGACCCCGCCCGCCCCGCGACCCGCCCTTCACCTCCGAGAGTCGAACCCCCAGGTGCCGAGAGTCGAACGCTCAGGTCAGGTGTGTCCTACGTTCGGAACACGTGAGTTGCACACTCAGGCCTGCGAGTCGGCCTACCGAGAGCCCACAGGGCTGTGACCAGGGAGTTTGGGTGCCTGAGTGGCGGATTCATGGCGTCCGGGCGGAAGGCTCGCCTGTTCTGAGTGTTGAATTCAGGGGTCCTGAACGTAGGACACACGCATCCTGAACGTAGGACACACGGGGGTTGAGGGTTCGACTCTCGGGACGCGGGGGTTCGACTCTCGCGTGGGGTTAGAAGGTGAGGCGGGTTCGGCGGGTGCCTCGGCGGTAGGTGCTCACGGCGGGTGAGTCCAGCCAGAAGCGCCACGGGACGTCGACCGCGACGGCGACGCCTACGCGGGGGCCGGTGCGGATGTCGGTCGGGTCCACAGGGTCGCTGGCCAGTAGGCGTACGGAGGCGTCGGCGTCGGTGAGGTTCACGCCGTTGTGGGCTCGGTCCAGGCCTAGGACGCCGGTCAGGCGCGCCGGGCCTTTGGCCAGTTCGGCGTGGCTGCGGGCGGATGAGCGGCGGGTGTGGGCGAGCGAAGTGCCGGTCACGACCTCGCCGGCACGCAGCAGCACGGCACCGGGCACGCCGTCGGTCAGCGAGACCACGTTCGCGCAGAAGTGCATTCCGTATACGAAGTACACGTACAGGCGACCCGCCGGCCCGAACATGACGTCGTTGCGCGGTGTCCGTCCGCGATAGCAGTGGGACGCCGGGTCGTCGCCGCCCCGGTACGCCTCGACCTCCACGATCCGCACACCCACCACCCCCTCGGGCGTGGTCGACTCGATCACGCTGCCGAGCAGGAGCCGCGCGGCGTCGACGGGGTCGACCGCGAGCTCCTGCTCGGTGAGCTGCCTAGGCGTGTCGGGCAACGGAAACCTTGTCGCGCAACCTCTTCAACTGCTCGGCGACCCGGTCGGGCGCGGTACCGCCGTGGGCGTCACGGGACGCGATGGAACCTTCCACGGTCAACACGCTACGCACGTCCGGCGTCAACGCGGGCGAGATGCCGGCGAACTCCTCGTCGGTCAGGTCCTCCAGACCGACGCCACGCGCCTCGGCCGCCCGCACGCACGAACCCGCAGCCTCGTGCGCCACCCGGAACGGCACGCCCTGCCGCACCAGCCACTCGGCGATGTCCGTCGCCAACGTGAACCCGGCCGGTGCCAGAGCGGCCATCCGCTCGGTGTCGAACCGCATGGTGGCGATCATCCCGGCCAACGCGGGCAGCAGCAGCTCCAACTGCTCGACCGAGTCGAACAGCGGCTCCTTGTCCTCCTGCAGGTCCCGGTTGTACGCCAGGGGCTGCGCCTTCAACGTCGCCAGCAACCCGGTCAGGTTGCCGATGAGCCGACCGGACTTGCCGCGCGTCAGCTCGGCGACGTCCGGGTTCTTCTTCTGCGGCATGATCGAGCTGCCGGTGGCCCACGCGTCGTCCAGCACCGCGAACCGGAACTCGGCGGTCGTCCAGATGATCACCTCCTCGGCGATCCTGGACAGGTCCACCCCGATCATGGCCAGCACGAACGCCATCTCGGCGGCGAAGTCCCGCGACGCGGTGCCGTCGATCGAGTTCTCCACCGGCCCGTCGAAGCCCAGCTCGGCCGCCACCGCCGCCGGGTCCAGCCCCAGCGACGACCCGGCCAACGCGCCCGACCCGTACGGCGACAGGGCGGTCCGCTTGTCCCAGTCGTGCAGCCGGTCGACGTCCCGCAGCAACGCCTGCCCGTGCGCGAGCAGGTGGTGCGCCAGCAGCACGGGCTGCGCGGACTGGAGGTGCGTGCGGCCGGGCATGACGGCGGTGGCGTGCGCCGCAGCCTGGTCCGCCAGCGCCTCGACCACGTCCAGCACGCCCGCGGCCACCCGGTGGGCCGCGTCGCGCAGCCACATCCGGAACAGCGTGGCCACCTGGTCGTTGCGGGACCGCCCGGCGCGCAGCTTGCCGCCCAGCTCGGCCCCGGCGCGCTCGATCAGGCCGCGCTCGAGGGCGGTGTGCACGTCCTCGTCGGCCAACGTGGGCGTGAACGTCCCGGAAGCGACATCGGCCTCCAGGGTGTCCAACGCCGCCAGCATCCGGTCCAGTTCGTCGGCCGTCAGCAGGCCCGCGCGGTGCAGCACGCGGGCGTGCGCACGGGAACCCCTGATGTCGTACGGCGCGAGCCGCCAGTCGAAGTGCGTCGACGCGGACAACAAGGCCATCGCGTCCGCCGGACCACTGGCGAACCGGCCACCCCACAGTGAACTCACTTGCCCAAATCCCTCTTCGCGGCGATCTTGCTCGGCAGGCCCCACAGCTGGACGAAGCCCTTGGCCAACGACTGGTCGAACGTGTCGCCCTCGTCGTAGGTGGCCAGGTTGAAGTCGTACAGCGATTCTTCGCTGCGCCGGCCGGTGACGACCGCGCGCCCCCCGTGCAGCACGATCCGGATCTCGCCGGTGACGTGCTGCTGGGTGTTCTGGATGAAGCTGTCCAGCGCGTACTTGAGCGGCGAGAACCACAGGCCGTCGTACACCAGCTCGCCCCAGCGCTGCTCGACCTGCCGCTTGAAGCGGGCCAGGTCGCGCTCCAGGGTGACGTTCTCCAGCTCCTGGTGCGCGGTGATCAGCGCGATCGCGCCCGGCGCCTCGTAGATCTCGCGCGACTTGATGCCGACCAGCCGGTCCTCGACCATGTCCAGCCGGCCGACGCCCTGCGCGCCCGCCCGCCGGTTCAGCTCCTGGACGGCCTGGAGCACGGTCACCGTCTCGCCGTCGATGGCGACCGGCACGCCCTTGTCGAAGGTGATGACCAGCTCGTCCGGGTCACGCGGCTCGGCCGGGTCCTGCGTGTAGGAGTAGACGTCCTCGACGGGCGCGTTCCAGATGTCCTCGAGGAACCCGGTCTCCACCGCGCGGCCCCACACGTTCTGGTCCACCGAGTACGGCGACTTCTTCGACACGTCGATCGGCAGGTTCCGGTCCTCGGCCCACGCGATGGCCTTCTCGCGGGTCCACGCGTAGTCGCGGACCGGCGCGATCACCTTCAGGTCGGGCGCGAGCGCGCCGATGCCGACCTCGAAGCGGACCTGGTCGTTGCCCTTGCCGGTGCAGCCGTGCGCCACGGTCGTCGCGCCGTGGTACTTCGCGGCCTCGGCCAGGTGCTTGACGATCACCGGACGTGACAGCGCGGACACCAGCGGGTAGCGGTCCATGTAGAGGGCGTTGGCCTGCAGCGCGGGCAGGCAGTAGTGGTCGGCGAACTCGTCGCGGGCGTCGGCGACGACGGCCTCGACCGCGCCGCAGTCCAGTGCCCGCTTGCGGATGGTGTCCAGGTCCTCGCCGCCCTGACCGAGGTCCACCGCGACGGCGACGACCTCGGCGCCGGTCTCCTCGGCGATCCAGCCGATGGCGACGGAGGTGTCCAACCCACCGGAGTACGCGAGAACGACCCGCTCACTCATGAGTCTCTCCTTGTCCTTGGTCCTGGCGTCCTTGGTCGTGGCCCGCGGCGAGCGCGTTCACGCGGGCCGCCAGATCCGCTCCGGTGAGCGGTTCCCTCGCCACGGCGAGGATGGTGTCGTCGCCCGCGATGGTGCCGACGATGTCGTTCAGCGCGGCCCGGTCCAGCGCGCTGGCCAGGAACTGGGCCGCGCCGGGCGGGGTCCGCAGGACGGCCAGGTTGCCGGAGTGGTCCACCGACACCAGCAGTTCGTTGAGCACCCGGGTGAGGCGGGACGTGCCGCCCTGCACGCCGCGCACCGGGCTGCCGTCCTCGGGGATGACGTAGACGGGCGCGCCGCCGTCGGGTCCGCGCAGCTTGACCGCGCCCAGCTCGTCCAGGTCGCGCGACAGCGTGGCCTGGGTGACCTCGATGCCTTCCACCGCAAGCGTTTTCGCCAGCTCGGACTGGCTGCGGATGGCGCGCTGGGCGACCAGTTCGACGATGCGGGCCTGCCGCGCGGTCCGGGTCATGCCGTCTGCTCCAACAACCACACCAGCAGCGCTTTCTGGGCGTGCAGGCGGTTCTCCGCCTCGTCCCACACCGCGCTGTTCGGGCCGTCCAGCACCTCGTCGGTGATCTCCTGGCCGCGGTGCGCGGGCAGGCAGTGCAGCACGGTCGTCTTCACGCCCGTCGCGGCGACCAGGTCGGCGTTCAGCTGGTACGGCCGGAACGGGCGCATCCGGTCGCGGCCGTCGTTCTCCTGGCCCATCGACGTCCACGTGTCCGTGACCAGCACGTCCGAGCCGTCCACGGCCTCACGCGGGTCCTCGACGACCTGGACCGAGCCGCCGGTGTCCGCGGCGCGCTTGCGGGCGTCGTCCAGCACCCACGGCAGCGGCTGGAACAGCTCGGGGGCGGCGATCCGCACGTGCATGCCCGCCGTGACGCCGCCGAGCAGCATCGAGTGGGACATGTTGTTCGCGCCGTCGCCCAGGTAGGTGACGGTGAGGCCGGCGAGCTTGCCGTGCACGCGCCGGATGGTCTGGAGGTCGGCGAGCACCTGGCACGGGTGGAACTCGTCGGTCAGCGCGTTGATCACCGGGACGCGCGAGACGGACGCCATCGCGTCGACGCGCTTCTGCGCGAACGTCCGCCACACCACCGCGTCCACGTACCCGGAGAGGATGCGGGAGGTGTCCTCGATGGTCTCCTCGCGGCCGAGCTGCATGGACCGGCCGTCGATGATCACCGGGTTGCCGCCGAGCTGGGCGATGCCCACCTCGAACGACAGCCGCGTGCGGGTCGAGTTCTTCTCGAAGATCACCGCGATGGACTTCGGCCCGGCCAGCGGCTTGGCGCTCAACCGGTCGGCCTTGTAGTTGTCGGCGAGGTCGAGGACCTCGGCCTGCTCCTCGGGCGTGAGGTCGTCGTCACGCAGGAAGTGGCGCACCATCACGGCTCCTGACCGGTCGGCTCGGTGGACGGGAGGAACGACGGGAGGTCGGCCACCAGCCGGTGGGCGTCGGCCTCCTCCAGCACCAGCGGCGGCGCCAGCCGGATGACGTCGGGCTGGATCGGGTTGATCAGATAACCGGCCTGCTGCGCGGCCGCCGCGGCCTTCGCCGAGACCGCCTCGCGCAGCGTGATCCCGAGCAGCAGGCCGGCGCCCCGCACACCGGAGATGAGCGGGTGGTCCAGCGCCTCGACACCGGTCGCGATCTCCTTGCCGACCGCGGCGGCGTGCTCCAGCAGGCCGTCGGCGGCGATCGTGTCCAGCACCGCGAGCGCGGCGGCGCAGCACACCGGGTTGCCGCCGAACGTGGTGCCGTGGTGTCCGGGCTCGAACAGGTCCTTGGCCGGGCCGACGGCGATGCACGCGCCCAGCGGCAGCCCGCCGCCCAGGCCCTTGGCCAGGGTGATCACGTCCGGCACGATCCCGACCTGGTGGAACGCGAACCAGGTGCCCAACCGGCCGATGCCGGTCTGCACCTCGTCCAGGATCAGCAGCGCGCCGTGCTCGGAGGTGATCCGGCGGGCCGCCTGGAGGTAGCCCTCGGGCGGCACGACCACGCCGTTCTCGCCCTGGATCGGCTCCACGATGAACGCGGCCGTCTCGTCGTCGATCGCGGCTTCGAGGGCCGCCACGTCACCGAACGGGACGTGCACGACACCCGGCACCAGCGGCTCGAACGGCGTGCGCTTCGCGGGCTGGCCGGTCAGCGCCAGGGCGCCCATGGTGCGGCCGTGGAACCCGCCGTCGGTGGACACGACCTTGGTGCGGCCGGTGCGGCGGCTCAGCTTGAACGCCGCCTCGTTGGCCTCCGCGCCGGAGTTGCAGAACAGCACCCGGCCGTCACCGTCCACACCGGACAGGTCCAGCAGCCGTTCGGCGAGCTTCAGCGCGGGCTCGTTGATGTAGAGGTTGGAGGTGTGGCCGATCCGGCCGATCTGCTCGGTCACCGCGGCCACGATCGCCGGGTGCGCGTGACCGAGCGCGTTGACCGCTATACCGGTGAGCAGGTCGAGGTACCGGTTGCCGTCGGCGTCCCACACGTGCGCGCCCTCGCCGCGGACGAGGGTCAGACCGGGCGTGCCGTAGTTGTTCATCATCGCGGCCTGCCACCGCTGCTGATGCTGCTTGTCGCTCATGCCTCGTCCGCCCCAGTTCGATCGCCTGCGGTAACCATGGTTCCGACACCTTCGGAGGTGAAGACCTCCAGCAGGACCGAGTGCGCGAGCCTGCCGTCGATCACGTGTGCCTCGGGGACGCCGCCGCGCACCGCGCGCAGGCAGGCCTCCATCTTCGGCACCATGCCGCTGTCCAGGTCCGGCAGCATCTTCTCCAACCGCTCGGCGTCCACCTGGTGCAGCAGCGAACTCTTGTCCGGCCAGTCCGCGTACAGGCCCTCGACGTCGGTGAGCACGACCAGCTTCTCGGCCTTCAGCGCCACCGCCACCGCGCCCGCCGCCGTGTCGGCGTTGACGTTGTGCACCACGCCGTCGACGTCCGGCGCGACCGTGGAGACGACCGGGATGCGGCCCGCGCGCACGATGTCCAGCACGGCGTCCGGGTTGACGTCCACGATGTCGCCGACCAGGCCGATGTCGACCGGCTCGCCGTCCACGATGGCCGGTCGGCGTGCGGCGGTCAGCAGGTGGGCGTCCTCGCCGGACAGGCCAACGGCGAGGGGGCCGTGCTCGTTGATCAGGCCGACGAGTTCCCGCTGGACCTGCCCGACCAGCACCATGCGGACGACGTCCATCGCCTCCGGCGTGGTGACGCGCAGGCCGCCGCGGAACTCGCTCTCGATGCCGAGCCGCTTGAGCATCGCGGCGATCTGCGGGCCGCCGCCGTGCACCACGACCGGGTGCAGGCCCGCGAGCTTGAGGAACACCATGTCCTGCGCGAACGCGCGCTTCAGCTCGTCGTCCACCATGGCGTTGCCGCCGTACTTGACGACCACGATCGCGCCCCGGAAGCGCTGCAACCACGGCAGCGCCTCGATGAGGATTCCGGCCTTGGCCTGCGGTGTCGTCATGAGCTGTACGCGCTGTTCTCTTCGACGTAGGCGTGCGAGAGGTCGGTGGTGAGCACGGTCGCCGTGCCGTCGCCCAGGTTCAGGTCGATCACGATCTCGACGTCGCGGCCGGACAGGTCGGCCTCGCTGCGGTCGGCGGCCTTGTGGCCGTCCTCGAACAGCGTCACGCCGTTGATCGCGATGCCGAGTTTGTGCTGGTCCACGGTGGCCTGGGAGCGGCCGACGGCCATCGCGATCCGGCCCCAGTTCGGGTCCGAGCCGAACAGCGCGGTCTTGACCAGGTTGTCCTCGGCGACGGTCTTGGCGACGACCACCGCCTCGGCCTCGGTGAGCGCGCCGTTGACCGTGATCGAGACCTCCTTGGTCACGCCCTCCGCGTCACCCTGGAGCTGCTTGACCAGGTCGTGCGCCACGGCGGTGAGGACGCCGGCGAACTCCTCGGCGGTCGGCGTGACACCGGAGGCGCCCGAGGCGAGGACCAGGACGGTGTCGTTGGTGGACGTGCCGCCGTCCACGTCGAGCCGGTCGTAGGTCTTGGCGGTGACCGCGCGCAGGGCCGCGTCCAGGGCATCGCCGTCGATCACCGCGTCGGTGGTGAGGACGCTGAGCATGGTGGCCATGTTCGGGTTCAGCATGCCCGCGCCCTTGACGAACCCGCCCACGGACCAGCCGTCCGGGTGGCTCGCCCAGGACTGCTTGGGGTGCGTGTCGGTGGTCATCACGGCGGTGGCGGCGTTCAGGCCGGCCTGGTCGGCGGAGTCGAGTTCCCGGACCGCCTTCTCCACGCCCGCCTTGAGGTTGTCCATCGGCAGCCGCTCGCCGATGAGACCGGTGGAGCACACCGCGACCTCGATCGCGCCCACCTGCAGCACCTCGGCGACCTTCTCGGCGGTGGCGTGCGTGTCCTGGAAGCCCTCGGGGCCGGTGCACGCGTTCGCGCCACCGGAGTTGAGCACGACCGCGGCGAGCTTGCGCTCCTTCAGCACCTGCTGCGACCACAGCACCGGCGCGGCCTTCACCTGGTTGGTCGTGAACACGCCCGCGGCGGCCTGACCAGGCCCTTCGTTGACGACCAAGGCCAGGTCCAGCGCACCGGACGCCTTGATACCGGCCGCCACACCGGCGGCCTTGAAGCCCTTGGGGCCGGTCACTCCCTTGTCGCGGTTCACGGCGCCACTCCCACGGTCGACAGCCCGGTCGTCTCCGGCAGGCCGAGTGCCAGGTTCATGCACTGCACCGCGGCGCCCGCCGTGCCCTTCGCCAGGTTGTCGATGGCGGCGACCACCACCAGCCGGTTCAGGTCCCGGTCGACGGTGACCTGCAGCTGCACGGCGTTCGAGCCGAGCACCGCGCCCGTGGTCGGCCAGTGGCCTTCCGGCAGCAGGTGCACGAACGGCTCGTCGGCGTACGCCTTCTCGTAGACGGCGCGGACGTCCTCGTCGCCGTTCTTGAGGGTTGCCGAGCAGGTGGCGAGGATGCCACGCGGCAGCGGCGCCAGGACCGGGGTGAAGGAGACCTTGATGTTCTCCTGGGCCACCTTGGAGAGGTTCTGGGTGATCTCCGGCGTGTGCCGGTGCGCGCCGCCGACGCCGTAGGCGCTGAGCGAGCCCATGACCTCGGAGCCGAGCAGGTTGGTCTTGAGCGACTTGCCCGCGCCGGACGTGCCGGAGACGGCCACCACGGTCACCTCGGGCTCGACCAGCCCCATCGCGGGGGCCAGGGCCAGCGAGGACACGGTCGGGTAGCAGCCGGGTACGGCGACCCTCTTCGTGTTCCGCAGCTCGTCGCGCTGACCGGGCAGCTCGGGCAGGCCGTACGGCCAGCTGCCCGCGTGCGTGCCGCCGTACCAGCGCTCCCAGGCGGCGGGGTCGGTGAGCCGGTGGTCCGCGCCGCAGTCGACGACCAGGGTGTCGTCGCCGAGTTGCGCGGCGATCTCGGCGGAGTGACCGTGGGGCAGGGCGAGGAAGACGACGTCGTGCCCCTTGAGGGTCTCGGCGGTCGTCTCTTCCAGCACCCGGTCCGCCAGCGGCAGCAGGTGCGGCTGGTGTGCGAGCAGCATCGAGCCCGCGTTGCCGCCGGCGGTCAACGCGCCGATCTCCACGTCCGGGTGCCCGAGCAGGAGCCGGAGCACCTCACCCCCGGCGTACCCGCTGGCCCCCGCGACCGCGATCCGTACCGTCATGCGGATAAGTATGCACGCTGATGCAAACTCACTCAACCTGTGTTCGGACTTCCGCGAACGGGCCTGTCCGCACGATCCGCCGTGCTATCCCTTTGTCCTGCGGGAACGGGGGGACATCGATGCAGGACGATCCGCACGACCACTCATCCGGGCACGACCTCGACAGCGGCCAGGTCATCAGCCCTGTCGACAGCCGAGCCGCCGCCCCGGCCCCGAAGTCGGGCAACGTCGGCCTCGGTTTCGGTGTGTTCTTCGTCGGGTTGGTGCTGACGATCATCGCCGGCCTCGGCCACAGCACGTCCAGGCGCCGCTGACCGGCGATCGTCCAATCCGCTCGACCACCCGGACGCGGACGTGCGCGCGCTCCTCGCCGACACCCTCGCCGCCTACCGCGGCCATGCAGGCCTCCCAGCGTCGGGGTCCTGCGTCGGGTCCTGGAAAGGTAGCCACCTGCCGGAGTGATGCGGCAGCCTTCAGCTGAGTGAGTCGTGCACTACTCACCGTGACGAACGAGGAGTGTGGGTCGATGTCGGACCGGCTGCGGGCCGTGATCTTCGACTGGCGGGGGACGTTGGTGCTGACCCCCACCTTCACGGGGTGGATCGAGGAGGCGTTGCGGCGGATCGGGCGGGACGTCGGCCTCGCCGCCGAGGTGCGGACCCGGTTGGACCTGGAGCGGATGGACGCGCCCGGCGTGGACGCGGACGCCGCGCTGCACCGGGAGACGTACTACGAGGTGTTCCGGGTGGCCGGGCTGGACCAGGAGTTGGCCGATTCGCTGTACGCGGTGGAGGGCGACCCGGCGTTCAACCCGTTCGCGGTGGACGTCGAGCCGACGTTGCGGAAGCTGCACGCCGACGGCGTGCGGATCGGGGTGCTGAGCGACATCCACTTCGACATCCGGCCGGCGTTCGGCGACCTGCCCGTCGATTCGTTCGTGTTGTCCTTCGAACACGGTGTGGTGAAGCCCGATCCGGCGATCTTCCGCCTGGCGCTGCGCGAGCTCGACACCACGCCGGACGAGACGCTGATGGTCGGAGACCGCGCCACCCACGACGGCGCGGGCGTCCAGGTCGGCATGCCGACGTTGCTCGTCCCGCCGCTGCGGGACGTCCACGACGCCCGCCTGCACCTCGTCACGAATCTCGTGGTGCCCGAAGCCTGAGCGCTCAGGCCCCGAAACGCTCCAGAGCGCGGATCTTGTTCGTGGCGTCCAAGGCGGCCACCTTGTACGCCTCGGACAGGGTCGGGTAGTTGAAGACGGTGTCCACCAGGTAGTCGACCGTGCCGCCGCACGCCATGACCGCCTGCCCGATGTGGACGAGATCGGTCGCACCCGTGCCGAACAGGTGCACGCCGAGCAGCTTGCGGTCCACAGTGGACACCAGCAGCTTGAGCATGCCGTAGGCGTCACCGACGATCGAGCCGCGCGCCAGCTCCCGGTACCGCGCCAGGCCCACCTCGTACGGCACGGCTGACGCCGTCAGCTCGGCTTCCGTGGCGCCGCAGTACGAGATCTCCGGGATGGTGTAGATCCCGATCGGCTGGAGCGAGGCCAGCTCGCGCGCCTCTTCGCCGAACGCGTGGTAGGCGGCCAGCCGGCCCTGGTCCATGGACGTGGCGGCCAACGCCGGGAAGCCGATCACGTCACCGACGGCGTAGATGTGCTCGACGGGCGTGCGGTAGCGCTCGTCCACCGCCAGCCGGCCGCGGTGGTCCGCCTCCAGGCCCGCGTTGTGCAGGTCGAGGGCCTCGGTGTTGCCCTGCCGTCCCGCCGAGTACATCACCGCGGCGGCCGGGATGCGCTTGCCGCTGGCCAGCGTGGTCACCGTGCCGGTCTCGGACACGTCGACGTTGACGACCTTCTCGCCGAACCGGAACGTCACCGCGAGGTCGCGCAGGTGGAACTTCAGCGACTCCACGATCTCCGGGTCGCAGAAGTCGAGCATCCGGTCGCGCTGCTCGACCACCGTCACCCGGCTGCCCAGCGCGGCGAACATGGACGCGTACTCGATGCCGATCACGCCCGCGCCCACCACGACCAGGGACGACGGGATCGATTCCAACGCCAGCACCTCGTCGGAGTCGAGCACCCGCTCCTCGTCGAAGTCGACCTGGTCCGGTCGGGCGGGACGGGTGCCGGTGGCGATCACGACGTGCGCGGCGGTGACCGCGTGGTGCTCGCCGCGGTTCGTCCCGTCCACCGCGATCGTGTGCGGGTCGAGGAAGCGTGCTGTGCCGGAGAGCAGGTCGACCTGGTTGCGGTGCAGCTGCGCGCGCACGACCTGGACCTCGCGGCCGATCACGTGCTGCGTGCGGGCGAGCAGGTCGGAGATCGTGATGTCCTGCTTGACCCGGTAGTTCGCGCCGTAGACGTCGCGCTGGCTCATCCCGGTCAGGTACATCACCGCCTCGCGCAGCGTCTTCGACGGGATGGTGCCGGTGTTCACGCACACACCGCCCACCATGTCCGGCCGGTCCACGATGGCGACCCGCTTGCCCAGCTTGGCCCCCGCGATGGCCGCCTTCTGCCCACCGGGGCCCGACCCGATCACGACCAGGTCGTAGTCGTACTCGCTCATGCGCACACCTCGCTGGCGCTCGGCGTGGCAAGAGCGACGCGCCCTGTGTTGAATGATTCGCTCGCCGGCTCGCTCATGCCCGAAGCGTTGCACACCCGAGCGCTCTACGGTGGCGTGGTGGGCGGACTCGGGGTGGCGATTCGGAGCGGGCCGGCCGCGGTGGCCGGTCCGGTGAAAGCGCCGGAGATGCAGCGGTACATGAAGTCCGACATGCCGTTCCTCGGCGTGCCCAAGCCGGTGCGCGCCCAGGCGCTGAAGGCGATCTTCGCGGCCCACCCGTTCGGGTCGCGTGAGGAGTGGGTCGCGGCGCGCCAGCACTCACGGGTGGACCCGGGATGGGTGCGGGCGTTCGTCGAGGAGCACCCTGCGCTGTCGGGCCTGTCGAAACGCGAGGCCCTGAAGCACATCTAGCCGCGCGCGGCCCGGCCCGAGTAGGTCAGCGGGAACACGAGGTCCTTGCACGCCTCCGGCACGTCGTGCGCGATCTGCACGACCATCTCCACCTCGACCGACCCCGCCGGCGGGATGGTGACCGGCTCCGGCATCGGCGCCACGGTCAGCACACCGGACGGGCAGTCCGGCACCCGGTTGTGCGCCTCGTCCAACGGCTGCCCCGGCACGGCCTGCAGCGTCAACACCACGATGTCCACGCTGTTCGGGTTCGACAACCGCACCAGACGCGCACCCTCGCTGCCCGGCGTCAACTCGACGGCGGCACCGGAGATGTCGTTGATCTCGAACGGCTTCAGGTCCGACACCCCGGCCTCACCGCCGCTCACCGCGTACGCCATGGCGGGCAGTTCGGGTTCAGGCCAGGTCAGGTGCATGGCAGCCACCACGGCGGCACCCACGCCGAGGATGGTCATGGCTACGGCGACTTCCATCCGCGGGCCCAAGCTGCGCATGAGTCAACCTCACTCGATTGCGACTCCAGGCGGTGGTTTCGCCGCTAGCTCCCCGTCGGACCGGCGACCAGACTCGCCCGGCGGTTCATCGCTTCGCCCCTCGGCCCAGCGGGCCGCGAAGCCAATCTTGGAGAACGTTCAACCGGTGCGCAAGGACCCTGCCGGCCCGGAAAAACGGGCCTTTGTACCCCTTGACACGTCACGGGGCGCACGCTGATCAGCACGTTCACACTAATCGCCGCCGAATGATTCACTCGGGCGGCGTAATCCTGGACCCGCACCAATGCGGGTCCAGGACCCTGCCTCAGCCTCTCAGCACGGCGCCGAACCGCTCCGCCGCGGCGGCCACGGCCGCGTCACGCGCCGCCGTCGCCTCCTCCACGGTCAGCGTGCGGTCGGGCGCGCGGAACCGCAACGAGTACGCCAGCGACCGCTTGCCCTCGCCCACCTGGTCGCCGGTGTAGACGTCGAACAGCCGGATGTCCTCCAGCAGCGCCCCACCGCCGCCGCGCAGCACCCGCGCCACCTGCTCGGCGGGCACCTCCACCGGCACGACCACGGCCACGTCCAGCAGCACCGGCGGGTACGCCGACACGATCGGCGCGGGCCGGTTGTCGGTCAGCGGCAACGCGTCGAGGTCCAACTCCATCGCCACGGTCCGCTTCGGCAACCCCAGCGCTTCCACGACCTTCGGGTGAAGCTCACCCGCGTGGCCCACCGGCCAGTCGCCGACCCGCAGTTCCGCGCACCGACCGGGGTGCCACGGCGCCAGGTCGGACGCGACCACGGTCAGCTCCACGCCGTACGCCTGGCCGACCAGCCGTGCGGCCTGCACCGCGTCCGCCCAGTCCGCCTGCCGGCCCTTGCCCCACCAGCCGGCGTGCTCGCGGTGACCCGCCAGCACGGCCGCCACGTGCACCGGCTGCTGCGGCAACGCCGCCAGCAACGACGCCACCTGCGCGTCCGACGGCCGCTCGCCCACGCCGACGTCCGGCACCGGCGCCTGCTGCGTGCGCGGCAACGTCACCTGCGCGATCGTGTAGACCGCCAAGTCCTTCTGACCGCGCGCCAGGTTCCGCTGCACGGTCTCCAGCAGCCCCGGCACCAGCGTGGTGGCCAGCGCGTGCTTGTCCGACTCCAGCGGGTTCAACACGCTCACCGTGTTGCGCCGCACGTCGTCCGCGGGCAGCCCCAGCGCGTCGAACACCGACGGCGCCACGAACGGGAACGGCTTGACCTCGACGAACCCGTCCTCCGCCAACGCGCGCGACACCGTGCGGCGACGGCGCTGCTGCTCGGTCAACCCGCGACCGGCGGGCGCGGGCGGCAGCGTGGACGGGATCGTGTCGTACCCCTCCAGCCGCAGCACCTCCTCCACCAGGTCGGCGGGCTGGGTCAGGTCCGCGCGCCACGTCGGCGGCACCGCGGTGACCATGGTCGCGCCGTCGTCACCGGTGGTGACCTCGACCTGACAGCCGATCTGGCCCAGCCGGCGCGCGCTCACGCCACGCGCGTAGCGGACACCGGCGACCCGGTCCGGCAGGTTGATCGGCATCGTCACCGGCGCGGGCAGCACCGGCGTGCCCACGTCCGTGCGGCCCGGCTTGATGCTGCCGTCGCCGAACATGTCCAGCAGCCGTGCCGCGCGCTCCAGGGCGACCGGCGCCAACGCCGGGTCCACCGTGCGCTCGAACCGCTTCGCCGCCTCGCTGGGCAGCTTGTGCCTGCGCACCGTGCGGGCGATGGACGCCGGGTCCCAGTTCGCCGCCTCCAGCAGGATGTCCGAGCTGGTGGCGCCGACCTCGGTGCTCGCGCCGCCCATCACACCAGCCAGCGAGATCACGCCGCTGTCGTCGGCGATCACGATGTCGTCCGGGTCCAGCGCGCGGACCTGCTCGTCCAGCGTGGTCAGCTTCTCGCCGGCCACCGCGCGCCGCACCACCAGGCCGCCCTGCACGGACTGCGCGTCGAACGCGTGCAGCGGCTGGCCGAGCTCCAGCATCACGTAGTTGGTGACGTCCACCGGCAGCGAGATCGACCGGATACCGGCCAGCATCAGCCGACGGCGCATCCACCACGGCGTGGGCGCGGTCGGGTCGACACCGCTGACGCGGCGGGCCACGAACCGGGAGCACGCGGAGCTGTCCTCGATGCGGACGGGCAGCACCTCGCCCTCGCCCTCGGGCACCTCGGCCAGGCCGGGGTCGCGGTAGGGCACGTCGAACGCGCAGGCGATCTCACGGGCCAGGCCGCGCACCGAGAACGCGTAGCCGCGGTCCGGGGTCGGCGCGACCTCGATCACCGTGTCGCCCAGGCCCAGCAGCTCGATCGCGTCGTCACCGGGCTGCGCGGTGCCGCTGGGCAGCACCATGATCCCCGCGTGGTCGTCGCCCAGGCCCAGCTCGCGGGCCGAGCAGATCATGCCGTTGCTGGTCTTGCCGTAGGTCTTGCGGGCGGAGATGGTGAAGTCGCCGGGCAGCACCGCGCCGGGCAGCGCCACCACGACCGTGTCGCCCTCCTGGAAGTTCGACGCGCCGCAGACGATGCCGTTGACCTGGTCCGGGCCGACCTCGACCTGGCAGTAGCGGATCGGCTTCTTGAACTCGGTCAGCTCCTCGATCTCCACCACGCGACCCGCGACGAGCGGGCCGGTCACGGAGTCGAGCTCGTGGACGTCCTCGACCTCGATGCCGATCCGGACGAACGCCTCGGCGAGCTGGTCGGGCGTGGGGGTCTCGGCGAACTCGAGGTTCTCGACCAGCCAGGTAACCGGAATGCGCACCGGTCAGGCCTCCGTTCCGAATGGCTGGGTGAAGCGGACATCGCCTTCGACCATGTCGCGCATGTCGGGCAGACCGTTGCGGAACTGCAGCGTGCGCTCCAGGCCCATGCCGAACGCGAACCCTGAGTACACGTCCGGGTCGACACCGCAGTTGCGCAGCACGTTCGGGTTGACCATGCCGCAGCCGCCCCACTCGACCCAGCCCGCGCCGCCCTTCTTCTCCGGGAACCACACGTCCACCTCGGCGGACGGCTCGGTGAACGGGAAGAAGCTCGGCCGCAGCCGGGTCTTGGAGTCCTCGCCGAACATGGCGCGGGCGAACGCGTCGAGCGTGCCCTTCAGGTGCGCCATGGTCAGGCCCTTGTCCACGGCCAGGCCCTCGACCTGGTGGAACACGGGGGTGTGGGTGGCGTCCAGCTCGTCGGTGCGGAACGTGCGGCCGGGGCACACCACGTAGACCGGCAGGTCACGGTCCAGCAGGGTGCGCGCCTGCACCGGGCTGGTGTGCGTGCGCAGCACCAGGCCCGAGTCCGCGGGGGCCACGTAGAACGTGTCCTGCATGGTGCGCGCCGGGTGGTCCTTGCCGAAGTTCAACGCGTCGAAGTTGAACCACTCGGTCTCCAGCTCCGGGCCCTCGGCGACCTCGTAGCCCATGGCCACGAACACGTCGGCGATGCGCTCGGCGAGCGTCGAGATCGGGTGGCGGGCGCCGCGGGGCACCCGGTCCCACGGCAGCGTGACGTCGACCGACTCCTTGCGCAGCACCCGTTCGTCGCGCTCGGCCTGCAGCCGGGCGCGGCGCTCCTCGAACGCGAGCTTGACCGCGTTCTGCGCCTCGTTCACCCGCTTGCCCGCCTGGGCCTTCGCGGCCGGCGGCAGCGCGCCGATCTCGCGGCGGGCCAGCAGGATCGGCGAGCGGTCGCCCAGGTGGCCCGGTTTCACGGCGGCCAGCTCGTCGAGGTCGGCCGCCTTCGCGAACGCCTCACGAGCCTGCTCGACCGCCGCGTCGAGCGCTTCCGGGGAGAGCGCCGCGACCTGCTTGGGGTCGTACGGGTCGTTGGCTCCGGACATGGTTGGTGGACAGCTCCCGTCACGGACACAGGTGGTCAGCCCTCCGCACGGCATGCGGAGCAGCGGCTCGATCCTAGGTGATCGGCCCAACCCCGGATCCACCGCCGCCCGCCCAGCGCGCGCTGCGTGACGTTGCACTCACTCCAGGCCATCACCCGCACGCCGGAAGCCGCCGTTCCGGCGCGGGAACCGCGGCACTGGCTTCGCAGGCGTCCCCGCCAAGGGAACCCCTGTTTTTATTCTGCCCCAAGGGTCCGACAATTCCGGCACCGCCCGCGCGACTGCCTCACCGTCCGCATGACCGCCCACACCGGGCGCGCCGACCACACCTCGTCGTCCTCGGAACCGGACCGGCCCACCGGCCGTTCAGCGGCGGAGGCGGTGGTGGAATCGCAGGTCGCCCGGAATTGTCGGTGGGGCGTGGCAGTCTGGGCTTCGCGAGCAGGACCCCGGCGGGCGATCAGCGGAAAACCGGGTCACAAGCCGCCGGCACGCCCCTAGAATCGTCCGTCCCACGTGACCTTGACCCGAGGTGAACTCCACTCCCATGGCACACACCTTCGGTGTCGACCTGCGCGGGATCATCGACCTGCTCAGCCACCACCTCTACAGCAGCCCCCGCGTGTACGCGCGTGAGCTGCTGCAGAACGCGGTGGACGCGATCACCGCCCGCCGCGCGCTCCAACCGGACGCGCCGGGCGAGGTCGTGATCGAGCCGGTCGGGTCCTCCGGCGGCACCCTCCGCATCTCCGACACCGGCATCGGCCTCACCGAGCGCGAAGTCCACGACCTGCTCTCCACGCTCGGCCGCACGTCCAAGCGCGACGACCTCGGGTTCGCCCGCCAGGGCTTCCTCGGCCAGTTCGGCGTGGGCCTGCTGTCCGCGTTCCTGGTCGCCGAGCGCATCCGGCTCGTCAGCCGGTCGGCGCGTGGCGGACCGGCGGTGCGGTGGACGGCCGACGCGGCGGGCAACTACGAGGTCGAGGTCGACGAGACGGCCCGCGCCGAGATCGGCACCACCATCGAACTCGTGCCGCACCGCGACTCCGAGCACTGGCTGGAACGGGACGTGGTCAAAGCGCTCGTCACCGAGTACGGCGAGCTGCTCCCGGTGACCGTCCGGATCGGCGACGAGGTCGTCACGCACGGCGAGCTGCCGTGGACCGAGGACGCCTTGGCGTACGGCGAAAAAGTGCTGGGCGTGCGGCCGTTCGACGCGATCCCGGTCGAGGTCCCGACGGTGGGCCTCAAGGGCGTCGCGTACGTGCTGCCGAGCGGCGTGCACCCCGGCGCCCGCCAGTCCCACCGCGTCTACCTGAAGCGGATGCTCGTCGGCGACTCCATCGAAGGCCTGCTGCCGGAGTGGGCGTACTTCGTGCGCTGCGTGGTCGACTCGACATCGCTGCGGCCGACCGCGAGCCGCGAAGCGCTCTACCAGGACGAGACACTGCTCGCCGTGCGCGAGGAGCTGGGCCGCCAGGTCCGCGACTGGCTGGTGAGGCTCGACGCGACGGACCCGGACCGCACCCGAGCCCTGCTGGACGCGCACCACCTGGGCATCAAATCGCTGGCCAGGGTGGACGACGAGATGCTGCGGCTGGTCGAGCGGTGGCTGCCGTTCGAGACCACCGACGGCCCGCAGTCGCTGCGCCAGTTCCGCCGCAAGCACGGCGTCATCGCGCACGTGCCGGACGTGGACGAGTTCCGCCAGCTCGCGCCGGTCGCGCACGCCCAGGGCATGGGCCTGGTCAACGCCGGTTACGCCTACGACGCCGAGATCATGGAACGGCTGGTCGAACTGGACGGCCCGACCGCCGCGCGCCGGGTCGCGCCGAGTGAGGTGCTGGCCGCGTTGGGCGACCCGGACCCGGAGCTGGAGCGCACGTTGCGCGAACGCCTGGCGCAGGCCGGGGACGTGCTCGAACGGCACGACTGCGAGGCCGTGCCGCGCGACTTCGACCCGGGCTCGCTGCCCGCGCTGCTGGTCACGAACGTGGAGGCCGAGCGCAAGCGGGACGCGCAGCAGGTCGGCGAGCAGGCCGACCCGCTGTGGGCGGAGCTGCTGGGCAGCCTGGTGGAGTCGTCGTCGGGCGCCTCGCAGCGGCTCGTGCTCAACTGCCGCAACCCGCTGGTGCGGCGGCTCGCGCAGCTGACCGACCCGGCGCTGGTGGAGCTGACCGTCGAATCGCTGTACGTGCACGCCCTGCTGCAAGCACGGCGTCCGATGCGCCCGAAGGACACCGCGGCGCTGAACCGTTCGTTCCTGGAACTGCTGGACCGCGCTGTCGGTGGCCGAAAAGGATGATGCTGCGATGAGCGAGGAGAAGGACGCCGCCGAGCGCCAGTTCGTCGAGGCGTACCACATGCCCGAGGGCATGGCGCGGCACGAGGCGCTGGAGCGCGCCGCGCGTGCCGCGGACGCCCTCGACCACCTGCCGCTGGCGGTGAGCTGCCGGATCGCGCTGATCCGCTCGGCCTACGACCTGGGCCGCTACGACCTGATGCTGGCGCCGTTCGCGTGGTGCGGCACGGCGGAGCAGCGCGACCCGACCGCGTTCGACGAGTGGGAGACGCACAGCTTCGACTGGGCGCACAAGTGGATCGTCAGCGGCCTGATCGCGGACCCGCGGTTCACGTTGGAGCAGATCGGCTCGTTCGTGGACCAGTTGGCGGCCCGCTACCAGCGGCTCGGGTACTCGATGCAGCCGGTGCACGGTGCGCGCGCCGACCTGGCCGCGCACGTCGGCGACGACGAGGCGTACCGGGAGCACTTCGCGCGGTACCTGGCGATGGACCGCGGCCCGATGAGCGACTGCGAGGCGTGCGTCATCGAGGAGCAGGCCGGTCACCTGATCCGGCAGGGCAGGCACGCCGAGGCGGTCGCGCACGCCGAGCACCAGTTGGCGCAGGACACCGGCTGCGCGACCCAGCCGCAGGGCATCCTGACCACGTTGACGCCCGCGTTCGTGGAGCTGGGCGACGTGGACCGGGCGCGGCAGGCGCACGTGGTGGCGTACCGGCTGGTGCGCGACGACATGGTCGGCGGCTACCTGGACGACCACCTGGAGTTCTGCGCGCGCTCGGGCAACGTGCGGCGCGGTGTCGAGCTGCTGCGCGGCCACCTGCACCGGGTGCACCACTCGACCAGCCCGTCACGGGCAATGCACTTCGCCGCGGGCGCCGCGCTGCTGCTCAGCCGGGTGTCGCCGGACGAGGAGTTCGCCGTGCCGCGGGACGGGCGGACCACGGTGATGTCCGCGCCCGAGCTGCGGGCGGTGCTGGAGGCGCAGGCGTTGGAGATCGCGGCCCGGTTCGACCGGCGCAACGGCACCGACGCGGTGAGCAGCCGCATCCGGCAGACGCTCGCCGCACCCGACACGATCCCGGTGCCGCTGGCCGTGCCGATCGCGTCTCCCCCGGCTCCCGCGCTCGAGGCCTTCGAGGCCGTCGAGGAGGAGCCGGTGGCGGTCGGCGACCCGGTGGAGTTGGCGGAGCGGATGTGCGAGGCGTTCGACCGGGGCGAGTTCATGCTCGGCATGCGGCTGCTGCGGTCGCTGCCGGAGGACATGGACTCGTTGCTGCCCGAGCGGCTCGGTGCGCTGGTCGCGGCGCGGCGGGCGATCGTCGGCGGGCACGTGCGGCCGAAGGACGAGGTGCTGGCCGAGCTGGACGTGGCGATCGAGCGGCTGGCCGAGTGCGGCGAGTACGACCTGGCCAACCGGTACCGGGCGCGTGGCGCCGGGCTGCGCGCGGAGGAGGGCGGTCTGGAGGAGTGCACGGCGGTCGCGCGCACGTGCCTGGCCGAGGCAGAGGTCGCCGGCACCCCGTACACGCGGGTGCTGACCAGGTTGCTGCTGGCGGACCTGCTGGCCGACGGGGAGGAGTTCGACGAGCAGGGCGCGCTGGTCGCCGAGGCGTTGGAGCTGGCGCGGGCCGAGGTGCCGGAGCTGGCGTCGCGGGCGCGGTGCGACCGGGCCCAGCACCTGGCCACGACCGGGCAGTTGGACGAGGCGCACACCGAAGTGGTGGACATCCTGGCGAGCGATCCGCCCGCGTCGGTGCGGTTCGACGCGCTGCGGCTGCTGCTGAAGCTGCAGACCGTTCGGGGTGACGAGGAGGCGGTCCGGACGGCCGCCGAGTTCGTCGACTCGTTCAGCACGCCGCGCGGGCCGTGGACGGCCGAGACGCACCGGCAGCGGGTGGCGTCGGTCGAACGGCTGGGGCTGGAGGCCGAGCACCTCGCGGAGCTGCGCGACGCCGTTACCGCTGGTCACGAGGTCGGCGTGCCGGACGACGTGGCCAAGGCGTGCTACGCGCTGGCCGGCGGCTACCTCAAGTCGGGCCGGTTGGTGGAGGCCGCCGAAGCGCTCGAAGAGGCGGTGCGGGTGATCGAGGACGGCGACGTCGACCCGGACGTGGTCGTCCCCGTCCGGTACCGCCTGGGTCAGGTCTGCGCCCGCCTGGACGAGACCGAGTCCGCCCGCCGCCACCTGGAAGTGGCGCTGGGCATGGTCCCGGCGGACGAGCCGTGGCGTCGCGCGATGGTCCTGGACGTCCTGGCCGGCGTCCTGCGCCGACTGGACCAGCCGTTGGAAGCCGCGTCGGCGTACCAGGGCGCGGCGGCGGCGTGGCAGTCGGTGTCGGAGTTCGCCGAGGCGGCGGGTTCCCTGGTCGAGGCGGCGGCGGCGCTGCCGAACGAGGAGGCCGCCGAGTGCGCCACCACCCTGACCGCGGCCGAGGAACTGCTGTCGTCCGTGGAAGACCTCGACCACCGCACCCACCTGACCGCACGGATCGCCGCGATCCGGGCGTTCCTGCACACCCAGGCGGGCGAACACGCGGCGGCCATGGAGCAGAACGGCATCGCGGAAGAGCTGGCCGCCCAACTGGGCGACCTGGACTGGCAGACCTTCCTGGTCGCGCGGGGTGCCCGCTTCCTCCTGGAATCCGGCGACCCGGTCAACGCCGAGGCCGAAGCCCGCCGGGCGGGCACCCTGATCAACGACGAGACGCCGGCACAGATCCTCGGCGACATCGCGAACGTCCTGGAAGAAACCCTCCGCGCCCAAGCCAAACCAACCTCAGGCGACCCCGTACTCCGCGCCCTGACCACCCGCCTGGAGGCCTGACCTGCAGAAATGGTGACCCAGAGGAGCAACGCCGATTGTCAACCAAGATCACCAAATCGAGCGAACTCGATGTCCAGCCAGAACCGAAATCGACTTCGCGCGTCGCCTTGAACGAGGAAGGAGGCCGGCTCAGGCGCGCTGGGCACGAGCCGAGGTGTAAAGGCACACCGCCGCCGCGGTCGCCAGGTTGAGACTCTCCGCACCGCCGTAGATCGGCACCTTCAGCGAAGCGTCCAAGCCGGCCACGACCTCGTCGGGCAGCCCGTGCGCCTCACTGCCGAACACCCACGCCGTGGGCACCGCGAGGTCCCCGCGCAGATCAGCGGTCACCAGGTCCTCCGGCGCGTAACCATCCGCCGCGACCAGCCGCAACCCCGCCTCCCGGCACGCGGCGAACGCCTCACCCGCATCCCGCACCCGCGCGATGGGCAGGTGGAACACACTGCCGGTCGACGCACGCACGCACTTGCCGTTGTGCGGGTCGACCGTGTCGCCCGCGAAGATCACCGCGTCCGCACCGGCCGCGTCCGCGACCCGCGCCACCGTGCCCGCGTTCCCCGGATCCGCCACCCCGTGCAGCACGGCCACCAGCCGCACCCCCGGCGTCAACGCGGCCGACAGCGGCACGTCCACCAGCGAGCACACCGCGACGATGCCCTGCGGCGTCACGGTCTCCGACAGCGCGGCGGCCGCCTTGTCCGTCACCGCGCTCACCGGCACGCCGGCGTCGACGGCGTCGCGCACCAACGCGGGGTTCCGCGAGGCGGCGAGGGAGGTCACGAACAGTTCGTGGACCCGTCCGCGCCCGGCGGCGGCCCACGAGAGGGCCTCGCGCACGGCTTGCGCGCCCTCGGCGAGGAAGCGTTCGGCGCGGTCGCGGCCGGGGCGCCTGGTCAGCCGCCCAGCGGCAACGACCCGGGGAGTCCGTTCGGTGAACGGAGCATCCCCGGGTCGTGGTGCGCGGTCGTTCGCGCTCAGGCCTTGTCCTCAGCGGGCGCGTTGACGTCGCTGGGCAGTGCGGCCTTGGCCAGCTCCACCAGCGCGGCGAACGCGGCCGGGTCGCTGACGGCCAGCTCGGCCAGGATCTTGCGGTCGACCTCGATCTCGGCGAGCCGCATGCCCTGGATGAAGCGGTTGTACGTCATGCCGTTGGCGCGGACACCGGCGTTGATGCGCTGGATCCACAGCTTCCGGAAGTCACCCTTGCGGGCGCGGCGGTCCCGGTAGGCGTAGTTGAGCGAGTGGAGCACCTGCTCCTTGGCCTTGCGGTACAGCCTCGAACGCTGGCCGCGGTAGCCGCTGGCGAGCTCAAGGGTGGTACGGCGCTTCTTCTGGGCGTTCACTGCCCTTTTGACGCGTGCCACGGGTCCATCCTGTCGATCTCGTGGAGCCGGTGGGGGCCGGCTCCGGTGTTCAAGGGGGTGAAGGTCTAAGGCCTCAGAGGCCGAGCAGCTTCTTCAGCCGCGGCACGTCGTTCTTCGCGACCTCGGTGGTGCCGGAGAGGCGGCGCGTCAGCTTGCTGGACTTCTTCTCCAGCAGGTGGCGCTTGCCGGCCTTCTCGCGGACGAGCTTGCCGCTGCCGGTGACCTTCACACGCTTGGAGGTCCCGCTGTGGCTCTTGTTCTTGGGCATTTCCGTCCTCAGTCTCGTGCAGCCACCGGGGATGGGGGCGGCCATGCTTGCTCCCGGCCCGGAGGCCGGGAGATCACTCCTCGACAGACTCCGCCGTCGCCTCGTCGGCGCTGTCGTGCTTGATCGGGCGGGTCTTCGTGGTCTTGTGGGGGGCCAGCACCATGATCATGTTGCGGCCGTCCTGCTTCGGGTTCGACTCGACGAAACCGAGCTCCGCGACGTCCTCCGCGAGCCGCTGCAACAGTCGGTAACCCAGCTCCGGCCGGGACTGCTCACGGCCCCGGAACATGATGGTCACCTTGACCTTGTTCCCGTGCGACAGGAAGCGGGCCACGTGGCCCTTCTTCGTCAGGTAGTCGTGCGGGTCGATCTTCGGCCGGAGCTTCTGCTCCTTGATGACCGTCAGCTGCTGGTTGCGGCGAGACTCGCGGGCCTTCTGCGCGCTCTCGTACTTGAACTTGCCGTAGTCCATGAGCTTGCAGACCGGCGGCCGAGCCTGCGCGGCGACCTCGACGAGGTCGAGATCCGATTCCTGGGCGAGTCGGAGCGCGTCCTCGATGCGAACGATCCCGACCTGCTCGCCGTTCGGCCCGACCAGACGAACCTCGGGCACGCGGATGCGGTCGTTGATGCGCGGCTCGGTGCTCGCGGGAGCACCTCGGTTCGAGGGACTTGTCATTCACGTCCTTTGTGACTCGTTGTGCGCCAAAGACAAGAGGCCCCACACCTGCCCGGTGTGAGGCCCGCTTCCGACCGATCGCACAACGAAGGGCGCAGTCCACCCGTCGAGGGACCGGACCCGGCCACCTGCTCGAAGCGGCAGACTCGGGTGGGAGCGGGGCTCCACTTGCCGTCCCCACAGGTGTGGGGACTGGTCGCGCGGAGAATAGTAGCAGACGGCCTTGTCAACCCCCGAATCGGCGACCCGTTCGAGGTGGTTGCGAGAATGGCTCCCGTGACCGACCTGCCTTCGAACAACGTCCGCGACCTGTCCGATGTTCCCAGCGTCGAGGTGATCAGCAAGGCGGCGATCATGCTGCTCTCCTCCGCCGCCGAACGCCTCGGCCTGGCCGACGAGGACCCCGAGCACAGCCCGCGCCGCGACCTCGACGAGGCCCGCCGCCTGATCACCGCGCTGGCCGGTCTGGTCACCGCGTCGGCCGAGTACCTGGGCCCGCACGCCGGTCCGCTGCGCGAGGGGCTCCAGTCGGTGCAGCGCGCGTTCCGCGAGGCGTCGGCCTACCCGGACGAGCCGGGCCAGGGCCCGGGCGAGAAGTACACCGGCCCCGTCTACTAACTCCCCGTGTGTCCTACGTTCGGAACGCGTGTGTCCTGCGTTCGGAGCACCCGAGTTGAACGCTCGGAACGCCCACGTCCCGCGGCGGGACACGCCTGAGTGTCCAACATGCCTGTCCTGAACGTAGGACACACACGTCCTGGACGTAGGACACACGTGGGACCTGGGGGTTCGGCTCGCGCGGCGGAGGTGGGCCGACAGGGGGCCAAGAAGTGATGTTTAAAGGGTGGGAAATCTGGGTAGCGCGTGGCATTGTTAACGGCGTTCGCGCGAACACCTGTTGATCTTTCGACCCTGCACAAGGGGGGAACCCAGACATGGGTAAGTTTCGCGCGCCTTGGGAACGGCTGGTAGGGGCAGTCGGTCTCGGTGTGACGGCGGTAGTGGCGTCGGCGCTGGTGGTCACACCGGCGCAGGCAGCCGAGGCCGAAATCCGTGACGCCAACAGACCGGACGCCGTGGCCGGCAGCTACATCGTGGTGCTGAAGGACGGCTTCCACACGACGGACGCGGTCGCCGCGAAGGTCGAGGCCCAGGTCACGCACCGCTACCGCGCAGCCCTGAACGGCTTCGCGGCGAAGATGAGCGAGCAGGCCGCCAAGCGGCTGGCCGACGACCCTGCGGTGGCTTACGTCGCCCAGGACCAGAAGGTCAAGAAGGTGGCCGACCAGCCGAACCCGCCGTCCTGGGGTTTGGACCGCGCCGACCAGCGTGACGTGCCGCTCAACAACAACTACAGCTACGCCGGCACGGCGAGCAACGTGCACGCCTACGTCGTCGACACCGGTATCCGCGCCACGCACAGCGATTTCGGTGGCCGGGCCAGCTTCGACGCCAACACCACCGGTGACGGCATCAACTCGGACTGCGACGGTCACGGCACGCACGTCGCGGGCACGCTCGGCGGCACCGCGTACGGCGTGGCCAAGGGCGTCCGGCTGCACGGCGTGAAGGTGCTGGACTGCTTCGGTGAGGGCACCGTCGCCACCGTCGTGGCGGGCATCGACTGGGTGACCGCCAACGCGCAGAAGCCCGCCGTGGCGAACATGAGCCTCGGTGGCTACGCGAACGACATCTTGGACTCGGCCCTGCGCCAGTCCATCGCGTCGGGCATCACGTACGCCGTCGCGTCCGGCAACGCGGGCGACGACGCGTGCTACTACTCGCCTGCCCGTGTCGCCGAGGCCATCACGGTCAACGCCACGGACAGGGCCGACGGCCGGGCGTACTTCTCCAACTACGGCACGTGCACGGACGTGTTCGCGCCGGGTGTGGACATCACCTCGGCGTGGGGCACCGGCGACAACGACACGAACACGATCAGCGGCACGTCGATGGCGTCGCCGCACGTGGCGGGTGCCGCCGCGCTGTACGTGGCCGCCAACCCCGGCGCGTCACCGCAGCAGGTCCAGAACGCGCTGAACGCGGCCGCGACGCCGGCTCGGGTCGTGGACGCCGCCACGGGTTCGCCGAACATGCTGCTGTTCACGGGTGCGCCGGGCGGTGACATCCTGGCCAAGGGCGAGAGGCTGAACGCCGGCCAGACCAAGATGTCGCAGGACGGCCGGTACAGGCTGGTCATGCAGAGCGATGGCAACCTGGTGCTCTACACCGGGGCGGCGCAGCCGTTGTGGCACACCCACACGTACAACACGGGTGCGACGTACGCGATCCTGCAGACCGACGGCAACCTCGTCGTCTACACGGCCGCGGGTGTGGCGAAGTGGCACACCTTCACCTACGGTCGGCCGGTCGACCGGCTGATGGTGCAGAACGACTCGAACGTCGTGCTGTACGGCCCGACCGGGCAGTACTACTGGCACCGCTTCCAGTAATCACCACGATCACCACCCGTTAGTCACCGGCGGCGCCGGGGTCCTCCTGGACCCCGGCGTCGCCGTTTCACGGGTTGACGCCGGCGGCGCGCAGTTGCCGGGCGGCCAGGGCCCGGATGACTTCGGCGTCCTGACGGCGCCAGCCCTCCACGGGGTCGCCGGGGAAGGCCGCCAGGTCCTTGAGCGACAGCGTGTTCAACGCGTGCAGCGCGAGGAGGTCGAAGCGCCCCTGGTCGCGCAGCCGCCGTGCCACGGCGGCCCGCCGGGCGAACCGCAGCCGCAGCGGCAGCCACGTGATCAGCAGGAACGCCAGCGGTATCGCGATCAGCGCGATGGTGAGCCACAGCGCGGTCGTCTCCACCGCCTCCACTTGCGTGCTGCCCGCGTCGGACAGCGTGCCGCCGGCGGACTTGCCGCGGTCGAGCGCGTCGGCCAGTTTCCCGCCGACCAGCGGCACTTCCCTGGCCTTGGCGGCGGCGTCCCCGAACGTCTCGCTCAGGTTCCGCCCCGCGTCGACGAGTCCGTCGCCGGGCGCGCGCAGCAGCCGGACCGCGTCACCCACCGCCTGGGCCAGCTTCACCCAGAACCACATCCAGGCGACCGCCAGCAGGTCGGCCACCACCTGCCGCGCCAGCCGGGGCGAACGATCCGCGTACCACTTCATGAGGTGTGGTCTACCAGGCGTGCGTTACCGGGAACAGACGTGACCGTCGTCGCCGGAGTCGGACGCCGTCGCCGGTACCGGTGCCCACTAATGTCGGGGTGTGGGGATGACGTTCGGTGAGCTGCTGCGCGCGCACCGGTTGCGGGTCCGGCTGACCCAGGAAGAGCTGGCGGAGGGCTCGGGGGTCAGCGTTCGGGCGATCAGCGACATGGAACGCGGTCGCGCCAAGGGACCCCAGCGGCGCACGGTGGAGGCACTGGCCGGTGTGCTCTCGTTGGCCGGGCCGGAGATCGGGGAGTTGCTGGCCGCGGCCAAGGAAGGAAGGGTGCGGCGCTCGCCGTCGGTCGCGCCTCCGGTCACGCCTTCGGCGTTACCGCCGGACGTCGCCGACCTGACGGGGCGCGAGGACGAGTTGGCCGCGTTGACCGCGGTCGCGGAGCAGACGCGCACCACGTCGTTGGTCGTCGTGCACGGTCCGCCGGGTGCGGGGAAGACGGCGTTGGCGGTGCGGGCGGCGTACCGGCTCGCGTCTCGTTTCGCGGACGGGTGTTTCTTCTTCAACCTGCGCGGTATGGACGTGCGGCCGGTGCACCCGTCGGAGGTGGTGCACCGGATGCTGTTGGCGCTCGGTGTGGAGGAGACGCGGATCCCGGCCGGCGAGGCGGAGCGCTCCGACCTGTACCGGGCGCGGCTGCGGGAGCGGTCGACGTTGTTGGTGCTGGACAACGCCTCCGACGAGGCCCAGGTGCGGCCGTTGCTGGCGACCGGGTCGGGGTCGTTGGTGGTGGTGACGTCCCGGCTGGTGCTCGGCGGGTTGGAGGCGAGCGGGCGGCTGGGGCTGGACGTGCTGGACCCGGGCGAGTCGTTCGAGTTGCTCGGCGCGATCGCCGGGCGTGCCAGGGTGGGCGCGGAGCCCGTGGCGACGGCGCGGGTGGCGAAGCTGTGCGGCCACCTGCCGCTGGCGTTGCGGATCGCGGGCAACCGGCTCGCGAGTCGTCCTAAGTGGACGATCGGGCACCTGGCGGGTCAGCTGGTGGACGAGCGCCGCCGGCTGTCCGCGCTGACCTCGGGCGATCTGCAGGTGCGCACCGCGTTCGAGATGTCCTACCGGCAGCTCGGCGAGAAGGCCGCGGTGCTGTTCCGCAGGCTGTCCCTGGTGCCGGGGGCGGATTTCGGGCCGGACCTGGCCGCGGTGCTGGCCGACGTGGACCGGTTCTCCGCCGAGGACACGCTGGAGGAGCTGGTCGACATGAGCCTGCTGGACACCGCCGAGGTGCCCGGCCGGTACGTGTTCCACGACCTGATCCGGGTGTTCGCCGGTGAACGGCTGGCGGACGAGGAGCCCGCGCCGGTGGTCGGGCAGGCGCGGCGGCGGATGGTGGACTGGCTGCTGGACACGGCGGTCGCGGCGGCCGGGTTCTTCGGGCCGCGTGCCAGCACGGCGCCGTCCGGGCCGTTGAGCGGCCAGGAGGACGCGGACGCCTGGATCGCGGTCGAGACCGGGAACTGGGTGGGCGCGCTGCGGTCGGCGGGCGGCGACGGGCTGCACGCCGAGGTGTTGCGGCTGGCCACCGCCATGCACTGGTACTCGGACCAACGCGGACGCGGCGAGACGTGGGTCGAGGTGTTCACCGCCGGTGTCGCGGCGGCGCGTGCGCTGGGCAGCGTGCGGGACGAGGCCGTGCAGCTGAACTTCCTGACCTGGACGCTGGCGGTGCTGATGCGCCGGTTCCCGGAGGCGTTGGCGTTGTACGACGAGGCGTGGCGCGCGTCGGTGGCGGCGGGTGACGTCACGGAGCAGGGCTGGGCGGTGCACTACCGGTCGGTGTCGGAGCTGCGGTCCGGGCGGTTGGAGGCGGCGCAGGTCAGCGCGCGGCGGGCGCAGGAGCTGTTCCGGCGGGCCGGGTTCCCGTTGGGCGAGCAGATCTCGTTGTCGTGCCTGGCGTTGGTGCTGGACGGGTTGGCGCGGCACGAGGACTCCGTGCTGGTGAACCTGGAGCTGCTGGCCAACGTGCGGTCGGGAAAGCTGGACCTGGCGCCGGTGATGGCGGCCGAGATGTCGGCGACGCTGCTGGTGCGCACGGCGGACAGCCTGGTGCGGTTGGCGCGGTGGCCGGAGGTGCTGGCGGCGGCGGACGACGCGCTGGAGATGCTGCGCGCCGCGACCGCGCCGTCGATGCTGTGCGATGCCCGCTACCTGCGCGGGGTGGCGCTGCACCGGCTCGGTGATCCGGCCGGGGCGCGGACCGAGCTGGAGCTGGCGGTCGGGTCGGCCGACGAGCACCGTCAGCACCGCCGCCTGGCGGAGGTGTTCGGCGCGTTGGCCGACGTGCACGACGACCTCGGCGACCCGGTCGCGGCTGGGGTTTATCGCGACCGGGCCGCCTCCGTGGGGTCGCGGGGGGGGTTTGTGTGGGCCTTTTGGGGGGGCGCCAGTTTGGTTCTGGGGCAAAT
>NZ_ML775966.1:32741-35885 GCF_009769385.1 Saccharothrix deserti
CCCCGCCCCCCCCCCGTGCGCCCGCCCCGGCAGACCCCGCCCCAGGCCCGGCGATCACGCTTTTCGATCGTCGGAAATGAGCCACGAACTACCGACTTCCAGGCGACCCACCGCCGTCTGCGGAGCAGCGGCATTCAGTACAGGTCAGCCGATCGGTGATGCGTTCCTAGCCATCGCCGGGTGTCCTTCCATGACGAACTGCTGGGGTACCGCAAGTCAAGCCGCCCCGTCTCGCGAACACCACGCAGAACTACCGGCAGAAGTAGCAACAGATCACCCGGCCGGGTCATCCGGAGGGTCAGCCGAGCACTGCCAGGGCGTCGATCTCGACCAGCAGTTTCGCGGGCAGGCCGACGTAGACGGTGGTCCGCGCCGGGAACGGCCCCTCGGTCACGAACTCGTCGTAGACCTTGTTCATCTCGGCGAAGTGCGCGGTGTCGGTGAGGTAGACGCGCATCATCATCACGTCGGCCAGGGACGAGCCGCCCGCCTCCAGCACGGCGACGACGTTGCGCAGCGCCTGGCGGGTCTGCTCGGCCACCGTGTCGCCGACGATCGTGCCGGTGGCGGGGTCGAACGCGACCTGGCCCGCCACCTGGAGGATCCCGTTCTTGATGACGCCCTGCGAGAAGGCGGCCACGGGGGTGGGCGCGTTGTCGGTCCGGATCTCGATCTTGGACATGCGTTTCCTCTCTTGGGTCCGATTGTCTGCTCAACCGACTCGTCCGGTCGGCCGACCTGTCCGGTCGGCCGACTTGTCCGGTCAGCCGACTTGTCCGGTCAGCCGACGTCGCGCGGCGACCAGCCGCACTCGACGGAAGCCGCCCGCGCGGTCGCGAGCAGGTCGGGCAGGAGCCTGAGCAGGCCGTCGAAGTCGAGCAGCACCTTGGGCACGGACATCGACACGGCCGCCACGACCTCGCCGCGCGCGCCTCGGATGGGCGCGGCGATGCAGTGGATGAAGTCCTCGTGCTCGGCGTTGTCGACCGCGTAGCCGGAGGAGCGGACGCGGTCCAGCTCGGCCAGGTAGGCGTCCGGTGACGTGATGGTGTTCGCGGTCAGCGGCACGTAGTCGATGGCCTGCGCGACCTCGCGGCGACGCGGCTCGGGCAGCTCGCACAGCAGCACCTTGGCCACGGCGGTGCAGTGCAGCGGGGCCCGTCTGCCGATGCGCGAGTACATCCGCATCGGGTGGGTGCTGTCGTACTTGTCGATGTAGATGACCTCGCCGTCCTCGTACGACGCGAGGTGCACGGTGTAGCCGGTCCTGGCGTTGAGGTCGCGCAGGGCGTTCTCGGCGCTGCGCCGCACGTCCCGCTCCTCCAGCGCCCGGTTGGCGAGGTCGAACAGCGCGGTGCCCAGCCGGTAGTGGTGCACGCCCTCGCGCTGCACGAACCGGTGTGATTCCAGCGTCCGCAGCAGCCGCATGGTGGTCGACTTGTGCACCTCGATGACGCTCGACAGCTCGTCCAGCGTCTTCGGTCCGGTGGCCAGTTCCCCCACCAGGGTCAGCGCCCGGTCCAGGCTTTGGCTCATCGACGTCTCCTCAGGTGTGCGGCGGCCCACGTGCGGGAATCGGCGTCCAGCAGTGGCACGGTCACCGCGAACGGCAACGACTCGCCGACATCCTCCCTGGTGAGCAGGGCGGCGGCGGCTTGGAGGTGCCCGACGCGCAGGCGGCGTTCCGGCGACTCGCCCGCGAGGTGCGCGGCGAGGTAGCCGGCGGCGAACGCGTCACCGGCGCCGACGGGTTCCACGACGTCCACCCGCAGGCCCGGTTGGAACGTCGTCGCACCGCCCTCGACCACGGTCGCGCCACGTGCCCCGTGCTTGACCACCAGCGTCTTCGGGCCCGGCAGCAACGCCCGCAGTTCCGCCGGGTCGCCGGTACCCCACACCGCCTGCGCCTCGTCCGAACCGGCGAGCACGACGTCCGCCGCGTCGGCCAGCTCGCGCAGCACCGACGGGTCGCGGTCGTGCCACAGCGCGGGCCGCCAGTTGAGGTCGAACGACACCGGCACGGTCCTCGGCCGGCTCAGCACCGCGCGCATCAGCTCCAGGCAGCTGTCGGACAGCGCCGCCGTGATCCCGCTGACGTGCACCAGCGCCACGTCGTCCAGGCGCAGCCGGTCGAGCGTGTCCGGGCCCATCGCGGACGCCGCCGAACCGCGCCGGTAGTACCGCACGGGGCTGCCGCCGGCGTCGGCCTCCTTGATGTAGAGGCCGGTCGGCCGGTCGGGGTCGACCCGCACGTCGGTGACGTCCACGCCCGCGCCGCCCACCGCGTCGAGGATCGCGCCGCCGAACGCGTCGGCGCCCACGGCGCTCACCCACCGGCTGCGCACGCCCAGCCGGGCCAGGTGGATGGCCACGTTGGACTCGGCCCCGCCGATGGCCCGCGACCACGTGCGCGTGGTGCGCGCCGGGCCGGGTTCGGCGGGCACGAGGACCGCCATGGTCTCGCCCAGGCACACCACACCGCCCGGTAGGTCGAACCGCATCCGTGCTCCTCTGCACCACTCGTTGACGGGCGGCGACCGAATGTTACACACTGCGGCATCACATCGCGCAATAGCCGTTGCGACATATGCAACGTTAGGAGCGGGAACGTGGACCTCGACGCTGTCGCCGCCATCCGCGCCGAGCGGGTCGACTGGCGGTTCAAGGGCCTGCCGGCCGACGTGTTCGGCGCGACGGTCGGGGACGTGGCCGCCCGCCGGCTCGACCTGTTCACCGACGGGTTCGTCGGCCCGCTGGTCGTGCTGGACGCCGCCGCGCTGGAGCACAACCTCGCCACCATGGCCCGCTGGTGCGCCGACCGCGGCGTGCTGCTGGCGCCGCACGGCAAGACGACCATGGCCCCGCAGCTGTTCGCCCGCCAGTTGGAGCACGGCGCGTGGGGCATCACCGCGGCCAACACCAGCCAGCTGCGGGTCTACCGGGCGTTCGGGGTGCGGCGGGTGCTGCTGGCCAACCAGCTGGTGGACCCGGCCGGGCTGCGCTGGCTGGCCGCGGAACTAGTGTCCTGAGTCGTTGATTCGTTGGCAGTACCGAGCAAGGTTGTCGAGGATCTCGTCGGCGGTCTTGGTCCAGACGAAGGGCTTGGGGTCGTCGTTCCAGGCGTCGATCCAGGCTTCGACGTCG
>NZ_VKAB01000064.1 GCF_009769385.1 Saccharothrix deserti
GGACACCGCCGCTGCGTCCGCGACTACGAACGCCTACGACACCACCACGAGGCCATGGTCCGCTGGGCCATGATCCGCATCACCAGCCGTCGACTCACCCAACCCCAATAGCTCGGAAACGGGCACTTAGGCGTCCGTCGCCGCCTTCGACCGGCACGCCGCGGACGTCATGGCCCACCAGCCGTTGAACTTCGCGCAGACCAAGGTGGACCGGGCGTCGTGCATCCTGCTCTCGGCGCGACCGTTCGCGGAGTTCCGGTCGGGCGGCTCACCGAGTTGCTGGACGTGTGACACCGACCGCCCGATTGCCGTACTTCACTCCTCCGACCAACGCTTCTTGATTTTGTCATTCGAGGGAATCGCCACCGCCGGTCGAAGTCGGTGTTTCAATAGCAGGCAGTTCACCCAGCAGTCGGGCGGAACGTGCGAGCAGTCTCTTCGCCTCCTCCGTGTCACTGTCGACCAGGAGCTTGGCGAGACAAAAGGAAAAGTACGCCTCATCCCGGGCGCGATCATGGGATCGGGCAAGGTCGACCGCAACTCGCAAGTGGCGAACCGCTTGGCCACGCCGGCCATGCTCCACCATGTCCCGAGTCTGCTTCAGGAATACTTCGAATTGCCCTTCATAACTATTCACGTCGACATACATGCCAAATGCCATGTCGTACTGAGCATCAGCGTACTCGTATTGACGAGCGACATAACCGATTTCGCCGAGCACTACCAGTGCCGCAGCGATCGCGTGCCGATCTGTTCCGTTATTCAGACACCGAAGCGCATGACATACAAAGTCTACCGCCACGTGGGCGTGCCTGACATCGTGCGCGACGACATTTTCGGCAAGCCTGACCAATGCCTGCGCCGCTCCATGCAGATCTTCGCCTTCAATGCAGTACTCAAGGTCCAACACGTGACAACTGAAGGCATTTATGAAATCACCCTGGCCGCACAAGAGAATTCCCAGGTCGTTCAACGCGTAACCCTCGCGAAGACGCTCCCCCCGACTGCGGTAGGCGAGCGCCGCCTCGATGAGCATATTCTTGGATTTCTCCACCACGCCAAGCCGACCCCAGGCGATCCCAATGGTGTTCAGCGTGTGCGCTACGCCGAATTCGTCGCCCCGCTGCCGACAGCCTGCCAGATCGCGGTGCAAGTACTCCAGCGCCTCCTCGTACCTGCCCGCGTCCATCAACGTTGCGCCAATATTGTGCTCGATGATGCCCAACCGGTCCGGCGCGTCCAGTTCTTTATAGAAATCTTCGATAACTCGATCCAACGCCAACGCTTCGTCGAACCGGTTCATCGAGCGCATAACCTGGGCCCGGACCTGATTGATCATGTGCGAGAGGACAGGTTGGCCGCCACACCAGTCGTCAGCTTGGTCACAGTATGCAAGCGCGCGGTCATAGTCGCGCAGTCCATGGGCACTCTTCGCCAAAAGGGTGCACATCGACACATACACGAATGTTCGACCACTCTCGACTGCCGAGCCTTTATCTTCTACTCTGTGCACAATTTCAAGGCCCAGTTCAGCGAGCTCACGAAGTGGAGTCCAGGCCGCACGCAACTCCAAGTAGCCACTCAATTGGACGATAGGGTTTATCGCCTCGTTGTAGAAGCCTTCGACGGCCGCTTGCCGGGCGACGGCCATGACGTTGTCAAAATTGAGATCGAGCCAGCGAAGGGCATCCCTTGGAGATACGGATTTCTTTCCCCCCACTCCCGCACCGCGGGCGGTTCCGCCAAGCAGGGCCATTGTGCTTTTCATGGACGTCCGGAGAAGGTACGTGCGTGCACTTCTCAGCACATCAAGCCTTGAAGCGTCCGTTTCATCTTCTTCGACCCTCTCCTCACCAAACAGGCGAAGCAGGTCGTGGAGCCGGTATCGTCCCTCTTGTGGCGCGAGTTCCAAGAGGTTCCGGTCGACGAGCTCGTCCAACATGGACTCGGCGCGGGACTGTTTTTTGATGCCGAGTGCGGACATTACCAAGTCGATGCCGAACGTGGCGCCAGGCACGAGGCACAATCTCCGGAAGGTGACTTGCTGTTCATGCGCAAGGAGGTCGTACGAGAGTTGAAAGCTCGCCCGGACAGCCAGATCACCGCTCTTCAGCCGATCGAGCCGCGACCGTTCGTCCCGAAGCCGTTCCACGAGGTACGCCAAGCGCCAGGTCGGCGATCGCTCGGCGAGGCGCGCCGCGATGCGTAGCGCGAGCGGCAGGTGGCCACAGAGGCCGGCGATCTCGCCGAGCGCATCGTGCTCGGCCTCAGCCCGGTCAACGCCTACACCGTGTGCGAGCAGGGCGGCAGCCTCTGATTTTGACAAGACATCAAGGTGAATCCGCCGATGGCAGTCCAAGCCGCCAAGGTGATCCCTGCTGGTGACCACGACGAGCGAGCGCGAGGTGCCGGGGATCAAGGGCCGGACCTGCTGCTCGTCGGCCGCGTTGTCAAGCACGAGGATGAAGCGTTTGTCCGCTGCGAGCGTTCGGTAAGCAGCGGTCATCTCGTCCACGTGCGAACTTGAGGCCGCCAGTGAGACGCCCAGCGATCCGAGCACACGTTCAAGGAGCGCATCGACGGCGACAGCGTCGTCGTGCGTGCCACGTAGATCCACGTACAGTTGGCCATCCGGATAGCCTGCGGCATGATCGTGCGCGAACCGCACCGCCAGGGTCGTCTTGCCGACACCCGGCTGTCCGGTTATGACGACCAGGCCGCCGCCACTGATGTGCTGGGCAATGGTCGACAAGCCGATGAGTTCGTCCTCACGGCCGACGAAGTTCACGGCGTCCGCCGGCAGTTGCGCGGGAGCAGGCGCTTTCGATGGACCGCCTAGCCTGGCCCCCATCTGCTCGGACATCCACGCATGGATGTCAGGATTGCTCTCGAGCCAGGCCCACAGATCATCGGAGTCGAGTACGCGAACATCCCGCCACAGGCCTTCCGCCCGCCGCGCCGCGGCCCATTCGCGTTTGTTAGGCCAGTGGCGCATGGTCGCGAAGACAAAGGTGGTATGGGCGGGGACGACCTCACCAGGTCTGGCAGTACGCTTGGTGTAATCCTGCTGAGCTTTCAAGCGCACCCTTCGGACGTTGCCCATCTCCCAGCACAGTGCGCCGTGCGGTAGGTGGGCATTGCCGTCGACGTGCTCTACGTAACCGTCCCACCCACCACGCCACACACCATCACCAGCAGGCATCGATAGACCTCTGATGCCGGGACTTGCCGCGAGCAGCCTCCTGACGACATGCGGCAGCAACCCACGCGACGAGCCAGTGCCTGCGAACTTGTCGAGGTCCTCGGCGGTGACCAAGCCCTGCATCGTCGTCACAACACTCTCCAACCCGGCTGCGCTATCTCACTAACGAAGGCCACCGCGCTTCGTGACCTCGATGGCACGGCAGGATGCCAGTCCACACCCGACAGTTCTGCCCTTGCCGAGGTCGAAAAGGTCGCAATGTCGATATTTCACCCGAACGACGTAGTTGAACACGGCCGGCAGAGTCGCATGTCATGCCCGGTAGTAGAAGCACCGACGATCGCGTCGTGCCGCACACCGACGCATTGGCGAATGCCACACCGAAGTAAGGCGTCCAGTCGTCGTGCCGGGAGTGTGGGAACCGCAGCAGCCCCAGATCCCTGCGCGGTCGAACAAAGCGGCTTGCGCCGGTTCACCGTCCCGGTCCACCCGCCCCAGGCGGTTCGGACGTCTTGCTTCCTACCGGCGCGGCCGTTCGTGGAGTTCGCGGTCGGGCGGCTCACCGCCGGAGGCTGACTGCGGTCAGGAGTCGCTGCGGTAGAGGCGGTCGTAGGCGGCCTTCGAGCGGGCGTCCTGCCCGGCGTTCGAGGCGCGCCGCGTCTCCGCGCCGAGACCTCGCGGGTAGCCCTGCTTGACCAGGCGTTCCTCGGTGGTCTGCCACATGTAGGACATGGAGTAGAAGTAGCCGACGAGCAGGCCGAGCACGATCGACAGGACCCTGATCAGCAGTGGGCCGGGCAGCAGGAGCAGCAGCAGTACCGGCGACATCTGGATGAACCCGCGCACGAAGTGCCGCACCGCCCACGTGCGGCAGGTGACGTCGTGCAGCACCCAGGCGTTGCAGCGCTGCGGCAGCCGCCCGCCGACCGCGTACCACAGCCACTGGGCCGGATTGGGTCTGGTTCCCCGCAATGTCACCGGGCCACCGCTCCTTGCTGTTCGTGCGGGCGGGCGTGGTCGTCGCGTCGGCAGTCTCGGCGTCGGCAGTCTCGGCGTCGGTCGTCCTTGTCGTGGCCACTGTATGCGCCGGGCAGGGGTGCGGAGGCATCACGTCTCCAGGTGCCGGCCGAGCACGTCGGCCGCGCGCACCGCCTCCAGCGACAGCACCTTGTATGCCGTCCACCACCGCGCGTGCGTCTCGTCATGGGACGTGAATCGCCCGCTGGCAACCGACGAAACCGGGGCAGATCGAACCCGGGCAGCTCACACTCGCGGCAGGGAGTCGACCAGGGCGGTGACCGCCGGGTGCCACTCGCGTCCCGGCGGGCCGCTCATCACCAGCCTCCGCACCACCTTCGGCCGCAACGGCACCAACACCAACCCCGGCACCAGCATCGACGCCACCAGGCCCGGCACGATCGAGATGCCGACACCGGCCCGCACCATCGCCAACAACGTGCCCAGCTCACGCACCCGGTGCAGCGGGTCGAACGGCAGCCCCGCGTGCACCTGCCGCACGTGCCGCTCGCACCCGCCGCACGACAGCAGGAACGGGTCGTCCGCCAGGTCCGCCACCTGCACCTCACCCACCCCGACCAACGGGTGGTCGGTGCGCAGCAGGGCGTGGAACGCGTCCTCACCCACCAGCACACCGTGGCCGGGCTGCGGGTCGACCACGACGGCCGCCTCGACCGTGCCGTTGGCCAGCCACTCGGCGACCTCGTCGTCCTCGCCCTCGAACACCCGCACCTCAACGCGGTGCCGTTCACGCTGCTCGCGCACGGTGAGACGCGGATCAGCTCGGTGCTGGCCGGGGTCTTCAACGCCACCACGCCGTTGACCACGCTGGTGTTCGTGCTGCTGATCGTGCCGCAGGAGAGGATCACGCGGGCCCGGCTCTCGGGGCTGCTGGTCGGCTTCACGGGTGTGCTGGTCGTGCTCGGCGCGTGGCGCGGGTTGGCGGGCAGCCTCCTCGAAGGCAGCCTCGCCTGCCTGGCCGCGACCGCCTGCTACGGCGCGGGTTTCGCCTACACCCGCCGGTTCTTCTCCGGCGGCGACCACAGCGCGAGCGCGTTGTCCGCCGCGCAGATCACCTGCGCGACCGTGCAGTTGGCCGTGGTCGCCTGGCCGCTCGGCGGTCTGCCGTCGTGGCCGGGCACGTCGGCGGCGGTGGCGTTGGTGGTGCTCGGCGCGGCGGGCACGGGGCTGGCGTACGTGCTGAACCTGGACGTGATCCGGGCGGCCGGGCCGACGGTCGCGTCCACCGTCACCTACGTCACGCCGTTGTGGTCGACGGCGGTCGGCGCGTTGCTGCTGGGTGAGCCGGTCGGGTGGAACACGCTGGTCGGCGGCGCGGTGGTGATCGGCGGTGTGCTGCTGGCCCGGTCCCGGACGAATGTGAAGATCTCTGCATGAACGCGATCTTCGTCTTCGTCCACGGTGCCAACAGCAACTCGTTCCACTGGTCGCCCATGCTCCGCGAAATGACCTTGCTCGGCCACCGCGCGCTCGCCGTCGACCTGCCCGGACACGGCTTCGGCGCGACGTTCTCCGCGTCCTACCAAGCGCCGCAGGACGCCGCCGCGCTGGCCGCCGCACCCGCCGGGATCGCCGGCGTCCCCTACACGGACAACGTCGCGCACGTGATCGAGGTGGTGCGGCGGGCCGGCGAGCTCGGCCCGGTGATCCTGGTCGGGCACAGCCGTGGCGGGACGACCGTGACCGGGGTCGCGAACGCCGCGCCCGAACTGCTGCACCGGGTCGTGTACATGTCCGGGTGGTGCTGCGTCGACCTGACGCTCGGCGGGTACATGGAGGAGCCGGAGTACGCGTCGAGCGCGCTCAACGACCTCGGCGCGAACCTGATCGCCGCCAACCCGGCGGAGCTGGGCGCGTTGAGGATGAACTGGCGCACCGCCGACCCCGCCGTGCTGGCGACGCTCAAGACCGCGATCCTGGCGGAGGGCACGGACGCGGAGTTCCTCGCCGCGCTGAACACCTTGGAGCCGGACGACAGCCTGGACGCGGGTGACGAGCGCGTCGACGCCGCCACGTGGAGCCGCCTGCCGCACACGTACGTCCGCCTGACCGCCGACCGTTCCATCCCGATCGAGCTCCAGGACCGGTTCATCCGCGAAGCCGACGCGCTGACCCCGGACAACCCGTTCGACGTGCGCACCCTGGACACCAGCCACATGGGCTTCCTCCTCCACCCGGAGAAGGCCGCCGCCCTGCTCGCCGAGCTGGCGCAACCCGTCGACGGCACGCCGAGGTGATCGGTTCCCACGTGAACGGCGCCGCGACGAGCGACGACGATGTCCGAGGTCGGCGGCTGACGCGCCGGTCAGCGGGCCAGCGCCTCTTCCGAGACCTGCCACAGCCGGGTCGCCGCCTCCGGGTCGAGCGCGTAGGCCGCGACACCGCTGACCACGCCGCCGTCGTTCGGCAGGGCCTCGTTGCAATCCTCGAAGTACCGCCCGCCGACGCCCTCCAGCAGCGGTGACGTCGCCACCAGCACCGACGTGGCCGCGCCCTGCTCCGGCGTCTTCAGCTTGAAGCCGTCGGCGGCGGCTTGGTCGAACATGGCGCCCATGGCCTCCGGGTCGATGTGGCGCTGGAGGTTGGTCATGATGCCGCCCGGCATCAGGGCGTTCACGGTGATGCCGTCGGCCGCCCAGCGCTTGGTCGCCTCGACCGCCAGCAGCACGTTCGCCGTCTTGGACTGCCCGTACGCCGCCCACGGGTCGTAAGGCCGGTTGACGAAGTGGATGTCGTCGAAGACGACCGGCGACATGAGGTGCGCGCTGGAGCTCACGGACACGACCCGCGCGCCCTCGACGGCCAGGAACCGGTGCAGGCCCGTGGTCAGCCCGAAGTGGCCCAGGTGGTTGGTCGCGAACTGCAGTTCCCAGCCCTCGGGTGTGCGGGTCTCCGGCGTGGCCATCACGCCCGCGTTGTTGACCAGGATGTGCAGCGGACCGTCCCAGCCGGCCACGAACGCCGCCACGGACGCCCGGTCGGCCAGGTCGAGCGGCGCGACCCGCACGTTCCCACCGATCTCGTCGGCCACCTGCTGCCCGGCCGCGGTGTTGCGGACCGCCAGCGTGACCTCCGCGCCCGCCGACGCCAACGCCCGCGCCGTCTCGATGCCGATGCCCGACGCGCCACCGGTGACCACCGCGCGGCGGCCGGTCAGGTCGATGCCCGCCACGACCTGGGCGGCGGTGGACTCCGCGTCGAACGGAGTGGTGATGTGCTCGGTCATGATGTTCCCGTCTGGTGTCGTACACTGAACCGGAGGCTTCCTCCGCTACGTCCGACACTAACCGGAGGAAACCTCCGGTTACACTGAGAGCTGCGTCACACACGAGACCGGGAGGCATCCGTGACCCGCCCGCTGCGCGCGGACGCCCAGCGCAACCGCGACCGGTTGATCGAGGCGGCGCTGACCGCGTTCACCCAGGACGGCGCGGGCGTCGCGCTGGAGTCCATCGCCAAACGCGCCGGCGTCGGGATCGGCACGCTCTACCGCCACTTCCCCACCCGCGAGGCGCTGGTGGAGGCGGTCTACCGGAACGAGTTGACCAAGCTCTGCGACGCCGCGTCCGAGCTGTTGCGCACCCTGCCGCCACACGAGGCGACCAGGGCGTGGATGGACCGGTTCGTTCAGTACATGGCCACGAAACGCGGCTTGAGCGATGCGCTGAACGCGTTGATCGCCGGCGGCTGCGACCCGTACGCGGAGAGCCTGGAACGGCTGACGCAGACCGTGACCATGCTGCTGAAAGCCATCGACCGCACGGACGTGACCCCGCTCGACGTGCTCACCACCCTCGGCGGCATCGCGATCGCGACGGGCGAGGTCGGCCCGTCGGACGGGATGCTCGACCTCGTGATGAACGGCCTGCGCTACCGGGCCTGACCCACTACCGCGCCTGACCCACTACCCGACCTGACCGACCTGACCGGCCGGCGCGGACCGGCGGACGGCGGCGCGCGACGTGCCGACGAGGTGACGGCTCAGGTTGCCGCGCAACGTGGACACCGCGTCGAGCACGTAGTTCTGCCGCACCCGCCACGGACCGCGGTCACCCTGGCGCGGGAACGTGTCGATGGCCCGCTGGATGTAACCGGAGGCCAGGTCCAGCAGCGGACGGCGGGTGAGCTCGCGGTCCGGCGTGGCGACGACCGACGCGTACCCGTGCCGGTCCATGTGGTTGACCACCCGGCACACCAGGCGCGAGGTCAGGTCGGCGCGCAGCGTCCAGGAGGCGTTGGTGTAGCCGACGCACACCGCGAAGTTCGGCAGCCCGGTGATCATCGCGCCGCGCCAGATGAACTGGTCGGACAGCTCGACCCGCCGCCCGTCCACGCTGGGCCTGATCCCGCCGAGCACCAGCAGTTGCAGCCCGGTGGCGGTGACCACGACGTCCGCCTCCAGCACCCGCCCGGACTCGAGCCGCACGCCGTCGGGGGTGAACGTGTCGATGTGGTCGGTGACGACCGACGCGCGACCCGCGTTGACCGCCTTGAACAGGTCGGCGTCCGGGATCGCGCACAGCCGCTGGTCCCACGGGTCGTAGGTGGGCGTGAAGTGCTCGCGCACCGCGTTCTCGTCGTTCAGAGCTTTGGCGGACAGGCCGGTCAGCACCTTGCGCGCGACCTTCGGCCAGCGGCGGCAGAACTGGTAGAACGCCACCCCGAACAGGATGTTCTTGGTGCGGATCAGCCGGTGCGCGGCGTTCGCGGGCAGCAGTTCGCGGACCTTGTCGGCGAGCTTGTCACGGCCGGGCACCACGCCGATCCACGTCGGCGAGCGCTGGAGCATGGTGACGTGCGCGGCGGTCTCGGCCATCGACGGCACCAACGTCACCGCCGTCGCACCGCTGCCGATCACCACCACGCGTTTGCCCGCGTAGTCCAGGTCCTCGGGCCAGAACTGCGGCCGGACCACTTCGCCGCGGAACGACTCGATGCCCGGGAACACCGGGTCGTGGCCCTGCTCGTAGTTGTAGTAACCCGTGCAGGAGTAGAAGAAATCGCAGGTCAGCGTGCTCTCGGTGACCACGCCGGCCTCGTCGCGGCGGCTGACCGTCAACGTCCAGCGCGCCGTCTCGGTGGAGAAGTCGGCGGCCACCACCTTGGTGCGGTAGCGGATCAGCCGGTCGATGCCGAACTCCTCGGCGGTGTTCCGGACGTAGCGCAGGATCGACGTTCCGTCGGCGATCGACTGCGCCTCCCGCCACGGCCGGAACGGGTAGCCGAGGGTGAACATGTCCGAATCGGACCGGATGCCCGGATAGCGGAAGAGGTCCCACGTCCCGCCCATGACGTCGCGGGCTTCGAGGATCGCGACGGACTTGCCGGGGCACTCGGTGCGCAGCCGGTAGGCCGCGCCGACACCGGACAGTCCGGCGCCCACGATCACGACGTCGAGGTGCTCGGGAGTGGTCATGCCCATCAGTGTGCCTGGAGCCGTCGGCGCTGCGGAACGCGGCAATCAGGCCGGTCGGAACGTTCGCGGTGCGTGACGTCGTGTCGAGGTCGGATTCCTGTGCGCGGAGTCGGGCCCCGCCGTCGGAGTGCGGTCAAACTGGTGTCACCGACGTCCCGAGGAGGCCGCATGTCCCAGCTCTCGCGCTACCGGTTCGCAGGCGGGACGGCGGTGGTCACCGGTGCGGCCAGTGGCATGGGCGAGCACATGGCGCACGGGCTGGCCCGGCGCGGTAGCGATCTCGTGTTGATCGACCGGGACGCCGACCGGTTGGCGGCGGTGGCCGGGAAGATCCGCGGGGTGCGGGTCGAGACGTTCGTGGCGGACCTGGCCGACATCGCCGGTCTGGACGAGCTCGCGGCACGTGTGCTGGCCGCGAACCCCCGCGTCACCCTGCTGGTGAACAACGCGGGCGTGGCGTTGAGCGGCACGTTCGACCAGGTGAGCGCGGACGAGTTCGACTGGGTGATGGACATCAACTTCCGCGCCCCGGTCGCGTTGACCCGCCTGCTGCTGCCGACGCTGCTGAAATCACCCGGCAGCCACGTGGTGAACGTGTCGAGCCTGTTCGGCCTCATCGGCCCGCCCGGCCAGACCGCGTACTCGTCCAGCAAGTTCGCCCTGCGCGGGTTCAGCGAGTCGCTGCGCCACGAGCTGGCCGACCGGGGCGTCGGCGTGACCAGCGTCCACCCGGGCGGTATCCGGACCAGGATCGCGGAGACCGCGCGGGTGGCGTCCGGGGCGAGCGAAGCCGAGGCGGCGCAGGGCAAGGAGAGCTTCGCCAAGCTCCTCACCTATCCCGCGGACAAGGCGGCCGAGCGGATCCTGACCGGCGTCGAGAAGCGCAAGGGCCGCGTGCTGATCGCGTGGACCGCCGTCGTGCCGGACATCCTGGCCCGCCTGTTCCCCACCTCGTACCTGGCCGTGATGAACCGCCTCAGCCCTTCGACCGCCCGGAAGGCCTCAGCGCCTCAGCGCAACACGACCTCCACCGGGAGCTGAGTGGCCTGGTTCAGCGACGTGATCACCGGCGTCACCCGGTAGGCGTCGGTGTCGAAGGCCGTGCGCAAGTCGTCGTCGGTGGGGTTCTGCAGCAGGTCGGCGAGTGAGTCGGTGGCCGCGACGTCCTCTTCGGACACTTCCGGCTCGTCGCGCAACCCGCCCCACAGGTCCCACAGGATCATCTCGTGCTTGTTCAGGGAGGCCAGGTCCTGCACGAGGTCGTGCCGCACCTGGGGCAGGCCGCGCGTGCCGGGAATGCTCAGGTGCGGTGACACCACGAACCGCTCCGCCTCGATGGCACCCGACCGGCAGGCCCGCCACGCGTCCGCGCCGACCAGGAACCGGTCGCGGGGCACGTCCAACAGGTCGACGTCGCTCGCCGGGAACTGCGGGTCGACCAGCCGCCACCGGTCGCCGTCCCACACCTCGGCCACCACGTGGTCCACGTACCAGCCGGGGGCCGGGTACCCGGCGAACCCGACCCGCGACCGCGCCGGTATCCCGTGGTGCCGTGCCATGGCGACGAACAGCAGCGTGAAATCGCGGCAGCAGCCGACGATCCGCTCGGTCGGCGCGCGCTCCTGGTCCAGCGGCGCGGGGTTCAGCTCGTGCAGCCGGGCGAACATGTCCGACGCGTACCGGAGATCGACCTCCGCCAGCCGTTCGGCCGGGAACCCGTGGTCGGTGATGTCCCCGTTGCCCCAGAAGTGGAACACCAGCCCGGACGCCGCCTGCCGCAGCTTCGCGAGGTCCGGGCCGACGCCGTCCAGCCATCCCGCCAGCGGACCGGGATCGGTGAACCGGCTGTGCGTGGTGTAGTCGATCATCGAGCTCCCCCTGAGTCGTGGTGTGGCGTCAGGTCTACCGCCTGCCCCAGGGGCACGGTCAAGCTGTGACGGTGAACAGGACGTAGCCGTAGCTCAACTCCCGCCGGCCCGGGTTGGCGCGCACCCACCCGTCCACGACATCGCCCGGGAACTCGATGCGCAGCACGGCTTCCAGCTCGGCCGCGTCACGGCAGCGCCACGCGGACATCACCTCGGTGCGCTCGGCTTCCCGCTCCCGCCACCACGCGTCGGTCGTGTCGGCGGCGCCCTGCGCGGACGCCCACGGCGAGGCGGCGAGCAGGTCGGCGAACTCGCCGTGCCGCAGGTCGTTGTCGATCACGACCAGCCTGCCGCCGGGCTTGAGCACCCGCCGCACCTCGGCGAGGCCGGGTTCGCAGTCCGGTGGGAAGAAGTAGGCGAACCGGGCGTGCACCACGTCCACGCTCGCGTCGGCCAACGGGATGTGCTCGGCCGAACCGGGCCGCACCGCACCGGGCCGCACCACGCCACGTTCCCTCGCCCTGGCCAGCAGGTCCGGGTCCGGCTCGACCCCGATGACCTCCCCCGCGTCGGCCGCGTAGCGGGGCAACCAGAACCCCGTGCCGCAGCCCAGGTCGAGGATCGTGCGGCCGGCCCAGTCGGCCCGTGCCCGCAGTTCCCGCCACAGCGGGCCGTCGGGGTCGATCGCCTCGTTCTCCCGCTCGTAGACCTCGGGGTTGTCGGCGATGTTGGGGGCGCGGTGGAAATCCGGGAACGTCACGCCGCACAACGTATGCATTCCGCCGATCGAGCGACGAAGGAATATTTTTCGCTCACGCACCGCCACCACCTCACAGTTTCCCATCCGGATGGACTAAAGCATCCGGACCAGCGGAATAGTCCGTGTATCTGATGGACAACACCTGGTACCTGTGTAGTACAGGGCGACACACAGGGGGTGCGCTCGTCCTGCCCGGGGGGTTCCCGGGGAACGAAAGACCCGGGGGGGTCAATGAGAAAGCACGGTACGAACAGCTTTTTCGTCGTGGGCGAAGGAGTGCTCGAGTTCGACCGGAACGGGGTGGCGACGAGACGTCAGCCGCTCACGGTGGAGGAACTGCGCCGGTTCCGCTTCTCCCGGCTGGGGCCCGAGGGAACGCAACTGGACGAGGAGACCAGGGTCGCCCTGGCCACCGCGATGACGGCGGACGTCCCGCAGCTGGACTCCGCGAACCCGTCGATCCCGGCGGGATTCACCTACCTCGGTCAGTTCGTGGACCACGACCTGACCATGGACCGCACCGAGTCGCAGCTGGGCGACGACGTGAACCTCGGCGACCTGATGCAGGGCCGCTCGCCCGCCCTGGACCTGGACTCGGTGTACGGGCGCGGTCCCGCCGACCGCAACGACCGGGTGTTCTACGCGCCCGACAGCGTGAAGCTCAAGGTCGGCACGACCTCGCCCGTGCAGTTCCCGGACGAACGGGTCAACGTCGCGCTGGAGGGGTTCGACCTGCCGCGGTTCGGCGCCGCGGGCACGACCGGGGCGGACCGGCGCAGGCCGCTCATCCCGGACACCCGCAACGACGAGAACCTGGTGGTCGCCCAGACGCACCTGGCGTTCATCAGGTTCCACAACCGGGTCGTGGACGAGCTGGCGTTGCGCGGGCTCACCGGGCGGCGGCTGTTCACCGCGGCACGCGAGCAGGTGGTGCGCCACTACCAGTGGATGCTGCGCACCGACTTCCTGCCGCGGATCGTCGACCCGACGATCGTGGACGACGTGTTCACCAACGGCCGCCGGTTCTTCGAGGCGCCGGGCCGCGGGCAGTCGCCGTACGGGTTGCAGCCGACCATGCCGCTGGAGTTCTCGGTGGCGGCGTACCGGTTGGGCCACAGCATGATCCGGGGCGCGTACCAGTGGAACCGGGTGTTCAACACGGGCGGGCCGGGCGGTGCCGCCTCGCTGTTCCTGTTGTTCGTCTTCACCGGCACCTCCGGCAACTTCGACCCCGGGTCGCAGCTGCCGGACCTGGACAACCCCAACTCGGGCACGGTCGACACGCTGCCCACCAACTGGATCGCCGACTTCCGCAGGCTGTTCGACTTCACCGAAGCCGACCGGCCGGACCTCGTGCCGCCGACCGCCGACGGCGGCAACGTGACCAAGCGGATCGACAGCCTGTTGGTGAACCCGCTGACCCAGCTGCCGGCGGGCACGTTCGACGGCCGCGGCACCACGTTCCCGGAGATCCAGCGCAACCTGGCGTTCCGCAACCTGACCCGGGCGAACATGGTCCGGCTGGCCGGCGGGCAGCAGATGGCGGAGTTCCTGGGCGTGGAGCCGTTGACGAGCGAGCAGATCCTGGTCGGCGACCAGGGCGCGACCCTGGACTCGCTGACCGATGCGCAGAAGGCCGCGGTGACCGCCGCGACCCCGTTGTGGCTCTACGTCCTGCGGGAGGCCGAGTTCAACAACGGCCTGCTCGGACCGGTGGGCGGCCGGATCGTGGCCGAGGTGTTCCACCGCGCCATCGAGGGCAGCCGCACGTCGATCGTCCGCGAGCCGTCGTGGCGGCCGGCGTTCGGGCCGGACGCGCAGACGTTCCGGATGACGGACCTGCTGCTGTTCGCGTTCGAGGGCAAGGCGGACCTGCTGAACCCGTTGGGCGACTGACGTGTCGGCCCGCTTGGGGGAGCGGACCACCGCCGGAGCACCGCTCGACCGCTGGGCCCTGCCTGCCCTGCGGATCTCGATCGGTGTGGTGTTCGTCTGGTTCGGAGTGCTGAAGGTGACCGGTTCCTCGCCGGTCGCGGAGCTCGTCGGAGCCGCCGTGCCGTGGGTCGACCAGGCGTTCCTGGTGCCCGCGCTGGGGTGGTTCGAGGTCGGGTTGGGTGCGGTGTTGCTGCTCGGGCGACTGCCGCGGCTGACGCTGGTCGTCGTGGCGGTCCACCTGGCGGGGACGTTCCTGGTCTTCGTCCAGGCGCCCGCTCTCGTGATGACGGGGAGCAACCCCTTGCTGTTGACCACCAACGGCGAGTTCGTGCTGAAGAACGTGGTGCTCATCTGCGCCGCACTGGTGCTGCTCGGCCGGGTCGAAAGGCGGCGGACGAGCTAGCCGCGCGGCGGGGTCCGGTCCCCGGTCCTCCCGGGGACCGGGCTCCCCCCGCGTTCCGGTCGGGCCCCTGGAGAACGTGGTCCGCGTCGGCCTGCGGAGACGCGAAGGCCGACGGCGTGATCCTTGACATCCTCCGCACGTGGGCGGTTGACTGCGTGGGGTTTGAAACGATTCAAGGAGCCGGTGGAGTCGCCCATGTCGCCCGTAGCCAGGGTTTTCGGAGCAATCGACATCGGCGCATCGGGCGGGCGGGTCGTGGCCGGGGTGGTGGCCGGCGGCCGGACCGCGCTGCACGTGGTGCACCGGTTCCCCAACGGCATGGTCGAGCTCGACGGGCACCTGCGGTGGGACTTCAGCGGACTGTACCGGGAGGTGCTGACCGGGCTGCGGGCGTTGGCCGCCGGGTTCCCCGATGTGGTGTCGATCGGCATCGACACGTGGGCCGTGGACTACGGGCTGCTGGCCGAGGACGGCACGCTGCTCGCCGAGCCCGTGTCGTACCGGGACGGGCGGACCGCGGACGCGGTGGAGCGGGTGCACGAACGGGTGCCGCCGGAGCGGTTGTACGCGATCAACGGTCTGCAGTTCCTGCCTTTCACGACGCTGTACCAGTTGGAGGCCGAACGGTCGTCGCCGTTGTGGGACAAGGCCGCGCACGTGGTGCTGCTGCCGGACCTGCTCGCGTACTGGCTGACCGGCGAGTTACGGACCGAGATCACGAACGCCTCGACCACGGGGCTGCTGGACGTGCGGACGAGGAAGTGGGCCTCGGAGTTGGCCGCCGGTGTGCCGTTCCCGCCGTTGCAGGAGCCCGGTGAGGTGCGGGGTCTGCTGCGGCGGGAGGTGTTGGCGGCGACCGGCCTGCCGAGCACGACGCTGGTTACGTCGGTCGGTTCCCACGACACGGCGTCGGCCGTGGTGGCGTTGCCCGCCGAGGGCGCGCGTTTCGCCTACGTGTCCAGCGGGACGTGGTCGCTGGCGGGCGTCGAGCTGCCCGGACCGGTGCTGACCGGTCAGGCGCGGCAGGTGAACTTCACCAACGAAGGCGGGGTGGACGGCCGGACCGGGTTCCTGCGCAACGTGGGCGGGTTGTGGCTGCTCCAGGAGTCGCTGCGGGAGTGGTCGGACCTCGACGTGTCGGACCTGCTGGCCCAGGCCGAGCGGCTGCCCTCGGGTGGTCCGACGGTCGACGTGGACGATCCGGCGTTCATCGCGCCGGGTGACATGCCGCAACGGATCGCGGCAGCGGCGACCGGCCCGTTGCGCACCCCGGCCGAGACGGTGCGGTGCATCCTCGATTCGCTGGCCGTCGCGTACGCCCGCACGGTGGAGCAGGCCACGCAGCTGACCGGCCGTGACGTGGACGTCATCCACATCGTCGGCGGCGGCTCGCGCAACGACCTGTTGTGCCGACTCACCGCGAACCTGTCCGGACGGCGCGTGACGGCGGGCCCGGTGGAGGCCACGGCGTTGGGCAACATCCTGGTCCAGGCCAGGGCGCACGACGCCGCGCCGGAGTCGCTGGAAGACCTCCGCGCCACCTTGGCAACCACCGAGGACATCCGCCACTACCACCCCGACTAACCCCCACCCCCGCGTGAGTCGAACCTCCAACCCCCGAGAGTCGAACACTCAGACCACGTGTGTCCTACATTCAGAGCACGTGTGTCCTACCTTCAGGTACCCCGAGTTCAACACTCAGGTTCGTCGGCCGGTGTTCTGAGTGTTGAATTCAGGTGTTCTGAACGTAGGACTCTCGCTACGCGAACGTAGGACACACGCGGCCTGAACGTAGGACACACGCGGTCTGGGGGTTCGACTCTCGGGTTATGTCGAGTGGCGGACCCATTCGCGGTGGAAGCCCTCTACGTGACGGGTGACTCTCGTGGCGGCCAGGTCGGCGTTGCCGGATTGGACGGCGCGCAGGATGGAGCGGTGTTCGCGGCGCAGGCGGACGGCGGTGCGGGACCAGTCGGGCAGCGCTTGCACGGCGTCCAGCACGGTGCGGTGGATGGCGTCGCGCAGCGCGGCCATGATCGCGGTGTTCACCGCGTTGCCCGCGGCGGCGGTGAGGGCGACGTGGAAGTCGGCGTCGAGCTGGTGGAACGCGTCCGCGTCGAGGTCCGGCGCGTCCATGCGGGTCAGCAGCTCGGCGGCACGCGCGAGGTCCGGGTGGTCGGGTGCGGCCGCGGCGGCGCGCACCGAGTGGCTCTCGATCATCACCCTGGTGCCGACGAGGTCCGCCATGGGCAGCCTGCGGGTGGCCAGGTGCAGGCGCAGAGCCGCGCCGAGGCCGCCCGCCGGGTCGGCGATCACCGTCGTGCCCGCGTCGGGACCCGAGCCGACGCCGCTGCGCACCACGCCCATCGCCTGCAACACCCGGATCGCCTCGCGCACGGTGGCCCGGCTGACGCCCAGGTCCTCGGCCAGCCGGCGTTCGGCGGGCAGCTGCTGCCCCACGCCGAGCCTGCCCGCGGTCAACTCCGACTCGACGTGCCGCAGCACCGCGCCGTACCCGGACACCCGGACACCCCCTGAGACTTGTGGTCAGACCACAGTCTGGTGTGGTCAGACCACAGAGTCTAGACTCACCGCGGTGAGAGTCGCGCTGTTCGTCACGTGCCTGGTCGACGGGCTGTTCCCGGACGTCGGCAAGGCCACCGTCCGGCTGCTGGAACGGCTCGGCCACGAGGTGGTCGTCCCGAGTGCCCAGACCTGTTGCGGTCAGATGCACATCAACACCGGCTACCCGGGCCAGGCGCTGCCGGTCATCCGCAACCACGTCGAGGCGTTCGAACGGGCCGACGTGATCGTCGCGCCGTCCGGGTCGTGCGCGGGCTCGGTGCGCCACCAGCACGCCGACGTCGCCCGCAAGCACGGCGACCGGAAGCTGGCCGAGGCCGCCGAGAGCACCGCCAAGCGCACCTACGAGCTGTCCGAGTTCCTGGTGGACGTCCTCCAGGTCACCGACGTGGGCGCGTACTTCCCGCACCGCGTCACCTACCACCCGACGTGCCACTCGCTGCGCGTGCTGAAGGTGCAGGACCGTCCGCTGAAGCTCCTCAAAGCCGTCGAGGGCATCGACCTGGTCGAGCTGCCGTCCGCCGAGACGTGCTGCGGTTTCGGCGGCACGTTCGCGCTGAAGAACTCCGACACGTCCACCGCGATGCTCGGCGACAAGATGAGCGCCGTGCTGAGCACGAAGGCGGGCGTCCTCACCGCGGGCGACTCGTCGTGCCTGATGCACATCGGCGGCGGCCTGAGCAGGCTGCGCAGCGGCGTCCGCCCGCTGCACCTGGCGCAGATCCTGGAGCACACCCGATGACGACGTTCCTCGGCATGCCCACGGGCGGCGGCCACCTGACCGGCGAGCCGTTCCCCAAGGCCGCCAAACACGCGCTGGGCAACGCCCAGCTGCGCCGCAACCTCGCCAAGGCCACCGGCACGATCCGGGCCAAGCGCGCGAACGTCGTCGGCGAGCTGCCGGACTGGGCGGAGCTGCGCGCGGCGGGTGCGGCGATCAAGGACGAGGTGCTGGCCAACCTGGACGAGTACCTGGTCCGGTTCGAGGAGGCGTTGACGAGCCGGGGCACGCACGTGCACTGGGCGCGGGACGCCGACGAGGCCAACCGGATCATCACCGGCCTGGTGAAAGCGACCGGTACCCGTGAGGTCATCAAGGTCAAGTCGATGGCCACGGTCGAGATCGGGTTGAACGAGGCCCTGGCGGACGTCGGCGTGCACGCGGTGGAGACCGATCTCGCCGAGCTGATCGTCCAGCTGGGCAACGACAAGTCCAGCCACATCCTGGTGCCGGCGATCCACCGCAACCGGTCGGAGATCCGCGAGGTGTTCCGACGCGAGATGCCGGGTGTCGACCCGGACCTGACCGACGACCCGCGCGCGCTCGCCGAGGCGGCCCGCAAGCACCTGCGGCACAAGTTCATGACCGTGGACGTGGCCATCTCCGGCGCGAACTTCGGCGTGGCCGAGACCGGCGCGCTGGTGGTGGTCGAGTCCGAGGGCAACGGCCGGATGTGCCTGACCCTGCCGCGCACGCTGATCAGCGTGGTGGGCATCGAGAAGCTGGTGCCGAGCTGGCGGGACCTCGAGGTGTTCCTGCAGCTGCTCCCCCGCTCCTCCACCGGTGAGCGGATGAACCCGTACACGTCGGTGTGGACGGGGCCGACCGAGGGCCAGACCAGCCACGTCGTGCTGGTCGACAACGGCCGCACGGCCACCCTCGCCGACCCGGACGGTCGGGCGGCGTTGCGCTGCATCCGCTGTTCGGCGTGCCTGAACTCGTGCCCGGTGTACGAGCGCACCGGCGGCCACGCGTACGGCTCCACCTACCCCGGTCCGATCGGCGCGGTGCTGTCGCCGCAGCTGACCGGGGTGGACAAGAACCCGACGCTGCCGTTCGCGTCGTCGTTGTGCGGTGTCTGCTACGACGTGTGCCCGGTGGCCATCGACATCCCGTCGATGTTGGTGCACCTGCGGGAACGGGTCACCGAGTCGAAGCGGGCCACCCCGGAGTCGACCGCGATGCGCGCGCTGGCGTGGGCCATGTCCGATGCCCGGCGGTGGCGTCGGCTGATCCGGCTCGGCAAGTTCGGGCGGGTGGCGAGCAGGCACGTGCCGCTGCCCGGCTGGTCGACGGCACGCGACCTGCCGCAGCCGCCGAAGGAAACGTTCCGCGACTGGTGGGAGTCCCGATGAGCGCCCGTGACGAGGTCCTGGCCAGGGTCCGCCGGGCGAAGGGTCCGCGCGACCCCGCGCCGGTGCCGCGCGACTACCGTGCGGCGGGCACGCGCGGGCCTGGCGATCTCGACCTGTTCGCCGAACGCCTGCGCGACTACCGCGCCCGGGTCCGCGTCGTCCCCGCCGACCAGGTCGCCGAGACGATCGCCGCCGCGCTCCGCGAACGGGGTGCTCGGCGGGTCGTGGTCGCACCCGGCACCCCGCCCGAGTGGACGGAATTGTCGTACCCCGCCGGTAGAATTGAATCAAGGGATCCCCTGGGCGGGGACCCTCGCGAAGCCAATACCGAAGTCAAAGCCGAAGCCAAAGCCGGAGCGAACACCGAAGCCAAAGCGGAAGCCGGAGCCGGATCCGAAGTCGCCCGCGCCCCGGAAGGTGTCGACGCCGTGGGGCTCGACACAGACGGCACCGTGAGCGTTGACAGGGTGGGTGCCGACACCCTGGACGTCGCCATCCTCGAACGCGCCGACGCCGTCGTCACCGCGTGTCACGTGGCCGTCGCCGAGACCGGCACGATCGTGCTCGACCACGACGCCGCCGACCAGGGCCCGCGCGCCCTCACCCTGGTGCCGGACTACCACATCGTGGTCGTGCGGGCCGATCAGGTGGTGGCGGGTGTGCCGGACGCGGTGGCGGCGTTGGCCGGGGTGCGCACCCAGACGTGGATCAGCGGACCGTCCGCGACCAGCGACATCGAGCTGGAACGGGTGGAAGGCGTGCACGGGCCGCGCACGCTGGAGGTCGTGATCGCCCGCTGAGATCCCTACCGAAGCCCGGCCCGAAGTCTCACCCTGTGGGCCTATCCGCCCACGATCGAGGGATTCGCTACGATCGGACTCCCGACCGAGAGGCGCTGCAACGGGTGACGAGCCCGCCACGCTCGGCCGAGGCTCGAAGACAGCAAGGGCGCCTCCCACGATGGGAGGCCGCGTGTCGGAAAACGCCCTGCGAGAGCTGTTGGACCAGCGCGTCGCGGTGCTGGACGGCGCCTGGGGCACCATGCTCCAAGCCGCCGGGCTCACCCCGGACGACTACCGCGGCGACCTGCTGGGCGACCACACGCACGACGTCACCGGCGACCCGGACCTGCTCAACCTGACCCGCCCGGACCTCGTCCTCGACGTCCACCGGCAGTACCTGGCCGCGGGCGCGGACATCACCACCACCAACACGTTCACCGCGACCAGCATCGCGCAGGCCGACTACGGCCTGGAGAACCTGGTGCGCGAGATGAACGTGCGCGGCGCGCAGCTGGCCCGCCAGGCCGCCGACGAGGCGGGCGGCCGGTTCGTGGCCGGTTCCGTCGGCCCGCTCAACGTCACCCTGTCGCTGTCGCCGCGGGTCGAGGACCCGGCGTACCGGACGGCGACGTTCGACCAGGTGCAGGCCGCGTACGCGGAGCAGATCGGCGCGCTCGCCGAGGGCGGCGTCGACCTGCTGCTCATCGAGACGATCTTCGACACGCTCAACGCCAAGGCCGCCGTCGCCGCGGCCCGCGAGGTCGCGCCGCACCTGCCGCTGTGGATTTCGATCACCATCGTGGACCTGAGCGGCCGGACGCTGTCCGGGCAGACCGTCGAGGCGTTCTGGAACTCCATCGCGCACGCCGAGCCGCTGGTGGTGGGCGTGAACTGCGCGCTGGGCGCGCACGAGATGCGCCCGCACGTCGCCGAGCTGTCCCGGATCGCGGGCACCTACACCGCGAGCCACCCCAACGCCGGGCTGCCCAACGCGTTCGGCGGCTACGACGAGACCCCGGACGAGACCGCCGCGTTGCTGCACGGGTTCGCCGAGGAGGGCGTGGTCAACATCGTCGGCGGCTGCTGCGGCACCACGCCAGACCACATCGCGCGGATCGCGGCGGCGGTCAAGGGCCTTCCGCCGCGCCCGGTCGCGCAGGCGCCGAACCGGACCAGGTTCAGCGGTCTGGAGCCGTTCGAGATCGGCGCGGACACCGGGTTCGTGATGATCGGCGAGCGCACCAACGTGACCGGTTCGGCGAAGTTCCGCCGGCTGATCGAGAGCGACAACTACCAGGCGGCCGTGGACGTGGCGCTGGAGCAGGTGCGCGGCGGGGCGAACCTGCTGGACGTGAACATGGACGCCGACCTGCTCGACAGCGAGCGGGCGATGACCACGTTCCTGAACCTGATCGCCACCGAGCCGGAGATCGCCCGGGTGCCGATCATGGTGGACAGCTCGCGCTGGACCGTGCTGGAAGCCGGGTTGAAGTGCGTGCAGGGCAAGGGCGTGGTCAACTCGATCAGCCTCAAGGAGGGCGAGGAGTCGTTCCTGGCCCAGGCCCGCCGCATCCGCGACTTCGGCGCGGGCGTGGTGGTGATGGCGTTCGACGAGAAGGGCCAGGCCGACACGGCCGAGCGCAAGGTCGAGATCTGCGGGCGGGCGTACGACCTGCTCACGCAGAAGGCCGATTTCCTGGCCGAGGACATCATCTTCGACCCGAACGTGCTGGCCGTCGCCACCGGCATCGCCGAGCACAACGGGTACGCCAAGGCGTTCCTGGACGCCATCCCGCTGATCAAGCAGCGCTGTCCGGGCGTGCGGATCAGCGGCGGCATCTCGAACCTGTCGTTCTCGTTCCGCGGCAACGACACCGTGCGCGAGGCGATGCACTCGTCGTTCCTGTACCACGGTGTGCGCGCGGGCCTGGACATGGGCATCGTCAACGCCGGTCAGCTCGCGGTCTACGAGAACATCCCGAAGGACCTGCTGGAGCTGGTCGAGGACGTGCTGTTCGACCGCCGTCCGGACGCCACGGACCGGTTGGTGTCGTTCGCCGAGACGGTGTCCGGCTCGGGCACCAAGCGGGTCATCGACCTGTCGTGGCGCGAGCGCCCGGTGGCCAAGCGGCTGGAGCACGCGCTGGTGCACGGCATCGTGGACTTCATCATCGACGACACCGAGGAAGCCCGGCTGGAGGCGAAGCGCCCGCTCGACGTGATCGAGGGCCCGCTGATGGACGGCATGAAGGTCGTCGGCGACCTGTTCGGCGCGGGCAAGATGTTCCTGCCGCAGGTGGTGAAGAGCGCGCGGGTGATGAAGCGCGCGGTCGCGCACCTGGAGCCGTACATGGACGCGGAGAAGGAAGCCTCCGGCTCCACCCGCGGCAACGGCAAGGTCGTGCTGGCCACGGTGAAGGGCGACGTGCACGACATCGGCAAGAACATCGTCGGCGTCGTGTTGGGCTGCAACAACTACGACGTGATCGACCTGGGCGTGATGGTGCCGGCGGCGAAGATCCTGGACACCGCGATCGCCGAGGGCGCGGACGCGGTCGGCCTGTCCGGGCTGATCACGCCGTCGCTGGACGAGATGGTGTCGGTGGCCGCGGAGATGCAGCGCCGGGGCATGAAGCTGCCGCTGCTGATCGGCGGTGCGACGACGTCCCGCCAGCACACGGCGGTCCGCATCGCCCCCGCGTACGACCAGACCACGGTGCACGTGCTGGACGCGTCCCGGGTGGCGGGCGTGGTGTCGGCGCTGCTGGACGAGGAGCGTGCCGAGGAGCTGGGCGTGGCGACCCGCGTCGAGCAGCAGCGGTTGCGGGAGGAGCACGAGAACCGGCAGAGCACGCCGCTGCTCACCGTCGAGCAGGCGCGCGCGAACGCCGAGGCGGTGTCGTTCGAAGAGCTGCCGACGCCCGCGTTCACCGGGTTGCGGGTGGTGGAGCCGTCGTTGGCCGAGCTGCGCGAGATGATCGACTGGACGTTCTTCTTCCTGGCCTGGGAGCTGAAGGGCAAGTTCCCGAAGATCCTGGAGACCAACCCGGCCGCACAGGAGCTGTTCGACGACGCCAACGCGATGCTGGACCAGATCATCGCGGACGGGTCGTTGTCGGCGAAGGGCGTGTACGGCTTCTGGCCCGCGCACTCCGAGGGCGACGACATCGTGGTGAACGGGCTGCGGCTGCCGATGCTGCGCCAGCAGACCAAGAAGCCGCAGAGCCGTCCCAACCGCTGCCTGGCCGACTACGTCGCGCCCGCCGGTGACCACCTCGGCGGGTTCGCGGTCGCGATCCACGGCGCCGAGGAGCTGGCCGGCCGGTACGAGCGCGAGCAGGACGACTACAAGTCGATCATGGTGAAGGCGCTGGCCGACCGGCTGGCGGAGGCGTTCGCCGAGCACGTCCACCTCCAGGCGCGGCGTGACTGGTTCGAGCCGGACGCCGACCCCGATTTGGCGGACCTGCACGCCGAGCGGTTCCGCGGCATCCGGCCCGCGCTGGGCTACCCGGCGAGCCCGGACCACAGCGAGAAGCGGGACCTGTTCGACCTCCTGGAGGCCGAGCAGATCGGCATGGCGCTGACCAGCTCGTTCGCCATGACGCCCGCGGCGAGCGTGAGCGGCGTGATCTTCGCGCACCCGGAGTCCCGGTACTTCACCGTGGGCCGGATCGGGCGCGACCAGGTCGTGGACTACGCCCGCAGGCGTGGGATGCCGCTCGCCGAGGTCGAACGCTGGCTGCGCCCGAACCTGGCCTACGAGCCCGGCGCGTGACCTGGGGCGGCGCGCTGACCCGCAGCCCACCGGGCGCGTGGTACCTGTCGGAGGCCAGGAACACCTCCACCGCCTGACCGGCGGGAAGCCGGACCGGAAGTGGGACTTCCGGATCTCCGAATAGCCGCATCAGCCGATTGTCGACGGTCCCACAATTCGGTGAACGTGCCGATGATTTCGCCCGTCGGTGACAATGCGCCGAGGAACACGACAGGCGATTTCGCCGGGTCGGGTGACGTCGCTTTCGGTCGTCTCGCGTGGCCGTTAACGTCGGGCGAGCCGAACCGGCCGGGAAAGGCCGAACGCATCGCGGAAAGGTCGAAGCCATGACGAACCCGCTGCTCCACGTGTACGTCTACCCGCACCCCGCCGACCCGAACAACCCGCCTCCGCCGCTGCTGTCGAACCAGAACGCCTACATGGTGTCGGAGCCCGTGCAGGGCTGGCAGATCAACGCCACGAGCGACTCGGGACTCACCACGAACACCAAGTACGACCTCACCGTCGGGCAGTTGAACAAGAACAACAAACCCTCGACCGGCACGTGCACGCAGGTCGCACCGCCCTCCTACTTCTTCGCCATGCCCGACGGCGCCGAGGCCTGACCGGAACGCCGAACGCCCCGCCACCACGACGGGCGAGGGGGCGTTCGGCGGAGAACTCAGACGGTGACCGGCTCGCGGCGGTCTCCGGTGGGCTGGTTGGACTTGCGGGCCTGACGGCGTTCCTTGCGGCCCTCCACCATCGAGTAGAGGGTCGGCACCAGGACCAGTGTCAGCAGCGTCGAGCTGATCAGGCCGCCGATCACCACGATCGCCAGCGGCTTGCCGATGAACGCGCCCTCGCCGGTGATCCCCAGCGCCATCGGCAGCAGCGCGAAGATCGTGGCCGCGGCGGTCATCAGGATCGGCCGCAGCCGCCGTCGTCCACCCTCGATCACCGCCTCCCGCACCGGCATGCCGTCCCGCCGGTACTGGTTGACCAGGTCGATCAGCACGATCGCGTTGGTCACCACGATCCCGACGAGCATCAGCATGCCGATCAGCGCGGGCAGGCCGAGCGGGGTGCCGGTGAGCAGGAGCAGGCCGATCGCGCCGGTGGCCGCGAACGGGATGGACACCAGCAGGATCAGCGGCTGCACCAGGCTGCGGAACGTGGCCACCATGATCAGGAACACGATCGCGATGGCGGCGAGCATGGCCAGCCCGAGGTCGGCGAACGTCTCGGCCTGGTCGGCGCTCACGCCACCGAGGGTGTGCGTGGCGCCGGAGGGCAGGTCGAGCGCGTTCAGCCGGGACGTCAGCTCGGTCGTCAGCGCGCCCAGGTCCGAGCCGGTGGCCTTGGCCGACACGGTGGCGCTGCGCGCGCCGTCGGTGCGCCGCACCTGCACCGGACCGTCCACAACGGACACCTCGGCGACCTGACCCAGCGTAACGCCGCCCGGCAACGGCAACGCGCGCAACGCGTCCACGTCGGTCGGAGCACTACCGGTGCGGAGCACGATCTGCTGCGACCGGCCGTCGATCGGCAGTTGGGCCACCGGCACGCCGCGCAGCGCCTGCGCCGCGAACTGGCCGATGGTCTGGCTGCTGAGCCCACGTGCCGCCGCGGCGGCCTGGTCCACGGTGACCTGCACGCGCGGCGCGCTCACCGAGAGGTCGTTGGTGACCTCGCCGACGCCGGGCGTGCCGGTGACGACCTGCTGCACGCGGTCGGCCGCTTCCCGCAACGAGGCCGCGTCGGGCGCGGTGACGAGCACGTCGATCGTGTCCGAACCGAACCCGGACGCCGCCGCGCCGAACGCCACCTCACCGGCACCGGGGGTAGCGGCCATGCGCTCGGTCAGCCGGGTCTGCAAGGCCTCCAGGTCGGTGCCCTCGCGGACGGTGGCGCGGACGCTGGTGTCGCCGTCACCGCCGAACCCGAACGCGGCCAGGCTGTTGTCCGTGCCGATGGTGACCTGGTAGGTCTCCACCTCCTCGGTGTCCGCCAGCGCGCTCTCCAGCTTGCGCGCCGCCTCGTCACGGGAGGCCAAGCTGCTACCGGGCGGCATCTTCTGCGTGCCCTGCAACGCCGTGCCGCCCGCGTTGTCGATGAAGTTGGTCTGCAGCGAGCCGGCCAGGCCGAGCGTGCCGCCGAAGATCAGCACCGCGATCAGCAACGTCACCCAGCGCCGCGTGGTGGCGAACCGCAGCACGGGCACGTAGGCGCGCTGCAACGGGCTGCGCTTCTCCTTCTCCAACGCCGCCCGCAAAGCGCGCTCGGCAGCCTCGGGGTCCGAAGGCACGGAAGGCCGCTTGAGGAACCAGAACGCCAGCACCGGCACGATCGTCAGCGACACCAGCAAGGACGCCAGCAGCGCCACGGTCACCGTGATGGAGAACGGCCCGAACAGCTCACCGGCGATGCCGCCGACGAACGCGATCGGCAGGAACACCGCGACCGTGGTCAGCGTGGACGCGGTCACCGCGCCCGACACCTCGCGCACGCCGTCGAGCACGGCGCGCTGCTTGTCCTCCCCGTACCCGAGGTGGCGTTTGATGTTCTCCAGCACCACGATCGAGTCGTCCACCACCCGACCGACCGCGATCGTCAAAGCGCCGAGGGTGAGCAGGTTCAGCGACAGGTCGCCGGTGTAGAGCGCGATCAGCGCGACCACCACGGACAGCGGGATGGACACCGCCGTCACCAGCGTGGACCGCACCGACAGCAGGAACAGCAGGATCACGACCACGGCGAACAGCAGACCGAGCAGCCCTTCGGTGGTCAGGCCGCTGATCGCCTTCTCCACCTCCGGCCCCTGGTCGAACGCGACGGTGAGGGTGGTGTCGGCCGCCTCGCCCCACTCGGCGAGCTTGTCGCGGACCTGGCGGGAGATCTCCACCGCGTTGCCGTCGGCGGCCATGGTGACGCTGACGCCGAGGGTGGCCTGGCCGTCGGTGCGGGTGAGCACGGTGGACGCCTCGGGCGCGGACTCGACCGCCGCCACGTCACCGAGCTTCACCGGGCCGGCGGGCGAGGCGAGCACCAGGTCGCGCAGGTCGTCGACGGAACCGACCGGCCCGCCGACCTGCACGGTCAGCGTCTTGTCCGCGTCCGGCACGGTGCCCGCGGGCACCACCGCGCCCGCCGAGGTCAGCGCGGCGGTCAACGCCTGCGGCTCGACGCGGGCCGCGCCCAGCCGGGCGTAGTCGACGGTGACGGTGACCTGGCGGTCGCGTTCACCGCTGACCGTGGCCTCCCGAACGCCCGGGATGGCCTCCAGGCCGGGCACGACCTCGGCGCGCAACCGGGCCGCGGCGGCGATGTCGTCGTCACCGGAGGTCGCGGCGAGCGCGATGACCGGGATGTCGTCCGTGCTGCCCTGGGCGACGGTCGGTTCGACGCCCTGCGGCAGGCGGGGCTGGAGCCGGTTCACCGCCTGCTGCATCTGCGCCACGGCGGCGTCGACGTCGGTGCCGTAGGTGAACATCACCTGCACGGTGGCGGAGCTCTCCGCGGAACGGGTGAGCACCTGCTCGACACCGTCGACACCGCGCACGGCCGACTGGATCGGCTCGGCGACCTGGCTGTCCACCAGGTCCGGCGACGCGCCGGGGTAGGGCGCGATGACCACCGCCGCGGGTAATTCGATCGACGGGAAGAGCTGCTGCTTGATGGAGGGCAGCGTGAACACGCCGAAACCGATCACGAGCAGGCTGAGCAGCCCGACGAGACTTCGGTTGGCCAGGCTCAGCCGAGCCAGCACGGACATCGTGGGAATCTCCTTGGTGAGCGGACCATCCGACACGTCGCGGCACGGGGTGCCGCGGGCGGATGCGCGAACGCTCGCACACCCCACCTGAGAACGGGCTCAGACATGGGTTGACCATCCGGCTTCCGACAGGTGCCCTGACCTGCACGGACAGTGCCTGCGGCAAGATCGGGCCGGCCCGGTGATCTTTGTCACGGAGGCCGGGAGCCGTGCGCTCCCGGCCTCCTCCCAACCCACGACGGCGGTGCCCTGCCGGGGACACCCGTGGTCTCGGCCACCGTCATGGATCGGCCGCCGGGTGTGGGGCCCGGCGGCCTGCACCCAATACGATGTAGGCGCCCTTACGGTTCAGCCGGCCTCTTCGGAATGCCGAAGTCCCGTGTGTCGCAACCAGAGCAGGCCCAGCACGGGCAACACGAGCGGAATGAAGCCGTAACCGCCGCCGAAGTCCGACCACACCGTGGCGTCCGGGAACGCGTCGACGAACACCAGGCTCGCCGCGCCGATCACGATCACACCCGCCAACTCGACCCCGCACGCGAGGTACGCGATCCGCCGCGACACCACACCGGCCAGCGCGAGCGTCGCCACCACGTACACGACCGCCGCGAACGCGGACAGCAGGTAGGCCAGCGGCGCCTGCTCGAACCGGGTGGTGATCTGCACCGCCGACCGGGCCGTGGCCGCGAGGGCGAAGATCCCGTACACCGCGATCAGCAGCCGGCCGGGCCCCGACCGGGTCGACGCCTTCAGCCCGTCAGCCATGACCGGCCCAGATCTGGTTCAGCCGCAAGATCATCACCGGCACGCTCAGGCACGCCACCGCCAACACCCCGGCACCCCACCGCGACCGTTCCCCGAGTGCCCAGAACGCGCCGAGCGGCAGCACCACCGCCGCCCCGATCAGGTAGCCGATGAACGTGGCCCGGTCCAACTCCCGGTCGGTGCCGAGCACGTTCACCACGCCGACGACCGCCTGCGCCAGCAGCCCGACTTCGAGGAGCACGACCACACCGGCCAGGCCGAGGGTCGGCTTGGTGGCGAGCGTGACGGGCCGGTTCGCGATGGCCAGCACCAGCGACCACAGGGCCGCGACGAGCGCCACGACCGTCAACGCGGTCGCAAGGACTTGGATCATCTGCTCTTCCCGGTCGGACGTTTCGGTGGAGCCGCGGACGACTACCGCCGCAACGTACCGGGCGCTACGGCAGCGTCAGCTTGAAGCCCTCGTGTGACTGGGTGAAGCCCAGGCGGAGGTAGAAGCGGTGCGCGTCGACGCGGCTCTTGTCGGACGTGAACTGCACGACCGCGCAGCCGCGCGCCTTCGCCTCGTCGACCGCCCACCGCACCAGCTCCTCCCCCAGCCCCTGCCCGCGCACCGCGGAGGCGACCCGGACGCCCTCGATCTGGGCCCGCGAAGCACCCTGCCGCGACAGGCCGCGCAACACGGTCAGCTGGAGCGTGCCCACCACCTCGCCGTTCCGCTCGGCCACCGCCAGCACCTCGTGCTCGGAGGCGTCGATGGCGGCGAAGGCGCGCTCGTACGGCGCCAGGTCGTCCGGCGACTCGCGCAGCGCGCCCAACTCGTCGTCGGCGAGCATGGCGACGATCGCGGGGACGTCCTCGGCGGTGGCACGGCGGATGATCACTGGTGCGGTCCTCCCTGGCGTCGGTTCACCCACCCCATCACATCCGTTCGGACTAGTGCGGGCCGTGCGCCCAACGCGATACAGAGGGTATCCGGGTGGTGGAGGAGGGTGTTCGTGGAACCGGTGGTCCTGCGGGTGGGCGGCACGCTGGTCGGGTCGGCGATGAGGCTGTGGCTGACCAACCGGAAGGGCCGGGCCGAGCGGACCAAGCCGCTGGTGGACCTGGTCGGGGCGCGGTTGACCGACGACTTCCAGCGGCGGCGGTTCAACCGGGAGGTCGAGGCGCTGGTCGACGTGGTCGCCGAACGGCTGCTGCCGCTGTTCCGGCAGGAGGTGCCGGGCCTGCCGGAACACGAACGGCTCGCCGCGATGGCCGAGGTGGTGTCGGCGTTCGAGGGTGCGGACCTGTCCGACGCCGGGTTGTTCGAGGTGGACGTCGACCCGGCGAAGCTGGCCCGGCGGCTGCGTGCCGAACTGCCCGCGGGCGCCGGTCTGGGTGAGGCGGCCTCGTGGTTCCACAGCGTGCTGCTGGACGAGTGCTGCGCGTGTTTCGTGCAGCTGGTCGTGCACCTGACGCCGTTCGCGGCCCGTGCGAGCGCGGAGTTGCTCGGCCGGGTGTCGGGTCTGTCCGAACAGGTCGGGCACGTGCTCGCCCGGCTGCCCGCGCCGACGTTGACGGCACCGCAGGGCACCGCCAACGACGCCGAGTTCCGCACCCGGTACCTGCGGCTGGTGAGCGAGTCGCTGGACGACATCGAACTGTTCGGCGTGGACGTGCGCCGGTACCGGCCGCGGACGACGTTGAGCGTCGCGTACATCAGCCTGTCGGTCAGCGGGGCGCAGCGGCGCAGGCACGCGGCGGACGAGGTGACGCGATGGCGTGACGCGGCGCATGACGGGCAGGACGGTGCGGTGCGGGTGGAGCGCGCTCTGGCCGCCAACGAACGCATCCTGATCCGGGGCGAGGCCGGTTCGGGCAAGTCGACGTTGCTGCGCTGGCTCGCGATCAACGCCGCGCGCGGCGCGTTCCGGGGCGAGTTGGCCGAGTTGAACGGCTGCATCCCGTTCCTGATCAAGCTGCGCGGTCACGCCGGTCGCGGCTTGCCCGGACCCGAGGCGTTCGTGGAGGACACCGCGCAGCCGCTGGCCGCGTTGATGCCGCCGGGTTTCGCGCACCGGCAGCTGGAGTCCGGCCGTGCCCTGGTGCTCGTGGATGGTGTAGACGAACTACCGTCCGCCGAACGCGGTGCCGTGCGGGGCTGGCTGGACAAGCTGACGCGCGCGTTCCCCCAGGTCCGCTGGGTCCTCACGTCCCGTCCCGGTGCCGCGGCGGCGGGGTGGTTGAAGGCGGAGGGCTTCGGGTCGGCGTTCCTGGAGCGGATGAGCGCGGCGGACGTGCGGGCACTCATCCGCCACTGGCACCAGGCCGCTCGGGACGCGGGCGGCCTGCCGTGCGACGAGGCCGACCTGCCCCGTCACGAGGGTGCGCTGCTCAGCCGCCTGGACGCCAACCCGCACCTGCGCGCGTTGGCCACCACTCCCCTGCTGTGCGCGATGCTCTGCGCCCTCAACCTCGACCGCCGCACGTTCCTGCCCCGCGACCGGCTGGAGCTGTACCGCACGGCGTTGACCCTCCTGCTGGACCGCCGTGACGCCGAACGCCACATCCCCGGTGCCACCGAACTGACCAGCCAGGACCGGCGCCACCTGCTCCGGCACCTGGCCTGGCGCCTGTCGATCAACGGCCGCTCGGAGTTGTCCCGAGAGGAAGCCACCCGCCGCTTGGCCGAACGCCTGGCCGCCATGCCCCGCGTGCCACACGACGCCGAGACCATCCTCGACCACCTGGTCCACCGCAGTGGTGTCGTGCGCGAACCGGTGACCGGCCGAATCGACTTCGTGCACCGGAGTTTTCAGGAGTTCCTCACCGCGGAGGAGGCGGCCGACCAAGGCGACATCGGCCTACTGGTCCACAACGCCCACCTGGACCAGTGGCGCGACATCGTGGTCATGGCGGCGGGCCTGGCCAACGCCCCACTGCGCGCCGAACTCCTCACCGGCCTACTGGATCGAGCCGACGCCGAACCACGACGCCGCCGCCGACTCCACCTACTGGCCGCAGCAGCGCTGGAAGCCAACCCCGCCCTGACCCCAGCGCTCACCGAACGCATCGAGCGGTGTCTGGCCGAACTCCTACCGCCCCGCCGTGCTGTCGAGGCAAGGTCCCTCGCGGCTGGCGGTGAAGTACTCCTGCCACGCCTGCTCCTCGACCCGAGGGACCTGTCGGAGTCCGCTGCCGCGGCGACGGTCCGCACCGCCGCGTTGATCAACGGCCCCGACGCCTGGCCTGTGCTCGAACGATTCGCCCAAGACCCACGCCATGCAGTCCAAGAAGAATTGATCAGAGCCTGGCCCTACTTCGATCCGGGCGAATACGCCACCCGCGTGCTGGCCGATGCTCCGCTGGTGAGCGGTGACCTCGCCGTGGACGACCAGAGCCTCCTACCCCATGTCCCGAAGCTAAGCCAACTCGTTGACCTGCGTGTTCTTCTGGAGGACCTCACCGACCTCGAACCGCTCGCCGGACTGCCTCCCTTCGAATTCGCGTCACTGGGCGGCAGATTCGATGACCTCACCCCGTTGGTCGGCAACTGGAGACTTCATACGCTGCTACTGAGCTCAAGCCTGCCAGTCGACCTTTCGCTCCTGATCGGTCTGCCACTGGAGCACCTGTTCTTCTACCCACGTGACGGGTTACCGGCCGACATCACAGTCTTCCGGTCGCTGCCCGAGCTGACTCAACTGGGCCTGAGTGGTCTGGAGTCCGTCTACGATCTGACCCCGCTAGCCGATCTCGATCGTCTGATGCGACTGTCGCTCTACAACTACCCTGTCGGGATCGACCCCACTCCTCTCGGTGATTTCCCCGCCTTGCGAGAACTGGACCTAGGCCATAGGACGAGTGCTGGACCACTAGCCCGGATCTTTCGTGTGGGTGACGGCCTGGCTTGAGACCGTGACCAGTGACTGTTGCGGGTCCTCCTTTCGGTGTTCGGCATGGTCGAGGTGGCCCGTTGTCGGCCGGGTGCCGGCGGGTTCC
>NZ_VKAB01000065.1 GCF_009769385.1 Saccharothrix deserti
CGTTCTGCGGATCACCGGCCAACAACCGCCAGCTCACCAGGTTGCCACCGCCCGACCGCACACTCACCACACCGCGATCCAACCGCTCCACCTGCTTACGCCCCGTCGGATCCGACGGGCCAGGGCCAAGCGTCGTGGTGGTCGTCGATGACGTGGTGGTGGTCGTCGTGGGATCAACGCTGCCCGTGCACACAGTGCCGTTGAACGTGAACGACGACGGCGTGCCGACGTCGGTGCCAGTGGTCGTGCCGTTGAAGCCGAACGACACCGAGCCGCCGGTCGGGATCGACCGGTTCCAGTCCACATTCGACGCCGTCACGCTCGCACCCGCCGCGCTGAACGCGGCGTTCCAGCCCTGGTCGAACCGTTCCGAACCCGGGAACGACCACGCCAACGCCCACCCGTCCACCGGATCGCCCAGATTCCTGACCGTCACGTTCGCGGAGAACCCGCCCGACCACTTGTTCTGCACCACGTAGTCGACCCCACAACCCGGAGCCGCCGAGGCCACCCCGGCGACCACCAAGCCGCCGGTCAGTGCGCTGATCGCCGTAGCGGCGGCGATCGCCCGCACCCTGAACGAGTTCGTGAGCACCGTTGCTCCTTCGTCGCAGACGCTGGGAACGCTCCCAGCGTGGCCGACGACGGCGTCGCCGGTTATGAAACGATTCAAACCGCCCGCGCGCTTCGACGGAAAGCGCTATCCACCCATGGTCGCATTGCCGGTCAGACCACTCGCGCGGCCTGGGTCGATGTCCGGTTTTCGTTGGCGCCTATGATGTTCCGGCGCCAACGACGCTGAGGAGACCGTACGAACGCCGCCGTCACGGTGTCAACAGCCTCGGCGAAAAAGTTTCGAGTGCGGTCAGGGCATCGCCCGAATGGCCCAGCGTCGGCGGCCGCATCGGCTTGAGGGCGTCACGAACGGCCTGTGTCGCTCAAGGTCCCGTAGCCTCCAGGACACTTTGGACAGAGGTCCGCCGCCCGACATGGCACGATCAATGTGCGCAGGGGTACGTCTGCGGCGCCTTCCGTCGAACATTCGACAGAAAGCACCGTTTGCCACGTCTGAACTCCGCCGAATGGGCGTTTGCATGGGAACGTGCACAGTGATTCTCGGCGCAGTTGTCCAGCAATATCACCGAAGTTGGCGTGTTTACATATGTGATACGGCAAGCTACTGTGCACGTTCACAGCCTCCGGTCGCTGTCCGCCTGCCGCACCTCCCCTCGTCCTGCCCGACAAGGAGTGCATCCGCAGATGCCATCGAACGCCTGGACCCCCGACACCCGGTCGACGCCGAGCTCGGCCGGTCGAGGAGCCGAAGCTCGGGTCGACTCGCGAGGTGGACCGCGGTCGTCTTCGCCGTCGTCCTCGCCGCGGCAACGGTATCCGTCTCGATTGGACCCGTGTCGGCTGCGGACAACCCGTACCAGCGAGGGCCGGATCCGACGAGGTCCAGCGTCGCGGCCTCGCAGGGCACCTTCGCCACCGCGCAGGTCAATGTTCCCGCAGTCAGCAGCTGCTGGCCGGTCAGAACGGCACCACGGTCACGGCGTCCTATGTGGATGGTCTCTACCGCTCGATCCCCACGGCGACGGAGAAGGGATAGACAACACGGCCGTGGCGATGTGGACCAGCCACGGCGAGTCCAACCAGGTCTGGACCTGCAGAGTCTGACCGCACCGGGCTGCGGTCCTTCTTGATCAATCAGCGCGACCCGCGGTACCGGCGTGGTCGTCGCCTGGCGGAACGCCACGCGCGACCGGCTGCCACATCCGTGGTCACATTGGGTGCAAAGGAGCATCGATGAGGCTGTCTTCGAGGATCTCTTTGGCCACGGCGGTGACGACCGCCCTGGCCGGCATCGTTGTCGTGCTGCCGGTCACCGCCACTGCCGCGACGAGCCGGTACGAGGCGGAGTCCGCGCCGGCCGTGTGCGACGGCGCCGTCGCCTCGAACCACTCCGGCTACTCCGGCGACGGTTTCTGCGACACGTCCAACGCCGTGGGCAGCGCGGTCGGGTTCACGGTGAACGCGGCGACCGCGGGCACGGCGACGCTGGCCTTCCGGTACGCCAACGGCAGCGGCGCGAACCGGCCCGGTGACGTGAGCGTCAACGGGTCGGTGGCACAGAACGGGTTGGCGTTCGAGGCCACCAGCGCGTGGAGCACTTGGGCGACCAGGACCCTGACCGTGCAGCTGAACGCGGGGGCGAACACCGTGCGGCTGGCCGCGACGACCGCCGGCGGCCTGGGGAACATCGATTACCTCGAGGTCACGACCGGCGACGGCAGTGGTGACGACACGGTCATGCGGGGCGCGGACGTGTCGACGCTGCAACGGGCGGTCGACCTCGGCGCGAAGTACTACTACGCCAACGGCACCCAGGGCGATCCGCTGGACATCCTCAAGAGCGCCGGCGTCAACTACGTCCGGCTGAGGATCTGGAACAACCCGCGCAGCGGCTACAACAACAAGGACGAGGTCCTGCAGTACGCGCGGACGGTGAAGGCCAAGGGCCTGAAGCTGATGGTCGACTTCCACTACTCCGACACGTGGGCCGACCCGGGCAAGCAGTTCAAGCCGGCCGCCTGGTCGAGCCACGGCATCGGCCAGTTGCAGACCGATGTCTACAACTACACCTACGACGTGTGCAACAGCCTCAAGGCGCAGGGCACCACGCCGGACAGCGTGCAGATCGGCAACGAGATCAACACCGGCATGCTCTGGCCCGAAGGCCTGGTGGACAACAGCAACTTCACCAACCTCGGTCTGCTGCTCAAGGCCGGTTACAACGCCACCAAGGCCTGCAACAGCGGCACCCAGGTCGTCATCCACACCGCGCGGGTGGAGAGCGGTGCCCGCTGGTTCTACGACGGCATCCGGTCCCAAGGCGTCCAGTGGGACGTCACCGCCCTGTCGTACTACTGCTACTGGCACGGCAGCATGTCCGGAATGGCCGGTGTCGTCTCCGACATGAAATCCCGGTACGGCAAGCCGGTCATCCTCGCCGAGACCGCCTACCCCTACACCACGGCGAACTACGACGGCACCGACAACATCATCACCGCCTCGCAGCCCTGCGCCGGCCACTCGGCCACACCCTCCGGGCAGCAGGCCAACTTCGCCGCCGTGCAGAACACCTCCCGCAACGCGGGCGCGACCGGCGTCTTCTACTGGGAGCCCACCTGGCACGCCGTGCCCGGCAACGGCTGGGACCCGGCCGACATCAACAACTCCGGCAACGGCTGGGAGAACCAGGCCGTCTTCGACCGGAACGGCCGGATCAACCCCAACATCCGCTGGCTCCCCTGACATCGCCGCGTTCCGCGTGACGACCTGAGCCCTCGCCATCCACAGTCCGCCGCCGTGGGAAGCAAAACTCCGACGAACGGAAATCTGCCATGCACAGATCAACGTTGATACGTGCACTGCTGGTCGTGACGTCATCAGTCCTCGTGGCAGGGGCTGTGACGTACCCGACCGCGGGAGCCGCACCTGACGTCCCGCAGGCCGAGAGACTGGATCGCGGCCTCATCAGCGTCCACACCGGGAAGGGCAACTTCATCAGCTGGAGGCTGCTGACCGGTGACGCGCGGGGAACGGCGTTCAACGTCTACCGCGACGGCACGAAGGTGACGTCCACTCCCATCACCCGGACGAACTTCCAGGACCACGGCGCACCGGCGAACACCATCTACACGGTTCGTCCGGTGGTGAACGGTGTAGAGCAGGCGAGTGCCGCTTCGGCGGACGGCTCGCTGCGGATGTCGGCCCACACCGGTGGTGAGGTGGGTGTCACCGCGAGCACGAGGGATGTGCCGTTGCAGATCCCTGCCGGTGGTTCGACGCCGTCGGGCAGTTTCACCTACGAGGCCAACGACGGCAGTGTCGGTGACCTGGACGGCGACGGGCAGTACGAGATCGTGCTGAAGTGGAACCCGACCAACGCCAAGGACAACGCCCAGGCCGGTTACACGGGCAACACGATCCTCGACGCCTACAAGCTGGACGGCAGGCGGCTGTGGCGGATCGACCTGGGCCGCAACATCCGCTCGGGCGCGCACTACACGCAGTTCCAGGTGTTCGACTACGACAGTGACGGCCGGGCCGAGGTGGTCATGAAGACCGCCGACGGCACGCGTTCCGGCACCGGTCAGGTGATCGGCAACGCCAACGCCGACTACCGCAACTCCAGTGGCTACGTGCTGTCCGGCCCCGAGTTCCTGACCGTGTTCCGCGGTTCCGACGGCGCGATCCTGGACACCGAGAACTACGTCCCGCCGCGCGGCAACGTCTCGGACTGGGGCGACAACTACGGCAACCGCGCGGACCGGTTCCTGGCCGCGACGGCCTATGTGGACGGTTCGCGGCCGAGCATCATCATGGCCCGGGGCTACTACACCCGAGCGGTGATCGCCGCGTGGGACTTCCGCGGCGGTCAGCTCACGCGCCGCTGGACCTACGACTCCGGCCGAGGTGGCGCGTACGGGCAGGGCAACCACAACCTGTCCGTCGCCGACGTGGACGCCGACGGCCGTGACGAGATCGTCTACGGCTCCGCGACGATCGACGACAACGGCGCGCTCATGTACAGCACCGGTTTGGGTCACGGCGACGCCCTGCACGTCAGCGACCTCGCGCCGAGCAGGCCCGGCCTGGAAGTGTTCACCGTCCACGAGTGGACCAGCTCGCCGGCGATGGACGTGCACGACGCGCGGACCGGCCAGTTCCTCTACCGGGCGCCGTCGTGCGGTTGTGACACCGGTCGCGGGGTCGCCGCGGACGTGTGGGCGGGCAGCCCCGGTGCGGAGATCTGGTCCTCGTCGGTCGGCGGTTTGCGCAGCGCGGCGAACGGCAACCAGGTCGCCGCCCGCAAGCCGGGCTCGCAGAACTTCGTGATCTGGTGGGACGGCGACGCCCAGCGCGAGCTGCTGGACGGCACCCAGATCTCCAAGTACGGCACCGGCGGCGACACCCGCCTGCTCACCGGCTCCGGGGTGGCGTCCAACAACGGCACCAAATCCACGCCGGTGCTCCAGGCCGACATCCTCGGCGACTGGCGCGAGGAGGTCATCTGGCGGACCACCGACAACCGGGCGCTGCGGATCTACTCCACCACCGACCCGACGAGCATCAGCCGCCCCTCGCTGATGCAGGACCGCCAGTACCGGTTGGCCGTGGCGTGGCAGAACACCGCCTACAACCAGCCACCCCACCCCAGCTTCGCCACCCCGTGACACCGCGCACGACGCTCCTGCCGCCTTCGCGGGCGGCAGGAGTGCTGTCGGGTGCGTCCGATCGACGGTCGGACGCACCCGACGGCGGAGCCAACCCTGTCCCGACCCCACGATCATCCCTGCACCCAAGGAGTCATCCATGACCATGCAACGGCGGACGTTCCTCAGCGTCAGCGCGGCCGGAGCGGCGGGCATCGGCCTGTCCCTGCTCGGCGTGGGGCAGGTGCTCGCCGCCCCCGTCGGGTCTCTCGCCACGGCGCCGACCACGCCGTTCGCGGTCGGCGTGCGCCGGTACAACTGGACCCGCGGCAGCCGTCCCTGCACCACCTACGTCTACTACCCCGCCACCGGCACCGCCGGCGGCAACCCGGTGACGGACGCCCCCGTCGCCAACGGTGTCTTCCCCGTCTACAACATGACCCACGGCTTCGGAAGCAGCCCGCAGAACTCCCTGTTCATCATCCGGGCCCTGGCCTCGGCGGGCTTCATCGTCCCGGCACCGCACTTCAACCACAACTTCACCGACGTCAACAACGGCAACACCTCCAAGGACGTCTCGCAGATCATCACCAACACCCTCGCCCTCAACACGAGCGGACCACTCGCCGGGCACATCAACACCAGCATCGGCGTCGGCGTCTCCGGCCACTCCCTGGGCGGCATGGTCACCCACGGCCTGCTCACCTCCTGGCCCGACAGTCGCATCATCTCCGCCAACCCCCAGTCCTGCGTCGACATGGGCAACCCGTCCAGCTCCGTCAACGCCAAGGTCCTGTTCGTCCACGGCGACCGCGACACGACCACGCAGTACTCCTCGGCCCGGCAGGCGTACAACGAGATGACCTGGCCCAAGGCGTTCCTCACCTTCGTCGGCGGCAGCCACACCAGCTTCTGGAGCGACCAGCGCTTCCCGAGGACCGTCGTCGACTGGGCCCGCTGGACCATGTACGGCGACACCGCCGCACGGGACCGCCTCCCGGCCGACGCGTCCGGGTCCAACACCAGGTGGGAAGCCCAGCTGGGCGACACGCCCACCGTGCCGGGCACCTACATCCTGGTGGCCCAGCACAGCGGCAAGGCCGCCGAGATCAGCGGGGCCTCCACCGCCGCCGGCGCAGGGCTCGTCCAGCGGACCGTCACCAGCAGCACCAACCAGCAGTTCGAGTTCGTCGCCGCCGCCGACGGCCACGTCCGCCTCAAGGCCCGGCACAGCGGCCTGTTCCTCCAGCCCACGGGCACCACGAACGGCGCGAACGTCGTCCAACAGGCCGACTCCACGGCCACCGGCCAGCAGTGGCGCGTGGTCGACCACGGCAGTGGCGTGGTCAGCCTCGTCAACCGGGAGTCCGGCCTGGCCCTGGACGTCTGGGAGTACTCGACCGCAGACGGCGCCCGCATCTTCCTGTACACCTACAACGCCAGCAGCCCCAACCAGCGCTTCACCCGCCGCAACGTCTGACCCGAGACCAGACGGGGCACCGCTCGCGCAACAGCGCGGGCGGTGCCCCGACATGGCGCGGACAACCTTTCGCAACCACCCTGGACGGGTTCAATGACACAGCCTTTCCACGATCCGGCCTCACCTCGACGTCCGCACAGACGCCGCACCGCGTTCGTCCTCGTCGGCGCACTGATCGCGAGCGGCGTCGCGGCACTGGTCGCGGGACCGTCGGCGAACGCGGCCGTGATCGACCCGGCGGCCTACTACCAGATCGTGTCGAGGCACAGCGGCAAAGCGGTCGAGATCGCCGACCAGTCGACCGCCGACGGCGCCGTCGTCCAGCAGCGGACCCGCGCCGACCAGGCCAACCAGCAGTTCCAGTTCGTGGACGCCGGCCACCACCCGACCAGCATGATCACGAACTGCGGTCGGAGTGCCGGGCAACGCCGTGGTGCCGGAGCCGGGTACTGCACGGCGCGGCCTCTACCGAAGGAACGGGAGCCGGGGGCGGCATGGTGCCGAACGGCGTGGGAGCTTCACGGCACACCGCTGGGGCACACCGCCCGCTACATCGCGGGCGGCCTTCGCGCTAGTCGTGCGGCGTGTGGTCGCCGCTCTGGCCGGTGAGGGGTGCGACGGCACTCATGGCCTCGTCCACCAGCTCGCCGAGAGGTCGCTGGTTGCCTTCCGAGACCCATTCCGATTGGGCCGACTCGAGGCCGGCCAGCGCCGCGCCGGCGAGCGAGACGGCGGCCACCCGGGCCGGCCTGGTTCCGCTTTCGGCCAGGCGGTGCTGGAGGACGTCGGCGAGCAGGGCGGCCCAGTGCGCGTGTTTGTGCAGATGGCTGGCGTGCAGGGCGGGGGTGTTCAACATCATGCGGGTCATGACCAGCGACTCCGGGCGGGCGCTGAGCCCTTCCACGAGGTCGTCGAACGCCCGGCGCAGCGCGAACCACGGGTGTTCCTCCGGTGGGCGTGCCGCCAACGCCGCGGCGATCTTCTGGCCCGTCTCCTCGAACCATTGGCCGAGCACGTCCTCCTTGCTGGAGAAGTACCGGTGGAAGCTGCGGCGGGACAAGCCGGTCGCGGCCGCGATCTGCTCGACCGTCGTCGCTTCGAAGCCCTGCTCCACGAACAGCTTCACGGCCGCCTCGCCCAACTGTGCACGCACCACGTTGCGCGTGCGTTCGCGCAGTCCCAGCTTCGGCTCGTCCACACGATCAGCCTACACCACCATCCGACACGGTGAGTTGTGTTGAGCACTAAGAGTCGTACTTGACACAGTGAGACAGGTTCGGCGTATTGTGAAGTCGTCGACGGCGGACGCCACCATCACCCGGCCGACGCCAACCCGTTTCCGACACCCCGCCGGAAGATCGAAGGGACCTGCCATGTCCAAGACTTTGTTCATCACCGGCGCCTCCCGCGGCTTCGGCCGCGCCTGGACCACCGCCGCGCTGGAGCGCGGCGACCGGGTCGCCGCCACCGCCCGCGACACCGGCACGCTGGCCGACCTGGTCGACCGCTTCGGCGACGCGATCCTGCCGATCCAATTGGACGTCGACGACCGCGCCGCCGGCATCGCCGCCGTCCAGGCCGCGCACCGGCACTTCGGCCGCCTGGACGTGGTGGTCAACAACGCCGGCTACGGCCACTTCGGCGCCATCGAGGAGGTGACGGAGGACGAGGCCCGCGCGCAGATGGAGACCAACTTCTTCGGCGCGCTCTGGATCACGCAGGCCGCGATCCCGCTGTTGCGCGAGCAGGGCGGCGGGCACATCGTGCAGGTCTCCAGCATCGGCGGCGTGACCGCGTTCCCCAACCTCGGCGTCTACAACGCCTCCAAGTGGGCCCTGGAAGGTTTCACCGACGCCCTGGCCCAGGAAGTCGCCGGGTTCGGCATCAAGACCACACTCATCGAACCCTCCGGCTTCGCCACCGACTGGGCCGGCCCCTCCGCCGCCCGCTCCGAGCCCAACCCCCTCTACCAGCCACTGCGCGACATGATGGCCAACTGGGGCGATGCCCCCACCCCCACCGCGCAGGACAGCGTCGAGGCCTTCTTCCAGGCCGTCGACGCGGCCGAGCCGCCCACCCGCCTGCTCCTCGCCTCCTCCGGCTACGACCTGGTCCTCGCCATCCACGAACAGCGCATGGCCACCTGGCAGGCCTGGGAGAAGGTCAGCCGCTCCGCCGACCCCAAGCAGGTCGCCTGATCTGACAGGGGAAGCGAGGTGGAGCAGGGCCGCACCCGGCCCTGCTCCACACCTGGGCCACTTCGCCCTGACCGGCCTGCTGTTGGACCTGCTGGAGGCGGGCCGCGACCCGCGTGTCGTGACCGTCGCGTCGATGGTGCACCGCCGGGGTCGCATCCACTTCGAAGACCTGACCGGCACGCGGCACTACTCCCCGATGCCGTTCTACCGCCAGTCCAAGTTCGCCACCGTCGCGTTCGGACTCGAACTCCACCGGTCCCCCGGCTTCCGACAGCCACAGCTGCACCCCGCACCGCTCCAGCACCGCCCGCAGTTCCCGCACCTGCGCGGCATCAAGAAACGCGCGCTCGTACTCGCCGACCACCAGCGCGTCGACCCGGTCCGTGTTGGCCGCGATGTACCGCAGCATGGCCACGGGACACCTCGTCGGCGGGCTCCTCGGACGGTGCAACCCTGTCCCACGAGACGCCGCGCGGCATGGGGCTGGGGGCAGGTCGACCGGCACCTGACGCACCTCATGCGGTCCGGCTCCCTGCCCATCGGGCTCACCCTCGCCGGCATCGCCGGCGTCAAGGGCGCCGACCTCGGCGAACCCACTTCTCGAGCGGCACAGCGTTGACAGTCGTGGCCAGATGGTCGACAATCGACAAGCGACAGATTGCTCCTTGCTCGCCGACTGGAGGAACCGTGGGATTCGAGGGCAAGCCGAAGTTCGTCTCGTTCGACATGAACGGGACGCTGATCCACTTCCGCATCAATGAGGTGATCCCGCGGGTCCTGGGCGACCGGCTTCCAGCCGAGATCACCGGCGACTTCCTGCGGACCGGAAACCAGTTCCGGATCGACGAGTGCATGGGCGAGTGGAAGCCGTTCCACCAGGTCGTCGCCCATTCGCTGGAACGGACCATGCGCTGGTTCGGCCTGGAGTACCGCGAGGGCGACGGTCAGGCGGTGTACGACGAGATCCCCACGTGGGGCCCTTTCCCCGGCGTCAGCGAGGCACTGCGACGCTTGGCTGAGGAGTACCCGCTGGTGATCGTGACGAACTCCGACGACGTGCACGCGTCGCGCCTCGTGGAGAATCTCCAGGCCCCGTTCGATGTCGTGATCAGTGCCGAGCAGATGGGCGTCTACAAGCCACGGCTCCGCGCATTCGAATACATGCTGGACAAGCTCGGCGTGGCACCCGACGAAATCGTGCACGTCTCGGCGAGCCCGAAGTACGATCTCCGCCCTGCCGCCGACATCGGCATCGAGCACAAGGTGTTCATGGACCGCGGCTTCGAGCCGGACCATCCGTGGCTCGGCTACGAGCGGATCACCGACATCGCCGACCTCCCCGTCCTTCTCGGTCTGCCGCGCCCTTGACGGGGAGGGTGACTACCGCATCACCAGCCACCCGTTGGAGGGCTCACGTTGTCCGGGGCTCAGGGATCACGGTTCGGAGTGACAGCCGGCCCGACCGGACTCCGTGCAGATATGGGTCACGGGAGACTGTTTCCGGATTGCCGAGATCCAGAACCAGTCTCCCGTGACCCGAGGAAGTCTCGGCAATCCTGGCCGAGCGACTGCCGACCCGAGTTCGCCCGCAAGGGCACCGTGCCGCGCGAGTTCTGCCAGGCCCACGTCCACCGCGGCCTGGTCGACTACAACCAGTCCCGCCCACCACGGCGACTACAGGGCCGACCTGTCACCGCCACCCGCGAGCGGAAGGTCCGCGACTGCCAGTTCAGGGAGCGCCGTGCGCAACAGCCGGCGATCTCCCTGCCTGTATAGTCGACAAACGACCAAGGAAGGCGGAGGGATGGACCGCAAGTTCAAGTGGCTGGAGCAGCGGGCGACGACGCCGGACGGCGTCTACCGCGTGCTGCGTGCCGCCATACTCGACGGGACCGTGCCTCCCGGTGGGCAGCTGCGCGAGGCGCACATCGCCGCGGATCTCGGAATCAGCCGATCCCCGCTGCGCGAGGCGCTGACCAAGCTGGAGGAGGAGGGGCTGGTTGTAAAGATCCCCTTCCGCGGGGCGTTCGTTGCGGAGGTAAGCGCTCACGACGTCGCCGAGATCGCGTCGGTCCGCCTACTTGTCGAGCCGTATGCCGCTGAACTCTCAGCCGAAGCGCTGCGCGGTCCCCAGCGGCCGAGGTTGATGCAAACCATCGAGGAGCTCCACCTGGCCTTGGAGAAGAACGACATCCCGGCCGGCATCGACGCGCACCTCGGCTTCCACAGACTCTTCTACGACCTCTCGGGGCACGGCGTTCTGCAGAGTCTTTGGAATGGCTGGGAGACCAAACTGCGGCTCTACCTCAGCCTCGATCATCGCACTTACAGCGACCCGCACGATCTGGCCGTCGAACACGAGAAGTTGGCCGCGGTTGCCCTGGAGGGCGACATCGACGAGTTCCGGCAGGAACTGGCCCGCCATTTCCAATCGGCGCTGCGAGCCCAGGCGGAAGACCAGGGGGACGTACGCCCCGGCGTGCATGAGGTCATGCCGCCTGGGTGAAGGTCCCCAACGCGCGCGTCCCCTTCCGGGTACCTCGCCGCACCGCACACGCAAGATCACACAGCGTCGCGAACCGGAACTCGGAACGACTCACCGACGGACAAGGATTTCCGTGAGCCGTTCCGGCGCACGCAGCGGCAGATAATGATCAGCCCCGGCCACGATCTCCAGGCGCGCGCCGGGGATGCCCTCGGCGAGTCGGCGGGCGATCACACCGATCTCCGGGTGGTCGTGATCGCCGACGACGATGGTGGTCGGCACCTTGACCCGCTCAAGGTGCTCGACGGCATCTTCCTCCGGGAACAGGACGTGACCCTTCTCGACGACCGCTCGCACCTTGGCGTTCTCGGTGACCATGGTCGCGATCGCCGGGTATCCCGGTGCCCGGTCGCCCAGCGAGGCCCACACCGCGAGCTCCACCTCGGCCAGGCGGTCGGCATCGTTTCCTCGGTTCGCCGCCGTGTAGGCGTCCAGCTCAGGAGACTGCGGCCAGTCGTGGCCGCCGGCCGACGCCGCGACGAGCGTCAGCGAGCGCACCCGTTCGGGATGCTCCAACGTGAAGTCGAGCGCGACCTCGCCGCCCATGCTCAGCCCGACCAGTGCGGCGCGCTCGATGCCGAAGTGGTCGAGCACCGCGAGGAGGTCGTCCTCGTAGCGGAACGGCGCGGTCGGCAGCGTCGATCGTCCCGGGCCCCGCGCGTCGTACCGGATCGCGGTGCGGTGGAGCGCGAGTTCGGGGAACACGCTGTCCCACAGGCGGCTGTCGTGGACGGAGCCGTGGAGCAGGACCATGGGTCCGAGCGGCGTTCAGAAGGCGGTGTACCCGCCGTCGACGGGGAGAACCGCTCCAGTGATGTACGACGACTCCGACGACGCGAAGAAGAGGACCGCGTCGGCGATCTCTTCCGGGGTGGCGAGGCGTTGGAGCGGGATCTGGGTCTCGCGCTCGCGGCGGTAGGTCTCGGGGTCGGGGCTGCGCTGGATCGATGCTTCGATGATCGGGGTGGCGGTCAGGCCTGGAGCGACGACGTTGACGCGGATGTTGCGCGGGGCCCATTCGATCGCCGCGCCCTTGGCGAGCATGATGAGGCCTCCCTTGGCAGCGGAGTACAGGACTTCCCCGGACTTGCCGACCATGCCGAGCCGTGAACTGACGCAGACGAACGAGCCTCCTCCGGGAGGCATCAGCGGTGCGAAGTGCTTCATCACCAGGAACGCGCTGAGCAGGTTGCTGTCGAGCACGTTCTTCGCGTCGTCGTAGGTCATCTCGGTGAGCGGGCCGCCGGCCTGCAGTCCGTGGTTGAGGACGACGACGTCGACGGTGCCGAGGGACTCGGCGGCCTGGTGGGCCAGGGCCTCGACGAACGCCTCGTCGTTGAGATCTCCGGGGACGTACAGGTCGTCGGGCCGGGCGGTGCCGAGTCGCTCCCTGCGGCCGGTGAGCAGCAGTCGCGCGCCCTCGCGGCGGAAGTGGGAACTCACCGCCTCCCCGATTCCGCTGCTGGCGCCGGTCACCAGTGCCGCGAGGTTCTCGAGTCTCATGTCAGGCAACTCCTGCAGGTCGGTCGGGTCGCGGGCTCGGGTACGAGGGTTTCGTCCCGGGGCCGGTCAGCTGAGAAATCCGCGGGCGTCGACCGGCCACCGCTCCAGCGACGTGCCAGTGCTGTCGGTGACGATCAGCTCCTCGAAATTGAGGACGACCGGGCAGACGTGGTTCGGCACCACCGGAACCACGGTGCCCACGCTGGGGCGGAAGTCGTCGGCGGGCAGCGCGAGGAATCCGTGGTACTCGTTGAGCTTGGCCAGGACGGCTTTCGTGCCGGCGACGCCACCGTAGCCGCGTTCGAGGCTGCCTTCGCGGCTGAGGGCTTTGGTGCCCACGTCGAGGATGACCTGGTCGGGGACGCACTCGCTGACCACCGTGGCAGCGACGAACAGCGCGATCTGGTCGTCCGTGCAGGCGCCGAGCCGGCTGTTGTTCAGGTCGCAGAAGACGTACTCGCCGGGACGGATCTCGGTGATCACGCTGCTGGTGGCGAACTCGACGGTGGGTGTGGAGCCGGCGCTGACCACCTCTGCGGTGACCCCGACGCGGGCGAGGCTGCGTACCGCGGTGACGAGCGCGGCATCCTGGTCCTGCGCGGCGCGCAGGCGGGCGTCCCGACCGGAGCTGCCGTGACCCGGATACGTGAAGACGCCCACCGGCACCAGGCCGCGCTTGCGGGCGGCGAGTGCGAGGTCGCCCGCGATCTCGGGCGGCGCTCCGGAACGACGGGCGCCACAGTCGACCTCGATCACGACCTGCAGCCGGTCCGGCGCGCCTCCCATCGCGTCGGCGAGGGCCTCGATCGCCGCGACGTTGTCGACGCCGACCCGCAGCCGGATGGACTCGGCGAGCCCGCGGATCCGCGTCCCCTTCGTTCCCGCGGGCCAGACCGGGTAGGCGAGGAAGATGTCGTCGAAGCCGGCCGCGGCGAAGACCTCGGCCTCACCGACGTTGCCCGCGGTGATCCCGACCGCCCCGGCCGCGACCTGGCGCCGACCGATTTCCACGCACTTGTGCGTCTTGACGTGAGGCCTGACGTCGAGATCGCGCTGGTCGGCGAAGCTCTGCATGCGGTCGATGTTGCCTTGCATGACGTCGACCAGCACGATCGGCGCGGGGGTGTCAACCCGCTCGACCAGAGCGTCGAGTGCTCGTTGGAGCCGGTTCACGCTGCACTCCTCGTGCTTGGTGTCTGGGAATGACCGAGGGGCGCGGATGCCGACTCCCTCGAATGCTGGACGTGCGCGACCCGCCACACCGCCGTTGTGCCCGCCCTACACCGCGGTGCAGACCATCTGGATCTCGACCGGACTGTTGCGCGGCAGCCCGGCGACACCGATCGCGGTGCGCGCGTGCCGTCCGTTCTCGCCCAACACCTCGACGAGGAGTTCACTGGCCGCGTCGGCGACCCGCGACTGCTCACCCAGTTCCGGCGTACTGGCCACGAAGACCAGCATCTGCACGATCCGGACGCGGTCCAGATCCCCCACCGCCTGCGCAGCGGCGGCGAGCGCGTTGAGCGCGGCGTGGCGCGCGAGCTCCCGTGCCGCCTGCACCTCGACGTCCCGGCCGACAATGCCCTGTCCCAGCAGCACGCCGTCCTGGTACGGCAGTTGGCCCGAGATGTGGATGCTGGAGCCCACCGCCCGGTGGTTCACGTAGTTCGGGTTGTCAGCGAGGCCCGGAAGGTCCAGGCCGAGGGCGTGGAGCCGATCCAGGGCCGAGCCGGTACCGATCATCTGCTCGGTCCTCCTTGAGGTGACTTGTCGATTGTCGACCATAATGCGCCTGTCGATTGCCGTCAACTACTCTCACCAGGAACTTCAGGTTCACAGCACCCGTTCCAGGAACTCCCGGGTTCGCCCTTCACGCGGGTTGGCCAGCACCTCGCGCGCGTCGCCGCGTTCTACCGCGACTCCGCCGTCCATGAACAGCACCTCGTCGGCGACGTCGCGGGCGAATCCCATCTCGTGGGTGACGACGACCATGGTCATGCCGTTGTGGGCGAGATCGCGCATGACCGCGAGCACTTCACCCACCAGCTCCGGATCCAGTGCGCTGGTGGGTTCGTCGAACAGCATGATGCTGGGTTCCATCGCGAGGGCGCGGGCGATGGCGACGCGCTGCTGCTGACCGCCGGACAGCTGGGCGGGGTACTTGTGGCCGCACCCGTCGAGCCCGACCTGGGCCAGCAGTTCGCGCGCTCGATCCCGGGCGACCTTGCGGTCGACCTTCTTGACCAGCACCGGCCCGGACATGACGTTGCCCTCAGCCGTCATGTTGGGGAACAGGTTGAACTGCTGGAACACCATGCCGATGCGGGCGCGCTGCTCGGCCAGCACTTGCGGGCGGACCGCGTGGTAGGCGCGTTCCCTCTCGACGTAGCCGAAGTCCTCCCCGTTGACCCGCAGCACGCCGCGGTCGATGGTCTCCAACCCGTTGATGCACCGAAGCAGCGTCGATTTCCCGGATCCACTCGGCCCGATGATGCACGAGATCTCCCCTGCCGACACGGACAGGTCGATCCCACGCAGGACTTGGTGACTTCCGAAGCTCTTGCACAACTTGCGTGCGACGATCGTTCCGTCGGCCTTCACAGCAACGACTCCCTCGTGGTGCTGACGGGCCGGCCGGCCGCGGGCTCGACCGCGGTGGTGGCTGCGGCCGGCCTCCGCGTCGAGCGGGAGAAACGGCGCTCGATCACGGACTGCGGCACGCTGAGCGCCATCGTCATGATCAGGTACCAGAGGCTGGCCACGATCAGCAGCGGAATGGTCTGGTACGTGCGGGCGTAGATCGACTGCGTGCTGTTCAGCAGTTCGGCCACGCCGAGCACGCTCACCAGCGACGTCTCCTTGAGCATGCCGATCACCTGGTTGCCGGTTGCCGGGATGACCGCGGGCATGGTCTGCGGGATGATCACGTGGCGGAGCCTGGTGAACCCGCGCATGCCCAACGAGTCCGCGGCCTCGTACTGCCCGCGTCCGACCGAGGCGAACCCGCCGCGGATGATCTCCGCCATGTAGGCGGCCTGGTTCAGGGTCAGCCCTACGATGGCCGCGGTCAGCGGGGTCATCAGCGCGTTCACATCCACCGGCGTGGACACGTCGGTGAACGGGATGCCGATGGAGATGTTCGGGTACAGCGCCGCGATGTTGAACCAGAAGATCAGCTGCACGAGAACCGGCGTGCCGCGGAAGAACGTGACGTAGAGCCGGGCCAAGCCGGAGATCGGCGCCTGGTGCGACATGCGCATGACCGCGAGCAGCAACCCGAGCAGCGTGCCCAGCACCATGCTGACCACGGTCAGGATCATGGTGAGGACCAGGCCGTCGAGAATCGACTCGGTGGTGAAGTAGCTGAACACCACCGGCCACTGGTAGTTCTCGTTGGTCACCGTGGTGTAGACCAGACCACCGACGATCGCGAGCGCGACGGCCCAGCAGACGAAGTCGCGCGGACGTTTCGGCGTGATCCGTTTCTTGTCTTCCGGCAGCAGTTCGGGCAACGGCCGGCTCCTGGTCGTCGAACCGATCGTGTTCGTCGGCATCACTGCCCCAAGGGGACGGCCATCGCCGCGGTCTCGATGCCCAGGCCCTGGAAGCCCCAGCGGTCGAGCGCTTCGGCGTACTTGGGACTGTCGATGACGGACTGGATGGCCGCCTGGATCGCGGGGGTCAGCGGCGAACCCTTGGGCAGCGCGACGTTCACCTTCGCGGAGACCACCCTCTCCTCAAGGACCTCGAGCACGTTCGGCTGCCGCTTGGCCGCCCACGAGAGCGAGGTGAAGTCGTACATCACCGCGTCGAGGCGCTTGGAGGCGAGCTGGGTCAAAGCGTCGTTGACGCTGGGCAGGGTCACTCCGGTGATGGCCGGCTTCCCCTTGCTCGTGCAGTCCTTCTCGGTCAGCTGGGGCAGCCACTTGAGCTCCTGCGTGCTGCCGGACTGCACGCCGACGCGGCGCCCGCACAGCTCGTGGACGCTCAACTTCTGCGGGTTCCCACGGGGGACGGCGACCCCGGTGCCGTTCTGGAAGTAGTTGATCATGTCGAGCACCTTCAGCCGTTCCTCGGTGGCGCCCATGGTGGTCGCGGTGAAGTCGAACCGGCCGCCCTGCAGGCCCGGGATGATGGTGTCGAACTTGACGTTGTCGATCTGGAGCTTCACCCCGAGCTTGGCCGCGATCAGCCGCGCCATGTCCGGGTTGAACCCGATCGGGGTCTTGTTGTCCATCGCCATGAAGGTGGTGGGCGGACTCGACAGGTCCATCGCCACCGAGATCGCGCCCTTGGCTTTCGCCGACTCGGGCAGCAGCTTCACCGCCGTCGGGTCCGGCTGCACGCCGACCGAGATGTCGTCGGTGTGTTCGACCGACTGACCAGGCCCGCTGCTCTGCGGGGCGCCCTGTTGGGTGCCGTTCGACCCGCACCCGACAAGCGCGAGCGCCAGGGACGTCGCGATGATCGTGGCACGCAAAGGTGTTTTGACTCGCATTGTGGCCGTTCCTTCATCAAGTTGGGAAAATTGCGCAGGAAATAGCCCGGTGGGTTTGAACACCAGGTCACGAAATGGGCAGAGATCCCGCACACCCGACAGTGGCGGATCTCCGTGAATCCGTCAGGAACCGCTCGAACCTTTTGAGGCGAGCCGGTCGCCGAACGAGAACGCCTACTTGATCAGATCCTTGAACTTGTAATAGGCGCCCGCGAAAGGCAGGAACCAGGGCGGACCGACGTGTCCCGGGATCCGCTTGAAGGACAGGTCGCGCCAGGGGTTGGCGTCCGTCGTCCCGTTCATGTACTCGGCCATCTGCTTGCCCATGTGCGTGGCCATCTGGACGCCGTGGCCGGAGTAGCCGAGCGAGTAGAACAGCCCGTCGCGCTCACCGGCGTGCACCATCCGGTCCATGCTCATGTCGACCAGACCGCCCCAGCAGTAGTCCACACGCGCGTTCACGAGCTGCGGGAAGACCTCGGCCATCGCCTTCTGCAGGATGCGCCCGCACTTCTCGTCCGACTGCGGGTTGGACATGGTGAACCGGGCGCGACCACCGAACAGCAACCGGTGGTCCGGGGTGATCCGGAAGTAGTTCAGCAGGTTCTTGGACGTCGACGCCATTCGCCGGGTGGGCAACAGCTCGTCGCAGACGTCTTTGCCCAGCGGTTCGGTCACGATGATGAAGCTGCCGACGGGCGCGATCCTGACCTGCTGCCGGCGGAACGGCCGGCCGGTGTAGCCACTGGTCGCGACGAGGACCCGATCGGCCTGGACGGTGCCCCTCGCGGTGACCAGCTCGTGCTTCGTGCCGCCCAGCCGCCGGAACTGCTCGACCGGCGCCTTCTCGTGGATCGTGGCGCCGGCCCGTGCGGCCGCCTCGGCGAGCCCCTTGGTGAACTTGCCGACGTGCAGGCCTGCGCTTTTGGCGTCGACCATCGCGCCGTGGAAGTTGTCGGAGCCGATCTCCGAACGAAGCTCGCCCTTGGACACCAGGCGGGTCTCGAACCCGAGCCGCCCGGACAAGACCTCGTGGGTCTTGCGCAGGCCGTCGAAGTGAGCCGGCTTGGACGCCAGGTTCAGCTTGCCCGTGCGAGCGAAGTCGCAGTCGATCCCCTCGTCGCCGACGAGCTTCTCGATGGTGTCGACCGCGTCCTGGTAGGTCAGGAGGTACGCCTTCGCGGTGTCGACCCCGTAGCGGGCGATCGCGTCGCGGAAGCCGATCGACAGTCCTACGGTAGCCATACCGCCGTTGCGGCCCGACGCGCCCCAGCCGACCGTCTCCCTTTCGAAGACCTGCACGTCGGCGCCCTTCCGCGCCAGGTGCAGCGCCGCCGAAAGGCCGGTCAGGCCCGCTCCGACGATCGCGACGTCGACGTGACCACCGATCTCGGTCCGCGACCGGTCGGGGCCCTGCGGAGCGGTGTCGAGCCAGTAAGGGGTGAACTTCATCGCTGTTCTCTCCTGCCATTGCGATCGGCCGCTCCGAGCGCGCGCCGGCATCAGCCGACGCCGACCTGGTGCAGACGGCTTGATCCAGGGGTCCGGCGTGCCCGACGAGTGCTCTGATCAGCATCGAAGTCATCGGCAGGTAACTTCAGGCTCGTTGCGTCGGGTTCCTCGCTGTCGGGCTGGACGCTACCACTAGTCGTTCCAGTTCCAAACTGAAACTTTTAAGCTAAGGTGGTGCCGTGACCAGCAACCCCACATCGCGCGACTACAACAAGGCGTCGGTACTCCATACCGTCCTGTCCCAGGCGCCTTTGACGCGGAACAAGCTCATCGAGCTGACGGGCTTGAGCAAGGCCACGGTGTCCAGAGCGGTGGAGGAACTCCGGGCCGACGGCTTCATCGTCGACCGCGGAGTCGACGAGGTCACCGGTCGCGGCCGCCGGTCCACCTACCTGGACGTGCCCGACACGACCGGGCACGTCGTCGGCATCAGTTTCGGCGCGCAGACCACCTGTGTCCTGGTGACCGACCTCATGGGCCGCGAGGTCCAGCACGTGATCCTTCCCACCGTGGACCACGACGAGGTCGGCGACGCCGCCGAATGGCTGGTCGACTTGATCGTGAAGACCAGCGCATCCGCGCAGGGTCCCTTGCGCCAGATCGTCGTCGCGATGCCCGCCCGTGTCCGCAACGGCACGGAAGTCTTCAGGCCGGCCGAGCCGATGAAGATCTTCGCGGGCTCCGACTTCCAGCGCACTGTCGAAGACCTGGCCGACGCTCCCGTGCTCCTCGACAGCGACGCCAACGCGTCCCTGCTCAAAATCCTCACCGACGACGCCACTGTCAGGAATGCCGCGCTCTTCAGCGTCAGCAGCATCGTGAACTTCGCAGCCTGCACGGACCACGAGGTCGCCCGCGGGCGCACGCCCGCCTTCGGCAACATCGGCGTGCTGCCCTCCGGGGTGGACGACGAGACCCTCGACGGCCTGATGAGCACGAGGGGCCTTCTCCAGTTCTGCCGTGGCCGGGGACTCGACCTGGAGCGCATCGAAGACCTCTGGCTGGAACCGCACCACGGCGCCTCGCGCGCCGAGGTCCTGGAAGCGTTCACCACGGCGATCGTGACCGCCGTCAGCGCCGCCGTCGTGACACTGGACCCGGACTCGGTCTACTTCGTGGGCCGCTTGCGCCCGCTCGTCGACGAAGTCCTTCCCGAGGTGCGCACCCGGCTCGACCACAGTCTTCCGACCGTCCCGACGATCAAGACCTCGACGCAGGAGATCGGCCTGTCGACGGCACGAGGAGCGGTGTACGCGTGCCTGGTGATCGTTCAGAACAGGCTGCGAGACGCGGTGCTCGAGGCACGTCGCCAGGGCCGGCGCACGGACCAGTCCGCGCCGGTCTTCTGAGGGACAGCCCAACGATCGCGGTCGTTGAGTGGTTGTGGCGGCCAAGGCCACCACAACCACTCACGACCATCAGCCCAGCCGGTCCTCGGCCTGAGCGGACATCAGGGGTTTTCGAACCAACAAGGCCTTGCCACCTCATTACAGTCTCACTAGCCTGGCGATCGTCGAAGCGCTTCGACACCTGCGGCGGCGAGGCGGCTCGCTCCACCACGGGCATCGAGTTGAGTCGCAGGAGCTACTGAGGGCGGCCACTACACCACTGGCGACTGGCGCAGCGCGGCCGTCCGCACGTCGCATCCAACGAACACGGTTACGCGCGATCCCTTTCGCGCCGCAGGAGGAACGGAATGTCCGCGCGCTACTTCGAGGTCTTCTCGCCCGGCTACGGCAAGGTCGCACCACGCGCCGCGTTGGACTCGGATGCCCCGCGGCTGGACCTGAACGGCGACTGGGCTTTCCGGTTCTCGGCGACAGGGCTCGACGAACCGGACGGCTTCGAACTGCCCGGCTTCGACGACACGGGATGGGATCGGCTCCCGGTCCCGTCGCACTGGCAACTGCACGGCTACGGCAACCCCGTGTACGTGAACATCGCGTACCCGATCCCGGTCGACCCGCCGTTCGTCCCCGACGAGAACCAGACCGGCGACTACCGGCGTGTCTTCGACCTTCCGCCGTCCTGGGCGGGCACACCCGCCGTGGTGCGCTTCGAAGGCGTGGACTCGTGCGCACGGGTCTTCCTCAACGGCGTCGAACTGGGAGTGACCTTCGGCAGCCGCCTGCCGACGGAGTTCGGCGCCTCAGCCGCGCTGCGGCCGGGGCGCAACGTCCTCGCGGTCAGGGTGCACCAGTACTCCTCGGGCACGTATCTGGAGGATCAGGACACCTGGCGCATGTCCGGGATCTTCCGGGACGTCACCCTGCTGGCACGTCCTGCAGGCGGCATTCGTGACGTGTTCGTCCACGCCGACTACGACGCGGCCACCGGCGGTGGGCGGTTGCGGATCGACGTGGAGGCGGATGCTCCCGTGGAGATCACCATCCCGCGGCTGGGAGTGACCGACGTGCCGGTCGACCGCGTGTTCGCTTTCGACGCGGTGCGGCCGTGGAGTGCGGAGGCCCCCTTCCTCTACGACGCCGTACTGGCCACCGGAAGCGAGCGGGTGCGCGTGCGGCTCGGGTTCCGCACCGTCGCGATCAACGAGTCCGGTGTGCTCACGGTCAACGGCCGCCGCGTGGTGCTGCGGGGCGTCAACCGACACGAGTTCGACCCCGAGCGCGGGCGGGCGGTCACGGTCGAGACCATGCGCCGGGACGTGGAGATGATGAAGCAGCACAACATCAACGCCGTGCGCACCTCGCACTACCCGCCGCACCCGGAGTTCCTCGACCTGTGCGACGAACTGGGTCTGTGGGTCATGCTCGAATGCGACCTCGAGACGCACGGGTTCGAGTACAGCGGGCCCGGGTACTGGTCGGACAACCCTTCCGGTGATCCGCGCTGGCACTCGGCGTACCTCGACCGTGTCGAGCGGACCGTGGAGCGGGACAAGAACCACCCCAGCGTCATTTCCTGGTCGTTGGGCAACGAGGCGGGCGACGGGAAGAACCTCGAGGCGATGGCCGCGTGGGTGCGCGAGCGCGACTCGTCCCGGCCGATCCACTACGAGGGCGACCGGATGGCCCGCTACGTGGACATCCACGCGGTCATGTACCGCACGCCGGCTGACGTCGGCCGGATCGGTCGTGGCCTGCTGCGGCCGGGCGAGAACCACTACCCGGCCACCGACGGCGAGGGCGACCCGAAGGACGAACCGCGCAACCGCATGCCGTTCCTGCTGACCGAGTTCGCCCACGCGATGGGCAACGGCCCTGGTGGCTTGTCCGAGTACATGGCGCTGTGCGAGCGGTATCCACGGGTGCAGGGCGGATTCGTGTGGGAGTGGATCGACCAGGGCCTGCGCACCACCGACGCCGAAGGGCGCGAGTTATTCGCCTACGGCGGCGACTTCGGCGAGGACCTGCACGACGGGAACTTCATCTGCGACGGGCTGGTGTTCCCCGACCGGACGCCATCCCCCGGGCTGCTGGAGTACCAGAAGGTCAACGAGCCCGTGCGCATCGAGGCCGGCGACGGCGCCAACGGCATCCGCGTGCACAACCGCTATGACTTCCTCGACCTGTCCCACCTGCGGTTCACCTGGTCGCTCTTCCGCGACGGAATCCCGATCGCCGACGGTGTCCTCCCGACGCCACGACTCGGCCCTGGCGAGCGGACCGAGCTACCCATCCCCTCGACCGCCTTGCCCATCGACGGCGACGGCGAACGGTGGCTGACCGTCGAGGCGGAATCGGCAGAGCCCACCGCTTGGGCGCCCCACGGGCATGTGGTCGCATGGGGCCAGATCCCGCTGCCGTCCACCAGCGATGCCCGCCCCGTCATGCTGGGCAGTGCGCCTGTGCCCGCGGAACCCGTCGACGCGCACATCGTTCTCGGCTCAGCGCGCTTCGACCGGCGCACCGGGACGCTCCTCAGCCTCGACGGACAGTACCTGCACGGTCCTCAACTGGCGCTGTGGCGCGCACCGACCGACAACGACCTCTCGTGGACCCAAGGCGACGCGCGGTACTGGGAGGCACGCGGCCTGCACCGGCTGCGCCACCGAACCGTGTCGGTCAGCCCGGACCGCGACGGCCTGACCGTCGTGGTGCGCAGCGCTGCCGCCGCGGTGGCGTGCGGTTTCCTCACCACCTACCGCTGGGACACCGACGGGGACCGACTCCGCCTGCGCGTCCACACCGAACCGGTCGGCCACTGGCCGGAACGGGGCGACAACTTCGCCGAGGCGATGGTCGACACCGACCTGCCACCCGAGCGGTACGAGGAACTCGTCCGACGGGACAAGGCGCCCTCCCTGGCCCGCATCGGCCTGCGGTGGACGGTGCCCGAGGAGTGGTCCCGCGTCCAGTGGCTCGGCGCCGGACCCGGCGAGGCCTACCCCGACTCCCGGCAGGCGGTGCGCATCGGCCGCTTCCAGACCACGATCGAGCAGATGCAGACGCCCTACGTACGACCACAGGAGAACGGCAACCGGCTGGACGTGCGCTGGGCCGAGGTGGCCGACCCGGAGGGCTCGGGAGTCCGCATCGAGGGAGATCCCGTGTTCAACCTGGCCGCTCGACGGTGGAGCGACCAGCACCTGGCCGCGGCACGGCACCAGACCGACCTGACCGCCGAACCGAGGATCTACCTCTACACCGACCACGCCGTGCAGGGCATCGGCTCCGGTGCGGTGGGCCCGGGCGTGTTGCCCGAGTACCGGCTCGAAGTCCGACCCGCCGAGTTCACCTTCGTCCTCACCGCTCTGCCGGCCCCAAGACCTCGCTGACAACCGACCGGTAGATCGTTTCGTGGCTGATCCCCATCACCGGGTCGTCTACCGGATGACCACGACCGGCCAAGCCACCCGGGCCGGACCTCATCGGATGTGCTTCACCGGCTTGGTAGCGGCGTTGAGCAGGTACTCCAGCGGTCCGCGGCGGAAGAAGCGGGACCAGGTCGCGGCGAACACGGTCGCTCCGAGGATGAACATGAGCAGCGGCACCCAGGACTGTTGGGCGTCGGTCCCGGCGGGCACGGACAGCGCGGACTGTGCGACGAAGTGGCCGACGTAGGCCGTCAGGGACATGGTGCCCACGGTGATGACCGGTTTCGCCAGGCGGCGCAGCCGTGGCAGGCGGTCCATCGCCACCGTCGCGCACACGATCACGGTGATGGCGACTCCCAGGCTGCCGATGATGTCGAACGTCGTGCCGCTGTGCGGCCCGGCCGGCAACAGCTCCGAAGCCGTCCGAGCGGGCTCGAACGACCCGCTGTCGAAGGACGACGACCCGGATTCCGCGGTGCTCTTCAACGCGTCCTTACCGGTCAGCAGCAAGGACGTGCCGTATCCGAGCACGACGAGGGCGGGGCCGAGCGCGGCCAGGCGGCGCTGCACCGCGCCGGCGGCCAGGTCGAGGCGGCCCAGCGCCATGCCGGCGATCACGAACGGCATCCACGTGATCGTCGGGTAGAAGCCGGTGAGCAGCAGATCGAGCACTCCCACGTCGCTGAGCCGGTCGAGCGGGTCGTAGGCGTTGATGCTCTGTTGGATCGGCTCGGTCAGCAGCGATTTCAGGACGAACGCCAGCTGCGGTGTGACGACCGCGAGCGCGGCCGCGATGATCGCGAGCGTCCTGGCTCGCAGTCGCACCAGCGGCAGGGCAAGCAGGAAGTAGACGCCGTAGAAGGCGAGGATCACCACGTCCCCGTAGACCATCGACATCGCGGTGCCCAGCGCCACCAGGATCACGGCGCGGATCGCGATCCGGGCCTTCGCCTGCCGGCCGGCCAGGCCGGTCTTCGGCTTCCGGCGGCCGGCGAGCAACATCAGTGAGAACCCGGCGAGGGTGGCGAACAGGACCGAGGACCGGCCTTCGGTCAGAGTCCGCACCCAGCCGCCGACACCGTCCACGGCCGACAACGGGGGGCCGATGTGGACGGTGTACATGCCGAACACGGCCAGCGCGCGGGCCAGGTCCACTCCGACCAGCCGGCCCGTCGAGGGGCCGGGCGCGGCGGATTCCGGCGGGGTTCGGGACTGAGGCGTCGAGGTCTCCTGCGACGGCTGCGTCTCTGTCATGGGACAAACGTCGCGGTGCCCTGGGGTGGCCGACCATCCGGCAGGCTTCGGGATCGGCCCCGTCGGTCGGCGGGAACCACCAGCCGACCGGCGGATCTCCTCCCGACGGGGAGGGATGTTCCGGCCACCCGGCGGGGGTGGACCCGACAGTTGCCGGATGGGCGCGTGGCGGCCGGCCCTCCACGCTGGAGGGACGCACCTCGCGCGTGACGACGAGCGCGGCCCGAGCCGCTCCCCGAGGTGCGCGGCACCGCCGACGCGGTGCCGACCGGAGAAGAAAGAAAGGAATCGTGTGAACACCGCGTCCGCCCCGGTGACGGGTGATGCTTCCCTGTCCGCCCGGGAGACGTTCAAGGCACTGTACGCGCGTGTCCGGCCGCACCGGTGGGCCGTCGCCCTCGGTCTTCTGTGTGCCCTGGTCGGCGCCGCCGGTGGACTGCTGCAACCGCTGGCCACGAAGGCGATGGTGGACCGGCTCGCCTCCGGTCAGACCGTCGCCGGGATCGTGCTGGCCCTCACCGCCCTGGTGGTGCTGAGCACCGTGGTCGAGGCGTTCGGTGCCTTTGTGCTGGAGCGCACCGCGGAGTCGGTGGTGCTGGCCGCGCGGCGCACCCTGATCGGGCGGCTGCTGCGGCTGCGGCTCGTGGAGTGGGAGCGGATCCCGCCGGGCGATCTGATGTCCCGGGTCACCACGGACACCACGCTGCTGCGGGCGGTCAGCACCCAGGCGGTCGTCTCCGCGGCCACCGGTGCGGTCGCGTTCGTGGCGGCGATCGTGCTGATGGCGGTCCTGGACGTCGTTCTGCTGGGCGTGACGCTCGGCGTGGTCGCGCTGATCGGCGGGGCCGTCGCCCTGGTGATGCCGAAGATCGCCAGGGCCACCGAACGCTCGCAGGAGGCGGTCGGGGAGATCTCCGTCGCGCTGGAACGGGTCTTCGGGGCGTTCCGCACGGTGAAGGCGTCCGGTGCCGAGGACCGGGAGACCGCCCGGGTGGAGGCGGCGGCGCGGCGGGCGTGGCGGCACGGCGTGACGAGCGCGAAGTGGGAGGCCGTGGCGGGCTCGGCGGACGGGCTTGCCGTGCAGCTGGCGTTCCTGGCGGTGCTGGGGATCGGCGGGGCGCGGGTGGCGTCCGGGGCGATTTCCCTCTCCACGCTCATGGCGTTCCTGCTGTACCTCTTCTACCTGATCGAGCCGGTGTCCAAGCTGGTCGACGCCGTGTCCCACTATCAGGAGGGCGCGGCCACGATCTCGCGGATCGCGCAGGTGGATCGCCTGTCGACGGAGCCGACCGCCGGGCAGAAGGCCGCCCTGCCCAGCCAGGACGCGGCGGTGCCGGGCCCGGCGTCGGTCCGCTTCGAGGACGTGTCCTTCCGCTACCGTCCGGGTGGGCCGTACATCCACCAGTGCGTGAGTTTCGAGGTACCGGGCGCCGGGATGACGGCCTTCGTGGGCCCCTCGGGCGCGGGCAAGTCGACGGTCTTCGCGCTCATCGAGCGGTTCTACGAGGCCACCGGCGGCCGGGTCCTGGTCGACGGCAAAGACGTACGGGGCTGGTCGCTGCCCCGGTTGCGGTCGGCCATCGGGTACGTGGAGCAGGACGCTCCCGTGCTGGCCGGCACGCTCCGGGAGAACCTGCTCTTCGCGGCACCCGGCGCGACGGACGGTGAGATCCGCGACGTGCTGGCCCGGACGAAGCTCGACACCCTCGTCGAGCGCCTGCCCCACGGCCTGGACACGCCGGTGGGACACCGCGGCTCGAAGCTGTCGGGCGGCGAGCGGCAGCGCATCGCCATCGCCCGCGCACTGCTGCGCAAGCCCCGGCTGCTGCTGCTGGACGAGGCGACCTCGCAGCTCGACGCCGTCAACGAGCTGGCGGTGCGGGACGTCGTCGCGGAGGTGGCCCGCGAGACCACCGTGCTGGTGGTGGCCCACCGCCTGTCGACGGTGACGGGCGCCGACCGCATCGTCGTCATGGACGACGGACGAGTACGGGCCGTGGGCACCCACGAGGAACTGGTGGCACAGGACCAGTTGTACGCGCGGCTGGCGGCCACCCAGCTCCTGGCCCCGGCGGGATGATCCCGCCGCGCAGGTGAGGCGGCCCGGTCCGGTCTTCGTCGGACACCGGCGAAGACCGGACCGGCTTGCCGCTGCTCTGCCGGACTCCGGCCGGACCGGTCTCTAGTTCGTGCTGAGGGGAATCCGCAGCCGCACCTGGTACCCGCCCTCCGCGGTCGGGCCCGACTCCAGGGATCCGTGCAGGATCTCGGCCCGTTCCCGCAGACCGATCAAACCGTGCTGCGATCCGGGGAGGGACAGGGAAGGTCGGGTAGGAGGGGTGTTGGTGACGGTCACTCCGATGTCGCGGCCGTCCTGCCACAGCTCGACGCAGGCCGTCGCGCCGGGGGCGTGCTTGCGGACGTTGGTCAACGCCTCCTGGACCGTGCGGTAGATGGCCCGCTGGGCGGGTGTGCTCACGGCGAGCGGAAGCTCACCCGTCAGCTCCGCGTGAGTGCCGCTCGATTCCACCAGTCTGCGCAGGTCTGCCAGGGTGGGCTGAGGCGTCAGCTCGGTGTCACGGCCGCCGGAGGCGCGCAGCAGTGCGACCATGGTGCGCAGTTCGTCGAGCGTGGTGACGCTCAGCGAACGGATCGTGCGGGCGGCCTCTTCGGCGTCCGCGTCCTTGGTGGCGACCTGCAGGGCTCCGGCCCGTACGGCGATCAGGCTGACCTGGTGGGAGACCACGTCGTGCATCTCGCGGGCCAGTTGGGCGCGCTCGCGGGCGAGCACTGCCTGGGCGTGCAGCGCCCGCTCGTGCTCCCTGGCCTCCTCGATCTCGTCCAGCCGCCGCGCCAAATCCCGTCGTGCCTGGACGAGCTGGCCGAAGAGGACCGGGACGACAGCGGTCGCCAGGTTGTACACGAAGATGACCAGCGTCATGGTCCGGCCGACCTCGGTGACGCTATCCAAGGGCCACGGCACGCTGCTCGCGATGGCGGACAGGGCGACGCACACCGCGAGGAGACGGCGGTTCCGGGAGCGTTCGGCCAGGGTGAACAGCGCGATGAGCGGAGCGACGGCGACATCCTGCGACAGCGCGACCGGCAACGTGAGCAGGAAGACGCCGAGCGGGAACCTGCGCCGGAACGCCAGCGCGACGCAGCCGGGCGCGGCCAGCGCGACGCCGAGTCGTGTGTCGTCCCACAGGTTCAGCCACACGTCCACGGCCGCCACCGCCACGAGGGCGAGGTCGACGACCGGCGCGGGCACACGCTGCCACAAGGCTCGTGCGCGGCTCATCGTCCGGCCTCTCGTCCGGTCTCCGAGCGCGCGTGCTTGTCGAGCAGCCCGGCTCGCTGCGCCAGCAGCGCGGCCTGCACCCGACTCGTCACCCGCAGCTTCGCGAGGATCGCGCTGACGTGGTCCTTCACCGTGCCGGTGCCCAGGTGGATGCGCGCCCCGATGTCGGTGTTCGACAGCCCTTCCGCCACCAGGACGAGGACGTCGCGCTCCCGGGAGGTCAGCAGCCGGACGCGGGCCGCGTCCTCGTCGACGGCCGCCTCGGTGCCGGGGTGGGCGCGCAGCAGTGTCCGCGAAGCCTTGGGGGAAAGCACCACGCCGTCCGCGGCCAGGGTGCGGACCAGGTGGGCCAACTGCTCAGGCTCGGTGTCCTTGAGCAGAAAGCCGGCGGCGCCGGAGTTCAACGCGGTCAGGATGTACTCGTCGGTGTCGAACGTCGTCAGCATCGCCACCACCGGCGGATCCGGGGTCGTCCGCAGCTCGCGCAGGACGGTGAGCCCGTCCACGTCCGGCATCCGGATGTCCAGCAGCACCACGTCCGGCCGCTCCCGGCGGACGGTCTCCACGGCGTCGGCCCCGCTCGCCGTCGCGACGACCTCGATGTCCTCCGAGGCACCCAGGATGAGCCCGAACCCCGACCGGACCAGCGCCTCGTCGTCCACCACCACTACCCGGATCACGCGCGCCCCGCCTCACTTTCCGTCCCTGCCAGCCCTGCCGACTCGACCATAGAGCCCCCGCGGAGCTCCGGCGGCCAGGCCGAGCGGCAGCTCCAGCCACCCGGCGGGGTACAACCCACCGGTCGGCGGGGATAGCGGAAGTGAGGGTGCTCAGGTCACCGGTGTTGCCTTTACCCCAGTGCCCGTAGTCCGGCGAGGTTGTCGGCGAGGGTGCGACGGCAGAACGCGAGGTGGTCGGGGCCGTAGCCGCGGGGACCGCACTCGATCACGAGCAGCAGGCCCAGGTAGAGGTGGTACAGGGCCAGGCGGTGCCGGAAGGCGGGGGTGAAGTCGAGGATGCCGCCGGCCTCGGTGTACCCGGTGACGAGGTCGCTGTCCGGACCGGTGTCGCCGCCGAAGGCCAGGGAGACCAGTTCGGCTGCCGGGTCGCCCCAGAACGCCCGCTCGTGGTCGATGAGTCCGACGATCCGGGGCCGCCGGTTCCCGTCGTCGGGGACGTCGATGAAGATGTTGCCCGGCCACAGGTCGAAGTGGACCAGCCGAGGCTCGGTGACCTCGTCGAGGGCGTATCCGCCCTCGGCCACCAGAGTCCGTATCTCGGCGGGCGTCGCGCCCAGAGGGGACTGCCAGCGTGCGGCGTCGTCGAGGAGCGCGTCCACCATGGCGGTGAAGGCCGTCCTCCAGTCCGGAGCGGACAGCGCGGACTCCGCGGCCGGGTAGCCGAACCGGCCGTCCTCCGGGGCCAGGGTGTGCAGACGGGCGGTGATCGCGCCCAGTTCGCGGCGCAGCGCCCGCTCGGTGGCCCGGGGCAGGCGGTCGGCCGCCTTGTCCCACGGGGCACCCTCCAGGACGGAGACGGCGAGGAACTCCCGGCCCGCGTAGAACAGTTCGGGTGTCGGCACACCGCCGTCCGGCAGGGCCGCGATCCGCCGGTAGACCATGGCCTCCGTCGCCAGGATGCCGCGCTCGTAACGCAGGACCGAGGCGTCGGCCGACGGGGCGAGCTTGACGACGGCGACACGGCCGTCGTCGAGCAGGACACGGTAAGCCGTGTTGAACCAGCCGTCGGTCAACTCGGTCTCCAGCCGGCACCCGACGCCGACGGAGCCGGACATCAGGGCGTCGAGGTCTTCGGGAGACAGGCGGCGCTTGGTCTGACTCTGCACTGAGTTCCACTCTCGAACGGCAAGGATCACGGGAGCGCTCCCACAATGCGGCTCGGCCGCCGCCCAGTCAAGAGCGGACTGTCCCCACTATCCCCAATACCAGTCACTTAGAACTCCTAACAGAATGATCTTGGAATACGGTTGAGCAGTGGTGTGTTGACCATGGCGTGAGGAAGGGCCAGCAGCTTCCGTGGGTCGTCTCCGACGAGCTGTGGGCAAGGGTCGAGCCGCTG
>NZ_VKAB01000066.1 GCF_009769385.1 Saccharothrix deserti
CCTACGGCTCCCTGCCCACGTCGGGCCGGGTGTTCGTGTCGGTGGCCAACCGGGACAAGCGGGCCATGATCTTCCCGGTCAAGCGGCTCGCCGACCTGGGCTTCGAGGTACTGGCCACCGCGGGCACAGCCGAGGTGCTGCGCCGCAACGGCATCGTCCACACGCAGGTGAGCGGCGACGTCGTCGAGGAGATCATCGGCGGCAAGTTCTCCCTCCTCGTCAGCACCTCGGGTGACCGGTCCCCCGCGGGCGCGGCGGACCGGGCGATCCGCGCTGCGGCTTCGGCGCACCAAGTCCACAGCATCACCACCATCCGTGGCCTGGAAGCCACCGTCCGAGCGCTGGAATCCCTCCGCACCACCGATGACGCGTTCGACGTGATCCCGCTCCAGGAACCGTGTCGGGTGCCGCGCACCTGAGGTGCGCGGCACCGACACCTCAATCCGCACAACCACCAGCGCGGGGCCGACCGGGCTCCCGCGTCGACCGAGCACGCCCAAACACCGGAAGGCAGAGCCGAACATGCTCGTTCTCGGTATCACCAACAACGACCTCGCGGGCGCCTGCTTGCTGCGCGACAGTGAGATCGTCGCCGCGGCCAGCGAGGAGCGGTTCACCCGCGTCAAGGAGCACAAGACCTGGCCCGAGCTGGCCATCGACTTCGTGCTGGCCGAGGGAGGGGTGTCCCTGGCGGACCTCGACCACGTCGCCTATGGCTGGCATGCGGGCTTCGACGCTGAGCGCCACCTGCTGCTGTACGTCGAGCGGGTCGCCGACGAGGCCGCCCGACGTCCCGAGGGCCTCCCTCACATCCGCAAGCGGATCTCCGACGAGATGGCCAACGACCTCGCCAAGCGCGCCGAGTTCGACGAGTTCGCCGAGCGATACGGCCTGCGGGACAAGGTGGTGCTGGTGGACCACCACGAGTCCCACGGCGTGGGCGCGTTCGTGTGCTCGCCGTTCGACGACGCCCTGGTGGTGACCTGCGACGGGCGCGGGGACTTCCAGTCGCTGACCATCAGCTTCGTCTCCGCCGGCGAGGAGCGGGTGCTCCAGCGGGAGACGTCCGTGGACAGCCTCGGCTACTTCTACGGGCGCATCACCCGGCTGCTGGGCTTCCGGCCCAACCGGCACGAGGGCAAGATCACCGGCTTGGCGGCCAACGGTGACCCCGAGCGGCTGCTGCCGCTCATGCGTCGGATGATCGACATGGAGGACGGCCGGCTGCGGGCGCGCTGCGGCGACTACTACCAGCCCTCCTACGACACCTACTCGGACGTCCTGCTGGAGGCCATCGCCGCCGAGCCGCCCGCCGACGTCGCGGCCGCCGCCCAGCGCCACCTGGAGAACCTGCTCACCGAACTCGTCACCACCCATATCGCCCAGGTGCCGACGTCCAACGTGTGCCTGGGCGGCGGGGTGTTCGGCAACGTCAAGCTCAACCAGCGCATCCTGGAGTGCCCCGGCGTCGACAACATCTACGTCATCCCGCCGATGGGCGACGGCGGCCTGCCCCTGCACAGCGCCGCCGTGGTCGCCTACCGCAAGGGCAGGCACCGCTACGACGCACCGTCGATGGCGCTCGGCCCGGGGTCGACGATCGACGACGACGCGTTGGCGGCCCTGGTGCGGTCCTATTCCTCGCTGCGGTTCACCCGTTCCGACGATCCCCAGGGCACGCTGCTCAAGGCCCTGGAGGACAACAGGGTGATCGGGCTCTACCGGGGGCGCATGGAGTTCGGCCCGCGCGCCCTGGGCAGGCGCAGCATCGTCTACCGGACCGACGACCCGAGCATGAACGACTGGCTCAACCAGCGCCTCAAGCGCACCGAGTTCATGCCGTTCGCCCCGATCACGGCCGACGTGCACGCCGCGTCGTGCTACGTGGGCTGGCGCCCCGACCACGCGGCGGCCAGGTTCATGACCCTCACCTACGACTGCACGCCGGAGTTCGCCGAGTCGTGCCCGGCGGTCGTGCACGTGGACGGCACGGCACGCCCGCAGGTGGTCCGCTACGAAGACGATCCGTTCCTGCACGGAGTGCTACTGTCCTGGCACGACCGCACCGGTCAGGCAGCCTTGGTCAACACCTCGTTCAACAAGCACGAAGAACCCATCGTCGGCTCTCCCCGGGACGCGCTCGACGCCGTCGCCGACGGTGTTGTGGACCTCCTGCTGGTGGACGACCAGTACTTCGTGTGGGCGGACGACGCGGTGAGCCCGGTCGTCTGACCGGCGTGGGAGACCGACGAAACCCAATGGTGAAAGGTCGTGCGATGAGTTCTCCGGTCCAGCGGGTCACCGCCGGAGCCGTGGTGTTCGACATGGACGGCGTCCTGATCGACTCCCGGTCGGTCATCGAATTCGCGTGGCGCGAGGCGGCACGGGAGTACCTCGCCCGGGACCTCACCGAGGAGGAGGTGCGCGACCACGTCCACGGCCGCAACGGCAGCCACACCGTCGCGACGCTGTTCCCCGGATTCGACGAGCAGCGGCAGCGCGAGATCTGGCGGCACGTCGACCGGATCGAGGAGACCGCGCCGTACGAGGCGATCGCGGGCGCGGCGGAGTTCGTGCTTGCCCTGGCCGACGCCGGGACGGCGCTGGCGCTGGTGACCAGCAGCTGGCCCGCGAAGATCGACCACGCGCTGGACATCATCGGAGTGCGCGCCGCACTGCCCGTGGTCGTGCACCGCGACGAGGTCTCCCGGGGCAAGCCGCACCCGGAGCCCTACCTCACCGCGTGTTCGCGCCTGGGGCTGCCGCCGGGCGAGGTGGTGGTGTTCGAGGACTCCGTCAGCGGTGTCCGCTCCGCGGTGGACGCGGGCGCGTGGTGCGTCGGGGTCGGGTCGGAAGACCTGAGCGACACCGGCGTGCTGCTCACCGTTCCCGACTTCACCGGGGTCTCGGTGCGCATCGACGAGCAGTCCACCGCTACCGTGCTCGTCGACGGCGGTATCCCGGTGGTGGACCTGAGCCGCCGGGTCGGTTCCGCCAACGCCTGATCCAGTGCGCTCCTGGTGGATCGGCCGTCCCCGGACCCCGGTCCACCAGGAGTCCACACCGGGGCCGAGAATGACGAACACGCCGTTGCCTCTGTAGGTCCGTGTCGGCGCCGAGCCGCTGCCGGGCCAGCTCCACCATTTTCGCGCTGCGGTCGAAGCCGGCCACGACGGCGCCCCGCTCGCGCAGCGCCTCGGACACGGCACCGGAGCCGCACCCGGCGTCGAGGATCCGCCGACCGGCCACGTCCCCGGCCAGGTCCACGATCGCGGGCCGGGTGTAGTAGGCGTTGATGAGGCTGGTGTCGTTCTCGACCGTGTACGCCTCGGCGAAGCTGTCGTAGTCGTTTTCCACGGCCACGTCGGCGGAACTCTCGGGATCGGCAGGCATGTTTCCCATACTGCCGAGCGATCAATCAGGACGCCAGGAGATCACCTCGACCACCAGTCGCCCGCTCGGGCAACGCGGTCCCGTCAGCCCAGGTCGACAGCTACTCCACTGGATACTGTGTGGATCGCCCAGGAGCCCATGTTGGTGTACTGGGAAACCTGCCGGGACAATGCCCCGGTGCCGAAGTTCGATCTTGTCCCCAGAGGCGCTCCACCGACGCTGGACGAGGAGTTCGAGGTCGCCGTTCCGTTCGGAGCAATGGTTGAGACCTGTGGATCGGCCGGTGAAGGGGCGTACCTTCCCGGTGATCGAGTAGAGGTCTCAAACAGGCCGACGTTGGCGCGTCGGTCGGGAAGGCACGCCCATGCTCACCGTAGTCCCCGACCCCGCATCCGGTGACAACGACCGGCCCGCCGCCGGCGAGGAGTCGGTGATCGACCGGATCGTTCGCGAGGGCGCCCGCCGCATGCTGGCAGAAGCCCCTGCGGGCCGAGGTCGACGCCTACATCGCCGCCTACTCCGACGAGCGTGACGAACACGGCCACCGCCTGGTGGTGCGCAACGGCTACCACCAGCCCCGCGAGGTGCTGACCAGCGCCGGCGCGGTGGAGGTGACCGCGCCGCGGGTCAACGACAAGCGCACCGACCCGGACACCGGGCAACGCAAGCGGTTCGCCTCGGCGATCCTGCCCGCGTGGGCGCGCAAGACACCGAAGATCACCGAAGTGCTGCCGCTGCTCTACCTGCACGGCTTGTCGTCCGGGGATTTCGTGCCCGCGCTGGGGCAGTTCCTCGGCTCGACCAAGGGCTTGTCCGCGGCGGTGATCACCAGGCTGACCGAGCAGTGGAAGGACGAGCAGCGTGCGTTCGCCGGGCGTGATCTGTCCGGTGTGGACTATGTGTACCTGTGGGCGGACGGGATCCACGTCAACATCCGCCTGGAGGAACACAAGCTCTGTCTGCTGGTCATGATCGGGGTCCGCGCCGACGGCCGCAAGGAGCTCGTCGCCCTGGCCGACGGCTACCGCGAGTCGACCGGGTCGTGGGCCGATCTGCTGCGCGACTGCGCCCGGCGCGGCATGACCGCCCCGGTTCTCGCGGTCGGGGACGGCGCGTTGGGGTTCTGGGGTGCGCTGCGCGAGGTCTTCCCCGCCTCACGCGAGCAGAGGTGCTGGTTTCACAAGATCGGCAACGTGCCGGCCGCGATGCCCAAGTCCGCGCATCCCGGGGCGAAGAAGGCGCCGGCCGAGATCTGGAACGCCGAGGACCGCCGCCACGCCCAGGACGCGGTCACGGCGTTCCAGGCCGCCTACGGCGCGAAGTTCCCCAAGGCGGTCGCCAAGATCACCGACGACCTCGACGAGCTGCTCGCGTTCTACGACCACCCGGCCGAGCACTGGATCCACCTGCGCACCACGAACCCGATCGAGTCGACCTTCGCCACCGTGCGCCACCGCACCAAGGTCACCAAGGGACCGGGCTCGCGAGCCGCCGGGCTGGCGATGGCGTTCAAGCTGATCGAGTCGGCACAGGCACGTTGGCGGGCGGTGAACGCACCTCAACTCGTCGCGCTCGTCCGGGCCGGCGCTACCTTCGTCAACGGCGTCCTCGTGGAACGACCCGACGAGGAAGCCGCCTAAAGATCTTGATCCACAGAACTTGACAATAGCTCTTCACCGCGTCCCACTCCACTTCACACCAGCCGCAGTCAGCCCGCATGTGTTCCGTCGTGTCCGGTTGGTCACTGAGTTGCGGTCGTGCCCTCATCATCTGTCGAATCCGCGTCGCCGTTCCCGCGCTTTTGTCTCACTGCCTCCATCTGTACGGCGAAGTCGTCACACGCGGTCCACTTCCCGGACCGGTCCGGTTCCGGCGTATTGCCGGGTTCGATCCGCCTAACCCATGCCATCCGGCCTCACTCCCTCCTTTTCGTGCCACAGTCGCCGTTCGTCTTCCCACGGCGCGGTGTCGCAGCACCACAGGGTTTCCGGCTGATAGAGACCGAACGTGAGCCACGTCAACAGGCGGTTTCCCGCCCGCTCGGCCCTCAGCGCCCATTCGGCCCGCCGTTCGTGCCACCGGTAGTCACGTAGATCCCGTTGCGTCCACTCGGACTCCGGACGCGTGAAAGGACTCTTTGCCCGCTCGACAAGGGCACGCCTGCGCCTACGGCGGTAGATGTTCCCGCCGAGAAGTCCGGCCAGAGCACCCACGACCAGCAACCGGACCGCCCGCGACATTCCGTGTTCGTTCATCACTCTCCCTCGTCATTCCCTGGCGCGGAGTCGGGCGTGTTTCCGCCTTCGTAGGTGTCGGCCCATCGGGCGAGTAGCCTCTGAGAGTCCCTGGCGTCCAGTGCCAACGTGTCGAGTTGCCGCATTTTTGCCTGATATGCGGCCACGACGCGGGGGGGCGTCGTGAAAGACGGTCGCACCGTCGATTTCGGTGTACGCCAAGGGGTCGAGGGGATCAGCGAACGTCAGGACCGCCGCCGGGTGCTGTAGCGCAGAATGCGATTGGGCGGACGTCGGGATGACGCGGGGACTGGTCCCGATCCAATTGCACATGAGTGTCAGGCGTAGGAGTTGGTCGTGCATCACCTTTGGGCTGCCGACGATCTGATGAAAAGCGGCTTCGTGCACGTAGACGACGATATTCGGGCCGCCGGGGCGTCGTAGGTGGTGCTGTCGTGCCGTGCGGGCGCGTGCGGTGGTTTTGCTGCCGGTGAGGGCGTAGGCGTATTCCTCGGTCTGAGCGAGACTCGGGACGGCAAGGGGTTCGTAAACCGTGACAGTCCGTGCCCATTGTTCGTGCAGGGTGAGTACCAGAAGGGTGTCGGGGCACCCGTCGTGTACGCGCACGAAGCTGCCGGCATTCCGGTCCGTCTCCGCAGCCATTGACATGATGCGGTCACGGGTTTCTCTGTCGGCCCCGCAGTAGCCGAGCAATGTAGCGATGTCCACCAGGCTGGTGCCGCGTGTGCCGGTTTGGATTTTCGACAGTTTGCCCGGTGACCAGCCGAGTGACTTGGTGAGCCGAGCTACGGGTATCCCGGCGCGCTGCCAGACCTGGCGTATCTCTTCACCCAACTCCCGACTACGGGCCGTGCTCACCTCCTGGTGGGCGGGTGCGTGCGGCCGACTGCGGTGCAATTCCATTTCTGTTCCTTGGCGGGGTCAGGAGGAACCTTGGGGAGTCGTACTCGTTTCTTCCCCGTTGGTCGTCTCCGATGATGGTTGACAGTCCTCACAGCCAGGGCATGTGCCCCGCCGAAGCCATCCGGAGCCTGATAGTGCAACCACCTCGCCCGATCCTCCGCAACCCATTTCAGACTTTCCCGTGTTGTTGGATTGGAGACGGACAGCCCCGCTGTCCCTGAGAGGGTCGAGGGCGGGGCCGTCCTGCGCAATACAGTCATGTGTTGTGCGTCAGCTCCCTATGGACCTCCCGTTGTCCGCCAAGTTCCGGACGCTTGGCGTGGTCGATTCCGTGGCCGTCCGGTCGGCCCGCCGAGAGTCCGCGATTACGACGGGGCACGCCGCGCACCCCGGGCAGCGCCGTTGAAAGCCGGGTGAGAAATCCGTGGCCTCGACACGCGACGTGCCGACCGTGACAACACCCCACCCGCCGCAGTTCACGATTCCCCGTCAACCGTGGCGCGCAGTGCCCGCCCGATGGCGGCTGCGGCCGACGGGACGCGCAGCCTGCGGTGGAATGGCCGGAATGGCCGGTTCGGATTGCCGATCGTCAGCCGTACGCGCGTGCCGGGCACTTTCCGGTCCATCCACGTCAGTCGGGTCATGCGTCTTTTCCTGTTCAAGTTCAGCCCGTATCGACCCGGCCGGGATGACGTCGGTTCGCTGCCGCGCCAGTTCCCGTGCTCTGACGTTCGCGAGGTGCTCGGCCAAGTCCGCCGCCCACGCGCGTTTTGCCCGGCGGTTCAACCGCCAGAGAAGCAGCACCAGGGCGAGGATCATCACTAAGCCTGCAAGGCCGACGTACAGGGCAGTCAGCGTGAGCAGTTCGGCGCGCATGACACGCCGCCTATCCCTGGTCCTGCGAGTTCTTCAGGTTGTAGGCCGCGAACAACAACGAACCGGCAGTGGTTATGAAATCCGCCAACCCGCCGTCCAGTGTCGCCGGGTCGACCCGCCATTCGACTTCCCGACCCGCGCTCACCGTGGCGGGCGGAACCAAGATCCACGAACCGGTTTGCATCACGGTGACCATGTCGGCCACTTCCGGGTCGATGTTCCGGCCGCTCGGTTCACCGATGGGTTTCGTGAGGAAGTATTCCCGCTCGGTGTCCGGCCGGTACGCCACAGGCGTCGGCGCGGCCACGAACTGCTGATGTTGTCGAGCCCGTTCGCCCACCGCAGTCGATACGGAAATCACGTTGAAGGAGAACGGGCCGGAACGAAGCAGCACGGTGGGTGACAGCTCCCCGACTCCCGCGCGGCCGTGCCACCATCCGGCGATCGTGTCCGGGTCCACCGTGGCGACGTTTCGCGGGAGGATCGGTTGTGCACCATCGGTCCGCTTACCCCCGGGTGACGCGACCTGCCAGGTCCGCCCGTTCCAATCCGATCCGGGCAGAACCGGCCAGCCGTACCCCGCGTAGGTCAGCGCGGCTTCCTTGCGGGCTACGTCCCGGCGGGGACTCGAACCGTTCGGCGGGGACGGGGCGTGTGGGGTCACCATGTCTGGCCTTCCTATTGCGCACAGGTGGTGTCTGTGGGGGCCGGTGACCCACTCCCCTTGTCCGAGGGGGGACCAGCGGGACCGGGGGTGTTCCCGGCGCGGGACTCCGGACCCGCCGGGGAGCTGGTCACCGGCACCCGGCCCGGCGGTCGGGGTACTGCTCGTGTGTTGACGCCGGGTCGGGCCGTACCCGCAACGTTGCGGTACGTGATCGGCAAGGTAGGGGCGCGGCCAGCGGCCAACCCCAACAGAGAGTTGGGGGTCGGTACCCTGGAGTTATGCGGCTGGATACAGAGGCGACGGTGGGTGAGCGCATCGCCTACTACCGCAAGCGACAGGGGATGACCCAAGAGGTGTTGTGCGGCCTGGTGGGGGGCCGGACGACCGAGTGGCTTAGGCAGATCGAGAACGGCAAGCGCGAGGTGGACAAGCTGTCCACGATCGTGGCCGTGGCCGAAGCACTACGGATTCCACCATCCGCGCTGTTGCCTGGCCCCTTCCGCGCTACGGCACGGCGTAAGGACTCGCTAGGTACCGCCCCTAATATCGTCCCGGAAATTGAAGCCGCAATGTTGCGCTACAACGGGATTTCTCCGCTGATCGGCGTGCCGGACCGAATGCCCGTCTCGCTGGAGCATCTTCGGGTTCGCGTCGAAAGAGCGTTCACGCATTCTCAAACGGAACGGTGGTCTGAAATGGCCCCACTCGTTCCCGACATGATCGCAGACGCCTGGCATTTGGTGCACGCTGCGGAAAACGAAGATCAGAAACGAGAGGCGTCTAAGCTTCAGGCTCTGGTGTATAGAGTGACGTCCGGTATGTTGGATCGTCTAGGTGAACCACATCTACCGTGGGTAGCCGCCGAGCGCTCGATGCACGCTGCCCAAGAGTCTGATGACCGACTTCTGATTGCGGGCGGAGCATGGCGACTGGCCGTTGTTCTGCGTCACGCCGGTCGGCTCACGGAATCAACCGATGCACCTGTTTCTGCGGCTGACGCTCTCCGGCCACACTTGAGCACCCCACAGGCATACAGCATGTATGGGTCGCTTATGCTCAAAGGTGCTGTTGGGGCAGCCACTCTTGGCGATCACCGCGCCGCACGGGATTATCTGAATGAAGCCTCTCGGGCAGCAGAGGAGATCGGGGATCGGAACGATTTCTGGCTCGCCTTTGGTCCGACAAACATTGCTATTCACCGTGTTTGGCTCGCGCTCGAATTGGGCGATCCGGGACAAGCCATCTCCGAGTCGGATCGTGTGCAGTATGACAACCTGCCTCCGGAATTGTCCGAGCGTAGGACTTCGCATCTGATTACTGTCGCATGGGCCCACTACTTGCGGAGGCGGGACCGCGAGGCCCTGGACGCACTGAATCTAGCCAGGATGGCCGCCCCGGAACAATTGCTGTTCACGGGCCGAGTCCATTCAATGCTTCGTGGAATGCTGAAGCGTGAACGTCGTTCCGTAAAGGGTGACCTGCGGAGGCTGGCCGACTTCGTTGGCGTAGCAGCCTGACGTGTTGAGCGTTTAGGCAAGCAGGACCCGCTTACTCACTTGTTCGGCCGTAGCGCGGGCCGAGCAAGCAAGCCAGAAATGCCGCCGTGTCATCCACTTGCCCACTTGCCCACGTCTGGGACGCGGTGCGCAAGTGAGCCCGGCCGTGTCTACTTGCGCATCCCACTTGCCCCTGTCTCCCGGGTTGACCGTGTGTGGCCGTTGTCGCGGCCATCTTGTACGCATCCTCTCGGAAATCCGCGACCTGTGGCCTACCGTGGCGGGCCGAGTCGAACCGTCGCGGGCTATGCGGTCCGATGGCTTCCGCGCGCCTGGATTCGGTTCCTCATCACCGGCCAACGATTTTGTCCTGTCGTTGCTCGACTGGCGTACGTCAATGCCCGTGGACGGACACGGGCCCGTGTCGATCCCGGCCGTGGTCGTGGGGTGGGCCGAGACGGTGAAGACCGAGCGCGGCTTGCCGACCGGTGGGGCCCGTCCGTCCGTGGCGTCCGCGTTGGCGTACCTGGCGGCCCACGTGGACCACCTGGCCGGAGCCGAGTGGATCGGGGACGCGGTGGACGAGCTGGCCGCCGTGGCGCGTGCCTGCCGGGCCGTGGCCTGTGGGGTGCCAGAACTCTGCACTGGACCGCCGAGCTGCCGTGATCGTGCATCGTGGGTCACAGGGACATGATCGTAAGGCGTGGCGTTACGACTGCTGTACCTGATCTTCGTCCGGCTCGTCGGCTGGTTGGTTCTGCTCGGCCGGTCGTCGGCGGCCAAGGACGTCGAGTTACTGGTACTGCGGCACGAAGTCGCCGTGCTGCGCCGGGCCACTCCCCGCCCGCGGCCGGACTGGGCCGATCGCGCCGTGCTCGCCGCACTCGTGCGGCAACTCCCCCGACTGCTGCACGAGCACCGATCGGTGACACCGGGCACCATCCTGCGACGGCACCAGCGCCTGGCCGCGAAGAAGTGGACCCACCCGAACCGCACCGGGCGCCCACCGGTCGACGACACCGTCGTGGCGCTGACCGAGCGGACGGCACGGGAGAACGCCACCTGGGGCTACCGCCGAATCCAGGGCGAACTGCTCAAACTCGGCCACCGAGTAGCCGCCTCGACCATCCGCCGCGTACTCAAGCACCTGCGAATACCACCGGCGCCAAGCGCGACAGCAACACCTCCTGGCACCGGCTTCCTCCGCGCCCAGGCCGCAAGCATGGTGGCCTGCGACTTCTTCCACGTCGACTGTGCTTTCACCCTCAAACGGGTTTACATGTTCTTCGTGATGGAGGTCGCCACCCGTTACGTCCACATCCTCGGCGCCACCACCAACCCCGACGGGCCCTGGACCACCCAACAAGCCCTCAACCTGATCATGGACCTGGGTGATCGATCCGACGGCTTCCGGTTCCTGATCCGTGACCGAGCCGGCCAGTTCACCGCCTCGTTCGACACCGTCCTCACCGACGTCGGGGTCAAGATCGTGAAGATCCCACCGCGCAGCCCACGAGCGAACTGCTACGCCGAACGGTTCGTCGGCACCGTCAGACGCGAGGCCACCGACCGACTACTCATCATCAACGAACACCACCTGAAGTCGGTGCTGGACCGCTACGCGGCCCACTACAACCACCGCCGCCCACACCGAGCCCGCCAACTCCTGCCACCACGACCGGATCATCCGATTCCGCAGCCGAGCCGCACGTCGGTACGCCGTCGACCGATCCTCGGCGGCCTGATCAACGAATACGAACCCGCAGCGGCTTAACGCAGGTCAGAGCGACGGCGCCGACTTCTGGCACCCCACAGGCACCGCGCACGCCGCCACGATCTCCCAGGGACACGTCGACGCCCTCGACATCGACTGGACCGGCAGCGCGTTGACGCTGGACATCCGCGACGCCACGGTCTCCCCCGCCGTCGACCGGGACCCGTCCACCGTGGTGCTCGACGCCGTCTCGGCCAGCAAGACCACCGTGCCGTCCAACTCCGCGTACTCGTTCCTCGGCTCCCCCGGCTCGACGATCTGGGTCCTCCCGCAGGCCGAGGTCAGCGGCATCCTGTGGCCCGGGATCAACACCCAGGGCGTGCCCTCCGGCGTGCTCCAGAACAACACCGTGACCGCCAAGCTCGTCTCCGTCACCGGCCCCGCCGACTTCAGCGTCTACACCACCAGCCGGGGCACACCCACGGTCTGGTTCGACAGCGGCAACGGCACGCCCGACAGCCGGACCCTCGCCATCAACACCCACGCCCACGCCAACTGGGCCTTCGAAGCCACCGGCACCTACACCGTGATCTTCGAGATCACCGCCACCACGACCGGCGACGCCGCCGTCAGCACCGGACAGAAGACCTACACCTTCACCGTCCAACCCTGATTCCGCAGTAGGACGACAGAGGCCGTGGCACCCTCAGTGCCACGGCCTCGTCCGTGACCAACAGATCGACGTGTTGTGCCGATTGGTAGATAGGGCACGTCCGAGTTCAGAGGTTGGCGTGGGCGGTGCGGACGGACTGCTCGGCTTGGGCGTCGCGGAACTCGAAGGTCGAGCCGTCCGGGAACCCGATCCGCACGAACCACTCCGCCGCGACCTGCCGTCCCAGCGGCACGGCCTCCAGGCGTGCCGTGCCCACCGGTGCGTCCCACCAGGTCACCAGCGGCGCGACGTCGGGCTGCGACTGGCCCAGTGCGCGGACGCGGCCCAGCAAACCACCCGACGCCGGTGCGGCGGGCCTGGTCACCTCGCCGTCCACGACCAGCGCCAGCCGCCGGTTGGTCAACACCAGCCGGCACTCGTCACGGCCCGCGGTGAACAGGTCGGCCCAGCGGACGGCCACCTGGTCCGGGCGCTGCGCGTGCGCCCAGGCCCACACCGCCGGGTCGTGCACCCACTCGTCGTTGTGGAACCGCCCCTCGCCGACCGCACGGGTCGGCAACGGCCACTCGGGTTCGGGCACCTCCAGCGCGGCCGCGCCGGTCCGGTGCGGCACCGTGCGGGACGGTCCGACCGTGCTGCCGACGTGGCCCTCGGGGTCGACCACCCACACCACCTGCTCGCCGGGCCCGACCCAGCGCTGCTGGGCGATCTCACCGATCTTCAGCCTGTTCTTGGGCACGTCCCGTCCTCTACCGGCCGTTGACCAGGGCGAGCAACCGCTGCGCGTGCGCGGGCTCGTGCCCGGCGACGACGTCGATGCCCGATCCGTCCACGAGCGACACCCGCAGCACGTGAACCCGGCCGTCCGCGTAATCGTGGGGCAGCTTGCGTTCCGCGCCGGCGACCCCGGCGATCCGGTCACGCGGCACCTCGACCACGGGCACGACGCCGGCCGTTTCGATCGGGACGTGAGGCGGATGCGGGCTCTTGCCCGCCAGTGCGTCACGCGCGTTCTTCGCGAAGCCCCGGACCTGGTCGAGTAGCGACTTCTCCGGGTCCGGCCCGGTCACCACGCTTTCGGGTTCGGTGCGGACCCAGGCCATCCGGCGCGGCGTCAGCACCCACCAGGCGAAGGTGAAGTCCCGCACGGCCAATCCCGCTTCGACCGCCACCGTGTCGGGGCTCGGCCCGAACACCACGGCACTCGGTGACGACGCGAGTTCGTTGCGGTCGCGAGGGCCGCCGGAGGCCACAACCGCCGTCGCCGTGCCCAACGCGCGCAGTGCTTTGCCGCCGAGACCGCGTTCCGGCTTCCCCCACCAGTCCAGACCGCTCACGTCGAAGTGGGAACTGGTCGAACCGACGAAAGCGCACAGCAGGATCGGCTCGTCCGGCGCGCACCACGACTGTCGGAGGGCCAACGCCCCGTCCAGTTTCACCAGTTGAACCCGCGTTCCTGCGTTTCCCGGCGTTCCTCTTCGGACGGTTGGTTCTGCGCGGCGTCGTACGCCTCTTGGGTGCCGAACTTGATGGCGCCGTCGACCGCGGCATCGACACCGGCGCTGAACGCCGCGGTACTGAGCTTGGTCTCCCCGCCGAGCATCCCGCTCAGCACGGTCTGGCTGATGTTGCTCGCCAGCGCGCCCTCGCCGGTGATGTTCTGCATGAACCGATTGCCCGTGGTCGAGGCCAAGCTGGTGCCGTCCGCCCTGGTCAGGATGTTGACCAGCGGGTTCGAACCGAGGTGGCGGCCGAGGGCCTGCTCGGCCATGTTCCCGCCGCGCAGCCCGTTCATCCGCTGGATGACCTGCCGCAACGGCCCGCGCAGCCGCACCAGCAACGCCTCCAGCTTCTTCATGATCTGGAACAGCTTCATCTGGAGCTTCGTCACGCGCATCGTGAGCCGCACGCCGGTGCTGCCCACCTGCACCGTCGTGGTCGCGCCCGCCGCGGCGACCGAGCCGCCCGCGGTAATCCACGAGGCCGCCAGCGCGGCCAGCCACTGCACGATCAGGCCGATGATCAGCTCGGTCAGGATCTGGATCACGAACTCGACGAACATGTCGAACAGGTCCGCGATCATGTCCAGCGTCTCTTTGAGCCCGCGCACGTCCTCCGCGAGCGCGGACACACCGCCGCTGAACTCGGTGATCTGGTTGCGGAACGCGTCACCCGCCGCGCCGACCCACATGCCGCCGGTGGCGTCCGCGCGTTTCTGCTCGGCCTCGGCGACCTCGTCCAACCAGGTCGCGACCTGCTCCCAGCCGTTGCCGGTGGCACGCATCTGCTCCGGATCACCGATCGCCCACTCCGCGATCTCGATCAACGGGCTGAGCACGATCGACACCAGGAAGCCCAAGCCGTTGTCCAGCAGCGCCTGGCCGGGGCTGGCGATGGTCTGGAGCAGCTCCATCCGGCCGGAGATCGTCGCCGCGGCCATCTGCGGCGGGCTGGTGGCGTCGGCCAGGTCCTGCATGGCCCCGATACCGGAGCTGCCGCGCCCGGCCGCCTGCTCGAACCAGTTCTTCTGCTCGCCGCCGTTGAGGTCGGCGAACGTGCCGGGACCGCCGTTCACCGGCTACCACCCAGGCCGTTGCCGATCTGCGTGAAGCCTTCGGACAGGCCGCTGTCCACGCCCTGGTAGACCTCGAAGCTCTGCTGCAACTGATCACCGGTCTGCTTCAGGAACTCCTGCGCGTCGGTGGCCAGCTGGCGGCACTCGTCCAGGCTGGAGAAGTACCCGCTGCTCAGCCCCACGGCGTCGCCGATCGGCCCGAAGCACTGATCGTCCACCCTGGCCTGTTCGAGCAGGTCGGCCAGCGCGCCGAACTTCTCGGCCAGGCTCTCGCTGCCCCTCGCGAAGGCGGTCAACGCCTCCGGCACAACGTGAAAAGTCACCCTGTCCCCCTCAGGTCAGGTACGTGCTCGGCGGTTCCTCGTCGTCTTCGACCACCGGACGCGGCGGGCGGTTCCCCGGAACCTGGTTCGGCGGCGGCTGGTTCAGCGGCGGCCGGAACGGCTGCGGGGGCCCGGCAGGCGACGGGGTGGCCGACGGCGGGATGGGCGGCGGCGGCGCGGGCGGCGGGGCGGGAGGCGGGGCGGGAGGCGGGGCGGGAGGCGCTCCCGGGGGCGGCGGCGCGGACGGCATGATCGGCTGCACCCCGGACGCCGCCATCCCCTGCTTGAACTCCTGCAACCGATCGCCCAGGATCGGCGCCACCGCGGCGTCGAGCTGCTGCGCGGCGTTCTGCGTGGCCATCCGGATCGCGTCCAGGATCTCCTGCTGCAACGCCACGTGCGACCGGGACATGGCCGCGGGCGACAGTCGCAGCCCCAGCACCGCACCGGACGGCGCGGCGGTCACCGTCACGGATCCGTCCCGGCTGCGCCCCACACCCCGCAGGTCCTTCATCGCTTCCTGCAACTGACCGGCCTTGGCCGCCTGCTCCTCGAACTTGCGCATCATCGCCTGCAGCCGCTGCTGCCCATCCACCGCACGCACCCCCGGCGCCCTTGACATTCCCCCGGCAGAACAAGGCTACGACACCCGGCCGAAGCGCATACCTCAATCCGCCGAGCGCGCCTCGTCGTTCTTGACATAGGTGGGATGCAGGTGCACGGGCTGCTTGGCGCGTTTGGCGCGGGCGCGGAGGTTGAGGAACTCGACCAGGATCGAGAACGCGATCGGGCCGTAGACGTAGCCCTTGGGGATGTGCTGGTCGAGACCTTCGGCGATGAGGCTGCCGCCGATGAGCAGCAGGAACGACAGGGCCAGCATCTTGACCGTCGGGTGACGGTTGACGAACTCACTGATGGCCTTGGCGGAGACCAGCATGATGCCCATCGCGACGACGACGGCGGCGATCATGATGCCGAGTTCGTCCACCATACCGATGGCGGTGATCACCGAGTCGAGGGAGAACACCACGTCGAGGATGAGGATCTGGACGATCACGGACGCGAACGAGACGGCCTTGCGGGTGGTGGCGTGTTCGGCGCCTTCGAGTTGCTCGTGGATCTCGTAGGTGGCCTTGCCCAGCAGGAAGAGCCCGCCCAGCAGCAGGATCAGGTCGCGGCCGGAGATCTCCTGGCCGAGTGCGGTGAACAACGGCGCGGTCAGCCCGATGACCCACGACAGCGACGCCAGCAGCAGCAGGCGGGTGATCAGGGCCAGGGACAGGCCGATGACGCGCGCGCGTTGCTGTTGGTGAGAGGGGAGGCGGCCGGCGAGGATGGAGATGAAGACGATGTTGTCGATGCCGAGCACGACTTCCAGCAGCAGCAGGGTGCCGAAGGCGATCCACAGCTCGGGGTTGAGCATCCATTCCATTGTGCGGACCTACTCCTCGTCCCAGGCGCGTGGTGAAAGGTCGGCGCGGCAGGCGTGTCATTGGGAGTGGCAGCCTGCCGCGCCGGGTCTGTGGGTGTTGTCAGTGCGTGCGTTTGCGGCCGTACATGCCCCCGGCCAGGCTGACGCCGCCCGCGGCGAGGGCGATCTGGATGACGACTTCGATCCAGTCGATGCCGCGGGTGTCGCCGACGCCGAGGGCGTTGGCGATGACGGTGCCCAGGATCGCGGCGACGATGCCGACGAGGATGGTCAGCCAGATCGGGATGTTCTGCTTGCCGGGCAGCACGAGTCTGCCGAGGGCGCCGATGATGAGGCCCACGACGAGAGCGCTGATGATTCCGGAGACGGGCACGTCCACTCCTTTGGGTCAGGTGAACCGCAGATACCCGATCTACGACGCGATCACTCCTCGAAGGCCATGTCCTCGCCGCCCCCGTCGTCCTCGAACACCTCTTCCACGACCTCGCCGAGGACCATGCCGCCGACCACACCGGCCGCGACGCCGCCGACGACCGCACCCATGCCGGGGCCACGGCGTTCGTGGTGCCCATGGTGGTCGTGGTCGTGGTGACCGTGCTGCCCGTATCCCGGCTGGCCATAGCCGGGCTGGCCATAGCCGGGCTGGCCGCCGAACGCCGGGTTGCCGTGACCGGGTGCGTGACCGCCGAAGGCGGAGTGGCCGCCGCGTTCGGCGATCTGCGCCATCCACTGGTTGATCGCCGACGCCCAGTCGGTGTTCACGGCGTCCTGGTGGGACACGTGGAAGCGACCGAACGCGTCGCTGCCGGAGGAGAACATGCCGCCGCGCTTGTCGGCCTCCAGCACCACCACGAGTTCGTGGGGGTTGGTGACGAAGGTCAGCTCGACCTGGTTGATCCGGCCCGCGTACTGGCCGGGCGGGAAGAACTCGATCTCCTGGTAGAAGCCGAGTTCCTGCTGGACGCCGTGGATGCGGCCGGCTTCCACGTCGGCGCTGCGGAACTGGAACCCGAGCTGTCCGAACGCGTCGAGGACGCGGTCCTGCGAGGGCAGCGGTCCGACGAGGAGGGGGTCGAGGTCGCCCTTGTCGGGGGCGCCGGAGATGACCAGTTCGGTGCGCACGCCGACGGTCATGCCGGGCAGTTGCTGCCCGCCGACGGCGGTGATCGGGGTTTCCCACGGGATGGGGAGCTGGAAGGGCACGGCCATCGGCTGGCCGGCCGGGACCCGCACGCCCTGGGCCACGACGACGCGCAGGAATTCCGACACCCCGCCGAACTCGTGGTCGCCGTGCTCGACCTCGACCCGGGTGACCAAGGACAGCACGATCTGGTCGATCTGGGCGTCGTTGCTGCCGCCCTGGATGCGGACCTGGCCGGTGATCACCTGGCCGGGGGTGGCGTGCGGGGTGTCCAGGACGGTGTCGACGGACGGTCCGCCGACGCCGAAGGCGCTGAGCATCCGTTTGAACATCAGGATTTCCTTCCGGAGGGTGCTGGTGCGCGGGTGGTGCGGAGCGGGGTGTCGGTCTCGTCCTCGAAGTCGCCGATCAGCTCTTCGAGGAGGTCTTCCAGCGCGGCGATGCCGATCACGCGATCCTCGGCGTCGGACACCAACGCCAGTTGGGCGCGCTCGGCGCGCATCACGGTGACCGCGCCGGCCACCGGCATGGACGCGGGCAGGGTCACCGTGGTGTTCATCAGCCCACGGGCTGTCGTCCTGCGGCCCGCGGCGATGGCGCGCACGGCTTCGCGGATGTGAACCAGGCCGAGGAACCGGCCGTGCACGTCCATCACCGGGAAGCGGGAGCGTCCCGATTCGCGGCTGCGGCGCTCGATCGCGAGCGGGCTGCTGTGCTCGGACACGCTCAGCGTGTCCTCGATGGGCACCATGACCTGGGCGACGGTGGTGTTCTGCAATTGCAGCATCCGGGTCAGCAGCCGTTGCTGGCCCTCGGGGATCAGGCCGTGTTCGGCGGACTGGCGCACCAGCATCCGCAGGTCGTCGGGCCGGTGCGCCTGCGCCAACTCGTTCTGCGGCTGGACCTTCATCGCCCGCAGCAGCGCGTTGGTCACGCCGTTGAGTCCGGTGAGGATCCAGCGGACGGAGTGGGCGAACGCCCGGAACGGCAGCGCGAGCAGCAGCGCGGAGCGTTCGGGGTGGGAGATCGCCCAGGACTTCGGGGCCATCTCGCCGACGACCATGTGCAGGAAGACGACCAGTACCAGGCTGAGCGTGAACGCGATGCCGTAGGACACCCCGGACGGCAGCCCGGTGGCCAGCAGCAGCGGGTCGACCAGGTCGGCCACGGCGGGCTTGGCCAGCGCGCCCAGTCCGAGCGTGCACAGCGTGATGCCCAGCTGCGCGCCGGCAAGCATCAGCGACAGCTCGCGGATTCCGGCGACCGCCGCGCGGGCGGCGCGGCTGGTCTCGGCGTCCTGCTCCAGGCGGTGCCGTTTGGCGGCGATGAGCGCGAACTCGGCGGCGACGAAGAACGCGTTGGCCACCAACAACACCAGCGACACCAACAATGACCAGGTGGTGCTCATCGGACGTCCTCCCGGTCGGCGGCGCGGGAGGCGAGCACGACGGTCGAGGGCACGTTGCGCGCGACCGCGACGACCCGCAGCGACAGCCCGTCGAACTCGATCTCGTCGTCCACCCGGGCGGTGCGGCCCAGCCGGCTCAGCACCAGCCCGGACACGGTGTCGTAGCTGTCGTGCTCGGGCAGCTCCACGCCGGTGGCGTCGGCGATCTCGTCCACCCGCATCCGGCCGGGCACCCGCCACACGCCCTCGCCCAACGGCTCGATGACCTCCTCGACCAGGTCGTCCTCGTCGTGGATCTCCCCGACCAGTTCCTCGGCCAGGTCCTCCAGCGAGACGACCCCGGCGAAGCCGCCGAACTCGTCGACCACGCACGCCAACTGCCGACGCTCGGCCCGCAGCCGTTCCAGCACGGCGGGCAGCGGCAGCGTCGCGGGCACCACCAACGCCGGCGAGGCGATGTCCCCGATCGGCGTGTCCGCGCGCCTGTCCGGGTCCACGGTCAACACCTCGGCCAACCCGACCACACCACGCAGGTCGTCCAGGTCCTCACCGAACGCCGGGAAGCGGGAGTGGCCGGTGTCCAACAACTCCACCACACGGGCCGTGGGCTCGTCGGCGCGCACGGTGTGCACCGCCACCCGCGGGGTCATGGCCTGCTCGGCCACCAGCTCGCGGAATCCCAGGCCGCGGTCCAGCAGTCGGGACAGCTCGGCGTCCAGGTGCCCCTCGCCGCGCGCGTCGGTGATGATCTGCCGCAGGTCCTCCGGGGTGGCGCCCTGGGGCAGTTCCTCCACCGGTTCGATGCCCACCGCGCGCAGCAGGCGGTTGGCGGCCGCGTCGAACAGCCGGATCACCGGACCCGCGACCTTGAGGTAGGCCAGCGTGGAGGTGCTCAACGCCTTGGCCAGCGGCTCCGGCCGCGCGATGGCGAAGTTCTTGGGCAACAGCTCGCCCAGCACCATCTGCACCACGGTGGCGAACACCAACGCGACCGCCATCGACAGCGACACCGCCACCGCCGGCGACAGGCCGGTCAGCCCGACCAGCTCTGCCAGTCCCGTGCCCAGCAGCGGTTCGGCCACATAGCCGGCGAGCAGCGCGGTCACCGTGATCCCGAACTGGGCGCCCGACAGCATGAACGACAACTTCTGCGTGACCCGCAGGGCCCGGTCGGCGGCTTTGTCGCCGCCCTCGGCCATCTGCCGGAGCCGGCCCCGGTCCACCGCCATGTAGGCGAACTCCTGGGCCACGAAATACCCCGTGGCCACGGTGAGGGCCACGATCGCGAGCACACCGGCGAAAATCAACACGGCGCACCCGCCACGAGCAGGGAATCCATGATCAGCCGGGTCCCACCCGGCCGACTACTACAAGGTTCTATGTCGGCATCATCAGGCATACTTCACGGTAGCACGCGACACTGTACGGTTGACGGTGAGTACACGGAGGTGAGACCACAGTGACCGACGTCCTGCTCAAGATCGGCGAACTCGCCGCCCGCGCCCAGGTCAGCCCCCGCACCGTCGACCACTACACCAGCCTCGGACTGCTCACCCCCGCCAAGCGCACCGCGAGCAACTACCGCCTCTACGACCCCGCCGACGTCGACCGCATCCACCTCGTCCAACGCCTGGAAGTCCAGGGAGTTCCCCTGGAGGAGATCGCCACCGCCCTGAAGAACCAACACGCCGACGTCGGCGCGATCCTGGACCGCATCGACACCGACCTGCGCACCCTCCAGGCCGCCGCCGAGACGGCCTCACCGGAGGTGCACGGCCTACTGGCCGCGGTCGCCACCCGCGTCCACTCCCTGATCACCGTCGCCCTGCAGATCCCGCCCGACCTGCCCCTCCCCTGACCCGCGCCGCAACCGCACCCGGGTGATGGCGTGGTGCTCCACGGCCAGCACCTCGATCGTCCACCCCGACACCACGACCCGCTCACCCGGCGCTTCCGGGATGTGCCCCAGGACCGCCAGCACCAGGCCCGCGATGGTGGCGTAGTCGCGGTCGGGCGCATCGGGCAGTTCCACCCCCAGATCGACCAGGTCGTGCACGGGGAAGGTGCCGGGCAGCACCAGCGAACCGTCCTCGGCGGCCCGGACCGCCATCACGTCGCGGTCGGTCTCGTCGTAGATCTCCCCGACGATCTCCTCCAGCAGGTCCTCCAGCGTGACCATGCCCGCGACCGCGCCGTGCTCGTCCACCACCAGCGCCATCTGCTCCCGCTCGGCCTTGAACCGCCGCAACGCGTCCGACACCCGCACCGTGTCCGGGAACACCACCGCGGGCCGCACCACCTCCCCCACACTGCCCCGGTCGTCCAACAGGTCACGCAGGTGCACCACACCCACCACGTCGTCCAAATGCCCGCCACGCGCCACCGGCGCCCGCGAGTGCCCCGACGCGGCCAACTCCGCGCGCGCCGCCGCCACGTCCGTCTCGGCCGCCAGGGTCACCACCGCGCGCCGCGGCACCAGCACCTCCCGCAGCCGACGTTCGTGGATCTCCAACGCACCGGTGATGATCATCCGCTGCTCGACGTTCAGGCCCCGCTGCGCCGACACCAGCTCCCGCAGCTCCTCCGGCGACATCTGCTCGGACTCCGCGTCCGGCCTGCCGCCGAACAACCGCACCACCAGGCTCGTCGACGCGCTCAACGCCCACACCGCCGGCCGGGACACCGCCGAGAGCACGTCCAGCGGGCGCGCGACCAGCAGCGCCCACCGCAGCGCGTTCTGCATCGCCAACCGCTTGGGCGCCAACTCCCCGAACACCAACGTCAGGAACGTCAACACCACCGTCACCAGCGCGATCGCCACCGCCTCGGCGGCACCGTCGAAGAAGTCCAGCAGCGGCACCAGCGGCTCGGCCAACGACACCGCCGCCGTCGCCGACGCCAGGAACCCGCCAGGGTGATCCCGATCTGGATGGTGGCCAGGAACCGGTTCGGATCCCGAGCCAACTTGACCAGCGTGCGGGCACCGGGACGCCTCTCGCGCTCCGGTGAATTCAATCGGTCGTCGCAACACCTCGATCGTGGAGGTGTCGGGCGGGGGTCGGCGGGTTGGATGACGACGTTGACGGGGCGCCCGGCGATGAGATCGCCGGCCAGGCCACCGATCCGTCGCGATGCCGAAGACCACCGGGATGGTCGCCAGTGAGACGCCGAGGAACTTCAGCTGGTACAGCAGGGCCAGGTCGATCACGGGTTGCGCCTGGCGGCGCTCCGGACCGTATTTCCGTCAGCGCACCGTCCCACTGACCGCCGACGGGCGGATCGAGCGGCGGGCATGCGTCCCCGAACGGCGGCTACCACCTCGGTGATGGCCGCACGAAGTGCTACCACCCTCCGAGCCGGACGGCGCACCTTCGTCACACCGCGGTCGCCACTTCGGCAATCCGCAGCCCCGGCCGGGCGGATCGGACACATGCTCGACACGGGACCAGACCATGCCGTAGCAGTGGCGAACGTAAGCCTTGGAGCAGGACCAATCTCAAGGAGGAGTGCACGAGAGCTGAGTCACATCGACAAGTCCGGTAACTCTCGCGTCGAAATCATTGAGGACAATGTCCGGACGGCGGGCTTCCGGTCCGTCCCGGTACCTGTTCAAGAACCATCCCGCGCCGATGGACTGACACTGCCGCGCCGCAGGGCAGCAGCGGCCGGGCAGACCGACCTCGGGGGACGAGCATGACAGGGGATCTTCTGCCGATCGACAAAGTGGCCAAAGCATCGGGCGTGGCCTCATCGGCACTGCGTTACTACGAGCGAGTGGGTTTGATCGAAGAGGGCTCCAAGATCGGCGGTAAGAGGCACTACCCGCGAGACGTGCTGAACCGCCTGTCGATGATCCGCACTTGTCAGACCATCGGGTTCAGCCTGACCGAGATCGCCTCGTTGCTGCACGAGGCCGAGGAGTCGGACGGGTCGTGGCAGGAAATCGCGGCGGAACGTCGCAACAAGATCCAACGTGAGATCGAGGAACGCCAGGCCTGGCTCAGAACGCTGAACTCCACCCTCGCCTGCGCCTGCCCGCAGCTGGTCGAGTGCCCTCGGGTGGTCGGCTGCCCGCTGTTGGTCACATCGGATCGTTGAGAGCGCTCGACACATCCGGCTGTGGACCGAACCGGGTGGTGGCGATCCCAAGGCGAAGCACCGCCACCACCCGGCCGCGCTCAACCGCCGGTTGACCTGGGCCGGCTTCAGCTCGGCGACGACGAGGTCGAGAGCCGAAGCAGCGCCTGGTTGTGGCCGTCGGAGGCAGCGTCGGTGTGTGGATCGAGGACGCTCGCGGGACGCCATCGGAGTCGGCGCGGTCAGGCGGCCTTCAGGTCACGGTGTCACCGTGGGGTGTAGGTCGCGGCGATGGATGTAGGCGAACGCGACGAACGCGATGACGGTGCCCACCACCACGCAGACGATCGCGACGAAACCCAAGGATGCGACGGACACTCCACGGACGATTCCGGCGACGCCGGCAGGCAGCAGGCCTTCGTCCGCCCCCGCTGCCACAGCGCGGCCGATGTCCCCGGTCTGGTGGCCGGTCGTGGCGGTGAGGTCCTGCCGATCGATGCCCGTGACGACGCGGTACTGGAAGAGCGCACCGAAGGCCGCGACCCCCAAGGCGACGCCGACGTGGTGGCAGGTCTCGTTGATCCGTGTCGCAGTGTTCGCTGTGTGGGGCTCGACCGCACGGGCGGAGTAGTCGTGTCGGACGACGATGCCGATTCCCATGCCGGCACCCAGAACGATCATGCTGGGTAGCAAGGCGGCCCACGTGCTGTCCGGGCCGACGAGGGTGATCAGCCCCGCGCCGATGGTGATGAGCAGGGTCGACGTGCCGACAACGACCCCAGGCGGAAACCTCGTGCCGATACGTCGGGTGACGGCGGTGGTGGCGATCAACGTCAAGGTGAGTGGGAACAGGCGCAGGCCCGCGCCCAGGGGTGAGTGCCCCAGCACGTTCTGGAGGTGGAGCACCTCCAGGAACACGGCGGCCAGGCTGATGGCGCTGGACAGCAAGGTCACCAGGGAGACCCCGAGGAAGGTCCGGTTGCCGAACAGCGCCAGTTCGAGCATGGCCTTGTCACCACGTGCGCGTTCCACCAGGAGGAACACGACCAGCAGCAACTCCGCCCCGGCGAACATCGCCAGGACAGGGGTGCTGGTCCAGCCGAGGGCCTGACCTCGGAGCAAGCCGAGGACGACCAGTGCGAGGCAGGCGCTGAGCAGGACGAAACCGGGCCAGTCGACGGGGGTCGTGGCGGTTGGTCGATCGACGCGCAGTCGTACCTCGCCGATTGCCAGCAGCAGGACGCCGACCGGCAGGACGGACAGGAAGACAAGCCGCCAGTCGACCTCGGCCAGGCCACCCCCGACCGCGGGCCCGAGCGCCAGACCCAGCGTCGCAGCGGTGGCCAGGCCGCCGAACACCCTCCCTCGCGCTGCGCCGGGGAACTCCTGTGCGACCAGCGTCGAGGCCGTTGCCAGCAGGAGGGCAGAGCCGACGCCCTGGAGACCTCGGGCGATGGCGAGCGCGAGCAGTGTCCCGACGACGCCCGCGGCGACCGAGCCGGCGGTGAACAGCAGCGCGCCCGCGCGGAACGCGCGCCTTCGACCGAAGCGGTCCGCCAGTGCGCCGCCGGTCAGCAGGAACGCGGCAAGTGGTACGGCGTGGGCGACGACGACCCACTGCTGACCGTTGAAGTCGGCGTCGAGTTCGGCACGCATGCCGGGCAACGCCATCGTCACCGCAGTGCTGTCGAGCATCACCATGAACGTGGCGGTGGAGGCGGCTATAAGGGTCCACCGACGTGCGGAGAACGACGAGTCCGTCGCCTGTGTCCGCGCTAAGTCCGGTTCAGCCACCGTCGCGTGCACCTCGCGCCGGCCGTTTGCGATCAGCCGCTCGACCTGGTGTCTTGGCGCCGGTCCGGTGGCGCCGCATGGTGGCGAGATCGGGGCTCGAGCTGGTCACACCTTCCAGTCGGACCAAGACCGTGCCGTCAGCGGTGGTCGCGGTGTACCGCTCACCGTCCGGGGTGGAGTAGTGGCGCAGGTCGACGTGAGCGCCCAGGAGCCGTGCCAGTTCGCGGTCGTCCGCCGGTACGGGGATGTCGATCGACCGTAGTGAGGTGATCGATTCCGGAGGGGCTGCGGTGCGCAGGAGCGCGTCCAGCGCGTCGCCGGGAAGCAGGTACCCGTCGAAACGGTGGTCGATCAACGAGGGGTGTGCGGGCGGTTCCACGTCGTGCCAGTCCTCGGCCTCCGGGGTGTCGGGCACGCCGAGGTGCACGGTCATCCGGGCGTATTCGACCGTCGGGACGGCGTTGACGGACGGGCTGTCGATGCAGACGTGCACGGTTTCGCCCGTTCGGGTGGCGATGACGTCGATGCGGCGTGGCCACCTCGCGGCGGGTGCGCGGAGCAGGCGCGACAGTTGGAGGTCCGTGTACCGAACGGGTGCCAGTTCCGGTGCGAAGGAGACGGCAGCCTCTGCCGCGATCTGCACCAGTGAGGCGATCGGCACGGTCGGCTGCCCGTTGACGAGCTGATTCCGCAGCTCACGGTGGCGATCGAGGTCGATCTCGACGTGCCACAGCGCCGCCGTGCCGTCGTGCCGCTCGGGCTCCGGGAGAAACACCGCAGTGTTCGTCCACCGACCTTCGTCGCGCGGCGTGGAGTGGTTCGAAGTCATGGCGTCCGGTCCTGGCAGGTCTGGAGGGGAGGTGAGATGAAACCACGAAACGTCCTCCCCCAGGACCATTTCGGGGGCAGGGCGTTCGCGTCGCCGACAAGCGCGCTGTACTCGCCGGGCCGGGGAGCGGTTGAGCGCTGCCATCGTCCACAGCAGACCATGGAGGCCTTCGGCCAAGGTCTGACCCGCAGCCTGCGTGAACGCACCCGCTCGTCTTCCGGCACACCTGCGGCGGCGCGGGACAGGTCGATGTCAGCTGCTCCTGGCGCCGCTCCGCGACGAGTGACGGTGCCCGCCGAGTCTCGCGGCCGGCGATCGCCTACCCGATCAACGGAGGCGACAGGAACTGGACCCCACGCTAGTCCTTAGATCACGCACCAACCACAAGCACCCATTTGAGTGAAGCCTGCCATTGCGACTTGTAGTCGATTGTCAACGGAGAGGCCGGCGGTAGTGTCCGTGCCACGGGATCGGAGGGCTGATGGGTTCACATCACGTCGAGGTCGAGACGCATGAGCGCGTCGCGGTGTTGCGGTTGAACCACGGCAAGGCGAACACCCTCACGCCGGACGTGTGTCGCGAACTCACCGGTCTCCTCATGGCTGCGGCCGACGCTGAAACCGCAGTCGTGCTGACGGGTGCCGGGGCGATGTTCAGCGCGGGCATCGATCTGCACGAGCTGCTGGCGGCCCCCGACCGCATCACCGAGTTCCGCGAAGCGCTGGTCGAGAGCTTTTCAGCCCTGTTCCACCACCCGTACCCGACTGTCGCCGCGGTGAACGGCAACGCTGTGGGCGGGGGTGCGATCTACGCCGCGGCATGCGACTACCGGGTGATGTCACGGGACGCCGGTCGTATCGGCACCCCGGAGCTGCGCGCGGGCATTCCCTTTCCCGGCATGGGGATCGAGATCCTCCGCCATGCTGTGACACCGGGGGTGCTGACCGAGTTGGCGCTGCGCGGCGCGCTGTACAGCGCCGAGCAGGCGCTGGGCATCGGACTGGTCAACGAGGTGGTCGGCGGTGACGAACTCCTCGGTTCCGCGATCGCCACCGCGACCCAGATGACCTACGCGCCCAGTGTCCTCTACGCGTGGACGAAGCGGCAGGTGCGCGCGGATGCCGGCAACCCGGACGTGGCTTCGGTGTGGGACGACGACAAGGTGTTGGACGTGATCCGATCCTATGTCGCTACACGCAACGAGCGTGTGCGGTAGACCGTGAACGTCAGGTCGACACCGCACATCGGGCGCTGAGTGCCGCCAGGGAACGGGAGATCCCCTGCCGCACGTCCTCATCGGTGATGACGCCGTCGGGACCGATCATCTCCGGCCTGACGGGGAGGTGCACGCACGCCTCCTCCACGATCGCGGCACCGGTGTAGCCGAGCACCAATCGCAGCGACTCGTGTGCGTTGGCGGCCTTGGTGAGCGAGGCGGAGACGTTGATCCAAGCCGTCGGCTTGTCCCCGATCTCGATCCCGCCGACGGTCCAGTCGAGCAGGTTCTTGAACGAGCCCGGCAGCCCGCCCGCGTACTCGGGGGTGCAGATCAGCAGCGCGGCTGCGTCCTCGATCCGCCGTCGGAACGCGACCACGGGCGCGGGGAGCGGGTCGCGGCTTGACTTGAACCGCGCTTCAACACCGAGACTGGCCACCGCCACAACCGGGGCTCTGGAGGCGTCGGAAGCACGGCCCACGCGGCTTCGAGTTCGAGGAGATGCATGCTTCAGCACGGCAGCAGGCTGTTCACCAGTGAGTCGGTGACCGAGGGGCACCCGGACAAGATCTGCGACGCCATCAGCGACTCGATCCTCGACGCGCTGCTGGCCAAGGACCCGCGGTCGCGCGTCGCGGTGGAGAC
>NZ_VKAB01000067.1 GCF_009769385.1 Saccharothrix deserti
GTGTTGCCAGGGTCGACCCGGCGGCGAACGCGGCGAGGTACGGGTTGGCGTGCGTCAGGTGGCAGGTCGCGTAGACGATCACGCCGATCGCCAGTGGTCCGAGTGCCTGGAGTCGGGGTTCCGCGGTGAGGATGCGCAGCCGCCAGGCCAGTGTGACGGCGCCCGCGATGGCGATCCCGACCACCAGGCCGAGGACGAGTTCGAGTCCGATGGTGGCGAAGTCGTTCTCCTGGCGGGTCGCGGTGGCCAGGAAGATCAGCACGAACGGCAGTGCGAGGCCGTCGTTGAGGCCGGACTCGACGTTGAGCAGTCGGCGCAGCCGCAGCGGCACGTCGGAGCGGCCGACGATGGCCGAGGCGAACACCGGGTCGGTGGGGGACAGGATGGCGCCGATCAGGAACGACGTGATCCAGTCGAGCCCGGTCAGGAAGTGGACGGGCAGCGCGATCCCCACCATGGTCAGCGGCATCGCCAGCCCGAGGGCCCGTCCGGACAACCGCCAGCCCTCACGCAGTGCGGGCAGGCTCGCGCGTTGGCCGTCGGTGAACAGCACGGTGAACAGGGCCAGGTCCGCGAGCGCGGTCACGAACAGCCCGTCGGACGGGATGTCGACCAGGCCGAAGCCGCCCTGCCCGATCAGGGCTCCGGCGACCAGGAAGAGCAGCGCGGTGGACAGCACGGTCCGTGCGGCCAAGCCCGAGAGCGACACGCTGACCAGCAACACAAGCCCGAAGGCCAACACGAGCGCCATCAACCCGACCCGTCGTCGACAAAAACGCCCCACCGCGTCGCGGAGGGCATGCCGACCAGACTTCCCGGCGCTCCGTGCGTAAAGATGCCGTAGAAGCCGCTGTTCCGCAAACCTCCCGCTCGGCGGAGCCGGCCGGCCATGGATCGGTTACCCGAAGAGGCCCTCGAACAGCATGTAGAGGGCCCAGGCGAACAGGGCGGTCATGAAGAGGATCTCCCGCCATGCCGCACCGGGGTTGGCCTGGATGGCGTAGGACATGAGTTTTCTCGGTGGCGTCGGGGATTCCGGCGTCTTCTCGGCGGGCAACGGTTCGCTGAAGCGGTGGAAGAAGACCTGGATGGTCGGCATCCCGACGACCAGGCCGGTGACGAAGCCGGGGTACTGCATCCCGGTGGCCATCAGAAGGACCACGAGCGCCACCACCATGATCAAGGTGACGCTGTCGTAGACGCTGATGATCCGGCCTTCGCGACCGTAGTAGGAGGCGACCCTCTTGATCCGGGTCCGGTACGGCACGAGGAATCCCACCGCGAACTTGACCAGTCCCTGCAGGCAGAACGCGATCAGCAGGATCGTGGGCACAACCGACATCAGGGTTCTCCGTCCTGTTTCGACTCCGGCTCGAACCACGGCAGCAGCGTCGCCATGTCGACCAGCACCACCGATCCGGCCGGGACGCCGAGAATCCGCTCCAGCGCGTCGGTGTAGGCCGCCCTGCTGGAGCGCCGCGACGGGAAGTGGGAGCGGGTCGCGCACGTCGGGCCGCAGCCCTGTGACAACCCGGACGAGGTCGACGCCGACGTGCCGGTCACCTCGGACGTGCACCTCGCCCTGCGCGGCCGGACCCTCTCCGCCGGTGACCAGCGCGTGCTGGAGGCCGCCGCAGGGCAGGCCCTGATAGCGCTGCGGCAGCAGCGCATGGCGGCCGAGACCGCCCAGGCCCAGCGCCACGCGGAGACCACCGCCCTGCTGTCCGCCGTCGGCCACGACCTGCGTACCCCGCTGACGTCGATCAAGGCCGCCGTGGGCAGCCTGCGCGACCCGGAACTCCGGTTGTCGGCCGACGACACCGCGGAACTCCTGGCGGACGTCGAGCAGGCCGCGGACCGGTTGACCGGGCTGGTGGACAACCTGCTGGACTCCTCCAGGCTGGCCACGGGCGCGGTGACGCCGCAGCTGCGGCCGGTGGGCTACGACGAGGTCGTGGCGCTGGCGCTGGCGCTGTCCGGGATCGGCGAGCGGCGCCTGGTGGCGGTCGACGTGGACGAGGGGTTGCCGCAGGTGGTGGCCGACGTCGGGTTGCTGGAACGGGTCGTGGCCAACGTGATCGACAACGCCCTGCGGCACGGCAGGCTCCGCCCGCGCCGCCCGGTCGATGTCGACGGCGACGGGCGGGTCGCCGTCGACGAACCCGAGATCGCGGTCCGGGCCGGCGCGCACGGCGACCAGGTCGAATTTGCGGGTGGTCGACCACGGGCCCGGACTGCCGAGGAACGCGACGGACTCGGTGTTCACCCCGTTCCAGCGGCTCGGTGACCGCGACAGCACCACCGGCTTGGGACTCGGCCTCAGCGTCGCCAAGGGGTTCGTCGAGGCGATGGGCGGTGCCATAGCCGCCGAGGACACGCCGGGCGGGGGGCTCACCATCGTGATCTCGCTGCCAGCGCACCGACAGGCCGAGGACTCCACGACCCGACCGCGCCCGGCAGCCGAGGAAGATCCGGGGTAGCGGTTCGAGGTGTGACAAGATCGCGTCAGGAATACCGTGACGCGCCGTTCGGATTGCGTAAAGAACACTCCTGCGAGGTCCGGTAGTCGGGTGGACTCGTCGACATGCGCACCGCTCCGCCGGTCCCGGCGGGTTTCGGGTTCCCGCTCGGTGTGGCGCTCGGCGTCGCCGCCACCCTGGTGTCCGTCGGCGTGGGCGCGACCAGGACCCCGACCGTCTCGCTCGTCGCGATGGCCGCGGTGGTGGACGTCATCGCCATGGTCACGACCGTCCGAGCGACCCTGGCCACCGCTGCGGTGTGCTGGGCGCTGCACGCCGGCTTCGTCCTCGGCAGGCACGGCGAGCTGGCCCTCGTGCCTCGATCCGGCCACGCCGCGCTGGTGTTGGCGCTGTGCGCCTTCACCGCATTGGGCTTCGCATCGACCCTCCGTGCGGTCCGCGCGCTGCTCCACGAGCGTGAGCAGCCGCGCATCCCCGGTCCACGTGAGGGCGAGGTGGGTTCGCCCACGTTCGTGACCTCACCGGGGACTACCGTGGTGCGGCCGGGATCCGGCGCCCGCGCACACGGCGCCGCAGACCAGGCATGACGTCGTCAGAGTGGGCAGACGCCCGAACGACCGGGGAGTGATGTGTTCGGAGTTCGGGGCGCGGGTCGACGTCTGCGGCCGATGGAGCGGTTCCAGCACCCGACCCAGGTGATCGCGACCGGCTTCGGATCGGCGATCGCCCTGGGGACACTGCTGCTCTCGCTGCCGGTGATGACCGAGTCCGGTGAGCGGGCGCATTTCGTCGACGCGCTGTTCACGGCCACGTCCGCGGTGTGCGTGACCGGCCTGGTCACGGTCGACACCGGTGGCCACTGGTCCGTCATGGGCGAGGTGGTGATCCTCGCGTTGATCCAGGTCGGTGGCCTGGGCATCCTCACGCTGGCCACGCTGTTCGCCCTGGTGGTCAGCCGCCGACTGGGGCTTCGGGCGCAGTTGATCGCCCAGGCCGAGACCAAGACCCTGCGATTGAGCGACGTGCGCCGGGTGGTCCGCAACGTCGTGCTCTTCAGCCTGATCAGCGAACTCGTGGTGGCCGTGGTCCTCACGGCCCGGTTCATGATCGGCTACGACGAGCCGCTGGGTCGGGCGGTGTACCACGGGGTTTTCCACTCGATCTCGGCGTTCAACAACGCCGGGTTCTCGCTGAACGTCGACAGCCTGATGCGGTACGTGGCCGACCCGTGGATCTCCTTGACGATCTGCGTGGCGTTCATCGTGGGCGGGCTGGGGTTCCCGGTGGTGTTCGAGCTGGTCCGCTCGTGGCGACGACCACGGGAGTGGTCGGTGCTGACCCGGCTCACCGTGGGCACGACGGTGCCGCTGCTGGTGATCGGCACGATCGTGCTCACCTCCGTCGAGTACGACAACCCCGGCACCCTCGGGCCGCTGAGCGGCCCGGCCAAGCTGCTGGCCGGGTTCTTCGCCGCCGCCACACCCCGCACCGCGGGGTTCAACACCATCGACACCAGCGCGATGACCACCGAGGGCTGGTTCTTCACCGACTTCCTGATGTTCGTCGGCGGTGGCAGCGCGGGCACCGCGGGCGGCATCAAGGTCACCACGTTCGGTCTGCTGGCGTTCGTGGTGTGGGCGGAGATGCGCGGCGAGCGGCGGGTCAACGTGGGCCGCCGCCGGGTGCCGGAGACCAACCACCGCCAGGCGCTGGCCATCGTGCTGCTCGCGATGGGTGCCGTGGCGATCTCGACGTTCGTGCTGCTCGGCATGACGACACACTCGTTGGACCGGGTGCTGTTCGAGGTGATCTCCGCGTTCGCCACGGTGGGGATGTCCACCGGGATCACCGCGGATCTCCCCCGAGCGGCACACGTGTTGATCGCCGTGCTGATGTTCGCGGGCCGGATCGGGCCGTTGACCCTGGCGTCCGCGCTCGCGCTGCGCGAGCGGGAACGTCGCTACGAACTCCCCGAGGAGAGGACGATCGTTGGCTGACCGCGGCACCGAACAGGTGGTCGTCATCGGGATGGGCCGGTTCGGCACCGCGCTCGCCCTGGAACTGGCGAACCAGGGCACCGAGGTGCTCGCCATCGACAGCAGGCCCGACGTGGTGCAACGCCTGTCGGGGCGACTCAGCCACGTGGTGACCGCGGACGCCACCGACCCGCAGGCCCTGCGCCAGTTGGGCGTGGCCAACTACTACCGGGCGGTGGTGGCGATCGGCACCGACATGGAGGCCAGTATCCTCACCACCGCGAACCTGGTCGACCTGGATATCGACCACATCTGGGCCAAGGCGGTCACCGACCAGCACGCGCGCATCCTCAAACGGGTCGGCGCCCACTCCGTCGTGCTGCCCGAGCACGAGATGGGCGAGCGCGTCGCCCACTTGGTCTCCGGCCGCATGCTGGACTACATCGAGATCGACGCCGAGTTCGCGATGATCAAGACCGAGCCGCCTCAGGACCTCGTCGGCGTGCCGCTGGGCGAGGCCAAGATGCCCGGCCGCTACCGGGTCAGCGTGGCGTCGGTGCGCCGGGGCCTCGACGGCGATCAGGCCGGTTTCACGCCCGCCACCCCGGACACCGTGCTGATGTACGGCGACGTGATCCTGGTGATCGGGCGCATCGCCGACGTCGAACGGTTCGCCAACTCCCTCTAGCCGTCGACTTCTTCGCGGGCCTCGGGGGATGCAGCGCCCCCGTGCGGCATGGGACAGGCGCTCGTCTCCCCGGACTGGATGACCGGCGCCGGGCACAGCCATGCCGGAAACCGGCGAAGGCTTGACGGGGGCTGAACATCTGTTCAATAGTCTGAACATGCGTTCAGCCTCTGATTTGACTGCTCGTGCGCGGATCCGCGATGCGGCCCTGGCGAGGTTCGGCGCTGACGGTGTCGCCGGGACCTCCGTGCGTGCGGTGGCTGCCGACGCCGGGGTGTCTCCCGCGTTGGTGCTGCATCACTTCGGATCCAAGGAGAGGTTGCGGCAGGCGTGTGACCAGTACGTACTGGAGGGGATCCGGTCCGGTGGTGACGCCGATGAAGGTGCGCTGGCGGACATGCTGCGGGCGGCCACTCCGGTGCGGCGGTATCTGGGGCGTGCGCTGCTGGACGGGACCGACGGCGCGACGGCGTTGTTCATCGAGATCGTCGGGCGCACTCAGGAGTGGCTGGCCGCGGGCGAGGCGGAGGGGTGGGTGCGTCCGACGTCGGATGCGCGGGCGCGGGCGGTGACCTACGTGTCGTGGTTGCTGGCGCCGTTGGTGCTCGGAGACCAGGTCGGGCGGCTGCTCGGCGGTGATCCGGCGGAGACCGCGACGGCCGTGCGGGGTGCGCGGGCCGGGCTGGAGATGCTCACCGGTGGCCTGTTCACCGACGACCGCTGGCTGACCGCGTTCACCGCGGTCGACGAGCGGGAGACGCGGTGAGGGTCCTGTTGGTCACGCATGGCACGCGGGGCGATGTGCAGCCGTTCCTCGCGCTTGCGGTGGCGTTACGCGAGCGCGGGCACGAGGCGGTGCTGGCTGCGCCGGGGTCCTTCGCGCCGGCCGCGTCGGAGCACGGGGTGGAGTTCGCGCCGCTGGACGAGGGGCCGAACCGGTTGATGGACGACCCGGTGGTCCGGCAGGCTGTCGAGGGCGGCTATCGGGGTGTGCGGGGCAAGGTCACCGCCGTGCGGACGGCCCGGCGGATCAAGCCCCTGATGGGCGCTGTCCTGCACGATGTCGGTGAGGTGGCACGACGCCGCTGGCCACGACCGGTTGGTGTTGCAGGCGTTCAGCCGTCACGTGACCCCGGTGGATCCGGGCTGGCCGGAGTCGGTGCGTACCACCGGGTTCTGGTACCTGCCGACATCGGGGGACTGGTCGCCACCGGACCGGCTGACGCGTTTCCTCGACGACGGCCCCGCACCCGTCTACGTCGGATTCGGCAGCATGGCGGGCCGGGATTCACGGCGGACCGCGACGATCGTCACCGACGCCGTGCGCCGGGCCGGTGTCCGTGCCGTTGCGGGGGAGTCGGGCTGCGTGGAAGGACGGTCAGGGGTTAGGCTACTTCTGGTGTGCCGGGAAGCCTGGTCGGCGATATGGCGGAGCTGTCATCCCGAGACCAGGAGCCCACGTGGCCTCGCACACCGTTCTGATCGGCTTTGGGGACACAGGTCGCATCACGGCTGACGTGTTGTCCCGTGAGCGGTCCACACCGCGTTTGGTCGTCGTGGACCTCGCCCCCGCCCGGCTCCTGCCGGCGGTGGAGCGCGGAGCAACCGCCGTTGTCGGGGACGGCGCCGACCTCGACACTCTGCGGCTCGCGAACGTGGGGGACGCCGCCCGGGTGATCGTCGCGGTCGCCGACGACATGGTGGCCGTGCGGATCGTCGCCGCCGTCCGGTCGGTCAACAACGCGACCACGATCATCACGTTGCTCCGCGAATCACGATGGCGCGACATGGCCGAGTCCCTGGGTGCGGACCAGGTGGTCGTGGTGGAGCACATCGTCGGTCGGCTTCTCGGCCTGTCCGTACGGCGTCCGGCTCAAACCACCGATGTCCGGCAAGCACCGCCGGAGGCGCTTGATCTGGCTGTCACGGAACGCGCCGTGCGCGACCCCGAAGTCGGACGGGCACCGTCCGATTGCGGTCCGCTCGTCTTGGCGGTCGTGCGCGGCAGCACACGCGTGTGGCTCGATGATCCGAGCGTGGAGAGCCTGCGGCCCAGCGACCGGTTGCTGGTCCTCCACGCGTCCACACGGGACGACTGATGCCGTCGGTCGGCGCGCCGAATTCCGGTCGTCCCGGTAGGCCCCGGTGAACTCGCATCCCAGCGCACTGTCCCCGCACCGGTGACTCGGGCGGCTCGTGGCCGTGGCCTGATGTTGATCGGTCGGTTCGGGCCGTTCACGCCGGTCTCCGTCCTCCCGCTCCGCGTACAACCGCGGCGCTACGAACCAGAGGAGCCAACCGTTGTCGGATGAACACACCTCGCGCGTGGTGGTGATCGGACTGGGCCGGTTCGGCAGCTCGCTCGCGATGGAACTCACCGCACGCGGGTCCGAGGTGCTCGGCATCGACTCCGATCCGAAGATCGTCCAACGCTACGCCGACGAGCTCACCCACGCCGTCGTCGCCGACACCACCGATGCCGACGTCATGCGCCAGCTCGGCGTGCACCAGTTCCGGCGCGCGGTGGTGGGCATCGGCACCGATCTGGAAGCCAGCATCCTCACCACCGCGCTGCTGGTCGACTTCGAGATCCCGGACATCTGGGCGAAGGCGATCAGTCGCCAGCACGGGCGCATCCTCGAACGCATCGGCGCGCACCACGTCGTCCTTCCCGAACACGACATGGGGGAGCGGGTGGCCCACCTGGTGACCGGCCGGATGCTCGACTACATCGAGTTCGAGGACGACTACGCGATGGTCAAGACCCGTGCGCCGGAGGAAGCGGTGGGCAGGCCGCTGGGCGAGAGTCGCCTGCGTTCGAAGTACGGCGTCACGGTGGTCGGTGTCAAACGGCCGGGCGAGGGCTTCACCTACGCCACCGCCGACACCGTGGTCTACCGGGACGACGTGCTCATCGTGGCCGGCCTGACCGCCGCGGTCGAACGGGTGGCCGACCTGACGTGAGCCGAGCCGTCAGTGCCGCCCGATCGCCCGCAGGGTCAAGGCGATGAGCAGGAACCCCGCGATGAGCAGCAAGGTCATCGTCAGACCGGACACGGCGGAACTCCTGCCCGTTGTGAATCACGAATGTGGAAAAGGCCGATGATAGCGCGAATTGTGACGGCGGTTACACCTGGTTCGGGTGAAGGGGTTCGTCGTGCGTGCTCGTGATCTCGCCGAGGACTACCCGCTGGTCCAGCTGACCGACGACGCGATGACCGCCGCCCGGCTGATCGCCGAGCAGCGCCGGCCCGGCGTCGTCGTGGTCGACGACGAGAACCACCCGGTGACCGTGCTGCCCGGATCGCAGGTGCTGCGGTTCATCGTCCCCGGCTACGTGCAGGAGGACCCGTCGCTGGCACGCGTGTACGACGAACGCGGCGGCGCCGAGGCGTGCGTGAACAAGCTGGAGGGCCGCATGGTCAAGGAGTTGCTGCCACCCAAGGAGAAACGCCACGAGATACCGAAGGTGTCCGGTGACGCGACGGTGATCGAATGCGCCGCCACGATGGCCAGGCTGCACAGCCCGCTGCTGCTGGTCACCGACGACGACACGATCCACGGCGTCGTCACCGCCTCGCACCTGCTCGAAGTCATCCTCTCCACCTCGGGGACGAACCCATGACCGTGAGTCAGATCCTGTCGGTGCTGGTGTTCGTCGGCGCCTACATCCTCATCGCGACCGAGCGCGTGCACCGCGTCGCCGCCGCGCTCGGCGGCGCCGGGCTCATGCTCGCGCTCGGGCTGACCAACGGCGAGACCGCGTTCCACTCGCTCGACGCGGGCGTGGACTGGAACGTGGTGTTCCTGCTGCTCGGCATGATGATCATCGTCGGGGTGATCAAGCAGACCGGGCTGTTCGAGTTCCTGGCGATCGCCGCGGCCAAGCGCGCCAAGGGCAAGCCGTTCGCGGTGCTGGCGATGTTCGTGGTGATCACGGCTGTCGCCTCGGCGGCGCTGGACAACGTCACGACCGTGCTGCTGATCGCGCCGGTGACGTTCCTGGTGTGCGACCGGCTGGGGCTCAACCCGATCCCGTTCCTGATCGCGGAGGTGATGGCGTCCAACATCGGTGGCGCGGCGACACTGATCGGCGATCCGCCCAACATCATCATCGCCAGCCGCTCGGGTCTGACCTTCAACGACTTCCTCGTGCACATGGGGCCGTTCGTCGTGGTGATGATGGCGGTGTTCGTGCTGGTCTGCCGGTGGCTGTTCCGCAGCGCCTTCCACTACGACGAGAAGCGCGTCGCCGAGGTGATGGCCCTGTCCGAACGCGAAGCCATCCGCAACAAGACCCTGCTGGTGCAGAGCATGATCGTGCTGGCCCTCGTGCTGGTGGGTTTCGTCCTGCACAGCGCGCTGCACGTCGAACCCTCGGTCGTGGCACTGCTGGGCGCCGGCCTGCTCGTGCTGATCTCCAAGGTGACCACCGAGGAGGCGATCGAGGACGTCGAGTGGGAGACGCTGGTCTTCTTCATGGGTCTGTTCGTCATGGTCGGCGCACTGGTGAACACCGGCGTGATCGGCCAGGTGTCGAAGGCACTGGCGGACGCGGTCGGCGGACAGCCGCTGCTGGCGGTGATGGCACTGCTGGTGATCTCCGCGGTGCTGTCGGCCATTGTGGACAACATCCCGTACGTGGCCACCATGTCGCCGATCGTGTCCGACCTGGTCGACGCGCAGGGCGGCGGTCCGCAGGCGGAATCGCTGTGGTGGTCGCTCGCACTGGGCGCGGACCTGGGCGGCAACGCCACCGCGGTCGGTGCGAGCGCGAACGTCGTCGTGCTCGGCCTGGCCGCCCGCAACGGCACCCCGATCAGCTTCTGGCAGTTCACGCGCTACGGCCTCGTCGTCGCGGGCCTGTCGGTCCTGCTCGCCGCGCCGTACCTGTGGTTGCGGTACTTCCTGTTCGCCTGACGACAAGCCGACCACCCGCGTCGCGAGACCTTCTGCCCCACCGGTCGAACGCCACCGCCTCGTTGCCGTCGTGATCGATGCGGTCACTCCGAGCAGCCGCCTGGTGTGGAACCCGTTGGTTTCCCAGGTCGACGGGTCGGTCCAATCGGCCGCCATCAGGAGTTGGGTCGCGTGCTCCTCGGCTGCGGATACCAGTCCGGCACGGCCGGATTTGGCCGCCACGGAACCAAGTGCGGACAGCAGCTCCACGGCGACGGCGAGCGGTTGGGTGGGGTCGATCTGCAGGTGGCCCTCTGCGCTCAGTTACGGCGTACGGCCGTGCCGAGGACGTGGAAGGAACTCGGCGTGCGGGCGTCGGGGAACAGGAACCGGTCGAGCCGCTCGATGGCGAAGCCGGACCGCTCGATCGCGGCGACGGTGTCGCGGCCGGTGTGGCAGCCGCCGGCCAGTCGTGGCCAGAGGGTGGCGTCGAGGACGCGCTGGACGCGTGCCAGGCCGGGTGTGTCGGCTCGGACGTGTTCGAGGAACCGCAACTGCCCGCCCGGCTTGAGCACCCGATGGATCTCCCGCAGCGCCGCCTCCTGGTCGCGCACCGAGCACAGCACGAGGGACACGACGACCGCGTCGGCAGTGCCGTCCCCGGCGGGCAGCCGCTCGGCGAGGCCGTCGACGACCTCGACCGGCACCGTCGCCCGTTCCGCGGAGGTGTGGGCGTGTTGCCGCAGACGCGGTTCCGGTTCCACCGCCAGTACGTGCGTGACGGTGGGCGGGTAGTGCGCGAAGTTGAGCCCGTCGCCGGGGCCGACCTCGATCACCTCGCCGGCGAGGTCGGTGAGCAGCGCCTGACGGTGCTCGGCCATGCCGCCCCGCTCCATCGCCTGGCTCATCATCGGGTAGAGCCGCGCGAAGACCGGATGCCGCACCGACATGCCGCTCACCACCGCACCGGAAGCTCGACCAAACCGCCGGTCAGCACGTCGCGTCGCACTCGTAGTTCCTCCACGCCGACGGCCAACCTCAGCATCGGGAACCGTTGGACGAGCTGAGAGAACACGACCTGCAGCTCGATGCGGGCCAGCGGTGCGCCGATGCAGTACCGCGCGCCGTGCCCGAAGGCGAGGTGGGCCGCGGCCGAGCGGGTGACGTCGAGCCGGTCGGGGTCGGCGAACACGGCCGGGTCGTGGTTGGCCGCGCCGTTGTCCAGCAGCACGAGGTCGCCCGCCTTGACGGCGACCCCGTCGATCTCCAGGTCGGTCCGCGCGTAGCGGGGAATCCCGCCGCCGCCCTTGCCGGGCGCCCGCAGGATCTCCTCCACCGCGTTCGGCACCAGGTCGGACTGGTCGAGCAGGGCCTGCCACTGCCCGGGATTGGTCAGCAACAGCAGCGCGCCCAGGCCGATCTGGACGACCGTGGTCTCGTGTCCGGCGAACAGCAACGCCATGGACAGCCCGGCGGCCTCGGCGTCGGACACCCCGTCGGTCGCGCAGAGCCGGGAGATCACGTCGTCGCCGGGGTCGGTCCGCTTGCGGGCGACCAGTTCGAGGCCGTAGCCGAACAACTCGCCCAGTCCCCGTTCGGATCGGGCCCGGTCGCGGGTGTTGGCGGCGTCGGCGGTCCACGCGCGAAACCGGTCGCGGTCCTCGTAGGGCACGCCGAGCAGCTCGCAGATCACCAGGATCGGCAACGGCACCGCCAGTGCCGCGTGCAGATCCGCCGAGGACCCGTGCTCGACCATCTTGTCCAGCAGCCCGGTGGTGAGGGTCTTCACCCTGGATCGCAGGGCCTTCATGCGTCTGGGCGAGAAGTGGGGCTGTAGCAGGGACCGCATCCGGGCGTGGTCGGCCCGCTCGGTGCCGAAGTCGCCGAGCGGACCGCCGAACAACGCCGACTCGCCGGTCCGGGCCGCGGTCTCCGGAGCGGGGTGGGAACGACCGAGCCGGTCGTCGTCCAGCAGCCGCCGCACCTCGGCGTGGCCGGTGACCAGCCACGCCTCGTCACCCACGGCGGTCCGGACCCGGTGGACCGGGCCGCGTGACCGGAGTTCGTGGAGCAGCGGCGCGACCCGCAGCGGGTCCGGCTGCTCGAACGGCAACTGCGCCGGGGCGACCATGGCAACCTCCATCAGGTTCATACGCACTTGTACAAGAAGACTTAAACAACGGTACTTGTATAGTCGGCCTTAAACAAGAGGAGGTCGATGTGGTGGCAGAGGCCGGGCAGCCTGCGCGACGGACGTCGGCAGTCGGACCCGAACGTGCCCGGCGCATGCCGCGCGCCGAGCGGCGCGAGCAGATCCTCGACGCGGCCACCCGCGCCTTCGCCCGCACCGGATACGCCGCCACCGGCCTGGACGACGTGGCCGCCGAGGCCGGCGTCACGCACGTGATCCTCTACCGGCACTTCGCCTCGAAGGGCGAGCTCTACCGCGCCGTGCTCGACCGGGCCTGCACCCGGCTCGCCGACACCGTCGGGACCGACGACTTCGACGACACCAGCCTGCCCGCGCTGATCCGTGCCGCCGCCGCGGATCCCGACGGGTTCCGGCTGCTGTTCCGGCACGCGGCCCGGGAACCGGAGTTCCGCGACGTGATCGACACGATCCGATCCGGATCGACCGACGTCACCCACCGGCACCTCGCCGACGCGATCCCCGAGGGCCCCTGGCGGGACTGGGCGGCACGCATCGTCCCCACCTTCACCCTCGAAGCCGTCATCGCCTGGCTCGACCTCGGCCAACCCGACCCCGACCGCGCCGCCGAACGCATCGGCCGCGCCATCCACGGAGTCATCCAGGCCGCCCACACCGACTGACCGACCCCGAGTCAGACAGGCCTGGGGCCGGTCCCGGTCCCGCGCGATGCCGTTACGAGGTGCCGATCGGTCGTCGTGTCGCTGGTTGGGAACGCCCACTCGTTGGGTTTGCAGGTTTGCGTCGCGGGGCACGGGCGATGTCGTTCTGGATGCCGGCGACGAGGGCGGCGATTTCGTCGTTGGCGGTGGCGAGGGTCTGCTGCATCATCAGCGGTGCGAGGCGAGGGTGACGCGCAGGTCGGGGTTCCGGTGTCGATGCGGCGCGGGTCGGTGGGGGCGCTGTCGGCCTGCACGGTGGGGCCGCTGGGGTTGGACACGGCCGGTGTCGGCGAGCCGCCGCGCGGGTCGGCGGCCTGAGGGCTCGCGGTGTCCGGTGTCCGCGGGGCGCTGGTGGAGTCGAGGGTTGGCGATTACCGACAGGACCAGCAGCACGTAGCCGGCGGCGAGGAACGGCTCAGCTCGCCACGGGCAGGTCCGCCAGCCGCCATTCGAGCATTCCGTCGGCCAGCCGTCGCGCGCTCAGCCCGCGGGCGGTGAGCAGTCGGACGGCATCGTGGGCGAGCACGCAGTAGGCGCCACGGCAGTAGGCGACGATCTCCTGGTCGGCGGGCAGTTCGGCCAAGCGCTCGGCCAGCTCGTCCAGCGGGATGGACAGCGCGCCGGGGATGTGACCGGCGGCGTACTCCTCGCGGGGCCGCACGTCGATCACCGTGACCCGCCCGGAGCGGACGCGCCGCCGCAGTTCTTCGCGGTCGACCTGGTCGGTGTCCGGACCGAGGTAGGCCGCACCGGCGACGGCGACGTCGGCCAGGTGGTCGTCGGCGACAGCGCGGACCAGCGCGTACAGCGCGGCGACATCGTCACCCGCGAGCCGGTAGTGGATCTTGGTGCCGTCGCGGCGGGTGGCGACCAGCCCGGCGTGCTTGAGGGTCTGCAGGTGCGCCGAGGCGGTGGTCAGGCCGAGTTCGGCGGCGCGGGCCAGCGAGTCGACGGTCCGTTCACCCTGGGCCAGCAGATCCAACAGTTCCAGGCGCTTGCCGCTGCCCAGAGCCTTGCCCACGCGGGCGAACTGGTCGTACAGGGCGTTCTTGGCGTCCCGGTCACCCATGGTTCTCCAATCTTCCATGGAATAGCGTAGAACATGGCCGACGGACCTCTCAGGTCCGCCGGAAGAGTCAGGGAGGTACCGGTGGGCGCAGTCGAGGTCGTTCCGCTCGTGGACGTGGGGCTGGGCAACTCCGCCTACCTCGTCGATCTCGGCGACGGTCGGACCTTGGTGGTCGATGTCAGTCTCGACCTGCGCGAGATCTCCCGCGCCGCCGGTCGCCGTGGGTTGTCGGTGACGTTCGCCGCGGACACGCACCTGCACGCGGACTTCCTCTCGGGCGCGCGGCAGTTGTCGGCGACCGAGGGCACGCGGGTGCTCGCCTCGGCCGACGGGCACCGCGAGTTCGCCCACAGCGGCCTGCGGGACGGGGACGAGGTCGACCTCGGTGGACTGCGGCTGCGGGCACTGGGCACGCCGGGCCACACCCACGAGCACCTGTCGTTCCTCCTGCTCGACGGCGACAGACCGGTGGGTGTGTTCACCGGCGGCTCGCTGTTGGTGGGCGCGGCGGCCCGGACCGACCTCGTCTCACCCGAGCGGACCGAGGCGCTGGCCCGTGCCCAGTACGCCTCGCTGCGGCGGCTGGCCGAACTGCCCGACGAGGTGGCGGTGTGGCCCACCCACGGCGCCGGGTCGTTCTGCTCGGCGCCGCCCGGAGCGGACCGCGTCAGCACCATCGGTCGGGAGAAGGCCACGAACCCGCTGCTCGCCGTCGACGACGAGGACGCCTTCGTGGCCGCTCTCGTGGGATCGCTGGGCAGTTTCCCGCCGTACTTCCTGCGGCTGGGCGAGGTCAACCGCCGCGGCCCCGCCGTCCTCAACCAGCCGCCGGCGTTGGAGCCGCTGGAGGTCGAGGCCGTCCGGGCGCTGTTGGTCGACGGTGCGGTGGTGGTGGACGTGCGGCCGGTGCCGGACTTCGCCGCCGCGCACGTGCCCGGGGCGTTGTCCATCCCGCTGCGGCCGGTGTTCGCCTCCTGGCTGGGATGGCTGGCCCCGCACGACCGGCCGCTGGTGATCGTGCGCCGCCCTGACCAGGACCCGGCGGAGGTCGCGTGGCAGGCGGCCAAGATCGGCTACACCGATCTCGCCGGGGAACTCCTCGGCGGCCTGGACGCCTGGACCGCCGCAGGCCACCCGACCACCGGCACCCGGCTCGTGGGGCCTGATCAGGTCGACGCGCCGGTCCTGGACATCCGGCAGACACCGGAGTTCGCCGCCGGGCACCTGCCGGGCGCCCGGCACGTCGAGCTGGGCGAGCTGGCCGACCGCGCGCGGGACGTGCCCGCGGAGCCGCTGGTGGTGATGTGCGGGCACGGCGAGCGGGCGATGGGCGCGGCGAGTCTGCTCGAACGCGCCGGCCACCGAGACCTCGCCGTACTCACCGGCGGCCCCGACGACTGGGCCACCGCCACCGGCTGCCGACTGGAGACGGGCGCATGAGCCGCACGACCGCGAGCCCGCGGTTGGGCATCCGCGCCAACCTCGCCCAGTTCAGCCTCTTGGTCGCGGTCAACGCCCTGGTCGGCGGCGTGCTCGGGCAGGAACGCACCGTGCTGTCCCCGCTGGCCGAGCAGACCTTCGGCCTGACCGGCTACACGTTCCTGCTGACCTACGTGCTGGCCTTCGGCGCCACCAAAGCCGCCACCAACTACTTCGCGGGCACCTGGTCGGACCGCTACGGCCGCAAACCCGTGCTCGTGGCCGGGTGGCTGATCGCAATCCCGGTGCCCCTGATGCTGATCTGGGCGCCGTCCTGGGGCTGGGTCGTCGCGGCGAACGTGCTGCTCGGGGTCAACCAGGGCCTGACCTGGTCCACCACCGTGATCATGAAGATCGACCTCGCCGGCCCTTCCCGGCGCGGCCTGGCGATGGGCCTGAACGAGGCCGCCGGATACCTCGCGGTCGCCGTCACCGCGGCGGCCACCGGCTACCTCGCCGCCCGCTACGGACTGCGCCCCGCGCCGTTCCTGCTCGGCCTGTCCTACGCCGCCCTCGGCCTCGGGCTGTCCGTATTCGTGGTCCGTGAAACCCGTGAGCACGCCAGGAGCGAAGCCGCCGGGCACACCGCCCGCGCCGACGGCCGCCACGACCACCTGCACGCCGAACTCACCGACAGGCAGGTCTTCGCCCACACCAGCGTGCGCGAACCCGCCCTGTCGGCCGCCAGCCAGGCCGGGATGGTCAACAACCTCAACGACGGCCTCGCCTGGGGGCTGTTGCCGATCCTGTTCACCGCGGCCGGGCTGTCGGTCGCCCGGATCGGGATCCTCGCCGCGCTCTACCCGGCGGTGTGGGGCCTGGGACAACTGATCACCGGTCCGCTGTCGGACCGGTGGGGCCGCAAACACCTCATCACCACCGGCATGCTCGTCCAGGCCGCCGCACTCGCCCTCATCGCCGTCGCCGACACCTTCACCACCTGGGCGGTCGCCGCCGTGCTGCTGGGCGCAGGGACGGCGATGGTCTATCCGACGCTGCTGGCCACCATCGGCGACGTCGCCCACCCCGCCTGGCGCGCCCGCGCGGTCGGCGTCTACCGGCTCTGGCGCGACGGAGGGTTCGCGGTCGGCGCTTTGCTGTCCGGCATCGTGGCCGACCTCTGGGGCATCCGCGCCGCGGTGTGGGTGGTCGCCGCCATCACCGCCGCCTCCGGGCTCATCGTCGCGATGCGCATGTACGAAACCCACCCACCAAGCCACCGCCGTGCCGCTGTGCCGGCACACGAGGACGGTGAATCATGACTGTCCCCAAAGGACTCACCGACGGCCCGATCTACCTCGACCACAACGCCACCACCCCGATCGACCCACGCGTCGTCGAGGCGATGCTGCCGTACCTGACCGCGGCGTTCGGCAATCCCTCCAGCGACCACCACTACGGCACCGCGCCCCGCGCCGCCCTGGAACGAGCCCGCCACCAGGTCGCCGCCCTGCTCGGCGCGCACGAGGGACAGGTCGTCTTCACCGGATCCGGGTCCGAGGCCGACAACCTCGCCATCCGCGGCGTGGTCCTGGCCGCCGGAGTCGACCGCCCGCACGTGATCACCCAAGCCACCGAGCACCCCGCCGTACTGCAGGCGTGCCGGGCGTTGCAGCGCCTGCACGGCGTCGACGTGACCTACCTGCCCGTCAACGCCGACGGGATTGTCGACCCGTCCGAGTTGGCCGCCGCGTTCACCGAGCGCACCGTCCTCGTGTCGATCATGGCCGCCAACAACGAAACCGGCGCCCTGCAACCCGTCACCGAACTCGCCCACGTCACCCACGAGCACGGCGCGGTGTTCCACTGCGACGCCGCCCAAGCCGTCGGCAAGATCCCCCTCGACGTGGAAGCCCTCGGCGTGGACCTGCTGACCGTGGTCGGCCACAAGATGTACGCACCCAAGGGCGTCGCCGCGCTGTGGGTGCGACCGGGCGTGGCGCTCGAACCCCTGATCTACGGCGGCGGACAGGAACACGGGCTGCGCGCGGGCACCGAGAACGTCGCCCTCGCCGTCGCACTCGGCACCGCCGCACGACTCGCCACCGACGACCTCGCCGCAGGCGGCCACCACCGCATCCGCGACCTGCGCGACCGCCTCCACCACCGACTCACCGCGCGCCTGCCCGACCGGGTGGTGCTCAACGGGCCCGCAGCAGCGCGGCTGCCGAACACGCTCAACATCAGCATCCGCGACGTGACCGGGCACAGCCTGCTCGCCGCGACATCGGAGATCGCCGCGTCAACCGGCTCCGCCTGCCACAGCGGCACCCACCAGCCCTCACCGGTACTGACCGCGATGGACCTGCCCACCGACCGGAGCTTGTCCGCGCTGCGGCTGTCCCTCGGCCGCTGGAGCACCGCCGCCGACGTCGACCGCGCCGCGGACCTGATCACGGCCTCCGTCGCACGCGCCGACCAGACCCCACCGCGTCACCGGAAAACACCGCAGGAAGCCGGGATTGATGAGTGAGCCGACGGTGAACCAACCACAGGGCCCGGCTGCCTCGCAGGGCGGTCCGGGCCTTTCTCCCAGGCCCGGACCGCCCACCCACTGAAAGAGCTTTCGTGACCATTCCCGCCACCACGACGCCCGGCGCTGACACGCCCGACATCCCGCCAATACAACGCCGCATCCTGCGCTGCACGACGTGGTCGTCGGTCAGCAGCGCCGGCCAGTTGCCGCGCTGAGACCCTGCGCAGCGCCTCGCGCACGTACATCTCGGCGGCGGTGTCGTCGTCAGGACCGTAGGGCGAGGACTTCGGCATGGTGGTTTCCAAGACTGGCGCGGGGAGGCGTTCGCGGCTCGGGATGTCTGCAGGAGGTCAACGCCGGGCCAACGGGATGGCTCACGGTTCCGGAGGCGGTGGTGGGGTGTCCCAGACGTGCACTCTGTGGGTCGTGATCAGAGTGGATCTCCTTGCCGCCGTTCGACCATGGACCGCCTGCGCCGATGTCAACCGCGGCCGGACGGGTGGCCGGAACCTGTCAGCGCGCCTCGACGGATCCCGCAGTTGGCCCAGACTCCGGTCGAACGCTCCAGCAGCCGCACGGGAACGAGGGCCGAATGAACCCGGTCGACTACGAACGCATCGCCGACGAGGTGAAGACGATCCAGCGTAGGCTGGCCGAGATCCGCGCGACCGCCGAGTCCGACGACGGCCTGGTCAGGGCCGTCGTCGGCGGTCGCGGTGAGGTCATCAAGCTGGACTTGGACCCGCGGATCTACCGGACCGCCGACTCCGCCGCGCTGGCGACGACCATCACCGGCACCATCCACCGCGCGGTGGCACGTGCCCAGGGCGAGGTCTTCGCGCTGGTGCGCCGGTTCCTGCCGGCCGACGCCACGCCGGCGACGGCCGACCTCGACTTCGACCCCTTCCTGACCTCCCTCGACCGCGCCTCCGAGTGGGGTGGCCGGTGAGCGGCGTCGAGCTGGCGCCCGAGGCCGCCGGCGCCGAGCTGATCGGGATCAACGCGGAGGGCAAGATCGCCGCCGACGCCTGGCAGGGCCACCGCGCCACGATCGACGCGGGCGAGGCCGGCATCGGCGCCGGTCCGCTGGCCGACGCGTTCCGCTCGGTCTACGTGCCGGAGCCCGCGAAGCAGGGCGCCGACCGCGCGTTGGCCGCCGTGCCCGCGATCGTCAAGGCCGGTCAGGACGGTGTGGTCGACTACGTGGCCGCCGACCAGCGTGCCGCCGCGGGTTTCCCGCGCTGACCGGGAGGACTCGGCATGCCCATCCAGGAACCGACCAGCGCCCTGGGTCTGTGGCCGGCGGTCAAGGCGACCACCGGCTGGCCGGAGACCGACGAGACCGCGATGGTGGACCTGTTCTTCGGCTGGCGGGACGCCGCCGCGGCCATCCACGCGCTCAGGTCGAGCAACTTGAGCGGGCTCGCCAGCGCTTGGCCGGACCCGGCGGGGCAGGCCCTGATGGACAAGTTGGTCGAGGTGTTCACCGCGCTCGGCACGGTCGAGCAGAACATGAACGAGCTCGCCGGGCGGGCCGGGCGGTTCGCGCTGGAGGTCGAGGGGGTCAAGAACTACATCAACGACACGATCAACCTCAACCTCGTCAACTACGCCTGGGCCGCCGTGCTGCCCACGGTCTTCGGACGCGGCATCCAGGACCGGATCGTCGCCGACGTGGCGGCCGCCATCACCGCGGAGATGACCGCCTCCGCCGAGCGGATCAAGGCGCCGGGGCCGATCGACCACCAACAGATCATCGCGGAGCTGGCCGCGGCACGGGGGCTCGCCGAGCATGCCCTCCACCTCGTCCAGGACAACGCGAACACGATCAGCGCGTTCGCCGACGTCGCCGGCGACGCGAGCACCGGCCTCAGCGTCGTGGGCGACGCGGCCCTGCTGGGCGGTATGGCCGGCGCCCTCCCGAAAGCGGGACTCGAGGCCGTGTCGACCGCGCTGGGCTGGGCCGCCCTGTACGGCCACACGCTCGCCTACCTGGGCGGGGCGGAAGTGGCGCCGGAGACGTTCCTGCTCGACGGGTTGGGGCTGGTTTCCCCGCTCGGCACCCCGGTCCTGCTCGCCCACTTGGGGCTCGACGCGACCGAGTTCGCCACCGGTCACCCGATGTCCACCATCGTCGACGACTACAACAAGTACTGGCGACCGACCGGCGACGCGGTCAGCGGCTCCGACCCGCTGCTGGGTTCGTACAACCCGGGGCTGAACGCGTCGGCGTCGGGCGGGGCGCTCGACGCGGACCGAAGGCCGGACCTGCTGGAGGAACGGGCCCGGTCACGCGGTGACGGCTGACGGACGCACCCCCGCGCCGCCCGCCGACTGCCCGGTGCGCGCCGAAGTTTGAGAAGGTGGCCGCAGGGGGTGGCCGCGGACACGGTGTCGCTGGCCGGTACGGCCGTCACCACGCTGGCGCTGAGGGCCGTGGAGGTGCTGACGCTCGGCGCGTCCGCCACCGAGGCGGGAATGCTCGAAGCGGCGCGCCGGCTGCCGTACCTGCTGCTCGGGCTGGTCGCGGGCGCGTTGGTGGACCGCCGGCGGCGGCTGCCGGTGCTGGTCGGCACGGACCTGGCCCGCGCCGCCGTGCTGGCGCTGATCCCGCTGGCGGCCTTACCGGAACGCTCAGCATGCCGTTGCTGATCGGCCTGATGGTGGTGTTCGGGACGCTGTCCCTGTTCTACGACGCGGCGCACCAGTCGTTCCTGCCGCTGCTCGTGCTCACCGACGCCAACGCCCGCCTGGAACAGACCCGGGCCACCTCCCAGGCGTTGGGGCCGCTCCTCGGCGGCGGGCTGGTCAAGCTCATCGGCGGACCGCTCGCCGTGCTGGTCGACGCCGTCTCGTACCTGGTGTCGGGCCTGGTGCTGGCCACCCTGCGCACGCCGGAACGGCCGGTCGAGGCGCTGCCGAAGCGCGACCTGCGCGGCGAGGTTTCAGCCGTGGTCCGCGCCGGTTGTGCAGACCCTTGATTCCGTTGCGGCGCATGAGAAGCCCGACCGTGTTGTGCCCGACAACGATCCTGCGGCCGAGGGTCAGCTCGGCGTGCACCCGCGGGGCGCCGTAGACCTGGAACGACTCCACGTGGATCTCACGGATCAGATCGGTCAACCAGGCCTGGCGGATCGCCCGCGGCGAGGGCGCGCGGCCTCGCCAGTCGTAGTAGCCGGACGCGGACACCCCGAGGACGCGGCAGGCGAGCTGGATCGACAGCCCTTCGGAGGCGATCACCGTGACCGCCTGGCCATGACCGCCACGGTCGCGTACCGCATCTTGGAGCCGTCGCCCATCACGTCTGGTCGGCGCCCGGGCACCTGGTGTTCACCGGGAAGGCACCCCGCCGGAGAGCGTGGCCTTCCGTGAGGTCGTCGTCACGGTTATCGCCGGCGAGTCTTGATCGCCCGTCAGGGTTTTACGGCGTGCAGGATCCGCATGCCCCTGGAGTCGGCGTCGTCGCGGTGGACGTCCAGTCCCGCCGCCCGGCACTGCTCGACCAGCCAGGCCGACGCGATCCGCAGCTTGGGGTAGCTGCTTGCCTGTTGCTGCCAGGAGCCGTTCGTCCGGGTGTGGAGCAGGTCGTGGACGATCACCGTGTCCTCGTCACGGTATTCGAGGAAGCAGGTGAGCAGCCGGTCGTCGCTGCTGCGTACCGGGATGAAGCGGTCGGTGCCACGTAGCTCCGCTGTGAGGTCGCGGTAGGTGACAACGAGGTGGCCACCTGAGGCGAGGGCACGGCCGATGTGGCCGAGCAGCACGGGGACGTCTGCCTTGGACGGGAGGTGGGGAAGCGTGTCACCCATGCAGACGACGGCCGCGACCGTGCCCGGCTCGGTCGCCTCGGGCAGCACGGTGCGGATGTCGCCGTGCACGGGCCGCACCGCCCCGGTGCCCTGGGCATGCGCGACAAGCTCGTCGAGCAGGCGGCGGCTGGTGTCCATGGCGATCACGGGGGAGAAGCCGAGGCGGACCAGGGCCAGCGTCTGCGCACCGGAGCCACAGCCCAGATCAATGGCCGTCCCGCCGTCTTCGACCCCCGCCAGGCCGAGTTCTGAGAGTAGCGTGGCCTGTCGGTCCGCGACTTCGTGGACTTCGCCGCCCAGCATCCAGGTGTAGTGCTCGGCGAGCAGCCGGTCGTAGTGGTCGACGGCGGTACCCGTATCGGTGGTCATGGCGTGTTCCCCGGGGTTGCCCGTGCGCCTCGTCGTGCGTCGGTCTGCGCGAGCAGCGAGGCGTCGGGCCAGGTGAAGCGGAGCTTGGTGGGTGAGCCGGCGAGCCGGGACGGTACGCCGCCGGGGGGTGACACCGGCGCCTTTTCGACGCAGATGCCACCCAGGGTTCGGTAGAACTCCTGGGCCGCTGTGTTCTGTTCGAGCGCCCACAGGTACAGGGCGTTGCCCGTCGCGCGTTCGACAACGGCCTGCGCGGCGCGGGAGAGCAGCGCGGTGCCGAGGCCCGTTCGCCGGCGGTGCTGGGCGACGTGCAGGTTGTCGACGAGGCTGCCCCAGCGGCTGTCCTCGTCGAAGACGACGTGGACGAACCCCGCAAGTCCGGTGTCGTCCTCGGCCACGACCGTCGCGCTGCCATTCGAAGCGGAAAGACGCGAGGACCAGACGGACCGCCGGTCGGCCACCACGTCACCGTCCAGGAACGCGTCGGAGTAGGCGCCGCGGTAGTGCCGACGCCAGCTGTCGGCGTGCAGCAGCGCCATGTTCTCGGCGTCGCCGGGCACCGCTGCCCGCAGCCGCAACGATGGTGTGGGGGAGTTGACCGGGGCCGAGGCGGCGCGCAGGCGGCGCATGGCCAGCTCGCCGGCCGCCTGCGCCGGGGTCTGGCCGCGGCGTTGCGCGGTGTCCAGCAGGTCGTCGACGGTGTCCTCGATGGCGCGGACGCGTGCGTGGGCTTCGTCGGCACTGACGTGGTGGAGCTCGGTGCTGATGGCGTTGATGACTCCTCCTGCGCTCGCGACATAGTCCGGCACCCAGATGATGTCGCGGTGGTGCAGCAGGTCTGCGACATCGGGCGTGGCGAGCTGGTTGTTCGCCGGTCCGACCACGGTGCGGCAGCGCAGCTCCGCCACTGTCTGCCTGGTCAGGACGGAGCCGAGGGCCGCGGGGACCAGGATGTCCACGTTCGCGGCGAGGATCTCGTCGGGCGACCGCCAGACAGCGTCGAGCTCGTCGGCGATGCTGCGCTTGTCCGGGTCGATGTCGGTGACCATCAGGGCGGCGCCCTCTGCGGCGAGGAGGCGGGCGAGGGCGGCGCCGACGCGGCCCAGACCGACCACGGCGAGACTGCGGCCGTCCAGACTCGCGGTGCCGTACAGCCGTCGGCTGACGGCGCGCAGCGCGGCGAGCGTCCCCTGCGCGGTGTGCGGGGACGAGTCGCCGCTGCCGCCCAGATGCGCCGGCCGGCAGAACACATGGGGAGTGGTTTCCCCGATCAGTGCCATGTCGTCGGGGCCGGTCCCGACATCCGGTCCGGTGGCGTACGCCCCGCCAAGCGAGTCGATGACGTCTGCCACGTCACGCAGCACGTCGCGACGTCGGCCGGCATCGAGTTTCATCCCCTCCGGCAGGACCACGACGGCCTTCCCGCCGCCGCTGGGCAGCCCGGCCACGGCGAATTTGGAGGTCATCGCGGCCGACAGGCGAAGGGCGTCGGTGAGGCCGTCCCGCCAGTCGGGGTAGTGCCAGAGCCGGAGGCCGCCGGCTGCCGGACCGAGTGCCGTGGAGTGAACAGCCACGATCACCGGAAGCTGCGAGCGCCGACCGGTGTGGATCGCGACCTGCTCATGATCGAGCATGAACCCGCCGTCCCTTCATCTATTCGGTTTGATTGCGTCATCTTGCACGAACGATTCGTTGAACGTGGCCATGACCGAACGATTGAGTGAAAATGGGATACGGTTGTCGGCCATGGACGAACTTGATTCGGAGATTGCCCGGCTTCTCCAGACAGATGCTCGGCAGTCCAACCGCGAACTCGCCCGGCAGCTCGGCATCGCCCCCTCGACCTGCCTGGAGCGGGTTCGGGCGCTCCACCGCCGGGGCGTCATCCGCGGCTACCACGCCGACATCGACCCCGCGGCCCTCAATCGCAGCGTTCAGGCGCTCGTGTCAGTTCAGGTACGTCCCCTCAGCCGCGCCGTCATCGACGCCTTCAAGGGCTTCGCCAGCGGCCTGCCGGAAGTCCTCCACGTGTTCGTGCTCTCCGGAGGCGACGACTTCCTCCTTCACGTCGCGGTACAGGATCTCGACCACCTGCACGCCTTCCTGACCGACCGGCTCAGCAAGCGCGGTGAAATCACCGGCTTCCGCACCTCGGTCATTTTTCAGCAGGTGAGCAACACCGCCCCCGCACGCCTTCCCGCGCCTGACTAATGCTGTGACCGCATGGGTTCGCCTGTTGTCGAGCTGCGGCTGCGAGGGGGCGTCCACCCCAGCGGATGCCCTTCTCACTGCGGATACGGGCACGTTCCTCTCGATGGGCGGCGGGCACGTCGGGGTGGCGGGCACGTCGGGGTGGCGGGCGTTGGCGTTGTGCCAGCGCAGATAGGCTTGCAGGGCCTGGGTCTGTGCAGGGTGGCCGCGGTGGTTGGAGTTGGCCAGGGTGAACTGCCGCAGCGGGCCGAAGTGTGCCTCGATCGGGTTGGCCCAGGAGGCGTAGGTCGGGGTGAAGCACAGCTCGACCTTGTTCTTCTTCGCCCAGCGGCGGATATCCGCGCCGGTGTGGGCGGAAAGGTTGTCCAAGATGATGTAGATCGGGGCGCCGTCGGGCCGGGCGGCGCGGATCGACTTCAGCGCGGCCAGGCTGTTGGCGGTGCCTTTGCAGCGAGTTTGCGGATCGACCAGCGGGTGAAGGGCTGACCGAGTTTGGTGGGGCGGGTGGTGGCCGTCTGGATGACGAAGTCCTCGTCGTCATCGCTGAGCAGGCGGGGACGGCCTCCCGCCCATCGAGGGTCCAGGCAGGCCAGGCTGATCTCGTTAAAGCGGTGGATCACATCGCGCACGGTGTCCTCGTCGGCCTGCACCAGCTGGGCGATCACCGGCACCCTGTTCCCGCCGCCCGAGGCCAACAGCATCATCGCCCGCCGGTAGCGCACCGTACTGGTGCTGCCCCGGCGCACGATCTGCTGCAGCTTCTGCCCCTCCTGGCCGGGCACCGGCCGTCCCACCAGTCAACAAGTAGCCGATGTGCGGTTACGAGGTTTTGCCGGATGCTCAGGTGAGCGGTCCGTAAGCGCGCCTCGCAGGAAACGGATCGCGCCGGCCGAGTGGGTTCCGGCAGGATGGGGCGCGTGAGCGAGCCGGGCTCGAATCTGGCGGTGTTGTGCGGGCTGGCCGCCAATCCAGCAGCACCCCTGCCGGTGCTGCTGCGGCTGGCCGTCCACCAGCGCCGTGGTTCCCCGGCCCTGTCCTGCGCGCTGCTTGGCCGTGCACACGTCCCACCGGCGGTGGCACGGGCACTGGCGGGACACCCGGAAACCGAGGTTCGGCGGCGCCTGGCCGCCCACCCGTCCACACCTGAGGAGATCCGGTGTGCCCTGGGCACGGACGCCGAACCGATCGTGCGGGTCGAGGTCGCGGCCTGGCCCGGTTCCTGGGTCGACCTTCCGCGCGCCCGCCCGGTCACAGCGGCACCCCTGCCCGTCGCGGTCTACCGCCGCTTGGCTGCGGATGCGATGTCATCGGTGCGGGCAGCCGTGGGGAAGAACCGCCATGTCCCGCAGGTCGTCCGCGCCGTGCTGGCCGGCGACGCCGATCCGGAGGTCCGCCGCTGCGCCGCCCTGTACGGCCTGCCACCCGCAGTGCTCCACCGGCTAATGGGCGATACCGATAGCGCGGTGCGCCAGGCTGCCCTGATGGCGGCGGCCGTTCACGCACCGGAAGTGACGGTCTCAGCGGAGCTGGCCGCGATCTTCCACCAAGACTCGGCGCACTACCGGCAAACAGCAGTCGAGTTGGTCGAACTGACCCCATCGCTCCTGGCACACCTGTTGGCATTGCCGGACCTGCACGAAGCGCTCGCCCGCAATCCCAGCCTCCCGACCGAGCAGATGCGGGCTTTTCTGGACAACGCCGGCCTGTGTGCCGCACTCGCGGGCAATCGCCGTCTTCCCCTACCCCTCCTCGAAGAGCTCGTCGCCACCGAGGACCCTGAAGTCCACCGGGAACTGCTGCGTCGGGTGGAACTGCCCGACGGGCTGCGACGTCGCTTGATCGCGGCCGGCGAGGACGACGAGCCCCTTCCCATGGCAGCTTCGCTTCTTCCCGATCACGCCGGCTTGGAGGAACGGCTCTCCTATCTCGACCACCCGAACCCTGCGTTCCGCCGTGCCCTGGCTTTTTCTCCCGACTTGCCAGACCCGCGTTCCACAGTTGCGGGCCTGTTCTGGTCGACGCGACGGATGAAGTCGCAGGTCAGCGCAGTGACCGCTAGCGAAAAATGCGAATTCGCCTAGTGACACGCTTTGGGTGAGGATGGCTGTTCG
>NZ_VKAB01000068.1 GCF_009769385.1 Saccharothrix deserti
CGGCGTGCTCGGCCAACCCCCAGGAGTTCTTCTTCGGCACATCGGCCAGCAACGCCCGCACCATCAGCCCGAACGTCACCTTCGGCTCCGGGCGGTTGAACATCCACCCCAAGCCCTCGGTGAGGGCCTGAAGGTCAGCATCCCAGCCGGCGATGTCCTGAACAGTCACGCTCTCGACCATGACACGGGATACGCGCCGTCAGCCGACCCGGTTCAAGATCTCGGAATGTAGTACATGCCGCTCTCCAGCCGCTCGCTGACGCGCAGGGCGCGGTCGAGGTCGCGGGTGAACACGTAACTGACCAGGCCCCACTCGGTGTCGTTGGCGGCGGCGACGACTTCGTCCTCGTCGTCGAAGGTCAGGATGGCGGCCACCGGGCCGAAGATCTCGGTGCCCATGACGGCGGCGCCGGCGGAGACCCCGGTCAGCACGGTAGGCGGGTAGAAGCAGCCGGGCCCGTCGGGGAGTTCGCCGCCGGTGAGGACCTTGGCGCCGTGCTCCACGGCATCGCACACGAGGTCGTGGACCTTGTTGCGGCCCGCGTCGTCGATGAGCGGGCCGACGTCCGTGCCGGGTGCGGTGCCGGGGCCGACGGTGAGGGCGGCCATGCGGTGGGCGAGGCGGGCGGCGAACTCGTCGGCGAGCGAGCGGTGGACGAAGATGCGGTTGGCGGCGGTGCAGGCCTCGCCCATGTTGCGCATCTTCGCGAGCATCGTGCCTTCGACCGCCACGTCGAGATCGGCGTCGTCGAAGACGATGACGGGGGCGTTGCCGCCCAGTTCCATGGACGGGCGCACGACGGTGTCGGCGCACTGGGCGAGGAGGATCCTGCCGACCTGGGTGGAGCCGGTGAAGGAGAGCTTGCGGATCTGTCCGCCGCGCAGCAGCGGCTCGACGACCCCGGCGGCGTCGGAGGTGGTGACGACGTTGAGGACGCCGTCGGGCAGCCCGGCTTCGGTGAGGATCGCGGCGAGGGCGAGGCTGGAGAGCGGGGTCTGCGGGGCGGGCTTGAGGACCGTGGTGCAGCCCGCGGCGATGGCCGGGCCGATCTTGCGGGTGCCCATGGCCAGCGGGAAGTTCCACGGGGTGATCAGCAGGCAGGGGCCGACGGGCTGGCGCAGCACCATGAGGTGGTTCTCGCCGTCGGGGGCGGTGGCCATCCCGCCGTCGACGCGGACCGCCTCTTCGGAGAACCAGCGGAAGAACTCGGCGGCGTAGGCGACCTCCCCGCGGCCCTGGTCCAAGGGCTTGCCCATTTCCAGGGTCATGAGCAGGGCGAGTTCCTCGGTGCGGGAGACGATGATCTCGTAGGCGCGGCGGAGGATCTCGCTGCGCACGCGGGGCGGTGTCGCGGCCCAGCCCGCCTGGGCGGCCGCTGCCGCCTCGGCCGCCCGACGGCCGTCGGCGGGAGAGGTGAGGCCGAGGCGGGTTCAAACCCGGTCGCGAGGGCTTTGCCGGAGCTGCGCGACGACGTCGTCCAGCGGCACGGCCATGGCCCGCTCGACGTTGACCCAGTCGTCCTTGGCGTGCGCGAGGAGGTAATCGCGCCGTTGTGGTACACGCTGCGCGCGCCAATTGGTGATCAGCGCGCGCAACGTGAGCCGGGCCAGTGCGGCGACCGGCAGCAGCGCGAGTTCCGAGTCCTTGATCCGCCGTGTCCGTTCGTAACCGGCGAGGAAGGCGTGCGCGTCACGCCAGGGGTTCTCCGGGGTACGGCCGAGCAGGTTCGCCATGGGCACGGCGGGGTCGAAGATCACGGCGCTGCGCACCGTGTCGCCGAAGTCGATGACGCCGGTCACGAAGCGGTCACCGCGCGGGTTCACGACCACGTTGTGAGGGCTGTAGTCGCCGTGGATCACTTGGGTTTCGAGATCGGTCAACCTCGGCACGACGGCCCGGTCGAAGAGCCGGAAGACCTCCTGGGCCAGCCGGCGGTGCGCGGAGTCCGGCGTGTGCGCGACGAGTCTCGCCAGGTGGTGGAAGTGCTGGACGTCCCACACCAGCACCCGCCGGTCGGCGGGGTGCGTGAATCCCGCGAGCGCCACGTCGATCCGGCCCAGCATCTCCCCCGCCTGGGCGAGCTGGTTCGCGTCCGGGTTCGCCCCCGCCCAGACCGGGCCTTCCACGAAGTCGAACACCCGCAGGATTCGAGTTCCACCGTGGTTCTTCTCGACGACCAGGCTGTCGTTTCCGTCGACGGTCGGCTTCACCCGCTGGACCGGCAGTTCGGGCGCCGCGCCTTCGAGAAAGCGCATCGCGGCGGTCTGCAGGGCGACGACGGTCTCTTCCTCGTCCGGTGGTGAGACCTTCACGAGGTGGTCGCCCGAACCGGTGCTGAGCCGGAACGTGTCGTCCTTCTCCGTCGCCAGTCGCTCGAGACGTCCGCCGACGTGGTAGTGCTGATCGAGGAGCGTCCTCACGACCGTCACGTCGACGGGCTCGTGAGGCGATGCCAGGCCGCCTTCCTCGAGGAGCCGTCGAGCGAGGCTCGTCTGCGGTGAGGTGCTCACTGCCGGTCCTTTCGGTCAGCCGCTACAGGCGGTCCTCGGCGACCTCGGCGAAGGTCTCCAGGAATCGGGTCACATCAGCGGCGGTGAAGGCCAGCGGGGGGCGGATCTTCAGAACGTTCGCCGCTTCGCCGGTGCCGCTGATGAGGACTCGGCGATCGCGCAGGTCGTTGACGACGTCTTCGGCGAGTGCGCGGTCGGGATCGAGCGTCTCCCGGTCCTTGACGAGTTCCACGCCGACGAACAGGCCGCTGCCGCGGACTTCGGCGACCCGGGGGGAGTCCTTCGTGATCTCTTCGAGTCCGGCCCGCAGTGCCCGGCCGTTCTGGAGAACGCGCTGCTGCACGTTCTCCTCCTCGAAGACGTCCAGCACCGCGGTGGCGGCGGCCACCGGGATCGAGCTGCCGCCGAAGGTGTTGAAGTAGCGGACGTTCTGCCCGAACTCGTCGGAGACCTCGGGGCGGAAAGCCACACCCGAGATCGGCAACCCGTTGCCCATCGGCTTGCCCATGGTGACGATGTCCGGCAGCGCACCGTGGCGGCTGAAGCCCCACATCGAATCCCCGAGCCGGGCGAACCCAGACTGCACCTCGTCGGCGATGTAGACACCGCCGGCGGCGTGGACCTCCTCCACCATGGCCTTCAGGTAGCCGACCGGGTCGGTGAAGATCCCGTCGCTGGTGTAGGCGCAGTCGGTGATCAGCGCGGCGAGCCTGTAGCCGTGGCGCTCCAGGTCGTCGATCGCGCCGCGCACTTGGGCGCGCATGTGGTCGGCGAGCGTGGATCCGGGCGCGACGAGTCGCGGGTCGGGCGGATCGATGAGTCGGACGTTCGGTCCCAAGGGGGATCCTGCGCCCAGGTGCGGCGAGAAGCTCGCGACTTCACGAGTGATGCCGTGGTAGGCCCGGCGGGTCACGATGATCCCTTCACCGCCCGTGTGGAACCTCGCCACACGCACCGCGAGGTCGTTGGCCTCCGACCCGCTGCACGCGAGACTCAGCTTCGACAGCTCTTCGGGGAAAGTGGCGAGGAGCCGTTCCGCGTAGTCGACCAGCGAGTCCTGGACGTAGCGCGTGTTGGTGTTGACCGCCGCCATCTGGCGGGTGACGGCCTCGACCACATGAGGGTGCGCGTGCCCGACGCACGGAACGTTGTTGTAGGCGTCGAGGTAGTCGTTGCCGTCGCGGTCGACCAGGTGGGCCCCGTGACCGGAGACGAACTCGACCGGCTCCCGGTAGACGAGCGTGTAGCCGGGACCCAGGACCCGGGTCCGGCGTTGGATGCTTTCCCGGAGTCGTTCCGGAAGCTTGCCCAGTGCACCCGGGTCGAACCGGTTGGGGTAGTTGACCAGTGCTCGACTCAGCGTCGAAGTCATCGGCGGGCAACCTCCAGTCTTGTTCCGTCGGAGTTCCCTCCGCTGGTCAGACTCTATCAGGGTTCGTTCCAGTTTCAAACTGAAACTTTTTTGCCCTGGGGGTGTCCGGATCGGCGCACGTCGGTGGCGGCGGACTCAGAAGGCGGGGGAGGGCTGCTCCGTGCGCTGCCCCTGACGACGCGCGTCCAGCACCGCGTCTCGCAGTCGGCCCTGGGCGATCGTCAGGCACGCGTACACCGCGCCACGTGCTGTCGACAGGCCGAGCACCTGCGTCGCGACCGTCAGCTTCGGGACCGCCGCAAGGCTCTCGCCGAGACGTTTGCGCGCCTCGGGAAGGACTTCGTCGACAAGCGGGCGCAACCGGCCCACGAAGTAGATCGACCCCGGGTCCAGTGTCACGACGACGGCGCTGACGGCGGTCACGATCGCCGTGGTGAACGCCTCCAGTGCCACGGCGCGCGAGGCGTCGTGGTGCGGTGAGGAGGGCATCGTCGTGTTCTGAGGCCCTCGTCAAGGGCCTCCGCGATCGGTTACGTGATCGGGTACTCGAGTTGGGGGAGGCGCCCGCGTACGGGCCCCTCCCCGGTTCGGATACCGAGCAGCGGGGGCATCTGGGAGAGCAGGTTGACCTCGTGGTAGCCGTAGCCAGGGGTGCTGGGCTCGAGCCCGCGGTTGACGTGCACCTTGTGCGTGATGCCCAGGTCGTTCGCGACCATCAGGTCGTAGCGCGGGCTGGCGGAGACGTGCAGGACGTCCTTGGGACCGCAACCGAGCTGGTCGAACATGTACTCGAACGCCTGGTGCCGGGGCTTGTAGGCCTGGGCCTGCTCGGCGGTGTAGACCGCGTGGAACGGCGCACCGAGCTTCTCCACGTTGCTCATCACCTGGCTGTCGGCCGCGTTGCTCAGGATGACCAGGGGGTAGCGGGAGGCCAGAGCCCGCAGCGCGTCCGGAACCTCGGGGTACGGCCCCCACGTGGGGACCGCGTCCACGATGGCCTGGCCGTCGGCCTCCCGGTACGGGAGCTCGAAGCGCTCCAGGGTCTTCCGCAGCGAATCGTGGATCACCTCGGAGAAAGGCTTCCAGGGGCCCAGGACCTCGTCGAGGCGCTGCCACTTGAAGCTCTTGATGAAGTCGTCCATCTGGTCAGCCGGAACGACGTCTGCGAGCAAAGTGCGGGTCATGGCCGCAAGCTGCCAACGGATCAGCGTCCCGTGCATGTCGAACGTGATGTATTTCGGCTCGAAGTCGATCATTAGCGTTTCTCTCTCTATCTCTTTTTGGCAGGACGCTCCGGCGGAAGGGGTGCAAAGTCGTCACCCCGGGATGCGAGGACGACACGCGCCTTCACGCTGTGTGATCAGTACCGTCGGTGTGGCGCAAGGAGCCGGTGGAGTCCGGCTCCGGTCACGGGGTCATCTGGTCGATCGTGACGGCAACGATCACCTGTGGACCCGTGCGACTCGTCCGCAGATGAGCGTGCAGCCGGGACCCCGCACCTCGGTCCGGCACGGGAGGTCTCCTTGGGGATCTCGGGACAGTTCGCCCGGTACGACCAGGTTGAACCGGTCCGGGTGGCTGAGGAGTGCTCGCCCCGTCGTCGATCCCATCGGCAGGTCACCTCCCGTCTCGGCTCGTCTGAGTACCGCAACGCTGGACAGACCACACCACGCTTCGTTTCAGTTCCAACCTGAAACTTTTGCTGGGGTCGTTGACGGTCCGTAGCGGACGGCCTGGCGTCTGGTCACCGTCACCCCTTCGGCCGGAAGGGTGTGCCGACGCTGGTTGACCTGTCCGCCGAGTTCGACCTGCGCGGCTGTGCCGCTCGAAAAGTCATCGTCGCAGGTCAAGTGGCGTATCTGTACTCGTTGATGAGGCCGCCGAGGATCCGCGTGCGCTCCAGTGCGCGGGCACCGAGGTCGTGCACCGTGGTGGGGTGCTTCCGCGCTTCGGGTGGGAGTCGGTCGCGGGCCTGGTGGGGTCGGTGCCGGTTGTAGTGGCTTTCGTAGGTCGCGAGGACCTGTCGCGCGTGGCTCTCTCCCACGATCAGGATGTGGTCGAGAACCTCGCGTCGGATGGTGCCGATGACCCGTTCGCAGTGGGCGTTCATCCGTGGTGCGCTGTTGATCACTCGGAGTTCGTCGGCCAGGAAGACGGCGTCGAACGTCGCGCTGTACTTGCCGTCGCGGTCGCGTAGCAGGAAGCGCAGGGGCTCCATCCGTGTGTCGAGGTCGGCGGCGAGGTTTCTGGCCTGTTGTGCTGTCCAGGCTTGCGCCGGGTGGGCGGTGATGCCGGTGATGTGCAGGCGTCGGGTTCCGTGTTCGAGGAACACCAATGCGTAGAGGCGTAGGCCTAGGCGGGCCAGTTCACCCTGGATGCGGCGGTCTCCCACCGCGCGTTCTCCGTGGCGAGCTGCAGCACGAGCGTCTTGATCGCAGCTCGGGTTGGTGGGCGCCCGGTGCGTCGACGCGCGATGTGGTCCCACTTTCGGGCCACGAACCTACGGTGCCAGGTGAGCAGGGTGCCGGGCGTGATCGGGAAGGTCTCCCGCCAACGCCGACGATGCACCAGCCTGGAGAGGGCGGCGAACCAGAACCGGTCTACGGGCTCATAGCGGACCGGGCCGGCCAATTGTCGTCGAAGGATTGTCTTCTTGTGCCGCAGCACGAGTAGTTCGGCGCCCTTGGTCGCCTGCGCTGCGCAGCAGCACTGACGGGACGGCCAGTAGCTTCCGGGTCACCTTGTACAGCAGGGACACGATCACCCGGACATGCTCTCAAACGGCGTCTGCACTGCTCTACCAGCAGTGATGACTTTTCGAGCGGCACCGGGTCGGCGGGCTGGGCGAGGACCGGGGCCCGCCGACCCTGCGCGGCGACCGCTCCGGCACGCATCAGAGTGTGGTCGGCGCCGAAAGCGCTGCTCGCCGCGGCCGGCGGTTGGTCCTCAGCGCTGGGGTGGGATCTGGAACTGCATGCCGTAGCGTTCGCCGACCGCCGCGAGCCATTCCAAGTCCGGCGGGGAGTCCGGCGGCGGTGGGACTTCTCTCGTCTGCGCCGGTTCGCCGATCTCGGCGAAGAACCGGTCTATACCGCCCGGCAGGTAGGTGGTCATGATCCGCACGGTGTCCGTCACGGGCTCGTAGGTCTCCAGCGTGCCTGCCGGGAAGTAGAAGAAGGCTCCCGGTCCTCCCTCGACGGTCTCGTCGTTGATGTGTACGCGCACTCTTCCCTCGAGAACGCGGAGGGCCTCGGCACCCGGGTGGGTGTGCGGTGGCGGGCCCATGCCGGCCGGAACCGTCAACTCCATGATCGTCATTTCGCCGTTGGCCTCGTCACCGGCGACCCTGACCTCGTAAAGCCCGCCCAGCACCCAGTAGGCGTCACCCTCACCCTGCTCGCGTACGACTGTCTTAGCCATTCGATGCTCCCTCCACAAAGGACGCGGATAGCTCCACTGTCCTCCCAAAACGGCACGCGGACCAGGGCCTTTCGCCCTGGTCACGCCATGACAGCGGTAGCCCGCACGCGGTGACGACTCCCGTGGGTCAGCGCGGCGGGTGCACCCCCAGCGCCCGCAGCGGTGCGATGGCCGCGCGCCAGAAGCGAGGCCGCGGCGCGGTCGTGGGTGGGACGCGCGGTGCGTGGTGGGGGAGGCGGACGCAGCGCCGCGGGTAGCGACCGGAACCGCAACGGGGGCGGCAGGCGCACGGCCTCGCCGTCGATCCCGATGTCGAGCAGTTCCCGCGCCGAGTGGACCACCCACTCCCGGCAGCCGGGGTAGCGCTCGACATGGCCCTCGCGGTCGGCGGAGATCAGGGCCGGCAGGTTGATCGCGCGGTTCATCAAGCGCGACATCTGGCGACCCTGCGGCGGCGTTGAACACCCTGGACGAGGCCGAGTCATCGGCGAGTCGTTCCCGCAGAACTGCGTTGTCATCGGGTCCTCGCAACGGGATGATTTTCGACGGTGAAGGGGACGCCATCGCTCGGGCTCGCCACGCTCTTCGTCGTGGTGCTCGCGGCGTGTACCGCACCTGCCCCCGTGCCGGACCGCATGACGACGCCGGCCGGACCCGAGGGAGATCAGCCCCGGCGGTGGACGGGGCCGGAGACACAGGACGCGATCGCCTTCGGGGTCGATCAGGCGATCGTCGGCTGGGACGGCGGCTACCTCACCGGCACAGGCGCAGGACGCGGTGTGTACTCGCTGGCCGTGTCCCAGGATGCGAGGCAGTGGCGGAACGCCATCCCGGAGGGGATCGTCGACCTCGCCACGGTCCGGGCGGTCGCCGCGCACGGCTCACAGGCATACGTGCTGGGGTGGACTTCGGAGGCACTGGTCGTCTGGCGTACCGCGGACGGACGCGCCTGGCAGCCCATCACGTTGAAACAAGGCACCATCCCGATCAGCCGCAGCCGAGCGGACGACATGACGTTCACCATCGCCGCCGGGCCCCGGGGTGTCGTCGTCGCCGGCGGCTACGATTTCGACCCGCCGGAGGGCGTCGGGCTCTACATCTGGCATTCACCGGACGGACAGTCGTTCCGTTCGGCCATCACCATTCCCGGCCCGGAGAACAACGTTCCCGGCAGTGAGATCGGGATAACGGCCACACCAGAAGGATTCCTGGCGATGGCGGGTGGCGAGGAGGACATGCTGTACCAGTCGACTGATGGAGTGAACTGGGAGGACCTGACCACGGGGTTTGAGGGCGCACACATCCAGCACGTCGCTGCCGCGGGTGCCACGCTGGTGGCATTCACCCGGACATATGTCACGTACGAGCCCGTGCCGTACTTCCGACGAGATGGGGTGTGGCACAAGACGTCCCTCGATCCCGGCCGTCTCCCCGACGCGGGCGTCGTGCCCGCCGTCGAGCGGCAGGTCACCGCTGTGCGCAACTGGGGCACCGGCTTGATCGCCCTCGGAAACGTGCGACCGGGTGAGGGCGTCGTAACGTCGGGGATGGTGTGGCACTCGGCAGATGGGCGCCAGTGGACGCGCATGCCGGTACGGGACAACAGGTTCGACCAGGCGGCAGGTCTGATGGACCTCGCGGTGCGCGGCGGCGAGGCGGTGATCACCGGATACTCGTACGACGAGTCGACCGAGAAGCTGCAGACGTGGCGCGCCCCTGCCCCGTCACGCTGATCAGGGGATCGACATGGTCCGCACCGGAGATGGCGTCCAGTACCTCTCGAGAACTCCATCGACCACCGCTCGCCCGCACACGTTGCCGGCTGCCTCCCAGACGACGGAGTTGCGCGGTGGGGGCTCATTCGGCACCGCGGTCGACGAGGCGGAATCCGATGATGCCGGAGCGGTGTAGGACGATGGTGGTTGTCCGATGAACCCACATCCGCCGACGAGCACCATGACTGCGAGTGCGAGCAGGGGGTGACGGCGGCGGCAGGGCAGCGGGGTCGACAGGTGGCTCAACACGACAGGCGCCACACCCAGACGTGGTTCTCCATGTCCGGGCAAAGAGCACGCAAGCCCGCTGACGCGGCGGTCCGGAAGGGCTTGCCCGAATCGTCGATCGTGAGCTCGCCGCTCTCATCGCCGGAGGTCCAGTCCAGCACCAGGCGCCAGTCGACGACGCCGGTCCCGACGGCCGTGGTGATGACGAACTGCTCGGGCTCGACTTCATCTACCCGATAAGGGAATCGGACCGTCGCCGCCTCGGCCACCAGAGCCGGCTCGGCGGCATCGAGGTCGAGCAGGTACAAACGAGGACCCAGACCGTCCTGACAGCCCTTGGGCAGGTAGAGCCCGTTGGCTATCGGTGCTCGGTCCACCACTTCCACCCGCATGTCCTGGAGCACGACCGACTTGCGGAGAAGACCCTGCACGGTCACGGTGACCTCGCCGCCGCTGCTGACGATCGCGCCATCGGGCAGATCCGACTGGCTGTGCGGAATCGGCGCGCCTCCATGCCCATCGAGGACCCATCCCGAACGACAGGCCACCGCCGACTGCGTCGCCACCGCCCCCACGGGTTGCTCACCAAGCGGCGGCGCAGCGCCCGAGGATGCGCCTCCGGGCTCACCGTCGACCCGGCGGTCGAACAGGATCACAACCACGAGAGCGACCACCAACAACGCCGCAACGAGCGCCATCGCCCTCAGGCCGCGGCGATCATGCGTTCCCCCCACGTTGACGGTGTCGACCGCCCCGCTCTGCACGACAGCACCCGGGTCGCCGGTCACGTCGTTGCGGGTCGAGTGCTGTGGAGCGGGCTTCTCGTCGATGGGGTGGATCATCGGGTCAAGGTTGCCCGATGTCTACGCCGAATTGCGGTGACCAGGCGACGGTGCTCGCCGCCATGTGCAACCCGATTGAGCGCTTGCCCGCTCCACCGGCCGGTGCCAGGGCGGAGGTGGACGACCGGGGGTGACCGTGGGCGTCGGTACCCGAGTGCCTCGACCTGTGCCGCGACGCCGTGCGCCGCGCCGGGTGGGCGGACCGAGTGGCCGGTGCGCGGGCCCGCGGCGCGCACGTCGGCATCGGCTACGCCTTTCACAACGAGGTGTCCGCGTTCGCGCCGTCCCGGATCGTCAACATGTCGGGCCTGGACCACTCCGGGGTCGACGAGGCCGCGGTGCGCTCGGTATCGGCCGTTCACCGTGGCAGCACGCTTGGGCAAGTGCGGCGTTGGCGCGGTGCGGGATGGGAAGGTCACACGTCTTGCCGCCCCGCACCGCCACCAGACCTGCGTCGGTTGGGGGCAGCGGAAGTCGTCCAGGCTGGTGGCCCCGCTATGGCGAGGCCTGCGGATCGTCCACTGCGGTGACGAGTTGGTGTGACAGGGCCTGGGCGAGGCTCGCTGCTTGTCGGGCGTCGAACCATGCGCGGGGTGTGGCCAGGTGGAGGGCGAGGGTGTGGTGGACGCGGGTGATGAAGACGGCCGGGACGGGGCCGGGTGGTGGGGCGTAGCCGAACGTTGCGGTCAGTCGGGTGCCCGGGGGGAGTGTGGGGCGGAAGCGGTGGGTGGCCATGTTGGTGAGCATCATGGTGAACGGGATCGGGGTCGGTGCGTGGAGCAGGTAGCGGAGGGCCACGGCTTGTCGTTCGGCGTGGGCGGTGTCGCGTGCTGTGGCGAGTTGGCGGTCGATTCGGGAGGCGAGTTCGGTTGGGGCGTCATTGGTGCCGACCTCGGTGGCGACGGGGACGAACGAGGTCGCGGTGAGGAGGCGGTGTGCGGGGATGGGTGGGGTGAGGCAGGGCCGCAGGCCGATCGTGACGCCCAGGGACAGCCGTCGTGGCCGGTGGGAGGGGAGTTGGGTGCGGGCGGCCAGCAGGATGATCGCGGACAGCAGCGCGGTCGAGGTGGTGTTGTGCTGTCGGGCGGTGCGGTAGAGCCGGTGGGCCTGGGCTGTGGTCAGTTCGGTGGTGTGCAGGTGGGCGCCGGGCTCGGGTGACGGGCCGGGTCGGTGGCCCGGTAGGCGGGCTGAGCGGTGCACGGCCAGGTCGAGGGCTTGTCCGGTGAGCCAGGCGGCGACCTTGAGCGGTGGGTGGCGGTGGGCCAGCAGGTCGTCGGTGGCGGGGTGTGGCGCCAGGTCGGGCGGTGGTGTCGGTTCCGGGGCGCCGGTGACCAGCGCGGTGTAGGTCTGCCACAGCAGGGATGTCAGGGACAGGGCGGACACGCCGTCGCTGATGGCGTGGTGGATCGCCAGGACGAGCCGGTGGGTGCCGTCGGGTTGACGGGTGAGGCCGGCGTGCAGCAGTGGATCGCCGGGGGCGAAGGGCGCGTCGAAGGGCTCGTGTGGGGTGGTCTGTCGCAGGCGGGGTGGCGGCTGGTGGGGCGCGGGACTCAGGCGGTGGCGGTGTCCTTGGCGGGTGATGCGGTAGGTGAGGACGGGGTGCCAGTCGGACAGTCGTCGCACGGCACGTGCCAGGGCGTCGATGTCGAGAGGGCCGTGCACAGTGGCGCCGAGGACCACGGGCGTGCCGGTGCGCGCTACGAACTCCTCGACGGCGGACAGAGGTCGGCCGGGTTGCATCGGTGGGCCCTCTCGGGTACGGGCGGCGTGTCAGGACAGGTCGGTGTCCCACCACCAGGAGATGGACGGGATCGGCGGCGCTGACGTGTCGGCGGGTGGGGTCGGTGTGGTGGAGGGGAGGGTGGTGACGGCTCCGGGGTGGCGGCCGTCGGGGTTGCGGTAGCGGTCGGCGTGCAGGCCCCAGTCGAGGTTGCCGGGTAACAGGTGGGCCAGGTGGTCCAAGTAGGCGCGCAGCGGCGTGCTCGCGCGCGGCAGCAAGTGGTCGCGCAGTTCGATGAAGCGGTGGGTGAGCCGGTTGCACAGCTCCACCGCCCTGCTGATGGCGTCCTGCGGGCTGAGGTGGTGTTCGCGGCGCAGGATCTCCACCAGGCTCAGACCCGAGGGCGGGGTTCCCTCGGTGTGGGCGATCCAGAGTTCCTTGCCGTAGGAGAACAGGTCGTCGTCGAAGGCGGCGGTGGTGAAGGCCAGCTCGGTCAGGGCGCGCACGGCGGGCGCGGACAGTTCGCGGTCGGGGACCTCCTCACCGTCGACGATCTCGGCCCAGGACAAGGTGGCGGCGCCGGCTGCGGTGTGCTGGCGCAGGTGGGCGTAGTCGTTGAGCCTGGGGGTACTGCCCGCGGCACGGTGTCCGATCTCCCAGAGCACGGCGAGGAACCAGGCGCGGTGGGCGTCGACGCAACGTCGCTTCTGGGTCGGGGTCGCCCAGTGCCCGGCTCGCCGCGCGAGGTCGCGCACCGGTGCGAGCAGCGAATCCCCCGGGCCGTCCAGCGGCGTGTCGGGAGTTTCGAGGACACGGGCGATCCTGGTGGCCATGTCGGTGAACAGGCCCAGCCGCTGGGCGGGTGGGCCTTCATCGCAGTAGACGTCGTCGAAGTGGAACATGACCGTGCACCAGTCCACCGCCAGCTGCAGGCGGTGGGTGGCCGCGTGGGGCGTGATCCGGCCGTAGAAGCCGGGGCAGTCGTTGCCGCGCATGCGGTCCAGCTGTTGTGGTGACAGCGCCAGGTCGAAGCCGGTGATCCAGTCGGCGGTCCGCTGTGCCAGCACCGCTTCCTCGGGATGCCGGACCGGTGGTAATGGGCAATAGCGCGGTGGCAGCTCCACCGTCAGGGCCTCACCGGTCAGCACGTCCTCGGCTCGCATCCTCACCTCCCGACCGCGGACAGTTCGAGCAACAGGCGGCGCGGGCGCAGGGCCGTGGACAGGGCCACCGGCCGGACGTCGCTGCCAGGAGCGCTCCGCAGCCCCCAGCGGCTCACCAGCGTGGCCAGCAGCAGACTGCTCTCGGTCAACCCGAACGCCTCACCCGCGCACTTGCGGGCACCGCCACCGAAGGTGACGAACGCGCCTCGGGGCAGGTCGCGCGCCCGTTCGGGTGACCACCGGTCGGGGTCGAACGCGTGCGGCCGGTCGTGCAGCCCGGCCCTCAGGTGCACCGCGGGCGGGCAGAACGCGACGGTCGTGCCGGCGGGCAACCGGTGGCCGCCCAACTCGACCTCCTCGGACGTGATCCGGGTGAACAACCACCCCGGCGGGTACAGGCGCAACGCCTCGGTGACCACACGCCCGATGTGGGGCAGGCGCGCCAGGTCGGCGGCCTGCGCGGGCCTGCCGTCCAGCACCGCGTGGACCTCCCGACGCACCCCTTCGAACGCCTCGGGGTGCCGGTCCAGCAGGTGCAGCGCCCACGACACCGTCGCGGCGACGCTGTCGGACCCGGCGACCAGCATCGTCAACACCTGGTCGCTGACTTCGGCATCGTCCAGCCCACCACCGTGCCCGTCCCCGTCACGGGCGGCCAACAGCGAGGAGAGCAGGTCACCGCGGTCACCGTCGCCACGGCGGTAGTCGGCGACCATGGTGTCGATGCCGTGCCGCAGATCGGCCAACGCCCGGTCGAAGCGACGGTTGACCGGCACCGGCAGCCGTTGCAGCAGATCAGGCACGAACATCCGCGCGGTGACCTGGTGCAGCAGCGTCTCCACCGACCGCCGCATCCGGTCCACCGCCCCGTCGTCGGCGCGGGTGGTGAACAGGCAACGCAGCACCGTGCGCAACGCGGCACCGAACAACGCGGGATAGACGTCGACGACCTGCCCGTCGCGCCAGCTCGAGGTCAGCGCCGAGGCCTCCTGCTCCATGACCGCCGCGTACCGCTCCAGCCGCGCGTGGTGGAACGCGGGCTGGATCAACCGGCGCTGCCTGCGGTGCTCGGCGTGCGGACAGCTGCCGACCCCGTTTCCGATCGTGGCCCGCACCCGGTCGAAGAACGGACCGCCCTTGTCGAACACCCGGTCATCGGTCAACACCTGCCACAGCAGGTCCGGGTGGCACGGCACGTAGGCCCGCACCGGCCCCAACCGCACCTCCACCAGGTCACCGAGCGCCGACAGCGACCCGATGAACCGCAACGGGTCGCGCATCATCGGCCACGCGTGACCGATGACCGGCAACGCTCCCGGCGCCACCGCCGCGGTGCGGTTCATCGGGCCTCCAATGATGTCCAGACCTGCCCGCGCACGACAGGCGTCCTGACCTCGTTCCCCGGCGTGTTCGCTCGCGGGCAACTGCCGTGTGCGGCGAACCAGGCCAGGGATGCATGCCTGACCTCTCGCACCTGCTTACCCCCGACCGTTCGCCACCGCCACCGCCACCGCCACCGCCACCGCCACCGTGCCGCGTCGATCGCGAGCGGCAACTGCGCGCAGGTGAAGTGCTCGCCAAGACCGCACTGCCCCGCCGCACCCGGTTGCCCCGGCCGACGAGCACGGCGCACTCGCAGCATCACAGGACAGGTAGCCACCCCACCTCCTACCGCGCACCGCACCACCGGGATCCCGGTCCGATCCAGCTGCCCGTCACCGGACATCGTGGCTCAACGATGAACCCTCGGGACCACACCCGCGCTCCACCACCACGCGATCAGCCGACCGTCATCCAGGTGATCGCGGTCTTTCCACAACCGACCACGGCCGCCCGGTCACGCGGTCCTTCCGCTCGCGTGGCGGACGGTGCCGGCGGCGTTGCGTCGCGCGATCCGGGAGCGGGAAGCCCGGCGAGCGAACTGGTCGCGAGTACGGTGACGCCACGTGGTCAGCAGGTGATGGTGGCCGAGGCCCAGTCCGCGTGGTCGGAGTCGTTGCCGTCACCGCCGTCGGCGACCTGGAGGTCGAGCATCCGCACACCGGTCACGTCGGCTTGGACCGGCACGGCCGCCGCACCGCCCCGCAGCACCGGGGTGACGGCGAGTTCACGGCCGTCGCCCAGCACCCGGAACATCACGCTGCCCCGGCCGTCCTTCTCGTCGTCCACACCGACCTGCGCGGAGAACGCGGAGCAGGCAGTGCCGAGGTAGATCCGCACGGACGACGAGGCGTGCACGCCCAGGCCGGAGACGCTGTGGGCGCCCTCGGGCGGTGCGGTCACCAAAGGCGGCGCGATCTCGCTCCATCGCGACTGCGCGCCCGCCGTCGTGCGATAGCCCGCCGCCGCGGTCAGCTTCACGGCCACGGCCGACGTGATGGGTCTGGCCGTCACCGTCCAGGTGGCGGTGAAGCTGCCGCCGGGCCGCACGAACGGCGTCTCGCGCACCGACGGGCCGTCGAGCACCCATCCGTCCGGCACCTGGAGCTGCACCCTGGCGGCGATCAGCGGGGACGTGCCGTCGTTGACCAGGCCGGCGGTCACAGCGAACGGTCGGGCGGCCTCGACCAGCTCCGGCCCGGCGAGGGTGAACGACGTCAGCGGGGCGAGCTTCGCCGCGCCGCCCGGCCACACCCGGTACGTCACCGCACCGTGTGACGGGACGCCGCCGCGGATCATGCCGGAACTCGCGTGCTGCTCCTTGCTCCACAGGTCCTTGACGCGGTACGACCTCCCCGCCGGTAGGCCGAGTTCGGCGGCGGTCGCGCCGATGGCGGCGCTGCTCGCGCCGCGGTTGAGCAGCACGACCGCGACCGAGCCGTCCGACATGGGCTTGGCCCGCACCTCGTGGTCGCCGTCGTCACGCACCTTGCGACCCTGGGTGCCCGACCAGTCCTGGTTGACCGCCAACAGGTCGCGGTTGAGCAGGATGCGCCTGGTCGCGTCGTCCATCGAACGGACGTCGTTGCCCGCGATGAGCGGCGCGTTGAGCACGGACCACAGGGCGAAGTGCGCGCGGTACTCGGCGTCGGTCATGCCGCCGTTGCCGACCTCCAGCATGTCCGGGTCGTTCCAGCCGTCCGGGCCCGCGTACCGCTCCAGACCGACCTGCTGGTCGAGGATGCCCATCACCGACGTCCAGTTGTCGGAGATGTCGCCGGTGGTCCGCCACAGGTGTCCGCCGACCTCCCGGCCGAGCCCTTCCCACGGCCGGTTCTGACCCCACTCGCACAGGCTGTAGACGATGTCCCGGCCGGTCTTGCGCAACGCCTCACCCATCGCGCGGTACCGGTCCAGCGCCGGGCGGTTCTCGTTGTGGCAGTTGTCGTACTTGAGGTAGTCGACGCCCCAGTCCGCCCACGTCCGCGCGTCGACCTCCTCGTGGTCGAGGCTGGCCGGGAAGCCCGCGCACGTGTGCGTTCCCGCCGAGGAGTAGATGCCCAGCTTCAGGGCCCCGGCCGCGGTCGAGGTGGTGAAGGGGACGGAAAGGGGAAGCAGTGCCGAGACGATCAGCGCAACCGCGCGACGCATGAACACCCTCCTCGGTGCTCGGGAGCATCAGCGGACACCGATACCTGTCAACGTGCGCGGGGGCCCGCCGCCCTGCGGCAGCGGGCAACCCGTGTGGGCGCGTGGGGTCAGGATGCGGTGCAGGTGAGGATGGGTGTGCCGGCGGTTCCGGAGGCGACGAACCCAAAGCTGGTGCTCGTGCCCGCGCCCAGTGAGCCGTTGTAGGCGACGTTGCGTGCGCTGATCGTGGACCCGCTGGTGGTCACGGCCGCGCTCCACGAGGAGTCGATCCGTTCGCCGTTGGCGAAGGTCCAGTTCACCGCCCAGCCGGTGATCGCCGTGGTGCCGGCGGTGACGCGTACTTCGGCCTGGAAGCCGCCGGACCACTGGGACGCGATCCGCAGCGTGGCGGAGCAACCCGCCGAGGGATTGCCTGTCGTGGTGGTGGTCGTCGTCGTGGTGGTAGTTGGGGTGGTCGTGGTCGTGGTCGGGCCGGTGCCGCCGTCGGTGAAGTTCACGTCGCTACAGGCGTAGTAGCTCTGGTCGGCGTGACTGGCCTTCCACACCGTGAAGAGGACGTGGTGGCCGGTGCGGCCGGGTGCGTTCACCTCGACCGGTGTCCTGGTGCCGGTGGGGATCCTGCCGGTTTGGCCGACCAGGTCCAGGTCGCTCCACCGCAGTGTCCGGGTCTTGGGGTCGAAGCCCTGCTTGGTGGAGTAGACGCGGATGTAGTCGGCGCCGTGCGAGGAGGTGTCGTTGAGGTTGAGGGTGAACCGGCTGGGGCGGTTCGGGGCGATCCAGGCACCGGGCTTGTCCATGGCGGCGTAGCGACCGTTGAAGGTCAGGCCGCCGCTGCACAGCGTCCCGTCGGGGACGGCGGCCTGGTGGTCGCTGCCACCGCCGTCGCGCAGCAGGCCGTTCCAGTTGTACATGGCGGAGGGATCGGCCTGCCACGCCTGGTAGCACATGGGGTCTTCGGTGGCCATCTGCTGCGAGGGGCCGTTGGGCCAGCGGTGGTAGCAGCCGTAGTGGCGTGACGGCGGGTCGCTCACCGCGCCGTGGGCCGAGGCGCTGCCTGCGCCGAGGACCACCAACAGGGTCGTCAGCAGCGTCAGGCAGGCACCGAGGACCGCTGCCGCTCGCCAGACCGTGGTGTTGGCCGGGCGTGAGGCGTCGGTCTTCAAGGTGTCCGGCGGCTGGCGACGTTTGTCGGGGGTGTTGTCCGAGAAGCGATGCATGGGTTTCACCAAATCTCCATTGATCGATGACGTGGGCTTCGCGGTCACGACAGGGAGCATGTCGGCGTGGGGGTCCAGCCGGTCGGGTCACCGTTGACGATCATCCCGGCGGTGGCGTTGCCGCCCTACCGCTGCACCGGTAACCCGATGTCCACGGCCAGATCCGGTCCCGCCGCCGCTACTGCCACACCTGCGGGCGCGACGACGGCCGACGCGACGATCGTCGGCACCGGGACGGCACCCGAGGTGTTCGGTTACGGGGTGACGTAGGGGTCTTGCCTGAGCAGGTGGGCCTTGAGGCCCTCGCCGACGCCTGGCTCGGGTGTGCCGTTCCAGTCCTTGATGAGCACGGCACCTGTGCTGCAGCCCCACGGGTTCCAGGTCCACGCGAGGTAACCCATGTGGTGCGCGTCGGCCCAGTCCACCAACCGCTGCATGTACTCGAAGCCGCAGTCGTCCTGACCGAACTCACCGAGCACGACCGGGACCTGCTGCGCGAGCGGGGCGATCTGGCTGTCCCAGCAGGATTCGGTGACGCAGGCGTTGAAGCTGTAGGCGTGCCAGGACGCCGCGATGTTGTTCAACGGGTCGGTCGGCTTGTGGGCCAGCCACTCCCGCGTGTCGTTGGCCCACTCCAGGCCGCCCAGCATGAGGATGTTGGTCGCGCCGGTGGCCCGCACCGCGTCGACCAGGTCCTGCATGCCGGCGGTTTCATAGGGAAGGCCGGTGCAGGTGCCCCCATCCCGCCAGCACTGCCAGCCCAAGGTCTTGTTCCAGTCGCTGGCGATCTCCGGGTACGGCTCGTTGAACAGGTCGAAGACGACGGCGTTGTTGCCCTTGAACGCATTGGCGACGCCGGTCCAGAACTGCGGGGAGTATCGCGCGTCCGGCATCGGTTTCTGGCACGTCGCGTGCTCGTCCTTGCAGTGCCAGTCCGGCCCGTTCGTGTAGGCGCCCCAGGTCCAGTGCAGGTCGAGGATCACGTTGATGCCGTTCGCCACCAGCAGATCCACGTAGCCCTTGACGTTCTGCTGGTACGTGGCGCCGCCGGGCGAGCCGTTGACATCCAGCCAGCACTCCTCGTTCAACGGGATCCGCACCGCGTGGATGTTCCAGGTCTTCATCGCGTCCACCGACGCCTGGTCCACCGGACCGCCGTCCCACATGCCCTTGCCCTGCACGCAGGCGAACTCGCCGCTGGAGCGGTTCACCCCCAGCAACCGGTAGGGCTTGCCGTCCGCGGTGACGATCTTGTTGCCGGAGACGCGCAGCGCCGGTGCGGGACCGTCGACCGGCGGAGTGGTCGTCGTCGTCGTCGTTGTCGTCGTGGTGGTGGTCGTCGTCGTCGGGGCGGTGCCGGTGCACGCGGCACCGTTGACGGCGAAGTCCGTCGGCTTGGCATTGCTGCCGCTGTAGGAGAAGTTCGCCCCCGCGCTGACGCTGCCGCCTGCCGGGATGGTGCCGTTCCAGCTCATGTTGGTCACGGTGACCTGCTTGCCCGACTGGGACCAGTTGCCGCTCCAGCCGTGTCGCAGGGTCTGGTTGCCGGCGTAGGTGTAGGTCAGCGTCCAGCCGTTGACCGCCGATGAACCGAGGTTGGAGACGGTCACATTGGCGCCGAACCCACTGCCCCAGTCGTTGGTCGTGTAGTCGACCCGGCACGCGAACGCGGCCGCCGCGCTCGCGTCACTCGCCCACGACCCGCCCGCCGCTGCCACCAGGGCCGTGCACGCGATGGACCCCGCAGCAGCCAACGCGGCGAGCGCGGTGCGGCGTTTCCTGACTCTTTCCAACATCAGCACTCCTTTGTGCAGGTGACGTTCAGCCCGCCGCCGTGTCTTCCGGAAGCGTTCAACAGGTGGGCAGGGCCGCTGAATTAGGGATGGGCCGCTCCGGGGACAAGTACCCCTACCTGCCTGGGAGCGCTCCCAGAAAGACCGTAGCGAAGATGTTGCAAAACTTGAAGACCCTCGGCACGGAAACATCCCGAGCGTTCCATTGCACCAACACGACTCACCGGATCGGGTATTCGTAAAAATCGGTCGCCAAACCCCGGAGTCGCGGCCGATCGAATCAACAGCGTTTATCGGCTCCGAACTCCGGGCGCAGGGGTATGAACTTCTCGGCTCATCTCGGTTGCGGGTGGTTCACGAGACGCCCGACGCTGACGTGTTGGCGCAGCGAAGCACGCGCGGATGCAGCAAAGCGGCCGGTTCGTGCAACCTCTCCGACGTGCGCACGATGAAGTGGTGTGCTTCGCCGGCGGTCAGCGAGATGAGCATGTCGTCGACGACCGCGTCGGCGGCCACCTTGTCGGCCAGCAGGCTGAGGTCCCGGACGTACGAGGTGGCCCGCACGTCGACGCGGTACCCGCCGGCTACGGGTGTGACGCCGGCGGTGAACGGCGCCGGGTGGTAGCGGAGGTCGAGGTCTTCGCCGAACAGGTGGTGGGTGCGGACGCCGCCGGCGGTCGCGACCAGCACTTCGCTCCTCGGGTCGGCGGGTTGGAGGAGGTCGTCTGCCAGGGCCAGCAGCGCGGTGGATCGAGGCGGCACGCTGAGCCGCAGTTCGGCGGTGGCCAACACCTCGCCGGCGAAGTCCTGTCGGGTCACGCGCACCGCACCCGCCCAGGGCTCGTCGTGGTCGTTGATCGCGACCAGGGTGGGCCTTTCCCGGCGGAGCTGGACGGTCAGCAGCCGTGGCGCGAACGCGTGCTTGAGGGCGTAGTAGAGGGGCTTGGGGCGCTCGTCGCTGTCGACGGCGGACCACGAGGTGACCGGCCAGCAGTCGTTGAGCTGCCAGACCAGGGCTCCCGCGGTCCGCGGCCACCAGGAGCGGTAGTGCTCGATGCCGAAGGCCACCGCACGGGCCTGGTTGAGCTGGGTCGCCCAGTGCCACTGCTCGAAGTCGGTCGGCACCGGCAGGTGGGGTGCGAGGCCGCGGTCCAGGTTGCGGTTGCCGTTCGCGGCTTTCTGGTGGAGCAGGAACGCGGGCGAGGTGGGTGTCAGCGGTTCGTCGTGGACCCATCGGGTGAGGGTGGCCCAGGTGGGTGGCCCCTGGAAGCCGAACTCGGCGCAGAACCGCGGGACGTGGTCGCGGTAGTGCGTGTAGTCCAGGGCGTTCCAGACGTCCCAGTCGTGGCGGGTGCCGTGGTGGGCGTCGTTGGGTGGCAGGTCGCCGGGGCTGTGCGGGCTGCCCGGTGCGTACGGGCGGGTGGGGTCGAGTTCTTCGATGATCTTGGGCAACAGTCCGGTGTAGTAGCCGCCGCCCCAGCTCCGTCCTTCCAGGCCGTCTTGCCAGCCCCAGTCCGTGTAGGCGGGGAGGTTCTCGTTGTTGCCGTTCCACAGCACGAGGGACGGGTGGGCGACCAGGCGGGTGACGTTCTCCCGGGCCTCGGCCTCGACTTCCCCGCGCAGTGGCTCCTCTTCGGCGTAGTAGGCGCACGCGAACGGGAAGTCCTGCCACACCATCACGCCGCGTTCGTCGCAGGCGTCGTAGAAGTCGTCGGTTTCGTAGATGCCGCCGCCCCAGACCCGCAGCATGTTCATGTTCGCGTCGACGGCCTGGTCGATCCGACGGGCGAGCCGCTCACGGGTGACCCGGGTGAGGAAGTGGTCGTCCGGGATCCAGTTGGCACCCTTGGCGAACACGCGCTTGCCGTTGACGACGAAGACGAACGGGGTGCCGAACTCGTCCGGTTCGGTATCCACGGTGACGGTGCGGAACCCGATCCGGCGCCGGACGGCGTCCACCTGTCGACCATCGGCCAGCAGCACGACGGTCAGGTCGTAGAGCGGGTGGTCGCCGTAGCCCACCGGCCACCACAACCGGGCGTCCGGCACGAGGACGGTGACGTGCGCGATATCGCCGGTGATCGCCATTCGTTCCGTGCAGTCGCCGACCGTGACCAGCGCGGTGTAGTCGCGATCCGCGGCGCGGTCCAGTTCCAGGTGCACGTCGACGCGGCCGGTGCCGTCGGCGTCGACGGTGACGAGCGGGCGCACTTGGGCCAGCCGGGCGGTGTCCCAGCGTTCCAGCCGCACGGGTTTCCACAGGCCGGCGGTCTGCAGGTCGGGTCCCCAGTCCCAGCCGAAGGAGCAGGCCATCTTGCGGATCGCGTTGTACGGGTGCGGGTACGCCCGCTGGCGCCAACCGAGTTCGGCCTCCGCCTGCTCGGCGTGGGTGAGCGCGGACCGCAGCGTCACGGTCAGGTCGTTGCCGCCGTCGCGCAGCGATCGCCCGACGTCGAAGCGGTAGCCGCGGTGCATGTTGGCGGTGTGGCCGAGCACATCGCCGTTCAACTCGATGGTGGCGACGGTGTCGATGCCGTCGAAGACCAGTTCCACTCGCTCACCGACCTGCGGCGCCTCCGCCTGGAACGTCGTCGAGTACTGCCAGTCGACGCGGTGCAACCAGGTCAGCGCCGCCTCGTTGCGGTCCAGGTACGGGTCCGGGATGAGGTCCGCGGCCATCAGGTCGAGGTGGGTGCTGCCGGGTACCTGGGCGGGCACGTCCCGATCGGCGAGGACCTGCGGCACCGGGCCTCCCACGGCGCGCAGGCGCCAGCCGTCGTGCAAGTCCGAGCGCGGCATGGCAGCCCTCTTCCTCGTTGGTCGACGCAGGGTCGGAGATCACAGAGATGGTTACTCAGGCAGCCGAAGTAAGTCAACATCCTGGGCTGACGAGTGCTGAGGTCTGCCGTGCCCTCGCTGGCCGATCGGCGGCCATCCGCTGGTGACGGCTTATTTAGGCAAGTTAATAATGGCGGCGCAGGCGGCTGCCGTGGCACGCCCGCGCGCAGCACGTCAAGGAGAGGGACGGCTCGTGCGGCCCGGCCGAACGAGCCGTCCAGCTACCGACACCGGAGGGTGGCCACCACCCCGGCACTTCGCCGACGATCCGCCCTCTACCGCAGGCGGATCGTCCAGCGCGGCCCGGCCGACGAGGTCATCATCGACCTCCGACACCCGCACACCGGACTGCTCGCCGCGCCGCACGAGCACTGATGGCGAATGATCAGGGTGTCCCGCCCGCGCCGGCGGGCACCGGCCGCGCCCCGTCCTCGGAGCGGCCGTGGCCGAGTGTCAGCTCGCTCTGCAGGACGAGAACCGCCCCGCCGATCGCCGCCGCGTCCGACCCGTTGACCGACGGCACCACCCGCACCGGATGCGCCCGTCGAGCGAACAACCGGCGGTCCAACTGCTGCTGGATCACCGCCTGGTAGATCGAGCCCGCCACCGCGAAGCTCTGTCCGGCCAGGACGATCACATCCAGGTCGAACAGGGTCGCCACGGTGACCGCGGCATGACCGAGGTAGCGCGCCGACCGCTCGACGAGTTCACGGGCCTCGGGATCGCCGGCGTTCGCGGCTGCCGCGATCCGCGCGAACTCGGTCAGGACGTCATCGCCGGCCGGATCGAGCGCCAGCCGTCGGGCGAGTCCCGGTGTCGCCAACGCCTGCCGGACCAGAGCCGACGGGCCGGCGTAGTTCTCCAGGCACCCGACGTTGCCACACGGGCATTCGTCGCCGTGGACGTCGATCGAGATGTGGCCGATCTCCGCGCTGTTCGACGAGCTGCCCCGATACACCTCACCGGCGACCACCACCCCGCCGCCGATCCCGGTGGCCATGTAGATGCAGCCATAGGTGCTGTGCGGGTCCACAGCACCCATCCAGTACTCGCCGATGGCGGCCGCCGCGGCGTCGTTGTCGAGCAGCACGGGCAGGCCGAGACTCTCCGCGAGGCGCCGCGCGACGGGGTAGTCGCACCACTCCCCGGTGGGCTGCGGCGTCAACAGCACACCGGCACGCCGGTCCTGCGGACCGTAACTGACCAGGCCGACCCCGAGCACCTTCTCGCGGTCGACAGCCGCCGTCGTCAGCAGGGCATCCACCTGCGACGCCACCAGCGGCAGCGCCCGCTCCGGCGGCATCGACGCCACGCCTTGGAACGAAGTCCGGGCCACCGGTCGGCCGGCCAGGTCGACGACCACGATGACGCACGTGTTGCGCTCCAGTTGGACTCCCACGCCGTAGCGGGCCGGCGGGTTGAGCTGGACCAGCGTGCGCGGCTTGCCGCCCGTCGGCGCACCACGGCCGGCTTCGACGACCAGGCCGTCGCCCAGGAGCTCGCGCACGACCTCGGAAATTGTCGCCCCGGTCAGACCGGTTGCCGTCGCGAGCTCCACCCGGCTGATCGTCCGCGCGGCCCTGATCACATCCAGAACCAGGCCGCGCGTCTTCGGCCGGCTTGCCCAGACCGGGCTCCTCGCCACGGATTCCTCCTCCATCCCGCTACTTTTCCAGGCTACTTTACTTACGCCTTCTTCCGGCTCATTCGCGCCGCCTCCACTGCACAACCTCAGCACGACTATTCCGAGGACCGCGATTGCCGGCTGGGTCTGCGATGCACCGATCACCGCCGAGGACGTCGCCACGGTCGTACCCTCTTCGGCAACGACATCTTGTGGCACCTGCCAGGCAACACCGGTTCTCCGGCACTCACCGGGATCACAGCACGGGTCGACCTGCGCCTTGGTCAACTGCAACGTGACCACCATCGAGTTCTTCGCCACCGCCGGCACATGGGTGATGTCCTCGGATTCCAGCCACCTGCGCAACTTCGTGTCCACGCCGTAGGCCTCGTCCCCGGTGACCCACCCGAACGGCACCCCGGCCTCCATGGCGCGGGTGATCATCCGTTGCGCGAGAACGGGTTTGGTCGCCGGCTTCGCCTCATCGGGGATGCCGGCCCCGCGGCAGCGCTCACGATCGGAGGTCCACTCCCCGGGTAGGTACAGCTCCCGATCGATCAGGGCCCGTCCATGCGGGGAGGCGTAGGTCAGGAACACGCCGATCTGCGAGTTCTCGACCCGGCCCGCAGTCCCGGAGTACTGGCGAGCCACCCCGGCGGACTTGGTGCCCTTCTTCAACAAAGCCCGTCTCGTCCACCACCAACACGCCCCGCCCCTCGTCGCCGAGCGCCTCGACGACCGCCGCACGGACGTCATCACGCAGGCCGTCGGTGTCCCCGGGCGTAGAAGTTCAGCAACCGCTGCATGCGTTCCGGGTCGGCGTCCCCGGTGGCCTCCGCCGGCGTCCATCCATTCTTCCGTTCAGCCTCGCTGAGCAGTCCCCGCACGTAGGACCGCATCTGACGCCGTGACTCCACGCGAGGGAACCGGGCCGCGAGCCGACCCGCGAACGCCTCGAAGCTCGTCGACCACCCAGCTACCATCTCCACCAACACGCCAAGATCAACTACCGGAACCCGGCTTGGATTACAACCTGTCGTTGCAGTACTAAAGATCTTTCGGCAATAGGGTGAGTCGTTGCGGGTGTTCTCTCTTGCGGGGCGGGACAATCGGGGCGTGCCGAAGCCTCCACGATCCCCGGGCGAGCCTGATCGGGCCCGGAAGTCCAAGCGTGT
>NZ_VKAB01000069.1 GCF_009769385.1 Saccharothrix deserti
CGCCGGTCGCGCGACGAGGTTGCCTGTCAGGTGCTGTGGACACGTTCATCAGGATCTCCGATCCCACCCCCAAGCGTGAACCCACCCCTCACACGAGGTGTCTCACCGCAGTCTGACCAAGAGGGCACTCGCCCCGGTGCCCTCGCCTCAATCCACGAGGACCCCTTGGCTTCGCTGACCGAGTGGTTCGAGATCCACATCGAGTACGTACCCGAGTCGACCGCAGGAAGCCGCTGCTCTGTCGCAGGCGGTTACCAGCATCGGACCGAACCACCGACACTACTGGTGGGGATGTCCTCATCCCGTCGGCGTCGAGGGTTCACCGCACTCCACGAGCTGGGCCACCACCTCCAGCAAACCGATGATGACCTCGGACAGTTGTTGTTCAGCAGAGACGACTCGGAGGCGTTCGAGGACGCTGCGTGCGATGCGTTCGCGAGCCGCGTCCTCTTACCCGACTCGTGGATGTCCGACCGCATCGGCCCTCGGGGGCCTGAGGCTGACGACGTGGTCCGGATATTCCGCGATTCCCGAGCTTCCCGGGAAGCTTGCTGCGTGCGAGCCGCCGAACACCTTCGCGGAGCGGGTGCGGTCGTGCTCATGGATCGGCGCGGTGTCGTGCGCTTCACCTCCACGCGGGGTGTGTTCCCGCCGGGACGGGGATCGGACCAGTCGGCCACTCCCCTGGTCGAAGCCGCTCTTCGCAGTTCTGGCACCACGACCCGGCACGAGACGTACTACACCCGTCGGGACGGCAGGCGGAGCGATCAGTTCTACGGCCAAGCCGCGTGGTGCGACGACTACCTGGTTGCGGTGCTCGCATTGGACAACGCCCCGTGGCTGCCGTTCGCACCGCCGAGGCCCGGCACTTCTACCTCGAAGTGGTCGTCGGAGGACACGTGCGAGATCTGTGACGAACCGCTTCTGGTGTTCGAGGTGCGCTGCTCGCAGTGCCAGGAGCCTCGATGCGAGGACGGGCACTGCGGTTGCACGGCCAGGCGGCTCGCCAAAGACCGGATGTGCGGTGAGTGCTTCCTGCTCAGGCCGCCGTCGAGCTTCGACAGATCGTCGGCAACCTGCCGGGACTGCGCCTGAATCTTCAAGAACCTCGTCTCTCATGGCCGTGAGCAGGACCGAAGGGCATACCAAGCGGTATGGCGTTAGTAGGGGGTGAGGGGCCGGATCGGCTCCTCCGCCCAATCCCCGATGGGCGGCAGCGGGCCTTGCGGCCCAGAGTGAGATGAGCCCAACGGTGGGATTCACCGATCAGGTGCTGAACGACATCCGCCAGCAGATCGACGCGCGTCCAGTGCCTTTGGCCGAAGCGCGCACGAGGCTGGACCTGGTTCGTTCCACCGCGAAGAACTACCCCGGCGCGCTGCGGACCTACCCGAGCGGTTCGCTAGCCCAGAACACCTTCATCCACCCCGTCGGCGACGGCGACGGCGGTCTCGTGCTCGACCGGCGCTGCTTCCCCCGGCTCGGCCCCGACGGTGGTGGGGAAGCGCCTGCGGACATCACCAAGACCCTGTGCGCGCTGCTGGGCCCCGCGGTACGCGAGGTCTACCCCAACGCCGCGTGCTACAAGTCGAAGCGCGGGCCGAAGCTCGTCTTCCGCCAGCCGGTCGAGGACCAGGACCCGACCGTCGACCTCGTCGTCGCGCTCACCCGCAGGAGCGGATCAGGTCTGTGGATCCCGAACCTCCACACGAACAAGTGGGAGGCTTCCGACCCCGAGCGGCACGTCGAGATGTTCACCTCCGGGAAGGAGTCGCTCCGCAGGACGCGCCGCAGGGTGGTCCGCCTGCTGAAGGCGTGGAACAAGCAGTACAGCCAGCCGGGGTTCTCCTCGCACAATCTCACCGTGTGGGCCTGGGAGTTCGTGGAACCCGGCATGGGGGTGACCGTCGCGCTGCGCACCGTGCTCGACCGGGCAGCGAAGCGGGTGCAGAGCGGGGGCGCGACGGTCGACCCGGCGGGCGTCTCCCCGAACGTGAAGCTGCTGATCGACCGCTCGCCCGCCGGGCAGCGCCTGCGCACCGCAGCCGACGCGCTGATCGAGGCCTTGGCCCACGACGACGACCAGACCGCTGTCCGGTCGGCGCTGGCACGCGCCTACTTCTCCTACGTCGACGACCCGACGCCGACCAGCCTGGCGGGCAAGGTGGCCGCGCTGCGGCGCAACGTGCCCACAGTCACTGCGACTCTCGGTCTGATCGGGCCGCCTGCCCTGATCCGGCCCACGCGGGCATACGGCGCCGCAGGAGCGGAGGAGTGAGGCGCAGACCTCCGTGGTCGATGCCGCCCTGGTACGCCAGGCCGGCACCGCGCCTGCTGTTCGAGCGCCGGCTGTCGGCGTACGGGATGATTGTCCGAGCCGTGAGGCCGCCACGCCCTCATCGAGGTGGTTACGCCGTTGCACTGCACCTCGACGTACCCGACCTGGAACCACAACGGGTGACTATCGTGTTCGGGCGGTTCGCACCAACGCAATCGCATGTGTTCACGACCGGCCCATCTCTGTCACCCCACCGGTACCCGGACGGCTCGCTGTGCATGTGGTACCCAGGTGATCCGCCCGACCACCGCTGGTTGTTGCGGGACGGGCCTGGAGCCCTGCTCGGCCAGGTCGTCGCGCACCTGCTTCGAGAGGAGTGGTGGCGCCGCACGGGCGAGTGGCCCGGAGAGGAGGCCGAACACCTCCCCGCCCCAGGTCGACCGGGTGCGGCGTGCGCAGCTTGACCGGTCTTCTGCCTTTGGGCACTGTAAGCAGACCAGGAAGTACCAGCGCACCCCAACGAGGTAGACCTTGCAAGCCGCGCCGACCAGCGGAAGCGTCGTCCTCACGACCGTGCTGTCGGGTGCCTTCCTCGCCGCCGTGATCACCGCGACGATCAGCATGTGGAGCGCGCGACGCAAAGGTCGCGAGGATGAGCGCAACAGAATCCGCACCGCGTTCGCCGAAGCCTTCGCGGCTTACAGCGCGTACAAGGAGCTCCCCTACGCGATCCGACGGCGGCGAGCCGACGCGCCGGGCGAGGAGCGGGTCCGGTTGTCCGAGGAGCTGAGGGAGATCCAGGCGAACCTCGCCTACTACGTCGCCTGGATCAGCGTCGAGTCGGAGTCGGTCGGAGCTGCGTACGCGAACCTCGTGCGCGAGATGCGACGGGTCGCGGGTTCAGCGATGCACGACGCGTGGAAAGCGCAGCCCAACGACTCGGACGAGGGGATGAACATCCCCCTCAGCGTGATCGACCTGAGCGCGCTGGGCGAGTACGAGACCGCCTACCTCAACGCCGTCCGCGACTACCTGACCGGGCTGGCCCCGTGGTGGGGCAGGCGTCTCCCGTTCCGGAGCACAGCCTCGGCGCGCTTGGGCGGTCCACCACGGACATCCACAACACCCTGAATAGGCAACCTCGCAGCAGGTCACCGCTGAAGATCAAATGGCCTCGATCCCGCATCGCTGATCCTCTGCTGCGCTGCACAAGCCGCCGGAGCACAGCTCGTGCAGCACCTGGACAGCAGTAGGTCCGCTCGGCAGCAGCCACCATTGCCTCAGCCCGATCAGGTGTCATCACACCGCCCATTCCGGCCAGGTCGCCGACCAACTTCGCGCGGGCAGCGCTCGACCGCTACGTAGCCCACTACAACCACCGCCGACCCGCCAAGCCCGACAACTCAGCCACCACGACCGGATCATGCGGTCCCGCACCCGAGCCGCACGTCCGTACGCCGTCGACCGATCCTCGGCGGCCTGATCAACGAGTACGAACCCGCAGCAGCCTAACGTGCAGGTCAGGCCGTGCGGCCGACTTTGGCACCCCACACGCCCGAACAAGGCGACCCCACGGATGAGGTCGTCGCGATGCGCCTATACCCGCTCGCTCCTCGGATCGGGACGTGCCACGGCCAGAATCCTTCGCACCCGCTCGCTGGACAGTCGATCTGCGGTCCGCATCATGAGGTCCGTAGGCGACCGGTCGGCCAGCAAGTTGAGCGAACCGTGCCACAGCACCTCATCGTCGAAGATCAGCACCTTCTCGTGCATCTGCGGGCGGTGGACGACGGTGCAGCCCGCTTGTTCCAGGTGGCGGGCCGCACTTATCGCCGCGGGCTTCACGGGTTTCCTCGTGTAGACGGTAACCCGGACACCGTCGGCGATCCGAGGACTTAAGTGCCTCAACCACTCGGCGGTAGGGGTCGGGTCGAGGAACGCGCAGCGGACGTCGATCGACCGCTTGGCTCGCTCGATGTCCCACCTGATCGCGCGTACCACCTCGTCGGAGGGGAAGAACGCCGGGCGCGCCAAGTCCTCCGCGCTCAGACCGCCCAGCTCGGCGGCGCTCCGCACCGGGATCAACGCGTCCACCGGCAATCGGTGCGCCCGCTCCTCCAGCCTCCGCAACATCCGGGCGACCTCACCGCCGACCGGGACCTTGTCGCGCAGGAAGTCGACATCGGCGACGACCACGAGGTGGTCCTGCGCTCGGCTCAACGCCACGTTCAGCAACCTGGTCGACGTCGCCGACAAACCCGAGCCCTCGTAGAAGTACCCCGCTTTGCGACCGACTCCGGCCACCGTGTCGAGAACGACCAGCGGACGCTGGCTGCCCTGGAACTGGTGAACCGTGTCGACCAGGTGCGCGGCGTCCGCACCGAACCGCTCCTTCAAGCTCTCCCGCAGGGCCGCGACCTGGTCGCGGTAGGGCACGATCACCGCCATCCGATCGGTCGCCGCAGCCCCCGGAGCGAGGTCCTGCTGCTTCCGGGTAGGCAGCACACCGTCGAACTGCCACCCGCGGACGAGTTCATGGATCACCGCCTCATGGACCGGGTTCGTCTTGTGCGCGTGCGGATCGGACGCGTTGACCAGGCGTCGGGACGACGTGTCCACCAACACGAGCGGACCGGGCAACAACGTCGACGGCGGCAGCCTCCCGTTGTCGTCACGCGAGGTCTTGAGCGGCGCGTCCCGGTAGGCGACCTCGTTGACGACCTCGCAGATGGCGGGCCGCATCCGGTACTGCTCCTCCAGGCACACCATCCGCGAGTCGGGCTTCGCCGCACCCCGGTCGTCGACCAGGCCGGCCGCGGCGAACGCATCGCGGTCCATCCAGGCGGCGGAGTGGGCGCGGTCCTCGGGTGTGGCGAACCGGCTGCTCGAGCCGTGGGTGACCGACGGCAACTGGCGGAAGTCGCCCGCGACGACCACCCGCTGGGACGCGAGTCCCGCCGCGCACCACGCCGACGGCAGGTCCACCATGCCGGCCTCGTCGATGATCACCACGTCGAACGCGCTCGCCACGGCCGGGGTGCGAACCGCCCTGGCCACCGTTGTGCCCATGACGCGACAGGACTCCTCGACCGCGGCCCTGATCCCACCGATCTCATCGTCGATCTTGATCAGTTCAGCCGTCAGACCGCTCTCGATCATCCGCAGGCGCTCCAGCGGTTCGAGGGAGCCCAACCCGAAACTCCGAATCCGGTTCTCCTCCACGCGGATCTTCCGCTCCAGGCGCCCGGTCTCCTCCGCATCCACGACCGGAGCACGCCGCGCTTCGTCACGGCTCAGACGGAGACCGTCCAGCAGCTCTCTCGTCGCGGCCGCGTTCTCGTGCTTCCCGATGGATCCGCGCACGTCCGCGAGCTGGTCCTCGATCCGCCTTCGCTGCTCGACCAGTGGCGCGCCGAGTTTCGCCACGATCCGCTCCTGGCTGATGTCGTCGCCGTACCTCTCGTCCAGCGACGCCAAGGAGATGTCGCCCGCTCGTTGCACCAGTCCACCGCCGAAGCCCTCCTCGCCGCGCAGGATGTCGCACACGCGTTCAAGGGCCTGGTCGACGGCAACCTTGGTCGGCGCGAGCAGCAACACCCGCAGGCCCTGACGGTGGGTACCCTCCACGATCCGTGCGACGACCTCGGTTTTCCCGGTCCCGGGCGGTCCCCAGACGAACGTGACATCGCTGTCCAGGGCGTGCTCGATCGCCAGCCGCTGACGGGTGTTGAGGGCGAGCTCCGCGTAGCCCGGGATGAGCAGGTCGACATCGGCGCACCGCCCGATGCGAGGGACGCCCTCACCGAGGATCCACCCCGCTTTCGTCGAATCGACGGAGCCAGGCCGGCCAGCCTCGGCCGCGATCCGTTCGCCGAGCAGATCCAACAACGCCGTCTCGTCCCGGCAGACGTGGATTTCGACTGCTCGCCGCCCGAGGTCGGCCGTGGTCGTCAGACGAACGCGCGCGGTGCCGAGCCGACGTGCGAGGGCGGGCGTCCATGCCGCCCCCATGCCTCGCGGTCGGACGAGCACGCGATCACCCAACTCCTCCGGCCAACCCTTGATCGGAAACTCGTACTCGGTTTCGGCGCCTCGCATGCGCAGCGCCCGACCGGCCCGCAACAACACGGGCGACGGCGCTCCCTCGGCGAGGAACACCGCCTTCTCCAGCGCGATGGCCTTCAACAAGAGATCGACGACCGTCGTACTCCCTCCGCTCACCACCTCAGGCTGTCCTTCCGAGCCGGAAATTCCGAATTCACAAGTAGATCCCGATACGTGCGAGGAATCTGCGGAATCGTCCAGGGGGCGGAGGCCCCGCCGGGTAGCCAGCGTGGCTCCACTGCCCCGGAGGCGGCGGAGGCGGAGGCAGCCACGTCTGGTAGCCGGGGTGACCCCCCTGCCCCGGAACGGGCACCGGAGGCGGCAGCCGGCGTGGAGGTGGTGTCGGATGAACGGACGGCGGAGCCGGTACGGGTTGGACCGGCGGATGTGGTACCGGCTGTGCAGGAGGCTGCACCGGAGGGCTCGGCTGAACCCGCGCTGCCGGTCGGGTCGGCGCTACCGGTCGACTCGGCTCTGCTGGGCGTGCGAACCCCGGCGTGCCGAACAGCTTCGAAGCCCTGGCTTCCAAGTCGTCGACGCGGGCGACCCCCGACCCGGTGACCTGCGGGCTGGTCGGCGGTTGCGCTGCCGGAGTGGGCGGCGGAGCGGATGACTGAGGCGCAACAGGCTGACGCGCCGGCGGTGGTGCAACCGCCGGCGTGGTCGGGGCGAGCAGTGCTTCGGCCCTGACGCGGTCGATCAGCCGCAGCGAGAACCCCCGCTTCACTTCGATCCGCGGCGACACCGGGTACTTCTTGTCCTTCCCTCCGTCGTACTGCGTCAGCAAGCCAGTAGTCGACACCCACTTACCGCGGAGGCCGGCGAGGTCCGTGCCGTACTTCTGGCGCAACTCCCTGGAAACCTGGGAAAACCCGACGATCGTGAAGTCCCCCTGCTTGTAGTTCCCGAAGTTGATCAATGTCATGTGTCCGGACTTCACCGTCAACTGCTTCACCGTCGTCACCCGACCGACCACGGTGACTTCGTCCCCCACTCGTTCCAACAACGCCTTGCGGTCGGTCGTCGACATGGCCAGTGGGTCACCACGGTGGGGACGGGACACGAGCCGGTTCCCGGCCCTCCGTCCACCTGCCAGGCAGTCTTCGACGTCTTCGTAGGCGACCCCGCAGGCGGCCGCGAGCAGGCGCGCACGACCTGCCAAGGCGGGCATGGCCGCCAACCTCGCGAAGATCTCCGAACTTCCGGGCTCGCGGAAGTCCTCGGCGTCGAACACCAGGTTCTCCCCGGTGTTGAAGTCGTCCCACAGCGCGGGGTCGTGCTTGATCGCTTCCAACGAGAGGTCGAGGACGTAGGACGAGAACACGTCCAGCCGGTCGTCGTAGGCCGCGTGGCGGTCGGGGTGCTGGAAGTTGCGGTGCCCCATCTCCGCACTGCCAAGCGACGCCAGCCCCGGCAGATAGGCACCGTCGTAGTCGACCAGGCGGACGTCGCCGCCCCTGGTGACCATGATGTTGCCGTGTTGCAGGTCGCCGTGGGCGACGCCGAGTTCCCGGAGTCGGGACGAGGCATCCTTCAACTGACGACGCACCCAGTCCAACGCACTCGGGTCCCGCAGGTGGTCGCTCACCCAGAAGTCGAGCCGGGAGCCCTCGACCCAGGCCATCTTCAGCACGGGCAGCCGGTGACCTTGGACCAGGACGCCTTCTCCCACGTACTTCACATCCACCAGGAAATCCAGGGCCCGCCCGCGGTTCCCGATGAACTCCGCAATCGCGCGGTACCGCTCGTCGAGTCGGTCCGCGGTTTTGTGGAAGCATCGCACGGCGTACCGGCGGGCGCCGACGTCCACTTTGAAGGTCAACGCGAACCCACCGGACGCGACAACGGGTTGGTCCAGTGGATTGCGGTGCACCGAACCGCGTTTCAACTCAGGATCGAGGAACGCGGTCGCAGGGTTCTGCAGTGCGTGCTGGTAATCGACCAGTCTCGGCAGACTCATGTATGCACCACGCACACGGTCGTGTCGTCGTTGTCCAAACCGGACTGCCTTCCACTGGCCACGAAACGTACGAACTCAAGGTCGCCGCCGACGGTTTCACAAACCCGCAGCACACCTGGTACCCGTTCCCGCAGCACGTGCTTCGCCACGGCGTCAGTCGCGATCAGGAACACATCGCCCGCCCGGTACGCACCCCCTCCCGACCACACGGCCGCGGGCGCCAGCGGCTGGTGAGTACTCACGAGATCCGGATAGCGGGAGAAGTCCCGATGGTCGTCCACCGGTCCTACCAGGACGAGTTCGTCGTCGCTCACGTGGAACAGGCAGGTGTCTCCTACCGCCGTCACCTGGTAGGCACCACCACCGATCCGCAGTCCGACGAAGGTGGCCGCCGACCCGCGTTGCAACTTCTCGACGGCGAACCACGGGAGGCCGGGGTCGAAGACCTTTGACCACCACTCCCGGCGCAGCCCGTCCAGGACATCCGGCGCCAAAGGGTCCTCACCGCCAGCGAACGCATCGACGAGCAGCGCGCTCCACACCGCCGACCGGGCGGCGGTCGAGGCACCGTCGGACACCGCGAACCTGCCAGAGACGAGGTCAACGGCGACACTGTCCTCGTTCTCGTCCGGACGCCGGTCGCGCTTCGGCACAGTGCGGCACGTCACGCGCGACAGCCGATCGATTGCCGATGTCACGTCGTGCTGTTCGCCGCGGTCAGCTCCTTCAGACCCGTCGGCGTCACGGCGCGCGTGCCGATGTCCAGGAACTCGATGACCGTGCTGGTACCCGCGTTGTAAAGGAACCCGCGAGCTCCGGTCCGCACCGCGTAGCCGCATGCGGACGCGGCCTCGGCCATCACCGAGGGCAGCGCGCTCGACATGGCGAACAGCTGGGCGGCGTACTGGTCCTGCAGGCCCTCGACAGTGCTGGGGAACGCGATCTCATTCGACGCCAAGGCGGAGAGGTGCAGGTTGAACAGCAGCACATCACCGTCGTCCGTCCGAGCCGAGCGCACCGCACGGGCGGCTTCCGAGGGATCGCCGTCGGTGCTCGCACCGTCGGTCACATTGATCACGATCGGCGGAAAGCTCGCCGGGTGCCGCGCACACCAATCCGCGACAATCACGGTGGCCGCCTCGAGCGCCTGCGCCATCGGGGTCGGCCCGTTCGTGACGGGGTCCACCCACACCGGCAGGCTCAGGTCGACCTCGACAAGCCCTCCGGCACCGTCCGACACCTTCCGCTTGACCCGGTCGACCCGCCGGGGGTTCCGCCCGATCTCGCTGATCGGCAACACCGGGCGGGACGAATCGGTACCGTGCAGGATGGGCTGCACATCGGCGCCGTAACCAATCACGCCGACCTCGAAGTAGTCGTGAATGCGATCGTCGCCCTTGCTGCACTGGAGCACCGCGTCAGTGAGCAGCCGGTTGACGGTCAACGCCAGCATCTCGGCCTTCGACTTGCCGTTGTCGCCCCATCGCTCCGACATCGAGTAGGACTGGTCCAGCAGGAGTAATAGCAACGCAGGTTGCTTTCGATTGATCTCGGCCGCGTACAAAGATCCCCCTCGATTGGCTAAGTCGCCGGACCAGTCTAGTACCACCGCCCGCGAAAGCACCCGCCGCACGGAGCCGCAAAAGCGCGGTTACCTCTACTTCGACAACCTTTAGGGTGCCAGAACTCTGCGCTGGGTCGGTGAGCTGCGATGATGGCGCACCGTGGGCTCAGGGGCATGATCATGAAGCGTGGCGTTACGACTGCTGCACTTGATCCTCGTCCGGCTCGTCGCCTGGTTGGTTCTGCTCGGCCGATCATCGGCGGCCAAGGACATCGAGTTGCTGGTACTGCGGCACGAGGTCGCCGTGCTCGCCGCGCCACCACTCGCCCGCGGCCGGACTGGGCCGATCGCGCGGTCCTCGCCGCACGGGCAAGAAGATCGGCGGCCGCATCCGCGAGCTGCTGACCTACATCGCCAAGACCGGCCCGGCCGCCAGCTACTCGCTGATCCTGGCCACCCAGAAGCCCAACGCTCAGGTCATCCCGGACGGACTGCGCGGGCAGCTCGGGACGCGGTTCGCGCTGAAGGTCATGACCTACCAGGCGTCGGAGACCATCCTCGACGCGGACACCTACAGGGCTGGCATGGATGCTTCCAAGCTGTTGACCAGCCACGAGGGTGTGGTGCTGCTGTTGGAGCGGACGGTGAGACGGAGCTGTCGGCAGGGGACGCGGTGACCGTACGGACGCACCCGTTGCACATCGCCGCCATCCGGGCGGCGTGCGAGCAGGGCCGGGCGCTGCGTGAGCAGGCGAGGACGCTGACCGGGGACGCGGCCGGGGAGCACGACCTGACTGTGCTGGACCCGACGGTGGCCGCACGTCTGGCCGACGAGGTGACCGTCACCGCCACGACACGGGCGGAGCCGGTGGACGCCGAGCTGGTGCACAAGCTGCCCGTAGTGCTGGCGCTGCTGACCGACGTGCTGAGCGGCGACGAGCACGGCCCGGTGCCCACGAGCGAGCTGGCCACCCGCATCGACTGGAACGTGAAGGCACTCGGCGAGGCGCTGCGCGCGGCCGGGGTATCGAAGGCCAAGCGGCGGATGCCGGGCCACGACAACCCGGTGAGTGTGGTCGACGCGGACACGATCCGGGCTGCAATCGGCGACTGCCGGGGTCGGAACGGACGTTCCGACCCCGGTACCTCTGTTCCGATCCGCCACGACCGCCTCAGAAGCCCGTGAGCCGCCCGACCCAGGCGTGTTCCGAGCCCAGGTGTCCCAGGGCTTGCCCTTCACTGCGGCTTTCAGGCCCGGAACGGACCTTGTTCCAACTGTCTCGGCACGCCGCCGAGATCTGCACACCAGGAAGGAAACACGATGCCCACGACCAACACCTCCCGCAACTTCAGCCCGGCCGGTGGTTGACCTTGAACAGGGAAGCATCACGCGAGTTCACAGTCAACATGCACATCCCTGTATACTAGGCTAACGTCCACTCTGACGGGAGGTGTGCATGTCGGACAATGCCCTGGTCACAGCCGCCGAGATCGCGCGTCTTGCGAACGTCGGCCGGGCCGCCGTGAGCAACTGGCGCAGGAGGCACCCGGACTTCCCCGAACCGGTGATCGCCTCCGGAGGGGCCCCCTCGTTTCGCCTGGACGACGTGGAGCGATGGCTGCGAAAACAGGGGAAGTCGATCGGCAGCCAGCCCGCAGACGCTCTATGGCTCGCCCTGGACGCCAACCGAGCTGAAGCCGACACGATTGAACTCATCGCCGACATCGCGACCTACCTGCGCGACCCGAACGCCGCCGATCCACCCAAGCAGGTGCGGGGCCTGCTCGAAGACCTGGCTGGCTCCTCACCTGATGAACTCATCGACTCACTTGCCAGCCGTGCTCTGGAACGACAGCAACGCCAGCACTTGGTGACTCCGGTCGACCTTGCTCGGCTGATGGTGGCACTCGCCGCTCCGATCACTGGCACCGTGTTCGATCCAGCGTGTGGTCCGGGCAACATCCTCCGCACTGCAGGCGAAGCCGGCGCCGGACGACTGACCGGGCAGGAAATCAACCCCGCACTGGCTCGGCTCGCCCGTGCACGACTGGGGGCACGCGTGCCTGTGGACATCGCTTCGGGCGACGCGCTGCGTACTGATGCCTTCGCGGATTCGCAGGCCGACGTGGTCGTGTGCAACCCGCCGTTCGGCTACCGCGACTGGGGCCACGAGGAGCTCGGAATCGACCCGCGTTGGGAGTACGGCTTTCCTGTGAAGGGTGAGCCGGAGCTCGCCTGGGTGCAGCACTGCCTCTCACATGCGAAACCAGGGGGTGCCGTAGTCGTGGCGCTACCGGCCGGAGTGGCGTTCCGCCGACCCGGTCGGGCGATCCGGCAGGCGCTGCTGCGGCGAGGCGTGGTCCAAGCCGTGATCGCGCTGCCCCCAGGGGTTCTGATGTCCACGGGCATCCCAATCCACCTGTGGGTGCTGCGCAAGCCGGACATGAGTGGCGCTGGTCCGGTACTCCTCGTGGATGCGAGCCATCATCAGCCGTCACGTCGTGGCCAGGTGGACTGGTCCGCGCTGAGCGACGAGGTGCTCGACGCTTGGCGAGAATTCCGCGACACCGGGACGGTCGCCGAGGTGACCGGCAGACAGCGAGTTGTCGAACCGATCGAGCTGCTCGACGAGGATGTCGATCTCACTCCGGCCCGGCAACTTCCGCAGCCGCAGACCATGCTTGACCCGGATGCACTCGAACACACCAGACACCATCTGACGCGCATACTTGACGAACTCGGCGGTTTGCTGCCGGCCCTTCAGGAGACCCGGCCGGAAGCGCGCGCGACCACGACGATCAACGACCTCGCACGGGCCGGTGCGCTCGTCGTGCGCCAGCAGGTCGGCCCGTTGAACACCGACGAAGCCGGCGCAGGCCCGCTGGTGCTGACCGGACGCGACGTGGCGACCGACAGCGAACCCAGCGCGCACTTCGTCGGTACCGAGGAGGACGAGTCGGTGCACCTGCGTCCCGGTGACCTGGTGGTACCGCTGCTAGCCACGGGCGACGGGCGGCCCCGGACGCGGGTCATCGACGGTGACGGCCTGGTACTCGGCCCCAACCTGCAACTCATCCGGGTGGATGAGAGTCGGTTGGATGTCCACTTCCTCGCGGGTCAAATCCGTGCGGGTGGCGGCTCCCGAGCAGGCAGCACGACCGCCTCGGGTGTGCACCGGATCGACGTGCGCCGCATCGAGATCCCAGTGCTGGGCCTGGACCAGCAACAACGGCTCGGGTCCGCGTTCAAGCAGCTCGAGGCGTTCGAGTCAGGGCTGAGCCTCGCCGCCTCGCTGGGGACGGACCTAGCTCACCAGTTGACCGAGGGACTCGCTCGCGGCGCCATGGCACCACCCGAGTAGAAACGTCTCTTGCTTCTCAGACGACATGTTGAGCGTTGTGCCGAACCCTTGAGGGAGATTTTGTGAGCAGCACGCACACGAGGCTGGCGAGCTTCATCTGGTCGGTGGCCGACCTGTTGCGCGGCGACTACAAGCAGTCCGAGTACGGCAAGGTGATCCTGCCGTTCACGGTGTTGCGCAGGCTCGACTGCGTGCTGGCGCCGACTAAGGATGCGGTGCTGGAGCGCAAGGTCAAGCTGGCCGAGCAGGGCGTGCAGAACCTCGACATGCTCAAGCGGGCCACCGGCGGGCTGAGCTTCTACAACACCTCGAAGCTAGACTTCCAGGCTGCGGTGCGCGACCAAGACAACGTCGCGAGCAACTTGAAATCATACGTCGGGGCGTTCTCAGAGAACGCTCGGGAGATCTTCGAGGCGTACGACTTCACCGCCCAGTTGGGTCGTCTCGATGGGGCCGGGCTGACCTACAAGGTGGCCTCCAAGTTCGCTGAGATCGACCTAAGCCCGGAAGCGGTGGACAACCACCAGATGGGTTACGCGTTCGAGGAGTTGATCCGGCGGTTCTCGGAAATCTCCAACGAGACGGCCGGTGAGCACTTCACCCCGCGCGAGGTCATCAAGCTGATGGTGAACCTGCTCCTCGCGCCGGACGAGCAGGACCTGATGACGCCGGGCGTGGTGAAGACCGTGCTGGACCCGGCGTGCGGGACGGGCGGCATGCTCACCGCCGCCGAGGACTTCATCCTCGACCACAACCCGCAGGCCAAGGTCGTACCGCATGGTCAGGAGCTCAACGCCGAGTCCTACGCCATCTGCAAGTCCGACATGATGATCAAGGGCGAGAACGCGTCGAACATCAAACTCGGCAACTCATTCAGCCAGGACAAGCACTACGGCAAGTCGTTCGACTACCTGCTCGCCAACCCGCCGTTCGGCGTGGAGTGGAAGAAGGTCAAGGACGACGTCGAGAACGAAGCCAAGATCGGCTTCGCCGGCCGATTCGGCGCGGGACTGCCGCGCATCAACGACGGATCGCTGCTGTTTTTGCAGCACATGATCCACCACATGAAGAAGCCGGAACAGGGCGGCTCGCGGCTCGCGATCGTCTTCAACGGCTCGCCGCTGTTCACCGGGGCCGCCGAGTCGGGCGAGTCGAAGATCCGGCAGTGGATTCTGGAGAACGACTGGCTGGAGGCTATCGTCGCGCTGCCGGACCAGCTCTTCTACAACACTGGTATCTCGACGTACTTCTGGATCTTGACGAACCGGAAGGACGAGGCTCACCGGGGCAAGGTGATCCTGCTCGACGCGCGTGAGCACTGGGCGAAGATGCGCAAGTCGTTGGGCGACAAGCGCAAGTACATCCCGGACGAGGACATCGCGAAGCTCACCGAACTGTACGGCGAGGCGCTGACGGCCGCCGAGGACGCCGGGCACCCGATGCACGAGAAGGTGAAGGTCTTCGCGCCGAGAGACTTCGGCTACCGGCGGATCACCGTGGAGCGGCCGTTGAAGCTGCGGTTCGAGGTGACCGAGGAAGCGCTCGCCGAGCTGGAGGTAGCCAAGCCGCTGGCGAAGTACGAAGGCCGGGAGAAGCTGATCGAGGCGCTGCGCGGGCTGGTCGACAAGCCGGCGGCGTTCCGCAAGGCGGACTTCACGAAGGCACTAAAGGAAACTTTGGCTCCGCTGGGCAAGCTACCTGTCGCCGCGGACAAGGCGGTGTGGGGTGCGGTCTCGGTGAGCGACCCGTACGGCGAATTGCAGACCGACAGCAAGGGCAATCCGCTTCCCGACCCGGACCTGCGCGACAACGAGAACGTCCCGCTCGACGAGGACATCGACGAGTACATGGCCCGCGAGGTCCTGCCGCACGTGCCGGACACCTGGGTGGACCACACGAAGACCAAGGTGGGGTACGAGATCCCGTTCACGCGCCACTTCTACAAGTACGCACCACCAAGGCCATTGGGGGAAATTGATGCAGAATTGAAGGAAATCGAAACTCAGATCCAGCGCCTGCTAAGCGAGGTTACGGAATGAGCTCGGCGTCGTCATGGTTGCACGAGGCACCAGCCCACTGGGCGCGAGCCCGCATAAAGACATTGATCAAAAGTTCAGCAAATGGCATATGGGGAGATGATCCGACCGGCGACACATCCGATGTAGCCTGCGTAAGGGCCGCCGATTTCGACCGCAGGTCGCATCGAGTAAAAACTGAAAAGTTGCCCCGCCGCAGCATTGACCCACAAACACTACGGCAACACATCCTAAAGCCAGGAGATCTAGTCCTAGAAAAATCTGGCGGAGGAGATAAACAACCCGTCGGTGCTGCAGTTCTGTTTGACCTTGACGAGCCAGCCGTATGCACAAACTTTTGCGCACGTATTACACCGGCCCAGGGGATCGACCCGCGCTATCTATCCTATGTTTTTGCTGCCGCCTACAATCAAGGACTCACCCAGAGCGCAATTAAGCAGACGACAGGGATCCAGAACCTAGACTCCGGCGCCTTCTTCTCCTCTCCGTGGGCATACCCCAGGACCGATGAACAGCGGCGTATCGCCGACTTTCTCGACGCCGAAACCACGCGCATCGACAGGCTATCCGGGCACTATCTCCGACTGTCACAAGTAATCGAAGAACACGAGAAGTCCCACCTCGACTTGATGTTCAACGAAACAGGGAATATTACCCCACTCCGATACTTGGTACGATATCGCGAGGGCCCCGGTATCATGGCGACAGACTTCCGGGATTCCGGTATCCCACTAGTCCGACTTTCAGGACTCCAAGATGGACAAGTCACACTTAAGGGATGTAATTATCTCAACCCTAGCAAGGTTGCGTCAAAGTGGAGCCAGTTCAGGCTCCGAGAGGGCGACTACGTTATCAGTGGAAGCGCAACAATGGGTGCAGTATCGATCGTTGACGATAAAAGTGTCGCCGGCGCAATCCCGTACACGGGCCTGATCATCCTGAGGCCAGCAATACGCGAAATAGACATGGAGTACGTATCGGCATTTCTCCGTTCAACAGCTTTTGCAAGTCAGATCGATTTGCTTAAGGCTGGCGCAACGATGCAGCACTTCGGGCCGACACATCTGAGCCAGATAAAGATGCCGCTCCCTTCCTTGCCGCAGCAACGAGCTATAAGCGCCAAAACTCGTGCAGCGCGTTCGCAGGCAATGGCTATAGTAAGTACTACGAAAAGGCAGATCGACCTCCTTGCTGAGCGACGCCAAGCGTTGATTACCGCTGCCGTCACCGGCCAACTCGACGTGACGACGGCGCGGTCAGGGGTGCGCTGAGTCATGCGCAGAGGGGGCACCGAGTGAGCACGGGACATGCACCGTACGGCCCTTTGGCGGACGCCGATGCGGCTGTGATCAGCTGGGCCAAGACCAAAGTCGGCGGGGCAGCCAGGGCGACGCTGGACAACGCCCTTAGGTTCGCCGAACGGGCCACCGCGCTGCTATTCGCGCCCGACGCGCTGCGGGAAAGCGCGCGTCAACAGATCGGCATCCTGGCCGATCAGCAGGCCCATGCGTCCCTCGGTGCCCGTCCGATCACCGATCTCCGCAGCCTGGCGGGCAAGGGCGCCCGGTTGGGTGCCCTTGCCGACGCCGGATACCGGAGCGCAAGAGCCTCCTGTTCGCCGAGTTCGCACGCAAGAGCGACGCCAAGGAAGCCGACCGCCGAGCGGTCGACGCCAGCGAGCACCGACCGGCTGTCCTCGACGACGAGAGCATTCCGCTCCAGCAGCGCATCATCATCGCCGAGCAGCACCGCCTCGGCATCCAGCCCTGACCTGAGAAGGGGGACCACGTGGTCTTGGCACGGGAGACGACTCTCCAGGAACTCCTGGAAGGATCGAAGCAGTACCAGGTTCCCCTGTACCAGCGGACCTACTCCTGGACGACGGGCCAACTGAACCAGCTGTGGGAGGACATCGCCCAGCTGGCGAAGGATCGCGCCGAGGATTCGAAACTCACTCACTTCATCGGCTCGGTCGTGCTCGCGTCCAGCCCGGCCAACGGGCCAACGGGCATGCAGGAATTTCTCGTGATCGACGGCCAGCAGCGGCTCACCACCCTGTCGATCCTGCTGTGCGCCGTGCGGGACCACCGCGCGGCGCGGGAAACCGCGGAGCACCGTGAGCGGATCGACCAGCAGTACCTGATCAACAAGTGGAAGCCCGGGAACCAACGGCTCAAGCTCGTGCCGACACAGGCCGACCGTGCCGCCTACCTCGCCTGCCTCAACTCCACTCCGCAAGCGGGCGGAACCGACCGCATCGGCGCCGCGTACCGGTTTTTCTCCGCCCAGCTCGCCGGTTCGGACGACCTTGACGATCCGGACGACATCGAGCGGATCGAGGACGCCGTCATCTCCGGGCTCGCCCTGGTTTCGGTCACCGCCCAACCAGGGGACAACCCGCATCGGATCTTCGAATCACTCAACAACACCGGCTTGCGCCTCACCCAGGCCGACCTGCTGCGCAACTACCTGTTCATGCGGCTGCCCACCCGCAGCGAAGCCGTCTACGAATCGCTGTGGTTGCCACTGCAACAGAACCTCGACCGTGATCAGCTCGAACTGTTGTTCTGGCTCGATCTGGTTCAACGTGATCCGCGGATCAAGCAGACCGACACCTACACCGGACAACAGCGACGCCTGGACCGGATGCGCACAGAAGACGAGATCGAGCAGGAGGTCGTCAGGCTCAGCCGGCTCGGCGAGCTCTTGCGGACGATCCTCGACCCGTCGCGTGAGCAGGACCCGGCGGTGCGGCACCGCTTGACGCGGCTCGGCGCCTGGGGCACGACGACCGTGTACCCAGTGCTCCTCCACCTGCTCGACCGACGTGACGGTGGTACGGCGGACTCCGCCCAGATCGCGACGGCGATGCTGTATTTGGAGAGTTACTTCGTCCGGCGTCTCCTCATCGGCCGCGCCACGGCTGGCATCAACCGGGCACTGCTTTCCGTCGTGACCGAAATGGACGCCAACGCTCCGGTCGACGAGGCGATTCGCCGCTACCTGTCGGCTGGCCGCAAGCACTACGCCAGTGACCGCGAGATCCGTGCGGCGGTCCGGTCTGTTCCCTATTACCTGAACGGCCGTCCTCACCAGCGGACTCTGGTGCTGCGGTGGCTGGAGGAGACCTACGGCAGCAAGGAGCCGGTGGGCCTGTCATCCCTCACCATCGAGCACGTGCTGCCTCAGACGCCGACCCGTGAGTGGCAGCAGATGCTCGGCAAGGATCTCGAACCCGGGGAGGAGTTCGGGCAGGTGCACGAGGCTCTGACGCACACCCTGGGGAACCTCACCCTCACCGGCTACAACGCCAAGCTCAGCAACAGCCCGTTCGCGGTGAAACGCTCGCAGCTCGCCGGCAGCGGCCTGCTCATGAACCAGGAGATCGCCAAGCAGGAGCGTTGGGGACGGCCGCAGATCCATGATCGCGCCGATGTGCTCGCTGAACGGGTGATCTCCGAATGGCCGGGACCGACCTCGCGTGACGACGCGTCGGGAACGGCGTGGGATGTCATGAACAGGGCCCTCGCCGAACTGCCCACCGGGGCGTGGACGACCTACGGCGACCTCGCCGCCCTGATCGGTGTCCATCCCGTATCCATTGGGCAGCGGCTCGCCACCACGCCAGCCCCGAACGCTCACCGGGTGTTGCAGTCCGACGGCAAGGTGTCGCCCAACTTCGCCTGGCTCGATCCGAAACGCACGGACAGCCCGAGGGAACTGCTCGAAGCGGAGGGCGTGGCGTTCGACCGTCACGGGCGAGCCGACCGAGCTCAGCGCGTCACCGTGGAAGGGCTCGCCCTGCTCATCGGCGCCGACGTGCCGGACCTGGTCCTCGAGACCGATCCAGGTCAGGACTCCGAGTTGCGTGACCAGTTCCTCGAACAGCTCTTCGAGCGGCAAGGCCCTGACATCGCCAGGGCGGTGGTCACGGTGCTCACCGCGTGGACCGAGGCCGGAGGGCACCTCACGTACGGCATCGAGCAGGAGACCTCCTGCTTCCTCATGTCCCGCGGGAAGTCGCATCCCCACGGCAACATCTGGCCTGCGGCCATCTATCCGAGCGGCAAGTTCGAAGTCGTGTTCCAGCACCTCCGCAGGCGGCGGCCGTTCGACGACCTCGCGCGGCGCGAGGAACTCCGGCAACGGCTCAACAGCGTCGACGGCGTCGACCTGCCCGCAGCGAAGATCGACCTGCGCCCCGGCTTCGATCTCGGCCTCCTGGTGAGTTCACGGGTGCGCGAGCAGCTCATCGAGGTACTCGGCTGGTTCCACGCCGTCGCCCGTAACAACCACGTGGTGGACGGCGACCTCTCGTGACGTGCGGTTCACGGCCCGCTGTACCGGTTCGACAGCGACCTGACGGGCTGGCAGCGGTGTCCATTTCGAAGGGAAGGTGCCCATGGCCGTCCACACGGAGTGCGCGTTCGAGGACGCCATCGAGGCGTCGCTGATCGCGGCCGGGTGGCATCGCGGGCTGCGTGATGGCTACAACCGGGAACTCGGCCTGGACACCGACCAGATGTTCACTTTCATCGGGGCCACGCAGATCGACGTGTGGGACCAGTTGAGGGTGCACTACGGGGACGACCCGGATGAGGCTCAGCATCAGTTCGCCCGCCACGTCGCCAAAGAGATCGACAAGCGCGGTGCGGTCGACGTGCTGCGGCACGGCGTGCGGGACCGGGGGCACCTGGTCCGGCTCGCCTACTTCCGCCCCGCGCACACGCTCGCCGACGACGCCCTGGTCCGGTACGAGCAGAACCGGCTGTCGGTCACCCGCCAGCTCGCCTACTCCGACCGGGACCGCGGCAAGGAACTCGACTTGGCGCTGTTCGTCAACGGCATCCCGGTCGCCACCGCCGAGTTGAAGAACCCGCTGACCGGGCAGAACGTGGAGCACGCGAAGGAACAGTACCGCCGGGACCGCGACCCTCGGGAGCCTCTTTTCGCCCGGCGGACGCTGGCGCACTTCGCTGTCGATCCCGACCTGGTCTTCCTCACCACGCGTCTCGCCGGCGAGAAGACGCGCTTCCTGCCGTTCAACACCGGTTCGGACGGGCCCGGGGAGGACGGCGGCGCGGGCAACCCGCCTGCTGCGCCCGGCCGCTACCGCACCTCCTACCTCTGGGAGGAGGTCTGGCAGCCGGAGGCGTGGCTGGACGTCATCCGCCGCTTCGTACACCTGGAGGCGGGGGAATCACAGCGCGGTGGCCGCAAGGCGGGTCCGCACGCACGTAACCTGATCTTCCCTCGCTACCACCAGTGGCACGCGGTGCGCACCCTGGTCGACCACGCCGCCGAGCACAGGGCAGGGCACAACTACCTGGTGCAGCACTCGGCCGGGTCGGGCAAGTCCAACACCATCGCCTGGCTGGCCCACCGGCTGTCCAACCTGCACGGCGCGGACAACGAGCAGATTTTCGACAAGGTCATCGTGATCACCGACCGGTCCGTGTTGGACCGACAGCTACAGGACACCATCTACCAGTTCGAGCACCGCGCGGGCGTGGTCACCAAGATCAGCGACAAGTCGGAGGGTTCGAAGTCGGAGCAAGTCAGCGCCGCGCTGGCAGGCGAGACGACCAAGATCTTGATCGTCACCCTGCAAACTTTCCCCTACGTGCTGGAGAAGGTCGACGGCCTGCGCGGGAAGCGGTTCGCGATCATCGTGGATGAGGCGCACTCGTCCCAGTCCGGCGAGTCCGCCGCAGCGCTCAAGCGGGTGTTGACCAAGCTCGGCAGCGATGACATCGACGAGGACAACGACCCGCTGACGGCGGCGGCGCTCGCCCGTGGGCGGCACCAGACCTTGTCCTACTTCGCGTTCACCGCGACTCCCAAGCCGAAGACGCTGGAGCTGTTCGGGGTGCGGTCGGGTGACACCGCGCGCCCGTTCCACATCTATTCCATGCGCCAAGCCATCGAGGAGGGCTTCATCCTCGACGTGCTCCGCAACTACGTCACATACAAGACCTACTGGCGGCTCACCGGTGGAGACGACGGCCGCGAGGTCGACGAGCGTAAGGCGAGCGCCGCCCTGGCCCGGTTCGCGGTGCTGAGCTCGGCCAGCCTGCAACAACGCGCCGAGATCATCGTGGAGCACTTCATCAAGCACACTCGCGGTCGTCTTGGTGGTCGTGCCAAGGCGATGGTGGTGACCCGCTCCCGCGAGCACGCGGTCAAGCTGTACCGGAAGATCAAGGCATACGTCGACATGCGCGGCTACCAGGACTGCGGCGTGCTCGTCGCGTTCTCGGGCGAGCTGAAGGTGGACAACCTCGACTCCGACACCGTCACCGAGTCCTCGCTGAACGGCTTCGGCGAGTCGGCGCTGCCGAAGGCGTTCGCCTACACCCGCGCCGACGACGAGAACGCGACCCTCAACCCCCAGCCGGAGTACCGCATCCTCGTCGTTGCCGAGAAGTACCAGACCGGCTTCGACCAGCCACTGCTGACCACGATGTACGTCGACAAGCCGCTCAAGAGCGTGGCGGCGGTGCAGACCCTGTCGCGACTCAACCGCACGCACCCACGCAAGGGACAGGACGACCTGTTCGTCCTGGACTTCGCCAACGAGGCCGAGACCATCCAGGAGGAGTTCAGGCCGTTCTTCGAAGCGACGATCACCACACCTACCGACCCGAACCTGATCTACGACGCGCAGCGGGCGGTGATGGACCACCAGTTGCTGGTGGAGTCGGAAATGGAGGCGTTCGCCACCGAGTACGAGCGGGCCCAGCAGTCGGCCGGCGACCGGACGAAGTGGGAACGTGCGCACGCAGAGCTGTACCGACTCACCGACCCCGCGCGCGACCGGTTCGCGCAGCTGCTCGAAGACGACGCCGAACGAGCCGAGGACTTTCGGGCGGCCCTGCGCGACTACGTGCGCAAATACGGATTCCTCGCGCAGGTCGTCGGGTTCACTGACCGCTCCCTGGAACGGCTCTACGTCTACGGGAAGATGCTCATCCCACGACTGGCCCGGCAACAGGACCCGGGCATCGACCTCGGCCAGGTCGACCTCACCCACCTGCGGATCGGCAAGACCGGCGAACATGACCTGGCGCTTACGCCCGAGGGCGAGCAGATGCTTCCCGGGTTCAGCGGGGAAGACGCTGGTGGGCAGCACGAGCGCCCCCTCGCATCGCTGGCCGAGCTGATCGCCGAACTCAACGAGCGGTTCGGCAGCAACCTCGGGGAAAGCGACATCGTGCGAGGTTCGGCGGAGGCCGCGATGGCCGAACCACAGGTGCGGGCCGCGGCGTTCGCCAACGACGAGGAGAACTTCGGGCACGTCTTCGACGAGGTCTTCGAGGACAAGCTCTACGAGCGCATCGAGAACGACACCAAAGCGGTGCAGATGTTCGCCGACGATCCGCAGTTCAACTCGGAGTTGAAGAGCATCGCCCGCCGCTACGCCTACGAGTCGCTGCGCCGGGACGTGGCCTGATCCATGACGGCACGACGGACGCTGGCGGAGCGGTACGAGCTCACCTCGCCAATCGGGCGTGGCGGGATGGGCGAAGTCTGGTCCGGCTACGACAAGCGACTCGACCGGCCGATCGCCGTCAAGCTACTGCGCTCTGATGTGCTTCCGCTTGGCGCGGACCACACCACCCTCGCGAAGCGGTTCCTGCGTGAAGCTCGGCTCACGGCTCGCGTGGAGCATCCTGGCGTGCCCGCGGTGTTCGACGCAGGTACGGACGGGAACGAGCTGTATCTGGTGTTACAGCTCGTTCCCGGGATTGACCTGATCGATTTCCTCGCCCAGCATCAGCCGGTCCCGTTGGACTGGGCAGTGGCCGTAGCGGCGCAGATCGCGTCGGTGCTGGCCGCGGCACATGCCATGTCCTTGGTCCACCGCGACCTCAAACCCGGCAATGTGATGATCAAGCCAGATGGCGCGGTCACCGTGCTGGACTTCGGCGTCGCAACGCTGCTCGAAGCAGACTTGACCCGGCTGACGACCACCGGCGAAGCCATCGGCAGCCCTGCCTACATGTCTCCGGAGCAGGTCCTCGGCGGCGTGTCGAGCCCTCGCAGCGATCTGTACTCCCTCGGATGCATCCTGCATGAACTTCTCGCAGGTACCCGACCCTTCACGGCCGAAGGGACCTACCCGGCCATGCGACAGCACGTGGAAGACCTGCCGCCGCGGCTACGTGCACAACGAGCCGATACTCCGGCTGAAGTCGAGGAACTCGTGCTCCAACTGCTCGCCAAGGTGCCCGAGGACCGTCCGGCAGATGCGCAGGAGGTGTACGAGCGTCTACTGCCTTTCCTGCCCAAGCCACGTTCGGAGGCTCAATCCGATGAACAGTCGGGGCCGTCCGATCCCACTCGCCCGTACCGGCAACCCTTCGCTCCGCGCAGCCGCAGCGCCTCACGCCAGCCTGTACTCACCGTCCCTCGAACACGGGACCTGGCCGAGGCTCGCGACGAGGCGGCTGAACTGGCCATGGCAGGTCGATTCACTCAAGCGGCAGAGCTGCTGGAGAACTTTCTCGCACAAGCCGATGACCAGCCGCGCAATCAGCAGCGAAGCGCTCGGCTGCAACTCGCGAACACGCTGCTGCTCGGCGGCGACTACGCCCGTGCTCTCACGCAGTACGAGCTCCTGGTCACCGAAATCGGACCCGAGCGGGCCGCTGACGACTCCGATGTCCTGCACTGGCGGCTACAAATCGCGGTCTGTCACGCCGCGCTCGGTCACGTACCGAAAGCTCTGGCACATCTGAAACCGGTGCTGGATATCCAGCAGAGACAACTCGGCGCCACCCACGACGAGGTCGTCGAGCTACGCCGGGAGGCGGCCAGGTTGCAGGCATCGGCAGGCGATGTGCGGGGAGCCGCGGCACGGGTCCGATCACTCCTCTCCGACCTCGGCCCTTCACACCCGCAAGGGGCCGAACTGCGCGCGATGTTGAGTCGGTTCACAGGTTGAGTGTTCTCGGCCGCGCGAGCAGCTCGCGCGCTCGGCCGGTCGGCGTCTACAGGATCGACCAGCGAAGTTCCTCATTCGCTTCAAGCGCCGCAATCCGGCGGTGTACCTCAGCGGCCTGCGGCGACCCAGGAGCCCCTGGCTTCCGCAGTTCGTGGCCACACGGCGTTGCTCGGCGAGGTGAATTCGCAGGTCGCGGGCTCGCGGTCGACTCGACGGGCCTGAGAGTGTAGTAACACGACTTGGGAAAGGAACGTCGTTCTA
>NZ_ML775967.1:0-1956 GCF_009769385.1 Saccharothrix deserti
CTGGTTGTACGGAGTCGGGTTACTGGATGATCACTCGTCTCGGTAGCCCGGAGGACGGCCCACGATCCCAAGCGGTACCCATCCGAGTTCCGGCGCAAGGTGCTCGACCTGGTCGCGTCCGGCCGCCGTGTCGCGCAGGTGGCGGCGGATCTCGACATCAGCGACCAGACGATCCACACCTGGCGCCGCCAGGAACTCGTCGACTCCGGGCAACTGCCCGGCACCACCAGTGCCGACAACGCCGAGCTGGTCGCCGCGCGTCGACGGATCGCCGAACTCGAGGCCGAGGTCGCCGTCCACCGTCGCGCCGCCGAGTTGCTCAAGGAGGGCAGTACCCCACAAGACGGTACGAGGCGGTCACGGTGATCGCCTCGGAAGGGCGGTCGGTGCAGCTCGCCTGCCGTGTGCTGGGAGTGTCGGAGTCCGGCTACTACGACTGGCCAGGCCGCGCGCCCTCGCCGCGGTCGGTCCGTCAGGCGTGGTTGACCGATCTGATCCGCGAGATCCACGTGGAGTCGTTCCAGGTCTACGGCTCCCCGCGGGTGCACGCCGAACTGCCCCTCGGCCGCGGGATCGTCGTCGGGCACAACACTGTCGCGCTTCTCACGCGCCGCAACGCCAATCAAGGGCCTGCCCAACCGGCGCAGGCCACGGCCGAAGCACGACACGCCCACCGCGGTGGACCCGGTCGACCGCGACTTCGCCGGACCTGAGCCGAACCGGTTGTGGGTCACCGACATCACCGAACATCCCACCCGTGAAGGCAAGGTGTACTGCGCGGTCGTGCTCGACGTGCACTCCCGCCGCGTCGTCGGCTGGTCGACCGACTCCAGCCAGACCGCCGCCCTGGCCACCAACGCACTCGGCATGGCGATCCCGACCCGGTCCCCGCTCTCGGACACGGTGATCCACTCCGACCACGGAGTCCAATTCACATCGTGGACTTTCACCAGGCGCGCCAAGGAATCCGGGCTTCTACCGTCGACGGGTTCGATCGGTGACTGCCATGACAACGCCATGATCGAATCGTTCTGGGGACGCGTCCAGACCGAGCTGCCCGACCGCCGACGATGGCGCACCCGCCTCGAGCTGGCCAACGCCCTGTTCGAATACCTCGAGATGTTCCACAACCGCCGCCGACGCCACACCGCACTCGGCATGCTCACACCGATCGAGTACGAACTCCGACACACCGGGATCGCTCCAGCAGCCTGAACTCCCGTAACCCGACTCCGCCAAATCGGGTGAGGATCATGAACTCCAGCAACCCGGCTCCGTCAAACGGGGTGAGGATCAAAGCCTCCGAGCTATCGGGGAACCTCAGCGTGCCACAACGGCATGAGAGTGCGTTGAGGCGCTGCGCGCAAAAATGGTTGGTGGCTGGCAGGAGCGACCTGCAGGATGGGAGGCGTGCAGTCACGTATCGCTCTCGTTACCGGCAGTGGTTCTGGTATCGCCAAGGCTTTGGCGGGTCACGGGTATCAGGCTGCTGTGCTGGATCGGGTTGACGAGGCCGCCCGCGCGGTCGTTGACCAGGTCCGCGCGTCCGGCAGGTCCGCGCTCGCGGTGTGTGCGGATGTTGGTGATCCCGCCGGTGTTGACCGAGCTGTCGATGAGGTGACGGCAGCGTTGGGGCCGACGAGCATCTTGGTCAACAACGCGGGGTTCGCCCGGGACAACGTCAGCGGCGGACCGCATGGCTGATCCGCAGCATCCTGTCGCGTCGACCTTCGCGATCCGCGAGGCACACGACGACGACTGGCCACAAATGTGGTCAATCATCCATGACGTCATCACCGAACAGCAAACCGTCGCCTACGACCCCGGCATGAGCGAACTGTTCCGTACCGGGTTTGATGGAGACCATCAAGCCTGGATGATGAGGACTAATGGCCCCACCGAAGAAGTACCCAGACGAGCTGCGTGAGCGGGCGACCCGGATGGCCGTGGAGGCCC
>NZ_ML775967.1:1966-22287 GCF_009769385.1 Saccharothrix deserti
GCTCGGCATGGCGATCCCGACCCGGTCCCCGCTCTCGGACACGGTGATCCACTCCGACCACGGAGTCCAATTCACATCGTGGACTTTCACCAGGCGCGCCAAGGAATCCGGGCTTCTACCGTCGACGGGTTCGATCGGTGACTGCCATGACAACGCCATGATCGAATCGTTCTGGGGACGGGTCCAGACCGAGCTGCCCGACCGCCGACGATGGCGCACCCGCCTCGAGCTGGCCAACGCCCTGTTCGAGTACCTCGAGATGTTCCACAACCGCCGCCGACGCCACACCGCACTCGGCATGCTCACACCGATCGAGTACGAACTCCGACACACCGGGATCGCTCCAGCAGCCTGAACTCCCGTAACCCGACTCCGCCAAATCGGGTGAGGATCAAACTGCTATGCCGAGAGGTTCGTCGGCACCGTCAGACGCGAGGTCACCGACCGGCTGCTCATCATCAACGAACACCACCTGAGAACAGTGCTGGACCGCTACGTGGCCCACTACAACCACCGCCGACCCCACCGAGCCCGACAACTCACACCACCACGACCAGGCCATCCGATTCCGCAACCGGGCAGCACGTCGGTACGCCGTCGACCGATCCTCGGCGGCCTGATCAACGAGTACGAACCCGCAGCAGCTTGATCCGCAGGTCAGACCGCATGGCCGACTTTAGGCACCCCACGGGCGAGGTCGTCGACGAGGTTGTCGAAAGACTGGTGACGAAGTAACACCGCAAGACTGCATCATCTGACCGCCTTATCCAGGTGTCGGCAACCCCTGGCTACGCGACTCGTGATCACGCACATTGGTGGGGTGAACCTCGTCGAGCTGGGAGCTTTCCTCAAGTCGCGCCGGGACCGGATCCGGCCTGCGGATGTCGGCCTGCCTGTAGGTCCGCGGCGTCGGGTGTCCGGGCTGCGCCGTGATGAGGTGGCGCAGTTGGCCGGTGCCTCGGTCGATTACTACATCGAGCTTGAGCGCGGGGCTGGGGCCCAGCCGTCCGAGCAGATGCTGGCGGCGCTCGCCCGGGCGCTGCGGCTCAGCCGTGATGAGCGCGACCACCTCTTCTACCTGGCCGGCCGCCCGGTGCCCGCGCACGGCGGCCCTGCCGACCACGTCCATCCCGGCATGCTCGACCTGCTGCACCGGCTGGACGGTACCCCGGCTCAGGTGGTCACTGATCTGCGCGTCACGTTGGTGCAGAACCGGTTGGCGGCCGCGCTGCTCGGCCCGTCACCACCCCCGACCGGGTGGACGGCGAGCTTTCTGTACCGGTGGTTCACCGACCCGGCGTCGCGGGCGATCTACCCCGCCGAGGACCACGACGACCACGCCCGCGCGTTCGTCGCCGACCTCCGCGCCGCGATGGCGCGCCGTGGTGGCGACGACTCCGAGGTGACCGCACTGATCGCGGAGCTGACCGCACGCAGCCCCGAGTTCACGGAGCACTGGACGCGTCACGACGTCGCGTTCCGCCGCAACGACCGCAAGCGCCTGGTGCATCCCGAACTCGGGCTGCTGGAGGTGAACTGCCTCAACCTGTTCAGCGAGGACGGCAAGCAGCGGTTGCTGTGGTTCACCCCGGCGGTCGGCACCGACTCGGTCGCGAAACTCGAGATGCTGGCCGTCGTGGGAACCCAGACGTTGCGGTGAAGTCAACACGGCCTCTGAACGCAGCGTCCCGGCGAGAGACGGTGCGCTTCCTGTTCACCAGCACAGAGCTGACAGCTATGCCCTTTATGTCCTTGACGTGTCGGCGATCCACGGCGAAACCCTGGTTGCCCTGATCGAGGAGGTCCCATGACCAAGTACGTGCCAACGCTACGGTGGACCGCTGCCGCCCTGATTGTCGTGTCTATCACCGGCCTGACCACCGGGGAGACGGCAGCTGCCCCGGCATCACTGGTGGCGGCATCGTCGTCGTCCAGCCAGTCGTCGTCCAGCTCGCACGCGCGCACGCCAGACCTCAACGCCGTCCCCGACGTGATCGCCACTGACATCCAGATGCCGTGGGGCATGGCTTTCCTGCCCGGCGGCGACGCCCTGATCACCGAACGACAGACAAGCCGCATTCTGCGCATCGGGCCGGGCCACGAGCCCGAACCCGTCCGCACCATTCCCGACGTGTACATCCCAGGTGGTGATGGCGGGCTGCTCGGCCTGGATCTCTCCCCCCGTTTTGCCCGGGACAAACTGGTATACGTGTACTACACCGCCGTCGGCGGCGAGTCCCGGATCGCCCGGTTCAAACTCGACTCCGACGAACCGCTCGAGGTCATCCTGGCCTTCACCCGCGGGGAGAATCACAGTGGCGGGCGCCTCAAGTTCGGCCCGGACGGCATGCTGTACGCCACCGTCGGTGATGGGCGCAACCCCGAAAATGCGCAGGATCTGACCAACCTCAACGGCAAGATCTTGCGTGTCACCCCGAACGGTCGGCCAGCACCGGGCAACCCGTTTCCCCACTCGCCCATATGGAGCTACGGCCACCGCAACCTGGAGGGCCTCGCCTGGGACGCCCAGGGCCGGATGTACGCCTCCGAGTTCGGCGAGGACGCCGTCGACGAGATCAACCTGATCCGGCCCGGCCGCAACTACGGCTGGCCGATGGTGGAAGGCACCGGGGACACCGACAACGGCCGCCTCACCAACCCGCTGATCACCTTTCCCACCGCCGACGCCGGCCCCTCGGGCATCGCCATCTCCGGCAACACGCTCTACATGGCCGGCCTGACCGGCCAACGGCTGTACACCATGCCGCTCGTCAAAGGCCGCATCGGTGAGCCGAAGGTGTACTTCCCCGGCGTCTACGGTCGTTTGCGGACCGTGGAGATCGCCCCCGACGGCGCGCTCTGGCTCACCACGTCCAACCACCCGCGTCAGCCCCGCGAGGGCGACGATCGCGTCCTGCGGTTCCCCACGCGCTGACAAGAGTCCGCGGCACGCAAGCCGAACAGCAGGCTGTCGTCTCCCTGTCGGTTGTCATCGACGCGACCGGCGTCCGATTTTCGGGGGCCATGATGTGTACGAACCCACCACCAATCCCAGGAGACCTGTCGTGACAGCTGATTCGGAGTACAAGCGGCGAACCGTGCTGAAAGCCGGAAGTGCCGCCGTCACCGCGACCTTGGTGGCAACGCCCGCGGCAACGCCCGCAGCAGCGGCGCAGACCGACTCGTCCTCTGTGGACATGACATTACGAGTCAACGGCCGTGACCACCGGTTGGCGGTCGAACCTCGCGTGACTTTACTGGACGCCTTGCGTGAGCGCCTTGACCTCACCGGAACCAAGAAGGGCTGTGACCGCGGTGAATGCGGCGCATGCACGGTGTTGGTCGACGGGCGCCGGATCAAGTCCTGCCTGACTCTCGCGGTGATGCGCCAGAACGTCGAGATCACCACGATCGAAGGCCTGGTACGGGGCGACAAGCTGCACCCGCTGCAGGAGGCGTTCATCCGGCAGGACGCGCTCCAATGCGGAGGGTGCACGCCCGGTCAGATCATGTCCGGCGTCGCCTGCATTTCCGAGGGGCATACCCGTTCGGCAGACGAGATCCGCGAGTGGATGAGCGGGAACCTGTGCCGATGCGCGTGCTACCCGAACATCGTCGCCGCCATCCAGGACGCGGCGAAATGAAGAACTTCACGTACGCCGCGCCTCGGAACGTCGCCGATGCGGTGCGGCTGGCCGGACAACCCGACGCACGGTTCATCGCGGGCGGAACGGACCTGCTGAACCTGATGAAGGACGGCGCCCAAAGCCACGGCGCGATCATCGACATCAACGGTCTGGCGCTGGGCGACATCGTCCAGCGCAACGACGTGATCCGGATCGGCGCGTTGGCCCGGATGAGCGACGTCGCCGCACATCCTGCCGTCCGCAGGTCCTTGCCCGTCGTGTCGGAGGCATTGCTGAATTCCGCGTCCCCGCAGGTCCGGAACATGGCCGCGGTCGGCGGCAACGTCTTGCAGCGGACCCGATGCGGGTACTTCCGCGACAGCGGGACCACGTGCAACAAGAAGGCTCCCGGCAGCGGATGCCCCGCGCTCGAAGGTGAGAACCGCGGCCACGCGATCCTTGGCGGCAGCGATCACTGCATCGCCGTGCACCCGTCCGACCTGGCTGTGGCCTTGCTGGCAGTGGATGCCGTCGTGCTGACCGACCGCAGGCGGATCCCGTTCGCCGATTTCCACGTCGTTCCCGGCACCACCCCCGATCAGGAGACCGTACTCGGGCACGGTGAGCTGATCACCGGGTTCGAGATCCCGGTGACCCCGCTCGCGGCCAGGTCGAGGTACCTGAAACTGCGTGACCGCGCGACGTTCGAGTTCGCAGTTGTGGCCGTCGCCGCAGCGTTGAACATGCGCGGCGACACTGTCCGAGACGTCCGGCTGACATTTGGTGGCGTGGCCACAAAGCCTTGGCGTTCACCGGAAGCCGAAGAAGCTTTGCGTGGAAAGCCCCTGACCACAACGACAATCACCGAAGCCGGACGTGCGTTGGTCCGCGGTGCGGTCACCCGTGACCACAATGCGTTCAAAGTGGACCTCGTCCAACGCGCGCTCGATGGTCTGCTGCGAGACTTGGGAGGTGTGCGATGACTGTCGGACGGCCAGTCGAACGCGTCGACGGACGTGCGAAGGTCACCGGCGGCGCCCGGTACACCGCCGACCGCACGCTGCCCGGAATGCTGTACTCCTACCTGGTGATGGGCACGATCGCTCGCGGCCGGGTCACGGCCGTGGACACCGCCGCCGCACGCGCGGTCCCCGGCGTCGTCGAGGTGTTCACGCACGAGAACGCGCCTCGGCTGACCAGCGACCAGCACTTCATGCCGTTGCAGGGAACCCAGATCCACTACAACGGGCAGATCGTGGCCATCACGGTCGCCACGACACTTGAGCAGGCGCAGGAAGCCGCCGAGCTCGTGCGCGTCACGTACGCTCCGGAAACCCCGAAAGCAGTCATCGCCGACGCGTTGACCGAGGTCTACCTGCCCGCGAACCAGGAAGTGATCGTCGGCGATCCCACGGCAGGCCTGGCCGCGGCCGAGGTCACGGTCACGCAGAACTACTCGAGCCCGCCACACCACCACAATCCGATCGAGCCACATGCGACCGTCGCGCAGTGGGACGGTGATCGCCTGACCGTGCACGAGACGAGCCAGGGCGTCGTCAACGCGCAACGCACCTTTGCCACCACCTTTGGCATCCCACAGACCAATGTCCGGGTGCTGGCACCGTATCTGGGCGGCGGGTTCGGCGGCAAGTCACCGGTATGGCCGCACTCGCTGCTCAATGCCGCGATCGCCCGGCAGCTCGGGCGGCCCGCCAAGATGGTGCTCGCGCGGTCCCAGATGTACTCGATCGTCAGTCACCGCGCCGAGTTCCGGCAACAGGTCACCTTGGGCGCCAAACGGGACGGCACACTCACCGCGCTGGTGCACCACAGCACCCAGCAGCTGTCCCGGACCAGCGAGAACATGTACAGCCACAGCATTTCCAGCAGGATGCTCTACGCATGCCCGAACATCCACACCCGGCAACAAGGAGTCCGCCTCGACGTTCCGACGTCGCGGTTCATGCGCTCACCGCAGATGGCCTCCCACTTCGGACTGGAGACCGCGCTGGACGAGCTGAGCTACCAGCTCGGTATCGACCCGGTCGAGCTGCGCAGGCGCAACTACACCGACGTGAACCCGACCACCGGGGAGCGCTTCTCGAGCAGATTCCTGCTCGACTGCTACAAGCTCGGCGCCGACGCTTTCGGCTGGTCCCGGCGCAATCCGAAGCCGGGTTCCACAAGGGACGGTCACGAGTTCGTTGGTTGGGGCATGGCGACCGAAGCACACGACCACAACGCCAACCCGTCTTCGGCAATGGTCAGGATGGCGGCGGACGGCACCGTGCTGAGCCAGACAGCCACGCAGGACATCGGAACGGGCACGTACACGGTGTTCACCCAGGTCGTCGCCGATGCCCTCGGTGTGCCACTGAACCAGGTCAAGGTCGAACTCGCCGATACGAACTTCCCACCCGCGGCATTGTCGGCCGGGTCGGGGACGATCGCCAGCGTCACCGGCGCGGTCAACGCGGCCGCGTTGGCGGTGCGGACCGCCGTAGTCCAGCTCGCTGTGTCGAATCCCGCGTCACCGCTGCACGGCGTGTCTGTTGAGCGGATCATCACGCAGCACGGGTACCTGTTCTCGCCGGACCGTTCCCGCCGCGAAAGCTATCGAGCGGTCATGGCACGGCACGGCGCGCCGGTGCAGAACACCAGCTCCATGACCAACGCCAGGGGCTACTCCACAGGGGCGGTTTTCGTCGAAGTCCGGGTCGATCCGCGCTACGGCCGAGTCCGCGTGACCCGCGGAGTCGGCGCGTACGACGCGGGCCGCGTGATGAACCACAAGACCGCACGCAGCCAAGTCATCGGCGGATTCACCTGGGGCATCGGTAATGCGTTGATGGAACACACCGTCCTCGACCGCCGGACCGCACGGGTGGTCAACCCGAACCTGTCGACGTATTTGCTTGCCGTGAACGCGGATGTGCCGGAGATCGACGCGATCTTCGTAAACAAGCCAGACCCGGTCAGTACGGCCCTCGGGGCCAGGGGCTTCGGCGAAACACCGATCACCGGCGTGCCCGCGGCGATCGGCAACGCGATCTTCCACGCCACCGGCCGCCGGATCCGTGACCTCCCCTTCACCCAGGACAAACTGCTGTATTGAGTCGAAAGTGTTCGGTTGCCTATATGATGGCGTAGCGGACGTGGCGAGCCTGGAAGTAGCCGCGGACGAGCCTGTGGGCGGTCTGCGGTTTGCCTTCTACGGTCGCACCTCGACCATCGAGCACCAGGATCCGGCGACGTCGAAGGCGTGGCAGATGGAGGTGGCCTCCGAGGTGATCGCCGGGCACGGCCACATCGTGGAGGTGTTCTTCGACGCCGGGGAATCGCGCCGGGGCGGCTGGCGCGACCGCCTCGCAGCCGCCGAGCTGCTGGCCGCGGTGCGTGACCCGGACCGGGGGTTCGACGCGATCATCGTGGGGGAGTACGAGCGGGCCTTCGCCGGCGACCAGCTGCCGCGGCTGCTGGCCCTGTTCCGCCGCTACGGCGTGCAGGTGTGGCTGCCCGAGTCCGGCGAGGCGATCGACATGGACAACCCCGAGCACCGAGCTCTGGTGAAGATGTTGGGAGGGCAGTCACTGCGCGAGGTGGTGCGCGCCCGGCACCGCGCGATGGCCTCCACGCGCGTGCAGACCCTGGAAGGGCGCTTCCTCGGGGGACGGGCGCCCTACGGCTACATGCTGGTCGAGTCCGGCGCGCACCCGCGCCTCGCGGACGCCCGCCGTGGTCGCATGACCTACCGTCTCGAGGTCGACCCGGAGACCGCGCCGGTCGTGCGGTGGCTGTTCGCCGAACGACTGGCCGGCCGCAGCGTCGACAGCCTGGTCCGTGACCTCAACGATCGCGGCGTCCCGTGCCCGGCCGCGCACGATGCCGACCGCAACACCCACCGCACCCGACGCCTCTGGTAGTGGTGTCGAGCGCGGTGGCGGCCGATACGGGCGAGGCCGGGCTGGTGCGTCGGCGTCGGCGTCGGCGGCACAGCGTGCGGTGGCGGCGAGCACGACGTGGGCACGCGTTCGTGGCGGCCGAGGGCAAGCCAGAAGCCGTGGTCGGTGCGCAGTCGGCCACGCAGGTGCGCCACCAGGCGCAAGGCGGCGAACAGTTCGCGCTCCCGGACGCCCCGCGCGGTGGGGTAGGGGTGGATGTAGCGACGGCAGGAGCATCGTCGCCAGTGTCGGCCGCACTGCGGCCGGCACGATCATCGACGAGTCCCTCGGGGGTGTTGACGCCCGGCCCAACGCGCCCAACTACGTCTACGACGGAGTGGGCAGGCTCACCGAGGCCTACGTCGCTGGGCACCACTACACCTACGACTACACCTCGCCGGCATCTGCCGCGTGTCCCACCGGTACACGGGCGAACGCCGGGCTGAACACCAACCGGGTGCGCCTGCTCGATCAGACCGCGGCCGGAACGGCGGAGACCCGGTACTGCTACGACGCCGCCGATCGGCTGCTCGCGACCGAAGGCGCTACCGCACTGTCGGATGTCACCTACGACGAAAGTGGCAACACCACCGGCTGGGCATCGGCTGACGGCAGCACCACGAAGCTGCGGTGGGACGGGTCAGACCGCAACATCAGGGTCCAGACCACCGGGCCCAACACAGCGCAGAACGCGAACGTCGAATACACCCGCGACGCGAGCAACCGCATCGTGCGCCGCGATCCGCGCGACTGCGACAACAACACCGTCACCCGCTACGGCTTCACCGGTGACGGCGACGCACCCGACCTGACGCTCAACGCTGATGGTCGACTCACATCGTTGTCGTTGTCGTTGTCGTTGTCGTTGCCCGGCGGTGTGCTCTACACGACGAAGGTCGGCTCGGACGGCGCGTTCACGCCGTCGTTCGAGCACCTGTCTGTGCGTGGTGACCTCGTCCTGACCACGGACGCGGCGGGCCGTCAGGCCGGCGAGCTTCGCACGTTCGACCCCTACGGCCAGCCGCTGAAGACCGACGGCACCGTCGACCCGCACAACGTGCCGGACAACACACTGGACGCGCTGCCGCCCCGCAAACCACTTGAGCACCTGCGCAGCGTGCTGGTCGCGGCCGGTGCACTTCCTCACCGTGATGAGCAAATGTCCCGGCTCGAACGCTGGATCACCCAGGCTGTCTCCGAACGCCCAGATCCCGCCCAGCAGCAACTGCTGCGCAGCTACGGCATCTGGCACCTGCTCCGGCGGCTGCGCCGCCGAGTTGAGGGCACCGAAACGACCCACAACCAGCTCGCAACGGCTCGCCAACACCTTCGTGGCGCGATGGTCTTCCTCGATTGGCTGGCCTCGCACGACCTGACGCTTGCTACCTGCGGGCAGCCCGATTTCGATCGCTGGCTCACCGACGACAAAGCCACGCACCGGGACGAGGCCGGGCATTTCGTCCGATGGGCCAAGAAACAGAAGCTGACCCGGCTGACCTATTCCGCGGTCAGGTGGGGCGGACCAGTACGCGTCATCGACACCGAAACACGCTGGGAACAGGCCCGCCGGCTGTTGAACGACCGATCCGTCAAACCCGAAGACCGTGTCGCCGGTCTGCTGATCCTGCTCTACGCCCAGTGGCCATCGGGCCATCAGTCGCCTCACCCTGGAACACGTCGAACACCACGACAACGAAGTACGGCTGCGGCTCGGCCGTGAACCCGTCGTGCTGCCCGAGCCCCTTGCCGGACTCACTTTGAGGTTGTCCCCTTGGACCGGACACCCTGATCCCAGACAGCGGTCTGGGGAAGGATGTTCCCCGTGTCCGGCAAGTCGAAGTACCCCGAGCAGTTCCGCAGGGACGCCGTCGAGTTGGCCCGCTCGTCGGACCGGCCGTTGCGGCAGGTCGCCCGCGAGCTGGGTGTCAACCACGAGACCCTGCGCAACTGGGTTCGCACCGCCGAACAGGCCCAGGCCGGGCCTGCCGACACGGCCGCAGTCGTGGACCAGGAGGAGCTGCGGGCGCTGCGCAAGCGGGTGGCGGAACTGGAGTTGGAGAAGGACATCCTGCGCAAGGCTGCAGCCTATTTTGCCAAGGAGATGGGTCGTTGACCCGCAGCTACCGGTTCATCTCCGAGCACCGTGCCGTCTTCGGCGTCACCCGGCTGTGCAGGGTCCTGCGGGTGCGGCGACCTGGGTTCTACGAGTGGCTGGCCGCGGCCCCGACCAGGCAGGCCCGTGTCGCCGACGACGAGCGCCTGGCCATCGAAATCGCCGAAGTCCACGCCGGTCATCGAGGTGCCTACGGTCGTCCGCGGATCGTCGCCGCGCTGCGTCGACGCGGTCTGCGGGTGAACCATAAACGGGTCGGGCGGGTCATGCGCGAGCGTGGGGTCGTCGGTCTCACCCGCAGGCGGCGCAGGTCTCTGACCAGGTCCGACACGGTGACAGCGCCGGTGCCGGACCTGATCGGCCGCGACTTCACCGCCCCGGCTCCGGGTCGGCGACTGGTCGGTGACATCACGTACCTGCCCACACGGGAGGGCTGGCTCTACCTGGCCACGGTGATCGACCTGCACACCCGCGAGGTGGTCGGGCACGCGATGGCCGACCACATGCGCGCCGACCTGGTCTGCGACGCCCTCGACCTCGCCGCCAGACGCGACCTGATCAGCGGTAACGTGGTTTTCCACGCCGATCGCGGGTCGCAATACACCTCTGGGCGGTTCCGGTCCACACTTGCCGGGCACGGCATGCGCCCGTCGGTGGGGCGGACCGGGTCGTGCTTCGATAATGCGGTCGCCGAGTCGTTTTTCGCCACCCTCAAAACCGAGATCGGCACCACCGTCTGGGACACCCGCGACGATGCCCGACGAGACGTGTTCGCCTACCTCGGCTACTACAACCACGACCGTCTACATTCGACACTCGACTACCGCACTCCACACGAAGTCCGCGTCGGCTATCGTCAAGGCCTCGCCCTCGCGGCATAAAGCCCGGTGTCCGGTCTTCGGGGACAACCTCAGGCTGTGGTGGTGTGAGGGGCGGGACATTCCCAGTCATGCACCAGCTGATCGACGCCTACGACTGGATCGAGTACCAGAACGTCGTGCTCACCTTTGCCGTCATCCAGCGCAGTAGCACCCAAGAGGTCGTTCGTACCTATGGCGGTGACCCGGCCGAGAGCCAGCTCATGACCACCGTCGAGGCCGAGGACGCCGCGCTCGACGAATCCGGCTTCTGCTACATCCAGGTGTTCGAGTACCAGGAGCACGTCATAGCTCTGGAGAACACCGCGCAGCGCATCGAGGTCCACGGCAGCGCCAGCGGTCTTGGGTGGCCAGCCACATGAGCCACCGAGCCCGGAACCGCGACAACCGCGGCCGGCCGTTCCCCTCGTCCACCACGTCCACCAGGATGCCCGAGCACGCGGCCGCCGCGGTCGCGCGGCCCGTTCCGGCCACGGCCGCAGGTCGTCCGGCTCGGACTCCAGCGCCGGCACGGCGAACATGCACTCGTGCACGCGCCACAGCGGCTCGTCTCGGGCGAGGTGCGCTCGACGGCCCATCACCCCCAGCGCGCACTCGCGCAGCGCTGGGGGAGCTTGGCACCGCCCGCAGCGGTGCCTTCTGTGATGGGCCACCCCCACCGGGCTCAAGCTCGACCGAGTCGCACGCCGGTCGAGGTGGGTCTCCTGGATCTCGCTCTGCACGACGGCGAACGCCGGCGGCACGCCCAGCGCGGCGCCCCAGCGGCACGGTCAGGACGAGCAGGCGGCGGAGCGTCGCACTTCGACCGGCATCGGCAGGCAACCTCGCCGCGTGACGCACGTCCACTCCTGCATGCAGGACGCGGTCGAGGAAGCACTGACGGTCGAGGAGCGCGAGACCGTCCGCTCGCGCGCCGTACGCCTGCTGTACGACACGGGCAAACCTCCCGAACAGGTGGCATTGCACCTCCTGTCGATCACCAACCCGCAGGGCGAATGGGCGACGGAGTGCTTGCGTTCGGCCGCCGACATCGCCGTCCGCCGCGGCGCTCCCGCGGTGGCCGCCCGCTATCTCCGTCGCGCCCTGCTGGAGACCTCCTCCGGCGGCGAGGATCGAGCGGGCGTCCTGTTGGACCTCGCGGAGGTCGAGCGCAGCGTCGACCTGGCTGTCTCGACGCGGTTCGCCTTCGACGCGCTCCCGCTGTTGTCCTCACCACGAGACCGCGCCGCCGCCGCTGTCCGCGTGGTCCCGACCATGGCGGGGGACCGCCCCGTCCCGGTGTTACGGGTGATCCGCGAAATCAGCCTGGAACTGGGAGACCCGGATGCGCTGACCGGTATCGACCGCGAGCTCGCGCTGCGGTTGGAGGCCAGGCTGCGCTATGCGGCTGTACGAGATCCGGTGGAGCTGACGGGCGTCGGGGCCCGATTGGACTCGCTTGGCCCCGATCCCGGCATGGACACGAGCGCCGAGCGTGAACTGCTGACCGTGCTGCTCTACGGCGCAACGCTGACCGCACGACCCCGCGCGGCCGAGATCGCGCGCCTTGCCACAAAGGTGCTCAGGCACGAGGTTGCTTCGCCCACCCACATGCACACCACGATGCCGCTGCTGGTCTGCACGCTGACTTCGACCGACGCCATCGGCGAGTTCAGCGCGTTGGATACGGCACTGGAGCAGGCGCGCGGACGCAACGCGTCGGCGGAACAGGCGTTGATCTGCATCGCGCAGGCCTGGGTGCTGCTCCGCATGGGACGCCCTGCGAAGGCCGGCGCAGCCGTGGCAGACGCGGTGATGATGGACCTGCTCGAGCGGAACAGGTGGGACCCGATGACGACCGCCATGTCGATGACGGTCGCAGTCGAGTCGCGCGACGTGGTCCTCGCCGAGCGGCTGTTGGCCATCGCGCCCGAATGGACGGACAACCCGTTCCTGGTCGCCTGCTTCGGGCTCCTCCGCGGCTCGGTGGCCGCTTGGCGCGGGGCGCTGGCACCGGCGGTCGAGATCCTGACGGACAACGGCCGGGAACTCGACCGGTTGGGGTGGCGCAATCCGGTCCTGCTGCCGTGGCGCACTTCTGTGGCGTTGATGTGCCGGCGGCTGGGCAAGACCGACGTGGGTCTCGAACTCGCCGAGGAGGAGCGTGTCCGGGCCGAGGCATGGGGCGCTCCCGTCGGCGTGGGGCGGGCGTTGCGCGTCCTCGGGGCGCTCACCGCCGGCGCGAGGGGCGTGACCCTTTCCAGGGGTGCGGTCGCCGCACTGGAGTCCTCGGCCGACAAACTCGAACTCGGCAAGGCACTGTTGCAGCTGGGGACTCGGCTGCGGGTGTCGGGAGAGCCGGAGGCAACGGAGCTTCTATGGCGGTGTCGTCGGCTCGCCACGGAGTGTGAGGTGCCGTCCCTGGCCGAGCGAGCGCGGGTCGAGTTGGCCAGAGCAGCCGTTGACGCCGGTCGGTCGCCGTTGACCAGGAGCGAGCAGCAGGTCGCGCTCATGGCCGCGAGCGGCCGCACGAACCGCGAGATCGCGGACACCCTCATGGTCGGTATGCGTGTCGTGGAAAAGCACCTCACCAGCTCCTACCGGAAACTCAAGGTCGGCAGGCGCTCCGAGCTGGCAGCGGCGTTGCGCGCCGCCGGACACCTCTGAGCCGTTCGGACCTGCGACGACGTCACCGTCACGGATTGCCGCATCTGGTCGTGAACGTGGTCACCACCGACGCGACCGTCACCGACGTGGAAGTGCTCGAGCGGATTAACACCGACCTCGACCGCCGCGATCTGTTACCCGGTGAGCACATCGTGGACGCGGGCTACACCTCCGCCGACCTGATGATCGGTGCACGACGTGAGCACGGCATCACCTTGCTCGGCCCGTTGCGCGTGGACAACTCCGCACAGACCCGGATCGGCGAGGGTTACGGTCGCGCCGCGTTCACCATCGACTGGGACCTGCGCCAGGTCGTCCGCCCACAAGGGGCGCGGCGCGAGAAGAAGGCGCTGCTCGCCCAAGGAGGCCGACGACATCACCCAGCAGTTCAAGCGGATCGACTGAATCCAGGGACGGCGCAGCACTCCCCTTGATGTACTCGGCAGGCGCGGAAAGCGCCTGTCCCCAAGGGGGTTTGCGGATGAGATCCATCCGGCGTGCACTCTGCTTACTCACCGTCGCCGCCAGTGCGGCGATGCTGACAACACCGCCCGCCTCCGCCACCAGGGAGTGGAAAACACACCCCGCGTCGTCGTGGGCCTACACCGACCTACGCGCTCCGCAGAGCAGCCTCACGGGCACTGACGCGCCTGTGGGCGCGTGGCGCGACGCCGAGGGCAAGTACCACGTCTCCAAGGCGTACTTCACGTTCGACCTGACGCCGTTCCGCAACGCCACAGTGTTCACCGCCCAGGTCCACACCTCGGAGTCGGCCGTGACCGACTGCACCAAGCCGCGGGCCACCGAACTGTGGCACACCCCGGTCGCCGAGCATCCGACCTTTGCGAACCAGCCGAAGGAACTCAGCCGGCAACGGCCGCTGCTCGTCGAGGAACCCTGCCCGGCGTCACGCGTCCCGTGGGACGTCACGGACGTGGTCAAGCAGGCGCTGGCCGACGGGAAGCCGAAGGTGACCCTCGCCCTGCGGATGGCGCAGGAGAAGCAGTGGGACCTCGCGTACGGCCGCCGCTACCGGAACATGTGGATGACCTTCCAGTACAACCACGCCCCGGGCACGCCGGCGAGCCTCGAAGTCTCGCGCAGGCCCTGCGGCGCCGAGCCGGTGTTCATGCCGAACACCGAGACCTTCCTGAAGGCCGACGTCCGCGACCCCGACGGCCAACACGGCCTCTCGGGGAAGTTCACCGTCTGGGACGTCGCCACGCCGGACCAGCGGCACGAGATCACCAGCTCCACCTCCGGCTTCTACTACGCGGCCACGTTCGCACCGCTGGAACTCCTCGTCGACGGCCGCACCCTCGAGTGGAACGTGCGGTCGTGGGACGGCGACGCCGAGTCGGCGGTGAGCACGTCGTGCCGGATCACCCTCGACTACACCCGGCCGCACGCCGGTCCGACCGTCACCTCGCCCGACTACCCGGAGAACGGCGGCGCGCCCGGCACCGGCGGCGGCAACGTCCCCGGCCGGTTCACGTTCAGCGCCAACGGCGTCGAGGACGTGGTGGGCTTCTGGTACGACGGCAAGTACGTCGCGGCGGACCGCCCCGGCGGCAGCGCGACGGTCTCCTACACCCCCGGCGGCGAAGGCCCCCGGCGGCTCGACGTGCACAGCGTCGACCGCGCCGGCAACCCGTCCCCGATCACGTCCTACCTCTTCTACGTGCGGAACACCGCCCCGGTGGTGCGCTGGTCGCCGTCGATCCGAGTGCTGGGCGTTCCCGTCGAGTACACGTTCTCGCCCGCGGTGCCGGGTGTGGTCGAGTACACCTACAAGTTCAACGACGGCCCGGAGACCACAGTCCAGGCGGACGCGTCCGGCGTGGCCAAGGCCGTGCTGACGACCCGGCGGGAGCCGAACACGCTGGTCGTGTGGGCCCGCACCGCTGACGGGACCACCACCGGCACCTACCGGTCGACGTTCTGGTTCGACAACGGCGGCGAGCCGACCGTGACCAGCGCCGAGTACCCCGAGTGGGAGTCGGGCGGCGGCGTGGGCGTGCCGGGCACGTTCCACTTCACCCCGGCGATGCCGGGCGTGGTGTCGTACGACGTGTCGTTCTACGGCGAGCCCTGGACGACGATCGCCGCCGCCCCGGACGGCACCGGCACGTTCACCTTCACACCCGACCGGGCCGACTGGTACGAGCTGTACGTCCGCAGCACGACCGCAAACGGGGTCGTGTCCGACGAGAGGTACTACGTGTTCAGCGTTGCAGGCTGAACATCGATCCCAGGTTGAAGAGGTTCTCCGGGGTCAGCGCGCTTGATGTCGCGGTGGACCCGGAGGCCCACCGGCCCGATCTCGGTGGCCAGCCACTCCCGCTTGATCTTGCCGATGCCCGCGTGGCCGACGACGGCGATCTTCAGCCCCACCTCGCGGCTGATCCGCTCGCAGTCCGCGATCAGCTCGGCGATCCGGGTGCGCGGCACGCACACGTCGTCGGTGAGCCACGCGCCGTAGACCTCCAGCGCGGTCAGCATGGCCCGACCTGGCGTTTCTCCGTCACTTCGCCCGCGACCTGACGAAGCCGATCGTCTCCGGCGACCGCATGCGCATCGAGTACGTGTCCACCCAGGTCGTCACCGAGTACCTGCGCCTGGCCGTCGCCATCCCGGTCGACGGCATCCTGTTCCGCGGGGCGTGGTGGAGCAGGACGTTCTGTGGCTTTCGGGCGCCCGTGAGGTGGCGCTTCACCTGTGCCGCTTCGGCGTCATGTTCTCGTGCGGCTTCTGCTTCTCTCTTGTTCGGCCCAGGGGCCTTCGGAGTACGGCGATGTCCGGCGGGCGACCGAAGTCTCCGCCTCCTGGTGGTGACCGCTGTTGCGTCCTGCTGTGTGCCGTCGCGGTCCTTGGCCGGGGGAAGCCTGCGCAGCCGATTCCCTGTCCGACCGGAGCGAGTTGTCCGAAACATCGAACGATGTTCGTAAAGTCGGGCAGACGTCAGGTGTGGGACGCAAGCACTGCCTCGCCGTGCCTGTGTCGCGGAGAGGTGATTCGGCGGTGGGTAACGCGCAGTTCTGCCTGGTGGGCGCGGTGAACGCGGAGGGTGGACGGTGGCCGTGGGGTCGCGCGTACAGGTTTCCGACGTGTTTCGGAGGGTGCGCGAGAGGTATTGACACCCGTACGTCCAGCTCCTACCTTCCCTTCATGCGAACCGGTTCGATCCCGGGGTCGCCCCGTCACTCCACCCTGTGATCTGACCAGGCTCCTTCTCTTCAAGAGGGTAGCGAACCGGTTCGATGAAGGAAGTCCTGTGAACCTCGGTGAGATGGCCGAGCGGGCCGGTGGCCCGCGGAGCACCGTGTCGCCGGCCGGCGCCCACTGCACCGCAACGCAGCTCGATTTCATCGGCAGCGCGATGGAGGCCGCGGCCGCCTGTGACTACGGCCGGCCCGAGCGGCTGCCGCACGCCGGGTCCACCGCAGGTTGGCACGGTGGACGGACTTCTGGCTCACCGTCCGCCGGGAGCCACCCCGCCCACCACCAGTACGACGACAGCGGCTGGGACAGCGCCACCACCTTCGGCCCCGAGCATGTGATCGTCACCGCCGACCTGGCCACCTTCCTCGTCCTCCGGCTCCGCGAACTGCCCGGCTCGGCCACCGAAGCGGGCCTTCCCGGCGGGCCCGTACCGCCGAGGCCACCCAGGTCACGACGCCCGACGAGCTGGGGACGGGGCAGCGGTTCGTGGCCCGTGGCGTCGACAGCGCGGAGACCTGGGACAGCTCCATCCTGCTGGACCTGATGCCGATGGCACTGGGCGAGCACCTGCCCGGGAGCATCGGCGAGGCCCTGGCCGCCCGGATCGAGACCCACCTGACCCCGTACGGCCTTGCCACCGAACTTCCCGCCTCGCCCCACTACCTCTCCGACGGCTACTGGCACGGCCGGATCTGGGCACCCGCCACCGTCCTGATCGAGGACGGCCTGCGCCGCGCCGGCCACGACCGCCTCGCCGACGAGATCAGCGCCCGCTTCCGGGCACTGTGCGAAACCCACGGCTTCGCGGAGAACTTCGACGCCCTCACCGGAACGGGCCTGCGCGACCGTGTCTACACCTGGACCGCCGCCGGCTACCTCCTCGCCGAAGCCCGCGAACTCCGGCACACCGCACCCGCCGCGCACACCAGCGGCGGAGAGACCCCCTGAGCGTTCCGCCCAGGCACCACCCACCCCCTCGGGAGAACACATGAGTATGTCCCGCGTCCTTCCTCCGCCCAAACGCAACACCGTGGCGCCCGGCTCCCCTGGAAGCCGCCGCCTGCGCAGGACCACCGCGCTGGCCGCGCTGTTCGCGTCGGTCGCGGCCGTCGCCCTTCCCGGCACGTCGGCCCAGGCCGCCGACACCGCCGTAGCCGTCGACTTCTCCACCGCCGGGGGCGCCCCTACGTACCGTGCCTCGGGCACCATCTACGGGATGACCGAGAACGGCTCGCTTCCCCAGGAGCACTTCTACAAGGACATCAAGTGGAAGTTCATGCGGGCCGGCGGCGCCCAGCTGGACGGCCAGGGAGGGGGAGGGTGGGTCGCCGGCAAGTACGACCGCCGCTGGAACTCCACCCTCGCCCAGTACAAGCGCACCAAGGCGCTCGGCGGGACCTTCATCATCATCCCGCACGACCTGTGGGGCGCCGACGGCTCCCTCATCGCCAACTACCCGGGAGACAACGGCGACTGGTCCAGCTTCGACGCCTTCTACGACCGCCTCATCGCCGACGCGCGGGCCTCCGGCATGACCGACGTCCAGTGGGACATCTGGAACGAGCCCGACTACAGGCCCTTCTGGGACCGGCCGCAGGCCCAGTACCTGGAGATGTGGAAGCGGGCCTACCAGCGGATCCGGACAGCCTTCCCCAACGTGGTCATCGTCGGCCCCAGCACCGCGGGCGACCCCTCCGAGGCCGGCGCGTCGACGTGGTGGAACACCTACCTCGACTACGTCAAGGCCAACAACGTGGATCCGGACATCTACAGCTGGCACGACCTGCCCGGCGACCCCGTCGTGGACGTTGATGTCGTCAGGTCGAAGCTGGCGGCCCGGTCGCTGACCACGAACCGCCCGTTCCAGGTCAACGAGTACGCCCAGCGTGCCGAGCAGAACCCGGGCCGCGGCGGCTGGTACATCTCCCGTCTGGAGCGGGCCGGGGTGGACGGCCTGCGGGCCAACTGGGGCGACAGCAACCTGCACGACCTCCAGGCGGGCCTGCTCACCAAGACCGGCAGCCAGTACCTGCCGCGGGGGGAGTGGTTCCTCTACCGGTACTACGGCTCCCAGACCGGCAACATCGTGAAGGTCACCCCGGGTACCGGTACCGACGGCCTGGCCACCAAGGACAACTCCGCGCGGAACGCCAAGATCCTGCTCGGGAGCAACGGCAACACCGGAACCGTGACCGTCGACCTCGACCGTCTCGACACCACCTCCGTGGTGGAGAACGGCCGGGTCCGTGCGATAGTCCAGCGCATCCCGAACAACGGCGGCGGCGCCGTGACCGGCCCGGTCACCGTTTCCGACCAGACTCTGACCGTGAGCGGCAACTCGGCCTCGGTGAACGTGCCGTGGACGAATGCCGCCGACGGCTACACGGTCACCCTGCTCCCGCCGTCGAACACCACCGTCTCCACCGTCGCGGTGGCCCAGCACAGCGGCCAGTGCCTGGACGACACCAACCTCTCCACCGCCAACGGCACGCAGTACCAGCAGTACCACTGCGAAGGCGGCTACCAGCAGATGCTCGACCTCAAGCCGGTCGCCGGACGGGCGAACACCTACACCGTGGTCAACCAGCACAGCGGCAAGTGCCTGGACGTCTCGGGCGCTTCCACGGCCGACGGTGCCGCCGTCATCCAGTACACCTGCAACGGCGCCGCGAACCAGATGTTCACCCTGAACCCGGTCACCGCGCTGGGCAACGGCAAGGACTACCAGTTGGTCGCCGTCCACAGCGGCAAGTGCGTCGACGTCAGCGAGATCTCCACCGCGGCCGGCGCGAAGATCCACCAGTGGCCCTGCGACCCGGCGAGCGCGCTGAACAACAAGAGGAACCAGATCTGGCGCCTCCAGGGCATGGGCTGACCCACAGCGCAAGCCAAGGGTCTCCGGGCCCCACGGCCCGGAGACCGAGCAATGGTTGAGACCTGTGGATCGGCCGGTAAGGGGCGTACCTTCCCGGTGATCGAGTAGAGGTCTCAAACAGGCCGACGTTGGCGCGTCGGTCGGGAAGGCGCGCCCATGCTCACCGTAGTCCCTGACCCCGCATCCGGTGACGAATGACCGGCCGGCCGCCGGCGAGGAGTCGGTGATCGACCGGATCGTTCGCGAGGGCGCCCGCCGCATGCTGGCAGAAGCCCCTGCGGGCCGAGGTCGACGCCTACATCGCCGCCTACGCCGACGAACGTGACGGACCGTTGCTGTACCTGCACGGCCTGTCCAGTGGCGACTTCGTGCCCGCGTCGGGCCAGTTCCTCGGCTCGACGAAGGGCCTGTCCGCGCCGGTGATCACGAAGCTGACCGAGCAGTGGCAGGCCGAACAACGCGCGTTCGCCGAGCGTGACCTGTCCGGTGTGGACTATGTGTACCTGTGGCGGACGGCATCCACGTCAACATCCGCCTGGAGGAACACGAACTCTGCCTGCTGGTGATGATCGGGGTCCGTGGGGTTCCGGGGTGCGCTGCGCGAGGTATTTCCCGCCGCACGCGAGCAGCGCTGCTGGTTCCACAGAAGCCGTAAAAGATCAAGGTGTTGCTTTCGATCTTGGGGCTCGTTGGTGTGGTATGCCGATCACCGGCGAGGTCTTATCCCAGCTCGGCTGCCGGTTCGCGGTGCTGCTGCCACACCTGATGGGCGGGTCCGTGCGCCAGGTGGCGGCCGAAAGCCCACCGAGGCGAGCTTCGTTGAGAGCGTCGGTGAGGTGTCGCGATGGCTGCTGAAGCTGGGGAATGGTTGACGGTTGAGCGTGCTGGCGCTAAGAACTCCTAACTCAATGACAAGTTGCGCAGGCGGCGCCAGCAGATGATGCCGCAGGCCAGGCTCAGGAACGCTTCGTGGATGTCGTCCCGGATCTCCCACCTGACCCGCAGTCGGCGGAACCAGTG
>NZ_VKAB01000072.1 GCF_009769385.1 Saccharothrix deserti
CGGGACGGCTGTCTCCCATCCCCGGCGTCGGCCCGTTACCGCACGGCCGCCCAGCTCCTGGCCACGGCTTCCACGCCGAACCCAGCGGGAACCGACACGCCGACAAGTTGATCTTTTACGGCTTCACTGGATGCCGCACTGCTGTCCACCGTGATCGCCGGACTGGTCGCGTTGCTGCCGGTCGTCGCCAGCGCGGTGCGCCGGTCGGGGTTGCTGGGCACCGTCGAGCGCCTGCGACGCGAGCGGGCCGTGGTACAGGTCGTTCGGGAGCAGCAGCGGATGGCCGCGTTGCCGTTGCCGCCGGGCACCGAGTTGTCCCACTCGGTGCAGAACGGGCTCCGGCTGGTCGTCCGACCGGTGGGGCAGGATGACGACAAGGAGGTGACGAGTTGAGCCACGGGCACGTCGACGAGTTCGATGCCGACGAGTCGTCGACCGAGGCCGGATCGTCGACCACGCCCATGGACGAAGGCCTGGGCACGCTGCGGGACCTCCAGCTCGCCCCGCCTCCGAGCCGTCCCGCTGCCCCACCGCTGCGCGCGGTGTGGAACGGCGACGGCGAGACGGTCGAGCGGATCGTCTCGGTCACCCCGGACGGCCCACTCGACCGGACCGGCGTCGAGGAGGTCGGGCACGAGAGGACGACGAAGCCCGAGAGGTTCGACTTCGACGGCTTCTACCTCGCGCACAGGTCCCGCCTGATTGCGAAGCTCACCAGGGTGTGCGCGGGTGATGTCCGGCTAGCGGAGGACATCGCTCAGGAGACATTTCTCGCTGCCTACCGCCACTGCGACCGGCTCCACGAGCTCGACGACCCGGCGGCATGGCTCACGGTGGTGGGGACACGTGTGGCGATCAACCACTTCGAGCGCGAAGCGCTGCGCACGGAGCGGACCGCCAAACGCGCCGCTAGCGAGCGGACCGCAGTCGAGTTCGATGATCGGGTACTGCTCGACGACCTGCTGCGCCGCGTCCTGAACCCGCAGGAGCGGCAGGTAGTGGAGTACCGGTACCTCGACGGCCGCCGTCGGCAGTGGATCGCCGACCGGATGGGGATCTCGCTGCGCACCGTGGACAACCGGATCAGCGGCGCGCTGGCGAAGTTGCGGCACCACATCGCACAAGCGAAGGGGGACGAGTCGTGACCATGCCGGGGCACGGAGACGACGCGACCGTGCGGTCGATCGTCGAGGTGAAGCGGGCGCTCACCGAGCTGAAGCTCGACGCCTTGCTCCGCGCGGACGAGACGAGCCCGACCGCCGACATTCATGACATCGACGCGATCGTAGCCGAGGTCGCGGCTGGCGTGGACACCCGGCGGACAACGACCGGCCGGCGAACCCACGCCGCCGCACCACGAGGCGTAGCCCGTCACGTCGATCCGATGACCACCATTCGATGACCATGACTACCCGGATGGCCCGCCCGGCCGTCCCCGCCCGCCAGCGCGCGGACGGGGACAGTCGGGCGCTGTTCCGTGATCGGCGGCCAGCATGACGATCGGCCGCTTGACCGGCATGTTGCGTGCCCGGCTCGACCAGTACGAGGCGGGGCGCGACCCGACGACGGTCCTTGCGCCCGCTGCACTGGCGGACGCGCTCGCGCTCAGGGAGGCGATCGGCGATCAAGTTACCGAGCATGCAGAGGCCGCGGCGGCGGTCGGCTTGCTGCACTGGTACCGCTACCTCCTGCTGCCTGAACCCGACGACCGTCCCGACCTGGACGAGGCGATCGCAGTCTTCCGTCGACTCCGACGGTCGCGGCCGGACCTTGTTCCCGACGCGGTGCGGGAGGCACTGGCCCCCGCTGACGACCCTGATCCGGACAACGATCCGTGGACGCTGCTGGGTGGCGACCTGATCCACGAGCATGAGGCGACCGGCGACCGGAACACGCTGGACGCCGCCGTCGCAGTGTTCCGCATGGCACTCGCCCGCGTGCATCCGGATGGCCGCCGGGCGCGGCTCGCGACGTTGCTGAAACTCGGCACCGCGTTGCTGCTGTACGGCGAATCGACCGGCTCGCCTTCCGTGTTGGACGAGGCAGTGGACGTCTTTCGCAAGTCGGTGGACCTCGGAGACCGGGATCCCGGTCCCGGTCTCACGGGCCTGATGGCCGCGCTGTACCTCCGCTACCGGCACCACGGACGCCCCTACGATCTGCAGGAGATCGTCGAGGTCGGGTACGAGGCTGCGGCGTCGGTGCCGCGAGACGACCCCGAGTACTCCCGCCTGCTGTCCCTACTGGCGATCGCGCACTACGCCCGGTTTCAGTACACGGGTGAGTTTTCCGAACTCGACCGCGCGATCGGTGCCAGCAGGGATGCGGTCGCCGGCACCGCCGAGGACGACCCGGAATTGGCGGGCAGGCTGTCCAATCTCGGCCTCGCCCTCCGTGCAAGCTACGAACGCACGGGCGACCCTAATCTCCTCGACACCGCCCTCGACGTCGCACGCCGAGCAGTCGACGCCACACCCGCCGACCACCCCGACTACCCACGCCACCTGTCCAATCTCGGCCTCGCCCTCCGTGCAAGCTACGAACGCACGGGCGACCCTAATCTCCTCGACACCGCCCTCGACGTCGCACGCCGAGCAGTCGACGCCACACCCGCCGACCACCCCGACTACCCACGCCACCTGTCCAATCTCGGCCTCGCCCTCCGTGCAAGCTACGAACGCACCGGCCACCCCGATGACCTCGACACCGCCATCAACCTCGCACGCCGAGCAGCCGAGGCCACATCTGCCGACCACCCCGACCGCGCGGGCACCCTGCTCAACCTCGGCGGCACGCTGCTGGTGGGCGGTGAATCGCACGGTGACCAGCAGTTGCTGACCGAAGCCATCGGTGTGCTGCGCGCCGCCTCGGACACCACCGTGATCGGCTCACCGGCGCGCGCACTAGTCACGACGTACCTGGGTCGGGCCGCCGCGGTGATCGGTGACTGGCAGTTGGCCGTCGAGGTGTTCGACATCGCGATCCGCGCGGTCGACCAGATGGTCTGGCACGGAGCCGATCGCGCCGACAGCGAGTTCCACCTGGCCCGATTCTCGGGTCTCGCGTCGGACGCCGCCGCATGCGCGTTGAACGCGGGCGATCCCGCCCGCGCCGTCGAACTGTGGGAACACGGCCGGGGTGTGCTGCTGGCGCGGTCGCTCGACCTGTCCACGAATCTGACCGAACTCGCGCAACGCGCACCGCACCTCGCGACGCGCTTCGCGACCCTAGGGGAGCGGTTCGGCGGCCACGGGCCGAGGAAGGAGGATGATCCGTCGTCACCGGAGTGGCCCGACCACACCGGCGCCCGGCGCGAGTGGGACCAGGTGGTGGAGGAGATCCGCGGGCTGCCTGGGTTCGAGGGGTTCCTGCGTCGGACGCCGGTCGCCGATCTGCTGGACGCGGCCGCGGCGGGTCCGGTCGTGCTGCTCAACGTGAGCAGGTACCGGTCCGACGCCCTCGCATTGACGCGGAACGGCGTGTCGGTGATCCCGCTGCCGGAGGCGGACCCGGCCGAAGTCGAGCGTCAGCTGGCCGCGTTCAACACCGCGGTGGCGGGGGCCGGACCTCGGGAAGACCGCCTGCTGGACGAGATCCTCGGATGGCTCTGGGACGCGGTCGCCAGGCCGGTGCTCGACGGCGTGGGGCTGGCCGACCGCCGCGCACCCGGTGACGCTCTCCCGCGCCTGTGGTGGTGCCCGTCGGGCACGCTCTCGTTCCTGCCGCTGCACATGGCTGGCCACCACGGTGCGTTCGCGGGCGACGTCCCGACAACCGTGCCGGACCTGGTCGTCTCGTCCTACACACCGACGATCCGCGCGCTGATCCACGCGCGCCGGCAGCTCGCCACGACGACGCGCGCCCCGCACGTGCTAGCCGTGGCGACATCCCACGTCCCCGGTGTGCCCGACTTGCCGCACGCGGGATTCGAGGTGGCAGCGCTGCGCGACATGTTCCCCGCGAGCGTGGAAGTGTTGGCGGACGCCGCGGCCACTCGGGACGCCGTGCTCGCCGCGATCCCCCGAGGCACGATTGCGCACTTCGCATGTCACGGCATCACCGACCCGGTCAGCCCATCGTCCAGCGGTCTGCGACTGGCGGACCGGATGCTGACCGTGCGCGACCTGTCCAGCCTCCGCCTGAATGACGCCGAACTCGCCTACCTCTCCGCCTGCGACACCGCCTCCCCCAACCCGCTACTAGCCGACGAGGCGATCCACGTGGCGGCGGCGTTCCAGCTGACCGGGTTCAGGCACGTGATCGCGGCCCTGTGGCCGGTGACGGACGACGTGGCAAGGCGCGTCGCTCAGCTGTTCTACGAGAGCTTGGACCAGAACGGCCATCCGACCCCCGACCGCGCGGCCTTCGCCCTGCACGCCGCGACCCGTGCCCTGCGGGACACGACTCCCCGGCGGTGGCGGAGGTGGTGGATGGCCACGATCCACGTCGGCCCGTGAGCCCTGGCCAGTAGTGGCCAGGGTGTGACGCTGTCTCGAGCGGGATGTCGGCAACACAGCTGTCGAGGACGATCGTGTTGCTGATGGCACAGAATCTAGTCACTTGATGGGCGCACATGTGTGCGACGTCCACACGGCCGCCGCGGGCCGGCGGCGGGAGGATGTGTGGGAGGAAAGTGGGAGGATCCATTGAGCCGCAACGGAACCGAGCTGCATCGAACCGCACTCAACGGCACCGCCGTCACCTGCTGATTCGGTGTTTTCGCAGGTCAGTTCAAGATCGGGGCGCCCCTGGGGGTTGAGTCCGCAGCATATCGCTTGGTCAAGTGGTCGTCTCTTCAGGCTCGACTGAAGGAGACCCGCGATGTCCGGCATGAGTGTATCGCGCTACCCGTGAGGACATCGGATCTGGCGCTTGCCTGCTTTCGTAGGGGCAACCGCAATGTTCTGCGAGGACCGGGTCGACGCGGTGGACGCCGTGTGATTGGCGCAGTACAACTGCGGACGCGGGCCCGTTCGACGCAGCACGGCTGGTCATCATGCCCTGTGACCTGACGCCACCGTAGACGGCGACCGCACCCACGTGCACTTCGAGCCGTCACGCTCCGCGCGGCTGCAACCCTGCACGGATAGGGTTGTCGGCAGGTACATGCTCAGTCGAGCCCGTGCCGCACCGCCTTCCCGGTTTCCCGGGTGGTCAGGTAGGGCAGCATGTCGTGCGCCTTGGCCCCGTTGTGGACGGGCACGTCGGTGACGCCGTGCTCGAAGTGAGGCGCGAGTTGTTTCGGGTTGGCCACCACGTCGCCGCGGTCGGCCACGTTGGTCCAGCTCCGCACCGCGCCTGGCCAGGCTCCGCGACCGTCGATTGGGGTCGGCACTAGCCGGTCGAAGACAAGGTTAGGCAGGCCGAGCGGCGAGCCGAGGGTAACCAGCGTTGTCACGGGAGTACCTCTCGTGGCGCATAGCGCCTCGTAGGCGACCACGGAACCGAGCGAGTGTGCGACCACAACGGTGGTCTCGGGGGTGATGGCGTCCAACACGCGCTGCTGGACGTTCCGGCGAGCGTCTGGGTCGATGAAGTAGGTCGAGACCTGTTTCAGTGCGCCGATCATCGCCCGTTCGGCGAGGCCCGCGAAGAACCTTGACCCGCTCAACGCGTACACGGCGCGCTGCACCCAGTTCGGGGTGCGCGTCCGGGTGGTCTTCACCGGGTCCGGCACGTTCGGGTCGATCGCTGCGGCTTCTTGCCACCAGGCGCGGAGGAGTTCCTGTTCGAATAGGGAAACGATGTCCGAGGCGTCGTAGTCCGGCAGGCTCGCCGACCGCGCGCCGGTTGGTCGGAACGCGTCGCCGTAGAACGCGACGGACACGTCCTCGGGGGCGAGCGCGCCGCCCGCGAGCCGCACGCCGTCGCAGAGGGCCGGGGCGCACGTGGCCCGCAGTGACTCCGGACCCTTGTACTGCTGAGCTATCCCGTGCACCAGCACCACTTTGCTCATCCGTCGACCTCTTCGCCCCAGTCCCGCACGCGCAGCGAGACGATGCCCATCGCGGTGGCCACGCACAGGTCACCGGGCGGGTGCACCGCGACGTCCTGCGGGGTCGTGTTGAGCTGCGCCTGGAAGACCAGGTTCTCCGTACCCTGGCACCAGACCCGGATCGTGCCGTCGCCGCCGCCGATGACCAGCACCGGTCGACTATGCAGCCGTCCGCCGGTCAAGCAGCTGATCCACTTCGACAACCGGGGTAGTCCGATGACCACCTGCTTCCGGGTCGCCGGGTCCCAGGCCCGCACCACCCCGGCGCTATCCCCGGTGAACACGAGCTTCTTGGCGGCGTCCGCTGCGGCGGCGAAGACGGTGCCGCTGTGCCCGCCGAGTGGCGGGTCCAACGGCCGCAGTGCGTCGAGGTCCCACAGACGCGCCGTAGAGTCATTGCCTGCGGTGAGCAAGACCGGACCGCCGTCGAACTCACCGGCCGACACCGACTCGATCCGCCCGGTGTGGCCACTCAACTCGGCCAGAAGCGCCCGTGTGGCGAGGTCCCACACCTGGACCACCGAACCTGCGGCGGCCGCGACGACCGGGTGCCCGCGCCGACGGGCCACCGCCAGCAATCGAACCGCCGAGTAGACGGTCATCGCCTTCTCTCGGTGTGCCCACCTGAACCGCTCTCGGTGTGTGGCTAGGTCCCACACTCGTACCCCGCTGTCTAATTGCCCGACGGTCACCGCAACCGACCCGCCGTCCTCGATCACCCCCGCCCCGCCTATGAAGCGCTGGTGCCCGTTCATCACCGGCCCACACAGCTGCCCCGACTCGACGTCGTGCGTCCGCACCGTGCCGTCGTCGCCGCCAGAGACGAGGACAGCTCTGCCCTCCGCGAAGCCGAGCGCGATGCACGATGTGTTCGTCTCACGGCCGTGGAGCGCATCGCCGAGCTGGTGAAAGGTCTTCAATGACAGCAACCGCAGTTGGGTGCTCCCCGCCACGATCGCGGCCGTGTCGTCGGCCAGCGGACCGAGGGCGAGAACCGGGTCGCCGTACCACGCGTCGTACTCGAACGCCGGTCCCAGCCGCTCTCCCGTGCGCAGGTTCCAAGCCAACGCGGTGCTGTCCCCGCTTGCGCTGATGGCGATGGGGACACCGCCGCGGTCGCCCAGCACGGCGTGCTTGACGCGGTCGGTGTGTCCGACCATGGGCTCCCCGATTGCCTGCCCGGTGGCGAGATCCCACAACAGGAGAGTGTTGTCGGTGCCAGCGAACAGCGCGACAGCGCGGCCGTCGACGGTTCCGACCGCCAAGGCTTGCCACTGATCGGGGTCCGGCTGCCCAGTCGGCAGGCACTGCCGTGTCCGCAGGTCCCATGTTGTGACGTGGCCGCGACGCGACGCGGCCAGCACGATGGGTCTGCCGCCCACCACGCACACGTCGAGCATGTCGACGTCGCCGTTGTGGCCGATCAGGGGTTCACCCACCACCTCGCCGGTGGTCGGGTCCCAGAACCTGATTGTGCCGTCCTTGCTGCCTGTGGCAAGCAGCGGCATACCGTCGACTTGGCACAGCCGCACGGTCCCGATCGGTCCGGTGTGCCCGAACAGGGGCGCGACGACGGGCTGCCGCGTGTCGAGGTCCCATAACAGTACGGTGGCGTCCTGGTCCCCGGTAACCGCGAGCGGTCTGCCTCCGACCTCCCCGAGGGTCACCGCGCTCACAGCAGCCCGATGGCCAGCCAGCGGCTGCCCGTCCTGCGCCCCGGCGGAGTCGAGGTCCCAGAGCACGGCTGTGGTGTCGTCGCTGCCGGTGAGTGCCAGGCAACGTCGCCTGATCCGGGCCATGGCCACGCTGCGGATCTGACTGGTGTGCCCGGTCAAGGGCTGGTCGGCGGTAAGGTCCCATATTCGCGCGGTCCGGTCCGTGCCACCGGTGACGGCGACCGGTCGGTTGTCCACCGTGCCGAGGGCGACCACGCCGATGGAGCCGTCGTGCCCGGCGAGTGGCTGGCCGATCTGCTGCCTGGTGTCGAGGTTCCACACCTTGGCAACGGAATACTTGCAGCTCACCGCGATTGGCTCGCCGTTCAGCTCGCCGACTGCCATGGACGTCACGCCGAACTGGTGCGCGGACAGTGGCTCGCCGACCAGTTGGCGGGTGGACACATCCCACACCCCGAGCGAACCGTCCTGGCTCGCGGTGACCACGACGTCGCGGCCGCGTACGTGGGACAGCCCGATTGAGGTGATCGGTTTCGTGTGTCCGACCAGCGGGTTGCCCATCTCCTCCAGGCTGTCGGCATCCCAGATGCGCACCCGGCTGTCCTCACCCCCGGTGAGGACGACGCGCTGGCCTTGCAGGCCGGTCCACGCGACCGCGTTGACCGGCCTGCGATGTCCACGGAACGGTTCGCCGAGCTGGAGGCCTGTCTCGACGTCCCAGATCCGCGCGGTCCCGTCCCGGCTAGCAGTAGCCGCCAGCGTTCTCCCGTGCCCGGTGCTCAGCGCGATGGAGGTGATCCGGTTGGTGTGTCCGACGAAGTGTTCGCCCATGGGCTTGCCCGCCGAGAGGTCCCACAGGCGTAACTTGCCGTCGTCACCGCCGATCAGTGCCACCGTGTAGTCACCCAGCTCTCCGACGGCCAGCGCAGTGATCGACTTGCTGCCCGGTCGGAGCGGCTCGCCGATCGGGTGCTGGGTGATCAGATCCCAGATCCGCGCGGTGCCGTCCTCGGCGCCGGTGAGCAGGATCGGCCTGCCGTCCATGTCGCCGGTGGCTAGCGCCTCAACCAGCTTCTCGTGGCCCACGAGCTGCCGGTGCACGCCGGTGGGCGACCACCAGGCCCAGCGCGTGCGCCAGGGCATCGCTACGTCCAGCCGGTCCACGCGGTCGGCCAACTCGTCAGCCGCACAGCGACGAGCGGACAACTGGAGGTACGCGGCCCGTTCGGCGAGTGACATCGCGCCCGTGAGTTGGTGCGCCACCTGCTCGTAGGCGTTGCGGGCCTGCTGCGCCCGTTCCGAACCGACTTGGCGGAACGCCCGTAGCAGCGACAACTGGTCGGCGAACAGGAGGAATCCGGGGTCGTCAACCAGCTCATCGAGCCGACCCGAGGCAGCGGCGTGCGTGGCCAGGTGGATCTGGAGATAACGGTGTGCGGAGAACCAGTCGGCCAGGCCGTCCGTGTCGTGCCGCACTGTCGCCACCAGCGCCTCGGTGATCCGGGTCTGCGCGCCCCACGCCCCCAACCGGTACTGGGCACGCAGGTGCTCGGCCAGTGCCTGGTGATAGAGCCGGTACACCGACCTGCCGTGGTCGACCACCTCGGCGATGTATGCGGCGGCCTTTTCCAGCAGCCAGTCGACGTCGTCTTCGTCGAACCGGCTGGCCCCCAGCGCCGTGGCGATGCCGGTCCACAACGCGCCCCGGGGCAGCCCCTGCCCCTCGGCGAAGGCCAGCGGCGTTAGCAGGGCCCGCACCCGGTTCTCGTCCGGGCCGAACTGGGTCAGGTAGTCCTCGAACGCCTCGCCGATTTCGCTGGGCAGCTTCTTCTGCCAGCCGCGCTCGTGTACGTCGACCGGCGCGCCCAGCGAGCGCAGCCCGCGCGCGGTCATCCTGGCGACCAGGAACACTCCTGCTGCCCGGTCCGCGACCGCCTCGCCCACCTGCCTGGCCAGCTCGGGGCGGTCCCGATAGGGCGTGGGCACCTCCGGTTCGTCGGCGGCCAGCAGCACGCTCGTCACGTACCCGGCGATGTCGTCCTGCCCCAGGTACTCGCGGTGGTCCAGGTCGAGCACGTGCATCGACGCGCCCAGGCTGCCGACCAGTTCGCGCCGGGTGCCTACGAGCAGTCGGACCCCGGGCACCTCGGACAGCGGGCGCAGCAGCTCGCGGGCGATCCGTCGCGGCTCGCCCTTGCCTCCGGTGTCCGCGGCAGTGCCCGAACCGGCCTCATCCAGGGCGTCCAGGACGATCACCACCGGGCCGTCTCGCCGGGCGCGGACGCTGACGTCACGCAGCAGCTGCCCAGGGCCATCGACCTCCATGCCCAGTTCGGTCGCGATCTGCTGCACGATCTCGGGCAGGAGCTTGTGGCGAGCGTGCACTGCGGCGTCGACGAGCCGCGCCGGGACGTCGGCGTCGTCCGAACCGGCGAGCAGCCTCCTGCGGTACAGGGGGTCCGATAGGGCGACGATGCGCCCGAGCACGGCCGATTTGCCGCAGCCGGGGCTGCCGGTGACCACGCGGCCCTTGCCGTCCGTGCCGTTGCCGCGCATCCAGTTGGTCAACTCCTGCAGCAGGCGGTCGCGGCCGTTGAAGTACAAACCCGGCTCGGAGTCGAACTCCACCCCGCGCGACCTGGGGCCGAAGTGGTCGTGCAGGTCGCGGTCGGCCAGCCGCCGCTGCAACTCCAGGTCGGTGTCCTCGGCGGGCAGGTCGTGGCGGTAGGCCGTGTTGTCCAGGAACGGTGCGAGGCTGGTCACCATGCCTGCGGCCAGTTCGGCGCGCTGCCGCAGGCCCGCCCGCTCGAAGCGGAGATTGGTCGCCTCCACGATGTGCACGAGATCCAGGTAGCGCTGCCGCTGGCCGGTCCGCTCGCCGACCTCACGTAAGGCGGGCACCAGCGCGTCCAGGAATGCACCGTCGACAGCCTCGTCCCTGGCCCGCGCTGAGGACAGCAGCCACACGCCCGAGGTGGCGGTGCTGTTGGCCTGCCGGGCGATGGTGCGCAGCGCCACCTGGGCGCCGTCGGCCGCCGCAGCGCCGCCGTAGCAAGTGTCGAGTACCACCAGTAGATTCCGTAGTCCGCTGCGGGTCAGGATCCGTACTACGTCCTCGGTGGCCAGCGCCGTGGCCGCCGGGTCGTCCTCCTCGCTGTCCCAGCACATCAGGTAGTGGCGATCCCGGTCGGCCACCGTGCCGTGGCCGGCGAAGTAGAACACCACGACGTCCTCGAGCCCAAGGTCGACGTCCTTAGACCACCCGCTCAGCGAAGACCGGACCTGGCTCGCCGACCAGTAGTTCCCCATCCCCGGCAGCACGTGTCGGTAGGTGGAGGGGGCGAGCAGCTCGGAGAACTGCTGCGCGTCCGCAGTCGGCCGAATCAGCCTCTCGCCGTCGGGCAGGCCCCGGTACTGCTCCACCGCCATGCTGATGAAGAAGCGCCGTCCCGGCGTCGTGTCGGTCGCTTCCGCTTCGGGCATTGCCGGACTCCCGGTGTCGTCGAGCATGGAACCTCGCCCAGCGTATTCAGCCTTCCAGCCGACTTCGCACGCAGATCACCCTGATGCGCCTTCATGACGGACTGTGGAGACCGCCCTCGGCGTGACCAGGGAAAACGATGTTTCGAGTGATCACCGCTGTCGGGCACGGCGGTATTCGACCAAACGATCCAGTGATTCCAACCGCAATCCTGCGGTCATCGGACGTGCGCCGGTGTCGAAGTGTCACCCGAGACCCTGTAGGTGCCACAGACGGCACAGTAGCTTTGACTTGCGGCTTCGGCCGCCACGGCTTCGTCCCTGTCGATCAAGCCGTGGGGACGGTGCGGCCGTCACCGCTACGGCCGTGTTGCTACTGCCGAAGCTCCGGTCACTTGATTTGCGCACGTCCACACGGCCGCCGCGGGCTGGCGGTGGGAGGATGTGTGGGAGGAAAATGGGAGAATCCATTGAGCCGCAACGGAACCGAGCTGCATCGAACGGCACTCAACGGCATCGCCGTCACCTGCTGATTCGGTGTTTCCGCAGGTCAGTTCATGATCGGGGCGCCCCTGGGGGTTGAGTCCGCAACATATCGATTGGTCAAGGGGTCGTCTCTTCAGGCTCGGCTAGAGGCGACTCGCGGTGCGCTTTATGACTATATCGCCCTGCTCGGGTGATGCCGTTCGAGGTGCTTCCCTCGCGCGGTCGGACGACCGCTGTGGCGGTTCCCTGGCCGTCGAAGGTGATCTGTCAGTCCGCCCCTGGGGAACGCGGCACCATCCGCTCCCAAGCGCCCACCACGCGCAGGCTCTCGCGGTCGCCCAGAATGCTGATCATGATGGGTGGCCTGCGACGATGACTTTTCGAGCGGCACAGGATGGTTGAGGCGGCGACCAGGTGGCCGAGCTTGAGCAGCTCGCTCCGGATCCTGTGGTGACCCCAACCGCTGTTCTCCCGCGCCATGCGCTCGATCAACGCCATCACGGTGTAGTCAACCGGTGGGCGCCCGGTCAGGTTGGATGGGTCCACTCCCTCGCGACCAGGCGCCGGTGCCATCGCAGGATGGTTCCTGGTGTCATCAACCGCTGTCCGCACAGTCGACGGGGAGCTGGCGCACCAGTGCGGCGAGCACCGCTCGATCGGCCCAGTCCGGCCGCGGTCGAGGAGTGCTCCGGCGCAGCACGGCGACCTCGTGCCGCAGCACCGGCAGTTCGACGTTCTTCGCCGCCGATGACCGGCCGAGCGGACCAGCCAGCCGACGAGCCGGACGAAGATCAGGTACGGCAGTTGTAACGCCACACTTCACGATCATGCCCCTACGGTCCATGGTGCACGTTCACCGCAGCTCAGCGGGCTAATCCGCAGTTTGGCGCCCCGCAGGTCGCGGTGCGCTGGGTCGTCGGATCGAGCGGACTGCCGGTCGTCGGCCGGGCCGCTTGGGCGGGACTTGGCACGCCTTCGAACTGTGGAAAGCACAGCGGGAGTCAATCGTCCGCATTTCTGCGTACGCCTATGCGGTGCTCCGGACGAAGATCGCGGGCAACGCCAGCGGCTGGTCTTGTTGCTCCAGGCCGTACTCGCCCTCCTGGAGGATCGGCATGACCGCACGACGGGACGACCTTGCAGCAGACGGTCGAGGGGCATGCCAACACGTGGCTGGTTTGGACGCTGGCCACCACGCACGCCGTGAGGTGCGTCGACCCTCGCTGCGGCGCGGTGCAACATGGCCTCGAGAAAGCGGCGATCGTGCGGCACCGCTGACGAACCTCGAGCCGGGCCTCCTGACTGCGGGTGGTGTCCGCGACGGCGGGCACCCGGCAGTTGTGCTGCGCGATCTCTGGTTCGACCGCCCGCGTTCGGAGTGGAGGCTCGCGCCGGCGCAGTGCGGCGCGATCACTCGCGTGAGCAGGACCGTCACCCGTGGTTGACTTCGACGACCTGATGGCTCGGGCGAGCAGTGCCGTCGACCGGCACGAACTGGCGGAGGCCGAGCGCCTGCTCGACGTCCTCCTCGCCGTCGAGGCCCCGGACGCCGCCCGGCGCGGACGCGTCCTGGTCGAATGGGCGTGGGTGCGGGGTGCCCGAGGGGACCACGACGATGCTGAGCGGGGGTTCACCGAGGCTGTCGTGCTCGCCGAACGCGAAGGTCTGACCTCGCTGGAGTGTGAAGCGTTGCGTGAGCTGGCGATCGTGGTCCGGTACCAGGCCGACTTCGTCCGTGCGGATGCCCTGCTGGAACGCGCGGTGCGCAAGGCAGCCGCGATCGGGAACGCCCTGGAGGAGGGGCAGGCGTTGTTCGGCCGCGCCACGATCGCCCATCACCAGGACCGCTTCGCCCACGCGCGGAACATGTTGCTCGCGGCCCGCCGTGCGGCGGAGGCCCATCGTGCGGCGGGCGGCGCGCCCGAGCAGGTCGAACTGCTGCTGGCCAACATCTGCCGGGAGGAGGCCGTGTCGGCGCGCATCGCCCGTGATTACGACACCGCGCGCGCCCTGTTGGCGGAGGCCCGCAGCCGGTACGCGGCCTTGGACAGGCGCGTGGGCGTGGCGAACACCGCGCGCGAGTTGGGTGCTGTGTTGGAGCAGGTCGGAGACGAGGAGGGAGCTCGCGCGCACTATGGCGAGGCGTTCGTGGCCTATCTGCGCGCGGGGCGGCGGCTCGGCGCGGCTGCGGTCGCACGGCGGCTCGGCTATCGGGACGTCGTCGCGGGCACCCGGGAGCCGGCGCTGTTCAACCGTGCCGTGAAACGCCTGGAGCAGGCACGCCGGTTGGGTGCTGGCGAACCGACCAATCACGTGGCGGCCACCCGCCTGCTCGCCCAGGTGGCCAGGCTGCAGGGGCGGTTCGAGGACGCCGAGGCGATGTTGGACGAGGTCCGCGACGTGCTCTCGGTGGGTGGCGAGCCGGACAGGCCGCACCGCGCGCTGTCCGCCGTGGCCTTGGAGCGCGGGTTCCTCGCCCGTGACCGCGGGCTGCCCGACGAGGCATTGGCGAACTTCACCGAGGCGCTCGACCTGCTCGACCACGAGGCCGACCGGGGCGCGGCGAGCATTGCCCACCACCAGGTGGCGCTCCAGCTCGCGGCGGCGGGCCGGTTAGCCGACGCCCTTCCGCACGCGGTCGCCGGTTTCCAGCTTGACGAGGACGACGGCAGGCAGCTCGCCGACCCGACCCACCGCCGCTCGTTCTACGTCGACAACAACGCCGCCTACGCGCTGGCCATGCGGTGCGCGGTCGGCGTCGGTGACGGCCGCACCGCGCTGACGGTGGCCACGGCCGCGCGCGCCGAGGCGCTGGCCGCGTTCGTGCGCGCCGGGGCCCGGCTTAGCCCCGACCTGCGTGACCTGGTTACCCGCATCACGCTCACCACCGTCGAGGGCGACCCGGACGGATCCCTTCCGGTGCTCTACCGGGAGCTGGAGCACACGACCTCCACCCAGATGCGTCAAGCCCTCGGCGGCACCGCCCCCGACGAAGGCGAGATCCTCGCGAGCCTGCCCGAGGGCGGCCACGCGCTTCTCGTGGACGTCTTCGAAGACGACGTCACCGTCTGCACCCGCGTGTGGCTCAAGGCGGGCCGGGAACCGGTGGTCGACTCGGTGCGGCTCCCCGACTCGGTGCACGAGCTGATCGACCGCTACGCGCGGGCGGCGGTCGACGCAGGCTGGGGGCACCAGGTCGACGCCCTCGCCGAGTTGGGCGCCGCGGTCGTGCCGGAGGCGCTTGCCGCGGAACTCCTGGCTGCGCCGTCACCGCCGCCGCTGGTCGTGTCTACGGGCAGCCTGCTCGGGCCCGTGCCGGTGGGCGCGGCGCGACTGGGTGACCGCGTCCTGGCCGAGTTAACCCACCTGACACTGGTGCCGTCGTTCCCGCTGTGGGTGTCGTTGCGCTCCCGCCCGCGCCGCGCGGGTGAGGGCGTCCTGGCTTTCATCGACCCGGAATTGCCGGGATCCGCCCGGGAACGGCGTGCGCTGACCGACGCCCTGGCACCGGTGCGGTTCACCACGGCCACGCAGCTGCGGGACGCGTTGGCCGACGCCGACCGGTTCTCCGCCGTGGTGATCGGGGCTCACGGCACACCGCCCGCCCTCGATCCCGGCGCGTACATCGACGGTACGGCTCGCGCTGGACTGGCCCAGGCGCTGTCCCTGAGCGCCACCGACCAGCTCACGGCTGCCGAACTGCTCACCGCCTCGCTGCCCGACGGCTTCATCACGGCGTCGTGCTGGTCGGGCCGAGTGGTGCCGCTCGCGGCGACCGAGCCGTTCGGGCTGCCGACCGCGGCGCTACTGGCTGGCGCGCAGTGGGTGCTGGCGGGCACCGTTGACGTGGGCGGCGTCACCGGGGCGCGGGTGATGGCCGCGTTCTACCGGCACTTGCGCGACCTGCCGCCCGCGGAGGCGCTGCACCGCGCCCAGGTGGAGTACCTCGCGCGCAAGCCCGATGCGCCGCCGTCGGCGTGGGCGAGCCTGTGCGTCATCGGCGACGGTTACGCCCCGGCGACCACGCAGGGTGAATGTTGTTGAGGAGGAGCGGAACGGTGCTGAACGAGGAACTCGTCGAGGACGTGCGGATGGTCCTCGACGACCTGGTGCAGTGGGAGATGACGGAGCGGCAGTGGCGGCACGTCGCCGGCTTGGTCGGCACCCTTGCGGCGGCGGTTCGCGCGTGCGGGGCCGACGCGGTCCGCGACGCGACCGATGCCGTGGAGCTCGCCGCGCCGGTGCGCGTTACCAGGGTCGGCCAGGAGCCGGTCGTGCCACCGCCGCCGTTCGTGCTGGAACGCCGCAGCGAGACGTTGGACAGCCTGCGCGGCGCTGAAGACGTGGAGGAGGACAATGACCGCTCCGACACCGACTGAGCAGGAGCTCATCGTCCACGTCTTCGCCCCCTTGGAAGGGCGGCGAGCCGCGCATGCGTTCGGGCAGGTGCGGTCGATCTGGCAGCGGTGCCGCGACCTGCTGGGGGTGACCGACCCGATCTCCGCCACCGGCCTGCCCACCGCACCGCCCGCTGTTGTGCACCCTGGGCCCGACGGCCCCTTGGCCGCAGCCCAGAACGAGGCCGTAGACATCCAGCTCCTGCTGCGCCGTCACCAGGACATGCTCAACCTCTCGCTGGCCTTCGCCGCGCCGGTTGACGCCGGCCCGGCGTCCTTCGTGCCGCCGGGGTGGATCGAGTTCGACCGGTGGTGGGTCGAGGTCGTGGGCGACGACACCGACGCGCTGCTCGGTACGGCACGCGTGCACCAGGCCAAACCTCCGGGCGAGTGGGCGAGGGAACGCCTGCCCGCCCGGCTTCACGGCCGGATCAGGTGGGGATCCCCGCAGTCGCTGGAGGGCGACATCCTGCTGTGGGAGCCCGACCCTTCCTCGGGACCGGACCGCGACCTCGTGGTCATGGCACCCGTCGGTGAGGACGACCGGCTCAGCGCGTGGACGTGGAGCCGGGGCGAAGTCGACATGCCGCCGCTGGCCCGCTACCTGGCCAACGCCGCCAAGCTGCGTCACCACATCCGTGTGTGGGAACGGGACGAGGCCTGGCTCGCGCGGCTGCGCACCCAGGTCGACACCCGGGTGGACGAGCTGCGGACCGACCTGACGCGCGCCGACGTGGTCGGTGAGCTGCGCGGCGACGAGATCGGGCTCGCCGTCGCCGCGGACCGGGTGGAGCGGATGCGCGAGTCCGTGGCCGCCGTGCGGCATAACATGGCACTGCTGATGTCCCGGCAGCTCGACGCGGACGTCGCCCTGGTCGACTGGTTCCACGTGCAGTTGGGCGACACGCTGTCCCAACTCGACCGCAGCCGCGGCCTGGCCCGCGTGATCCGGGAGATGGCGCCCGCGCCGGAGCCGGTCCGGGCCGCCCCGAAGGCCGCGGGCAAGCGGTTCCGGATGGGCTTCATGCTCGACGTGGTCGACTACGGCAGCCGGTCCACCCCAGCCGAGGAACGCGTCCAAGAACGCCTGGCGGTTCTCGTCAAGGACGCCGTCACTGACCTCGGCCTGGACTTCGCCGACGCCGACCACCAAGGCGCGGGCGACGGCCTGCTGGTGTTCCTGCCCGACCACGTCGACGTGCAGCGAGCTTTGCCGTCCCTGCTGAACGGCATGGCGAGGCGGGTCGCGGATGACAACGCCGTGCACCGCGACCGCATCCGGCTGCGCATGGCCGCCGATGTCGGCCCGGTCGGGCTCGCCGCCCTCGGGTTCGGAGGCAAGGTCACCCTGACCATCGGACGGCTCCTCGACAGCCGACCCTTGCGGGCGGCCGTCGTCGAGCGCCCAGGGGCGGACCTGGTCGTGATGTTGTCGGACCGCCTCCACGAGTACGTCGTCGGAGAGGGCGTCCTGGGGCTCGACCCGGACGAGTTCGAACCTGCAGAAATCGCGGTCAAGACGTTCACCGGGCGCGGCTGGCTGTGGAAGGGCAGGTAGCCGTCACGCCCCCACGTGGACGTGGGAGGCCCAGCGGGTGGGCATCCGGAGGTAGCGGTCCCGCGTCCGCAGGGTCACCTCATGCAACGACGACGCGGTGTGCGCGACGTCGTGGTTGTGTGAGGCCATGGTTGTGTAGACGTGCTCGGCGATGGTGGCCGCCGTCCGGTCGTTGATCGGCCATAACGTGCCGATGACGTGGGGGTAGCCGGCGAGCAGGAACGCCGAGGCGATGTGGACAGCCTCGTCGGCCAGCTCCGGCGAAGTCACCGCGGTGTCGCACGCGGACAGGAAGGCCAGCTCCGGTGCTTCGAGGCGCAGGCGGGAGATCTCCAGCACCCGCAACGGGTTCTCCTCGTGGTCGTGGACGAGGAGGTGGCTTCCGGACGGGTCGGTCGGGTCGCTCGTGGCGTGGCAGGCGAAGTGCACCCGCTGGCTGCCGGGCAGGCGCGACAGTACGGCGGCCCGCGTCGCCTGCGCGCCCACGAGCGTCCGCACCGACGGCAGGACGCGACTGATCGCCTCCACCTCCTTGCCCGTGTAGGGCAGGCGCGACTCTCGCGGGGTGATCGGCATCGCCACCGCGAGGGTGTCAGGCACGCGGACCGCCCGCCGTCGGCGGCGAGCATGGGCCAGCGCGCGGATCGTGGGAGCGTACGACGAGACGACCAGGTCCATGACCGTGTGCCGGGCCGACGGGTCGAGGTGGCGGCCGGCCGCGTGCAGGGGGAGCAGGCCCAACAGCCCGCAGGGCACCCACCACACGCGCGGGGTGGTTCCCGCATCGGGGCGGAGCATGTCGAGCACCGGGCCGGTGACCGAGTCCCACAGCCACACGAGGACGTCGTGCACCGCGCTTTCGGTGTCAAGCGCGGGCACCAGGTCATCCTGGCGCCCGAGGGCCGCCTGGAACGCGACGAACCTCTCGTGCACCGAACGCGGCGTCAGGTCGGGTAGCTGCCGCACCCGGACGCCGTCCGAGGTCACGATCAGCGCGTCACTGCGGTACCTGCTCACCGTGAGGATCACGATCGGACCGTCCTGCGCCGCTCGGCGCAGGACGTCGATCCGGGGCGGCAGCAGGAAGTCCTCCAAGCCCTGGATGGTGCGGACGCGTTCGACCAGCGCGTCGAGTTCGGCCGCGAGTTCGCGCCGGCGGTCCGGGTCCTCGTCCGGCGACGGCTCCCGGTCGGCGTCCAGCAGGGCGCAAAGGTCTGAGAACCGATCCGCGAGTTCCGGCGCGCGGTCCCGCAACTCCGCCGACTCGGAACGGGATTCCAGTGTCTGCGCTAGCAGCACGCCACGGCCCGTTTCGAGTAGTTCGACCGCCTGCTCCGGCCGGCCCGCCTCCAGCGCGCAGGAAGCGGCCTCCGAGGTGAGCCGCGAGAACTCGGCCAGCCAGTGGTTGCCGTCTGTGCGGACCAATCCCCGCGCGGCCAGCCGCGGCAGCAGCCCTACGGCGCGGGTGAAACCGCGCAGGGCGTCGTCCAACCGGCCCGCCCGCCACGCGAGCACGCCCCAACTCCACGCGGCGCGCACGCGCAACACTGTCCGCGCGTCCTCCCGGTCCGCGACCGACTCCAGCAGCCGGGTCGCCTCGTCCTCCAGGTGCGAGCCGAAGACCGGTGCCGCCGTCTCCAACGCGCCTGCCAGTGCGTGTTCGCACACCGCTCGGTCGCTGTTGTCGGCCGGTGTCGCCGCCACCGCCCGTCGTGCGACCGCGACGGCCTCCTCGATCGAATCGACCTCGCCGGTCTCCACGTAGTGCATCTGCAACACGTTGACGACGTTCACCAGCAACTGTCCGCGTCTGCGCCCGGCGACCTCCGAGCGCATCACGTCCCTTGCCAGGACCAGTGCCTCGTCGAAGGCATCCCGATCGTCGGCCTCCTCGGCCTTGAGCCTCAACGCGGACAGGAGGTTCGCTACGTAGTAAGCCCGGTCCGGGTGGTCAGCGGGCGTGTCGGCCACGGCGGTCCGCCCCCACCGGATCGCCTCGTCCAGTACCTCGACGTCCCTGGTGCGGCTGTACTGGTTGATCAGGTACCCGGTGAGGGCGGCCTGGTAGTGCGCGTTCTCCGGACTGCCCGCCGGCATCGCGGCCAGCGCCGCCCGCACCGAAGCAGCGGCCTCCTCCAACGCGCTCAGGTCGCCATTGCGGTCGAACTGAGCGCTGAGCAGCGTCGCCAGGTTGTAGCGACAGGTGACCTGCAACGCCGTACCGGCCGGAAGGTGCTTCACCGCGCGTCGGGTGACGGTAATGGCCTCGTTGAGCGTCTCCTGACGACCTCCGTGGTCGAAGCGATCGGCTAGCACTGAGCCGAGGTTGCCCAATGCCTTGGCCCGGTCCAAGCCGGTGGCGAGTTCGGCGGCGGCCCGAGCCGACTCGATCGCCTCGTCCAACAGGGCGGCGTCACCACCGAGGTCGAACAACCGCCGGAGTGCGACACTGTGGCCGAGCAGCGGTGCGAATCGCCGATGTTCGTTGATGTCGATCTTCAGAACGGTGCGTTGCCTCGCCACGGCCTCCTCTAGGACCGCTACATCACCGGTGCGCTCGTGCATCATCCGCAGGCTCTCGGCGAGGTTGTACTCGTGCATCGCGCGTTCGGCATCGGGTATCGCACCGACCAATTCCGCACGGCAGACGGCGATAGCCTCCTCCAGCGGCGCGAGGTCGTTGGTGCGCTCGAACAGGGTCCGGAGCGTTCCGACGAGGGCCGACACGCGCAGCGGACGCGAAGGGGCGTCCGGCACGGCATCGGCGACCGCGTTCCGGAAGAGCGCCGCCAGCACGCGTGCACCTTGGGCGTCGGCCCCCATCCCCAGCAATGGTTCCGTCACGAACAACAGCAGGTCCCACACGGTGGAGTCGTGCGCCGAGACGCCGTCGATGGGCGGCAGCGGAGTTGACGCGACGATCCTGGGCAGCGGTTCGGGCAGCGGCACACCGGCTTCATGGGCTATGAACAAGAATGCGATGGCCGTATGGGCCTCTAAACGTGCCCGCTCGTCGGCGAACGCGGTCCCGCGGCTCCAGTGCAGCAGACCGATCAGGAAGCACGTCTCGGCCACGTCCTCAGCTCGTGTCGTGAGGGTCGCCAACTCCTCGGCGTCGACGAGCAGGGCATTGTCCAGTAGGGCATATGAACCCCCGCCGTTCGTGAGCCTCGCTCGAATCCGAGATGCCAATAGCTCACGCATGTAATTCAATCCCCCGTTGCTGCGGGTCGAGGACGACAACGGCATACTGACGTCATGTCGGACATCATCACCGAACTGCCACGCATGGTCGTACACGCGGCCAAAGCGGAACTTTACTCTACCGGAGCCGTTCCCCGACCCCAAGTCCACCTGCTTTCGGGCAACCCCGACCAGCCGTATTTCGGTTACCTGGTCTGTCGGAGGTTCTATCGGGGCGCGGACGCCGCGGCGGCAATCACTGAACTGGGCGCGTTACCCTCGGCGATGCGGTCGAACAGGCTCGTGGTGTTCTGGGAACACAACGACCTCTCGACCGCGCTCGAACTAGGTGGTGGGCCGTTCCCGATGGCGCTGACGCTGGTAGAAGCCACCTTGGACCAGTACATCCTGCACTGGCACCCCTTCGACCCGGTGCCCACCGGCCGAGTGGTGGACGGCGTGCCGACCCTGCGCCTGGAGTGGGACGAACCGGCGCGCTACGAGAACGTGCCACTACCTGAGCCGATCACCGGACTGCTGCGTCGGTGGCGCGAGTTGAGAGGGGGCGCCAACAGTGTTGCGCTCCATCTCGAAGAACATGGCTATGAATTCAACCGGGTGGTCCGCTCGCGGTAAAGAGGGAACCGAAGAGGCCTGGGCCGAGGCGACCTGCACCTCCGTGGCGGGTTTCTTGGATCGGGTCGATCCGGGCTGTATAAGATCGAAGGCGGGATGCTGCTGCCTTCCCCGACCGATATGGAACGCCTGCTACCGCGCTGGTGGTGTTAAAGGCGTCGAGGCGAGTCGGCCCTGTACATGCAACGGTAAGAATATGAACCAAGTCGGATGTCCCGCGCCAAGCGAGGTGACGCAGGAGTGACGATGACATGACGTTCAACCGGATTTCGTTGTTTCGCGCGTCTGTCGAGCCACCTGAGTGCCCGTTTCCGAGCTTGGGCAGGTGGTGGCGCTTTGGTGCGGAGACAGGGGAACTCCTGGTAGATCGGACGGTGTCTATGCGCCGTTCCACCAGGAGTTCCGTTGTTATCGTGCCCGATCCTCG
>NZ_VKAB01000073.1 GCF_009769385.1 Saccharothrix deserti
TCACATGTTCACTCCGCTTGACGTGCGAGCCTGGGTGATCACGGCCTCGTGACCGAGGTCCGGTCATGCACAGAGGAAACGACACGAGTTTGAGACTGATCATGGTGACATCGCTGTGAGACAACGGAGAAACCCCACGTCACACAAGATCGATATGTCATGCACGGTGAGACCCTACATCACGTGTAGATTCTCAATCTGATGTCCAATTCTCAGTCGTGATGTCCACTGTCTGGCCAACTGGCCATCGTTGTGCCAGGCATCAGTCGTCGGCGAGGATGGCGTACAGGTCCGAGTCGCGCCAGCCATCGCGAATGTACGCGGTGCCGCGCATCCGGCCCTCGTATCGCATGCCGATCTTGCGCAACACCGCTGCAGAGGCGAAGTTGCGCGGGTCGCACGTGCCCGATATGCGGTGGAGCCCATGCTCGCTGAAGCCCATACGCAGCAGTTCCCGCGCCGCAGCCGTAGCTATGCCTTGCCCCCACAGCCGTGGATGCACCGCGTACGCGATCTCGCCGGTGCTCGGGCCGCGCAGCTTCAGCTCGGCGCTACCCGCAACGTCGCCATCGACGAGCACCGCGAACACCAGCCGGTCCGGGGGTGCCGCCACCGCGGCCCGCACATACGCCTGCGTCTGCTCGTAGGTGTTGGGTCCCCACGCCTGATAGCGGCACGACTCCGGCAAGCAGGCCCAGTCGTGGACGGCAGTGACGTCGTCGAGCGCGAGCGGCCGGAGCTTGAGCATCATGGCGGCACCTTAGATCAGCACGCGACGCTGCCTGAACCGTGTGAGACCGGCGCGGCCAGTCGGACCCGACCGGCTGCGCCGGGGCGAAGAAATGCCACGAGTTTGAGACTGATCATGGCCGCAATCACCGTGGGGCAGAAGAGGAACCGCAGGTTAAACAAGATCGACATGTCGCGAGGTTTGAGACCCTGCAACCCGGGCGCACCGCCCGCACTGGGCACGAGAAGAACCGGTCCGAGCCGGGCCGGGAGTCGGCGAGCCGATGTGGACGATCGTGCTGTCGCTGTACGCGAAGGGGATGAGCACGGGGAAGATCTCGGCGCATTTCGCCGAGATATGCGGAGCCTCGGTGTCGAGGGAGGCAGTCTCGCGGATCACCGACACTGCTCCGGTTCCGCCCTCGCACGGCTGTTGCGGCTCGTGCACCGGCACGCGCTGCGGGTGCTGTTCCGACTGCGGCTGAGCGGCGTGTGCCGGTCGGAGGGTCGGTCGTCCCGTGACCGACCCTCCGCTTCGTGCTCACCGGCGTCAGGAGCGCCGCCGGCACTCAGTTGGTCGGATGCGGTGCGGCCGTGGTTCCCGGCCGCTGTCAGGTGGTCGTGGACGTGGTATCCGCACGGGGTGGTCGGTAGCCGCGCAGGCGGAGGCTGTTGGTGACCACGAGCACCGAGGACAGTGACATCGCGGCGCCCGCGATGAGGGGGTTGAGCAGACCGAGCGCGGCGAGCGGGACGGCGGCTGCGTTGTAGCCGAAGGCCCACACCAGGTTGCCGCGGATCGTGGCCAGGGTGCGGTTGGCCAGTTCCACCGCGTCGGGCACCGCGTGCAGGTCGTCGCGGACGAGGATGACGTCGGCGGCGTGCGCGGCGACGTCGCTGCCCCGGGCCATGGCCATCCCCAGATCGGCGGCGGCGAGCGCGGGGCCGTCGTTGACGCCGTCGCCGACCACCGCGACCCGGTGGCCACGGGCGCGCAGGTCCTCCACGGCGGCGGCTTTCCCTGCCGGTCGAACCCCGGCCAGCACCTCGGTGATGCCCACCTCGTCGGCGACCGCGCGGGCGGCGGCCGGGCCGTCGCCGGTGAGCAGGACGGTGCGCAGGCCGAGGCCGTGCAGGCGCGAGACCGCGTCGGCCGCGGACGGCCGGACGGTGTCGCGCACCGCGATCCCGCCCACCACGGTGCCGTCACGTGCGACGAGCACCCCCGTCGCCGGCCCCGAGCCGTCCAGCCACCCGCGGGCGGTCTCGGGGATCGCGATGCCGCGGTCGACCATCAACTCCGCCGAACCCACCACGACGTGGTGCCCGTCGACCACGCCGCGCGCCCCGGCGCCGACCAGGGCCTCGAACGCCGTCACGGCGGGCAGCCCGTCACCCGCGGCGGCCACGACGGCCGCCGCGATCGGGTGCTCGGACGCCGCCTCCACCGCACCGGCCCAGCGCAGCACGTCGCGCGTCACCGCGTCACCGAACACCGCCGTCGCCACGACGGCCATGCGGCCGGTGGTGATCGTGCCGGTCTTGTCCAGCACGACGGTGTCCACCGACCGCGTTGCCTCCATCGCTTCCGGCCCCTTCACCAGGATGCCCAGGCCCGCCGCACGGGCGACGCCGACCATCAGCGCCGTCGGGGTGGCCAGGCCGAGCGCGCACGGGCAGGCGATGATCAGCACGGCGATCGACGCGGTGAACGCCTCGCGCGCCGCGTGCCCGGTGACGAGCCACCCGGCCAAGGTCAGCGCCGCCAGGGCGAGCACCACGGGCACGAAGACCGCGCACACCCGGTCGACCAGCCGCTGCACCGCCGCCTTGCCCTGCGCGGCCTGCTCGGCCAAGGCGCTCATCTGCGCCAGCTGGGTGTTGGCGCCGACCTCGGTGGCGCGCACCACCAGCCGCCCGCCGCGGTTGACCGTGCCGCCGACGACGCGGTCACCGGGGCCGACGTCGACCGGCACGGGCTCGCCGGTGACGGTGGCGGTGTCGATGGCGGACGTGCCCTCGGCGACCACGCCGTCCGCGGGCAGGACTTCGCCGGGACGGACGACGAACAGGTCGCCGATCCGCAGCAGCGCGGCGGGCACCGCCTGTTCGACGCCCTCGCGCAGCACGCGGGCGTCCTTGGCCGCGAGGTTCGCCAGGGCGGTGAGCAGACCCACGGCGTTGCGCCGCGACCGGGTCTCGAAGTAGCGACCGGCCAGCAGGAACGTCGTCACGCCCGCGGCGACGTCGAGGTACACCGCGTCCGCGCCCGCCGCGGTCACGCCGAACCCCAGCCAGTAGCCGGGCCCGGACGACCCGACGGCCAGGGACCACACCGCCCAGCCGAAGGAGGCCAGCACGCCCAACGACACCAGCGTGTCCATGCTGGACGAGCCGTGCCGGAGGTTGCGCAGCGCGGCCCGGTGGAACGGCCACGCCGAGTAGCACACGACCGGCACGGCCAGCAGCACGCACAGCAGCTCCCAGCCGGTGAACCGCAGCGACGGGACCAGGGCCAGGCTGATCGACAGGTTGCCCAGCGGGATCGCGAGCACCGCCGCCACCACCAGGCGCCGCCGCAGGTCCGCCACCGCCGTCGCGTGCGCCGCGCGGTCGTCCTCGGCCCGGTGCCGCACCCGGGCGTCGTACCCGGCCTTGCGCACCGCCTCGACCGCGTCCCTCGCCTCCAGCCCGGCGGGCAGGTGCACGATCGCGCGTTCGGTGGCGTAGTTGACCGAGGCACGTACTCCGTCGAGGTTGTTGAGCTTGCGTTCGATCCGCGACGCGCACGCCGCGCAGGTCATGCCGGACACGGCCAGTTCCACCGGCGTGTCCGCTACCGCTGTGGTCATCCCTGCTTCTCTTCCCGGATCAGTTCCGTCGCCCGGCCAGGTCGGCGAGCATGGCGTTGTAGGCGGCGAGCCGGTCGTCGTCGCCGCTGTCGAGGTGCCGGTCCAGGCGCGCGGCCTCCCGGCGGTCGGCGGCGGCCCATTGGCGCAGCAGGGCGACCACGACGACGAGCATCGGCAGTTCGCCGGTGGCCCAGGCGATGCCACCGCCGAGCCGCTGGTCGGTGAGCAGGTCCGGCACCCACGTCAGCGACAGCTGCCGGTAGTAGGTCTCGGCGATCACGCTCTGCGTGTTCATCAGGATCACGCCGAAGAAGGCGTGGAAGGGCATGACCGCGAACAGCAGGCCCAGCCGGGCCAGGTGCGGCAGCGGCCGGGGCGGCCGGTCCACGCCGGCGACCAGCCAGAAGAACACGTACCCCGACACCAGGAAGTGCAGGTTCATCACCTGGTGCGCCCAGTGGTAGCGCATGGCCTCGCCGAACAGGTCGGAGAAGTACAGGACGTAGAACGACGCGACGAACACCACGGCCGCCACCGCCGGGTGCGCCACCAGCCGGGCGGCCCGGCAGTGCACCAGGGCCACCAGCCAGGCGCGGGGCGCCGGGGGCAGCGCGCGCAGGGCCAGGGTGATCGGGCCGCCGAGCACCAGCAGCACGGGGGCGAGCATGTTCAACGCCATGTGGGTGACCATGTGCAGGCTGAACGTGCCCGGCGCGTACCGGCCGAGCCCCGAGGACGTCGCCACCAGCACCACCGCGCAGCCCGCCAGCCAGGCCACCACCCGCCCGGCCGGCCACTGGTCGCCCCGGACCCGCAGCCGGCGCACCCCGACCAGGTAGGCCGCGGCCAGCAGCAGCGCACCCAGGCCCAGCAGCGGGTCCCAACGCCACCCCAGCAGCAGGCCGGCGACCGACGGCGGGTCGGGCAGCTCGTAACCCAGCACCGTCTCCTGGACCGACGGCCGCCGCTCCAGCCAGGACGGCGGCACCAGGTGCGTCAGGCCCACCGACGCGCCCAGCGCCACGCCCAGCGCGACGGCCTCCGCCCCCAGCAGCCGCCGCGAGCCCCACCTCCGCCGCAGCAGCGGCACCACCGCGCACACCGCGACCTTGACCGCCAGCAGCAGCCCGTACCCCGAAAGCAGGCCACCAGGACCGGTCTGCACCAGGCCGACCACCGAACCGCTGAGCACCAGCACGGCCAGGCACACCAGCGTCAGCCGGTGGTAGCGGCGCAGTACCGGATCCCGGTCCGCCGTGCCCGGACGGCGCAGGAACCCGCGCAGCGCCACCAGGGAACCGACCCACACGGCCGCCGCCGGCACGTGCCACACCACCGCGTCGGTCGCCACGTCGTGCCAGGCGCCCACCGACACGTGCCCGAACACCACCGGCGGCAGCAGGCCCACCACGGCCACCGCGCACCACAGCGCGGCCACGGGCCACGTCAACGTCGACCGGGCGCCCACCGCGACCGCCGCGGCGAGAACGGCCGTGCACAGCCACGCCTTCGGCTCCTCGGTCGCCGCCACCAGTTCCGCCAGATGCGCCCACACCACCGCGGGCGGCTGCCCCGAGGCGTCGCCCGCCGACAGCGGCACCGCGAGCAGTGCGGCGACCGCCCACAGCGCCGCCGCTCCCGCCGCGAGTCGCACCGCGGCGTAGGCGTGCGCGGTCAGCCGCTCCGCGCGCCCCGAGGGCACGACGAACACCGCGAAGGCGAGCGACCCCGCGGCCACGACCCCCGCCGCGTCGGCGGCGAACCGCACCACCCCGAACAGCAGGGACGCCGCGCGCCCCGGATCGGTGTCGCCCAGCACGCCATGCACGTCGCCCGCCGCGAGCACCACGGCCGTGACACCCGCCACCGCCACACCGACCGCGAGCAGAACGGCCTTGTCAACCCTCACGTCCACACAGGTCGGGTGAACCCGCTCCGCGGTTCCCGGAACTACTCCGAATGTCATCCGACTAACTGGGCAGAGGCATTTCCCCGACCAGAGGCGACCTTCCCGATGTCACGCAAAACTCGCGCCAAGCGCAACCCGGTGACCGCGCGCCGCGGCCCCTCGCTCAACGTCATCCTCACCGGCGTCGTCGTCCTCGTGGCAATAGCCGTGATCGGTGGGGTGCTCCTGGTCAGTCGCTCCGACGGCGCCGGCACCGCGTCGAACGAGGCCATGGTGCCGCCCGGCGCGCACACCCTGTCCACAGTGGAGGGAGGCGAGGTCACCCTCGTGGAGTTCCTGGACTTCCAGTGCCCGGCCTGCGCGTCCTACTACGCCGGCATCACCAAGAAGCTGGAGCAGGACTACCAGGGGCGCATCACGTTCGTCACCCGCAACTTCCCGCTGGAGATGCACCCGCTGGCCGTCCCCGCCGCGCGTGCCGCCGAAGCCGCCGGGAAGCAGGGCAAGTACAGCGAGATGTACCACGCGCTCTACGACAACTTCGACTCCTGGGCAGTGGACGGCCGGGCCACCAGTGCCGACGCCGCCCGCGCGACCGCGAAGTTCGAGGAATTCGCCACCGCGGCCGGCCTGGACCTGGAGGAGTTCCGCGCCGACAGCGCCTCGGCCGAGGTCCAGGCCGCCATCGACCGGGACGTCGCCGACGGGACGAAGCTCGGGGTGAACAGCACGCCGACGTTCTTCCTCAACGGCGAGAAGTTCCAACCCGGCCGCGGCACCATCACCGACGTCGACCGCGAGCTGCGCGCGAAGATCGACGCGGCCCTGGCCGGATGAACCGCCGACTCGCCTTGCTCTACGTCGTGGGCGGCGGCCTCGGTCTGGCCGCCGCCGCGGCACTCACCCTGGAGAAGATCGCCAAGCTCCGCGACCCCGCCTACGTCCCGACCTGCTCGCTCAACCCGGTCGTGTCCTGCGGATCGGTCATGGACAGCCGGCAGGCCGAGGCGTTCGGGTTCCCCAACCCGCTGCTGGGCATCGTGGCGTTCGCAGTCGTGGTGACCACCGGGGTTGCGGTGCTCGCCGGTTTCGAGCCGCCCCGCTGGTACCGGATCGCGCTGAACGCGGGCACGGCGTTCGGTGTCGTGTTCGTGCACTGGCTGATCGCGGCCAGCCTCTACGACATCCACGCGCTGTGCCCGTACTGCCTGGTCGTGTGGATCGTCACCATCCCGATCTTCTGGTACACGACGCTGGACACCTGGCCGGCGCTCGCGCCGTTGCGCCGCGTGCACAGCGCGGTCCTGGCCCTGTGGTACGCGGTGATCGCCATCCTGGTGCTGGCGGCGTTCTGGGACTACTGGACGAGTCTGCTGTGACGGCGCAGTGAAGACCAAAGTGGACCGTTGTTCATCCGATCTGATTGGTTCCCGCCTGCTGCGGGGAGGTTCAGCCGACCTCGCTGGCTCCGTTGCGACCGGCCGCCTCGATCAGGTCCTCGCGGGCCCGTGCCACCCGTGACCGGATCGTCCCGACCGGACAGCCGACGATGTCGGCGGCCTCGGCGTAGGACAGCCCGAGCACCTGGGTGAGCACCAGAGCCTCCCGGCGGTCCGGGGCCAGGGCGTCGAGCAGCAGGTTCAGCTCGACGGTGTCCTCGAACCCGGTGTCGGCCGTCTTGCGGTCGGCTTCCTGCGCCCAGTCGACCTCCGGCGAGAGCCGGGGCCGCGACTGCGCCATGCGGACCTGGTCGATCACCACGCGGCGGGCGATCACCAGCAGCCACGTCCGCGCCGACGAGCGGCCGGCGAACCGGCGCAGGCTCACCAGGGCACGGGCGTAGGTCTCCTGCGCGAGGTCGTCGGCGACTCCAACGTTGGCCAGGTGGGCGACGAATCGCCACACGTCCCGTTGGGTGGCTCGCACGAACCGTTCCAGCGCGTCCCGGTCACCGGACCGGGCCCGCAGGGCCCAGCGCGTCACCTCGTCGTCAGGGGTTGTCACGATTGCGGATATTAACCACACGACGTCGGGAACTCGTAAGCCGAATGGAACGACTACTGGGATGTGGACTGCGAAACCTGCCGTGAAGCGCTCTCGGCCCGCCTGGACGGCGAGGCCGAGCCGGTGCCCGCTGCCCAGGTCGACGCGCACCTCGCGCAGTGTCCCGGCTGCACGCGCTGGCACGCGCAGGCGCAGATGCTGACCAGGAGCATCCGGGTCCGCCCGGCGCAGCCCGCGCCGGACCTGGTCGACGCCGTGCTGGCCGCCGCGGCGCCGCGGCGGCACACCGCCCTGACACCGCGCCTCGCGCTGACCGCGGTCGCGTTGGTCCAGTTGTGGCTCGCCCTGTCCCAACTGCTCACCGGGGCGACCTCGCACGTCGACCACGCCGGCGAAGGCATGACCGGGCACCTGTTCAACGAAGGCGCGGCCTGGAACCTCGCCCTCGGCATCGGCCTGCTGGTCGCCGCCGTCAAGAGCGACCGCGCGGCCGGACTCCTGCCGACCCTGGGCGGGTTCGTCGCCGTGCTGCTCGCCTTGTCGGTGCACGACCTGCTCGACGGCACCGCGACCGCCGCCCGCGTCGCCTCGCACCTGCCCTTGGTGGCCGGCCTCGTCCTGCTGTACCTGGTGGCGCGCGCCCACCGACGTCAACCGACCCCCGGAACGCCGGTCAAGAACGACCACGACCACGACGACATCGGCACATCGCACCACGACGAACCCTTGCCGCGCACCGATCGACGCCGCGGCGGACCGCGTTCCCTCCGTCCCACCGCGCGGCGACCAGCCGCCTGACCCCACGGACACGCCGCGACGGTCTCTTCCACAGCCCCGACGTCACACACCGCCGCGATCACCCGCGCCGGTCGGGCACCCCTTCGTCCGGCCGGCGCGGGCCTTCGGGGAACCGGACCACCAGTCGTGCACGGCGTGCCGCCGCTGGGACCGACGAAGCGGTTCGACACGAATCGCCACCACGGGCCGCTGCAAGTCGACGTGGACGAGTCGGGGGAGTGCGTCGACGATCGCGCAGGTGGACAACACCTGGCCGGTTCGCCTCGACAAGGTCGCGGTGGACCCCGCGAGCGCGACGCTGACCGCGCCACGTACCGACTCCGCCGACGCCCGCTGCCGGCGAAGTCGTCGGCATCCAGGTCTGAGCCTGATCGCGTTTGTTGTTCCCGACTTGCTGATCGGCGTGGCTCGTGCGCGCACCGGGGCAGCCAAGGCCGGATGAATCGTTCGAGGGCGACCCACACCCGGACGCGAACTTTCGTCCGTCGGCGGGCGACAATATCCCCGTGGACTGCGACACCTGCCGCGAAGCCGTCTCGGCACGCTCGGACGGCGAGGCCGAACCCGTGCCCGCCGAGGAGACCGACGCGCACCTCGCCTCCTGCGCTGCCTGCCGGCAGTGGCAGGAGGACGCGGCAGCGCTCACTCGGAGCGTGCGGCTGCGCCCCGCGGTCGATGTACCCGATCTCACGGCGGACGTGCTCGCCGCCGCACCCCCTGCGCAGCCCGCGACTCGAGCCACGCGGGGGTGGTACTGGCGGATGGGTTTGGCCGGGGTCGCGGTCGCCCAGCTCGCCCTCGGGTTGGCGCAGGTGCTCGGAGCGGGCACCGCCCACGCCGATTCCGGGCACGTCGGCGGAGAGGTGTCGACGCACCTGTTCAACGAGAGCACCGCGTGGAACCTCGCGCTCGGCCTGGGCATGTTGTGGACCGCGCTGCGACCCAAGGCGACCTCGGGGATGCTTCCGGTGATGGCGGCGTTCGTCGCGGTGCTCGTGCCGTTCTCCGTGATCGACCTCGTGTCGGGCGCGGCTGCGCTCTCGCGGATCACCTCGCACGCCTTCCTCGTGCTCGGCCTGGTGCTGCTGGCGGTCGTGCACCGCACGCACCGCGGCCCAGAGGACGGCACTCCCGCCACATTCGTTCCCGACGGCCCGCGGATCGATGTCGACGACGACTCCGGCACCCGGCCGGAACAGCGCCCCGCTACGCGCGGTGGGTGGCGGCACCTGCGACCGGTGAGCCGGAAACGGGCCGCCTGAACGATCACGACACGTCGCCCGGTGCCCATGGCACCGGACGCGGATGCGGGACCGGATGGTGCCCGCCGGCTTCGCACAATTCCGCGGCGTCGGCGTAGGACAACCCGAGCGACTGCGTGAGCACGAACTCCGTCCTGCGGTCAGGGCCGAGCGAGGAGATCATCTCGTTGAAGGCGACGGCAACCTTCACCCGCGGCTCGGTGCGGAACGTCACCTGGAGCGAATTGCAGATCATCACCGTGGCCTGCGCCATCGTCCTGGGACTGTCGATGCTCCTTGCCCAGCCGCTGAACGCTCTCCTGCTCGGCGAGCGGTACGCCGGTAGCCTGGGCGTCAACGTCCGGCGGGTCCACTTTCTCTCCCTCTCCAGCGTGGCCGTGCTCTCCGGGATCATCACCGCCTACTGCGGAGCCATCGGCTTCGCCGGATTCGCCGCGCCGCACCTGGCCCGAGGCCTATTGCGCACCGCCGATCACCGGGTGGTCCTCCGGCCAGCGCCTTGACAGGAGCTGTCGTCGTGCTCGTCGCCGAGTACATCGCCGGCGGCAACGGACTCACCAAACGTCACTGCGGCTCAACTGGGTGACCGCAGCGCTAACCGGTGGCGGAATCGGTGCGTCGCGCGTAGGCGCGTGCGGCCCGAGCCCGGTCTCCGCAGCGGGTGGAGCACCAGTGTCTGCGGGCGTGGGTGCGCAGCAGGTAGCGGTCGCAGGGCGTCGAGTCGCAGCGGGCGAGGCGCTCCGCGTCGTTGCCGGTCAGCAGGTCGACGGCGTCGGCAGCGATCGCCGCGAGGGCGTGCTCGGTGACCTGCGTGGCCGGGTGGACCGCGGCTTTGTGCAGACCTTGTCGTTCGTCCCAGTGCAGCAGCAGCGCCGTCGGTGCGACCGTAAGCGCTTCGTTGACGTCCCGCAGCGCCTGCTCGGAAGGGCTACGACCCGTCGTGCGGATCTCCAGGAGCGCCCGGACCGCGTCGCGCAACCGGACCAGCCGCGAGACGCAGACGTCCCACAGCTTGGCGTCGACAGGGACGAGCTCCCGCTCGACCAGCCATCGGGTGGCCGCCTCCGGGGTGTCGAGCAGGTCGACGTGGCGACCGCCGGCAAGGGTGACCGCGCTGTTCACGAGGTCGAGCGCGACATGCTGCGAGGTTCCCGGGGCGGGTGGCAGAGTCGGGGCGTTCGTCACATCCTCATGGTAACTGTAGGCGTTTACCGTGATAAGACCTAGTGTGGCATCACGGTAAACGATCCATCTATCCGTGAGGTGAAGTCATGACCAGTGCCGCTGCGACCCCACAGGACGTCCCGGTCCACGTCTATGGAGGGCCGACCACGCTCATCGAGTACGGCGGGCTCCGCTTCGTAACCGACCCGACGTTCGACGCACCCGGCTCGTACCCGAACGGCGGCGGACCCGAACTGGTCAAGACCGCGCCCACCGCGATCACCCCGGCCGAACTGGGGCATGTCGACGCGGTGCTGCTGTCCCACGACCAGCACGCCGACAACCTGGACCGGGCGGGCCGCGCCTTCCTCGCCGACATCCCGCTGACGCTCACCACGACCAGCGCCGCGGACCGCCTGGGCGGGGACACCCGAGGCCTCGCGCCGTGGGAGTCGGTCGAACTGACCCGCCCGGGCGGCGGAACCGTCACGGTGACGGCCGCGCCGGCGCTGCACGGGCCCGTGGGCAGCGAACCGGTCGTCGGTCAGGTCATCGGCTTCGTCCTCACCGGCGACAGGCTGCCGACCGTCTACGTCAGCGGCGACAACGCCTCCCTCGACGTTGTGCGGGAGATCGCCGACCGTGTGGGCGCCGTGGACACGGCCGTGCTCTTCGCGGGCGCGGTACGGACGCTGTTCTTCGACGGCGCGCTGCTCACCCTCGATGGAACCCAGGCGGCCGAAGCCGCGACCATTCTCGGCGCCCGCCGCGTCGTACCCGCCCACGTCGACAGTTGGGCCCACTTCACCGAAGGACGCGACGAGTTCGTCGCCGCCTTCGCCGCCGCCGACCTGACCGACCGGCTCCAACTGAGCTGAACTGACCAATGGCATCGTGCTGTGACGGTCTTCATCCCCTCCGTCGAGTGATCAAGTCATCCGAAATAGTGAGTGGAAAAATGGGGCGTAACTTGCGGTAGTCGTCGCACGCCCTTTCGGTAGGACTGTTCGGCAACGGAGCCGAGCCGGACGTGGACTGCGTGGTTCGGCGCACCGAGTCGCGGCCCGTGACCTCGTGTACTCCAGATAGCCCCGTGACGCCATCCGGGCACGATGCGGTCGCCACCGCCGCGGTTCACCGATCGGCAAGCAGGGAAAACCGCAACACGCCTGGCGACGTGACCACGTCGATCCGTCGACGCGGACGACCATCTGTACCGGCGGCACCCACACCCTGATTCGTACGGCTGAGTCGGCGGGGAAGCGGTGTCGGGTCAAGCGGAAGCGGCAGTGACCGACTTCTCCGCCATGCGGTCGGTCAGACCCTCCCGTCGATGCCGGATGAGCGCACCCGACTCCTCGGACAACAGCGCGGTGACGCATCGAATGCAATGGCGGATACTGGCACGCAGTGCGGTTTCGGTATCCGCTGGCACAATCGGCAACCATGGCAGTGGTGCACCACGGGACTCCCGGCGTTCCCTCGATGTGACCGGCACGGAGAAGTGCGGATCCGCAGCACGCGCGGGGCGCGGTTCGAGCGGCAGGTCGCGGCAGCGTTCGATCGATGGTTGACAGCTTTGCCGGAGACGGTGCACCTGTTCCACGACACGGAAAGGATCATCGATCTGAGAACGGGCAATATCGACCACGTGATGCTGACTGGTGCGGGGTGGATCATCGCCGATGCCAAGGGGTGGGCCGGGGGCGCCTGCTCGTCGAGCGCGGCGGGGGAGTTCTGCTCACGCCGGATGGTCAACGGCGTCCCAGCCGTGGATGGACGAGCGGCGTGCCTACTCACGGGCCGGTGCCCTTGTCGGTCTGACCGGGCCGAAAGGTGTACTGGCCTGGGTACTGCCCGATGGGGTCGACTACTCGGCGCCGGGCGAGCGCTCACCGCGATGTCTCGCCGACGGGGGCTATGTGCTTTCGGCAGGCGAACTGGCAGCGGGCGCGTTCGGTGCGATCCCCGAACTGCCCCGTCCGTATCCGGCGGTCGACCCCCGTGTCGTCGAGGTACCCGGTCGGCTGGACGCTCCTATGGTGGGTCAAGCCGTGTTGGGGCCTGATTCGAGTTGTCGGTCTCCGCCGCGGTTGAGCCGGTGGCGCACGGTCCTGCCCGACGAGGCGGGAACGGGTGCGGCCCCGGCGAGCATGGCGAAGGCGGCCTCGCTGCGGCAGCGTCCGGGATGCGACCTGCCCACCATCAACCGGCTGGCTTAAGTCACTGGTATTGCACCTAGGACAGCGAACAGCAACGGTCAGAGGCCTTGGCCGTGTGGAACGTGCACTACAACCACCATCGACCCGCACTGCCGCCGGAACCGACCACCGGCCACACGGCTCCATACCGGCGTCACCAACGTCATGGCCTCATACAACTAGGTGCTGGCCGCGCGGGTGCCCGGCTCTCGGGCTCGGAGGCTGAGGACGAGCAGGCCGACGCCGAAGACGAGGACGACGAGCTGGAGGGCGATGCCTACGGCGTCCTGGAAGCCGCTCTCCAAACCCTCGTAGCCGATGGAGAACCCTATGGCGAGGGAGAGCAGGCCGCCGACCGCCAGGAGCACGCCGAGCCAGTTCGGAACGAGGCGGCTCACGACAATCGCAGCGCCCAGGAGCAGGAAGGCCACGCCAAGCAGGATCCGGAAGTAGCCCTGGAGGCCCCACTCGATCCACCGGGTGGTTTCCGCATCGGCAAAGCGGGTTGCCTTTTCGGCCCCCGACGCGGCGGCCCAAGCGTCTACCGCCTGTTTGAGCGTGACGCCGTCCACCGCTTGGAGAACGGCCCAGGCCGCGCCGCTCGCGACGATTGCGCCGGCGGCCAGCAGCGCGAGGTAGGGTGTCTCTCGTCGCAGGGCGCCGCAGAGCACGAGCAATCCGGCAAAGGCCACGAGCACGAGTATGAATTCTGCAAGGTGAGTAGCAACCCAGGCGTCACTCGCTGCGTATTCGGTGAAGATCGATTCGTGATTGTCTTCCTCTCCGGTCGGGTGCAAGAGCATTCTCTGGATCGCATTCACTACGAAGCCCCCGAGCAGTAGTGCGCCGCTGAGGGTCAGCACACGTCGGTCTGCCGAAGGCTCGTCCGTGCGAGGTTCTTCATGATGATTAACGCTCATCGCCGCAATCCTTTCGCCGCTGCGGCCCGTTTCACCTTCTCAACCCCGGCGTGACACCTAGGGGCACAACGGGGACGCCCGGATCGATCGGGGTCGCCGCCCTCCGCCCGCGATTGCAGTGGTTGCAGGATACTGCTGTAGACGAGCCGAAGCAGGCCGTGCACATACGCTCCGGCTCGCCGTCTCGGCTCGCCCGCGCGAACCGGCCCGCGACCAGTTCCCCCAGCAGGACAACACCGCCACCCACCCGCCCAGCTCCACCACCCGGCGATCATCGCCGCCGTCGGGCCCCCTGATCCGCGTAGTCGGCTGCCTCGCTGTGGGCGTCGGCCAAAGCGCCCGGCCGCTGAGCTGGAGCAACGTCACCCTCCAGGAGATGCCTCACGCACTGGGCACCGCCGGGCCTGGCCCACGTGCGTGCTCGGGGGCTGGTTGCTGTGTCCAGGTTGAGCGCGAGCGACTGTGCAAGGAGGTCTTCGTCCGGCGAGAATCCGTACGCGTTGATGACCGCCTCCTCGAGATCGACGGCAAAGCCCTGTTCGACATCGCCATCCACACATCCGGCGGCGTCGGTGCCCTCGGCGACATCGTCGCCGTCCCACCCGTCCGCGAAGCCCGCGACCGCGGCCTCCTCGTCGCCCATCCGATGAACCGGGGAACGGCCTCGCGTAGTAGGTCTGTGCTTCCCAGAGCCGGGCTCCGTCGAGGTGGATCGCGGCACCGCGCTCGCGCATCGCCTCGGTCTGCGCGACCAGGTCGTCCCATTCGGGGAGCAGGCCGCCGATGTCGCGCTGCGGCAGCTCCCAGACCACTGCCGCGAGTGGCTCGCCGATGGCGGTCAGGTCGGCCAGGGTCATGAGTCGGTGCCGGTCGCCGGTGGGATGGCAGCGTAGTCCGTGCACGACGCTGTATCCGCGGTGTTCCCAGACCTCCAGGTGGCTCTGTGGGTGGGCGGCGAAAGCCCGGCGGCCGCGTCGGTCTCCGTGGATGCGCAGTGCGACCTGTTGTGCCATCGTGCCGGACGGGAAGAACACCGCGGCCTGCTTGCCCAGCAGTGACGCCATCCGCCGTTCCAGGACGGCCACCGGGCCGTCCGGTCCGTGTGCGGGCGTGTCCGGATCGACCATCTCCGACATCCGTCGCAGCATCTCCTGCGGACGGCGGCGCAGATCGGAGTGCAGGAACAGCGAACGCTGGACGGGCATGGGGTTGGAGATCCAATCAGGACAGTGGCGTGCCCGGTGGGCGACGCCGATGGGTTGTGAACAGCACCAGGGGTATTCCGCGACCGCGAAGCGCGTGCGGGTCGAGGCCCGCCCGCCTGCCGGTTACCTGGATCGGGAGCCCGGTGTGATGGCGAACGCGGCGAGGGCGGCCACGATCGCGATGATCGCGCCGGTGGTGAAGCCACGGGTGAATCCCTCGATGCCAGGGTGACCCTGTACGGGCACTTCCCGTCCCGGGAGGCCCTGGTCGAAGCGGCGTTGATCCGACTCCTGGCCCAGGGGGACGAGGTGTTGGAGGCCGTGGACCTCACCGGTGATCCCCGCGACGGGCTGCGGGGGCTCATGGAGTCCGGCTGGCTGTTGATCGCCCAGTCGGCTGCGGTGCTCCGGGCGGCGCAGGCCGTCCTGCCCCCTGCTCGCGTGCACGAACTGCACGCGAAACCCGAGCAACGGGTCCACGACCTGATCCGGCGGGGCCAGGCCGAGGGGGTGTTCCGGACCGACATCCCGGCCGACCTGTTGGCCGGCGTCCTGCACCACATCCTGCACGGCGCGGCGACCGACGTCGCGGCCGGTCGGCTCGATCCGGCAGGCGCACCGCGTTTCGTGGCCGAGATGTCCTTGGCCGTCTGCGTGGTCCCGATCGCGAACCCTCGCCCACGATGATGGTTGCACCGTCGAACCATCTGGTTGTACGGTCGAACCATGCAGAGTGGGGAAGCGGACGCGGCACAGGAGGCCCTGATGCGGTTCGTCCGCAACTTCGGCCTCCATCAGCCGGACCGGACTCCGTGCGGGCAACCGCTGCCGGTCTCGGAGGCGCACGCCATGGTGGAAGTCGCCCGGGAGGGGCGGATCCGCCAGGTGGAGCTGGCGCGCCGGTTGCGGTTGGAGAAGAGCACTGTCAGCCGCCTGGTCACCAACCTGGTCGGCCGGGGCTGGGTGCACCGGGAGGCGGCCGACGGTGATGGCCGTGGCGTTCTGCTGGTGCTCACCGACGCGGGTGCCACCGCTGCCGCCCGGCTGGCCGACGCCCGCCGGGACCGGTTGACCGCCCTGCTCGATCGCGTACCCGATGACCAGCGCGCCGCCGTGGTGCGCGCGCTTCAGACCCTCGCGGAGGCCGCTGTTGAACCGTCTTGACCGCCACCGGGCCCGTCGAGCCCTGCTCCTGGTGGCCGCCGCCGCTGCCGCCGCGCTGAGCAGCGGCTGCGCCGCCGACTCGGCAACGTCGACACCGACATCGGCGACCTCCGATCGGCAGGCCGAGGTCGCCGAGCGGGGCGCGTCGGTCATGCCGTTCGACCTGGAACGCACCACCCACCGGTTCGCCAGGACCGACACCGGCGGCGTGCAGACCGTGGTCGCCGACGACCCGCGGGACACCGCCCAGATCACCCTCATCCGGGACCACCTGACCGCGGAGGTGGACCGGTTCCGGCGCGGCGACTTCACCGATCCCGCCCGCATCCACGGCAACGAGATGCCCGGTCTGCAAGCGCTACGCGCGCACGGCGGGGGAATCACCATCGACTACGAAACCACCCCCGACGGAGCACGCGCCACCTACACCACCGGCGACGCCGGACTCCGCAACGCCCTGCACGCCTGGTTCGACGCCCAAGTCAGCGACCACGGCCAGCACGCCACCCGCTGATACGGCAGCTCGGGTTCGTTGAGCATTCGGCTGCCGATGACGGTGTGAACCACCGGGCCGTGTCCAGCACCAACCCATTCCGCGCGTCCAGGCCGGCATCGTGCGGACGCGCCGCAAACCACAGGAGTGTCGTGACCTACGTCGTGCGAGCCGAAACGCCCGCGGTCGAGGTGTACCAGCGCCTGCGTGTCGCCGCGGGCCTGAGCCCGAAGTCGACGGAGGCAGCGGCAGCCGGCCTGGCCGGCACGTGGCACGGGGTCGTCGCCTATTGCGACGACCACCCGGTGGGCATGGGGCGCGTCATCGGTGACGGCGGCACGGCTTTCCAGATCGTCGACATGTGCGTTCTGCCCGAACACCAGGGGCGTGGACTCGGCAAGGAGATCATGACCGCGCTGATGGAACACCTGCGGCAACGAGCGCCGCGCACCGCCTACATCTCGCTCATCGCCGACGGCGACGCACGCCACCTCTACGCGAAGTACGGCTTCGCGGAGACCGCACCGGACTCGGTCGCCATGGCTCTCCGACTCTGACCTGATCTTTCACCTCGGCGCGGGCCGTGCAAGGCGCCGGTTGATCGTGCGATTCCATTCAAGCGGGGCATCCGGCTACCGACCGCGCCCCGGAAGTAGCCGAACAACTCCGCGACTTCCGATATTCGGGCTCCGTGAGGGTCCGGGGCGCCCGCCGGACGGACGCCCAGAGGCCAGTCGTTCCCTCTGACGCCGACCTGCGCCGCAAGTCCGACGGCACCCGGTGGAACAACCGCCAACCGCTGTTCCACATGCTCCTCGATTCCTCATCATCCGCTTCCCCTGCCGCTAGTGCCGCCGTAACGAGGAAAAGCGAGCCGGCGCTTCCTCCACGGACATCGACTGATCGACCACGCCGGCAATCACGACCGACCCTGTAGCGAGCACAGAGGCGCGACCCGCTCCACCTGGAATCGGTACCGGGTCCGCACCGGCGTACCCGTCCGCAGGTTCACGTTCCCCCATGTGCGCCCAGGCGTCCCGACTCGCCTGGACCACCGGCCCAGAGCCGGACACACCCGCGCTGCCCGACCGCGACGTCAGAGCGGACACTGACTACGCCAAGCTGCAACCAGTCCGCTGACCCGGCGTCAGCGGTCGCCCGGTGCGGACGAGGCGGGCAACGGTGGCAGGGCGTCACGCATCATGCCGATGCTGGCGGTGACGAGGTAGTCGGCAGAAGTCCCGTCCAGCTTCCAGGGATGTTGCAGCAGAAACCGCCGCAGCACGTTGTCGTTCGTGATCTGTTTCGGACGCGCGGGCAGGCGGGGGAACCACTGCCCGTCCTGCCCCCAGTGCGGGTCGGTCGGATCGTCCAGGACGGTCAGGAAGCGGTCGACCAGTCCGGGCCAGGTCGGGGTGCCCCCACCAGTGGCGGCAGGCGAGTCCGCCGTGCGCCGCGACGCGCCGGAAGGCGTAGTGGGTGCTGCGTTCTTCGGCCAGGATGGCGACGGCGCCCAGGGTCACGGCGACGTGGTCGGCGAACTCGTCGAGTTCGTCGCCGGCGACGTCGGCCAGAGTGAGACCGATGGGCAGCCCAGGCCCAGGCGGACGCGGCGGGCGAGATCGACTGGCTGGTGTCGGTCGACTCCACCGTCGTACGCGCCCACCAGCATGCCGTCGGAGCCCGAAAAGAGGGCTCCGCATCCCCGCACTCGGACGCTCCCGGGGCGGCCTGACCAGCAAGATCCACCTGGCCTGCGATGCCCTGGGGCGCCCGCTCGGCTTCGTGCTGACGGGCGGCAACACGAACGACTGCACGCAGTTCACCGCCGTGATGGAGGCGATCCGGGTGCCCCGCCTCGGGCCGGGACGGCCCCGGCTGCGGCCCGCTCATGTGCTGGGCGACAAGGGCTACAGCTCCCGCGCGATACGCACCTGGCTGCGGCGGCGCGGCATCGCCCACACCATTCCCGAGCGGGCCGACGACCAGAAGCGCAACCGGGCCCGCCGCGGCAGCCGAGGCGGACGCCCGCCCCGCTTCGACAAGCAGCTCTACAAGCAGCGCAACGTCGTGGAACGGTGCTTCAACCGCCTCAAGCAGTGGCGTGGCATCGCGACCCGCTACGACAAGACCGCCGACTCCTACCAAGCGGCCGTCACCCTCGCCTCGCTCCTGATGTGGGCGTGACGCTACAGATCTTGAAAGGCCAGGGTTGATCATGTGGTTCTCGGCGTGTCCTGCGTGGTCGTGATCGGCTTGTGGTCTACGCAGGAGTGATGCGATACGCGGATGGTGGTGGTCTGTCCGAGCGGGGCAG
>NZ_VKAB01000074.1 GCF_009769385.1 Saccharothrix deserti
CCGCCGGTCGCGCGACGAGGTTGCCTGTCAGGTGCTGTGGACACGTTCATCAGGATCTCCGATCCCACCCCCAAGCGTGAACCCACCCCTCACACGAGGTGTCTCACCGCAGTCTGACCAAGAGGGCCGAACCACTGACACGGACTGACGCCTGCCTACTGACATCCAGTGACATATCTCAGGTCAGCGACCTGACGCCTCACACCCGTCCGGTCGGCTTCCGGTTGATCCACTTGTAGAACCACGACTGCGAGACCTCCAGGGCCCGGCAGGCGATCGCGTGCGGGACACCGGACATGGTCCTCTGGGACGCGATGAACTCCGCCACGATCACCGGTTCATCGAGTCCTTCACCCACAGGACCACCGAGCGCTTGAGGACTGTGAGGATGATCAGGCACCACCAAGCACGGGGTTGACCCGGCTTGAGACTGGCCGTGATGCCTTCGTGATGACCTGTCGCCCCGCGTGCGGATGGTGCGGCCCGGCCAGGCGGGGATGTGTCCCAATAGGGGCCTTGCCGTGCATCATCACAGTCCTGACCTCCTCGCCCGGTCGGCGTTGCCCGTAACGACCGACTCAGGAGACCCGTGACCCGCGCCCCCGACCACACCATCATCGAGCACGACCACCAGGACGAACAGGTGATCCTCGGGCTTGACACCCATGCCGAGGTCCATGTCGCAGCGGTGATCACGGTCCTGGGGGTGCTGCTGGGCACCCGCTCGTTCCCGCCACCGCCACCGGCTACGCGACGCTGCTGGACTGGGCCCGCGGCCACGGAGAGCTGCGCCGAGCCGGGGTGGAGGGCGCCAGCTCCCACGGCACCGCCCTCAACCGGCACCTGGGCTCGCGACAACGTGCAGGTGATCGAGGTCAATCGGCCTGATCGTGCCGTTCGACGCCGACGTGACAAGACCGACGCCATCGATGCCGAGAACGCCACCCGCGCCGTCCTGACCGCCCAGGCCAAGCGCGGCGACGGCGCGGTCGAGATGATCCGCCTCTTCAAGATCGTCAAGGACTCGGCGACCAAGGCCCGCCCCCAAACCATCAACCAGCTACGCGCCGTCCTGGTCCGCGCTGAACCCGCCGTGCGCGAGACCCTGACCGGGCTCGGCCTGTGCACGGTCCCGGTGACGTACAGGGCGAACCGGTCGAGCTGGCCGCGGCGCGGTGGCCGCGCACCAGGCCGTGGACGACGCCCGCCGCGGGCGCGGTGCTCGGGCGCCGGCTCCCGCCAAACGGGTAGTCGACGTACTCGTTGACCACAAACCTCTCCCTGTCGGTCGCCAACAGCATCATCGCCGTGGAGGAAGGCTTCACCCGCGTCGACGCCGCCTTGCGCGCAGTCACGCCGGTCATCGCACCCGGCCTTGATCAATCCGGGCGTTGGGACGTGCGGCCGTCAGGATGCTGTTCGGCGTGGCGTCGAATGCCTTTTGAAGGTACGGCTGAAATGCGCGACGTCGTTGAAACCCCAACGGAGGGCCACGTCTGTCACCGTCTCCGTGAGGCCGGCCTGGGAGAGTTCCCGGTAGCACGCTTTCGGACGGCGGTCACGGATCCGGCCGCTGATCGCCGTGCCCGCATCGGCGAAGGCGAGCTGCAGGTTGAGCCTGCGCACTCCGACGGGGATGAGCGTGGTGGACACGGGGACAGGGAGTTCGTGCCCGGATGGCCGGTGAGTCCGCCGACCGGCCGCCCGGACACCGGTGCTCAGATCGGGAAATGCGCGTGGCCCACGGCCTGCGCGGTGACCCAGCGCGTGTCGGTGAAGGCCTCGGCGCCCGCCTGCCCGCCGAAGCGGCCGTAGCCGGAGCTCTTCACGCCGCCGAAGGGTGCCTGCGGTTCGTCCGCGATGGACTGGTCGTTGACGTGGACGATGCCGGTACGCAGGCGGCCCGCGACCTCCAGGCCCTTCGCCAGGTTCTCGGTGATGATGCCCGCGGTCAGGCCGTACTGGGTGTCGTTGGCGAGCGCGACGGCCTCCTCGGCGCTGTCGACCACGTGGACCACCGTTGCCGGACCGAAGATCTCGTCGTAGTAGATCTTCATCTCCTTGGTGATCCCGGTGAGGACGATCGGGCGGATCAGCGTGCCCGGCTCCTCGATCTCGCCGGTGCCCGCGGCCAGTTCTGCGCCCTGGGAGACCGCGTCCGCGACGAGCGCCGAGACACGGCGGGCGGCAGCGTCGTTCACGACCGGGCCGACCGCCGTGCCCGGGTCGCTCGGATCGCCGTACGGCAGTGCCCGGACGCGGGCGGCGAACTTGGCCGTGAATTCGTCGGCGACCGCACGGTGGACGATGACCCGGTCCACGCACATGCAGATCTGCCCGGCGTTCATGAAGGAGCCGAAGACCGCGGCGTCCACCGCGTAGTCGACGTCCGCGTCCTCCAGCACCAACAGGGCGTTCTTGCCGCCGAGTTCGAGCACGGCGGGCTTGAGGTGCTGGGCGGCCTGGACGCCGATGGTGCGGCCGACCTCCGTGGAACCGGTGAAGTTGACCATCCGCACCCGCGGGTCGGCGATCAGTGCGGAGACCACCTCGGCGGCGTCGGCGGGGTCGTTGGTGACGACGTTGAGCACGCCCGCGGGCAGTCCCGCCTCGTGCAGGACGTCCGAGATCAGCAGGCCGCAGGCGATCGGCGCGTTCTCGCTGGGCTTCAGCACCACGGTGTTGCCCATCGCGATCGGCATCGCGACCGCGCGGACGCCGAGGATGACCGGCGCGTTCCACGGCGATATCGCGGCGATCACTCCCTTGGGCACCCGCACCTGCATGGAGTGGACGCCGTCGGCGTTGGTTGCGAGGGTCTGGCCGGTCGGGCGGCTGACCTCGGCCGCCGCCTCCAGCAGGATGTCGGCGGCCAGATGGGCGTTGAAGCCCGCCCAGGGCGCGACGCCGCCGACCTCCGCGGCCATCAGTCGTACGACCTCTTCGGTGCGCTCGGCCATCAGCTGCGCGGCGCGCAGGAAGATCCGGCGGCGTTCGGCCGGCTTGGTCGCGGCCCACGCCTCGAACGCGGCGTCGGCGGCGTCCACGGCACGGCGTACGTCGTCCGGCGTACCCGCGGCGACTTCCGCGCACACGGCGCCGGTCCAGGGGTTGATGTCGGAGGTGGTGCGACCGGAGGAGGCGGGGATCTCCTGGCCGTTGATGATCAGTCCTCGAGAGGTGGACACGATGCTCCTGGGGTGGGAAGCGGGGCTCAGGCCTCGGCAGACGTGGGCGAGGGAGCGGCAGACGTGGGCGAGGGAGCGGCCCGGCGGGTGCGCAGGGCGCGGTGGGCGAGGCCGACGAGGGCCGGGGCGGCCAGCGGCGCGATCATGTAGTTCCAGAAGTGCTCGTACGTACCAGAGAGCAGGGCCGGAGGGCCGGGCCGAAGGCGCGCGCCGGGTTGATGCTCGCGCCGGTCACGATGCCCAGGATCGCGATGACCACGCCCACGCCGATGCCGATGACCGCCGGGATCAGAACCCGCAGGGCGGCCTGACCATCACCAACGTCACCAGGCGGCGAGTACATCAGCGCCGCGATCACAGCAGCGACCGCGATTCCCGCGACGGCGAACAGGGTGTGCGGGGTGCCGATCGCCAGCGACGAGCCGGGGAAGGCCAGCCGGCGGACCAGGCTCACCACGACGAAGAGAAGCACCGTGGTCAGCGCGAATTCGTAGGCGCAGTGCCGGACGAGGTCCCGCGCGGCTCTGGGCGGAAGTGCTCATGGGAGTCCTCAGGGCAGGGCCGGTGGGCTGCTTCCCGCAACACACAGGCTACGATTTTTCGCTGAGTGAACTTCCATTCACTGAACGAGTGCGCCGAGTTTGCGTGATCGTCATGACAGCTGTCAATGACCGGCAGCGTTCTCCGCAAGACGGATACGGCCTCATGCGCAGGGAAGCGGAAGTACAGGAGGAAAGCCATGGCGCCGGGCGTTTCGAAGGCGTCGGCGGCCCCTTCGTCGACAGACTCCGGGGCTGAAGCCACCGGCCCGCTCGAGCGTGGACTGGCCGTCTTGCGGATCATGGCCGACGCCCCGCACCCGATGCGCCCGGGCGACCTCGCCCGCGCGACCGACCTGGCCCGTTCGGCCGTCGACCGGATCACCGCCACCCTGACCCACCTCGGCCACCTGCGACCCGAGGGACGCGAACTCGTGCTCACCCCTCGCCTGATGGAATTCGGCAACGCCTATCTGGACGCGAGCGGCCTGTCCCATGCGCTGCGACCGAGCCTGGAGCGGCTGACCCGCACCTTGGGCGAGTCGGTCTCGGCGATCGTCCCCGACGGCCCCGACGCACGCATCGTCGGCAAGGCCGTCCCACCCGGCCGCGTGATCCCCCTGGGCTTCCGCGTCGGCGACCTACTGCCCGCCGAGCGCTGCGCGGCCGGTGCCGTACTCGCCACCGGGTGGGAGCCGGAAACGCACGACGCCTGGCGCGCCCGCCGCGCCGCAGACCCCCTCGACGCCGGTTTTCCGGCCGTTCCCACGCGCCGCGCCGCTCCCCGTCCCGAGCGGACGGAAGCCGACTTCGCCGCCTGGACCGCGGCGGCGACCGCAAACAGTTGGGCGCTGGACGACCAACTCGTCTCCCCGGGCCTGGTCACGGTGGCGGTCCCCGTGTACGGCCCCGACTGCCGGCCCGTGTGCGCGATCAGCGTGCTCGCGCACACCAGCCGCCGCAGCGGCGACGAACTGCGCGAGCACGCCCTGACCGCGCTGACGGAGGCGGCCCGGGACATCGCGGACGAGTTGTACGGCGCCTCGGGGGCAGCCGCTCCCCCACCGGCCGCCCCCGCCTACACCGACGCCAAGCCCGAACTGGGACCGTCCTTCCTCCAAGCGCTGGCCAGAGGCCTGGCCGTGCTGACCGCGCTCGGCCGGCGGCGCGGTGGACTCTCCGTCGCCGAGGCCGCCGAGGCCGCCGGACTCTCGTACCCCAGCACCCGCCGCAATCTGCTGACGCTGAGTCAACTCGGTTACGTGGAACAGCGCGGCCGCCGTTTTCTGCCCGCCCCGCGCGTCCTGGAACTCGGATACGCACGCCTGTCCACCCTCACCCTTGCCGATATCGCCCAGCCCCATCTCGTCGAACTGTCCGGACAGGTGAGGGAATCGGTCTCGCTCGCGGTCCTCGCCGGCGCCGAGGTCCGCTATGTGGCCCGAGCCGCCACAGAACAGATCACCAGCGCCCGGATCACGCCCGGCACCCGGCTGCCCGCGTACGCCACCTCCATGGGCCGGGTCCTGCTCGCGAACCTGCCCGAGGCAGACCAGCTGGAGCGGATCCAAGCCCTGCGCCCCCAGGCCCTGACCCCGCACACGCTCACCTCGCCCGAAAGGCTTGCCGCCGCCCTGGACCAGGCCGCCGAGGAGGGATACGCCCTGGTCGAGCAGGAGTTGGAGGCGGGCCTGCGATCGCTGGCCGTACCGGTCCGAGACCGGAACGGGCGAACTGTCGGAGCCGTGAACGTCGCCCTGCACGCCGGTCCGGAGCCGCCCGAGCACACCCGGAACACCATGCTCCCCGCGCTGCGTGCCTGCGCCGCCCGCATCGAGACCGACCTGGCCGTCGCCTTCGCATTCGCTCCCGTACAGACGGGCTGACCACCCATCGTGCGCGACGGCATGCAATTGTTCGCCTAAGTCGGGACCACCCACGCTTGCCGCCATACGCCTCTACTTGGCCAGCGCCACCCCGCCGTCCTGGCCGTCCCTCGTGCGCTCGGCCAAACGGACCAGTCCAAGCCGTTGATCAGGTTCGACTCCGGCCTGGTCATTCCCGACAGATCCGGCCATCCGTGAACCACGGCAGCGAACCTCGAAGATCGGCTTCGCTGTTGTGGGCGGAACCCGCAGGATCCCACCCACAACGGCCGGTCAGTCCCGCGAAGGCAGTCCGAACTGACACTCAACCACTAGCCTGCCGGTGCAAAACCGCTGGTCAGCCCAGTTCTCATCCTTGGTAATCCCGCCGGGGGCACGCAACTGATCAAGTGTTTGCGCAGATCAATCCAGATCCCCTCACAAGCCGCCTCGAGCGCGGAACCCCAGCGCCAAGCAGACCGATCTGCCCGCTCCTACCCAAACCGATGCTAAAACAGGGACTCACCCTCTAAAGTAGCTGGTCAAGAAGTGTCTTCCCCGCGCGAGCGGGGGTGGTCCGAAGTCCAGGTGGTGTGTTCCGAGGTTTTCCTCGTCTTCCCCGCGCGAGCGGGGGGTGAGGTTCACCCGGAGTAGTGGACACCCTGTCCGTCAAAACGGGTCAACCCCACTCCTGAACTGGTTCGGACATGACCCTCGACAAGTCATATCCTTGCAGCCCAGAGCACCTTTCTCCTTGATCGACACCCTTTCACGCCGAAACACCGTGAAAGCAGCGGGCTAATGCGGACCGACGGTCCGACCCCGACAGGTTGAAGTGCCGTCCGTCAGGCGACACACGCTGGCGAAAGATTCGCGCTTTCCGCGAACGAGCGGAGGCAGTACAGGTCAAGATCGACAGAGGTGGCACCGACATCCCCGCGCCAGGCCACATGTTGAGCCGCCTGCATTGGATAGGGTTGGTCGGTGGGATCAGGCCAGGCACGGGTGCACCTTTCGGTCTCGACCTGGCAGCAGCCGTTTCCGCGCCCGGCGTCCCCTGAGCGCAGCGCATGCGGACCTGGTCGTAGTACTGGTCGCGACCGCGTACGTGGATGCGGAGCCGGTAGGTGCCCGGTCCGGCGGGGGTCAGTGAGGGCAGGGTGGTGGTGGGCGGGCCGTCTTCGTAGGAGTCGACGCGCAGTTCGCCGTGGGGAGCCGTCACGTTGATGTCGACGATCTCGTCCCACGGGCCGGGGTCGACCGCGGAGGGGTCCTGTTCGGCGGCGACTGCCCGCACCCGGATGTATCCCTGGCTGATGCCGGTGTAGACGAGGGCACCGGACGGCAAGGCGCGAATCACGCCGTTGGACCAGGCGCCAGCCGTCGTGGGGAGTTCGCCACGATCGAGCAAGCCGAAGCCGTGCTCGATGACGTGCAGTTGGTGCCAGGGCTCCGTCATGACTGTTGCCTTTGTCGAGGAGTTGTATGCCGTCGAGCTCAGTCGTAGTCCACACTGTCTCTTCCAGGAACCGGCAGGTTGCGAGCGCTGTACTTACAACCTGATCAGAGGGTCGCTGGCCGTTCCCGGGGCGGCTTCGACGAAGTAGTGGCCACGTAGCCAGCAGCCAGTGGTGGCGATAGTCCCAGTCGAGCACCCGCCGATCTCGTCCGACAGGAAAAACGCCTCGTCGATCCAGATGCTCCAGCGCGCGTGATCCGTTTCGCGCAGTCCTGATCTACGCTGCCAGTATGACCACCGGAACATCCCCGGGCCATGTCTTCCTGTCATACGTCCGGGAGGACGAGCGCCGGGTAGGCCGCTTGCAGCACCTTCTCGAAGCTGCGGACTTGCCTGTCTGGCGTGACACAGACAATCTGTGGCCGGGGCAAGACTGGAAGCTGGAAATCAGCAAGGCGATCGGTCGTGGCAGCTTTGCTTTTATCGTCTGCTTCTCCGAACACAGCGCCGCCCGCGATAAGTCCTATCAGAACGAAGAACTCGTGCTGGCAGCCGAGCAAATGCGGCTCAGGCGACCGGGGAAGCCCTGGCTCATCCCCGTGCGATTTGCCGAAGTCGACGTCCCTCACTTCAGCCTCGGAGCCGGTCGGATGCTCAGCGATCTGCAAGGGGTGGATCTGGTTGGCGACAACTGGGAGTCGGGTGCCGTCAGGTTGACCACCGCGATCAAGATGATGCTCGCCGCGTAGACCCTGGTTCCGTGACGCTCGCTATCCCGGTGTCGACGTGGCTGAGTCCTCAGCGCGAACTGAGCTCTAGACATCCGACAACGGTCGGATGTGCCAAAGATACACAATTCCGTGGTTGTCGCCTACCGCGAGCGTCGTACCGTCTTTACTGAAGGCGATACTCGTGATCCAGCCTGATTCGCCACCGACCTTGATGCTTTTCGCGGCTTTGTCTACTATTCTTCTGGCCGTGTTCGATCGGGAGTTCCAAAGCTGCACCTCGCGGTTGTGTGCCACGGCGAACACCTTGCCATCCGGCCGGAAAGTGATGATGGGGTCACTGCTGGAGCTCGTGAGCTCCAGCAGGGTCGCGATCCGCTTGTTGCCTGGCAAATCCCATGCGTCCAAGGTATACGGAGTGGCCTCGGCGTCCGATGATCCCCCCGCTATCAATACGGTGCGATCGGGACTTAGCATCGTCGGTCCGGTCAACCTCGGGAAATCACCAAGCGTTGTCGCCGACGTCGCATCCCACACCACCACACCGAACTCGCCGCTCACATCCAGGCGCATTCCACAGGTGATCAGGTGACGGTTGTCGTCGAAGACCACCGTGTCCACGATGTGCGGCGCGGTCGTAGTAGCAACAACTTTCGACGAGGTTGCATCCCAGGTCTGCAACAACCCGTTACCGCAGCCACCCACCACCAGATCGGTGCCCGGCACGAACGCGAGGCAACTCAGATTCTCCGTCGGAAGGGGATCGCCGCTGGTGAACTGGGACATCTTCCACAAGCGGACCGTCCGGTCTGCGGTTCCGGTCGCCAGGTACTGCCCATCCGGGCTGAAGGCCACCGGCGGTCCACCGCCAGCCAGGATCTGCACGCGCTGGTGACTGACCGCGTTCCACAGCCGAGTGTTGCTCTCGATCGTTTCGTTGCCCCCGGTGGCGATGAGCCGGCCATCCTTGGCGAAGTCGATAGAAGCGACGCCCGACAGGCCCACGTGGCCGGTTTCCCACTGTCTCGGGTTTCCGGCCTCGACCGTGTGCGACGCGTTCGAACCAGACTGTGCGCCATCGGCCCGATGGGCGCCTCCGGCGGATGTGGACGTGCCATAAACGAGCGCTGCTCCGGCTGCGGCGGACAACAGTCGCCGACGTGTCAACGCGACGGCCGATGATCCCCCTGCCGCCCGGGAGCCTTCCCACTCCAGGGCGTGGACCACGACGCGCACAAGCCTGGCGATTCCCTCGTCCCAGTGGTCGCCGAAGAGGTCGATCCGCTGCAATGAGTCCAAGTTCTTGCCCGCCCCGAGATCGAAGTGGGGCAAGGTGCACTCGGCGAACCGGACCGGGATGATCCACGGCCTACCTGGTCGGCGCATGCGCATGTGCTCGACGGCCTGGTTCAACTCTTCGTACTGATAAGAGGTCTCCCGTTTTTCGCTGACCTCGGAGAAGCAGGCGATGAAGACGAGGCTGTCATTGGCTATCGCGCGACGGATCTCGATCTTCCAGTCCTGGCCGGGCCACAGGTCGCGTGTGTCCCGCCACACGTCCACACCTGCCGCCTCAAGCGCTCTCTGCAAACGGTCCGCGCGAAGGGCATCCTCACGGACGTAGGAGATGAAGGCATGACCAGGTGGGTGTTCCGCGGTCATCGGTTCCACTGCGCCAGTTTAGGGCGGTGGTATCGATTTTGAAGACGCTCGTCGAGCGAACTTCAGCGGAGTAGCCGCAAATTTGCGGACTGCCCAGCTCCAAGAACAATCCCTCCATTGTGAATGCGTCTATGTGACCACTGGAGCGCTTGTCCCCAGTGGTCACGACGCTGCACTGGTCGCATCCCGCACTCGGAGTTCCCGGACGTACTCTCAGCCGGCAGCTCGGCGAGTGACAGGCGGCGCACAGCTGGGATCCGCCGTCGCAAGCAGCACTGCGAGTTCCTTCGAGCGGAGCAGGTCCCGCGTCAGCGGTGCGCCGCCTCGAACGCCTCGATGACGTGGGCGGGGATGCGGCCGCGGTCGGAGAGTTCGTGGCCGTTGCTCCTGGCCCACTCGCGGATGGCCTTGGTTTGCTCCTTCGTGCGGGCTTCGGCTACGCCCCGGCGCGTGGTCGTGGCACCGCGCTTGACCCGGCCGCCACTGCGGCGGGCGCTGGCCACGAAGTCGGCCAGGCTGTCACGGAGTTTGGCGGCGTTCTCCGGGCGGAGGTCGATCTCGCAGGTCACTTGTCCAGGACGTAGGCTTGGTCGGCGGTGTGGATCGCGGCCAGGTCGTCCGCTGTGATGCCGCGGCCGGTGAAGCGTGCGATCGCGGTCAGGCCGTTGGCGTTGCGGTGCCGGAAGTCGTCGAAGTCCAGGTCTTTGGTGTGCGGTGCGCCGGGTTCGTGGCCCGGATGGCCCGCGAACAACAGGTCTCCGCGCTCGGCGACGGTGAGCTGGAAGTTGGCGTTGACGTTCCAGTACAGGCTCGCGGCTTTCCCGTTGCGGGACAGTGCTGTCAGCGTGTCATGGTCGGCGCCTCGGAAACCGTTGTACTCGACGGTCAGCACGACGTCGTCGACCGCGAGCACGGCGACCAACGGCTCCGGGTAGCCGAGCCGTCGCCGCGACGGGCGCCCTGCCGTCTCTCTGATCGACACGGGTGCGGCCGGGTCGCCGCCGAAGGTGCTGATCACCTCGTCCGGGGTGAGGCCGTGGACAACGGTGATCGTGGCGGCCTCGCTGAGTGAGCTTTTCTCGATCCACCGGTGCTCGGCGTCGAGTGGGATCACCAGAGGTGGTTCGGGTTCCCCGCGCAGCCGATGGCCGAGCCGGTCTGTCTTCTTGTGCACCATCTCGGGCGCGGCCGGTGCCTGCCACATGACCACGTCGTAGGAGTCTTCGCCGTCGTCGCGGCCGGTCACATGCACACGGACGCGATAGTCACCGGGCCACGGCGGCGATTCCCAACGATGGTGGTGCTTGGGTGTGTCACCGTGCACATGCGCGCCTCCTGCCGACGCGGTCCAGCTGATCTCGACGACCTCGTCCCAGCCGGTCAGGACGATCTCGTCGGGCGGCCCGGTCAGCACGTGCATCGATGTCCGAACATGGCCTGCCGCCACGCCGGTACGGACCACCACGCCGTCCTCGACCGCGGCCACCAGGCCGTTGCCGGAGAAATCGACGCTCGTGGGTGCCGAGCCTTCGGTGATCCAGAACTGATGATCCGTCACCGCGGCCGTCGCCGACGACGACCGCGGCAGCCGGTATTCAGCGCGCCTCTTGGCCAACACGGCCGCCGCGTAGCCGGGCGGCTTGGGCGCCGTCGGCAGGACGACCGCCGCGGCACCCAGTGCCACACCGATGATCGCGGGCGTCTCGCCGCCCACGGCGGTGCCCAACGAGCGCAGTACCGCGGTCGACACGATCACGGCCAGAGCGAAGTGCGCGGCACCGTGCCGCGCGGCGATCTCCGCTTCGTCACCGGTCGCATCCGGCACGGCAGCCTTGTCCCGCAACGCTTCCACCAGGTCCACCACGAGATCGGTCGCACCGGGGTGCAGCTTTTCGACGATGGCTACAGGCCGCTTCGTGGCGGTCTCCTCGCCGACGACCCCCACCATGCCGAACCGCGTGACGTCCGGCCTGGTCAGACCGGAAACAAGATCATGCGGGATGTCCACGGCCAGCCGATCGACGGCGAGTTCCAGCGCACCCAGCAGACGTTCGGAGAGTACGTCGCCGATTCCGTCCAGTGCCGCTTGGACTCTCGTGCCACGCTGCCGACGCTCCTTCGGCTCCCACCGGCCAAGCCGGGCAGCGGGCTCCTTGGGCACGAGCGCGACGATGTCCGGCAGCGCAGCCGACACGAGCGGTTCGAAATCCTTGATCCCCATCACACCATCCTGCGAATGCGGCGAAACCGACCGCCAGCCGTGTCCCCGGCGTGGGTCGTACGGCAATTACACGAAGCCGGGCCCCGCATCACGCCGTAGTTGTGGCGCGGGTGCCAAAGAGCCACGACTTGTTCGATTGGGCGGTTGCCTCGCTACCTGCGCACGAGGACACAACCCGCCGGGATGGTCCAGGAACCTGAGGTGGCCGAAACTGGCGCCGTCCCAAGCCCCGGCCATTGCTCCGTGTCGCTTCAATTGGTCCAGACGACCGGGCCGTCGCTGTACTCGTCGCCCTCGTCGAACTCCGCGGCCGTGACAGGGCTGCCTTTCGTGGCGCTGAGCGTGCAGGTCTCGTACGACGCGCCCTTGGTGGTGAACCCGGTGGGCGCGCTCTCGTTGTCGCACTTGCCCGGGATGTCACCGATCAGCACGACGCCCGTGCCGGTGCCACCGTCCAGCACACCGCCCAGCTTCAGCGACGCGTACGACAGGTCGGTGCCGCCGACGTTCTCCACCTTCATCTTGATGAAGTACGGCGTCAAACCCTTTGCCTTCTCGCCGAAGGCGGCCATGTCGGCCTCGGTGCCCTTCTCGATCGCCGTGACGGTGACGGCGATGGTGCCCTTCTTCTTGCTCGTGTACTCGAACGGCAGGACAGCCCTGTCGCCGACCTTGAGTTTTGTGCCCGGCGCAGTGACGTCACCCTCGACTGGAACGCCACTGTCGTCATCGATGGCGGGGGTCGTGTTCTCGGTCGGCTCGGACGAGGACGGGGTCGACGACGGCGGCGGCGAGGCCGGGGCCGGAACCGCCGACCCCGCCTTGTCGCTGCCACAGGCCGAGAGCCCGAGCCCGATGGTGGCCAGAGCAGCCGCGAATACGATGCGTCCCTTGTGCACTTTTACCTCACTGGTAAGAGAGCTGTCCGGTACGACAGCCTCGAACGTTCGATTGATCCAAGAGATGACCGGCAACACAGCCGGGCACTTCGGTGGCGGTTTGATCCCACGCGCCTCGCCGAGGAGTCGCCTTGGAGGTCAGAACCGGCTCGTCGGCAACGAAATGTTGCGACAAGCCGCTCTGGCATCAGAGTGACGCATCCTGGTATACGGCTGGCACATGTCGGGAATATGAGGCCGATGGGACTGCCGGCCGCACGGATCAGCGGATCTCGGCGCCCACGGTGGCCGCCTCGCGGGCCAGGCGATCGGCGGCGGCGTCATCGCCCGCGGCGGCGTGTAGCCGGGCGAGCCTTTCCAGCACACCGGCCAGCAGGTACCGGTAGTTGATGCTGCGGGCCAGTTCGACCGCGTGTTCTCCCTGGCTGATCGCGGCTGGAAGATCATGGCGGTCGTGCAGGCCGGGATCGAGCAGGTCGATGAGAACACGGGTTTCGAACATGGGGTCATGGAGCGCACGGGCGACCTCCACGCCTTCGAGGAGCCGCCGGCGCGCATCGGCATGCTCGCCTCGGGCCAGATGGAGGCAGCCCCAGGCATGGGCCACATAGAACCCGCCGGAGGACCCGATGTCGCCGGCATAGGCGGACAGTTCGGTGAAGGCCTCCTCCGCCTCGGCATGCCGGCCGAGTGCGAGCTGCGCGTGGCCGAGCCAGTACGTGTCCCGCGCGATCAAGGTCCGGATTCCCTGTTCCCTCGCCTCGGCGACGATCTCCGCGAGGACCTCCACCGCGACGCCGGGCCTCCCCGCCTGCAGGTGAGCGAGGCCGACCTGCGAGTACGCGTGCAGTGCCGCTGCGGCCTGCCCGCCGGCGTTGAGCCGTTCGTACGCCTCGCCGCCCGCCGCGATCGCCTCCGTCAAACGTCCGTTGGGCACGAGGAAGAACGGCGCGTTGCTCAGTGCTTCCAGGTAGCCCCGCTGGTCGCCGATCCGCTCGAACAGGCGCATGGCCTCGGTATTGGACTCTTCCGCCGGGCCGTACCGGCGCCTGGTGTAGCGCAGTCCGGCCATCGAGATCAGCAGCCTGGCCTGGCCCCGCAGGTTCCCTGCGGCCTTGGCCAGGGCCATCGCCGTCTCGTAGCACTCCTGCCAGTCGTCGAAGTACCGCTCCGTCTCGAACAGCGCGTGCCCGCCCACGGCCAGCTCGCAGCAGAGCTCGTCCCTGCCGAGTTCCGCGGCTTGCCGCACGCCGGCTACCAGTGCGATCCGCTCCGAGTCCAGCAACGACATCGGCGGGACGGAAGGCGGCAGGCTCGCCTCCACCTGCTCCGGCCGCCAGCGCGAAGCGTCCCGCTGGAACATGTTCTGGCCCATGTGGTCGCGATCGGCGATGTCCGTGAGGGCGAGGAGGGCGCTGAGGGCGCGAACGACGGCCGCGTGCCGGGCCGCCACGGACTCCTCGTCGTCCGCTCGTTCCCTGGCGTACACGCGGATCAGGTCGTGGAAGCCGTAGCGCGCCTGGCCATCCGGTGTTCCGGTGACGTCGAGCAGGTGGACATCGACCAGTTCGTCGAGGAGTTCCTGGGCGGCGCGCAGTTCGGTGTCGAGTGCGGCGGCCGCCGCCCAGAGTGGGAAGTCGGGTGCCTCCAGGAGTCCGAGAAGCCGGAACAGCCGTTGCGCCTCGGGCCGGAGCCCTTCGTAGCTCAGCCCGAAGCTGGCCCGTACTTCGAGATCGCGGTATCGGAGCGCGTCCAGCCGATGCTGTTCGTCCGCCAACCGCGACACGAGGTCCGGGAGGCGCCAATGCGGTCGCGACGCCAGTAGCGAGCCGACGATCCGCAGCGCGAGCGGCAGCCGTGCGCACAGCCGTACCAGGGCGGACAGCTCCACTTGGGTCGCCCCGGCCAGTCGGTCGTCCATGCTGTTACCCAGCAGGGCCAGACTGTCGGCCTCGGACATCTCGCCGAGCTCGACCCGGTGCGCGCCACCGAGACCGCCCAGCCGTACGCGGCCGGTGACGATCACACCACACGTCCCGCTCGCCGGTATCAAGGGCGCCAATTGCGCCTCGTCGAGCGCGTCGTCGAGCACCACCAGGATCCGGCGTTCCGCGAGCAGACTCCGGTAGCGCTCCGCACGCTCCTCCGGATCATCCGGCACCGCGGTAGCGGGTACGCCCAGCGCCCGCAGGAAGCGGCCGAGCACGACGGCCGGGTCGACCGGCTGGGCACGCACGCCGGCCAGCGCCGCGAACAACTGCCCGTCGGCGTACACGGACTTGAGGCGATGCGCGGCCTGCACCGCGAGCGCGGTCTTGCCGATCCCGCCAGGGCCCGAAATCGTCACCATCGCGGCCGGCTCGTCGCAGGCGTGATCATTGCGGAGCACCGCCTCGATCTCCGCCAGCTCCACCTGCTGCCCGGTGAAGTCACCGAGCACCGGGGGCAGCATCCGGGGTCTGGCGCTGTCGGCATCGTTGGCTTCCTGGTATTCCCGCGCACCGATCGTGACCGCCGGATCGAGCCCGGGGTCCTCGTCGAGGATGGCCTGGTGCAGGTCCCGCAACTTCTGACCAGGGTCCAGCCCGGTCTCCTCGACCAGGACGTCACGGGCCTGGAGATAGGCCCGCAGCGCGTCCGCCCGCCGGCCACAGCGATACAGCGCGAGCATGAGCTGGGCCCACATCCGCTCGCGGAACGGGTGTTCCTTCGTCAGCGCGGTCAGCTCGCCCAGAAGCTCGCCGTGCCGGGCGAGCCGAAGGTCGACGTCGATCCGCTCTTCAAGTACGCAGAGCCGCAGCTCGTCCAGGCGTGCGGCCTCCGCGACCAGCGCGGAGACGTCGGCCATCCCGGCGAACGCGGGCCCCCGCCAGAGACTCAGGGCCTCATCGAAGAGACGGCGCGACTGCTCGAACTCCCCGGCCACCAGCGCCGCACGGGCCATGACCGCCAGATCCTCGAAACGCGCCGCGTCCAGCTCGTCCCTGTCGGCACGCAACAGATAGCCGGAGCCCTCCCAGGTGATGCGCCCCGGATCCCCCAGGCACTGCCGGAGCCGGTGGACGTAGGTCTGCACGTTCTTGGCGGCGCTCTTCGGCTGCTCCTCACCCCAGATCGCCTCCGCGAGCACGTCACCGGCGACCGGCCGGCCCAGCCCGCACAGCAACACCGCCAGGAGCACCCGCGCTTTCGGCGTGCCCAGATCCAGCGGTACGCCTGCCCGCCACACGGTCAGCGGGCCCAGTACTCCGAAGTCCACAGCCGCCCCTCACTCCACTCGGAGATCACTCTAATCGGGCCGATGCCCGGCAGCGCCCCATGGCGAACCCCGAAGCCGAACAGAACGTGAGACCTGCAACGACGCCATGATCACGGTGACAGCATGGACGCCTGCCAGGGCCACGGGACTGTAAAACGAGCGGCTCTGGCCCGTAGTCGGTGGTGACGTCAGGTAGCCGTTCGCAATCATGATCTTGTGATGGATGTCGACTCCCTTGTAGGGACGGTGTTTTCCGGGTTGTCGGCGCTGGTCGTTGAGAGCGTGGCGGAGAGTGGCGGCACGGTGGTGGTCACGGCCCGCACTCGGGATGTGGCCGTGCTGTGTCCGGTGTGCGGAACTGCGACGGCGAAGGTGCACGGGTATCACCACCGGACGGTGAAGGACGTGCCGGTCGACGGTCGCCAGGTCGTCGTCCACCTGCGCGTGCGGCGGTTGGTCTGCCCGGCCCGGGGTTGCCGGCGGCAGACCTTCCGGGAACAGATTCCCGGACTGCTGGAACGCCACCAGCGCCGCACGGTGCGGCTTGTCCGGCAGGTATCCCACGTGGCGCAGGAGTTATGCGGCCGGGCAGCCGCACGCCTGGCCGGCCTGCTGGCCGTGCCGGTGTCCCGCAGTACCGCGTTGCGCCGTCTACGGCGCCTGCCGCTGCCCGAGCAGACGGTCCCGCGGGTGATCGGCGTGGACGATTTCGCCCTGCGCCGCCGCCACCGCTACGCCACGATCATCATCGACGCCGAGACCGGCCGACGCGTCGCGGTCCTGCCCGGCCGCGACGCGGCCACCCTGGAGTCCTGGCTGCGCGACCATCCCGGTGTCCAGGTCGTGTGCCGGGACGGCTCGGCCACCTACGCCGAGGCCGTCCGCCGCGCCCTGCCCGACGCGGTGCAGGTCAGCGACCGATGGCACCTCTGGCGAAATCTCTGCGACAAAGTCCTGCTCGAGGTCCGCGCGCACGCCGGGTGCCGGGCCACCGTCAACCCACCCCGCCCCGGCGGAGTCCACGAGCAGACCACCCGCGAACGCCGGAACAAGGTCCACGATCTGCTCGGCCGGGGCGTCGGCCTGCTCGACTGCTCCCGCCGCCTCGGCGTGGCCCTGAACACCGTCAAACGCTACGCCCGCATGCCCGAACCCCAAACCCTGCGCATCGCCCCCACCTACCGCCCGACCCTCGTCGACCCCTACCGCGACCACCTGCGCGCCCGCCGCGCGGCCGATCCCGCGGTCCCCGTCACCCAGCTGCTCGCGGAGATCCGGGAGTTGGGCTACACCGGCAGCGCCAACCTGCTGGTCCGCTACCTCAACCAGGGCCGCGCCGAAGGCGACCGCCCCGTCACGACCTCCCGTCACGCCGGCCGCCTCCTGCTCACCAACCCCGAGAACCTGCGCCCCAAGGACACGACCCTGCTGGAGAAGATCACCGCGGCCTGCCCGGAGATGACCGCACTCGCCACTCTGGTACACGGCTTCGCCGCCCTGCTGACACCGGCCGCGGGCAACGACGTGAAACTCACCGAGTGGATCGCGGCGGCCCGCGCCGTCGACCTGCCCCACCTGCGCAGTCTCACCAACGGTCTCGAGATCGACCGGTCCGCTGTGGACGCCGCTCTCACCCTGCCCCACCACAACGGCCGCACCGAAGGCGTCAACACCCGCACCAAAAGGATCATGAGACAGATGCACGGGCGCGCCGGATTCGACCTTCTCCGCCACCGCATCCTCCTGCCCTGACAGATGCCCAGCGTCACCACCGACTACGGGTCAGAGCCGAACGTTTTACAGTCCCCACGGCGGTCGACGCACGGGGTCAGGGGCCGTGGTGGATGTGGGAGGCCCACTGTATGGGCAGGGCGGGATGGCGGGCGCGGTGGGCGTGGACGGCATGGTGCAGGGCTGTCGCGGCGGTGGTCGGGTCTGGAGAAGTCGTGCATGGGCGGGTGAGGTGGGTGTAGAAGTCCCTGGCGATGGTCACGGCCGCACGGTCGTTGATAGGCCACAGAGTGCCGACGACGCTGCGGTAGCCGGCGAGCTGGAACGCGGCGGTCACATGCACCGCCTCATCGGCGTGGCGCGCGGTGGTGTCGGTGGTGCTGCACGCGGAGAGGTAGGCAAGTTCGCTGCGGTCGAGGCGCAGGCGGCTGATGGCGGCGACGGTGAACGGCTGGTCGAGGTGGTCGCGCAGTAGCAGGCGGCTGTCGGCTGGCGCGCGTAGGTCGGCGACACCGTGGCACGCGAAGTGTGCGATTTCGTGGTGTGGCAGAGCGGCGGTGACGGTGGCGCGGCCGGGTGAGGGCAAGACTTTCGTGGCGGGTAGCAGCTGGGTGAGGAGGTCGGCTTCGACAACCGCGCCAGGCAGCGGTGCGGTGCCGGGAGCGTCGGGAACAGAGATGACCAGCGTCGACGGAGCCTCGGACGGGCCGGGCCGAGGGCCGCGGGCGTGGGCGAGCGCCCGAATCGTGGACGTGTAGGAGGACACCACCCGGTCCATCACGGTGTCGTGCGTGCCCTCGTTGTGGCGGCCGGCGGCGTGCAGCGGCAGGAACGCACACGGACCAACCGGGCACCACCAAAGCCGCGGCCACGGTTCGTCGTCGGCCGGGGGACCGGTGCGACCCAAAGTGTTCCGTACCGGGTTTGATGGAGACCATCAAGCCTGGATGATGAGGACTAATGGCCCCACCGAAGAAGTACCCAGACGAGCTGCGTGAGCGGGCGACCCGGATGGCCGTGGAGGCCCGTCGGGACCCGGCTGCGGCGACCGGCGCGATCAAGCGGATCGCCGAGCAGCTCGGGATCCACCCCGAGGCGCTGCGGACCTGGGTCAAGCGCGCGGAGATCGATGCCGGTGACCGGCCGGGAACCACGTCGAGCGATGCGGAACGGATCGCGCAGCTCGAGCGGGAGAACCGGGAACTGCGCCGTGCCAACGCGATCCTGAAGTCCGCGTCCGCTTTCTTCGCGGCGGAGCTGGACCGCCCCTCCCGCTGATCGTCGCCTACATCGACGCCCACAAGCACGAGTTCGGAGTCGAGCCGATCTGCGCCGTCCTCACCCAGGCCGGCATCAAGATCGCTCCGAGCACCTACTACGCCGCCCGCTCCCGCCCGGCCTCGGCACGCGCGGTCCGCGACGCGGTGGTCACCGAGAAGATCAAGGAGGTG
>NZ_VKAB01000075.1 GCF_009769385.1 Saccharothrix deserti
GAGCAGCGGCTCGACCCTTGCCCACAGCTCGTCGGAGACGACCCACGGAAGCTGCTGGCCCTTCCTCACGCCATGGTCAACACACCACTGCTCAACCGTATTCCAAGATCATTCTGTTAGGAGTTCTTACAGAGAGGCGCTGGCGATCGCCACCGAAACCGGTGACCAAGACGAGCAGTCACGTGCCACCGCCGGCATCGCCCGGTGCGGTGGCCAGGACACCACATCGACCGGCCTCCGGGGCTGACACCTGCCCGATCTCAGCTGACCACCGTTGAACCGCGATAACGGCACTCGGCAAGGATCAGGTCCGGTTTTCCCACCCCCGGACCCGCGGCGGTGCAGAAACAGCAGCAGGGCCAACGACCTCGGGTAGCCGGCGCTCACCACGTACGGCCCGGTGCAGACGCCGAGCAACGTGCCACCGTAACTTCACCGTGAGGTCCGGGCGACGACCCGATGTACCTGGCCGGACGAAACTGACCACCGACACGGTAGGCCGGGTACCAAACTCAGGTTGCCATCCGTCGCACCTCGCAGTGCACAAGCCTGCGCTGACCGTACGGCAGCGGGCCCGTCGCCGGCCGGCGACGCGGTGACCCGGCCAGGTGGACGGCATCGCGCTCACGCTCGATCACTGGTGTTCACCACGGACTTTCCTGATCACCTGCGGGTGGCCTTGCGCCTGACCGCGACGACCGCTCCCGCGATCAGCAATGCGGCCACGGCGAGAAGCGGCCACGAGCCGACGGCGGTCAGGGCGTCCACCAGCGCTCCCTGCACCACGCCGGCGGCGTCGATCACCGGGTCTGCCGGGTCGGCGTCGCCGAAGAACACGCGCAGTTCGTAGACACCGTAGTAGGTGACATAGGCGCCGACGATCACGAGCAACACGCCGCCGGCCCGGGAGACGTGGGGCAGCAGCCGCTTGGCCCGGTTGGCCAGGGCGTTGTCGGCCAGGGCGGCGGCGACAGCGAGCACACCGACCACGAGCCCCATGCCGAGGGCGTAGGCCAGGAACGCCGCGATGCCCTCGACGAGGTCGGCACCGCCCAAGGCGGTGCCGACGAGGGCGAGGAACGGTCCGATGGTGCACGACAGGGACGCGATCGCGTAGGCGACCCCGTAGCCGAACATCGAGCCCAGACGCCGGTTCGGCGCGCCCTTGCCCGGTTTGGGGAGCAGCAACGTCAACGTCCGGCCGGTGATCAGGACGACGCCGGTGAGCACGAGCCCCGCGCCGATCAGGACGGTGACGAACGGCAGGTAGCGCTGGACCGACGCCGCCACCGGCGCGACCACGACCCCGAAGGCCCCGAATACGACCACGAAACCGGCCGTCATCACCGCGCCGGCCGCCAGGGCGCGGCCCACGGCGGTCGTGCGGTCGCGGCCGTCGTCACCGTGGACCACCAGGCCGAGGTAGGCGGGCAGCATGGCGAACCCGCACGGGTTCACCGTCGCGACCATCCCGGCCAGAGCGGCGGGCAGCAGCGCCTCCACCATCACGTGCCCGCGATCGCGGCGACCCGCTCGCGCAACTCCTGCTCGGACAGCTGCCCCGGCACGACCTCCACATTGCCGTCACGGCCGACAAAGGCGTAGGCGGGCTGGGCGGTGACCCCGAACCGCTTCCACACCGCGCCGTCGATGTCGGCGATGTGCGCGAACCCGCCGAGTTCGAAGCGCTGCACGAACTGCTGCATCGCGGGCACCTGGTCGAGCGCGGCGACACCGACGAAGGTGACCGCGGCGTTGTCCTTGGCGACGGCGGCGACACCGGGCGCTTCGCGTTGGCACTTCGGGCACCACGGCGCCCAGAACCACAGCGCCGCGGGCTTCCCGGCCAGGCTCTCCCCGGAGAAGTCCTTGCCGTCCACGGTCTTCGCGGCGAACCTCAACTGCTCGGCCACCGGGGCGGCAGGCGCGGCCGTGCCGGGTGCAGTGGAGCTCTGCGTGGTGTCCGCCCCGACCGCGGGTGGTGTCGTCGTCGAGGCCTGGCCCGCTGTGGGCGCCGGTGACCCGCAGCCCACCACGAATGCCAGGACGGTCACGCACCACGCGGATTTCCGCAGCATCAACCACACCTCCGGACGTCGGTCTTCGGCCATCCTGCCAATCACCGGGCCGGATGGTTCTTACGAATCGGGGACGTCCACCGGCCCGGTCGTCAGGGCTTGGTCCAGGCCTGGTCCTGCCAGTGCGGGTCGAGCGGGGTGTGGGCGATGTGGTTGGTGTAGTTGGACAGCGTCTTCATGCCGACGCCGAGCACGACGTCGAGGACGTTGCGCCGGGTGTGACCCGTCGCCAGGAACTCCTCGACCTCCTCGTCCGGAACCCAGCCGCGGTTGACGACCACCGAGCGGGTGAGGCGTCGGACCGCTTCCAACTCCGGGTCGCCCACGGGCTTGCCCTCGCGCAGCGCCTCGACGACGTCGGCGGGCACGCGGGCACGCAGGGCGACCGTCGAGTGCGCGGCGACGCAGTACTCACAGCCGTTCTCCACACTCGCCGTGATCAGCACGACCTGCTTGGCCGCGGTGCTCAGGGACGACTCGTTGAAGGACGCGGACACCGCGTCGTAACCGGCCAACAGTTCGGGCGACTCGGCCATGACCGCGTTGAGCGTGGTGATGAACCCCATCCGCTGCTTCGCCGCCGCGAGGTGCGGTCGGGCGCCTTCCGGGGCGGTGTTCTCGTCGTGAAGCGGGAAGTCGACCATGATCAGGTGTTCTCCTCGTGATCGGCGTGATCGGCGCTCATCGAGGCGAACGCTGCGGTGACGGCCGACTCGAGTTCGCGTGCGGACGCTCCGGCGCGTGAACGCAGGTTCACGCCGTAGGCGAGCAGCGACAGCACCGGGACGTCTGGACGGTCCCGGCGATCGTCAGCGACCCCACCGGTTTCGTGTGGCGCGGGGAGCAGCACGTCTTCGGGCGCGGCCACAACGGCGCCCTGGAACACTGGTGGTACGCACCAGCCACCGGGGTCACCCACGACACGTGGGGCACAGCCTGACAGCTCTCACGGTGACCGGACCGAGGACGGGTACCGCAGTGGTCGGGTCGGTGTTGTCCGGATACCGGCCCGACCACTTTCGGGATCAGGAGTTCGCCCGCCTGGACATCGACCGCTCATGACCGGAACACGGGTGCCGGCGGGGTTCCAGAAGTTGGCCACGCTGTCTGACCTGCGCGTTAGGCTGCTGTGGGTTCGTACTCGTTGATCAGACCGCCGAGAACCGGTCGGTGACGTATCGACGTGCTGCCCGGCTCTGCGATCGGCCGGTCTGATCGTGGTGGCCTGAGTTGCCGGGCTCGGCAGGGTCGGCGGTGGTTGTAGTGGGCCGCGTAGCTGTCCAGCACCGCCCGCAGGTGGTGTCGTTCGCGTCGGTGGTCGCCCAGATCCTCGTGCTCGACGTGGTGTTCTCGCTCGACTCGGTGACCACGGCCGTGGGCATGGTGGACGAGCTGGGCGTCATGGTCGCCGCCGTGCTGGTGGCGATGGTGGTCACGCTGTGTCGGCTGGGCCGGTCGGCGAGTTCGTCAACCGGCACGCGACGGTGAAGATGCCCGCCTTGTCGTTCCTGCCTCATCGGCGGCAGCCTGGTCGCGGAGGGCTTCGACCACCACATCCCGAAGGGATACGTCTACGGGCCGATCGCGTCCTCGATCTTCGTGGAGTTCCTGAACCTGCGCGTGCGGGCGAAGCAGGTCAGGCAGCCGGTGCACCTGCACCCTGTGCCGCTCGAAAAGTCATCGTCGCTGGTAGAGCCACGCTGTCAGCGAGTTGAGAGCATGTCCGGGTGATCGTGTCCCTGCTATACCAGGTGACCCGGAAGCTGCTGTCCGTCCCGTCGGTGCTGCTGCGCAGCGAGACGGCGAAGGATGCCGAACTGCTTGGTGCTGCGCCACAAGAACGCGGTGCTTCGCCGCCGGCTCGCGGGTCCGGTCCGCTACGAACCCGCGGACCGGTTCTGGTTTGCGGCCCTGACCGGACTGATAGACCGTCGGCGACGGCAGGACGTCTTCCCGGTCACTCCCAGCACCATGCTCGCCTGGCACCGCGGGGTTCGTGGCCCGGAAGTGGGACCACACCGCTCGCCGACGCGTCGGACGCCCGCCAACCCGAGCTGCGATCAAGGCACTCGTGCTGCGGCTCACCGAGGAGAACCCTCGCTGGGGCCATCGGCGGATCCAGGGCGAATTGGCCCGGCTCGGCCACAGGATCGCCGCATCGACCGTCCGGCAGATCCTCAACTCGGCAGGCGCCGACCCGGCACCGCGCCGCTGCGGCCCGGCCTGGCGCGAGTTCCTCACCGCCCAAGCCGAGGGCATCATCGCGGCGGACTTCCTCCACCTCGACACCGTGCTCGGCAAACGACTCTACGCGTTGGCCTTCCTCGAACACGGCACCCGACGCCTGCACATCACCGGCGTCACCGCCCACCCGACCCGGGAATGGACCACACAGCAGGCGTGGCCCACTACAACCACCGCCGCCCACACCGGGCACGACAGCTCACGCCACCACGACCAGACCACACGCATTGGCGGACGGCGCGGCGCAGGAACGCCCGGTTCGCCTGCGTGATCAACGGGAGATCCGGCCACATCCGAATGGCCTGCTGCGCCATCTCCCGGTCGGCCGCGAAGTTGTGCGCACCACCGAGGTAATAGTCGTAGACCCGCGCGGCACTCGGCCGACTCAGGTCGATCTCGTAAGGCCTCGAACTGTCGTGGTGGTCCATCCGCCCTCGCTCCCCCCGCCGCCTCACCGTCGTGGTGTCGAACAAACGGTCAGGGCCACAGCCTGCAGGCCCGCCACACTGGGCCCGTTTCCGGTCAGTGGGAACACGCCCTCGGCTGCGACGGCACGCCGGACGGGTTCTGGGACGTGCGCCGATGGCGTACACGGATGTCGAACTCGCAGCCGTGACAGCCGATTCGTCATGCTTGTAGGTGATGACGACATCACCAGGTCCCTGACCAATCATCGCCCTGTCCGCAGCCGATGTGGTCGCTATCGTGACCGGACACCGCCATCCGAAGACGCACTCGACCAAGGCCGGAAACGCCGCGGCGGTGACCGGCCAGCCCGACGGACGACTTGGGAGAACATGAGCGGCGTGACGCGGCAGCTCCCCGCGGAGGACCGCCCGGGCAAAGACGCTTGGCTGGGACCGATCTCGTTGTGCCTGGCACTGCACAGCCGGCCGACCCGGCGGAGCGTGCTCCTGGCGGTCAGCGCGTGGTCCGCGGCACGGTGTCGACGACCACCAAGACCGAGTACCGACTGGACCGGACCGCCGTCACCGGCACCGGTATCGGCGCCCTCCCACTCCTGCTCTCCCTGATGCTCCTGGTCATGGCCGCCGGAGACCACTGACCCGAACCGCTGCGCCGGGGAACAGCCGCGTGACTGGTGACGTCTCGCGGAAGGTCCGCCCGAGGCCCGAGAACAGGTGGACCGCGCCGTACCCCGGCGGGATGAGGGCACCGGCGATCTGCGACTGACGGGTCGGCCGGTGGGCAGCGACGCGGGGCCGGCCGAAGCCGGCTCCGCACCGGCGCCACCTTCCGCGAGAGCTACCGCGAACGGGGACAGTGCTGTGTGGTGCGCCCGCGCTGCGGGGACGCTGAAGCCTCGGGTGATCGGCACGCCCCAGTCCCGCCATGACGGACACGGTGGTGGCGACCTGCCGTCGAGGAAGCGGTTCACCTCCTCGATCGTCGCGTCCGATCCGGGCAGGGATGAGTGGGCTACGCGCAGCGGACACGTGTTGTGCTCGATCGGCAGCCGCCAGCCGGACGGCTGCAGCGGCAGATCGACCGTCGCGTGCACGGCGATCGCGCGCACACCCGGGGGCAGCGGGCGCGCGAAGATCGCGGTGGGCGCTGTCGGGTCCGCCAATGTCTCGCGGGCGGCGGGCGAGTCGGGTTCGTGGTTGGCGCCGAACAGGTTGCCCAGGTGCACCGACAGCCGAAGCAGGTCACCGGCGGTCTTGCCGGGGCCGTTCTCGCCCGGCGGCGGGTAACCCTGGATGCTCTGCCGGAACGGGCCGTTCAGAACGAGCACGTCGACCCGGGGCGCCATGCCGCCGGCCACGGCGGTCCAGGCCACCCACGCCGCGTGGGAATGGGCCATCACCATCAGCGGTCGGGGCAGATCGCGGACCTGCTCGGCGAACAGCGCCGCCTGCTCGGCCATCGGCCGGTGGGTGTGCACGGCCTCGAAGGGTGCGCCGGTGCGGATCGGGCATTTCGCGACTCCGCGGGGCTGTCCGTCGCCCGGCCCCGCATAGGAGTAGTAGTAGATCTGATCACACGTCAGGCCGAACTTCTCCGGTCGCGTGTGGAAGACGGCGCCGTTTCCCGAGGACGAGTTGATGCCTGACATGACCATCATCGAGCCCTCCCTGGGTGGGGGCAGGGGCGCGGGCTCGTGCGGGCGGGTGGCGATGAACACGGTGCCCGCCACCGTGGACGCGGCGGCGGCGACGGCGAGGCGGCGCTGCGCTCCGGGTCTGGGCGGCCGACTGAGCAGCACGATGGTGAACCCGGTGGCCAGCGCCGAGACCGGCACCAGCGCCACCGTCACCATCGGCTCCGGCCACGCGTTGGTGACCACACCGAGCAGCACGATCACCGCGGCGTAGGGCAGCATGATCCCGACGCGCAGACCGCCGCGCCAGGTCCGCCACACCGCCGTGCGCAGCCGCGGACTGTCCTGCCAGGGCACCGGGCCGGCGAGCAGACCGAGCACCGCCACCAGCGCCACCGCCGGCCAGAACAACCGCGCGAACAGCATCGCGAAGGCCATGTAGTCCAACTGCGCGCCGACGAGCATCGGTAGCAGCACGATGCCGTAGTACAGGGCCGCGAACCGCACCGTGGCCCAGTTGAGGCCGCCGAGCATCACGGCCATCGCCAGGACGCGCACGGTGAGTACCAGCACCAGTAGCAGCACGAATGCCGGCACTGAAGTCGCCTGGGTGAGCAGCACCCGAAGATCGGCGAACAGATCCACCGGCGGCAGCGCCAGCAGGTGGGGCAGGCCCGGCCACGAGGGCAGCACGTCCGCCGCCGCGAGCACGGTCACCACGACGGTGACAACGGCCAGCGGCAGCAGTCGGCGACGTCCGGAACACCCGTTCATGGCCTCTCGGGCTGCGTGGTCGAGCAGAGAACAGGTCGAATACACAGTCTGAGCGACGACCAGTCGCCAGGCACCCGGAAGGTGAAAGCATCGCCCGAACAAGGATTACCGCAACCAGAGGCTCAGTTGCGGTCAGTGGCGAACTGAGCTGCGAATGTGACGGATGGGGCCTGACCCGTTTGACGGACATCTTGGACTCGCATCGTTTTGACGGACAGGGTCCATGCCGATCAACTGCAGCCCCGAGATCGCCGAGCGCACCGCCCACGACCATCCGGACAGGGACGGCTGACTTCGCCGGCATGTTGGTGACACGGTGACCGGCGACGGGTGACGGCATGGCTAGCGTTCGCCGCATGGCCCGTCGCACGGCAACACTTGTCGTCACCACGCTCGTGGCCGCGTCTGCCTGTTCGACGGGGCCGGCACCGGCCGCGCCGCCATCCCCGACGCCGTCGATTCCCGCCGCCGGCGCGCCGCGGAGCAGCGGTATAGCGATCACAGCCGACCAGCTGCGTGACGCCGATCCCTGCGCGCTGCTGGATCCCGAGGTACTGGCGAGGTACGGCAGGGCCACCATCGACATGGGCACCCAGTTCACCACTTGTGACGCCACCATCAGGCTGGCCACCGGAGACACCGCCGTGATCGGCGTCGGTTTCGACTTCGACGTGCCCACGGGATCCACGCCACGGAACCGTGACGGCGTCACCGTGTACGACGACGAAGGTGACGAATACTGGTGCCGGCACACCGTCGTCGTCTCCGACCACGCGGTGATCACGTGGGCCGCGGGTGTCCGCGGAGGAGTGACCGGGAACCGGGCGCTCAGTTGCGAAATCGCGCAGACCGCTGTCGACGGCGTGCTGCCGCAGTTGAAACGTGGTGAACTCAAGCCGGCGGGCCTGCCCCCGAACTCCCTCGGCCGGCTCGACGCGTGCCGCCTGCTCGACCACCGGGAGACAGGACGGGTGCCCGGCATCGACCGGAGCCGACTCCACCCCGGGTTCAACGGTCAGCACTGCACGTGGGGCGACCCGGAGGTCTCCACCCCGAGCGTGCTGGTGAGCTTCAACCGGACCGCCGAGCCACGGGCCGACTCGCCCCGCGACCGGAGGACCACGATCAACAGCCGTTCCGCCGTGGTCCACCCCATGGTGGGCGGCAGCAACCCCGACTCCCGCACACTGCCCGGCTGCCAAGTCCGGATCGTGCACCGACCACTGGACGACCCAGACGGCGTGCAGACGATCGAGGAAGTATCGGTGCAGGTCACCGCCGACGCCCCGGACGAGTCGAACTGCCCCCTCGCCGTCGAACTCGCCACCGCCGCCGTCAACCGACTCCCACAGGGCTGATCAACCGTTCCGGCGGCGGGCGCCGGTGACGGGCCAAGGGCGTACCTCCGTCAAGGTCGAACGCGGCGTCCGCCCTCCCCACCCGGTCGACGTCTCCCCGTCCCGGCACAATCGCCTCCAAACTCGCCGCACTTCCCAATGTGATTACCGGAGATGACCTCCGGTCCAGGTTCACTTCAATGTGGACAGGTCGACGGAATCACAAGGACACAAACTGAATCCACGACATCTTTCACGAACCTCGGAAAATACTCCACCGACACGGGCCACCGCCCATTTCGCGACAGACGGTAACCAATCGCCATCACCTACTGGTCACGGTACGTAATCAGCCGACAGTGTCACGACATCTTGCGATCCAAGACGTCCGATCAAGCCGATAAGCTGCACGTATGACTCTCCGCGTTCTATTGAACATGGGAGATTACCCGCGTTTGAGGGTTCAAGACTCGGACATATAATTACCCCACGGGCCCTGATCTGAGTTTATCAGATCAGGGCCCGTGGGATTTGTAGCTTGAGGCGCTGACTTGCGGTTTCACACGGCGGGCACCGGCCGGAGACCGACGCCGTGCGCGTCGCAGGTGACCGTCAGCCGGTGGTCGCGCAGATGCGCGGCCACCCGGGCCGGTTCCACTCCGACGTGGTGCCCTTCCCCGACAAGCTGCTCCACGACGACGTCCACGAGGTGGTCCTCGCGCAGGTAGGCGTTGCGGGGCGCGTCGGCCGGGCGTGAGCGTGCGCTGGTGTACCCGTGCCGACACCGGTAGCCCGCGCGCCCGTGACCCCAGTGCGACTCCAACCGCCGCCCGCACACCCCGCACACCAGCAGCCCGGACAGGTGATACCTGCGGACGCTGCCGTCCGCGGTCGGACGCGCCGCCCGCCGCGCCTGGACCAGCAGGAAGTCGGCCTCGCCGACCAGCGCCGCATGGGCGATGTCCGCGGAGATCACCCAGTCCACGCGGTCGTTGGCACGCTGGGCCGGCCGACCACTCGTCGGATGAGGGTGTTCCCGGTCGTCGGCCACCCGGTTCCACACCTGCCGCCCGGTGTAACGAGGGTTCTCCAGAATCTTCGCCACCGTGACCAACGTCCACGTCTCCCCCGACCGGTGCGGGTTGCGATCCGCGGACGACGGACGACGGCACACCACGCTCGTCGAGCTCCCGCGCGATCCCGGCAATATTGCGCCCCGCCAGCCGCTCCATGAAGATCCACCGCACGTGCGGCGCGGTCGCCGGATCCGACGCGAACCCCTGCAGCCGGCGCCCCCAGCGCGCGTGCGCCCGGTTCGGATGCGGGCCACCATCGACCAACCGGTACCCGTACGGCGGACGCCCACCCGGATACCGACCCTGATCGCAGGTCTGCACCCGCATCGCCCCGATCACCCGATACCGCACACGCCGGATCCCCAGATCCGACCGCGCCCCCAACATCACCACCAACGCCTCATGCGCCGGACACGCCAGATCCACCCGCCCACCGGCCTCCGGCAACCACACCCGCACCCCGAGCCGCTCGAACAACGGGACCATCCGCACGAACCGGTCACCACAGAAACCCGCTCGAACTCCCCCACCACGATCGCGTCGTCCGCCGATCCTGAAACTCCGAGGTCGACATCCTCCCGTAGAAGGCAAAACGCAGTCCAAGATGGACGAACGGGTCCTCAGACCGTTTGCGACGCGCGGTGGACCCCTTTGTCCGCAGCCACTCGCCGAGCAGGTCCGACCCTTCCTGTTGTGACGCCACGATGATGATCGCCTCTGCGGTCGCCGGATTGGATATCGACAAGACGACGCACCACGACGACCGTGACGACCGCCGGCATGCTCCCACCCAGATGGACCAGCGTCCACAGTCAACTTCGAGCGACGCTGTGCGGTGCCGGCATCGGATTGCTGCCGGCTTTCGTGGCTGAACAAGAACCCTCGCTACGGCGGGTTCTGCACCGTGAAGTAGCGGTGGTGCCGCAGTTCACCGCCTGCCTGGCCTCGCGTCGGCTTCGCCGCCCGGCCGCGGCTCGCGTCTTCGAATCGATCAAAGCCTCGATCACCGACGCCAGGACGAGCTACTTCCACCGGATTGACCGGTCGGGCTGAACGCCGCCGGATGGCGACACGGCTGCCGGGTTCTCGCCCGGCCGGAAAGGCGCGGCAGGCGAGAACGTCCTGGCTTCGGTCAAGCGGTCGGGACGCCGGTCGCTGCGTTGTCAGCAGGATCGGCTTCGACGGCGCGGTGGCGGGTTTCGCCGAGGGCGAGCGTGCAGACGAGGCTGAGCAGCCCGAATGCGGCGATCATGATGCCGACGGCGTAGCTCCCGAAGCTGCCGGCGAGCTGGGTCGCGACCAGTGGTGAGACGGCGCCGCCGAGGACGCCGCCGAGGTTGTAGCCCATTCCGGCGCCGGTGTAGCGGTAGCGGGTCGCGAACATCTCGGGCAGGTAGGCGCCGACCGGCCCGTAGGCGATGCCGAAGATGGCGAGGGTGCCGATGAGCCCGATCGCGAACCCGGTCGCCGAGCCGGTTCCCATGAGGGGGAACAGGACCAGCGCCCAGGGGATCGACAGCGCGCAACAGGTCAGGATCACCTTCCGGCGCCCGAGGCGGTCAGACAGGATTCCCGACACGACAGTGGTGAGCCCGAAGACGACCGCGGCGAGGATGTTGAACGTCAGCACCGTGCGGCGGTCGAGACCGGCTCCGGCCGGGTTGGTCCCGAAGCTGGTCAGGTAGGCGGTACCCATGTAGAAGAGCGTGAAGACGATGGTGAGGACTCCACCGGCGAGCAGGACTTCCCGCGGCTGGGTGCGGAAGACCTCCAGGATCGGCGGCTTGGCGCGCTTCGCCACGAGCGCGGACTGGATGTCCTGCCGCGCGTTGCGGAACACCGGGGTTTCCTCGATGGCCATGCGAGCCCAGAAGCCGACACCGATGAGGACCACGCTCAACAGGAACGGAATGCGCCAGCCCCAGTCGAGGAACGTCTGGTTGGTGTCACCGAGTGCGACGTTGACGGCGAGGAAGGTTCCGCTGGACAGGGCGAAGGCGAACGCCGGGCCGAGCTGCGGGAAGGTCGCGTAGAGGCCGCGCTTTTCCGGTGGGGCGTACTCGGCGGCGAGCAGCGTGGCTCCGGCCCATACGCCCCCGACGGCCAGGCCCTGCAGGAAGCGCAGCACCACCAGGATGATCGGGGCGGCGACGCCGAGTGTCGCCGCCCCGGGCAGCAGGCCGATGACCACGGTGGAGATGCCCATGAGCACCAGGGTCGCGATGAGGGTGTTCTTGCGGCCGAGGCGGTCGCCGTGGTGTCCGAACAGGATCGCGCCGATCGGGCGGGCCACGAACGCGACGGCGAACGTCGCGAACGACGCCACTGTCGCGGCGGCGCTGCCGAGCGCTGGGAGAACACCGTGGGGAAGACGAGGGCGGCCGCGGTGCCGTAGATGAAGAAGTCGTAGAACTCGATGGTAGTGCCGGCACAGCTGGCTATGGCGACACGGCGCATCGGGTTCGCGGGGGCGGTTGGCTGCTTCATCTGACTCTCCGTTGAGTGCAGGGGTGGTGCGGTGTTCAGCGGATGGATGATCCGATTCCGAGGCCGCCGTCGACGTCGAGGACGACGCCGGTGACGTACCGGGCGGCGGGTGAGCACAGGTAGGCGGCGGCTTCGGCGATGTCGGCGGGATCGCCGGTGTGGCGCAGCGGGACCTTGGCGACGAGCTTGTCGCGGGCCGGGCCGTTCATCGAGGCCAGCATCGGGGTTTCGATGAGACCGGGGGCGATGGCGTTGGCGGTGATGCCGTGGCGGGCTCCTTCCAGGGCGATGGTGCGGGTGAGTCCGACGATTCCGGCCTTGGCGGCGACGTAGTTCGCCTGGCCGAAGTTGCCCCGCCAGCTCATCGAGGAGAAGGACAGGATGCGGCCGTAGCGTCGCTGCTGCATGACCGGGAGCACTGCCCGGATGCAGAAGAAGCTCGCCGAGAGGTTGGTGTCGAGCACCGCGTGCCAGTCGGCGTCGTCGATGTCGGTGGCGCGGTTGTCGCGGATGATCCCGGCGTTGTTGACCAGGACGTCGATGCGTCCGTGGTCGGCGTGGACCTGCCGGACCCAGTCGTCGACGTCGGTCGAGCGGGTGACGTCCAGGGCACAGGCTTCGGCGGTCACGCCGTGCTCGTCGGTGAGTTCGGCGGCCAGCTCACGGCCGGCGGACGCGTTGATCTCGCCGATCATCACCGTGGCGCCCTCGGCGGCGAACCGGTGGGCCATGGCACGGCCGAGGCCCTGCCCTGCACCGGTCACCAGGACGGTCTGTCCGACGTAGCGGTTCACTTCGGGTGCCTTTCCGGCAATCGTGCGGGGCGGTCAGCCTGCGGTGCGGCGGGTGAAGAAGCCGCGCAGTTCGCTCGCGACGTCGTGGCCGGCCCAGTGCTTGGCGAACGTCTCCAGCTCCAGTCCGAGGCCGTCCTCCGTGGACGGGGAGTCGTCGAGGTCGGCGAGGAGCAGCTTGAAGGCGGACTGGGCGGGGTTGGCGGCTGCGGCGAGCACGTCGGCCAGCCGCCGGCCGTCGGCGACGCCGTGGCCGGGATCGCTGATCGCGTGCAGCCAGCCTGCGGCGAGGAACCGTTCGGCGGGCAGCAGGTCGCCACTGAGGGCGAGCCATCGACCGAGGGAGTCCCCGAGCTTGCGTCGCATCCGCACGCTCGACCCGGCGCCGGGAACCAGGTGGTGGCGGAGGTGCCCGTCGCCGATCAGGGTCCCGGTCTCGGCGACGACGACGTCGCAGGCGAGCGCGATCTCCAGGCCGCCGGCCACCGCGTGCCCGTGCAGCGCGGCGACGACGGGCAGCGGGCTGAGTTCGATCCGGCGGGTGAGCGCGGACACGGTGCGCAGGAAGGGCACCGGGTCGCCGTCGGCCTCGTGCAGGTCGAGCAGGTGCTTCAGATCGGCTCCGGCGCAGAAGCTCGGGCCGCTCCCGTGGATCAGCAGCGCGCGGGTGGCGGGGTCCTGCTCGGCCTCGTCCAGCGCCGCGGTCAAGGCGTCGACCAGTGCGGCGTTCAGGGCGTTGCGCTGCGCCGGGCGGTGCAGCACCAGTCGGCGGACCGGCCCGTGCTGCTCGCAGCGGAGCACATCCCCGCCCGAGGGGAGGTTTTTCACCGTGCCGCCGCGGAGAGGATCTCGCGCAGCCGCGCGCGCTGGATCTTCCCGCTCGGTGTCTTGGGCAGACTGTCCACGATGTGGACCCGCCGGGGGTAAGCGTGTGCGGCGTAGCGCTGCTTGACGTGGGTCTGCAGCTCCCGTTCGAGGTCGGCGCCGACCGGCACGTCGGTGCGCAGGACCACGAAGGCCTCGACGACCTCCCCGCGGACCGGGTCCGGGGCTGCCACGACGGCGCACTCGGCCACGGCCTCGTGCTGCGCGAGCGCCGACTCGACCTCGAACGGACCGATCCGGTACCCGGCCATGATGATCACGTCGTCGTCGCGGGAGGAGAACCGCAGCGTGCCGTCCTCACCGCGGCTGGCGAGGTCGCCGGTGAGGTAGTAGGCGCCGTCGGCGGTGAACCGGTCGGCGGCCGAGCGTCCCCCGGCGTACCCGGTGAAGGTCATCAGCGGGCTGGCGGCGACGTCGACGGCGAGCAGGCCGGGCTCGCCGGCCGCGGCCGGGGTGCCGGCCCCCTCCTTCAGCACGGTGACGGCCCACCCGGGCAGTGCGACCCCCATCGCCTGCGCGACGACCGGAACCTCCAGGTCCGGGTGATGCGGGTAGCCCACGACCATGCCGACCTCGGTCTGGCCGTAGTGGTCGTGCACCGCCAGGCCCAGCGCGGGCACGGCCCACTCGTTGACCTCGGGGGTGAGCGGTTCCCCCGCGCTGGACAGCCGCCGCAGGCGCAGGCCCTGCGGCACCGGGACCTCGCTGGTGCCCAGTGCCCGGAACACGGTCGGCGCGGCGGCGAAGTCGGTGACCCCGAGCGCGGCGATCGTCGCCCACGTGGCGGCCACGTCGAACCCACCGTGCTGCAGGACGCTGCGCACGCCGAGGGCCAGCGGCGCGACGACGGCCGAGTACAGGCCGTAGGCCCAGCCGGGATCGGCCCCGCACCAGTAGACGGAGTCGCCGCGCACGCCGAGCCCGAACTCGAGGTAGGCCTGCCAGCCGGCGACGTAGCGCAGCGGGTGCACGACGCCCTTGGGTGCGCCGGTCGTGCCCGAGGTGAACATGTGGACCAGGTCGCCGTCCCCACCGATCGGGACGCTTCCGGTCACGGGGTCCGCACAGGCCATGAGCTCGGCGAGGCGGTGGGTGCCGTCCACCTGCTCGTCCGCGCTCCCGGCGACGAGCACCGCCCACTCCCCCGCGGGGACCTTCGGGCTCTGCGCGGCGTCGGCGACCACGACCTTCGCGCCCGACGCGGTCAGGCGCGCGCTGACGGCGTCGGTGGCGAACGCGGTGAACAGCGGGACGTAGACGGCGCCGACGCGCCAGATGCCCAACAGCACCGTGACCAGGTCGGCGCTCTTGCCCATCAACGTCGCCACCCGGTCACCCCGGCCGATACCGAGATCCTTCAGCACGCCGGCGAACCGCTCGGACCGTTCGCCCAGCTCCCCGAAGGTCAGGTCGTTCCACGAACCACCCGGCTCGACGACGGTGAACGCCACCGCGTCGCCCGGGTGCCGGCCGCACAGCAGCCAGGCCGGATCGGCATCGGGCGCGGAAAAACACTCGATGAGCTGCGCGATGCGCGCCGCGACTGTCGGCTCCGGTGCCATGAACCCTCCATTGGGTACGCTGTTGGGTACCATGTTCAATGAAAACGTACCCTGGCGGGTACCGTGCCGCAAGGTGCGTAGCGGCGGACGCATCCGTCGTGGCTCGTTCAAGACGAGCGACGCACGGCAGGACTCCGAGGAGCGGACGCGTCGCCGGCACCGCGAGGCGACGCGTCACCGCACCCTCAGGCCTGGGACGGCACCACGGGGAGCGCGATCCTGGACACCCGGGAGGCGTCGTGGAAGATGCGCTGGCGGGCGGCCCGCAGGGTCGTGGCGGCCTGCGGCGGCTCGCCCGTGTTGGGGTTGCGGTCCCAGCGCGGGAAGTTGCTCGACGTCACCTGGACGCGGAGACGATGCCCCGCGCGGAACACGTTGCTGGTGGACCACAGGTCGATCTCGTGCTCCCCGACAGTGTCCGGGGAGGCGTTGACGCGCAGGACCCCGTCGGTGATGTTGCGCGACACACCTTGCGCATCGACGTCGCACAACCGCACCACCCAGTCGGTCGACGGCCCGTCGGTGGCCGCGTACAAGGTCACCCGCACCGGACCGGTCACCTCGAGGTCGTGCTCCAACGGCTCACTGGTGTAGACGAGCACATCCGGGCGCTGCTCGACCGCCGCCTGGTCGAAGGGGCCCGGCGGGAAGTCCACGGCCATGGTCGTCGCGCCACCGCGGGTGGGCACCGGGTCGTTCGGGTCGTAGACGTAGGTGTCGTGGTCCTCGTCCGCACCAGGTGCGCTGTCGCTGAGCTTCCCATCGGCGCGAAGGAACCACGGCGTCTCGACGGCGCGTGCGAGCGGCCACTCGTTCTCGTCACGCCAGGTGTTCGTCCCCATCACGAAGATCTTGACCGGCGGCTCGTCCATGAGGCCCGTGTCCCGGCCGAGCAGCCAGTGGTCGAACCACCGGATCTGGAGCTCGTCGAGCGAGTACTGGCCGGCGATCGCGGCGCGGGTGGAGGTCAACCCGAAGTTGGTCTCACCCACCGCGCCCGGAATCGCGTTCTCCACGTGCGACCACGGCCCGACGAGGAGCTTGGCGGGCCGTCCCCTCTTCGCCATGGCGATGTGGTTGTCGAGAGCTCCCTGCAGGAAGACGTCGTACCAGCCGGTCACGACCAGGCTCGGCGTCGTGATGGCGTCGTGTCGACCGGCGACGCGTGCGTAATCCGCCGTCTCCGGTGCGGCAAGCGCTCGCTGGGTGCCGATGTCCGGACCGCCGAACCGCTCGATCGCGGGCAGCCGTCCGGCGGGGAGTTCCCGGTAGCCGCGCTCGCGCAGACCGTCGTAGTCGGCGATCAGCGAGGTCATCGCCGCGAACAGGTCGGGACCGGAGAAGCGCCGGGGCAGGTCGCTGAGGCCGGTGAACAGCGTCCACCAGCCGTTGAGCCCGAGTTCCAGCGCTCCACCGCGCATGAAGAGGCCGTCGTTCGGCTCCGACCAGGTGACCTGCGCGGCGATCGCGCCGAGCTCGGGCGGGCCGTCGATGGCCGCGACCCACGAGGTGTTGCCGGTGTAGCTGGCCCCGAACATCCCGACGACGCCGCTGCCGCCCGGCAGCTTCGCCGCCCACCGGACCGTGTCGTGACCGTCCGCCTGCTCGTGGGTCCACGGGCTCCACTCCCCGTCCGAGGCGAACCGGCCCCGGGTGTCCTGCTGCACGACGATGTAGCCCCGGGACACCGCGAAAAGAGTGGCCAGCTGCAGCGCGCCCCCCAGGGAGCGCTTGTCGTACGGGGTTCGCTGAACCAGCACGGGCCATGGGCCAGGACCGGTCGGGCGGTGGACATCCGCCCTCAGGATCGTCCCGTCCCGCATCGGCACCGGGACGTCGAACTCGATCTCCACATCGGCCACGACAGTGTCTCCTTGCAGATCAACCAAGTGTGGCGGGTACGTTAACGGAGTCTTTCGTACCCAACAAGGTATGAAACTACGTATTTAATTCGATCATCTCGCCCAGGGTCGCGAACCCCTCCGACACGAGAGTGGGTACGAAGTGTGGACGAAACGTACCCGAGAGCGTTCCCCTTCTCAGGGAACTGACGCTCGTGCGAGACTGGGAGCCATGTCGGCGATCTCTGAAGCACGCGGGCGGACGCCACGACGGAGCCCCCGCAGGCGCACCGTCGACACCTCCCGCATCGAGGAACTCCTCACCCAGGCCAGCGACATCGTGCTCGCCGAGGGCTTCACCACGATCACGATGGACCAGCTGGCCCAGCGGCTGGGCTGCTCGAAGGCGACGCTCTACAGCGTGGCGGGCACCAAGGAACAACTGGTGCAGACGATCACCCGGCGGTTCTTCATCACTGCGGCCGAGCAGATCGAGCGGGCCGTCGCCGAGGAGGCCGACCCCCGTCAGCGCATACGGACCTACCTCACGGGAGTCGGCACGGCGATGCGCCTGCACTCCCCCGCCCTGTACGACGACATGGTCAGCTACGAACCCACGGCCCGGATCTACCGCAAGAACTCCGATGCCGCCGCCCGCCGGGTCCAGGAGATGATCGACGAGGGCATCCGGGCCGGTGTCTTCCGCGATGTGGACGGCACCTTCGCCGCCCAGGTGGTCGCCATTGCCATCGACGCGGTCCAATCCGGAGCACTCCTGCAGAGCACCGGACTCTCCGCGGGCGACGCCTTCTCCAAGCTCGGCGACCTCATCCTGGACGGGCTCAGCCGCCCGGCCACCTCGTAGGCAGGCCTACCGCGACGACAGCCGGGCCTGCCCCCTCGGGTGAAAGAACGGCGCGGGTCCACCGAGATCGAACGAACCTGAAGCGGGCGGATACTTCGAGCACGGAAATCTCCGACCGCCTTCGCCGTCGGTCAGGCGCTGTTGAGGAACGCGAGCAGGTCGGCGTTGAGTTGGTCCTTGTGCGTGTCGGTGATGCCGTGCGGGGCGCCGGGGTAGACCTTGAGC
>NZ_VKAB01000076.1 GCF_009769385.1 Saccharothrix deserti
ACCACCCCAGCCACAAAGAGCAGGGCAGCATGATCCGCCGCTACATCATCTGGCGAAACAAACACGCCCGGGACGAACACCTACGCGCAGTCGTCAACAGGGCGAACGTTGCCTGATGCGGCACTAGATCGAGAACACCTCTAACCCGAGCACAAGTCAGACGGATGCCGCGGGGATCGAGTTCACCGTGACGCCCCAGCAGCAACTCCCGGATCAACTCCGCCCGCACCACATGCGAAGGATCACCGCTACCAGCCAACTCCTCGACCCGCCCCCCGGGGAGCACACGTCAGCCGCACACCACGCCGCGCCGCCTCGACCACCTCGCGCTCACGGTCACTGAGGTCCTGGATCAAGGGCGGCGAAACAGGATCGAAGCGCGATTCGGTCATACCGAGTATTGAATCGAAACTGTGTGGTTGCCGCCTCCGAAGCCGCAATACTGCTGGTCAGCGAGGTGACCAGGCAGGCAACCTGGCCGTTTCGGTTCGATATGTCGATCACACCGCCAACCGCTAACCAGCGGAACGTCACAGCTCGAACCGCTCACGGCTCTGCCGCACTACTCGTCGACCCATCAAGTGACCGTCCGAGAAGCACAAGCCACTCACCGAGTCGAACGAAGATCAGGTAAAGAAGTCGTAGCGCCACGCCTCACGATCATGCCCTGGAGGCATAGGTTCAGGATTGCCGCAGCTCAGCGTCCTAGTGCAGAGTTCTGACACCCCATACGCTATCAGTTCTACGGCGAAGGATAATTTCCATGAACACCGCGACGGTCACCAGTCCGCGACCCTCGGCGTCAACGCGTCTTCACGGGCATCAGTCGTCGCGGCATTCTGATTGAGGTGCACGCGCACCAAGTCGCGCATGGTCAGATATTGCGATGGCGGAATAGCCGGACCGGCGACCGTAAGCAAGGTCGGAGCAGGCTTGCCGCCGAAGAACCGTTCGAGCGCCATGCTGTTTCCGACCGCGATCTTGGCACCGAGCGCGACTGCGAGATCCTGCCCGGCTGTGGCCTGCCAGCCACCGTTCCACATGGCTCCAGCGAGCACAGGCACCAGGAGGTGGGTGACGCCAGCTGCCACGATGTATTGCTGGTGTTCTATCCTGTTGAGGTCCTCGCAGATCTGGATACCAAACCGACCGCAGCGCGATTCCAGCAACGTGACCGTTCGGGTATGCGGGATTCTCTCATCTCGCTTGCCTCCGAGGTCGAGGTGGAAGTCGTGCTGCTTCTTTGTCGTGAAGCAGAAGCCAGAGCCTTTATCTTGGATCAACAACGGTCGACGCTGGCCGCTGCGGTGCACCAGCACCGCTCGATTTGTCAACCGGTCTGTGCGCGGGTGCGGCCCTACGCTCAGAACTGGCCCGGATCCGAGCAGCAACCACGTCAGTGCGCTCCCGTCTGGACGAGTGGTGTTCCGCAGCAGATCGAACCAGACCTCGAGCAGCTTGTCGTCGAGGCTGGCTTCCGGCAAGAAGCCGACTGCAGCGCCGCTGTGATCCAGTGCGCTCAGCGCTTTACTCATATGCGAGCGAAGTCGCTCCGTAGCTGGGCCAACGGTATAGAAACCTCGTGAAGACTTCTTCGTGAGAGTCCACCGGAGATCGTCGCCATCGGCGAGAAAAGGCAGCTGCGCCACGACGACGGGCGGAGGCGGATCGAGTTCGCCGCCCGGTTCATGGAGGGTCTCCCGGTCGGGCAGATCGTAGGCTTCCGGCACGAACTCGATCTCCAAATCGGAGCTGAGATGCGGGGGCACCCGCAGGAGGTTGAGGAAGCCATCCAGGTATTCCCGGTCCTCGTGAGGCCTCAACCATGAAGCCCTCCTGAACAGGAGCAATCCGCTCGTCTGGTCGTTCAGCCGCCCGGTCATCTCCAGACGGACCATGAGGTCATCAAGCACGCCAGACCCTACACAGCCGAGCTGCTTGCTTGCATGCAGCAAAGCCAGGTCGAGCCCGAGAAGGACTCCGAACAGGCGTGATTCGTCGCTCACTTGCGGCGGCATCCACCACTCCCCGAGCGAGCTGGTTACCTCGACCTCTAGGCGCACCTGTCCAGCAGTGTCTTGCACTTCGTCCGTCGTTGACCAGACGGTGAGTAGATCAGCATCGACGCGGCACAGCTGGTCGTAGAGCTTGACGTATGCGTCGGCAGGATCCATACTTAACACTTCCTTGACGATGGAGGCGGGAACGATGACCCCTCGAACGAGAGCCGCGCAGATCAACTCGGCCACAAACCGCTCGCAAGCAGCCACAACGGCTGTCGGTGAGCGCGCGACGACCGGCCTCGAACGCGGCCTCGACGTCTGGGCCTCTCGCCTGAAGGAGGAATCTGGGGACGGGAAGGTCCTCGGCGAGCAAGCCCTGGTGGACCGCTGGACTTCGGCAGTCAGCCGTTGGCTCATGGATGCGACCCTGCTGGCCGACGTTCCCAACCTGCACTCGGCGCTCGAGATCCTGCGCGCGGCCGTCCTGCGACTCGAACCCGACGGCCCCACCGCACGGCTCGAAGCCGCGGTTGTCACCTTGGCGGAAGTGGCTCGCGCTGGCCTCGACCGCGCCCGGCAGAACGACCTCGCCGATACCCTCGACCCGCATTCCTGGGCCGCACGCATGCTGATCCTCGCGCACGAAAAGCCGCACATCACCAGCGCCGAGATCGTCACGAAGCTCGGGACCCACGAAGCTCAGATAAGCCGCAGCGGAAAAACGCTGATCGAACAGGGCTTGCTGGTCAAGAACCGCCACGGACGATCGAAGGGATGGCACACCACTCCTCGAGGAGCCGTAGCTGCACAGCGGCTCGCCAACCGCGGAAATGACTGACTTCCGCGTGCCAGAAAAGCCGAGCTGATCCACCGAACGAAAGCGCGCTTCATCGCGCCACAACCGATTGGTCATCATCACCTCCCAGCGTCCATCACCCTTAGTCGCTGCGGAGGCGGGCGTGGGCGCGGTTGGCATCCTTCTGGGAGTTTGGTTTGTTGACGTTACGCTCAGTGTGGGCGATACGCGTAATTCTTCACTCGGTTGAGTGAAGAATTACCTCGAAGCACGACTGGCCCTCGCCAAGACCTTCGTCGCGGGCAAGCTGCACAACTGCCGCCAACTCCTGCTCCGCGCCGTTCGCGACACCACCGGTGCCTGCCGGACACGCCTGCGCGACATAGTCGAGAACCACGCCCACGCGCTCACCCAACTCGCCGACGCCACCTGTGGGGTGCCAGAAGTCGGCCACATGGTCTGACCTGCGCTTACGCTGCTGCGGGTTCGTACTCGTTGATCAGGCCGCCGAGGACCGGTCGGCGACGTATCGACGTTGTGCTTGCTGAAAACTCCGTCCGTGCAGGTCAGGCGGCATGATGGTACTCGTTGAGGATGCCGCCCTGTCGCGGTCGTCGGCGGATGTCAAGTCGGGTGACGGCTGCTTGATCGGTGGTCGGTTGTGGCAGCGCGTGTAGTGGTCGGGCGTTGGCGATGCCCTGGTGGGGTCGGTGGGTGTTGTAGAAGATCTCGTACTCGCGCAGGGCATGGAGCAGGTGCTGCTGGTTCCGGATCAGCGTGCGGTCGAGCAGTTCACGTCGACAGGTCCGGATCCAGCGTTCCATGATCGCGTTCATTCGTGGTATCCGAACACCGCTGAGGACGACCTGGATGCCCGCGTCGGCGAGGACGGTGTCGAACAAGGCGGGATACTTCCCGTCGCGGTCGCGGAGCAGGAACCGCACGGAGCTGCCCGCGTCCTCGAGGTCCATGACGAGGTTCTTCGCGCTTTGGGCGATCCGGGAGGCGGTCGGGTGCGTGGTGGCGCCGAGGACGCGGATCCTGCGGCTGCTGTGTTCGATGACCGCGAGTATGTACAGGCGGGTGCCGTTCAATGTGGAGGTTTCGAAGAAGTCGCAGGCCGGCAGGGCGTCGGCCTGCGAGCGGAGGAAGGCCGACCAGGTGGTGAAGGTGCGCTCGGGCGCGGGATCGATTTCGGCGTCTTTGAGGATCTGCCAGACCGTGGACGCGGCGACTTTGATGCCGAGCACGAGGAGTTCGCCGTGGATGCGGCGGTAGCCCCAGGCGGGGTTCTCCCGCGCCTGTGGGGTGTCAGAACTCTGCACTGGGATGCTGAGCTGCGACGATCGCGCACGCTGAACCTCCAGGGCACGATCGTGAGGTGTGGCGTTACGACTGCTGTACCTGATCTTCGTCCGACTCGGTAACTGGCTGGTCCTGCTCGGCCGGTCCTCCGCAGCCAAGGACGTCGAACTGCTGGTACTGCGGTATGAGGTCGCCGTGCTACGCCGGACCAACCCCCGCCCGCGGTTGGACTGGGCCGATCGAGCTGTGCTCGCCGCGCTGGTTCGCCGACTCCCCCGACGGCTGCGCGAGCACCGGTTGGTGACACCGGGAACCATCCTACGATGGCACCGACGCCTGGTCGCGAGAAAGTGGACCTACCCCAATCGCACCGGACGACCGCCGATCGACGACACCACCGTGGCGTTGATCGAGCAGATGGCTCGGGAGCACACCGGCTGGGGCTACCGCAGGATCCAAGGCGAGTTGCTCAAGCTCGGCCACCGGGTAGCCGACTCGACCGTACGGCGCGTGCTCAAGCGCCTGCGGATTCCACCCGCTCCCCGGCGCGACACCGACACCTCCTGGCGAAGGTTCCTCCGCGCCCAGGCATCCGGCATGTTGGCCTGCGACTTCTTCCACGTCGACTGCGCCCTCACCCTCAAACGCGTCTACGCGTTCTTCGTGATGGAGGTCGCCACCCGATACGTCCACATCGTCGGCACCACCACCAACCCCGACGGACCCTGGACCACACAACAAGCCCGCAACCTGCTCATGGACCTGGGCGACCGAGCAGACGACTTCCGGGTCCTCATCCGCGACCGGGCAAGCCAGTTCACCGCCTCGTTCGACGCAACCCTCGCCGACGCAGGCCTCCAAGTCGTGAAGACCCCGCCACGGTGTCCCCGAGCCAACTGCTACGCCGAACGGTTCGTCGGAACCGTGAGGCGAGAAGTCACCGACCGCCTGCTCATCATCAACCAACACCACCTGCGGACCGTGCTGGACCGCTACGCGACCCACTACAACCACCGCAGACCACACCAAGCCCTACAACTCACACCACCACGGCCGGATCATCCGACCGCAGAGCCGGGCTGGACCTCGATACGCCGCCGACCAGTCCTCGGCGGCCTGATCAACGAGTACGAACACGCAGCCGCCTAACCGCAGGTCAGGCCCTGTGGCCGACTTTTGACACCCCACACGTAAATTCCTCCGCGCGCAGGCCGCGAGCATGTTGGCCTGCGACTTCTTCCACGTCGACTGCGCGCTCACCCTCAAGCGCGTCTACGTGTTCTTCGTGATGGAAGTCGCCATCCGCTACGTCCACATCCTCGGCACCACCACCAGCCCCGACGGCCCTTGGACTACCCAGCAGGCCCGCAACCTGCTGATGGACCTGGCTGACCGGACCGACGACTTCCGGTTCCTCATCCGGGACCGGGCTGGCCAGTTCACCGCCTCGTTCGACGCTGTCTTCTCCGACACCGGCATCAAGGTCGTGAAAATTCCACCACGCTGCCCGAGAGCCAACGCCTACGCCGAACGGTTCGTCGGCACCGTCAGACGCGAAGTCACCGACCGACTGCTCATCATCAACGAACACCACCTGCAAGCGGTCCTGGACCGCTACGCGGCCCACTACAACCACCGCCGACCACACCAGGCGTTACAGCTCGCACCACCGCGACCGGACCAGCCGATCACAGAGCCGAGCTGCACCTCGATACGTCGCCGACCAGTCCTCGGCGGCCTGATCAACGAGTACAAACCCACAGCAGCCTAACCGCAGGTCAGGCCATATGGCCGACTTTCGGCACCCCACACGAACCAGAACCGCCGTAATGCCAACCTTTCAAGATCTGTAGTTGACCGATCTGTCGCCCGCGAGCCGGTCTTGCAGGCGCGGGTGCTTGAACTGGTAGAGCGCGCCGACGGTACGCAACACGCGGCGGTCGCGTTCTTCCTCCAGGGAGGAGACGCCGCGGATCCGGATGCCTCGCAGCCTCAGTTGCAGGCACACCAGTGTCGTCCGCCACGCATCGCAGGAACCGATGCCGAGGCTGAGTCCCACCATGACCGTGATCGCCGCGAAGGCGATCGCCCCGGCCAACGGTCCGTGGAGCACCCCCTGCTTCACCCCTTGCGGCACGCCCATGGCCAGCCCGCCGGTGAGACCGAAGGTGATGGCGCGTTTCACGTCCTGGACCCACGCCACGTGCGGATCCGTGGCGGTCTCCGTGGACGGGCGGCCGAAGCCGACCATGAGCCCGAAGACGAACGCCACGGTCAGGCCCGCGCCGATGCCTAGCCGCGGTCCGTCGGTGAACCCGTACGCCAGCGCGACGGGAAGTCCGATCGCCAGACCCGACAGCGGGTGGAACCGGCGGGCGAGCGATCGCCACCGTGAGCGCTCGCCCGTGTGCGGCGGAGCCACCGCGCCGGGTGCCCCGCGCCAGACCACCACGCCCGCACCGAGCCCTGCCAAGATCCCCAGGCCCCACTGCGTCTGGTTCCCCACCGCCACGACGGTGGCGATCCCGGTTGTCACCCCGGCGCCGAGGTTGAACGCCGCGGCGTTGCCGCTGACCCTGGTGAACCGGCGGGAATGCCGCAGTTCGGACATGAGGCCGGTCAGCAGACCGAACACCAGGCCGATCGCGGACAGGTAGACGAGGCCGAAAGCGGTCCCGGTGGATCCGTCGACCACGTACCGGCCGTGCGGTCCGAACATGATCGGCCCGGACACCGCGCCCACCACCAGTCCGAGAGCCGCGGGAACGCTCACGCGCACCGCACGCTCGTGCCACCGCTTCACCCACCGGTGGATCTGCCACCAAGCGAGGTCGCGGGTGTTGCCCTGTTCCAGCATCCGCGCCGCGACGAAGGTCAGCAGCGCTCGGTGCTCACCGGTCCCGACGGAGCGGTCGAGCAGCGCGTTCTCCACGTCCTCTCGGACGTTGAACCTGCCCGGCATGAGCAGGTCTCGAACGAGGTCCGCGTCGGTGTGGTCACGCAGCAGGGTCAGCGTGAGCGGGGAGTCGAGGGCGTGTGCAACGACGCTGTCCGGGTGCTCGCGCAGGTGAGCGGTCAGCTGTGCCCACCGCGGTGCGGCGTCGTCGCGGTTCAGCCCGTCGAGGTAATCGGCCGCGTCCGCCGCCGGGACGGGCAACAGCTCGAGCGCCGCAGCCGCGTGCACGTGCTCGCCGGTGACCACCACGTCGGCGAACTCCCTCGTCCGGGTCACCAGCACCAGACGGAACGTCGACGGCTTGCGGATGTCGTCCAGCGCCGCCGCGCGCAACCGCGGGTCCATCTCGTCGAACCCGTCCAAGAACAGCGCGACTCCACCGCATTTGACGAGTTGAGCAGCCAGGCTGTCGCCGAACTGCTCGGTGCGCAGGAACGGGTGGTCCACGGCCAACCGTTCGGCCAACCACTCCCCCAGCCGTTGATCGCCCGGGTCCCACCCGCTCGTGGTGAACAGGACCGGCACGGGCACCGCCGCCCGCTGCTGCGCCGCCAGCCCCGCCCGGTGGGCGAGCGCCTCGATCAGCGTCAGGATCGCGGCGGCCGATTTCCCGGAACCCGCCTCGCCGAGGATCACGGTGCGCCCGCCGTCGAGTCCGGCGTACACGGAGAACAGGTCCCGCAGCCCACCGGACCGCAAACCCGCCGGACTAACCGCGCTCACCCCGGGCAGTGGCGGGAACAGCGGTCTTCGCCGCGGCGGGACGTTCGCGACGACCTCCACCGTGCTGGTCATGCCCTTCGCCCACCGCCAGCGGATCGGCACCGGCATCGGAACGCGGAGCCTCCGGTGGTCCGCCTCCGCCACCCACTGGCTCGCGACCTCGATCGCCAGCCGGTCGGCCGCCGCCGCGAGGTCGGCGTTCAGCAGCGGCGGGCTGGACGGTTCCGGCACCTGCTCCGCTTCAGTTCGCGCCCGCCGCCACTGTGCACGGACCGAGCGCAGCAAGTCCCGCGCTTCGCCCACGGCCCGGAGGTCTTCCGCACCAGCTCCTCCGAGTTCGACCTTCCGGTCCAGCGCGAAGATCATCACCTCGGTCGCGCGCAGCACCGTTTCATCGGAAACAGCCCGCGTCCCTTTGAGCCAGTAATTCCAACTGGTGTCACTCGCACCCGTCTTGTCCGCAAGGGTTTTGAGTGACCACTTGAGGATTTTTCGGGCCCTGTCCAAGTCCGCCAGCAGGTCACTGCGAGTCCGAGAGGGTTGGTGCCGCACCGTCCCAGTTTGCCCCAAGACCAGGACGGCCCGTCCCCGGGATATCCCAGGGACACGATTGCGCTGGTCAGCGGCGCAAGAGCGGCTAGCGTCGAAGACGGCGCCGGGAGTCGCGGCAACCCACCGGAAGACCATCCGCCTCTAAACCGAGGCTTCCGCACATCGGAACTACGCCGTGAGATCGCGCGCCAGGTCCTCGGTGTCGACAGAACCCAAAAGGAGCACCAATGGAACGGCGATCCCGCCGCACAATGCGAACGGTCGTCACCATCGTGGGCGTCGTGGCGCTCATGACGGGCTTGTCCCAGGCCGCGCAGGCCGCACCTCCAGGCGCGCTGCCCGCCGACGCGGGCGGCGAGGCCAGGAAGTGGCAACCCGCATTCGACTACGACCGCGACGGTTGCTACCCGACGCCGGCCGTGGGCAGGAACGGCGTAGTGGCGCCAGGGCTCAACCCGTCCGGAGCGGTCGACGGCAACTGCCGCGACCGCTCCGACCTCGACAACACGAACTCGTACGTGCGGTCGAAGTGCAACCACAGGTGGTGCGCGCACATGTACGCGCTCTACTTCGAGAAGGACCAAGCGAGTCCACTGGGCGGCGGGCACCGGCACGACTTCGAGCACGTCGTGGTGTGGGTGGCGCAGGGCCGAGCTCGCTACGTGTCGGTTTCCGCGCACGGTGCTTACACGACCAAGGCGAGCGATCAAGCCGAGTGGTCGGGCACGCACGCCCGTGTCGTCTACCACAAGGGCGTCACGCACAGTTTCCGATTCGCCGAGTCGGGCGAGCGCCCGGAGAACCACTACGGCGCTTGGCAATATCCGACCCTGGTGGACTGGAACGGGTTCCCCCCGGGAATCCGACAGAAATTGGTGAGCACGGATTTCGGCGAGGCCACGCTGGGCATCAAAGACGGCACATTCGCCCGTGAATTGACGAAAGCCAAGCCGGCGCGGATTCCGCTGGACACCACCGCTTAGCCTCGACCGGAATCGGGACGCCGCGACACGAACGACGCCCTGGCGGTGGGCGACGCCACCGCCAGGGCGGTTCCCGGTGCACGAATCACCGTTTCGAGGAACACCGGGTTCGCACCGCGTGGATGACACTGTGGGACACACGATGACGATCGAACACGGCAGCGATGACACGGCCCTTGCTCCCGTATCCGAAGGCCACGACAGGCCTGCCGAGGCCGAGGTGCGCAACGAGGTGGCCGCCGCGGCGATGTCCGGAGTCGTACAGGCGGGCACGGTCGTCGGTGGTGTGCACATCCACTCCGCGCTCCCCGCGGTTCCGACACCGCGCCAGCTCCCGCCGGCGCCGCCGGTGTTCGTCGGACGCGCACCGGAACTGGCCGCGCTGTCCAGCGCGCTGGACCCGGAACGACACGGTGACGCGGCGCTGGTCTCCGTGTTGGCCGGAGCGGGCGGGATGGGAAAGACCTGGCTCGTGTCGCACTGGGCGCACCACCACGCCGACCGGTTCCCCGACGGGCAGTTGTTCGTCGACCTCCAGGGGTTCTCGCCTGCCGGACCGCCGCTCGAACCGACCGCAGTGCTTCGGGGCTTCCTCGAGGCGCTGGACGTCGCCCCCGGGCGGGTGCCATCCGACCTGCACTCCAGAACGGCGATGTTCCGCAGTCTGGTCGAGGGCCGTCGGATCTTGATCGTGCTGGACAACGCCGCCGATGTGGAGCAGGTGGCTCCGCTGCTGCCGGGAGCGTCTTCGTGTTCGGTCGTGGTGACCAGTCGAAGCCACCTCGCCGGTCTCGTGACGCGTTTCGGCGCCAACCTCATCCGGATAGGGGCTCTCGTCGACGACGAACCACGCTGGCTGCTCGTCGCCAGGCTCGGCGCCGACCGGGTGGACGGCACGTCGGACGCGGTGTCCGAACTGCTCGGGTTGTGCGCTGGGCATCCGTTGGCGCTGGCGATCGTCGCGGGAAGGGCGCAGGCCGCCCCGCACGTCGGTTTGGCGGAGTTGGCCGAACAACTCAGGGATCCGCCGACTCGGCTGGCCGCGCTGGCCGAGGAGGACCCGGCGTCGAGCCTGCCGACCGTGTTGGACTGGTCGTTGCGCGCGCTGGCCCCTGAACTGCACCGGGTGCTCGGGCTGCTCGCGATCGCGCCTGGTCCCGACATCGACCCCGCGGCCGCGGCCAGTCTCGCCGCCCTGTCGCTCCCCGCGGCCAACGCGGCGTTCCGCGTCCTCATGCGGGCCAGTCTGGTGGACCGCGACAACGCCGGCCGGTACCGGATGCACGACCTCGTCCGGCTGCACGCCCACGACCTCTGCGGGGAACCGGAACGGTCGTCGGCGTTGCGACGAGTGGTCGGCTTCTACCTGCACACCGCTCACGCGGGAGACCGGCACCTGAACCCCCACGCCACTCCGCTCCGGCTGAGTCCACCGGCCGCAGGGTGCGAGCCGCTCCCCTTGGCGCCCGACGACCGCACGATCATGACCTGGTTCGACACCAACCACCGCTGCCTGCTCGCCGCGCAGCAGGTCGCGGCCGCACGAGGCTGGCACGATGCCACCTGGTCGCTGGCGCGTGTCCTGTTCGGCTACCACTACCGCCGGGGTCACGCACGCGCGTCGGTCGCCGTGTGGCGGGCCGGGCTGGATGCCGCCAAGCACCTCGACGACACGGCCGCGCTCACCCTCGCCCACCGCAACCTCGGACTCGCCCTCAGCCGCGTGGGCGAGGACGAACCGGCGCTGCCGAACCTGCAGAGGGCGCTCTCGCTAGCCCGACTCGCCGACTACCGCACCCAGCAGGCCCACACCCACCGGGCGCTCGCGGTCACCTGGGAACGGCTCGGTTCCGACGAACGAGCGTTGGCCCACGCGACCGACGCACTGCGGCTGTACCGCGAACTCGGCAGCCCCGCACAGGAAGGGGACGCGCTCAACGCCGTTGGACGTCACGCGGCACGGTTGGGCGACCATGAACGCGCGCGAGCACACTGCGAGGCGGCATTGGCCGTGCACCGCAGGAACCACGACGCCGACGGTGCGGCGACGGCGATGAAGACGTTGGGCGAGATCGCACACCGCGATGGCGACCTCGCCACCGCCCTCGGCCGCTACCAGCGGGCGTTGGAGTTGTACCTGTCCATCGACAACAGCTACGCCGTCGCCGAGACCCTCGACGTGATCGGACACCTCTACGCCGCGCTAGGTCACCACGAACTGGCGCGCACCGCGTGGACGACCGGATTGAGGCTGTACGAGTCCCAAGGTCGCGAAACCCACCTCGCAGCAGCCCTACGACAGTTGGATGGACCGTCAGGGTGAGTCGACAGCTCTTTGTCGCCACTCCTGCGTTACACCCAATTGGCTCAGGCCGCCGGTGGGCAGTGCCACCAGGGCGACGCGTTCGCGCTGCTGCGCCTGGCGCCCATGAGCCACAGGGACAAGGACGTGGAAATCCTGGCGCTACGGCGCAACATCACCGTCCTGCAACGCCAACTGGGCACCGTCCGCTCGACCCACCTCCCGGTGCTGCGCCGGGCACGAGAATCCCATCTGGGGCCACCGCCGCATCCACGGCGAACTACTCGTACCCGGCATCAAGGTCGCAGCCTCCACGGTACGGCAAATCATCAAAGATGAGTGGTCACCGAGAACCGTCATCCGATCGCCACTACCGCAAATCTACCCACAGAGCAGGACAGTCACTACTTCTTCGAGACCATCGAAATACCGCGCGCGCTCCAGGTCGGCCAGCAGGTCGCTACGGGTCCGAGAGGGTTCATGCCGCACGGCTCCCAGTTTGCCCCAAGGCCAGCGCTGGCCATCCCCGGGATATCCCAGGGACGCGATTCTGCTGGTCAGAGACCCGAGAGTCGCTAGTGTCGATGACGACCGGGGGCCGACTCCACTGACGAGAGGACCACGACGGACATCGGGACCGATAACACGAACCTGACGCCGGGGCCATCAAGCCGAGGGACCCTCACAAGAATCGCGCAAGACCCAATTCTTGACCTTGGGTGCGCCGCCTCGCCGTACGCGGCAACGACAGCGTCCCTCGGCAAACCGAAACTCATGCCCAGTGTCCATGGACTTTCTCACGCTTGATCGACCTCGATCGGATAGTTCGTCACGGTTCCCGACATGTAACCACCTCGGGCGCGCCGACAGCGAGCATCAAGCCGAGGAAGATCGCCAACAAACGACAGATCGACATACTCGAAAGAATGGTGGATGTGAAGATGTCGTTCAGGCGCCTGGTCGCCTCTGTGATCACAGCCGGAGTGTTGACATCCGGAATGCTCGTTTCGAGCGCTTCGGGGGCAATGGCAGCGCCGTGCGGTCTCAGCTACACGACAGGCGAGGTACCCCTCGGCCCCATGAAGGTCGTCTATTACGATATTCGCAATTGTCACTCCTACACGGTTCACCGCAAGCTGGACCTGGCCGGAACTACGGACGAGCCATGTCTTACCATCCGCGCCGGGCAAACCGTTTCAAGGACTCGCATTATCGCCGGCTGGGCAGGTGTGAGGGGAATAAAGTCCTGCTAAAGCCCTGGACCTAGCCTCTGCGCGCGGCATCCTGGAGCGGTTGACGCTTCAGGATGCCGCGCGCAGAGGCTGAAACACACTCCATGAACGCTTAGACCATGAGCGTTACTCAGAAGGTCACCAGCCGAGGCGTTAGTACTCGAGGGTGGTGACGATGCGGAGTTCGGTCAGGCCTGCGCGGTAGCCGGTGGCGAGAATCTTCCAGCTATGGCGGGTGCGCCCTGGCAGTCGAGGTCGGCGACGACCTCGTGGTTACGAGGAGTTGGTCGAGGCCAGCGAGGGTGCAGGCGTTGCTGTCGTGGGTGCGACCTTCGACCGGGTCGGTGACGGCGAGCAGGGTGCCGTCGAGGGTGGCCAAGACCTGGACCGTGACACCGGCCGGGCGGTGTTTGGCGTTGTAGTTGACCTTATCGACGGGAGGCGTGGTCGTGGGTTGGGAAGCAGGGCGTCGTCGACCGGCGTGACCCTGCCTCGCAGTGCTTCGGGCAGGGATGGGGTGCGCGGGCAGGTGACCTGTCCGCGCAGCGGGATGATCCGGCGGAAGAACCGGAAGACGATGGGTTGGGAGACGCCGAACCAGTCCCCGCGGCCACGGTCTGCGCGAGGTTCTGACGTAACAGGATCAGGGTGAGCAGCACCGATCGGTACAGACCCAGCGCCGCGCCAGAGCAGCAGCAACTACTTCAGTATGCGACACCAAAGCCAACGTGAAAATAATTCGGCTAACCAGTCACAAGGAAAGCTTTTGCGGTCCACCCTTCGGTTAACCGAAGGGAAAGGCAACATAGACAGAAAAACGTCCGTTGGACGTTTCTCTCCGTCTAGTGTGCTTCAGCGGATGATGTCGAGGAGGACACTGAATGGCCCCCGAGGGCGGGAGCGGCAAGACGGTTGCGGACCTCGTTTTCGAGAAGTGGGGCGTGCGACCGCCATCGGCGGCGGAACGGTTCGATCAACCAGGCTGGTGGTACGAGGAACCCACTCCCGAACGGTGTCCCCACTGCGCCACGGTGTTGCATGCCTTCCGGAAGGTCTACGACGGCCCCAACAGGAAGCCGGACGGTCCGGACACCTATCTGGTCGCCGTGGTGTGCCCGGCGTGTCCGGCGATCTTCACCCTCCAGGAACTCAAGAAACGCACCTACCTGGCGCTCATGGGGCGTGCGACTCCTCCTCGAAGGAAGCGGGGGCCTTCGTCGTCGGAGCCGACCGTCGAGGTCACGCGGTACGACCTCATCGCCTTCGGCCGGGGTCACGAAGTCCTGGTGCCGACCCGGAAACGGAGCCGGACTCTCTCCGAGCACGTGCACGAGATCATCGACGGCCCTTGGCCGCCGGCGTTCCCCCACACCACTTCAGCGGCCCGCCCGGTGCTGGAGCGGCGCGCGATCCACTGGGTGAAGGTGACCGATCCCCGTGCGGCGACGCCGCCCCCGCTGCCCGGTGTCGACGTACGCGTGCTGGTGCCGGATTCGGGCGAGTTCGACGCGGTCCGGGAGCGCTTGACCGCCGCCGGACACGCCTACCGCAGTGTGCGCCACCTGGTCGAGGACGAGTTGGTCGGTACCGTGGACGACAAGGGAGCCTCGGCGCCGTTGCGCGCGGTGACGTGGCTCGGTGAGGGGCGGGACCGCGTCGAGTTCGTCTACCGCGATCTCGCTGCCGCCGCCGCCCGCGACGCGTTCGAAGCGCTGTGGGAGTCGGCGGAGTCCCACAGCGACGACGCCGCCGACTGGGGTCCGGCAGCGGACGTGGTGCCATCCGACTGGTTGCAGTTCCTCCCGCACACCGAGTTCAACCCGCTGCAACGCCAGGCCGCGCCAGCGTTGGTCCAGGGCGAAGGCCACGTCGTAGTCGCCGCGCCGACCGGCTCCGGCAAGACCGTCATCGGTGTCCTCGCCGCTCTCCGGGCCATCCGGGGCGAGGACGCCAAGGCGGTGTGGCTGGTGCCGCAGCGCTCGCTCACCGAAGAACTCACCCGTGAACTCCGCAAGCTGTGGCACCCGCTCGGCCTGCGCGTGGTCCAGTTGTCGGGCGAGGAACTGATCGACCACAAGGCGGCCCGCGAGGCCGACCTGTGGGTGGCCACGACCGAGAAGTACGAGGCCATCTGCCGTTCGGACCTGCTGAGTGCGGCCGTTGCCCGGGTGAAGGCCATCGTGGTCGACGAGATCCACCTGCTCGGCGACCCGAACCGGGGGCCGGTCCTGGAGGCCCTGCTCGCCCGCGTGCTCAACGACGGTTCCCACACCAGGATCACGGGGCTGTCCGCGACCGCCACGAACGCCGAGCAGATCACGCAGTGGCTGGGCGGGCAGCTGGTGACCACGAAGTGGCGTCCCACCAAGCTCACCTGGCAGCTACCCGCCGTGAACAGCGGTACGCGGCGTACGCGGGAAGGCGCGCGGACCCAGGTGGCGGTCGACCTCACCAAAGCCATCACCGACGAAGGCGGCAGCGTACTCGTGTTCTGCGGCAACAAACCTGCCGTTCGCGCCACGGCCCTGGCCATCGCCGCCGCCCGGGGCGCCGACGTGCGCGGTGTCAGCCCCGACGACCTGCCGCGGCTCTCCGCGATCTGCCTCGCCAAGGGCATCGGCATCCACTACCGGGACTGGGAGGGCAAGCACGCCGCCGCGGACGCCTTCCGGGCCAGGGACCTGGACGTGCTGGTCGCCACCAGCACCGTGGCCGCCGGTGTCAACCTGCCCGCGCGTGCGGTGGTCGTCCGCGACACAGACATTGGCAGGAGCAGGATCGACGTGGCCACCGTGCTGCAGATGTTCGGCCGCGCCGGTCGGATGGGACACGGGGAGCGGGAGGGCTGGGCCTACCTCGTGACCGACACGGTGGAACGCCCGCAGTGGCAGGCGGCCATCCTCGCCGGCAACACCATCGTCTCCCGACTGGTGAACGTCCTGGCCGACCATGTTCTGGCCGGGATCGTGCTGGAGCGCATCACCTCGATCCCCGGCGCGGAGACGTGGTGGGGCGGCACCTTCGCGCACCACCAAGGGGAACGCGACACCAAAGCGGTGCACGAGGCCCTCGACTTCCTCGTCGACGCCGGATACGTCCTCCGAGGCGACCCGCTGGCCGCCACCGAACTGGGCAAACTGACCGCGAAACTGATGATCCCGGGCGAGGTCGGCACGGAGGTGCGCGACGCCCTCGCCCGACACCCCTTCCCCTCCGAGCCGCGCAGCGCCGAACGCGCTCTCGCAGCCGTCATCGCCACCCTCGTCCCGCAATTGGCCGAAGCAGCGGTCATCGACGAGCACCAGGTCCACCTGGCCAGGCTCCTCGCCGCCGACGGCGACCCGGACCACATGCCCGAACCCGACCCAGAAGCTCAGGCACAACCCGGCGACCTGGCCCGCGTCGCGTTCGCCCTCGTCCTCGACGACCCCGACATCTTCCGCAGACCGCACAGGCTGGTCGCGGGCCTGCCGTCTTCCGCCGTGCACTCGGTGCTGGAGGACTCGACCCGGTACTTCCACTGGCTGGCCGCTCAGGGACGGCTCGGCACCGTCGCACCTTGGGTGGCCGTGGTCGCCTCCGACATGGGACGCCGGATCCGCTGGCGACGACTCGGCCCCCGCCGCGGCGCGGGACGGCTGCTGTGGATGTGCGAGAAGATGGCAGGACTCGGTGGTGACAAACTCGTACGCGCGCTCTACGAGGCGGCCCGGGCCAAGGGTCTCGACGCACCGGACTGGCGCGCCAAGACCCCACCTCACCTGTGTGAGCTGACCACGGACCAGTACAAAGCCCTGCTTGCCGATCGGGCTACGGGCGCCGAGTTCGACACCGCCGGAGCCGTAGTCGCCCACCCGCCCGCCAGCGTTGCCCTGCCATGGTCGACGACAGCCCACCCGTCGACCGCCGGCGCGACCGTCTTCAGCCGCCGCGACGACCACCTGTCCTCCGGCTGGCTCGGCGCCTACAACGCCATCAACAACCGGTGAGCACCAACGCCGATTCACGACCCCCTTCAGTGACCACCGAACATTGAGAGGCGTTCGATATCTCAGCTCGGTCAGCTTGGTTGACGCCAGCATCGATAGCAGCTTCGACACCAATGGAATGAGGACACCTGATGACCGACTACGAGTTTCCGAGGACACCGGAAATCGAAAAACCATACAGGACTGCATACAAGGCGCTCGCAGCCCTCGTACCCCCACACACCGTCACCCCCGAGGAGACGTCCGACTTCCTCGAAGTGCTCTCACAGTTCCAGCTCCTTGTCGACAGCGCGGAGCTTGTGACTGCCGGACAGCTTGGCCCACACGTCTCATGGGTAGCACCGCGGCGAGATGGCGACTGGGAGCTGATTATATCAGGCGTTGATCTGGACGACGACGCGCATGACTTCGGCGATGTTCAGCTCAGCACGAACGCATTCGAAGGCCCGAGCGGAGGCTGGCACGGTAGCGCTCCGGACCGCGCGGGAATTGCGTACAAGCGTGCGTGTGGATGGGATTTCGCGCCAGGCGAGGCGGGCGTGTGGCTGGTGATGTTGGCTCCGGTATCGGCCAGCGGCGGGGAGGACGATCAGTGGTTCTACAACGGTCGTGTCGCCGGGTTCGTGGTGGTATACGATCGCGATGAGGACGGCACTTACGAGTCGGTAGGACACATCTGGACGGCGACAGCGTGGCAACGCCGCGGGATCGCACGGCGTTTGCTGGCCGAGGCAAGATCGCGTTTCCCCATCACCAGCGTTGAGGGGCCATACACCGACGACGGCACCGCGTTCCTGGATGCCTGCCCGAATCCGAGACTCCCTCCCCAGGACTGATTGCGCCGGATTCCGTCACGCTGACTGCGACCTGCGCCCGCAGCGGGCAACCCCTTGCTGACTGCGGGGCACCAACGAGAACGGCCCAGTCGGTGGGGCCATGATCCTGAACTTCGGTCAGGCTTGTACTGCTCGAAAGGGCATCACCGCCTGGTAGAGCTACAACGCTGCCTGCTTGAGAGCGTGCTCGGGTGATCGTGTCGCTGCTGTACAGAATGACCCGGAAGTTAGCCCGGATCTTTCGTGTGGGTGACGGCCTGGCTTGAGACCGTGACCAGTGACTGTTGCGGGTCCTCCTTCCGGTGTTCGGCATGGTCGAGGTGGCCCGTTGTCGGCCGGGTGCCGGCGGGTTCCACTGCCCGGTGGTGGTGCCGACTGCTCGTAGGGACCGGTTCTGGCTGGTCAGGCCGGTTGAGATAGGCCGTGT
>NZ_VKAB01000077.1 GCF_009769385.1 Saccharothrix deserti
CGCAGCGAACTCCACCAGCCGGGGCCGCACCCGCTCAATCTCCTCCGGAGTCACCCCGCAACCGAACCACCATCCACAATGGCCAATCAACTCGACACGCCGAAACTTAACAAAGTACTACTAGGCGGTGGCGTCATGAACGCCACGGTGCTCGTGGTCCACGGCATGGCGGAGAAACAGTGATTCGTCCGCCATCGTGAGTCAGGGATTGGCACGTGCTAAGGAAGACGCGATGACAGCGATAGACGACAAGCGGCGAGAGTTGCCCTGGCTTGGGGCACCGGTCGACACCGGCGCGGGCAGTGCAGAGATGGCGATGCCGGATGGACGCGGACGGGCTCGCGACTTCGAGAACGGCACCATCTACTGGACACCGGAGCACGGCGCACATGAGGTACATGGAGCCATCCGGGTAAAATGGGCACAACTCGGCGGACACAGCGGCCTCCTCCGCTACCCCGTGACCGACGAACTGCCCTGCGGGCCCGGCGAAGGGCGGTTCAACCATTTCGAGGGCGGCTCCATCTATTGGAGAGCCGACATCGGGCCACACGAGGTTCACGGCCCCATTCGGGACAAGTGGGCGCAGATGGGCTGGCAGGACGGCCGCCTCGGCTATCCGCGCAGTGACGTCCGGGGCACTCACGACAGGGCTGGCTGCACATTCCAACACGGCACCATCACTTGGACCCCCACGGGCGGTGCCGTCGTGGCATGGAACATCGACTGACTCTGCGAACACGTTGGGCCGGCCGCCTCAGCGGCCTCCCCTGACGAGCCCTTCGACGTCTCCGGATCCGGGCTAGTGCGTGGGTGCGGCGGGCCTTGTCGCCGAGCGAGTGCGCTTCGACACGGGCTCCGCGTCGGCTGCGGCCGGTAGTGCGATGACCCGCAGGGCCACGTTGGTGAGCTGGTAGTGCACCAACCGGTGGTCGCTCTTCGTCGTGCCGCTGTACTGCCACAGCGGGCTGCCGTGCGGGGAGAGGTCGAGGCTCGTCACCATGTAGTCGAGCACCCGTTTGCACTTCCGGCCCTCGTGGGTCCAGAACGACGGGTTGTGGACGTAGGCGGCCGTGGTGTCGTGCGCGTGTTTCCACTTCTTGCCGACGGTTCTGCCCACCACCGCACCGTGCGTCGCCACGGGGTCGGCGTTGAAGTCCCCGACGAGCATCCACTCGTCGATCTGCCGCTCCGTCCGCATGGGACCCAGGCCGAACTGCACGATGTCGCTGGTCTCCCGCGGGGCTCGGGAGTCGGCCACCAAGTGCACGCACGCGAGCAGGCACTTGACCGCCGCCCCGCCGACGGGTGTCAGCTCCACCGCGATCGCCACCGCGGGCCGTTCCGCCGCCCCGCCGGACGCGTCGACGGCCGCACCGGGGTTGTCCTTCGTGATGATCGCGGGGTGCCGGTCGTGCCGTCGAGCACCGTGACGACGTCGGTGAGCTGCCACTTGAAGTAGACGCGGACCTCGGTCGCGGAGTCGTTGCGCAACTCCACGGTCTCCGTCAGCTTGCGTGTCAACAAGTCCGGAACGTTCCGCGACGAACCGGATCAGCTGCACATCGTCGACAGGGACAACGACAGCCCCTGGCTCGCCGGCCTCGGCGGAGAAGCCCTGACCTTCCCTTGCGCACACGGCGAAGGCCGCTTCCACCCCGGAGGACCGGGGGAGGAGGCGCGATACCGGGTGGCACTCCGCTATGACGCACAGTCCAATCCGGACGGTTCGACTGGCCGCATCGCCGGGGTGACGAGCCTGGACGGCCTGACGTTCGGGCTGATGGACCACCCGGAACGCGCGCTGGATCGGCACGTGCGCTTGGCGTTCTTCGAGAACGGAGTGCGTGCGGCTCGGTGAACCACCGTGGTTGGCGATGTCGTTGGGGTGACCTTCTGGGACGCGGTGGTGGAAGGTGTCGGACGATGGCGTGACCGCGCCGCGGTTCGGTGATCGAAGGCGCGGATGGCGGCAACGAGGTCCTCGATGGCCTGGTTGCCGGGGAAACGACCACGCCCGCGCCGAAGCGCCGGGCGTGGTCGTCGGGGGTGGGTCAGGCGGGCAGTTCGTCGATGCTCGACGGTTCGTCGTGCCCGATCCCGTTGAACGTGTGCCGGAAGTTGCTCGACTTCGGGTAGGCGGCGCGGCGGGAGCGCATGATGGAGCCGAGTGGGCGGTGGGCTTCGAGCGCGTGCCACGGGCTGAAGGACAGGACGTCGTCGGCGTAACGGCGGCGTGCGTCGCTGTAGGGTTCCTGAGCCGGTAGGTGCAGCGTCGCCACGACCTCGTGTGGCGACAGTTCCTCCGGCCAGAGGACGGATGCGTCCTCGACGGGCATCTTGTCGACGTCGATGCAGAGTTGTGCCCGAATGTCGTACTCGGCGCCGTTGTCGGTGAAGAAGTCGACGACGAGGTCGCGCAACGCGGACTCGCCGGCTTTCTTGTCGACCGGTCGACCGGTCAGCGCCCGCACGTTCTGGGAGCGGGGTGTGGCGGAGATCTTGGCGACGTAGTCCCCGTACCGCAGCGCCGCCATGGAGTGGAAGGTCTCGCCGAGGATGTGGTTGTTGGCCGCGGCCAGCGTCTCGACCTTCGGGGGGATCGGGCGTCCGGCACGGGTGAGCAGCCCGGCGGCGACGCGGGCGGCCAGGCCGGCGACCTGCAACTGCTGGTCACTCTGGCCCGGCTGCTGCTCCAGCAGCTTCTGCAGGTCGGCGTAGGTGCCGATGGTCCCGAACGGCAACGTGGGGTGGTTGACGAGCAGGAAGTCCTGGGTCGTGAAGCCGTCGTCGACCGCACGGGGACCGGGTGCGCCGATCACCTTGACCGCCAATCCGCGCTGGACGGGCACCTGGTCGGATCGCAGGTCGCCGGGGCGGTGGAGAACCGGACGATCACCGGGTAGCTGCGCGGGGTGGCGAACAGGCCTTGGGCCAGGTGTCCGGGCAGGTTCGGCGCGACGCGCAGCTCGCCGGCGAGCACGCCGTGGCTCTTGGCGTGGGCGTCGCGCAGGCCGTGCCGGTGTTTGGCGGCGACTTGCTCGTTGGCGTGTTGCATCGCCGTGACGACCTGGCGCACGAGCTCTTCCTCGTTCGGGAACGGCTGTTCGAGGTCCGGCCGGTAGCGGACGCGGTCATGTGTGGACATGAAAGTTCTCCGAACGAAATGGTGGTCAGCTGCTGAGCCAGCGGATGGCCGAGAGACTGGGCATGAAGAAGTACTCGCCGCCCAGCAGGGTGTTGAAGCTCTGGATGCCCCGCACCCGGCGTGGGGGTGAGCCGGGCACGGTGTAGTACGCGCCTTTGTCCTGGAGCGAGATCAGCGGGGTCTTTTTCCTTGCCCAGACCCACGAAGTTGCCGGAGTTGACCCACTCGCTCTGGAGGAACTCGACGTTGTCGATCGCGCGTGAGCCCAAGGCGATGAAGTCCAGGCCGCGGTCCTCGCCGTCGTCGGTGAACGTCGTCGCGGGCAGTGGTTCCCCGTAGGAGGTGCTGCGCCGGATGATCCGCCTGATGTTGACGTCGCTGAGCACTTCGAGCTTCGCCGCCCGCGGGTTCATCCTGCGGATGTGCGACCCCAACGGCGTCCGCAGCCCACGCGGGTCGTCGGAGTAGTCGAAATCGTTGATCCGCTTGGGGTTCTCGCCGAGCGCCGCGTCGTCACGTGTCGGCGACAGCGCCAACGGTGCGCCGCTGCGCCAGCGGCCCACGAGCTTGGCCGCGAGCAGTTCCCGTTCCTCCTCGGTCCGCCCGTTGTCCCGCAGGAACCGGTGGAAGGCGGCGACGTGCGAGTGGTACTTGCGGAACACGACATAGGTCCCGTTGCGGCCGAGGACGTCGGGAGTCGGTACCGGCTCGGGCCGCGCACGCAGCAGCGTCGCCTGGATGTCGTCCAGATCCAGCGTTGGTCGCCTGAGCAGGCGGCGGAACACGTCCATCGACCCGGCCCTTCTAGTTCAGGTTGCCGAGGAAGTCCTGCACGGTGGCATCCAGCCGCTTGAGCCGGCTCGCTTCCGTCACCGTCAGGTCCGGGTGCGCCACGAACCACGCCTCCGCCGGCACCTGGCCCCGGGCGATGAAGTCCTTCACCTCCGGCGACGTGATGCCCGGCCAGCCCTCGACGTTGCCGAACAGGTAGTCCATCATCTCGGGGATCTTGGTGGCGAAGTCGTCGATGTAGGGATCCCACTCGCCGTCGTACGCCGTCGCGAACAGCAACTTCGTGTCGTTCTCCAGGAACACGAACCGCATGTTGTGCAGCGTGCCGACCTGGCCGGCACCCACCAGGTTCCCGCTGATCAACTTGAAGAACTTCCGCAACCGCTCGGCGCCGTTCGGCTTGAGCGGAAGGATGACCGTCAGCTCCGACACCTCACCGCTCTTCGCACCGACACGACCTGCGGTCGTGACGGCGTGCGCGTCGGTCTTCTCCTTGTCCGCCAACAACTCCGCGATCCGCAACTTCAGCGCGATCTTCGCGTCCGCCAACACCGTGTTGACCTTCTCGCGCACACCGACCGGGACCCCTTGGAACCTCGCTTGCAGATCCTGCTCGCTCATCACGTGCCTCCTCAGCACAGACGCCCGCCTGTCGGCAGGCGCTGACCCGGCGGCCGAGTCGGGTTCGAATCGGTAGGCCTGATCAGAGTTGATGAAACCCTCATACATGAGGACATGCTCATGTCGATGGCCTGTCATCCGCTCCGACGAGGGCATCGTCACTCTCCGCTTGCGATTCCGTCGACCAGTTCACCCTGGGTGTCGAAGCGGTCACGTGGGACGTCTCAGGATCGATTCAGAAGGCTGCCGAGTTGTTGGTCACGGCCATCCAGTGGGGGGCGTGCCCCTGGAAGCGTCGACCAAAATCTCCGCAACTGTTTGTTGGTTACTCGAAAGATGCTCGAACAGCTCGGACGGCGTGCGCACTATTCGGCCGGGGCGCTGTCCGATGCGGCTGCGGGGGTTCCGGCCTGCTGAGGGCTGATCTGCCCACAGCAGCGAGACCGGCGAATCGCACCGGGGCGTCGGCATTGTCGGAGCATGACCAACAACGAGAAGCAGCCGCTGTTCGACCACCGACTTCGAGAACGGTTCTTCAGCCAGCGCGTGCTGGTCCTCGACGGCCCGCTCGACGACGACAACGGGACAGTGCTCGCCACCCAACTGCTGTCCCTGGCGAGCGAGGATCCCGGGAAGGACATCGCGTTGTGGATCCACTCGCCAGGCGGCTCGGTCCCCGCGATGCTGGCCATCCGCGACGTGATGCGGCTCGTGCCGTGCGACGTGGCCACGCTCGCGCTGGGACTGGCGTGCAGTGCGGGGCAGTTCCTGCTGTCCGCGGGCACACCGGGCAAACGCTTCGCTCTGCCCCACGCCCGCATCCTGATGCACCAGGGCTCGGCGGGGATCAGCGGATCGGCGGTCGAGGTGCAGGTGCAGGCGGACGACCTGCGGCACACCCGGGACACGGTGCTCGGGATCATCGCGGAGGACACCGGCCAGCCGATCGACCGGATCTTCGCCGACTCCTTGCACGACCGCTGGTTCACGACCGAGCAAGCACTCGAGTACGGCTTCATCGACCACGTCGTCGACAGTCTCGGTCAGGTCGTGCCGGTGCGCACGCACGAACTCGGCCTCGGCCTGACGACGGGAGCCCGCGCATGAGCACTTACACCATCCCCAACGTCATCACGCGCAGCTTGAGCGGCGAGCGGATCATGGACGTCTACTCGCACCTGCTGTCCGAGCGGATCGTCTACCTCGGCACCGCGATCGACTCCGGTGTGGCCAACGCACTGATCGCCCAGTTGCTGTACCTGGAGGCGGACAACCCGGAACGCGAGATCAACCTGTACATCAACAACGAAGGCGGCGACCCGTCCGCGATGCTCGCGCTGTACGACACCATGCGCTACATCAAAGCGCCGGTGGCGACGACGTGCGTCGGCCAGGCGGTCGCGGCCGGTGCGGTGTTGCTGGCCGCCGGCGAGGCGGGGCACCGCTTCGTGCTGCCCCACACCAGGGTGGTGCTGCACCAGCCCGCGGCGCAGGGCCGCGGTGCCATCCCGGACCTCATCCTCCAGGCCGACGAGGTAGTTCGTGTGCGCACTCAACTGGAGGAGATCCTCTCAGCACACACCGGTCGCGATGTCGCGGACCTGCGGCACGACACCGACCGGGACCGCGTGTTCGACGCGGCGGACGCCGTCGGCTACGGGCTCGCGGACCACGTCCTCGAACACCGAATCTGAGACCGCGGTCTCAGGCGGCCATGAGCACGGGTCCCGCAGGGCGGCGCCCGACCGCGGGACCCGCGCCGCGGCGCCGCCGGACGCCGCTCGCGATGTCGGCGAGCAGGTCGACCAGGTCGACACCGAGCGCACCGGTGACCGCGGCGATCATCTCGCTGGAGGGTTCCTTGCGACCGCGTTCGATCTCCGACAGGTACTGCGGCGAGATGCCGGCCCGCTCCGCGATGTCGACGAGGCGGCTGCCCCGCTCCTCCCTGGCCGCTCGCAGGCTCCGGCCCAGCACCTCACGCCACAGCGGTTCCGGCTCGCGATCCGGCTCGCGATCCGGCGTGGGGATGTGCTTCTGCTGGAAGGGGAGGATGTCCGCCATGCCGTCATCCTGGCAGCGGTCCGGCGCTCGGGGCAGCGGTTCCGCTCCCGGCGGAACACAGGCCGCAGGGCATCGTCACCCCGCCGATCGTCGACATGCCGGCCCGGTGCGGAACGCGGCGGCGACCTCATCGGTTCAGAGCGCGCCCGGGTCACGCAGCTCCCGGACCATCGCCTCGCGCAGCGGGCCGACCTCCTCCGGCTCGTCGGTCGGATTGATGTCGCGGTGTCGGGGTGTGCTCACGGGTTCCGTGCCCACGTCAGCGGCGGCCTCGGCTTGCCGGGCCTACCGGGATGCCGCAAGCTCGGTGGTTGGTTGAGTCAGTGCCTACGGTGGCGCACGGACCCGGTCAGCAGCGACGGGTTCGTACGGTTCCGGCACCAACCCGGTCTCCGGGAGGCGCAGTGACCGTGGTGGTGGGTGTCGACGGTTCCGGGCGGACCTACCGCCTCGGCCAACTCGCGGACGCCTCCGGCACGCGGGCGTGGTGGGTCGGCTCCGGTGACCTGGCCGCCGGGCTCGACGCCGCGCGGGAAGCCGGCACCCTGGTCGTGGCGGACGACGCGCACCGGCTCCCCCCGGAGGTGTTGCGTGCCCTGGTGGCCGCGGCGCGGTCCGGGGTGCGGGTGCTGGTGGCGCGCAGGCCGACGATCGGCTGCCCGGAGTTGGCCGACCTGGACGAGGCAGCGGCCGCCGGCGGGGTGGAGGTTCTGGAGCCGCTGGACCGGGACGGGGTGGGCGCGCTGGTGGCCGCGGTGACCGGGCGCCCGGCATCCCCGGTGGTCGCGGCGGCGGTGCACGAGATGTCGGCGGGCTTGCCCGGCGTGGCGGCGGCGGTGGCCTCGACCTTGACCGGCACCAGCCGTGCCGCGTCCGGCGTCCCGGTGCCGGCGCTGCTGGCCCGGGTACAGCGGCGGTTCGCGGTGCTGCCGCGGCAGGTCGGGGCGGTGGCACGGGTGCTGGCGCTGCGGCTCGGACTGTCCGACGACGTGCTGGCCGCCGCGGCCGAGATGCCGGTCGAGGAGCTGCCCGGCGTCCTGCGCACGCTGCGCGACGAGGGGATGCTCGTGCCCGGCGGCGAGCGGATGATCCCGGCGATGGCCGACGCGGTGCTCGGCGAGCTGTCCGCGGCCGAGCGCCGCCGCCTGCACGACGGCGCGGCCGGGGCGCTCGCCGCGGCGGGTGCGGATCCGCTGGTCACCGCGGCACAGCTGCGGGCGGCGAGGGTGCGCACCCCGGCCGCCGCCGAGGTGTACCGGCAGGCCGGGGAGCTCACCCGGTTCGCCGACCCGGCGGCCGCCCTGGCCTGGTTCGACGACGCGACCGAGGCGGGCGCCGAGCCGTCCGCGGTGGCCGCCGGCCGGGCCGAGGCCGGCGCGCTGCTCGGGCTGCCACCCGACGCCGACCTGCCGGCGCCGCCCGGTGCCGAGGCCGCGGCCCGCGTGGCCTGCCTCGCCGGCGCGGCCGCGGCCCACGACGGCCGCGCGGACCGCGCCGCCGACCTGCTGTTCGCCGCGCCGCCGCCGGGACCGCTGCTCGCCGTGCCGGTCCTGGTGGGCACCGGTCGGCTGGCGGACGCGCGGACGGCCACCCGCGAACCCGACGGCGCACCGGCGGCGATGCGGTTCGCCGAGGCCGTGCTCACCGCGGTCCGTGACCCCGACGCCGCCGTGCCGCTGCTGATCGAGGCGGCCGAGGTGGCCGAACGCGCCACGCCGGTCGCCGTGCTCCCGGACACGCCGCACGCCATCGGGGCTGTCGTCGCCGTGCTCGCCGGGGACACGGCGGCCGCCGAGTACCTCCTCGACCGGGCCGCTCGCGCGGGCATCGGAGGGCCGGCGGCGGCCGAGCGGCACCGGCTGATGCTCGCCTGGGCACGGATGCGCGCCGGGCGCTACGACACCGCACTCGCCGAGCTGGCGCGGCCCGTCAGCGGAGAGCTGCCCGCCCGGGAGCGGCTGTTGCGCGCGGCGATCGCCGCGGGCGCGGCGCGCAGGCGCGGGGACATCGCCGGGCTGCGGGCGGTGTGGGGTGGTGTGGAGCCGGTGCTCGCCCGCAGGGCCGTCGATCTCTGGCAGCTGGAACCCGTGGAGGAACTCCTGGTCGCCGCCGCGCGGCTGCGGCAGGGGCGGCGCATCGAGCCGATCATCGAGCTGTTCGAGCGGATCGTCGACCAGCTCGGCCGGCCACCGGCGTGGGCGGTGGCGCTCGGCTGGCTCCGGGTGCAGGTGGCGGTCGCCGGCGACGACCAGGACACCGCGGCGGCCCAGGCCCGGCGGCTCACCGAGATCACCGCGCAGGCCCGGCGGCGGGAGGAGATGGCCGCCGGCCCCGCCCCGCGACCAGGAGAACCCGCCACTGACACCGCGCCGGCGGCGGAGAAGTCCGGGCACCCGGCCGCGAACCGACTCGACTGGCTCGGCGAGGCCGGGGACCCCGCGGAGCTCGCCGCCGCGGACCGGCTCGGGCGGCTCGCCGCGACCACCGGGCCGGTCGGGCACCGGGCCGCGGCCCAGTGCGCGGCCGCCACCGCCTGGTCCGCCGTGCTCGCCGGCACCCCCGCCCCACCCGATCAGATCCTCGCCGTCACCGAGCAACTGGTCGCCGCGCAGCTCCCGTGGGAGGCCGCCCGACTCGCCGGGCAGGCGGCCATCCACGCCACCGACCCGGTCACCGTTCGCTGGCTCCTCGAACGGGCCCGCGAACTGTCCGACCCGGACTCCCAGACGAACGGCGCGGTGCAGACCGGTGGGCTCTCCGAGCGCGAGCTCGCCGTCGCCAAGCTCGTCCTCGCCGGCAGCACGCACCGCGAGATCGGCGCCCAGCTCTACATCGCACCCAAAACCGTCGAGCACCACGTCGCGCGAATCCGGACCAAACTCGGTGCCGGCTCCCGGGCCGAACTGCTCGCCGCGCTCCGCGAGATCCTCGCTGACCAAGCGTGACCGTCCGGGCACGCACGGGTTTCCCGGCGCCGCCCCGACGCACGCGAGCTCGATCACCGACTTCCCCCTAGCGGTCCCCCGTCGTGACGGGGGTCTCCCCGATGCCCGGACGTGGCCACCCGGCGCAATCTAGTCATGCGCCCGACGAGGAGGCGCAAGCCGCACCGAAACCGAGGAGAACCAAATGACCGTCAACGCCTACGAGAAGCTGACCGATTTCATCAAGAACCTGCTGACCGACGAGGAGTTCGCCAAGGACTTCGCCGAGGACCAGCACGGCAAGCTCGCGGCGGAAGGCGTGACCGACCACGACCTGTGCGATGTGGACATCCAGGCGGCGGTCCGGGAGGCGTCCGCCTCCCCCGAGGTGCCCCAGGACACCAGGTCCGCCCTCCAGAGCTACACCAGCGGCAGCAGCGGCCCCGCGCAGCACAGCGCCAGTGTCCAGCAGAGCGTGGAGCAGGTCGTCCAGCACCTCAACTACATCACCAACAACAGCTACCAGGACAACGACACCATCACCAACCTGCTCGACAAGAGCGTGAACGTCGATGTGCGCGACAGCATCTTCGGCGGCGGCTTGGAGGTCGACGCGGTCACCGGTGAGAAGGGGCAGATCATCGACGGCGACAACAACGGTCAGGCCAACACCGGTGACGGCGCGGTACTCGCCGGCCGCGATGCCAGTGGCGTCAACACCGGGACCAACACCGGCATCAACGCCGGCGGCGACGTCGAGAACGCGGTGGTCGGCGACCACAACAAGACCACGCAGAACAGCGGTGACAACTCGGCGGTCGGCGGGTTCGGCTCGGGAGACACCACCAACGTCTCGGGCAACACCCAGGGCGACGGCTCGGCGATCGCGGTCGGCGGCAGCAACGCCAGCGGTAGCAACACCGAGGACAACGACACCACGGTCAACACCACGGTGGAGGACAACGACGTGACGTTCAACGACAACGACGTCTCGGGGATCGACAACGTGGTGGACCTCAACACCGTCGACAACGGTACTGCCTTCGTGGACACCGGCACGGTCGGCAGCGGCGGCGACCCCACCTTCGCCACTCAGTAGTCGCGAGTAGCGAGGCGGGCCGATCGGTCCGGACCGATCGGCCCGCCGCCGCACCCCTCCCGCCCGCACTGTGCACACAGGAGCGATCATGACCAAGGCAGGCACCGCCCCGGTCGCGGCCGGCGCGATGGACGTCGTCGACCTGGGGCTGCGTGCGTGCGCGGCCTTCGACCGGCCGGACCTCGCCGCCCGGCTCACCGAGGCCAAGCGCCGGCTCGCCGACCCGGTCGTCCACGTCGTCGTCGCCGGCGAGTTCAAGCAGGGCAAGAGCTCCCTGGTCAACGCGCTGGTCGGGGCGCAGGTCTGCCCGGTCGACGACGACGCGGCCACGGCGGTGCCGACCTTCGTCCGGCACGGCGAGCAGCCCAGGGCCGAGCTGTGGCGTGGTGACAACGGGACGGGCGGCCGGCGGGAGGCGATCGAACTGGCCGACGTGCGGCGGCACGTCGTGGAGACCCAGGTCGGCGACGGCGAGCCGAGGGTCGGCGGGGTCGAGGTCCGCATCCCGCGGGCGCTGCTCGCCACCGGGCTGGTCCTGGTCGACACCCCGGGGATCGGTGGGCTCGGCTCCGCGCACGCCGCGGCGAGCCTGGCCGCGATCTCCTTCGCCGACGCCGTGCTGTTCGTGACCAGCGCCGCCCAGGAGCTGACGCGCAGCGAGATGGAGTTCCTGCGCCGCGCCCGCTCGATGTGCCCGATGGTCGCGTGCGTTCTCACCAAGACCGACTTCTACCCGGCCTGGCGCCGCATCCGCGATCTCGACGCGGCGCACCTGGCCGCCGAGGGCGACATCCCGCTGCTGACGGTCTCCTCCGCCCTGCGTGCCCGCGCGGTCAGGAACAGCGACGCCGAGCTGAACGCGGAGTCCGGCTTCCCCGACCTGATCACGCTGGTTCGCGAGCAGGTCGGCGGCTCGGCCGAGCAGCGGCTCGCCACCGAGGCCGCCGCCGAGGTCGTCGCGCTGTGCGACCACCTCGAGACCTCGTTCACCGCCGAGCGGGCCGCGCTGGCCGACCCGGCCGCCGCGCAACGCGTGGTCGACGAGCTGACCGCGGTCAAGTCGAACGTCGAGCGGCTGACGACGGCCGCCGCCAAGTGGAGCCAGACGCTCAGCGACGGGATCGGCGACCTCACCTCCGACATCGACTTCGACCTCAGGACCCGGATCAAGGAGGTGACCGCGGAGGCCGACCAGGCCATCGAGGCCGACGACCCCGCGGACACCTGGGCCGAGTTCGCCCCCTGGCTGCAGGCCAGGACCGCCGAGGAACTGCTGTCCAACTACGAACTGCTGCGCGAGCGGGCCACCGAGCTGTCCGAAAAGGTCGGCGACCACTTCCGGGAGGCCACCGGCGCGATGCTCACCCGGCCGACCGTGCACGACCCGACGTCGTTCGCCGCCGCCGAGGTCGGCGAGGACCTGGACCTGCAGAAGATGCGTGTGGTCAAGCAGTTCGGGGTGGTACTGAAGGGCCTCTACAGCGGCGCGATGATGTTCACCGTGGTCGGCGGCATGGTGGGGGTCGTCCTGGGCCCGATCGTCTTCGGCATCGGCCTGGTGCTCGGGCAACGCGGGCTGCGCGAGGAGAAGAAGCGGCAGGTCCAGAAGCGCCGCGCCGAGGCCAAGAACGCGGTGCGCCGGTACTGCGACAAGATCATCTTCGTCGCGGGCAAGGACTCCCGCGACACCCTGCGCCGCGTGCAGCGCGAGCTGCGGGACCACTACACCGCGCTCGCCGAGGAGCTGAACCGCTCCAACGCGCGGGCGCTCACCGCAGCGAGCGAGGCCGCCCAGCGCACCAAGGCCGACAGGGAGAAGCGGCTCAAGGACGTGGACGCCGAGCTGGCCAGGATCGCCCAACTCCGGCAACGGGCCGAGGCGGTGGCCGGCTCATGAGTCACGCGAGGCTCATCGACCGGACCAGATCAGTGCTCGACCGCGCGATCGAGGTCTACCGGGGCACGCCGCCCGGCGCCCGGCTCGCCGCCACCCGCGACCGGCTGGACCAGCCGCTGCGGGTGGCCGTGGCCGGTCGGGTCAAGGCCGGCAAGTCCACCCTGCTCAACGCGCTGGTGGGGGAGCGGCTCGCGCCGACGGACGCCGGCGAGTGCACCCGCATCGTCACCTGGTACCAGGACGGGCACACCTACCAGGTACGGGCCAGGGTCGGCCGGGAGGAGCGACAGCTGCGGTTCGACCGGGAGGACGGCCGGCTCGACATCAACCTCGACGGGCTGCGTGCCGAGGACGTCGACGAGCTCCTGGTCACCTGGCCGGCGCAGGCGCTGCGTTCGGTCACGCTGGTGGACACACCGGGGATCGGGTCGCTGTCGGAGTCGGCGGCGCGACGGACCTGGGACCTGCTGGTGCCGGACGAGGAGGAGACCCCGGCCGACGCGGTGCTGTACTTGATGCGCCACCTGCACACCGGCGATGTCGAGTTCCTCCGCGCGTTCCACGACTCGGAGGTGTCCCAGCCGAGCCCGGTGAACGCGATCGGTGTGTTGTCGCGGGCCGACGAGATCGCCGTCGGCCGGCTGGACTCGATGGCGTCCGCCCGCCGGGTGGCGACCCGGCTCGGCGAGGACCCCAACGTGCGACGGCTGGTGCAGTCCGTCGTCCCGGTGGCAGGGCTGCTCGCCGAGACGGCGGTGACGCTGACCGAGGAGGAGGTCGGCCAACTGCGCCGGATCGCCGACCTGCCGCCCCGCGAGGCCGAGGAACTGCTGCTGTCGGCCGACCGGTTCGTGGGTACCCGGCCCGAGTTGGGCCTGACCGAGCCGGAGCGGGAGTCGCTGCTGGCCCGGTTCGGCGTGTTCGGTGTGCGGCTGGCGAGCACCGTGCTGCGCCGCAAGGTCGCCGGCACGGCCACCGACCTCGCGCGCGAACTGGCCGAGCGCAGCGGCCTCAACCAGTTGCAGGACCTGCTGACGTCGCTGTTCTTCGAGCGCCGGGACGTGCTGAAGTGCCGCTCGGCGCTGCTGGCCGTCGCGGACGTGGTCCGCGACTTCGTCGGGCCGGGCAGCGAGGCGCTGGCCGGCGAGGTCGAGGCGGTCGTGTCCTCGGCCCACCCGTTCAACGAGCTGCGCGTGCTGTCCGGGCTGCGGGCCGGATGGGTGTCCGGCAAGGCCGAGGTGGTCGCCGAGTTGGAGCGGTTGATCGGCGGCGCGGGCGGCGCGATCCACCAGAGGCTGCGGCTGCCCCCGGACGCCGACCGCGGCGAGCTCACCACCGCTGCGGCGGACGCGCTGTCCCGCTGGCAGCGCCGCGCGGAGAACCCCCTCACCAGCTACGAGCTGGCGGTCGCCGCCCGGGTGGCCGTCCGGTCGTGCGAAGGCATGCTGGCCGACCTTCTTACGGAGCACCGTGATGTACGCACTCGGCATTGACCTCGGCACCACCTACACCGCTGCGGCGACGTGGCGGGAGGGCCGGGCGCAGATCGTCTCGCTGGGCGCTCGCGCGGCCGCGATCCCGTCAGTCGTGCTGCTGCGCGAGGACGAGAAGTTCCTGACCGGTGACGCCGCCAACCGGCGCGGCCTCACCGAACCGAACCGGGTGGCGCGCGAGTTCAAGCGCCGCATCGGTGACACCACGCCGATCATGCTCGGCGGCACCCCGTACTCGGCGGAAGCACTGACCTCCCAGCTGCTGCGCGCGGTGATGTCCGAAGTGGGCACCCGGGAGGGCGCGCCGCCGTCGTCGGTGTGCGTGTCGCACCCCGCGAACTGGGGGCCGTACAAGATCGACCTGCTGCGGCAGGCGGTGCGGATGGCCGACCTGCCGTCGGTGTCGTTCGTGACGGAGCCCGAGGCAGCGGCGGTGAACTACGCGCAGGAGCAGCGGCTCGGCGTGGGCGCCGTGGTGGCGGTGTACGACCTCGGCGGCGGGACGTTCGACGCGGCCGTGCTGCGTCGGACCACCGGTGGGTTCACGATGCTCGGCCATCCCGAGGGGATCGAGCGGCTCGGCGGGATCGACTTCGACGCCGCGGTGTTCAACCACGTGCGCACGACGCTGGGGTCCAAACTGGACGATCTGGACGAGGACGACCCCGCGGCGCTCGCGGCGGTGGCGCGGCTGCGGGAGGAGTGCGTGCAGGCCAAGGAGTCCCTGTCGGCCGACACCGACACGGCCATTCCGGTGCTGCTCCCGTCGGTGACCACGGAGGTCCGGCTGACCCGGGGCGAGTTGGAGGCCATGGTGCGTCCCGCCCTGCACGGGTCCATCGAGGCGCTGCGGCGGGCCGTCCGGTCGGCCGGGTTGACGCCGGAGCAGCTGCACTCGGTGCTGCTGGTGGGCGGGTCGTCGCGGATGCCGATCGTGGGACAACTGGTCAGCGCCGAGCTGGGGCGGCCGGTCGCGGTGGACACGCATCCGAAGCACGCGGTCGCGCTCGGTGCGGCCCGGCTGGCCGGTGGGGGATTCGGGGCGCCGGCCGGCCGGACCGGCGGACGTGGTGCTGGGCCGGTTGAGCGTGGTGCTGGGCCGGTTGAGCGCGGTGCCGGGCCGGTTGAGCGCGGTGCCGCTGCTGCGGCGGCGGGGCTGGGCGCGGCTGGGATTGGCGCGGCTGCGCTGGGTGCCGGAGGTGGGGCAGGCGGGGGTGCGGCTGGCGGGGGTGCGGCAGCTGGACCGGGTGCGCCTGGTTCGGCTGCCGCACCGGCCGGGATGAGCGGCGGAGCCGGCGGTGCGGCCGGACAGGCCGGCCGGCTTGGCGGTGCCGCCGTCGGGCAAGGTGGCAGAGCCGGCGGTGGGACCGGGCTCGGCGCCGGTTCGGACGCGGTCGGTTCGGCCGCCGGACCGGCCGGGACGGGCGACGGAGCCGGCGGCGCGCCCGCCGAACCGGGTGTCCCGGGCGGGAGCGCGGCGGCGGGGTCCGGCGGACCGGGTGGCGGGCAGGCCGGTGGCCCTGGCGTTGACCGGGCCGGCCACGGCGGCCCGGCTGGGTCCACGGACGCGACGCACGCCGGGCGTGAGCTTCCGGGCGAGCGGTACCAGACCGGAATCACCGTCCCCGCGGGTGGGGTTGCCGGGGCCTCGCGGCCGGGGGAGAAGGTCGGGCCACCGCCGCAGTCCGCGGGCCGGAGCCGGCGCGTGCCCGTGCTGGCCGCCGGGGTCGCGGCGCTCGTGTTGCTGGGCGGTGTGGGGGTCGGGCTCGCCGCGCTCCGTGGGGACAAGAATCCAGCCGGTCCGCCGGCGTCGAGCACCCCCGCCTCGTCGCTGCCGGTTGACGAGCAGTGCACCGAGGCGATCATGAGCAACCCGCGGTGGGTGTGCCTCACCTCCGCGATCATCGCCGACGGCAAGATCACCATCGACTACCGCGGGGACGGTTCCCCGATGAACATCAACGGCGACCAGCACCTGCACGTCTACGGTGGTGACGGCACCAACCCGCCCGCCGACGTGATGGGCATGCAAGCGCCGGAAGCCGAGCGGGGCAACTGGTACGTCGAGGACCGCCGCCCCGCGGTGCTCGACGTCACCGATGAGCGCTTCCTCACGGCGATCGGCGACGCACCCAAGGTGTGCGCGCGCATCGCGGATGCGAAGCACCACCTGGTCCCCGACGCGAACGGCACCTTCGTGACCGGCAACTGCGTGCCGATCACCCGCACGGAGTCCACTGTGGTCACCACGGATCCGCCGACGCGGGAAAACCCGCAGCCCAACCCGCAGCCCAACCCGCCGCCCAACCCGCCGCCCGCCAAGACGACGACCACCACCAGCAAGCCGCCGCCGTCCAACCCGGATGGTTCCCGTCCTCTGCCAGGTGGTTCCGCTCCTCCGTCAGGTGGTTCCGCTCCTCCGTGGGACGAGCCCCCTCCGCCGGAGGATCTCGCTCCGAAGGAGGACAGCACACCCTGAACCCGGAACGGCCCGGCCGCACATGACGTGCGGCCGGGCCGTTCTGTGCGTGGTGCCGGATCGCTGCCCGGTGCCGGAACCACCCGCGCGGACCGTCGACCGGACCTGCGCCGGGTCAGTCCAGGGAGTCCTCGTCCGGCTCGTCGTCTGCGACGACGTCCTGGCCCGCCACGTCGGACACGGCGGAGTCGGCGGAGTCGGGCGGGACCTGCTCGGTGGCGTCCGGCCAGCCGGTGGGCGCCGCGGCCACCGCCATCCCCTCGTCCAGCGCCGCGGTGAGGTCGATCGCGTCGGCGGCACCCGCGCCGAAGTCCAGGCTTGGCCCGGGGTCCGGATCGGCGTCGTCCCCGCTCCTCGGCTCAGGGACGCCGTCCAGCGCGTCGGGGTCTTCGGCGAGCCCCACCGATGCCGAGGTGAGCAGGTCGAACCAGCCTGCGCCGTCCCCCTGACCCGCGGTGTGCGCGGTCACGAACGGTGCCAACTGCTCGGCCACCTCCGGTGGTGCCGTGTCCGCGAAGCTGACCACTGCCTCCGCCACCAGCTCCGCCGGCAGATCAGGGTGGCCGTGCTCGGCGAGGTAAGCCTTCGGCCCGCCGGAACGCGCGCCGGCGTCGCCGACCAGGTCGGCGAGCAGTTCGCGAAGGGAGCGCACGGAAGCCATGTTCACCACTGTAGGGAACCCACCTACGGTCGGCCTCGGGGAAATCCCCACCGAACCCCCCGCAGTAGGGTGCGGTGGGCCACACCGGTGGCGCCCGATTCCAGCGCCTGGTCCCATTTGGGGCTTGATCGACGTTGTGAATCTCCGCCTCGATGGTGGTGTCGTCGCCGTGACCGGTTTTCACGCTCGTCCACGCCGTGCTGCACCGCTCGCTGCGGGATACGGTGGTCGCGACGGTGGTCGACGTCGCGCCGGTGCACGTGGGCGGCGTGACGTCCCGATCACGGGACCTGCTTCAGGGACAGCCGGGTCCCCGTGGAACGGCCACTCGCCACGGCGCTCGGGCACGTCCGGCGGGTGTCCTGGCTGCCGCTGGGGCCACCCCTTCGAGTGGTTCGAGCGGTGACGGCCCGTGACCGCCTCCCGCCGACCACGAACAGGAACTCCACCGATGAGCTACATCACCACCGCAGACGGTGCGCAGATCTTCTACAAGGACTGGGGCGAGGGCCGACCGGTCGTGCTCTGCCACGGCTGGCCGCTGAACTCCGACAGCTGGGAAGCGCAGATGCTCTTCCTGGCGGACCACGGCTACCGCGTCATCGCGCACGACCGGCGCGGCCACGGGCGTTCCACCCAGACGTGGCACGGCAACGAGATGGACACCTACGCCGACGACCTCGCCACCCTCGTCGACACCCTCGACCTGCGCGAGGTCACGATGGTCGGGTTCTCCACCGGGGGCGGCGAGGTCGCCCGCTACATCGGCCGGCACGGTACCGCCCGGCTGGCCCAGGCCGTGCTGGTCAGCGCCGTGCCACCGTTGA
>NZ_VKAB01000078.1 GCF_009769385.1 Saccharothrix deserti
CGGCGCGGCGACCATCGACGACAACGGCCGCGGCCTGTGGACCACGGGTCTCGGCCACGGTGACGCGGGGCACCTGGGCGACCTCGACCCGTCCCGACCCGGCCTGGAGTACTTCAAGGTCTCGGAGAGCAGCAGCCAACCGGGTTCGTGGTTCGCCGATGCCCGCACCGGTCAGCGGCTGTGGACCACGGCCTCGGGCGGGGACAACGGCCGCGGCGTGGCGGGCGACATCTACGCCGGCAGCCCCGGCGCGGAGTCGTGGTCGGCCATGGACACCACCCTCCGCAGCGCCGGCGGCGCTGCGCTGGGCCGTGAGCCGTCGTCGATCAACTTCCTGGTCTGGTGGGACGGCGACCCGACCCGCGAACTGCTCGACCAGACCAGGATCGACAAGTACGGCACCGGCGGCGACACCCGTCTGCTCACCGGTTCCGGTGTGGCGTCGAACAACGGCACCAAGGCCACGCCCGCGTTGAGCGCCGACCTGTTCGGCGACTGGCGCGAGGAGGTCGTCTGGCGGACGTCGGACAACTCCGCGCTGCGGATCTACTCCACGCCCAACCAGACCGACCGCCGCATCCCCACGTTGATGCACGACACCATGTACCGCGTCGCGATCGCGTGGCAGAACACCGCCTACAACCAGCCGCCACACCCGAGCTTCCACATCGGGAACGGCATGGCGACGCCGCCGTGGCCGGACGTCTACTACGCCCGGTGATCACGCGGTGACGTCCGGTGGCCCGCTCGGAGCTCGGGAGCGGGCCACCGGCGTTCGTGGGTGTGGGGTCGTTCGAAAGTGGGTACCTGTGCTTGCGATCGATGGGAGCACACGATGGCTAAGCACCGATTGGGCCAGTCCGACGGCGGGCAATGGGGCGGTCCCGACCTGGTGAACGGGGCCGAGGACGCGCTGGGCGGCAGGTCCGACGCCGAACAGACCGAGACCGCCGCCGAGCGTCGAGAAGACGAGTGATCAGGACGGGTCGACAGGGTCGAACGGGAGGTCGACGTCTTCGGCCACCGACCGCAGCGGTGTGACGGTCGGGTGCCCGTCGGTCAGCAGCGCGGCGTCGCTGCCCGGCGGCAGCGCGCCTTCGACGACGACGGCGGTGAGGCCGATCGTGCCGTTGTCGGTGTTCCGCACCCGGCTCCGCACCGAGCCGAACTCGGCGAGGCTCGCCCGGCGCGTCTCGCGGGTCTCGGCGCGGTTGGGCACGTTGAGGTTGAGCACCGCGCCCTGCGGCAGGGCGGCGAGCCGGTCGAACAATCCCGAAGCGACCGCGATGGCGGTGTCCCAGTGGTGGCGGACGTCCAGGTCCAGCCCCACGTCGAGGGACACCGCCATCGCGCGTGCGCCGTTGATGGCGGCGGTGAGCGCGGCGCCCACGGTGCCGGAGTGCAGGATCGCGCGGCCGATGTTCGCGCCCCGGTTCACGCCGGACAGCACGATGTCCGGCGGGTCGCCGAACGCGCCCTGGGATGCGACGAGGGCGATGAGGCCGGGGTGTGCGGCGACCGCGTAGCCGGGCACGTCCGGCAATCCGGGCAGTTCACGGCGTTCCACCTTGATCTGCCGGTCGTCCTCGGCGGCGGTCAGGCCCGCGCTGGTGCCGCTGGACTCGTAGGCGGGCGCGGCGACCACGGTCGTCCACCCGTGAGCCACCGCGCCGCGCGCTAAGGCGTTGAGCCCCGGCGAGTCGATGCCGTCGTCGTTGGTGACGAGCACCCTCATGCGTCCTCCCACGGCTTCAGCCGCACCCGCTCGACCAGTTGGCGGACCACGTCACCACTGCCGGTGCCGAGCCCATGCCGCGTCACGTTGACCGCACCCGCCGCCGCGCCGAGCTCGAGCGAGTCCTCGATGGACCCGCCCAGCGCGAGCCCGGCGGCCAACCCGGCGGTCATCGAGTCGCCGCCGCCGTGCGTGTCGACGGGGCTCAACGCGGGCACCTCCACCAGGTACAGCGTCCCGTCGATCAACGCCAGCGTCTCGTCGGCGGCACGTGACACCACGACCGCGCGGGCGCCGCAGGACGCCAGCTCCCGGCACCCCTTCACCAGGTCCGGCAGGGCGTCGGACTCGGCCAGGCCGTCCCCGACCAGCTCCTCGTGGCTGACCTTCACCACCGTCGGGCCGCCCGCGAGTGCGGCGGCGAGCCGTGCGCCGGACAGGTCCACGACGACGCGGCAGCCGTTGCCGCCGAGGTCCTTGGTGAGCCGTTCGTAGACGGAGTCGGGCACCGGCTCGTCGTGCTCGGCCGGCCCGCTGAGCACGACGACACCCGCGTTCAGCGCCTCGACCAGCGTGATCTCGTACAGGTCGTCCAACTCGTGGCGGGACAGCGGGTCGGCCGCCATCCGCACCACCTGGTCACGTCCGCCCGCACGGCGGTCGTGCACGTACCCGCCGTTGCGGGCCGCCACGTCACGGGCCTTCAACTCCACCCCGATCAGCTGGCGCAACACCTGCCCGGTCTCTCCGCCCAACGCGGCGCACAGCACCACCTCGGCGCCGAGGGACTCGATCATCCGCGACTGCCAGACTCCCTGGCCGCCCGCGTGGATGTGGATGTCCGGCGCACCGTCCAGCTCCTCGATCGTCACGGTCAACTGCGGAGACGGCGCGAACACCGCCACTCGACCCGTCATAACGGAACACTTACCCGTTCTGCCGTGATCGAATCACCACACCACGCGAGTCGAACGTTTCAGCCGTCGCGAGGTTCGAGACAGGTCAAGCCGCTGGTCCCCGAACGGACGAGGCGGCACCGCCCGCGATTCCTTATCCGAGATCCTGTTCTACGGCGGCGACCACATCCGAGGGCAGTCGATCCCGCCCGGTGTCCAGCAGCCACCGCTCCAACTCGCGATCACCCGCTTCCCTCGCCGACCCGTCCGGCAACTGCACCACCTGTCGAACCCTGGCGGGCTGTGCGCCTTCGGTCAGTTGCACCAGGAAGCCCCGATACCCGAGATTCCCCGACGGAGCCGAACCCGTGGTCGCGGCCGACTCGTCGATCCGACGTCGCAGCTCGGCCGAGTCGGCGTCCGACAGCACCCAGGTCGGATTCGGCATTCCCGAGAAGATGTCGAGCTCCACTTCGATCGGGTCGGTCACCGCCGGTTCTCCAGTCTGCCGACCATCGCACGCCGCCGACGCCACCAGCAGCGCGGCGACGATCAGCACCCTCATGCCACGTAGGCCGTGTCGTTGTTCTGGTAGAAGTAACCGCAGAAGTCGGTGTAGCCGCCACGGCAGATGTTGTTGGGCGCGTAGCCCACGCCGTTCTCCTGGTAGATCGCGTGTCCGCAGTCGTCGGTGTACTTCGCCGGGGTGCCGCCGGGCTTGTGGCCCCACCACCAGTTCGGCGCGCCGGTGACGAGCCGGTAGAAGTGGTAGTCCCGGCCGGGCCAGATGACCATGGCGATGGTCAGGGTGTTGGCCTGGCAGCCGTCGACCCAGCCGTCGGCGCGCAGGCCGTCGGTGACGTTGCCGCAGCTCATGACCGAGGCCGGTCGTCCGCCGCGCTTGCCGGGCAGGGCGTAGCGCACGCCCGCGAGGTGATTGCTGGCGAAGCAGTAGCAGTTGTTGCGGGTGACGTGCGCCGGGTCGTTGAAGTAGTGCGCGTTCGCGCTGAACAGGTTCGATCCGCAATTCCACCAGGTGCTGCCCCGGACGCCGGTATCGCCTTCGCCGCCTTCGTAGGGCTGGTCGGCGTTCTCGCCCTCGGTGGGCGGACCCGGGTCGTCGGTCGGCCGCGCGACCTCGGCGCTGGTCTGGATGAGGCTGACGCCGCGCCTCGCGATGTCTTTCAGTTCGTCGTCCACGCCGCTCTCCTCGACCGAGTCGGCGGTGCCGAGCAGCCAGTCCGCGATCGGCTCGTCGGCCGGACGGCTGCCGACGCGGAAGCTCAGCGGGAGTCCGACCCCCGATGCGAGTCGCGTGTCGGCCCACGCGCCGTCGCCCAACTTGATCATGCGGACCAGCAGGCCTCGGTAGCCGAGGCTGAACTGCTCGTCGTCGGTGGCTTCCGGGGACAACTGATCCGGGTAGGCGGTGACCCGCTCGATCAGTTCGCGTTCCTGGGCGTCGGACAGCAGCCAGGTCGGGTTCGGCATCCCCGAGAAGATGTCGAGTTCCACTTCCAGCATGGTGATTCTCCTTCCGGTGGCGGGCCGGATCGCCCGCTCCCCCCGCCGAGAGGGGGCCTCGACGGGTGGGGGAGACGGGGGTTCAGAGCAGCTCATCGGCCAAGACCCCGCCCGACCAGCCCGGAATTCCCTGTGTCATCAGCAAGTCGAGACGTCGACTCGACTGGTGCCCGGGGCCGCGTCGCCGGGCCGTTGTGGCTGTGGAATCGTGCGAGCGGCTTTGGCGAACACGTGGCCTCAGGTTGGCCTGCAAAGACGTGTCAGCCCTCTGACCTCACCGTATTGCTCCGTACGGTTCACGTTATGCCTGCGAATGGCGCGGTGCTTGCACACAACACGAACGAGTGACATGCGCTTGGCGGCTTGATAACTCGAACGAGTGAATCGGAAACGATGTTCAGCCGGTCGTCGAGCCGGGTTCCTCCTGCACCAGGGGCCATGACCTCGGTGCCTAGGAGCTCGATCGCGTTCATCGCCGGCCGGTGGGGGACTCCGGACCAGTCCATCTGCATCGCGTCCACTCGTCCCGGACACCTACCCGTTCCGCCCTGATCGAAGCCCCCGACACGCCCGGGAGTCGAACCCCTCAAAGCCGGGTGACGAGTTCCCGCGCCGTCGTCCTGCCCGCGCCGAAGGTCCCGTTCAGCCGGACGGTCATCCGAGGACGAACGGGAGTTTCGCGGCCGGTTCGCCCAGTTCGGCCTTCTCCGCGTCGGTCGGTGCACTCCGGCCGGTAGGTGACCGCGTCCCGGGTCGGTTCGGTCCCGGCGGGGGTCGCGAGGGTGATCAGGACGTCCTGGGCGTCGATGACCAGGTGACGCACCAGGTCCCGCACGAGCCGGCCGGCCGGCACAGCCGTCCAAGAGCGTGAGAACAGATCCACACCGGCAAGGTAGTGCGGTGCGGAACGGCGGACAAACTGTGTCCGGCATCACTCACCTGATTTCGTCTGCGGCGACGGGTTTTTCTCCGGCGGCAGGTCTTGATACGGAACCGAACCCGACCAAACCGAACCCGACCACCAGACCGGAGTGTCCGATGCCCACCTTCCAGACCGCGGTCGTCACCGGTGCCAGCCGCGGCTTCGGTCGCGCGGTTGCCGCCGCGCTCGCCGCCGCGGGCACCAACGTCGTCGGTATCGCCCGCGACGAGCAGGAGTTGCGCGTCGTGCGCGACGAACTCGGCGAGGGCTTCACGCCTGTCGCCGCCGATGCGACCAGCGAAGCGCTCGCGCAGGACGTGATCGGCGGATACCGTCCCGGCCTGCTCGTCCTCAACGCGGGAGCCGTGCCGCACATGGCGCCCGTGCAGGAGCAGACCTGGGAAACCTTCAGCCGTCACTGGCACGTCGACACCCGGCACGTGTTCGCCTGGACCCGGGCGGCGCTGCGGGAGCCGTTGGCGCCGGGCAGTGTGGTCGTCGCGATGTCCAGCGGAGCGGCCCTGGGCGGATCTCCGCTCAGCGGTGGATACGCCGGCGCCAAGGCCGCCATTCGGCACATCCGCGGGTACGCGGCCGACGAGTCGGAGCGAGCCGGGCTCGGCATCCGGTTCGTCACGCTGCTTCCACAGCTGACCCCGTTCGGCGGTGTCGGCTCGGTCGGGGTCGCGGGGTACGCCGCGCGCCAGGGCGTCGACCGGGCCACCTTCGTGGAAGGCCCGGAGCAGGTCGCCAAGGCCGTCGTGGAAGTCGTGGAAATCGCCGCGGACCCCGGCAGTGCTCCGGAGTACCAGGTCAGCGGCGCCGGAATGCACCCGGTCAGCTGAACCGCCGCCCACAGCGAACCCCACCGAATCCAGGAGAAGCCGTGATGCCGTCAGATGTCGAGAACGTCGATTTCGCCGCCCTGGCCGAGTCGTTCCGGACGGAGCTGCTCGCGCACTGCTACCGGATCCTCGGCTCGATCCACGACGCCGAGGACCTGGTGCAGGAGACCTACCTGCGAGCGTGGCGCGGGTTCGACCGGTTCGAGGGCCGCTCCTCGGTGCGGCGTTGGCTGTACAAGATCGCCACCATGGCCTGCCTGACCGCGTTGGAAACACGCTCCCGACGGCCACTTCCCTCGGGATTGGGCGCGCCCTCGGACGACCACAGGGTGACCGTGGCTCCCCGAGAGCCGTCGGTCGCATGGCTCCAGCCGGCACCCGACGCACTGTTCGGCACGGGCGACCCCGGTGACCCGGCGACCATCGTGGCCGGGAGAACCGGAGTGCGGCTCGCCTTCATCGCCGCACTCCAGTTCCTGCCCGCCCGGCAGCGGGCCGTGCTGACGTTGCGCGACGTGCTGGCGTTCCGGACGGTCGAGGTCGCCGAGATCCTGGACACGACGACCGCGGCCGTCGACAGCGCCCTGCGCCGCGCCCGGGCCAACCTGGCCGAGGCCGGACCGGTCGAGGACGACCTGGCCGAGCCGGACGAGGACACCCGGCGAACCCTCCTCGACGACTACGTCGACGCGTTCACCCGGGCCGACCCCGACGCGCTGGTGAACCTGCTGCGCGCCGACGTCGAGCTGGAGATGCCGCCGATCCCGACCTGGTTCACCGGCAGGCCGGCCGTCGTCGGGTTCCTGGCCAGTCGGGTCCTGCGCAAGGACCGGTGGCGGTTGGTGCCCACCCGCGCCAACGGCCAGCCGGCCGTCGTCGCCTACGGACACGTGGGCGACGGCCGGTACGAGGCGCACGGCATCGAGGTCCTGACCCTGATCGGCGCCCGGATCGCCCGCATCACGGCGTTCAACGACCGGAGCCTGGTACCGACGTTCGGTCTCGCGCCCGCGCTCGCGACCTGAACCGGGGAGCTGTCGAGTTCCGCCCCGGTCGCCTGGATCACCAGCTTCCTCAAGCCACCGGTGGCCGAGGAGACAGCGAAGTCGGCAGCGGCGGAGCCGACCCACGAGCCCGCGTGACACAACCCGGAAGACACTTCCCGCCCGGAAGGCCCCGTGGCGACAGGTCGATCGCCGTCACCGCCGTTCGCCGGGCAGGTCTAGGCGTCCTTTGTGGACAAGCGGGCGGCGGACTCGCCCTGCGTCGCGGGGTGCTCCGGTTCACGCCGGGTGAGCACCAAGGGGGCGTCCTCGGTGATGGCGACCGTGTGCTCGGAGTGGGCGGTGCGCGAGCCGTCAGCCGACCGGATGGTCCAGCCGTCGGGGTCGTAGACGATCCGGTCGGTCGTGCGGGCGAACCAGGGTTCGAGCGCGAGGGTCAGGCCCGGCCGGAGGGTGAGGCCGCGCCCTGCCTTTCCCTTGTTCGGCACGTGGGGCGCCTCGTGCATGGTGCGGCCGAGGCCGTGGCCGCCGAACTCGGTGTTGACCGGGTAGCCGTAGTCGCGGGCAACCGCCCAGATCGCCGCCGAGATGTCACCCAGGCGGTTGCCCGGACGTGCCACCTCGATCGCCGCCTCCAGCGCCTCCTCGGTGGCGCGGATGATCCGCAGGTCCTCCTCGGCGGCGGTCCCGACGACGATCGTGCGCGCCGAGTCGGCCACCCAGCCGTCGATGCCGACCGCGAGGTCGGCGCTGAGCACGTCGCCGTCGCGCAGGGTGTAGTCGTGGGGCAGGCCGTGCAGGACGGCGTCGTTGACCGACAGGCAGATGACGTTGCGGAACGGGCCGTCCCCGAAGGACGGCGCGTAGTCCCAGTAGCACGACTCCGCACCGCGCCGTTCGATCATGCCGCGCACGTGGTGTTCCAGGTCCAGGAGGTTGACGCCGACGTCGGCGAGCCTGCCGACCTCGGAGAGCACCTCGGCGACGAAACGCCCGGTCACGTGCATGCGCTGGATCTCCGCAGGCGTCTTCAGCTCGATCACGAGTACCTCGCGTACAGGGAGTGTCGGTATAGTAATACCGTGACGCTAGCACTTGCCGGTATAGGAATACCAGTCGTACCCTGAGGCCATGGTCCGCCCACCGCTCACACCCGAACAGATCGAAGCCGGCAGGCGCCTCGGCGCCCTGCTGCGTGACGTGAGGGCGGGGCGCGACCTCGCGGAAGTCGCGCACGCGGCCGGCATCTCACCGGAAACCCTGCGCAAGATCGAGACCGGACGACTGCCGTCCCCCGGATTCGGCACGATCGTCTGCCTCGGCGAGGCGCTCAACGTGCCGGTGCAGGAGTTGGCCGCCACCTGGCGCGGCAGCGACCTACCGCTGGAAGCCGTCTCATAACCGCCGTCGCTCGTCGCCGCGAGAGTCGAACGCTCAGACCGCGAGAGTCGAACGCTCAGGTCCGGTGAGTTCTACGTTCGCGTCCGGACGCGGGACTCCTGAGCGTTGAATTCGGGGTACCTGAGCGTTCGACTCTCGGGGCCCGGAGGTTCGACTCTCGCGGTCGTCAGGGGGTCGGCAGGCGGGTTTCGCCCAGCCAGGAGCGGAAGAACGCGGTCAGGGGCTCGGGGGTGCGGCGCTGGGCCAGCGCCACGAAGTCCGAGGTGGTGGCGGTGCCGTGCCGGTGGATGTCGGTCCACTCGCGGAGCGTGGCGAAGAAGTCCGCGTCACCGAGGCGCGTCCGCAAGCCGTGCAACGTCAGCGCGCCCCGCTTGTACACCCGGTCGTCGAACAGGTTCGCCACGCCGGGGTCGCCGATCCGGAGGTCCTGCGGTGACCGGGCCAGGCGTGCGTGTGCGCGTGACGCGTGCACGGCGGCAGCCGGCCCACCGGAACGCTCCGACCACAGCCACTCCGCGTAACAGGCGAAACCCTCGTTGAGCCAGATGTCGCGCCAGTCGGCCAGGCCGACGCTGTTGCCGAACCACTGGTGCGCCAGCTCGTGCGCGACCAACCGCTCGTGCCCGCGCAGCCCGTCCACGTGGTTCGCACCGAACACCGACATGCCCTGCGCCTCCACCGGCACCTCGAGCTCGTCGTCGGTCACCACGACCTGGTAAGCCCGGAACGGGTACGGCCCGAACAGCTCCTCGAACACCCGCATCATCTGCGGCTGGCGCGCGAAGTCGTGCCGGGCGGCACGCACCAGCCGGGCGGGCGCGGCCACGTCCTGACCGATGGCCAGCGGCAGCCGCTCGTACTGGCCGATCTGCACCGACGCCAGGTAACTCGCCATCGGCTCGGCCTGCTCGTAGACCCACGTCGTGCTGCTGCCACCGGCACGGCGGTCGACCAGCACCCCGTTCGCCAGCACCGTGTACGGCGACGGCGCGGTCACCGAGATCCGGTAGGTCGCCTTGTCCCGCACCAGGTCGTTGCACGGGAACCAGGACGGCGCGCCGATCGGCTGGCTCGCCACCAGCGCCCCGTCGGCCAGCTGGTCCCAGCCCAACTCGCCCCAGTGCCGGGTCCGGATCGGCCGCGCCACACCCGAATACCGCACCTCCACGGTGAACGGTCCGTCCACCGCACGCGCCGGCCGGACCCGCAGCTTGCCACCACCCTGCGTGTGACGGGCGGGCTTGCCGCCCACCAGCACCCGGTTCACGGTCAGCGCACCGAAGTCCAGCACCACCCGCGCGCACGGCGCCAAGGCGACGGCGGACAGCGTCGCCCGCCCGGCCAGCCGACCGGTGTGCGGCTTGTAGTCCAGGTCGAGGTCGTAGTGCGCGACCCGGTAACCGCCGTCGCCGTGGTCGGGGAGGTACCGGCCGGTCATCGCCAGGCGGAGATCGGGTTGCCCAGCCAACGCGTGCCCGTCGGCACGTGCTCGCCGCGCATCACCAACGACGCCGGGCCGACCGTCGCGTGCGCGCCGACCGTCGCACCCGGCAGCACGATCCCGTGCGGGCCGAGCGTGGCCCCGTCCGCCAACTCCACCTGGTCCATGCGCAGGATCCGATCATGGAACAGGTGGGTCTGCACCACGCACCCCCGGTTCACCGTCGCACCGTCACCCAGCCGCACCAGATCCGACTCCGGGAACCAGTACGACTCGATCCACGTGCCGCGCCCGATCCGCGCGCCCAACGACCGCAGCCACCACGCCATCACCGGCGACCCACCGGCCGAACCGACCAGCCACGGCACCGCCAACACCTCGACGAACGTGTCCGCCAGCTCGTTGCGCCACACGAACCCGCTCCACAACGGGTGCTCCCGCGCCCGGAACCGGCCCACCAGCAGCCACTTCGCCAACGCCGACACCGCGCACGCCAGCACACCCGCCGCGAGCAGCACCAGGCCCGCCAACAGCGGCCCTGCCCACAGTGACATGACAGCGCGCAGCGCGAACACCACGCCGACGACCAGCGCGACGTGGCACATCACCGGCACGATCCGGCACAGCTCGACCAGCGCCCGCGCCACGACCAGCCGCCGAGGCGGGTCGAACGTCCGGCTCTGGTCGCCCTGCTCGGCCGCACGCGGCAGCTTCATCGGCGGCATGCCCAGGTACGAACTGCCCGCCTTGGCCCGCTTCGGCGTCGCGGACAGCACACCCACCAGACCCCGGTTCGGCACCGAACGGCCCGGCGCGGTCATCCCCGAGTTGCCCAGGAACGCCCGCTTGCCGACCCGTGCGGCGGCGATGCGCAGCCAGCCACCGCCCAACTCGTAGGACGCGACCATGGTGTCGTCCGCGAGGAACGCCCCGTCACCGATCGTGGTCATCTTCGGCAGCGCGAGCACCGTCGACGCCTCGACCCGGCGGCCGACCTTCATCCCGAGCGCACGCAGCCACACCGGCGTCAACAGGCTCGCGTACAGCGGGAACAAGGCGACCCGAGCGATGTTCATCAGCCGTTCCGTGGTCCACGCCTGCCACGCGATCCGGCTGTGGATCGGATAGGTCCCCGCCCGCAGCCCGATACCGAGCAGCCGCACCGAGACCAGCACCAGCAGCGCGTACGCGCCCATCCACGCCACCGTCGCCAACGGCACCGCGAGCAACGCCGACCCCAGCGTCAACGGCTCGCGCACCACGATCAGCACCGCGGGCACGGCCGCCGCCACCGGCAGCAGACCCAACGCGGACGTCGTCACCCCGTAGACCAGCTTCCACCACAACGACCGCGGCGGACGCGGACCGGGACGACCCGCCTTGCCGTCACGCGTCGCCGGCACACCCGCCCACCGCTGCCCGGTCGGCACCGAACCGGTGACACCCGAACCGGGCGCGACCTCGGCCCGCTTGCCGATCCGCGCGCCGGGGAACAGCGTGCTGCGCGCGCCGACCACCGCGCCCGCGCCGACCCGGATGCGGCCGACGTGCAGCAGGTCGCCGTCCACCCAGTGCCCGGACAGGTCCACCTCGGGCTCGATCGCACTGCCCTTGCCGAGCTTGAGCATCCCGGTCACCGGCGGCGCCGAGTGCAGGTCGACGTCCGGCCCGATCTTCGCGCCGAGCGCACGGGCGTAGTGGGTGAGCCAGGACCCGGCCAGGTTCGTCGCGCCGCTGAACTCGGCGAGCCGTTCGGCGGTCCACAACCGCAAGTGCACGCCGCCGCCACGCGGATAGGTGCCGGGACGCAGACCGCGCAGCAGCAACCGCGCGCCGCCCGCCGCGATGACGACCTTGCCGGGCGGGCTGACGAACGCCAGCCAACCGGCCGCGATCCACCACCACGACACCGGCGTCGTGAAACCGACGACGTTGCCGACCGCGGCCAGCGCGACCGACCAGCGCAGACCGACCAGGCTCATCAACGGGACCAGCAGCAACGACTGGATCACGCCGGTACGCCGCGGCGTCGGCACGACCTCGCGCGCCGCACCGTGATGTCCGCTCGACTCGTCCAGCCGCGCGGCCAACGCCCGCAACGTCGGGTGCTGGTAGATGTCGTTGACCGAACCACCGGGGTAGCGGGTCCGGATCGTCGACACGAGTTGCGCCGCGGCGAGGCTGCCGCCGCCGTGGGCGAAGAAGTCGGCGTCGGGGCTGCCCACCCGCGAACCCAGCAACTCCGACCACTGCTCGGCCAACCACGCCTCGGTGTCGGTCATCTCCTGCACCGGCACACCCGTGTCCAGCGACGGCAGCGGCCACGGCAACGCCGCCCGGTCCACCTTGCCGGACGTGCGCGTGGGCAACGTCTCCACCACCGCGAGCAGCGGCACGAGAGCGGCGGGCAGCGCCGTCCGCAACCGGGCCAACGCGTCGGCCTGGTCGAAGCCCTCGCCCGCGACCACGTACCCGACCAGGACCTGGTTGCCGCCCTTGGTGGTGCGCACCGCGGCGGCCGCGCCCGCGACGGTGGGCAGCGCCTGCAGCGCCGCGTCCACCTCGCCCAGCTCGATCCGCCGTCCACCCAACTTGACCTGCTCGTCCGCCCGGCCCAGGAACAGCAGGCCCTCGGGCTCGGCGCGGACCAGGTCACCGCTGCGGTAGGCGCGGTCCCAGCCCAACGCGAGCAGCGGCGCGAACTTCTCCGCGTCCTTGACCGGATCGAGGTAGCGGGCCAGGCCGACGCCACCGATCACCAGCTCACCGGAACCGCCCATCGGCACCGGCGCGCCGGTCGCGTCGACCACGGCCAGCTCCCAGCCGTCCAACGGCAGCCCGATGCGCACCGGACCGTCACCGGTCAGACGTGCCGCGCACGCCACGACGGTGGCCTCGGTCGGACCGTACGTGTTCCACACCTCGCGGCCGTCCACGGCCAGCCGTTCGGCCAACTCGGGCGGGCACGCCTCGCCGCCGAAGATCAGCAGCCGGACGTCGTCCAGCGCGTCCACCGGCCACAGCGCGGCCAGCGTCGGCACCGTGGACACCACCGTCACCTCGCGTTCGACCAGCCACGGGCCGAGGTCGAAACCGGTGCGCACCAACGCTCGCGGCGCGGGCACCAGGCAGGCGCCGTTGCGCCAGGCGAGCCACATCTCCTCGCACGAGGCGTCGAAGGCGACGGACAGGCCCGCGAGGACGCGGTCGTCCGGACCGATCGGGTCGTCCGGCAGGAACAGCCGGGCCTCGGCGTCCACGAACGCGGCGGCGGCCCGGTGCGAGACCGCGACACCCTTGGGCTTGCCGGTCGAGCCGGACGTGAAGATGATCCACGCGTCGTCGTCCGGGCCGGGGGTGCCCAGCAGACCCATGGGCGTGCCACGCATTTCCAGCGTTTCGCCGATGACACCGCACACGTCGGCTTCGGTGAAGACGAGGTCGGCACGCTCGTCCGGGTCGTCGGCGTCCACCGGCACGTACGCAGCGCCGGCGGCGAGAACGGACAGCACCGCCACGTACAGCTCGACGGTCCCGGACGGAACGCGGATACCGACCCGATCGCCGACACCGATACCGGCCTCGGCCAGCACACGACTCCGCGCGCCGACGAGATCCAGGAGTTCGCGGTAGGTCAACGAGGTCGTGCCGTCGTCCAACGCGGGGGAGTGGGGGTGCAGGCGTGCCGTGTCGGCCAGCACGTCGACCAGCGTGCGTTCGGGCGCGGCGGCACCGGCGCGGAACAGCGCCGGCGTCTCGATCAAGGTGGGGAAAGCGGTGTAGGGGGCGATGGTCACCGGCGGGCACCGATGGAACGCAGACGCACTGTGAAGTCCTCCGAGGGGGTGTGGCTCGCTGCTCCGCACCCGGTCGGGGACCGGCCAAGCAGCCTGCGGCGATCGCAACCGTGAAACCGCCGACGTGCGACTTTACCTGTGATTCACCCGCCCGTCGCCCCACCGTGACCCCAAGTGTGTGGCGTCACACGGCGTCAGACGCCCGTCTACACGCCTGTCCCCCCTTCCACGACGAGCACCCCCGCACCCGCAATCCCCCCGACTCCCTTAACTTCCTTAACCCTGAACACATCCAGCCACACAGCCGGCCAGAATCCCGCACCTCCACTAGACTTCAAGCCGCCCCAACACAACCACCGATCTCCGTTGACAGCTCAAGATCGCCTGATCGAGCGAAGCGAACGTCAATGGAAGATCTGCGGAAACTTTTCCGGCGCCTCCAGCGTTGCCGGGAAAGAAGGAGGCGGCGCGGCACTCGGCCCAACGGCTCGCCCCGAGAGGGGATCCGATCCGCAGGGCTCGACTCCAAGACAGGGCTCGACTCCAAGACGCCAAGCCAAGGCCCGAATGGTCGTGGAAGGGAACAGGCGTCTGGCCGGCGATCGCGCCGACGCCGCCAGCCCCTGCGGATACGACGCCTGTGTCGGCGGTGCGGTGCCGGGCTGACCGCCTCGACGCCCGGTCGCGCCGACGCCCGCGATGGTCGCGGCGCGTTCGCAGTCCGGGGTGGACGGTTTTGGGCGGCGGCGTCCAGGTTGATGGCCACGAACTCGGCCTGGGCGGCGCTGGGGTGAAGCCGAGAACCATGTCGCCCACGGCGAACGCCGTCCTGTCCGCGCCGACCTCGACCACGGTGCCGGAGAAATCGTTGCCTGACCCTCCACGAACGTCGCGGGCCGGCGGTCGGCGAAGACGTCCTCGCGGGTGGTGGTCTCGTGGGGTTCGGCGCCGCCGCTACGACCTCGACCGCGACTTGGCGGGGGCCTGCGGTCGGGCGTTCGGCGTCCACGACCTCCGGTACCTCGGGCGGTCCCTCGGGGCCGCCGTGCCTGCAGAACCTGTCACTCGCCGCCGACGTTCACTCGCCGCCGACGTCCGTCGAGCCGAGTTCCTTGCGCACCAAAGGCATGACCTCGGTGCCGAGCAGTTCGATCGCCTCCATCACCAACCGGTGCGGTACGCCGGACCAGTCCATCTGCATCGCGTAACGGTCGGCGTTGACGAGCCTGCCCACCGAGATCATCCGCTCGGCGACCTCCTCGGGACTGCCCGCGAAGATCGACCGCGCACCCCGCGTCCACTCGTCGTACTCGGCACGCGACGGCACCGCCCACCCGCGCGCCCGCGCCCCGTACTTCATCGTCTCCAGCCAGTACGGGTAGAAAGCGTCCTTGGCGTCCTGCGACCGCCGCGCGATCAGCCCGATAGCGCTCATCGTCACGTTCAGGTCCGCAGGCGCCTGCCCACCCGCCTCACCCGCACGCCGGTACAGGTCGACCAGCGGCGCGAAGCGCTCCGGCTCACCACCGATGATCGCGTACACGACCGGCAGGCCGAGGAGCCCGGCGCGGATCGACGACTCCGGGTTCCCGCCGGTCCCGACGGAAATGCGCAGCCGTGGGCCGTACGGACGCGGGTAGACGTGCGCGTTCTCCAGCGGCGCGCGGAACTTGCCGGACCACGTGATCGGGTCCTCGCGGTCCAGTCGCAGCAGCAGCGCCAGCTTCTCCTCGAACAGCTCGTCGTAGTCCTCCAGGCCCGCCCCGAACAGCGGGAACGACTCGGTGAACGACCCGCGCCCGGCCAGCAGCTCGGCGCGTCCCCGGCTGAGCTGGTCGAGGGTGGTGAACTGCTGGTACACCCGCACCGGGTCCTCGGTGCTGAGCACGGTCACCGCACTGCTCAACGTGATCCGCGAGGTGATGCTCGCGGCGGCGGCCAGTACCGTGCCGGGGTTGGAGATCGCGTACTGCGGCAGGTGGTGCTCACCCAGGCCGTAGAAGCCCAGGCCGAGCTCGTCGGCCAGCTTGATCCGCTCCAGCGTCTGCGCCAGCTTGTCGGCGACCGGGACCTGCTCGCCCGTCACGGGGTCGGGGTGGCGGTCTCCGAAGCTGTAGACGCCGAGCTGCATTCCGTTTGTGGACACATCAACAATCTAAACCAACAATTGATGACACGTCAACATCTTGCTAGCTTGGGTGCATGGAGCAACCCCGATGGCTGGACGAGCGGGAGGCTCGGGTGTGGCAGGCCTACCTCGCGGTGAACCGCGAGCTGCACAGCGCGTTGGAACGGCAGCTGGTGCGCGACTCGGGGTTGTCCAACGCCGACTACGCCCTGCTGGCGCCCCTTTCGGAAGCGGCGGACGGGGTCGTGCGCTCCCGTGAGCTCGGCGCGCTGGTCGGCTGGGAGCGCAGCAGGCTGTCCCACCAGATCGGGCGGATGGAGAAGCGGGGCCTGGTCGCGCGCGAGGAGTGCGTGGAGGACGCGCGCGGCTCGATGGTGCGGCTCACGCCCACCGGACGTGCCGCGATCGAGTCCGCCGCGCCCGCGCACGTGGAGACCGTCCGGCGGTACGTGTTCGACGCGCTGTCGGCCGACGAGGTCGAGGTGCTGGACCGGGTGTTCCGCCGCGTGCTGGACCGGATCGCCGACGGCGGCTGACCCGCAAGAAGCACAAGAACCGAGGGTAAAGGGGGCGGGGGTTCAAATCCTGTCGTCCCGACGGTCTGCGACAAGGATTTGGACCGGCTCCCCGCTGTCGTCGACCCCGGGGCCAGGCGCCGGACACGGATGGCGCGGCCCTGTGCCACCGGGAGTCCCCGCACAGCGGCACACCGCCGAACGGTCGTCGGTGAACGCTGTCCCAGTGCGCTAGCCCGTTGACTTCCCTCGTTGACTTCCCTCGTTGACTTCCCTCGTTGACTCCAAGTGCCGGATCATGTGATTACCGCCGACGCCATGGCCGAGGGACGGCGCGGTCGGCGCCTGGTTTCGTTATTCGGTGCCGACGTGCTGCTGGTGGCATTGTCCGCCGGGCTGACCGCACTGGACTGGACCTGCGTGTCCGGCGATGCGACGAATCCGATGCCTGCCGACGCGGCTGTGGTACTGGTCGACAATCACGCATTGTCCGATCGAAATGTCATTGTCGAACTCGCGGTGCGACCCATCCCGATCGTTGCGATTGGTTCCGTTCGCCGTCCACTGTCGATGATCGCGGCCGTCCGGGCCGGGGCCACGGATGTGGTCGATGCCGATCTGCCGTTCATCGACCTGTTGGAGGCGGTCATGCGGGGACTTGTGCAGCGACCGCCGGTGTCCGCCGGCGGCGCGGCGCGACGCCGGCGACTGCTCGACGCCCTGCTCGACCGACATCGGGACGAACAGTTGCTCGGCCGTCTGACGCCCAGGGAACAACAGGTGCTGCGGGCACTGGCCGTAGGTCGGTCGGCCGGCGAGATCGCCGGCGAAGAGCGGCTGAGCGTGGCGACCGTTCGCAGTCACGTCCAGGCCGTGTTGCGGAAATTAGAGGTGTCCTCGCAACTCGCGGCGGTGGCAATCGGTCGGCGTGGCTGGCGGGACCTGGGCGTGGTCGACCAACAGGTGGAAGCCGTTCGCGGTCGTCCGTCACCTCATCAGTTTTGATGATGCCCGACCGACGTTGCCGGTAACACACTGGTCCTCGAAATGCCGGCCGGTCGGGGCCGCACTCGACATCAGGAGGAAAGATGACGTGGCGCATGCTGGACGTTGTCGGAACCGTGATCGGCAATTTACCGGGGGTGGAGGTATTCGAGAGGCACCACGGGAGATTCGTCCCGGTCGACGATTGGGAGTGGTCCGACCGGCCCCACCGGCACTACGAGGTGGCCGTGGTGCCCGGGAGAGGATCGTACTGGGTGGCCGCGTCCACTCATCCGCCGCGGTTCTGGGGCCGCGAGGTGAAGCGGATCGTCGGTGACCCGCGGAACGGGGTGGTGAATCCGGTAAACCCGACCGGCACGGAGTTCCGCCGGTCGGCGACGTACATCTGGATTCCCCTCGATTCGGAACCCAGGCATTTCCAGGAGACCGGTACTACATTCCGAGATCTTGAACCGGGTCGGCTGACGGCGCGTATCCCGTGTCATGGTCGAGAGCGTGACTGTTCAGGACATCGCCGGCTGGGATGCTGACCTTCAAGCCCTCACCGAGGGCTTG
>NZ_VKAB01000079.1 GCF_009769385.1 Saccharothrix deserti
GGCTGCGCAACGACCGGTACACCGGGTTCACCGTCGTCGATCCGGGCGGCAACTGGATCCGGATCAACAAGGCCGCCAAGGAACCCGAGGCGCAGACCAAGCTCGCCAAAGCCATGGAGGACGCCGCGAGGCAGGCGGATGCGCGCGGCGACGAACGCCAGGGGCTGAAGATCCTGGAAGGCGCGTTGAAGCGGGCGACCGGCGACGAACCGGAGTTTCAGGCGGTGCGGGAGTACCGCGACGAACTCGTCGAACGGATCAAGGGGTCTGAGCCGCGTCCAGGCGCTTGAGCGCGGCCCTGACCACCTCGGGGTCGTAGGTCGTCCAGAACGGGGGAAGTGAGGCGCGCAGGAAGCCGCCGTAGCGGGCCGTGGCCGGCCTCGGATCCAGGACGGCCACGACGCCCTTGTCCGACATCGACCGCAGTAACCGGCCGGCGCCCTGGGCCAGCAGCAGTGCCGCGTGGGTCGCCGCGACCGTCAGGAAGCCGTTGCCTCCCCTGGAGTTGACGGCTTTCTGGCGCGCGGACGCCGGCGGGTCGTCCGGCCGGGGGAACGGGATCCTGTCCATGATCACGAGCTGGAGGGACGGGCCGGGCACGTCCATGCCCTGCCACAGTAGGCGTCAACAGCGAAGCTGAGGGCTGCGGTGGCTCCGAGGTAGGGGGGTGACCGTTGCGTGGTGTTCGGTGGCTTGCTCGCGCAGCGCTTGGTTTTCCAGGGTGAGTTCGTTGATGGCGGTGGCGTAAAGGGCCAGGAGCTGCTCCAGGCCCTGGCAATGTTGTCGTAGCTCATCGTGGTCCCGCTGGAGTTGTGTGTGCGCATCGACCGGACGCGACTCGGGCGTGGTGCTCCCGGCTTCGAACGCGAGCTTCTGGAAGTGATCACGCAGGTCGGTGTGCTTCTGGGCGACGACCCAGTACTTGACCTCGGCCTCGATGGCGAGCTGGACGATCGACAGCCGCCCGGTGGAGTGGAGAGGGGTGCCGGCCAGGAGCCGGTCGGCTGCGGCAAGCAGCGCCTGGCGTTGGAGGTCGGTTTCGGTGTGCGGCCAGGTGTTGGTAGCGAGTCCCAAGGTGTTACTTCCCATAGTGGTGGCGGCGGATGATCTTCTCGATGCGGTCCAGCTCGTGCCGGTCGCGTGCTGTCCTGAGTGAGGGGGCCAGCGGGTCGGCGACGACCTCCCTCAGCCGGTCGGCGCGGGTCTGGAAATCAGTGATGTTGGCGTCGGTGAACGCCAGGTTCTGGCATTGCGGTCGGCAGTCGTCCTGGTCCGGGGCGCGGCGGGTGCTGTTCTCGGTGCCGAAGAGCTGACAGAGGGCCTTGTTGGGGTCCAGAACGCAGGTCATCCCCCGGCCGGGAAAGATCTGGAGCAGCGGGTTGTCCAACAGATCGTGCGCCTGTTTGGCGGTGGTCACGACCCGGCCGGCGAACTTGGTGTGTGCGGTGTGGACGCGGTGCCGGTAGGCATCGGCGGCCGGACCACTGACATGCTCCCCAGCGGCCAGGTGCTCCTCGCGCTCCTCCAGTTGTTCCAGACGGAACAGCCAGTCCTCGAAGGCGTAGTCGTCGAGGACTCCGGACTCGTATTATAAGTCAGGCCTACTTGGCGGACCGCAGGTCAGTCGCTCGCATCTCCACCATGTTCGCGCGGAACGGAAATCCTTCGGTGTCCTGGGCGACGACGGCCGCACCTACCGGGCCCGCCACTGCCACAGCGACGGCTACCCGACCTGCCAGCTGGCCGCGCTGGGCGTGGCGCTGGACGAGCACCACGACGGCGATCTGTCGCGGCTGGCCGCCGCGATCCTGGAGCACGAGTGGTCGTTCATCGACGCGGACGAGGCGGCCGCGGAGGTCGCCGACGCCACCGTCCGCGCCCCCTACCGCCCCGACCACGTGCAGCCGGTCGCCGGCGTCGGCTACCGCTACACCGACTCCGCCCCCGATCCCACCATCGGCACCGTCGACGGGGACGCCGACGGCATGATCGCGTGGCTGTGCCTGCTGGTCAACGACCAGGTGGTCGTTTACCACGCCAAGAACGGCCGCTGGACGCACTTCGGCAACTTCAGTGTCATCGACCTCAAGAACCTCGACTTCGCCGCAGGCCGGGCAACGCCCGCCACGACGCCGCCCGTGCCTGAAGCAACCGAGCCGGCGCAGCGCGACGACTGCCGCTACACGGTGTTCGTGCGGTTCCCCAACGAGAAGACCACGCGACGGGTCACCGCCGATGGCGGCACCACGCGCCGGAAGGTCCACGCCGCGATCCTCACCCGCGCCCAGGCCGACCTCGTCGTCGAGTTGTCCCGCCCCTACCTCGACGAACACGAGCCCGGCACCCAGATGTGGATAGCGCCCTTCTGACCTGCGCACCTTCCCCACCTCCACCTCACTGCGGCGCGGCCGCGCGGCCGAACCACCGCAGCGCGGCCGCGCCGCCCTCGTGACCACCAACGCCCGCTGCACCATCCCGCGCCGGTCGCGACCGGGCCGGTGCGCGGCCACCTGCGATCCGAGTGGAGATACCGCCATGCCCGTCGACACCGCCAACCCGGTCATTCCCGACCGCGCCGTCGTGCTCGCCGCCCCGGACGGCAGTGGCGAACCGATGACCGTGACCGCCGCCGTCCTCACCGTCGAGCACCGGGAGGAGACCGGCGTCTACGGCCGCATGATCGGCCTCGAAGCGCACCTGCGCGTGCTGTTCCCCGGCGCCCGCGCGTCGACGGAGTACGGAAACACAGTCGCGGGGGACGTCAGTTACGAGCTCGCCCGTGCCGGGGCGACCGTCCTCAGCGGCGGCAGCCTCGGCGTTGACGAAGCAGCGCACCGCGGCGCACTGGCCGCAGACGGCAGGACGATCGTCGTGCTCGCCAACGGGGTTGACCGCACCCATCCGCACCAGCACGCCCGCCATGCGCCCGAGGCTGCGGCATCAGGTCCGACAGGAACGCCGGTTACAGGCCGGACCGGCCAGACGCTCGGGCACGTTCACCCTTACGCGACAAGCGAACCTGTCCGGCGGCTTGCTTGCGAGCTCGGTAAGCCGCGGCCTTCACGCGATTGCCGCAACCCTCCATACCGCACCAGGTCCGACGTGCACCGCGGGAGCGGTCGACGTAGATGCGCGTGCAGCCCGAACGACCGCACTCCTTCAAGCACGCGTCGCGGTCGGCGAGCACGGTGATCCCGCTGCGTGCGACGTGGGCCAGCGCGGAACGGAGATCTCCCGAAAGACGCACGCCTGCGTCGCCGAGTTCGACCGTGGGCACCGGCCCGGCGGCGGCCTCGTTGAGGACGCCAAGGCTGGTTGGCGTGAAGCGACGACCCTGCAGGCGATCGAGCGCCAGCTGGTAGAGCGCCTCGCGGAGCCGCAGCGCGGACGCGAAGGTCTCGGTATCGGCGGTCACCTGGTCCGGTAGCTCGTCGCATTCGTGCACCCACTGCTCGAGATCGGCGGGTGCGACCAGGAGGTCGACCGGGTTGTCTCGACGGGACCCCACGGTGCCGACCAGGTCCAGAGCTGGGTTGCCACTCACGAATGCGAACCTCACGTCACCATCTTGACTGGTGACGCGAAGTCGGGCAACAATCGTCACCTGCTTAACCGGTGACGCACTGAGGAGGCTGAATGGCCGAGGCACCCGACATCGAGGTGGTCGTCTTCGACGTCCTCGGAACGATGGTCGACGAGCCGGGCGGGCTTCGAGCGGCCATTCGCGAAGCCGTGCCCGCGGCCGACGATGCCGCTGCCGACAAGCTGCTCACCGTGTGGCGAGAACATGTCGAGCACGAACAGCAACGCATCGAGAAAGCAAGCCGGGCATACGCCAACACCGAGGTCATCGACCGCGAGGCGGCTCAACGCGTAGCCGACCGTGCCGGGCTTACCGACCCGGTGACCACCGAGCGACTGGCTACCGCGGGCCGGCGCCTGAAGCCCTGGGACGACTCCGTCGCCGGACTCACCCGCCTCGCGCGGCGATTTCCGGTATTGGGGCTTTCCAGCGCCAGCCGCGCGGCGCTGCTCCGCCTCAACGCGTACGCCGGACTGCGATGGCACCAGGCCTTGTCCGCCGAAGACGTCAGGGCCTACAAGCCCGCACCGGAGGTCTATCAGCTCGCCGTCGACGCGGCCGGATGCCCAGCGGAGCGCGTGTTGATGGTCGCCGCCCACGCCTGGGACCTTCGCGGAGCCCAGGCGGTGGGCATGCGAACCGCCTACGTTCGGCGACCCGCCGGTGATGCTCCGAAAAGCACCGACACCTTCGATTGGCGGTCGAACAGCCTCGACGAGTTGGTCGCCGCGCTCACGGACACTCAGTTGCCGACGTAGGCCGCGAGGTGCTCGCCGGTGAGCGTCGAGCAGGCGGCGACGAGGTCGGCGGGTGGGCCCTCGAAGACGATCCGGCCACCGTCGTGGCCCGCCCCGGGACCGAGGTCGATGATCCAGTCGGCATGCGCCATGACCGCCTGGTGATGCTCGATGACGATCACCGACTTGCCGGAGTCGACGAGCCGGTCGAGCAGGCCGAGCAGCTGCTCGACATCGGCAAGATGCAGGCCGGTGGTCGGCTCGTCGAGGACGTAGCCTCCGCCCTTCTCCCCCAGATGCGTCGCCAGCTTGAGTCGCTGCCGCTCGCCGCCGGACAGCGTGGTGAGCGGCTGCCCGAGCTTGAGGTAACCGAGCCCGACATCCTCCATCCGGGCCACGATCTTGTGCGCCGCGGGTGTCCGCGCCGGGCCGTCGCCGAGGAACTCCGCCGCCTCCGCGACCGACATGGCGAGTACCTCGCTGATGTCCTTGCCACCGAAGCGGCACTCCAGCACCGACGTCTGGAACCGCTTCCCTTCGCACTCCTCGCAGGTGGTGGCGACGCCGGCCATCATCGCCAGGTCGGTGTAGACGACGCCGGCGCCGTTGCAGTTGGGGCAGGCGCCCTCGGAGTTGGCGCTGAACAGCGTCGGTTTCACGTCGTTGGCCTTCGCGAACGCCTTGCGGATCGGGTCGAGCAGGCCGGTGTAGGTCGCCGGGTTGCTGCGCCGTGAGCCGCGGATGGGCGTCTGGTCGACCGCCACCACACCCGCGTCGGCCGGCATCGAGCCGTGGATCAGTGAGCTCTTGCCGGAGCCGGCGACTCCGGTGACCACGCTCAGCACTCCGAGCGGGATGTCGACGTCGACATCCTGGAGGTTGTGGGTGTTGGCGCCGACCCGGCTCTGCTCGCCGCGGTCCTGGACCTGTTCACGCGGATGAAGGAGAGCGAGGCCGGCGACGGCGGTTGGAGCGGAGGCGACACCGTCGACGTGATGTCCCGGTGGTTCGCCGAGTTCGGCATCGACGTCGACGCCGACGAGGTGGCGGCCGCCCGGTCGCTGCGCATCCCGGCCTGGCTCGCCCACACGCTCGCCGTCCCTCTACCCGCGGAGTCCGGCCTGGTCATCCACGTGTTCTCCGGATTCGGGATGTCTCATGAGCCGCAACCCAGGCAGCCACGAACCCATCAAGCTGTGGCGAGTGTCACTTATTTGAGCCGAAAGTGTTCGGTTGCCTACATGATGGCGTAGCGGACGTGCTGGGCCCGGAAGCAGCCGCGGACGATGTGCGGCTGGCGCTGGCGGCGGCGCAGGAACCGTCGGGTCTCGTGGGCGAGGCGGTCGGCGTTGTGGGCGCGTGAGGCGTTGACGTTGCGCTTGAGGTCGGCGTTGAGCAGCTCGTCGGGGTTCAGCTCGGGGCTGTAGCCGGGCATGAGGTGCAGTTCGACCCGGTCGGCGTTGGCCTGCAGCCAGGCGCGGACCGCCTTGCTGCGGTGCACCGGGTGCCGGTCGGCGATGACGTGCACCTTCCGGCCCGCCTGGCGTGCCACACGGTCGAGAAATGCGGTGAACACGGTCGCGGTGAACCGCTCGGTGAACACGGTGAACCACAACGCACCCCGTGGGGCGACCGCGGACATGACGTTGACCCGCAGCCGCTTCCCGGTCACCCGCACGATCGGCGTGCGGCCCTTGGGCGCCCAGGAACGGCCGGGCGGCGCGGCGTCGGAGCGCAGCCCGCACTGGTCCACCCACGCGACCGCCGCGCCCTCGGCCTTCGCGCGCGCCTCGATCGCCGGACAGTCCTCGTCCAGCCAGGCCCTCACCGCGGCGGGCTGCTGCTCGTAGGCACGACGGGCCGGTCGCCGCGGGGTGAATCCGTGCCGACGCAGCCACAACCCCACGCCCTGCTCGGTCATGTCCGCACCGACGACCGGTCGGATCAGCTCCACCACCGCCTGGCGTGTCCACAGCGGGCCGCCGATCAGCAACTCCTCCGGGGTGTAGTCGGCCATCGCCGCGAACAACGTGCCGCGCTCCTCCGGACTGATCAATTCGGCCGGTCCCGGCCGTCGACCCCGACGCACCACCAGACTGTCCCGACCGTTCCGTTGGCAGGCCCGCCACCAGGTGCCCACCGACCGCACCGACACCCCGAACACCTCGGCAGCCTGCCGATAGCCCTCGACCTGCCCCGACTCCAGCGCCGCGACCACCCGCAACCGCAGCACCTCCTGCTCTGCAGGCGACAACCGGTGCGCACCCTCAACCTCGACCACGTACATCAACCTACAGGCAACCGATCACTTTCGACTCAATATGTATTGCAACACCCCGCAGATGCCCGAGGGGGTACCGACCGCACCACGGTGCCGGACCGGATGCGGCTACTGGCCGACCCGGTACTCGCCCGAGGTTGGAATCTGACCTCGCGACTGCACATCCTGTTGTGGGAGAACGCCCGTGCCCCCCTGATACCGGTCCACCACAAGCAGGCGGCCCACGTCACGAGAGTCCGCAACCGGCTCCGGGCGCCGCCTCGACAACGCCCTGCCCACTGAACTTGAGAGCTTCATGATGAACTCCCCGACCACCTCCGCCCTCGGTCCGCTTGTCGCGGTGTGGCCTCGTCGGATACGACGAGCGCATCCTGATCCTGCGGGACCGGCACGCTCCCGCCTACCGCCTGCCCGGCGGGCTCGTACGGCCTGGGGAATCCGTCGAGGATGCGCTGCGTCGCGTCCTACGGGAACAGGTCGACGCCGACATCGCGCACCTCGGCTTCTGCGCCACCGTGGAACTTCACGGACACAACGACCCGAACGGGCCGCCGGTCTACGAGCTGGCGCTGCTGTTCGACGTGACCATCACCGACCCCGAGGCCGTGCAGTGGAACGAGGGCGAAGTGCGGTGGGCCGCCGACACGGACCTCCACCAGATCGACGTGCGCCCGGTGGTGATCGCGGAACGACTGCGCAGCGGCACCCTGACCGCCGAAACGCCGTGGTGGCCGTCCAGGTCCTGACGACGGGCGCACACGTCAACGCCCGACCGTCCACACAGGCTCGCCGCCCGCGCGATCCGACCTTCCCGGAAGAACCGAGACAACGATGCTGTCGGCACCCGACCTCACCGCCGCCCTGCCCGCGGCCCAGACCGCGATCGACCACGCCGTCACCCACGTCCTCGGCCACCAACCCCGCAACATCCGCTACAAAGGCGACCGCGACCCGGTATCCGACGTCGACGAAGGCGTCGAACACCTCGTGCGCCAACTTCTCACCGCCGACGGGCACTCCGAGATCGGGTTCATGGGCGAGGAAACCGGCGCGGTCGGCAACCCCGACACCTACTGGGTCCTCGATCCCATCGACGGCACGATCAACCACCACCACAACAACCCGCTCTGCGCCATCGCCCTCGGGCTCGTGCACCACCACCAACCGGTCCTCGGCGTCACCGCGTTGCCGTTCCTCGGCCACCGCTACTGGGCCACCCACGGCCAAGGCGCCTACCGCGACGGCGATCCAATCACTGCGTCGAGGGTGGCGGCGGTCGTCTGCGGAAAGAAGTGATCTATTTCGAGGGCTTGCTCACATAAGACTTTGGCCTTCTCGTGAGATCCGATCCCTTGCCAGGCCAACGCCTGTAGGTATAGAACATGGACTTCGCCTGCTGGAACCCTCCGCCCGTACATCGCGTTCACTGTCCGCACGCTGGCCAACGTGATAGATCTGGAAGTGCTGGTGCTCACCGGCACGAACTTCGCCATCGCGGGTTCGGTCTACTGCCGGTGCTGCGCGCAGAACTCGACCAGGCATTCGTCGCCCGCGACGCGCATCCCACCGCCGTGCGGCTGTCGACGTCGGCGGCGGCCTGTTCATATCGAAGGGCAGGATCCCGTTCAGTCAGTGGAGGATGGCGAGTTGTCGGGACTGGGCGACCAGGGTGCCTCGGGAATCCCAGATGTCGCAGTCCTCTTCGTGGAAGCCGCCGGTGAGGCGCCGAGTGGTGATCTGGCAGGCCAGCCAGCCGGGTGCGGGCCGGTTGCGTAGATGGATGGTCAGTTCGATGGTGGCTGAGGGGAATTCCCCGAGTTCCATGACAGCCGGGTAGGCGGCATCGGCGAGAAACGGCAGACTCAACAGGTCGGGTTCACGGCCGTCAGCGAAGCGCATCCAGAAAGTCATACTGGGATCGCCGCTGGGTTGCCCGCGCAACCAGCCGGGAGGCTGAGTGACACGGCATTCGACCCTGTCGGCGACGGTGACGCCGGGCAAGGTTATGTCGGCCAGCGGGTTTATCAGCTCGTCCGGCGAGGGCAGGTCGGGCATGGCGGCCAGGGACAGGGTGCGGCCATCGGCCTGGTCGAGGTCGGCGAAGGTCGCGACGACGCGCAAGATCTCTTTGTCGCCTTGGCGCATTCGCGCCTCGCCGGTGGAGGTTCGGCGTCCTTTTCGGGCTGTCTCCACGTGAATCCGCGCGGGACCGGGCGCTCCGGGCCGGAGAAAGAACGCTGACGCCACCAGCGGATCACGCAACTCGGACTGCTGCTGCAACGCACGAACACCCACTGCCATCAGGTAGCCCCCGTTGGGATCACCACTGGTGGTGTTCCAGCGATCGGTGAGTTGGACGGCGAAGATGTCAGGGGCGACCTGGGCAGGCCGGCTGTCTTGGTCGAAGAGGTAGTCGGGGATCTCGGATCCTCCTCGCTCGTCGCGTGACACAACGGCGTTTAGCTGGCTTTGGTTTGCGGAAATGCCGCGTAGGTGTCGGCGCGGTCCTGTCCGGAGAGTGTCCCGATCGCATGCATGATCTCGTCGGTGACGACGCGGCGTGTCTGGGCGGGTCGTGCATCGTCCTCGGTTGTCGTGAAGTGCAGCGGTTTGCCGAACTCCACGATGATGCGGTGGAAACGGGGCAGCCGCCTGCCGATGGGCTGAAGCCGGTCGGTGCCGGTCAGCGCGACCGGTACGACGGGAGCGCCGGTTTTCAAGGCAAGCCAGGCAACACCGGTCCGGCCGCGGTAGAGCCGGCCGTCGAGTGATCGGGTTCCTTCGGGGTGGATGCCGAAGGCGTGTCCCTGGGCCAGCATTCGTTCGGCGGCTTCCAGAGATGCCTGCGCGCTGCGGTGGCCGCCCCTGTCGACGGGGATGGAGCCGACGGCGGTGAAGAAGCCGCGCGTCAGGAAGCCTTTCAGGCCCTTGCCGGTGAAGTACGCGTCCTTGGTGAGGAAGTAGACCGGACGCGGAGCCAGCAGTGTGATGACGACGCTGTCGATGAATGACAAGTGGTTGCTGGCGATGACGACCGCGCCGCGCCGCGGGACGTTGCTCCGGCCCCGAATGATGGGCCGGTAGAGCGATCGGACCAGGAGGCCGACCAGCAGCCGGGTGAGTGAGTAGAGCATGGTCCGTCCTTCAGGGGCAGGTGATGACCTGGCCGGCCCAGGAAAGGCCGCCGCCGAAGGAGAACAGCAGTACCGGTGACGCGGCGGGTAGCTCGCCACGTTCGACCAGTTTGGACAGTGCCAGCGGTACGGACGCGGCGGAGGTGTTGCCGGAGTCGACGACATCCCGGGCGATCACGACGTCGTCCCGCAGAGCGAGCCGGCTGGTCAGCGACTCGATGATCCGCAGGTTGGCTTGGTGCGTGACGATGCCGGCGAGGTCGGTGGTGGCGATCCCCGGATGGAGTGGTCGGCGCAGGCGAGGGCTGTGCAGAAGCCGGCGCAACCGTTGTTCAGGTCGAAGCACACGGCGGCGGGAATGCCGAGGCGGGCGGCGATCTGGGCGGCGATCGACGGGCAGCGGTCGATCGCGGTACACGTCGCGACGGTGACCAGGCCGATCTCCGCCGGCGTCACGCCGGATGCGGCGAGCGCCTTGGCGGCGGCTGCCGCCGCCATGTCGGTGACCGACTCGTCCTCGTTCGCGATCCGGCGAGTAGCGATCCCGGTGCGTTGCCGGATCCACGCGTCGTTCGTGTCCACGATGCGTTCCAGGTCGGCGTTGGCCAGCACACGGGACGGTTGGTGATGGCCGAGAGCAGCTATTCGGGATCCGGGCAAGAGTTTCTCCTTTGGTCGGGCAGCACGGTGGCGTCGAGGGTCTGGCCACCGGCAGGCTCGCGGCCGAGATCGGGATGAGCAAGGCCGGCGTGCTCGGTCACTTCGGTACGAAGGAAAGCCTGCAGCTCGCCGTCGTCGGCGCTGCGGCGGCGGAGTTCGACGGGCGGAGCGGACCCGTGCGCGACGCCATCGCCGGGATGGACGCGCTGTGGCAGCGCGACCTGCGCATCCACATCCGGCGTGCGGTCAGTGATGGCGACCTGCCGCCGGACACGGATGCCGACCAGTTGGTCTGCGAGATCGCCGGCATCATGTTGGCCCTCAACCACTTCCTGCAGCTACAGCGCGACCGGCTCGCCCCGGCCCGCGCTCGCCGCGCACTCCACCGCCTCCTCGGCACCTGACCGGCGCGGCGCCAATTGCGGCATATGCCGCTCTACGCGTGGAGGAGACGCTTGGGGTGCATACCATCGACCATGCCGATGAACGGCGGGTGGATGCTGTAGCCGAGCATCCGACGGATGTCTTCGGACACTGCGTGAACCGTGTCGCGCTTGGTGGACAAGGTGAATGCTTCTTGGGGACGTAACCACGGTTCGCAGTATTGGGCTGTGATCGCGAGGCGGGCATGGTCGGAGTGGTTGGCGCCGCCGCCGTGCCACAGGGTGCCGATGAAGAACACGCACGAGCCGGGCGGCATCACGGCCATGAGTCGGGTGTCGTGGTCGGTCGGCCTGCGGTCGGCGTCCCAGCGGTGACTGCCCGGCAGGATGACAGTGGCACCATTGTCGTTGGTGAAGGCGTCGATGGCCCAGATCGTCGCCGCGCCCAGGGGTGGCCGCGGTCGGGGCACGGGGTAGATCGCGTCGTCCGGGTGGAGGAGTTGGGCGGTCTCGCCGGGGTTGATGTTGATGACCTGCAGTTGGGAGAGCAGGTAGTTGGGCAGGAACAGCCGGTCGAGCAGGGCCAGCACCCTCGGGTGGTCCACGAGCCGGTCGCACGCGCGGGTCTTGTTGAGGACACTGTAGACGCGTTGGGTGCGTTCGCCCTCGAAGGTGTTGCGCCCGGTCTTGCTCAGGAGCGGTGTCACGTTCTGCCGTATTCGCTCGCATTCCTCCGGGCGCAACAGGTTTTCCAGGATGACGTATCCGTCGCGTTCGACGGCGGCCAAGTCGGCGTCGACGACCGCGGGGTCCACAGTGGTCCCGGCGCTCACGGTGGCCTTGTGCCGCCGAGCCAGGTCGCGGCCCAGATCCTCCAGGCCCGCGATGGTTTCGGGTTGTTGCGGCAAGTCAGTCCCTTTCCCGTCGAAGTAGGCCCACCGCTCCGGAAAGCACCGTCCACAGTTCGGTGATGATCTCCTCGGCGGGTGGCCGGGGCGTTCTGGTGAGCGCGACCGAGACCATGACGTTGGTGCCGCCCAGCGTCGCTGCGGCCAGGAACTCCGGATCGCGGCCGGCCTGCAGTTCACCGGCGCGTTGTGCGTGGGCGATGTTGCGCGCACCCAGTTCGATCAACTGGTGCAGGTGGCGCGTGTTCGCGGCGGCGACCTCCGCGTCACCGACCAGGCCGCCCAGCACCAGTGGCGCCAGCGGCTCGGCGTACAGCGCCGTCACCCAGTCGTGGATCCGTTGCCGTTCACGTTCGGCCCAGGTCGGGGCGTCGTATCGGCGCAGCGCGGCGGCCTCGCCGAGTCGCTGGTAGAAGGCGTCCAAGACCGCGATCAGCAGGCCGTTGCGGGTGCCGAAGTACCGGTATGGCAGGCCGGCGCTCACCCCGGCCCGCCGTGCCACGGCCGCCACCTCCAACTGCCCGGTCTCGGCGAGTTCCTCCGCTGCGGCTCGCAGGAGCTTGTCCCGGGCCGCCGCGCCGCGGGGCACCTTCGGCATGGTCACGGCGATAAGGTAAGTTGAGTTCAACTCACTTGTCAATGCAAGGTCGCAGCGAGGTCACTCGTGGACACGTTGGCCGCGAAAGCGCTCCGCCGTGAGCCACTCGCTCGCGGCGAGGCGCTGGCGTGCGGAGCGCGTGTCCTGAGGACGAGTTTGTGGGGAGGAACTGGGTAGTGCGGGCGAGGCGACCTCGGCTTCGATGTCCGCACGGTCACCCTGATCGTGGATTTACCCGGCAGTTGGTGTGGAGGTATCGGGCGGTGCCGTTGGTGAAGTCGTAGATCGCGACCGTCTGGGTGTCCTCCAGCGGATCCACCGGTGGCATCAGGAAATGTGTCTCGCTCACCGGGAGCAGTTCGTATCTGATGCGGTCTGGTTTCTGGAGGAACTCTGCCTGCATCGGGTCGAGGACCAGGGTCAGGTACAGCGTTCCGTCTTCGGCTGACACCTCGTACCGCGTGCCGGGGCGCTCGTAGACGCCTTCGCACCTGGCGAGGTCGAGGTTCAGTGTCGGGTCTGGTGCGGGCAGGTCCGGGATGGTGGCCGTGCCGAGGTCGGTCAGGATTTCGTTGAACACCGTGTGGTAGAAGCTTTCCCGCGGTCCGCCGTTGGTCAGCATCGCGATGGCGGTGTTGGAGTCCGGCAGGATCCGGAGCCGGGCGTTCTGGCCGATCGTGCTGCCGTCGGTGGCGTAGACGGTTTCGCCGTGCCAGTCACACACGATGAGGCCGAGTGCCCATTCCGGCCCGAACAGGTACGGATCCGGTACGGGCACCCGCGAACGCGTCATCTCCCGGATGCTGTCGGCCGAGATGATGCGTTTTCCGTTCGGCGCAGTGCCTTCGTTGAGCAGGACGTGCGCCATCGTGAGCACTTCCCGGGTCGTCGAGGTGATGCCCCCGCCAGGGCCGAAGGCACGCGGCAGGTAGTCGATCGGTGTGACGATGGGGCCTTCTTCCAGCGACCGGATCAGGTGTCCGGTCGCGGCCCGGGTTTCGTCCACCTGATCGTGCCGGCTGTTCGTGCTGGTCAGGCCCATGGGGTCGAAGAGGCGATCCCGCATGACGTCGTCCCAGCGTGTGCCGTCGTGCACCTCCAGGATCCGCGCGAGAATGGCGTAGCCCAGCGCCGCGCTGTAGCCGTGGGTGTGACCGAGCGGGAAGACCTGGGGCGCGTCGGCGATGTTCTCGACCATGCGTTCGTAGACGTCGTCGCCTTCGCCGGGATCGCCGTAGGCTTCCTAGATACCGTTGGCGTGGTAGAGCAGGTGCCGAGGGGTGACCTTGGCGCTCGCCTCGGGATCGGCCACGGTGAAACCGGGCAGGTAGGTTCGCACCGGCTCGTCCAGGTCGACTTTCCCCTCGTCGACGAGCTGCATGAAGGCCAGCGCGGTCCACGTCTTGGTCATGGAGCCGCACTGGTAGACGGTGTCGGTCGTCGCGGGTTCCCGCGTTTCCACGCATCTGACGCCGACCGCGAACTCGGTGAGCTCTCCGTCGCGCAGCACGCCGATCGCGGCGCTCGGGATTCCGTACTCCGCCAGGAGTTCGGCGACCCGGGCTCGAATTCGGGGCACGTCGATCGTCATCGCGGGAGACCGACCGCGTTCGCGGCGTCCGCTTCGAAGTACTCCGTCGTGGCGTAGGCGCCGGCGTGTGTCTCGAAGAAGTCCCGGACGCCGTCGATGGAGTCGTGGGTGATGATGTTGACCGCCTTGGCCCCGTCCTTGCTCGCGACCGCCACCTTCCACTTGGCGCCCTTGGGGAGCTTGGCGTGCGCCTTCTTCAGGCTGCTCCAGAACTTGCCGTCGTCCGAGACGGTCGACACGGCCATCACGTGCATCGTTTATGTCCTCCTCTTTCCGGATGAGAAAACGCTACGTTGCGTTTCAGACTGTGTCAACGAGATGACCGTATAAAGCGGGAGATGAACGCCTATTGTTGCAACAGGGTTGTGAGTAAATGCAACTACCTCAGCTCGGTCATTGCAATGTATGTTGATGAACGCAAGGAGAGGAGGTGCGCCGGTGCCAGGAGGCAGGCTGACCCACGAGGACCGCCAGCGGATCGCGGCATGGCTGGCCGACGGGCTCGGGTACGCCGAGATCGGCCGACGGCTCGGCCGGCCGACGTCCACGATCAGCCGCGAGGTCGCACGCAACGGCGCGCCCGGCGAGTACCTGGCCGACCACGCGCAGCAGGCGGCCGGGCACCGTGCCCGCCGCCGCAAGCCGACCCGGCCCGCCGAGCCGGCGGCCGACGGGCAGCCGACCGAGGTGGTGCGCGGCTTCGTGGACCGGTTCGCGACGCTGCTGGCCGCGACCGGGCTGCCCAGGATGACCGCACGGGTGTTCGTCTGCCTGCTCACCGCCGACGCCGGCGGCCTGACCGCAGCCGACCTGGTGCGCCGGCTGCAGGTCAGCCCGGCGTCGGTGTCCAAGTCCATCGGCTACCTCGAAGCCATGGACCTGGTGGTGCGCCAACCGGACCCGGGTGGGCGCCGCGAGCGGTACGTCATCGACGACGCCGTCTGGCTCCGCGCGTGGCAGGCCGACACCAGCGCACACGGCGACATCGCGACCGCCGCACAGCGCGGCATCGAGATCTTCGGCGCCGACACGACCGCCGGCGCCCGACTCGGCAGGATGGGCCAGTTCTTCGCCCGACTCAACGAGCAGATGAGCGGCAGCACCCTTGCCGAGACCGTCGTATACGACGCGCTGACCGTGCTCGCCGCCCTCGCGCACGCCCGCCGCCCGCTCACCCTGGACACGCTGGCCACCGCGCTCGACTGGCCCGGGGGCCGCGCCACCACCGCCCTGGACGCGATCCAACGTCAACCGGCCATCGCCGACCCCCTCGCCCTACAGGCCACCGGTCCCGAGACGTACACCCTCACCGCACGACCGGACCGCCTGAGCCCGGCACAACGCCAAGCACTCGAAACGTGAGACACGCGAATCGCGCCGGCAGGTCCTCGAAATCGGCGACGCGCCGTAACATGCGCCATTCGGCCCAGAAAGCCAGGACCTCTCGGTAGATGCGGGCCGCCGCGAGCTCGACTCCGCACGCGCGGACATCGGCCAGTCGTGCAGTACCCGCACCGCGGCGGCAACGCACGCTCATGTAGCCGCTGAGCGCGCACCACATCAGGCGTTCGAGGTTGGTGTCCTGCTGGTCTGTCAGGGCCGCAGGCCGCGGCTCTGACGGGATCAACTCGCTGTGGCCGCTCCAAGGTTGCATCCTTGATACGCACCACAGGAGGACGAGGCGTCACGCCAGGCGTTCCCGGCTACCTCATCAACGGCGTACGACCGTGCTGACCAGCGCAAACCGCGCAGGATCACACGGCCCACCGCTGTCGTCGGACAGCGGCGGCACAGCAGGTCGCTACTTGAGTTAGTACCAAGGCCGTGCGGTGGGGTCGGTTGTGGTGATCGTCAAGGGTTCGGTGTGCGCTGCACCTGGGTGACGTTCACGTCTTCCCGTTCCGGTACGCCGAACGCCTCGGCGACCACGCCGCTGCCGGCGGCGGTGACCTCCAGCGCCAGGCGGCTGCCCATGGTGCGCAGGTCCAGCCGCGCGTGGAGGGAACCGGAGTGTTCGGGCATCTGGTAGATGCGCGCTGCCGGGTACCCAAGGGCGGTCAGCTTGTCGGCCATCTGCTGGTAGCCAGCCGCGCCGGTGCCCTCGAACGCATTGCTGATGAGCGCGATGTGCTCCTCGCCGGCGCAGGTCTCGATGCCGTTGAGGGCGACTTCCTTCACCTCAACAGGAAGGGTCGAGTCGGGGGTGGGCTCGGCAGGGCTGTCGACCGGGATGGGGATATCGCCGTTGGCGTCGGGTGTGCCCGGCGGGGTGGAGCCTGCCGGGTAGCGGGGGGAGCCCGCCTGGCTGCCGCCGGGGAGGTCTTCCGGCCTGGGGGCGGAGTTGCCGCTGTCGGGTGCGTCGGGGGCGCAGCCCTGGGCGATGCGCGTGGAGAGTTCCAGGAAACGTACTTCGGTATCGTCGGCGGTGAGGTTGGCGGACATGACACTTCCAGCGGGGGTCTGGTCGGCCGCCACTTTCTGAGCGCCGCAGCCGGTGAGGATCAGGCAGCCGAGCGCAGCCGCCACGACCGGCTTGAGGACGGAGCGAGAACGCATGAGCGGAGCATGCGTCACGGTGATCACCGAGCGCATGAGTACTCGTACTCATCTTCGGTGGCCTTGTCTAAGTGGGCCGGTGGCGGAGTGGACGGGCGACCGGTGCCGGTGTGTGCGCTGTTGGCTAGGCGAGGCCCCTCTACGGGATCCGGGAGATCCGAGCCTGGATCTGGCCCGAAGTTTCACTCGGTGGCGGCATGCCGTGCGTGCTGTAGGTCGGCCGACGGGCGCTAATACGAGCGGGGGGCCAAGAGACGTGGGATGATCTCCCGCGCCGCGCTGACGTAGCCGCGAGGGCGCCTGGGTCCCCGCCGATGCGTTCGGCGCCGGCGCGCATGGCACCGGACAGCAACTCCACCGCGAGGGGCACATCTCCGACATCGCGGAACTCTCCGCGCGCGATGCCGTCCCGGACGACCGTCTCCACGTTGACCACGATCGGGTGGAACGGGCTGTCCGGCCCCTGCGGCGCCTCAGCGACCGGCCCGGAACCCGAACGGAACATCAGCGCAGCATGACCTGGTCCGTGAACTCCTCCAGGACCGCCTCGATGATCTCGCGCATCCGCTCCGCGGCCGGATTCGCGGAGCGCGCGGCGATCGCGGCCACACGCTCGACCGCGGGCCGGGCCGCCCTCCGGGTCAGCGCCAGGACCAGCGCGTGCTTGTCGCGTGCGTAGTTGTACAGCGTGTTGCGCGCGAGCCCGGCCCGGGCCGCGATATGGCCTATGTTGATCGAGTCGTAGTCCTTCCCTCACTGTGGCTTCCCTCCCGCCCTGGACGGTGGCCCGTGCGCCTCGCGCCGCGCTTCGCCTCCTGCTCAGAGGGATCGCGTGCTGCATCTCAAGAAGCGCGTGGAACTTCGGCCTTCGGCGCTACCGATCTTTTCGTTTCGGGGTGACGGTTGCTCTTGCCGGTGGGTGTATGCCGGTGGGTGTATGCCGGTGGGTGTATGCCGGTGGGATGCGGTATTCCGATGGTGGTGGTCTGACCGCGGAGCAAC
>NZ_VKAB01000080.1 GCF_009769385.1 Saccharothrix deserti
CTCGAGGTCCAGGGAGTTCCGCTGGAGGAGATCGCCGCCGCGCTGCGCAACCGGCACGCCGACGTCGGCGCGATCCTGGACCGCATCGACGAGGACCCGCGCACCCTCCAGGCCGCGGCCGAGGCGGCGCCGCCGGAGGTGCACGGCCTACTGGCCGCGGTCGCCACCCGCGTCCGCTCCCTGATCACCGTCGCCCTGCAGATCCCGCCCGACCTGCCCCTCCCCTGACCCGCGCCGCAACCGCACCCCCCTGCCCGCGACCGCGCCGTGCTCGTCCACCACCAGCGCCATCTGCTCCCGCTCGACCTTGAACCGGCGCAACGCGTCCGACACCCGCACCGTGTCCGGGAACACCACCGCGGGCCGCACCACCTCCCCCACACTGCCCCGGTCGTCCAACAGGTCACGCAGGTGCACCACACCCACCACGTCGTCCAAATGCCCGCCACGCGCCACCGGCGCCCGCGAGTGCCCCGACGCGGCCAGCTCCGCCCGCGCCGAGGCCACGTCCTCCTCCGCCGCCAGCGTCACCACCGCGCGCCGCGGCACCAGCACCTCCCGCAGCCGCCGTTCGTGGATCTCCAACGCCCGCAACTGACCCTCACGCAACGAGATCAACGCCATCTCACTGCCAGCGAACACCGCGTTGAACAACACCAACACCGCCACCAACACGATGGTGAAACCGTAACCGTCCACACCCACTCCGAACCCCGACCGAGTGCGCGAAACGCTACTGCGCGACCGCCTCGTCCACCGTTCGAAGCGGCGTCGCGCACGTCAACCATGGCCCGGTGCGACCTGCCGGCGCGGAGGAAGCCGACGGGGTGCGGGGTACGAAGCCGCACCCGTCGACACGTTGCGCACGCGGGTCTACTTGGGACAGGCCCGGCGGACACCGAAAGCGCCAGTCGAACCGACAGTGGGCGCCCGGAGATCGACGGGACGGTGACGAACGAGCCGGAGCCGAACCTGTTCCGGCTGCACGTGGACGTCCGCTGCCCCACGAGCGCGGCGGGGCCGGCGGCCCGTCACAGCCAGCAGACCCTCATGGGCGACGAATGGCGTCACCCCGGTTGCGGGTGCCACGGTTACTCGCGGGTCTACCACCCGTCGCGGGCTCGCCGCGCTGCTCCGGGGCCGGCGCCATCGGCGCGCATTGGGTTGCGGAACGTCTTTCTCGGTTCCGCCACCGGGATGGTGGCGGATGTGGCGGACAATCCGGAGTCGGTCATCAGGTCCTCCTCCGTGTCACCATCACCTACCCGGCAATCGCGGGTGTGTCAGCCGCCAGGCGAGCCCGAGCACAGCCACCCAGGTTCCCAGGGCGCCGGACCGATCTCGCCACCCGCTTCAGAACGCTCCACACCGGCCCGGAGCGTTTGCGCGCGGCAGCGCGCTGTGGTGCGCTGGGATAACAGCCTTGTCACGGAGAAGGCGGACAGCGAGTGGACGTGTCCCAGGTCGTCTGGTGGCTCACGATCGCCGGGATCGTCGGTCTTCTGCTGTTCGACTTCATCGCGCACGTGCGCAAGGCCCATGTGCCGACCCTGCGCGAGGCGGGCCTGTGGTCGGCCCTCTACGTGGGAATCGCGATCCTCTTCGGCGTCGGCGTGTTCGTCTTCGGCGGCTCGACGATGGGGGCGGAGTACTTCGCCGGATACGTGACGGAGAAGGCGCTGTCGGTCGACAACCTGTTCGTCTTCCTCATCATCATGTCCAGCTTCAAGGTCCCCCGCGCCGACCAGCAGAAGGTACTGCTGTTCGGGATCGTCTTCTCCCTGATCGCCCGCACCGGGTTCATCCTGCTGGGCGCCGCCCTCATCAACCTGTTCGTCTGGGTCTTCTACCTCTTCGGAGTGATCCTGCTGGTCACCGCCGGCAACCTCCTCAAGCCGGAAGGCGAGGACAGCCACTCTGCGGACAACATCGTGATCCGGCTCGCCAGAAAGCTCTTCCACACCACCGACACCTACGACGGTGACAAGCTGTTCACCGTCGAGGACGGCCGGCGGGCCATGACGCCGATGCTGCTGGTCATGGTCGCCATCGGCGGCACGGACATCCTGTTCGCGCTGGACTCCATCCCGGCCATCTTCGGGTTGACGCAGAACGTCTACCTCGTGTTCACCGCCACGGCGTTCTCGCTGCTGGGACTGCGCCAGTTGTACTTCCTCATCGACCGGCTGCTGAACCGGCTCGTCTACCTGGCCTACGGGCTGGCCGTGATCCTGGGGTTCATCGGCGTGAAGCTCATCCTGCACGCGCTGCACGAGAACAACGTGCCGTTCATCAACAACGGGCAGCCGGTCGACGTGGTGGAGATCAGCACCGGACTGTCCCTGAGCGTGATCATCGGTGTCCTCCTCGTCACCGTCGTCGCGTCCATGACCAGCGCCTGGGGCAGGGCACAGAACGTGATCACCTCCGCCCGGCGTCACGCCATCGAGTACGTCGACATCGAGACGGACCCCGCGCGACGCGCGGAGGTCTTCGCCGCGCTGCTCGCCGAGGAAGCAACGCTCAAGCAGCTCCCGGAGAAGTACCTGGCCCGAATCCGGGAAGAGGAGAAGCTGATGGGCCTGCTCAAGCGAGCCCACGAGGCCCACGCCCGGGCCTAGCCCAATACCAGTGACTCAAGAGGGCTGATCCGGTAGGTGGAGCGTCCAGGAGGTGTCTGGATGCCGCGGTCCGGACAGGTCAAGCCCGACACGGACGGCCGGTTGTCGGATCAGATCGCGATCGGCCTGTTGACCAGGACGTTTCCGCCGGAGTTGGTGGATCGGGTGATCGCCGAGACCAGCGGACGGGGCAGCGTGACCGGCTGTTGCCGCCGCGGGTGATGGTGTACTTCGTGCTGGCCATGTGCCTGTTCACCGGTCAGGGCTATGAAGAGGTCGCCCGGTTGCCGACCGAGGGTCTGTCGTGGGCGCCGAGCCGCCGGGTGTGAGTGCGCGTTCCGGCTCAGGTTCCGCGTGTCACCGCCGCTGCGTTCTGTGTGACGGTGGCGTTCCGGGCTTGGTTGAGACCGGCCGTTGCGGAAGCCGGCTTCGACGTTCCAGGTCGACGAGGTTCCCGGTAGCTCGGGAGGTGGTTTCCGCGGTTCGGCGGAGTCTGTGTCGCATCCACGAAGCCCTTCGGCGAAGCCGGCCGGAACAGGCCGATTGCGGGATGTCGTCAGGCTCGTCGAACCCGTCCTGCGCGCCGACGAGGCGCTCAGGACCGTGGGCCCCGCCCGCTACGGCAAGCAGGGCCGGCCAGGGGCGTGTATCGCCGGCACGGCCGGCGGCGACAATCCGGGTGTCGTGATCGACTCGATGCAGAGGAGCACACCCCGATGACCGAGGTTCCGGCCGCTGTGGAGAAGGCCGCGTTGGCGGCTGCGGATCGGGTGGGCGGCGGCGAGCGGCTGCGCGCCGACGTGCTCGCGGGGCTGTACGCGCCCGGCCGCGAGCCGGACCAGTTCAGCGAGTTGGTCGACGTGGCGGCGCTGATCGTCAGCGTGGCCACGCTCGGGTGGACGGTGTTCTGGAACTTGCGCACCAAGACGGACAGGCCCGATCCGGAGGTCGTCGCACGGCGGATCCGGGTCGAACTGCCCGCCGACGGCTCGGTGACGCCCGAGCAGCGCGATCTGGTCGTCGATGCCGTGGTCCGGCAGATCCTCACCGAGGAAGCCGCGGCCGAGCACGAGGACGAGGACGAGGATCGGTAGCGGGCTCGTGCGGGTCCGGTTCGCAGACCCCCACCGGGCGGTCGTGTCGGCGGTCGCCGACGACCTCGCCCTGCTCGGCGACGAGAACGTCGACGACCTGCGCTGGTACCTCGAGGACTACCTGCGGGCGCCCTTCGGCGTCTACGCCGCTCGGGGGCCCGAGGTGGCGGCCCGGTTGGCCGAGTGGGGCCGCCGGATGTTCGAGTCGGTGTTCGCGGACGTCCCCGAGGAGTACGCGGTGCTGCGGGCGTCCGCCGCCCCGGAGGTCGTGCTGCGCTCCGACCGGCCCGACTGGCTCGGTCTGCCCTGGGAGTTGCTGGCCGACCCGGACCGGCCGACGCCGTTGGCGCTGGACGGCGTGCGGATCACCAGGGTCCTGGAGTCCGCGGACCGGGTTCCCGCGTTCGCGGTGAGCGGCGATCGGCTGCGGGTTCTGGTGGTCATCTCACGGCCGGAGGGACCGCGGGACGTCGCCTTCCGCGCCATCGCCCGGCCGATCCTGGACGCCGTCGACGACCGGGTCGAGGTCGTGGTGGTGCGCCCGCCGACGCTGGAGGGTCTGGCAGAGGCGCTTGCCGAGGCCCGGGCCGAGGGCAGGCCGTTCCAGATCGTCCACCTGGACTGCCACGGCGAACTCGCCGACGAGGCCGTACTGCTGTTCGAGCAACCCGGCGTCGGCGCCGAGCGGGTACGCGCCTCCCGGGTCGCGCGGGTGCTCGCCGACGCCAGGGTGCCGGTCGTCGTGCTCAACGCCTGCCGGTCGGGCACGGTCGGCACCACCCTGGAGACCGCCGTGGCCACCCGGCTGATCGCCGGGGGAACGGCGGCGGTCGTGGCGATGGCCTACACCGTCTACGCCGTCGCGGTCGCCGAGTTCATGACCGCGTTCTACCGGACCCTGTTCGGGGGCGGCACCGTGGCCGACGCCGTCGTGGCCGGCCGCGCCCGGATGGCCCGCCACCCCGACCGCCCCAGCCCGGCGGGCAGGCTGCCCCTCGAGGACTGGTTCGTCCCGGTCCACTACGCCCGCGCCGACGTCCGCTTCCCCCGTTTCCACACCGCACCCGCTCCCCCGTCGGACCCCGACCCGCTGGCCGCCGTCGGGACCTTCGTCGGGCGGGACCACGAATTCCACCGGTTCGAGGCGTCCGCGGCCGTCGCCCCGGTGATCCTGCTGCACGGACCGGCCGGTGTGGGCAAGTCGGAGCTGGCCAAGGCACTCGGGCGCTGGTGGCGGGACACCCGCGGCGTCCGGGCCCGCGAGCACGTGGTCTGGCATTCCTTCGAGCCCGGTGTCCCCACGTTCGGGGTCGACGGGGTCGTGTCGAGCATCGGCCTGCAGGTGCTCGGCGGGCCGTTCGCGGCAGCCGACGACGAGCGACGGCGGGTGATGGTCCGGGAACTGCTGCGCCGCGAACGCCTGCTGGTCATCTGGGACAACTTCGAGTCCGTCGGCGACGAACCCCTGGCCGGGCTCCGGGACTTCCTGGCCGGCGCCGGCCGCAGCGTCGTCCTGATCACCAGCCGGACCCCGGAAACCAGGCTCGGCGACCTCCGGCGCATCGAGCTGACCGGCCTCTCCCCCGACGAGGCCGCCGAGTACACCGACCGCCTCCTCGCCCCCTACCCCGACGCCCTCCCCCGCCGCAGGCAGGCCGCGTTCCAGGACCTCCTCGACTGGCTCGACGGCCACCCGCTGACCATGCGCCTGGTCCTGCCCCACCTGGACACCACCGAGCCCGAAACCCTCCTCGCGGGCCTGCGCGGTCTGGCCGACCTGCCCACCAACCACGGCACCGGACGCACCGGCTCGCTGGAAGCCGGCCTGACCTACTCCACCTCACGCCTACCCGAACGCACCCAGCGCCTGCTCATGACCACGGCCCTGTTCCAGGGCGTCACCGACGCGGACGTGCTGGGGCTGTTGTCGTCCCACCCGGACACACCCGACCGGTTCCGCGACGTCACCGCCGAGGAGTGGACGTCCGTGCTGGACGACTCGACCCGGGCCGGGCTGTTCGTCGACCTGGGTGGCTCGTCCTACCGGCTGCACCCCGCCTTGCCCGGCTTCTTCCTCGACCGCTGGCGTGCCGCGGCCGCCGACCCTGCCGCGGAAATGGCATCCGCCCGCCGGGCCATGGTCGACGCCATGACCGCCCTGTCCAACTGGGCCTTCGACCAGGTCACGAAGGCAGACCCGCTGGCCGGCCACGCGATCGCCCTGGTCCACCGGTCCAATCTCGCCCGGGCACTGCAGGACGCCCTCGACGCCCGCCTGTGGCCGCAAGCGCTGCACCTGGGCATGCTGATGAACGAGGAGTGGGGCTGGAACGGCCGGACCGAGGAGGCACGCGGCTGGACCGACCGTGTCCGCCTCGCGGTCGAGGACGCAGACGGGAACCCGCCGACCACCTATGAGGACGGCAGCACGCTGTGGCTGTTCTTCGTCAGTACCCAGCTCAACCGGTCACCGACCTCGGTCGCCGCCGAGTCGGAGGCCATGTACCGCAAGGTGTACGACGTGCTGCTCGCCCAACCGGAGGACATCCACCGGCAACGACAGATCGCCGTCGTGGCGGGCCAATTAGGCATGGTGTGCAAGCGGGCGGGACGTTTCGACGAGGCGAAGACCTGGTTGGGGCGGGCACTCGAGATCGTGCGGGCGTTCGACTACGACCGAGGCGTCTCCGGCGTCCATCACTCGTTCGGTGACATCGCCGTCGCCCAGGGGCAGTGGGACGAGGCCGAACGGTGGTACGGGCAGTCGCTCGCCGAGAGCCAGGAGGTAGGGGACCGGCCCAGTGTCGCGGCGTCGCACCAAGCCCTCGGGAAAGTGGCGTGGATGCGGCGTGACTGGGACACCGCCGAGCGGCACTACCGCGCGGCCCTGGACATCCGCAGGGCGGTGAAGGATAAACCGGGTGTGGCGGACGTGGTGCTCGTCCTCGGCGAGGTCGCGCACTACCGGGGCGACCACGACGCGGCCGAGGGCTGGTACCGCGAAGCGCTGGTGCTCCGGGAGACCCTCGGAGACACCGTCGGCGCCGCCGAGGTCTGCTACGCCCTCGGTGCGCTGGCGCAGGTCCGGGAGCGTTGGACCGAGGCCGAGCACTGGTACCGGCGGGCCCTCCCGGTCCACACGGCCGTGGCCGACAGCGGCTGGCTCGGCATGTCCCACCACGCCCTGGGCGCGCTCGCCGAGGCCCAGGATCGCATGGCCGAGGCCGAGGCCCTGTACCGACGGGCCCTCGCGGACTTCACCGCGGCGGGCAGCCGCCTCGGCGTCGCCTCCAGCCACGGCTCCCTCGGTCTCATCGCCGAGAATCAAGGCGACCTCGCCGCCGCCCTCGACCACGTCATCCGCGCCGTGACCCAGTTCGACGACTTCCCCAATCCCGGCACCGGCCCCGCCCCCGAACACCTCCGCAGACTGACCGAGCGGTTGGGCGTCGAAGCCTTGGCAGGCGCCTGGCTCCGACTCACCGGGACCGACCTGCCCGACAGCGTCCGCGACTACGTAACCGCCTGACCGCTACCGAAACCATCAACCGCGCGACGCGGGACGGCCCTCGGAACCGGCCAACCACCGAACCCTGCGAGGTGTCAAAACTCTGCACGAGGCTGCTGAGCTGCACTGATCGTGCACCATCGACCACGGGGCATGATCGTGAGGCATGGTGTCACGACTGCTGTACCTGATCTTCGTCCGGCTTGGCGAGTGGCTGGTCCTGCTCGGCCGGTCTTCCGCGGCCAAGGACGTGGAGTTGCTGGTGCTGCGGCACGAGGTCGCCGTGCTGCGCCGCACGAATCCCCGCCCACGGCTGGACTGGGCCGATCGCGCGGTGCTCGCCGCCCTGGTGCGCCGACTTCCCCAGATGCTGCGCGGACACCGGTTGGTGACGCCGGGCACCGTCCTGCGGTGGCATCGGCGCCTGGTCGCGAGGAAGTGGATCTACCCGAACCGGACGGGACGCCCACCAGTTGATGAGGCCATCGTGGCGTTGATCGAGCGCATGGCCCGAGAAAACACCGGCTGGGGCTACCGCCGGATCCAGGGCGAACTACTCAAGCTCGGCCACCGGGTAGCCGCGTCGACCATCCGCCGCGTGCTCAGGCGTCAGCGGATACCGCCCGCGCCGATCCGGAACACCGACACCTCCTGGCGGCGGTTCCTACACGCCCAGGCCGCAAGCATGTCGGCCCGCAACTTCTTCCACATCGACTGCGCCGTCACCCTCAAACGGGTCTACGTGTTCTTCGTGATGGAGGTCGCCACCCGCTACGTCCACGTCCTCGGCACCACCACCAACCCCGACGGACCCTGGACCACCCGACAAGCCCGCAACCTGCTCATGGACCTCGACGACCGGGCGAAAAGTTCCCGGTTCCCGGTTCGCGACCGGGCCGGCCAGTTCACCACCTCGTTCGACACCGTCCTCGCCGACGCCGGCATCCAGATCGTGAAGATCCCGCCACGCTGCCCGAGAGCCAACTGCGACGCCGAGCGGTTCATCGGCACCGTCGGACGCGAGATCACCGACCGACTGCTCATCATCAACGAACGCCACCTGCGATCAGTGCTGCAACGGTACGTCTCCCACTACAACCACCGCCGACCCCACCGAGCACGACAACTCACGCCACCACGACCGGACCACCCGACCCCACAGCCGAGCCGCACGTCGGCACGCCGACAACCCGTCCTCGGCGGACTGATCAACGAGTACGAACCCGCGGCGGCCTAACACGCAGGTCAGAGCCACTGCGCCGACTATTGGAACCCCACACGCTGATCGAGCTCGCGCAGGAACCCGTACAGCCCGCGCGCGTAGGCGGCCATTGAACCGGGGACTGTCACCACAGCGTGCACCTTCACCGAAGCATCCGTGGTGCGCGCTATCATCGACGACGTCCACCTGGTACCCCCGATCGGGTGACATAGCGACAGATCGGTGAGGCGCTGGGTATCTGATCTGGTACGGACGCCTCGTCGCGCCGTGCGACGTGAGCCGCTATCCGCGACCAGCGGCGTCCGTCATGCGGTGGAAGGGAAGGCCCGATGGCACAGGAGACGAAGAATGACACGCCGGCCAACGCGGCGGTGGCCCGTTCGAGCTCCGGCGGGAGCCCGGCCCGGCTGGCTGATGAGGAATCCCAGGGGAAGACCATGATCGCGTCGACCGTGGTGCAGAAGATCGCCGGGATGGCGACCCACGAGGTCACGGGCGTGCACGCGCTCGGCGGCGGGGTGTCCCGCGCATTTGGCGCGGTCCGCGAGCGCATTCCGGGTGCCGGCACGGCGTCTACCTCCGGTGTGTCGGTCGAGGTCGGCGAGAAGCAGGTCGCGGTCGACCTGGACATGGTCGTCGAGTACGGCGCGGGCATCGTGGAGTTGGCGCGCGCGGTGCGCCGCAACGTGATCACTGCGGTGGAGCGGATGACCGGACTCGAGGTGATCGAGGTGAACATCGCGGTCAACGACATCCATCTGCCTGAGGACGAGGTCGCGGGCGGCCCGGCCCAGCCACGGGTGGAGTGAACGCACACGGCGCCGAGGAGCCGAGGATGACCGGCAGGTCACCCGGCGAGATCGCCGTGGCCATCGAGCGGGCACTGCTGACCCATCCGGCGGTGGTCCGGTTGGACGGCGGCGCCTTCGGCGTCATCGCCACGCCCGCTCCCGGTCGGCGGGTGGTGGGCGTGGATGTGGCCGGTGAGGGCCGGCGAGTGGAGATCGCGGTCGTTGTCCGGATCGGCCGTCCGGTGCCCGAGGTGGTCGCCGAGCTGCGGGATCGGGTTACCAGGATCGCCGGTCCGGTCAAGGTCGACGTGACCGTCAGCGACGTGGAGTAGCCATGGGTGAGCCCAACCCGGCCAGGGCGGCGTACGTGGCGTTCGTGATGGCCCATCATCCCGACCGCGGCGGCGACGCGGCGACGTTCGTCACCGGGCTGGCCGATCTCCAATCGGCCCAACGGAGGGCTCGGTATGGCGACCGACAACACCATGACCACCACCGGCTGCCGAGCCGCTATGACGCACCGATCATCGTGGTGGTTCGCCGACGAGGGCTGTATGCCATCCCGGACCGGTTCCGGCGATGGCGAGACCGGCGATTCCGCAAGCCTCGAGTCCGGTAGCCGGACCGGCAAGGAGCGAACCAGATGAACGCAACACAGACCGGGATCGTGTCCGGCCTCGTGCTCGGCCTCGCGGCCACTCAGGGGTTCACCGCCTTCCTGATCACCCTCGCCGTCGGTTTCATCGGCCTGGTCGTCGGGCGGGTCCTCGACGGTGAGCTCGATCTGAGCAACGTCTTCGGCCGGGGTCGAGACCGGTGACACCGGAAACTGCCGCGCTACCGGTGACGGAGCGCGGCGAGCTGCGCATCGATCCGGGGGTCGTGCGCAAGATCGCCCAGCATGCCGCCGACGAGGTGCCCGGCACCGCCCGGGTGCCGCGGCGGATAGCCGGAGTGGGTGCCGGCTCGCACGGCGCGCATGTGCGGGTGCGGCACGCCGGTGACAAGGACGACACGGTGGACCTGGCCATCGACCTCGCGTTGCACTACCCGGCCGCCATCCGAGACGTGGTCGACCGGGTACGCGCCAGGGTGGTTGGCGAGGTCGCCCGCGGCACCGGCTTCCAGGTGCGCTCGCTGGACATCACGGTATCGGCGCTCCTACCTGACCTCCGACCACGAGTGGAGTAAGCCGATGCGGATACTCGTACGCGTCCTCGCCGGCCTGTTCGGTCTCGGCCTCGCCGTGGTCGGCGCGCTGCTGGCCGTCGAGGTGGTCTGGGCGTGGCTGTCGCCCGCGGACGGTCCGCTGCTGGTGCCGTGGCCACGCTGGCGTGCGAGGCTCGATGAGCTGACCTGGCAAAGAGCCGAGGTCCGTCTGGTTGCCGGCGCGCTCGTCGGGGTCGGGCTCGTGCTGCTGCTGATCGCCGCTACCGCGCGCCGTCGCGACGTGCGGCTGCGGGAACCGGCGGCCGAGGTCAGCGTGATCACCTCGCCGAGATCCCTTGCGCGCATCGTCGGCCAGCGGGTGCGCGCACAGGACAACGTCACCTCCGCGTCCGTGACCGCGACCCCCAAGACGATTCGTGTCCGCGCCGCCAGCCGGCTCGAAACCGACGCCCAGTTGCGGTCCAGACTTCTCGACGTCGTGAAGGCCACAGTGGACGATCTGCCGTTGGTTCGCGCGCCACGCGTTCGCGTCGTGGTCATCTCCCCGAGGGACCGCCACCGATGAGTACCACCGCCAGGTCCGCGCTCGCCCGCTCCTACCGCACGGAACGGGTGGTCGTCACCATCGTCGGCCTGCTCGCGGTGTTCGCCGGCGCCGCGGCCCTGGTCGTCGGATTCGGCTGGCTCGGCAGGCTCCGCGCACAGGCGCCGGTGGCGGATCCGATAGTGATGGACTGGCTCGCGGGCAACCAAGCCATCTCGCGGATCGGCGCGGTCCTGCTCGGTCTGCTGCTCCTCGCACTCGGCCTGGGGTTCGTCATCCGCTCGCTGCGCCCGGAGGAACACCCGGACATCGAACTCGATCACACCACCGCCAAGAGCCTCCGAGTGACCGCCTCGGCGATCGCGCATGCCGTTCAGGCCGACGTCGAACAACTTGACGGAGTGAGCCGAGCACGAGCGCGCATCGTTGGCGACCGGCGACGCCCGGCACTTCGGCTGAACCTGTGGCTACGCGAGGACAGCGACGTCAAGACCGTGTGGCGCGAGCTCGACTCCGTGCTCGGCAGAACCAAGGACTGCCTCGGTGTGTCCGCCCTTCCCACCGCCGTACGGATCGAACTGGCCGCCGCCCAACGCCAACGAGTGCGCTGAATATTCTGTTGCTCGCTCACGGTCAGCGACGTGATCGCCTGGGCGTTCGCGCGGCAGGAACACAGTCGGGTCCGCCACGGCGTCACCACGCGGATCAAGCGGTCCTTCGTCGGCAGCCGGTGGGTCCGGTCCGCTAGGAGCCCATGGACAGGTTCTGGTTTGCCGCTCTGTCCGGGCTGGTGGACCGTCGGCGTTGGCGGGAAGTCCTCCCGGAACCCTGCTCGCCTGGCACCGCAGGTTGGTGGCCCGCGAGTGGGACCACACCGTGCGTCGGCGCACCGGACGCCCACAAACCCGGGCGGCGATCAAGACGCTCGTGCCGCAGCTCGCCGCGGAGAACCGCGGTGAGGCCATCTGTGCATCACCGGCGTCACCGCCCACCCGATACAGGCGTGGACAGCGCAGCAGGCCGGAACCTCGCCATCAGCCTCGGGGGACGCGGATGGAGTCCTTGCGCTTCCTGCTGCGCGACCGCGAGTACGGCGAGGCGTTCGACGACGTCTTCCAGGCCGAAGAACTTCGCGTGATCGAGAGCGCGCCGCGGGTGCCCCCGGATGAACGCCCACTGCGAACGGGTCATCGGTGGCATCCGACGCGAAGTCCTCGACCACGTCCTGATCATGGGAGAAGCCCACGCACGTCACGTCCTCGCGTCTCACCAGGACCACTACGACATGCAGCGGCCCCACCAAGACCGCGACCAGTTATCACCCGCGGCCCAGGAGCACCCCGCCACGGTGCACGACCTCGACACCCGCAGGCTCCTGCGCACCCGGATCCTGGGCGGACTCGTCAACGAGTACAGACACGCTGCTTGGCCAGCAGCGATGACTTTTCGAGCGGCACACCTTCCCGGCGAGGAGCACCAGCTGCGATTCCAGGAGCCGCCCCGCACCGCAACCCGCCCGATGACCGGAAACCCCGCCGGCGGGATGGTTCAGGTGTCGGTGTAGCCCGGCGGTTGGTGTCCCTCGTGTGCGGCGCGGTCGAGGTCGCCCGCCCGCAACCGGAACACCTGCAGGTCCAGGTCGAAGTACTTGCGGGTCTCACCGACCCAGTGCATCCCGTTGCGGCGCACCGCGGCGGCCGTACGGGTGTTGCCGGGCCGCACCACCGTGAAGACCTCGTCCAGGCCATGCGCGAAGGCCCACGAGGCGAGCGCGAACGTGCACTCCTCGGCGTAGTCGTGGCCCCACTCGTCCGGGTGCAACTGCCAGCCCATCTCCCAGTCCTCGTTGCCGGGAGGCAGCGGCAGCAGCACGGCGCCGCCGATCACCCGCCGGTCGGCGGCGCGCTGCACGGCCCAGCGCCCTCCCGGCGCCGCGATCCTGCTGTCCTCGGCGATCCACTGCTGGAGCAGCAGCCGCATGGCGGCCAGATCGGACACGCGGTCCATCTCGGGGCTCAGCCACGTGCGACGTCGGCGTGGTCGTAGACGTCGAGTGCCGCCTGCGCGTCGTCCACGCGCCACCCGCGCGGCACCAGCCGCTCGGTCCTCATCGCGCGTCCACGCGCAACGCGGCCAGCCGCTGCGGACGCGGCCACCGCACCTGCCAGGCCCAGTCGAGCTTCTCGAACACCCAGATGACCCGCGCGGAGACGTCCACCTGCCCGCGGTTCACGCCGTGGCGGGCGCAGGTCGGGTCGGCGTGGTGGGAGTTGTGCCAGGACTCGCCCATCGACAGGATCGCCAACGGCCAGAAGTTGGCCGAGCGGTCGCGGGCGGCGAACGGCCGGTCGCCGATCATGTGGCAGATCGAGTTCACCGACCAGGTGACGTGGTGCTGGAATGAGATCCTGGCCAGACCGGCCCACAGGAACGCCGTCAGCGCGCCCCACCACGACAGCGTGATCACGCCGCCGAGCACCGCCGGCACCGCCACGGTGAGCGCCACCCACAGCGGGAAGAGCCGGTCGACCGCGCTAATGTCCCTGTCCGCCTTGAGATCCGGCGCGAACCGGTCGACGTTCGTGGTGTCCCGACCGAACAGCCACCCCATGTGCGCGTGCCAGAAACCCCGCGCCAGAGCCACCGGCGAGGTGCCGAACAGCCACGGCGAGTGCGGGTCGCCCTCACGGTCGGAGAACGCGTGGTGGCGGCGGTGGTCGGCCACCCACCCGATCACCGGGCCCTGCGCCGCCAGGCCACCGGCGACGGCCAGGGCCACGCGCAGCGCACGCCTGGCCTTGAACGCGCCGTGCGTGAAGTACCGGTGGTAACCGATGGTGACACCCAACGTGGACACGGTGTAGAACACGGCCGCGAGCGTCACGTCCACCCAACTCAGGCCCCACCCCCAGGTGAGCGGCACGGCGGCGACGAGCGCGACGAACGGGATCACCAGGAACAACCGGATGACCAGCAGCTCGGTACGGGTGCGAGGTTCGGCCAACAGCGGTTTCGGTGCGGAGGATGTTCGCGTGATCATTGGCACTACCTGACTTGATGTGCGATACGGGCCTTTTCGTGCACCGGTCGCCTCGAAGCGAATCGGGTCGCCGGCGGGCGGGTCCACGTCCGCGACGCGGTTGACGAGCAGCGCTCGGCTGCCTGGCCTGACATGGGTGGCCTTCGAAGTGCCTGAACCCGACGCTACACCCGGTGTCAGTGCAGCGCCGTTCGCGTGGCGCCCGTGCCGAGCCCGCTCGTAGATGGCGGGCCGATTCGGCCGTGGATCAGAGGCAGCGCACCGCCCCGCGGGCGGTACGGCCCAGGTGGCCGGCCAACCTGAGCGCGAGGTCATGGCGGTCCGAGGGCGAGTAGGCCTGCGAGGTGTCAAAACTCTGCACGAGGCTGCCGAGCTGCACTGATCGTGCACCATCGACCACGGGACATGATCGTGAGGCATGGTGTCACGGCTGCTGTACCTGATCTTCGTCCGGCTTGGCGAGTGGCTGGTCCTGCTCGGCCGGACCTCGGCGGCCAAGGACGTCGAGTTACTGGTGCTGCACGAGATCGCCGTGCTGCGCCGGACCACTCGCCCGCGGCTGGACTGGGCCGATCGCGCGGTACTCGCCGCCCTGGTGCGCCGACTTCCCCAGATGCTGCGCGGACACCGACTGGTGACACCGGGCACCATCCTGCGGTGGCACCGGCGCCCGGTCGCGAGGAAGTGGACCTACCCGAGTCGGACCGGGCGCCCACCGGTCGACGACACCATCGTGACGTTGATCGAACGGATGGCGTGGGAGAACACCGGCTGGGGCTACCGCCGGATGCAGGGCGAACTGCTCAAGCTCGGCCACCGGGTAGCCGCGTCAACGGTCCGTCGCGTGCTCCAGCGCCTACGGATACCGCCCGCACCGACCCGGAACACCGACATGTCCTGGCGGCGCTTCCTGCGCGCCCAGGCCACGAGCATGGTGGCCTGCGACTTCTTCCACGTCGACTGCGCCGTCACCCTCAAGCGCGTCCACGTGTTCTTCGTGATGGAGGTCGCCACCCGCTATGTCCACGTCCTCGGCACCACCACACCCCCCGACGGGCCATGGACCACCCAACAAGCCCGCAACCTGCCCATGGACCTCGACGACCGAGCCGACAGCTTCCGGTTCCTGATCCGCGACCGGGCCGGCCAGTTCACCACCGCCGGAACCGACGGCCTGGTCGTGTTCGTCGTGACCTTCCTCGCCCTGGTGGCGGTCTGGTGCGCGGTCGGCCGGTTCTTCGCCACCCGACCGGTGATCGCCCGCGCCTTGGCGCGCTGGGGCCACACCATGCTCCCGATCGCACTTATCGGCATAGGACTGCTGATCCTCGTCGAAGGCGGCGTGTTCGGACTCTGATCGGCTCCAGCAGCCAGCTCGCCGTCGCGCTGCCATGCCTCCGACCCGGCCGGGTTGGCTTCGGGGCGGATCGACTTCAGGGCGGCGCGGCACGGTTCGCCGGACCGCGCCCGGGCGGTAACCTGTGCGGCATGGCCGAGCCCGAGGACCTGGAGTCCCGCGTCGCCGAACTGGAGGCCCGCGTCGAGGAGTTGGCCGGCCTGGTGCGCGCCACCGCCCAGGACGCCGCCGCCGCACGAGTGCTGGCAGGCGGCGCCGACCGGGACGTCTCCGAGTTCCGAGGCGAGATCCGCGACTTCCGCCAAGCCACGACCTCCAGCTTCAACGCCATGCGCGAAGACCTCACCGACCTCGGCACCACGGTCGGCGACGGGTTCACCGAGATGCGCGGCAAGTTCGACGCCCTCGCCACCGGACAACAGACCGTCGTCGACCTGCTGACCAAGCTCGCCGGCCCCGACGACGACCAGACCAACTGATCGACACCGACCGGCCATGCCCTCGGGTCGGGCGCCCCAGGTCACCGACCGTGGAGCGATGATCGGGGACGGGGCGGGGCGGCTGAGGACTCGGGGTAGTCGGTGATGGACTGCCCCTTGGGCACGGGTTCCCTGGAGGGGCGCCGGAACGGCGAAGATCACCCACTGCATCGCTCCAGCTCAGAGGCCGTCGACATGGTGCCGTAGGTAACCAGCAGGTGTGGTTCGAGCAGCTACGAAGACGGTGATCATCGTTTCTGTCCGGCGAGGATCGTCGTGTCCGTCGCGGGTCCACCGATCAGTTCGGCCTCGGTCGATGGTCATACTGTGCGACAGCCGGTTCGAACCAGCCGAGGAGCGGCAGATGGTGATCGTCGCGGGGCGCATCGTCGTCGATCCACAACAGCGCGAGTCCTACCTCGCGGACTGCGTGAGCGTGGTTGAACAGGCCCGCAGCGTGTGCCGCTCGAGAAGTCATCGCTGCTGGTCAAGCGGCGTAGCTGTACTCGTTGATGAGGCCGCCCGGGATGCGGGTGCGGAGCAGTCTGTGGGTATCGAGGGACGGGACTGCCGCAGGCTGGTGTTGGGCCTCGGGTGGTAGGTGGTCGCGTGTGGGGTGTCAGAAGTCGACACCGTGGCTCTGACCTGCGTTAAGCCGCCGCAGGCTCGTACTCGTTGATCAAGTGGTCGGCAACGTATCGACGTGTGACTCGGCTGTGGGACCGAGTGATCCGGTCGTGGCGGCCTGAGTTGTCGCGCATGATGAGGGTGATGGTGGTTGTAGTGGGAGACGTACCGTTCCAGCCTTGTTCAGGACCGGTACAGTAGGTCCACTGTAGACGGACAGGGTACTCGGGAGTTGCTGTGCTGGATATCGGTCTCTGGACGTGGGCGATCACCATCGGCCTCATTCTCGTGCTGCTCGCCGTGGACCTGGCGCTGGGCTGGATCCGGCCGCACCGGGTCGGGTTCGC
>NZ_VKAB01000081.1 GCF_009769385.1 Saccharothrix deserti
CCAGCTGAACCCTGCCGGACACGCCGGACAGGGCGTAGGCACACGCCCTCTCCGGCCTATCAGCACGTTTCCCCAGCTCAGACCGCAAACTCGCGATCACGTGTGACTACCAACTGCGGAAGGCGGGGAGCCGATTTCCTCGCATTGGTCGTGACCATGCGCAGCTCGCGGAGATCGCGCATGGTCGCTAAGCCGTCCCACTCACGGATGTCGCGGCCGTAGCGGGTGCAGAAGTTCTGGTACTCCTGCTCGGGAAAGCCGAAGCGGCGGCAGTGCACCTCGATCGTCGCCAGGTCCCACTCCACGGGGCCGATCACTGCGCTGTCCCAGTCGCAGAGCACCGGCCGGTCGTTCGCCTCGTCCCACAGCGTGTTCCGATGCTGTGGGTCGCCGTGGATCAGGCGCGGCGGGCCGTCGTAGCGCAGCTCGGGTACCGCGTCTACCAGGTGACTCCAGCGCCGCAACAGGATGTCGCGTTCAGCCGCCGAGATGATCGAGCTGGCCTGGATCGAGCGGTGGATGGCGCCGAGCGCGTCGAGTTCCGGCAGCGGCAGCGGCGGAAGCGGCACCTCGTGTAGCGCTCGGAGTGGCGCGGCCAGGTCGACGGCCGCGATCGGGCAGGTTGGAGGGAGGTAGTGCCACAGGGTCACGGCGCAGCCAGCCAGGTCCAGAGGTTGCGGGACGCCGGGGAGCAGCGGCACCGACGGCACCCCGTGCCGTGTCACCCACTCGACCAGCGACACCACCGCTGCGGTGTGGCGGATGCTCGGCCGCGCCACCTTGACGATGACCGGCGCGGTGACGAGGCGGAACACGGCGTTGGTTTGGTGCCGGAGAAGTTCGGCCCCGGTGGCGTCCAGCCCGGCCAGCTCGCAGGCGGCTTCGGCGATCAACCGGGTGCGCTCGGGCGTGAAGGTGGCTTCGGTGAGCCGGGGGAGGCTGTGACCAGAAAGCGCCATCGGAGGGTACCTCCTGTGTAGTGACCAATTCACGCAGCTCTTGGGCGGCGGCCGCCATGGACGAACTGGCCGCCCACTCGCCGTGAACCCGGAGTTCCTGGCACACGACCTGGTCGCCAACCTGCGGCGGGACGCCGAGCGGTTCCTGAACGAGACCGGCGGATACGGATTGTCGCGGACCCTGGCACCGAACTCGAGTCACGTGGGCGCAGTCGGCGTGCAGCCCCGCACCCAGAGCACCAAGACACTGTTCTGGCCCGGTTCCGGCTCTACGGCTGGTGAGCGCTGTTACGGCAGGTGGTGGGTTTTGGATGGGCTTATGTTCGATACCGCAGCGTCGATCACGCTCGCATGGCAGGATGCTCCTGCTGCGGTAGGGACGTGGCCACGACCTCGGTCGCGGCCTGTATCGAGCCGAGCAGGGACTTCAGCAGGGGCTCCGACAGCGTTCCTGCCCCCAGGCCGGAGGGGAGCAGCAGCTCGGAGAGCGCTTCGCGTTGCTCATTGGTCAAGTCCGCTTGTGTGTCGCGGTATCGGAGCACGTCGCGGGCGGCGTATCCGTCGCCAGCCTTGATCACTTCGTCGGCCGCCTGGGCAAGGACGGCGTCGGCCGCCTCGGGATCGGTGGCGCCGGCGAGTGTGGTGACGGTCAGTCCGAGCTGGGCGCGGAAGGCCGCGTAGCCGGGCATTGACTCTTGCCCGACGAAGTGCCCGATCATCGTGTAGACGTCCCGGCGTGCGGACACACCGGCCGCCTGGGTGCACATCACCTTCAGGCAGGAGGCGACCTGGAGTTCCCATGGTTGTACGGGCGTGCTTTCCGCCAGCGCCGCGTGGGCCGCCGCACCTGCTCCGTTTAGGCAGTGGGCCACGATCATGGCCTGCCGCCCCTCCATGAGGTGCAACCCGATTCCTCGGTGGGTTTGCGCGTGGGTGACTGCGTCGTCCCAACGTCCGGCGAGAGTCAGCGCGCGGATTCCGTCCCCGAGGAGGTGCAGCCATACCCATTCGCGCAGTTTGTGGTGTTCCTGGCGGGTGCCGGTGAGGTCGGTCAGCGGCAAGGTCTGCCCGTCGACGTCCAGGTCTGCATTGGACATGACGGCGCGGTACATCGCCGTCAGCAGGTGCAGCGCCTGTTCTCCGTCGCTGGCGCGTATTTGGAGTCGGGCGAGGTTGAGGACGGGTTCGAGCATGTACCTGGCCTGGAGCACGGTGAGCGGGCGGTCGGCCGCGCGGTAGATGTCGATGTGCTGCCAGCACAGGTCGCGGGCCAGGGTCGGCACGCCGCAGTCGCTGGCGATCAGCGCGGCCTTGTTCAGGGCGTGCGCCCCTTCGGCCAGACTGTCGGTGCCCTGTTGTCCTGCTGCGTGGGCGATGTCGGCGATCTCTTGGACTCGGTCCGCGAGCGAGGGGCAGGCGGGGCGGGGCCTGCCGAGGAGCGGGAAGCGGCGGGCGGCGGGCGGCGGCGAGCATCGTGGGGTCCATGGGTCAACTCCGGGGCAGGAGGGCCGCAGTCGCCGCACGGGCGAGGATGCCCTGGCTGGCGGCCGACAGGCCGAACCGGTTCCAGTGGAAGATCAGCACGTGGGTGAGGACCGCGCGGACTCCGCGGTCCAGGCGTCCTCGTGCGGCAGAGTCGCCGAGGCTGCGGCCGGCGGTCTGGAACGCGGCGAGCCAGGGCGCGGCGTGCTCGACCGGTCCACCGGAGGCGAACAGCTCGCTGGTCGGCAGGTCGGAGATCGACAACAGAACGCGCACGTTGGCCGCCAACTGTTCGATCCGTGCGGTGTCGGCTTCAGCGGGTGCGGGTCGGAGCCGGGCGACCCTGTCGAAGACGTCGCCGCATTCGAGCACGTCGAGGCCGGCGGCGCGCAGGAGACCGCTGAGCAGCAGGATCGACAGTTCGCGGCGGCCGAGGCCGGGGGCGTCGTGGCGCAGGTAGTCGATTACACCGCGGGTGTCAGCGCAGAACAGGTCGTGGGCAGCGTCCATCCCGGCAGGGCCGCCGAAGGCGGCGGTCTCCGGCTCGTACACCGTCGGCCACCACCGCGCGATTGCCCCGGCCGCGGTGATTTCGTCGAGCACGTGGTCGACTGCGACGATGTCCGCGCCGTGCAGGCGCAGCCGCCAGCAGGGGTGCTTGCGCAGGAACCACCACCCGCCCACCGCCCCAGCGGCCTGGAGGTGATCCAGGAGCGGCCCGAGTTGCGCCGCGCCCACGGCCTCGGCGGTGGACCAGTCGGGGAATTCGACGCGCACCTGGTACCAGTCGTGTTCTGCATGTCGTTCCAGCGCCGCGAGGCCCGCCGCCTGGTAGACGTACACGGCTTCGTCGAGGTCGGCGCGGTCCAGGCCGCGGTTCGCCGCAACGGTCTTCAGGTCGGTGCCCGCGAGCACGGCGAGCACACTGGCGGCGAGTTCGTGCGGGGACGTTGTGGTCAGGTGATCAGCAAACATGCGTCCCATCCCGTGTGCGGTGGCTCGGCGTGTTGGGTGGTTTCCAGCGCCAGTCCCACTCCGGCGCCTCCGGTCAGCAGTCCGCCCTCGTCCGCCTGGTCGCCGAGCAATCGGGCGTGCCGGGCGAGCTGGGTGGCCAGTGCCGGGAGGCGTCGCCCGATGGCGGGGTTCCGCGCGTCGCGGGCGGCCCGGTAGGCGGTCTGATAAACCCCGGCGATGCCGTGGCACAGGCCCGGTTCGGTGATCCGGTCGAGCTGCGTATCGGTCAGGCTCGCAGCTAAGGCTTCCTCGGCGGCTTCCTGGCGTCGCGGGTCGTCGGTGGCGATGGCGGCGAGTTGTTGAGCGCGGGCGATGCCGACCGTGCCGTAGCACCAGGATGGTCGGCCTGGTGCGGATTGGGTGTGACTGCCGGTACGCAGTTCCTCGCGGGTGATCCATTGCGGCCACCACGGTCCGTCCGCCGAGTCCTGCTGCCACTGGTCGAACCAGGCGGCCAGGACAGCGATCGCCTCGTGTTGGCCGTCGACCACGCAGCCGTGGGTGGTGGCGAGGGCGAGCAGGGCGAGCAGCCCGGCCGCACCGTGCGCCATCCCGAAGTTCGCGTGCCCACCGGGGGTCGGCAGGATCTCGTCCGGGTCGTGGGCCACCCACCACCCTGGCAGCTCGACGCCGTCTTGGCGGCGCGGCTCGGTCAGGGCGACCACATACCGCAGGATCCCGGCGAGGACGTCGCTTCCGGGGTTGTGGCGCACCAGCAACGCACCGATTCCGGTCAGCCCGTAGAAGAGGTCGAACTCGGCGAACGTGGTGGCCTCGCCGCGCTCGATCCTGCCCGCGGCGGTCGCCAGACGCCGATGAGCCAGACGCAGCACGTGCTCGTCCAGCGCCTCGCAGGCCGCGCGGTAGCGAGGATGCCTGTCGGAGGCGCTGTGCAACATGAACGCGATCGCCGGTGCCCCGTAGTACAGGCCGGCGTGTTCGGCGGCGTCGATCGGCCCGCCCGTCGCTTGCCGGATGTGGGACAGGGCGGTTTCCCAGCTTCCGGAGCCGGTCCAGGCTCGCTCGATGTGCAGCAGCGCCGTCCCGGCCGCGCCTCGGGCCAGGGATTGACCGGCCGCTTCGTCGGCGGTGAGCGTGACCGCGCCGGGGTCGGAGTTCATCGGGCACCGGCCAGGGCGAGGCGGCGCAGCGCGGCGCCGCGGGTGAGTCGGCCGGTCTCCTTCTCGAACGTCGGATCGACGCCGACGGCACGGACGTGGTGCTCGTGCAGCAGGGTGCGCAGCACGGTGCCCGGATCGCGTTGTTGCTGTGTGAGGGCATGGTGGTAGGTGGTCAGCGTGGTGTCGCGGGCAGTCCAGGCCGCAGCGACCGCTTCACCGCCGGGCAGGGCGCGGACGGCTCGATATCCGTCGTCAGGGTCGGCCAGATCGAGCGCGTGGTCGCGCAATGTCCGGTCCAGCGGGCCGTGTTCCCTGCGCAGGCATCCGACGAGCGCCCGGTACCCAGTCTGCGGGTCGGGGGCGAAGGACGCGGCCAGATGTGCCATCGACGCGGCGGCCAATGCCTGGGCGGGAATCCCGGATGCCTGGGAGGTCGTGATCTGTGCGATGGCGGCCGCGGTGTCGGCGGTGAACATGTCCTCGGCGGCGGCCAGCGCCGGGCCTTCGCCGTAGCGAGCGGGGTGTTGCGGGTGGGAGGCGAGGGTGAGCTGGCACGGAAGACCGCGCGCGTGCAGGTCGGCCGCAAAGGCGGCCACTCTGGCGGCGACCGGCCCGTACTGTTCGGGGCTGGTTAGGCGCAACAACACGGCCAGGTGCTGATCGGATTCGGGTCGGATCATGTCGCGGTGCCGTCGTACCCACCACGGCCCGACCAGACCGTCAAGGCTGTCGACGAACGCGGGCAGGTGGGCGGTGAGAATCTCGTCGAACCGCGCGGGATTGCCCACCAACTGCGCGTGCACGATGGCGGAGCCACCCGGTCGAAGGACCGCACCGGGGGCCGCAGTTGCCGGAAGCGGCCGTGAGGACGGGGTGGTCGCGGTCATCGGGATCAGCAACTCCGCTGGACGTCCGATCCAGCCCTGGCCGTCGGGTGGGCCGTCATCTTGCAGCTCGATCCGCTCGGCCCGCTCCACCTGTGCGCGAAGTAAGGCGCGGTCCAACTCCTGATCGAGGTCGAGCGGCAGGCGCAGTTCGCCGTGGCACAGCACGACCCGTGCCGGTACCCGCCACCGCTGCCGCCAGGAACGCAGCGAGTCCTTCTGCCAACCGGATAAGTCTGAACCGCTGAGGATCCAGCGGGCAGCGGAGAGCACCGTGCGCCGATACCGGATGCGGGGCACGTAGGGCAGAGTGCGGGCGGCACCCAGATCGAATCCTCGGAATACCGCGTTGCGCGCGTCGGCGACCTCGGCGAGGAACCGGGCCAGCGGCGGAGTCTGGACGGCGGTGTCCAGGGCGTGCGGAATTCGGGGGATCACCCGTCGGCCGGTGGAACGCTGGACCAGGTACATCTGGTCGGCGTCGGCTGTGACCGCCAGGTCGTCCACGCTGATCACGCCGAGATGTGGGTGTGCCGGGTCGGGATGTTCCGAGAGTGGTAGGACGTCCGAGAGCAGCGGCTGGACGCGCACCACGTTCTCGTTGTGCGGGCGGCGTGGTGGAAACGACAACTGCACCGCAACCGTCCCGTCCTGCGTTGAGTTCTCGGGTTCTGCGGCGTAGGTCGCTGCCAGCCGTGCGCGGTCGGCGTCGTCGAGCAGGTGGGCGAACCGTGCAGCCATGCTGGTGGGGACGCGCGGTGCGGCGGTAACTCGAAGTTGAAAATCACCTCGGTCGATCGCCTGGGTCGAGGCGGCGTACACCGCGACACCGAGTTCGACACGCTGCGGCGCGATGATGTCGGCGTGCTCCCCGACGGTCAATGCCTCGATGTCCGTGTCGGTCAGCGTGATCTCCTCGGCACCACCCACCGTGGCCTGCTGAATCAACGCCATGAGGGCGGCGTCACGTTCGGTCAGCATCCGCCAAGCGGGCCTGGCGCGTGGCGCACCGAGGTACCCGGCTGGGTAGCCGAGCCCAGAGTCGGCAACCAACTCCAGCACCGGCACCAGCGCACCGGGACCGTAATGAGCACGGAACCGGGCGTGGTAGTCCAGCCAGGCCGCCGAACCGAACGGCTGAGTGCCCACCCGCAGCAGAACACCGGCGGCGACCGTCGCCTCGGTCAGCACCCGTTCAGGAACGGTGATCATCGCGTCCAGCCGCACGTCAGCGGCAAAGACATGACCGGCATCCGGGACCACGGCGGTCATCTGCGTGCCGAGGGCCTTCCGGATCTCAATGGTCCGCATACGGTCGGTGGTGCTGTTGTGATGGGCCAGGCGGGTACTGATCCCGTCGAGTTCCTGCAACAGCTCGGCGACGTCGGACAGGTTCTCTCCCCCTGCCACACGCAGCGCGCGGACCAGGTGGGACAAGGCGTCAACGGTCGTCATCGGAGGGCGAAGGCTCGTGATCAACAGGCCGCCGTCGACCAGGCCGTGCAGTAGCGCATAGATCTTGTCCGGGGAGGCGGACGGGAACCGGGCGGTCATCTCGGCGGCGAGCGCGTCGAACCGGATCGGTAAGCCCGCTGCGGCCAAGGCGAACTGCACGGGCCGGTTGAGCCGTACCGAGGACTCCCGCAGCGGTCCTGGTGTGGAGGCACCGACCTCGGCCCGCCGATGCACGATGACGCGGCCGTCGCGCACGATCCTCGCGTTGTCGGCCACGACCGTCAGGCGCGGACGCAGGCCCGGATGCCGTTCGAGCCGGTCGATCAGCGTTGTGGCCCACTCGGCGTCCGCGCGCAGCACGGCCCGGTGCCCGCCGCCCACCTCGGCCTTCGCGGGCCCGATGGCGGCGGCGGTGATTCCGGCGAACAGTCCGAACGGGGTCGCGCGCCGCTGCCAGCGCAGCAGGTAGGACGCCACGGAGACGATGGCGCGGCGCAACTCCTTCACCGGGTGCGGCCCGGCACCCGTGTCGAGGAGTTGGTCGAGGCGCGCACCGAGGACGGGGCTGGCCAGATGCAGCGCCTCGCGGACCTCCTGGCGCGCCCACACCTTCGTCAACCAAGCCCGGCCCTCCTGCTCGACCGCCGCGGGGTCGGACAGGTCCAGGTGCGTCGGAGGGTCGAGGTCGCCGGGGTCTGTGGTGGCACGGACCAGGACAAGGCCGGTGTGCCGGTAGCGGGTGGACACGGTCATGGTGATCGGCTCTCCTCGCCCGGTCGGCTGGCCGCCGCCGTCGGCGCCCGAGGGTTCGGGCGCCGACGGCAGAGGCTGGGTCAGAACGGGTCGTTGGAGCCGGTGCTGCACGCGCTGGTGCCGCAGGTGTTGCCGCAGCCGTCGCTCGTGTCGCACATCATGATCACGAGCTGGGTGGTGGACTCCACCACACGCATGTCGAGCTCGAACTCCGCGTCGTCGACGGCGGAATCCTCAAGCTCCGGGCTGGCGACGGTCAGCATTGGCGACATCGGTTTCACTCCTCACTTTCGGGGTTGTGCAGGGAATCCGGGCCAGCTGCGGTGTTCGCCGCCTGCGGCCAGGAGATCGTGACCAGGCCGTGCGTCTTCTCCAGCACCGCCGCGCCCTCGTCGATCCGGGTCCGGTCACTACCGGTCGGCCAGTAGGCGAACGTGGGAGCCGCGTCGCGGGCCTGGCGGTCCCACGCCTGGATCTGTTCGACCATCGTGGTGGCGGCGGCCTCGCCGTGTGCTCCGTAGGCCCGCGCCCCGAACTCGACTCCGGAACCGTCCAGCGCCGGGCGTACCGCCAGGTAGGCGAAGGAGTCACCGCGCACGACACCGAAGGGGAACCAGCTCTTGCGTTCGGAGGCCAGGTCGGTCCCCTCGTCCACGGCCAGCTTGCAGAAGCCGGGCAGGAAGCCGGCGAACCACAGGTGCAGGTCGGCGAACGACACGCCGTGCCTGACGGTGACGCCGGACCAGACCTCGGTGCGCTCCGTGGCCAGGACACCGTCCAGGAGGCTCATGTCCTGCGGCACGTCGCCGTCGAAGCGGAGCTTGACGTCGTGGCCGTGCGCGTCGGGGAGCAGGAAGATTCGCTCGTCGTGCGCACCCGATCCCTGCATCGGGACGAACCCGCACACCTCGGCCGAGGTGCTGACCAGGTGGTCGCCTTCACGGCGGAACGCGATCGAGCGGGTGATGCCGTTCATCCGCAGCGGGACGACGATCGTGCCGTTCTCGGACAACTGCTCAAGCCAGGTCGGCGAGAGGTCCCACGCCCCGACCGTCACGAGGATCGCGTCGACCGGTTCGTGCAGTTCGGGCACAGGGTTCTCGGCGTCGGCCTGGACAACCGTGACCCGGCTGCCGTACCCGGTGGCGTCCAGCAGGACGCGGGCCCGGTCGGTCACCTCAAGGTCGATGTCCACGCTGACGACACGCCCGCGCGGACCGACGACCTCGGCCAGCAGCGCGGCGTTGTAGCCCCCGGACCCGATCTCCAACACGCTCATGTCGGGCCCGAGCCCGGCTTGCTCGATCATCCGCGCCTGGATGAACGGCGCGCTGGTCGAGGAGATGATCACGCCGTCCTGGTCGGTCTTGATAGCCACCGAGTCGGCGGCGTTGTAGGCCACCTCCAGGGGCGTGCCTTCGGGGACGAACAGGTGCCGAGGCACCGTGCGGAATGCCCGCTCCACGACCGGTGAGGTGATCATGCCGTCCGAGAGGAGCTTGTCCGTCAGGGCGTTGCGGATCTCGGTCGCCCTGTCGGAGTCGGTGGACGGGCCGGTGTTGTGGTCTCGCAGTGTGTTCACCTGGTCACCTTTTCAGAGGGTTCTGCTGCGCAAGTGCGGCTCGCGGACGAGGTCATGCGACCGGAGGAACGCACCGCGTCGGGGGCGGCGCGTTCCTCCGGTCAGGAGGCCCCCAGCACGGCGACGGACGACCGCCGGTCGACTGCCGCGTGCCGACCGGTCGCGGCCGTGGGAGGGCCGTCGGTGACCAGGTGCTGGTGGGCGGTGGTCCACACCGTGCACGGTGATCTCCGTGCACGGAACTGGCCGGAGCACTGCCGACAGCGGCCGCGCCCGTCGAGTGCGTGCTGGTCGAGCAAAGCGCGCCATGCGGCGGTAAGACGCGCGATCTCGGAGTCGGCCAACGCCGCACGGCATCGGAGGTCGCCCTCACCGACCAGGGCGTCGAGGTGGTCGAGGTGGTCGAACACGGCCTTGCGCATGGCCGTGAGCGGTGCTTCAGCCATTCGAGACCTCCTCGGTGGGCCAGGGCTGTTGCTTCGTGGTGGCTGGTGGCCACAGCCGCGGGTGGAGGTCGACCGGCACCAGGTCGGCGAGCCGGACTCCGGCGGCGATCACCATGTGCGCCGCGTCGTGGAATGGGGGACACGGCCACGACCGAGCGGAGCAGATCGGGCAGACGAGCTGTTGACCAGTTGAGGGGAGGTGGGTGGTGAGTTCGTCGACGGCCGTCGCGACGCGACCGACGGGGCTGTCGACTGCCACGACGACGGCGACGACATCGCGTGTCCCGTCCACGTCTCATGCCGCCACGTCGCGGTCGGTGAGCGCCTGGTAGATCGGCAGTCGGCGACGGCCGCCCAGCAGGTCGGTCACCAGGTCGTCGTAGCCGATGCACAGCTCTCCCAGCCGGTGCAGCGCGAGCTTCGCCGGATCACGCGCGGCCGGGTTGTCGTCCTCGGCCAGCAGCCGGGACCGGACCCACGCCGCGGCCAGGCGGTCAACCAACTGCCCCAGGTTCTCGGTGTGCAGCAGCCGCGCGCTGGATTCGCCGAACTGCCTTCCCGCCCAGGCGTCGATCCGCTCGACCAGCACCGATCGGGTGACATCGTGGTCGTGGATCGCACGGAGGGCCGCTGCGGCCACGTGGTCGTCGCCGCGCGGGTCGCTGATGATCTGCTGGGCCTCGGCGCGTGTCCGATTCTCGGTACCCAGGTCTGCCGCCAAGGCCAGCACCGGGTGCAGGCCGTTGACCTCATGAGGACTGCTGAAGGCGCGAACCACCAGCGACGCACGCGGGATGACGCCGGCTGCGGCGGTGTTCGCCGTTCCACCCTGCTCAAGCGCGGTCTCCGTCATGCCACCAACCGTGCCCGCGATCCGCATTGCTGCGGACACCAGGAACCGGGGATGTCAAGGGGAGGATTCGGGGAGGGTTGCAATCCTCCCCATTCGCGGAGCAGTACCCGTTTCGTCACGTTGCGTGTCACGATGGCCCTGGTCACACCCATGGGAGGCCGGACCAGTGCCCACGGCAAACGATCAGCTGCGGCAGGCGCGTGAACGCACCGCCTCGCCCACACAGCCCGGCGAGTGCCTGTCCCGGCAAGAGCTTGCCGACCTGGTCAACGCCTACATCTGGCGTCATTACGAGCGGAAGGTCGAGCTCGACGCCAACTATCTGGGCAAGCTCGAACGCGGCGACATCCGTTGGCCCGGAGCGCTGTATCGCGAGGCACTGCGCGTCACCCTTGGTGCTTCCAGCGACGCCGCGCTGGGCTTCAGCAACCGCCGCCGCACGGTGGTAAAGCTGGCGACCGTGGACCGAAAGCAATTCCTGCGCACCGCCGCCCTCGGCGTCGGCACTCTCGCGCTCGCCCCGGTCGCCGCCCTGCTGGAGGGCACCCAGCCGACTGCGGCTCCCGCCCGCATCGGGCAGACCGAGATCGAGCAGATCCACACCGCGGCACGCGTGTTCGCCGGGTGGGACCACACCTACGGCGGCGGCCTGGCCCGCGAAGCCGTCCTTGCCCAACTCCGGTTCTCCGCCGACCTGCTGGAAGCCAGCTACCCGGCCAGACTGCGCGGCCCTCTCCACAGCGCCGTGGGCTATCTCGCCCACACCTGCGCCTTCATGGCCTTCGACGCCTATGCCCACGACGACGCCCGCCGCGTGTTCCAGTTCGGCTTGGCCTGCGCCGAGGAGGCGCAGGACTGGCACCTGCGCGCCAAGATCCTGTCCTCGATGGCCCGGCAGGCGATCTGGGTCGGCAAGCCCGACGAGGGCCTGACGTTGACCGAGCACGCGTTGGTCCGCTCCGACCGGCTCACGGCGACCGAGCGGGCGATGCTGCACACCGCCCACGCCCGAGCCTTGGCGAAGATGGGCCGCGTCCGGGAAACGCTGATCGCGGTCGGCACCGCCGATGACCACTTCGCCCACCGCAACCCGGCCAACGACGCGCCGTGGATGGGCTACTACGACGCCGCCCAACATGCGGGCGACACCGGCCACGCCTTGTTCGATCTGGCCGTCCAGGGCCGCTCCCCCGCAGAAGCCACGGCACGGTTCTCCACGGCCGTCGCCGGACACACCGCCGCCTACGCGCGATCACGCACGATGTCTCAGATCAAGCTGGCCTCGCTGACGATGGCCACCGGTGACCCGCGCGAAGCCGCGGTGATCGGCTCCGCAGCACTGGACGCCGCCGACGCTATCCGCTCCAACCGCGCCGTAGACGACCTACGCGAGCTGGCACGTCACGGTCAGCGGCACCGAGCAATACCCGATGTGGAAGCCCTTCGGCACCGCATCACGACCCTGGTGCTGGCCACGTGAGCACCGAGCACCGCGCCGTGCTGGCCGAAGCTTGCGCACAGATCAGGATCGACTCCAGCGGCGCCGAGCCGATCCGGCTGGGCGAGAACGCCTTGTTCCGGCTCCCCGGCGACGTGGTGGCACGTATAACCCGTCCCGGACAGCTCGCCGCCGCCACCCGCGAAGTCCTCATCGCCCAATGGCTGGCCGAGCACGACGTTCCTGCCGTTCGAGCGCTGAAGGACATCGGGCAGCCCGTACAGGTCGGTGACAGGGCGGTGACCTTCTGGGAGGAGCTTCCTCCTCACCGCCACGGCACTCCGGCCGAGGTCGCCACAGCGATCCGCCGACTCCACGATCTACCTGTCCCGAACGACGTTCCCTTCGCCGCCCTCGACCCCTTCGTCCGGCTGAGCGAGCGCATCGACGCTGCCCGAACCCTCACTGGCACGGACCTAGACTGGCTTCGCGAACGCGTGGCTTCACTACAGGCCCGATACGCCGAACTCCCCGCCGGACTGCCGCATTGCGTGGTTCACGGTGACGCTTGGGTCGGCAACGTCGTAGCGACCGACGACGGCCAAGTGGTCCTGCTCGACCTCGAACGCTGCTCCGTCGGCCCTCCCGAGTGGGATCTCGTCAGCACCGCCATCAAGCACACCAGCTTCAACTGGATCACCGCCGAGGACTACCGCGACTTCTGCGACCGCTACGGCTACGACGTCACCGGCTGGTCCGGCTTCGAACTGCTCCGCGACATCCGCGAACTACGCATGGCGTCCTACGTCGCCCAACGTGCCGCCGAAAACCCCGACGCCCGCGCGGAGGCCAGCCTCCGTGTCGCATACCTCCGCGGCCAGACAACGCGGCCTTGGCAGTGGACTCCAGCGCTATGAATGGGCAGGCCGAGTTCGCGGTAGGCCGGAGGCTGGCGGCTGGGAAACAGGCAGCGGTGCTGTCGACCTCAGTGCCCTACGAACCCGAACGGTGAACCGCCACTCGAGTCGCAGATCCTTGTCGACGACCGGATCGCGTGGTGGTGTGGTCAGCTCGACGAGACCACCTACGGCCTCGTGTCGTCCCTGCCGGGGAGGGCGCGGACCGGCTGCTGTACCTGCTGCGCCCAATGGCGGTGTCCGTTCAGGCCGGTGACTCGGACCCGACCCCGATGCACCCCGACCGGAAGTTGATCAGCCGTTGAGGCGGAGGCAAGATGTCCTCTCCAGCTAGCTGCGCTAGCCGGAGAGGAAGTGCCTGATCACGGCCGTGCAGACACCGGAGATGCAGCCAGCGCGCGGGTAGGGTCGCCGGTGTGGGGCGCGGCGCGTCGGGGGGCGCGGCGAACGCCCCGACAGGTCGGGGGGGCCTGATGCACGACGCACACCACGACCACGCGCACCCTGGTGCGCCCGACACCACGGCGGGACCGCCGGACGCGGCGGACGGCGACGGCGTGCTGCCGCCGTCGGTGGCGGACCTGCTGGGCCCGACCGGGCACCTGACGCCGGTGCGCAACGGCCGCAAGCGGCAGGTGCTCATCCGGTTCACCACCGCCGAGCTAGCCGAGGTCGAGCACCGCGCTGCGGCGTTGGCCCAGCGACTGGGTCTGCCCGTGGACGTCGCGGCGTTCTGTCACCTGGCCGCCCGGTTCCCGCTCGACACGGGCGCCGGCATGGCCGGGCGGGAGCGGGCGCGGTTGTCACGGGAGGACGCGCTGGACCTGGCGGCCGACCTCGCGCACGTGCGGCGCATGCTCTACGGCGCGGACACCAACCTCAACCAGCTCGCGCGCGCCGCCAACAGCGGCCAAGCCGTCGGCCCGATGGAGACCACCGCCGCATGGCAGCGTCACGACCAGGCGGTGGCCAGGCTCAACGCCTGGCTGGACCTGCTGGACCAGCGCCGCCTGGTGCACCGCGCGCCCAAGCAGCGGCGACCGTGAGGCCGGGATGCTTCCCAAGCTGCTGCCGCGCCACCACGGGCTGACCGACACGATCAAGTACCTGTTCGCCGTCGGCGACCACCTGGCCCACACCGACCCACACCTGGTGGCGGCGTGGGACACGACCCTGCTGGAGTTCCCCGACACCGTCCGGCCGGGCACGGTCGAGCGCCGCGAGCTGGTGCGCCGGCTGGACGCGCCGCGCCGCCAACGCGACAAGCACGTCAAGGCCGGGCACGTGCTGCACGTACCGATCTCCGCGCACAGCGACGACGGCCTGCTGGGCGACAAGGTGTGGCGCGAGCTGGCGGAAGAGTTCGTCACCCGGCTGGGCCTTGCGGGGTGCAGGTGGGTGGCGGTGCACCACGGGACGTCAAAGTCGGGCAACGACCACATCCACCTGGTGGTGCAACTGGTCGGCGAGGACGGCCGCGTCGCCAGGTTGGACCACAGCAAACGCAAGGCCCGCGCCTGGGCGCTGGAGGTCGAGCAACGGCTGGGCCTGGTACGCACCGGGCGGTCGGGCACCGGCGCCCGGGAGCTGACCCGTGCCGAACACGAACGCGCCACGCGCACCGGCGTCGAACCGCAACGTCGTACCCTGGAACGCCGGGTCCGGGCCGCCGCGACCAGCAGCCACAACCCCGGTGAGTTCGTCGAAAGCCTCCAGCGGGCCGGGGTACACGTCGACCTGGTCCTGGACGAGGGGAACCGGCGGGTCGTCGGCTACACCGTGGCGCTGGACGAGGGCCAAGTGCTCGACGGAGGGCCGGTGCTGCGGCTGGCCGGCGGGCAGCTTGCCCGCGACCTGACCACCGGCGAACTGGTCGACCGGTGGCGCGCGGCGCTGCCGCCGCTCGGATCCACCGACGACTCGGCACAGGCTGGCGACCTGCTCGCCGAACACCGGGCGACGCGGGACCGGTCGCTGGTCCAGTACCTGACCTCGCCGCACGAGTGGCGGCCGAGGCCGCCGGACCGGCCGCTGCGCCCGTCGGGTGTGCGCTACGCCGAGGCCAAGCTGCACGACGCGCTGACGCTGCTCGACACCCTGGTCGATGGCGAGTTCGACAGGCCGGTGGACGCCGCGCGACGGCACCACGTGCTGGACCAGGCGGCGGGCATCGCCGCGGTGGTCTCAGTGCTCGTGCCGGTCCGCCATGTCGACGACCAAGGCCGCCGGGTCGACCAGGACGCCCGCGCCGTCGCCGACCACTTGGCCGCCGCCGCACGCCTGTCCCACCCGACACCGACCCGGCGTCCGGCTCGTCGACCCGACCCGTTGTTGCCGGAGCTGGCGTCGGTGGCGCGCACGATGGCCCGTGCCGTCGGTGACCCGGAGCTGGCGTTGCTGCTGCTGGTCATGGTCGTGCTCGCCGTGCTGATCATCGCGGTTAGCGAGTGGTTCGCCTCGCGGGCGCGCGGGGAGGCAGGGGCGCACGTGCACGCCGCCGCCGACCGGCTGCGCCCCTATGAAGCCGACGCGGCCACGCTGCGTACGCCCCGGAGCGTGCGACGCCTGGGCAGCACCGGGCAGCGGCAGGATCCGGCGGTGCAGGTGCTTGATGACGGGCGTCAGCGAGTGGCGCGGGCACAGGTCCGACTCGCCGAGCGAGCGAAGGTCCGTGTCGACCCGAATCAGTCGCACCGCGGCGGCCGGTCCCTGTGAATGTGCGAAGCACCCCGACGACACCGATCAGCGGACAGCTTGAGGGGGCGGTCGGGACTTCACCCCGGATGTTGGACACGGGGTTATGCGGCTGGGGTCAGCGTAGCGGGTGTTGGGGTGAGGCTGTTCTCGTAGTCGATCGGGGACTTCTGGCCGAGGTGGGAGTGGCGTCGTCGGGTG
>NZ_ML775968.1:0-498 GCF_009769385.1 Saccharothrix deserti
TACTGACCTTTTCGGTTCGGGGTGACGTCACGGTGGTGTCGTGATCAGTCCGGTTTGTGCGATGAACCCGTCGAGCAGGTCGGGTCGATACTGCATGCGTTTGAGGCGGTTACGGACCACTGCCGCCAGGCCGTCGATGCCGTACGGGGCCAGGTTGCCCAGGCTCCGCTTCAGGTGCGCCCACACTCCCTCGGCCGGGTTCAGGTCCGGGGCGTAGGCGGGCAGGCGGAAAACCGTCAGCCACGACCGCTCGTCGATCAACGCCCGCATGGCGGCATCGACGTGGTGGACATAGTTGTCCCAGACCAGCACGATGGCCCCGCCCAACTGTCGGTGGGCGGCATCCAGCAGTGCGGCGAAGTCCTTTTCCCGGAAGCCCTTCTTCTCACCGACGCGGCCGCGGTGCACCAGCATGCGGTAGATCAGCCGGGTGCGGTGGCCCTGTTTGCGGCAGACCACGCCCGCCAGGGACACCCGGCCCGCGTGAGCGGTCCGGAC
>NZ_ML775968.1:508-15574 GCF_009769385.1 Saccharothrix deserti
CTCGGCACCGAGCGGGTAATCACACCCTCCATCAAACCCGGTACTTGACAGACCCGCAGCACGGGCGGGTGGCCGCGGCGGGACCAGGTGCGTGCCCTCGGCGGGCGCAGCAACTGCCCGGACTCGTCGACGAAGCACAGCCACGCATCCCGGTCCCTTACCGTTTTCCCACCCGTGGCCAGGTCTTTCGCACCCACGTGGTCACATCCCGCTCGTTGCGTTCGGCGGCCCGCTGCACCCCGACCTGCACCGTGAAGCCCATCTGCCGCAGGATGCGCCAGGTCTGCGCCGGGCTGAACCGGACATGGAAACGCCGGGCGATCACAGTGCCCACCCGGGCCAGGGTCCACCCCTGGTCCTCGGTCCAACCGTGCGCGGCCGGCCCCTTGTCCAGCTCCGTCGCCAGCCACGCCCGCCACTGCGGCCGCATCCGCGACCTCCGCCCGGACGGCCCCTTCGACCGCAACGCCTCCACGCCGCCGCCCTTCCAGCGGGCGTACCAGGCGTAGGCGGACTTGCGGGACACCCGTAGCCGGCCGCGCCACCTGCGGCGGTCTCTCACCCTGGGCGAACAACTCGGCGGCCTCCAACCGCACCCGCTCCCGCTGTGCCCGCTGCTTCGCGGTCAGACCGCCACCATCGGAATATCGCATGTCACCGGCATACACCCGCCATCAAGGGCCATCGTCACCCCGAACCGAAAAGGTCGGTAGCATCGCGTCCACTTCCACGCCACCAGATGTCGGTGCCATCGCACGACGGTGTCCGGCGTCACCAACCGGTGTCCGCGCAGCGTGCCGGGCAGGCGCCGCACCAGTGCGACGAGCACCGCGCGATCGGCGGAGACCACGTCGTTGATGTCGTTCGGTCGTCCCTGTCCATCCTGATCGCCGGGCCCCGCAGGGGGCACACCCGGGGACCGGTCAGGAGAGCTTCGACCCGACGGACTCGCGCAGCTCGGTGACTACGCGGTCGACGTCCTCGTGGCTCAGGCCCTGGTGCAGGGGCAGGCACAGGGTTTCGTCGGACGCGCGCTCCGCGTTGGGCAGCACGGCGTCCGAGCCGTAGGCCGGGACCCTGTGCAGGGGCGGGTAGCGGAAGGTGGTGTAGATGCCCGCCTCCAGCAGGTCGGCGGCCACGGCGTCGCGGATCGCCGGGTCCATCTGCACCCAGTAGAAGTAGTACGAGGTGTCGTGCCCCGCCGGCAGCGGGGGCGGGGTGCGCAGGCCCGGCACGCCCGCCAGTTCGCGGTCGTAGTGGTCGGCCACCTCGGCGCGCCGCTTGAGGAACTCGGGCAGGCGGTCGAGCTGGACCAGGCCGATGGCGGCGGTCAGGTCGTTGCCGATCTGGCGCCGGGCGTACTCGCGCACGTTCAGCTCCCACCAGCGGTGGGAGACCTTGGCCTTGACGAAGCCGCTTGTCTGCTCCAGGCCGTGGTAGGCCAGGCTCCTGGCGCGCCGGGCGAGCTCCGGGTCCCGCACGTACAGCATGCCACCGTCGCCGGTGACCAGGACCTTCATCGCGTCGAAGCTCCACATGGCGATGTCGCCGAACGTCCCGCAGGCCCGCCCGTCCACGCGCGACGCCACGGCGCACGCCGCGTCCTCCACCAGCGCGACGCCGCGCTCCCGGCACAGCCGCGCGATGCGCTCGATGTCCCCCGGGTAGCCGCCGTAGTGCAGGACGACGACGGCCTTGGTGCGCGGGGTGAGGGCGGCCTCCACGTCCTCCGCGGTGGGGTTGAGGGTGCGCGGGTCGACGTCGCAGAACACGGCCCGCGCGCCGGTGACGCCGATGGCGTTGCCCGCCGCGACGAAGCTGATCGACGGCAGCACGACCTCGTCGCCCGCGCCGACACCCAGCAGCTCCATCGCCATGAACAGGCCGGTGGACCCGGAGTTCACGAACACCGCGTGCTCGGCGCCCACGCCGATGTGCGCGGCGAACGCGGCCTCGAACGCCTTGGTGCGCGGCCCGTGGCCCAGCCAGTTGCTCCGGAACACCTCCGCGACGGCGGCCAGTTCGCGGTCGCCCAACTGCGGCTGGAAAACGTTGATCGTCACGGTGTCTCCAACAGGGTCGCGGCGCCGTCCCAGACCGGCAGGATCCCGGCGGCGAGCGCCTCGGCGAGGGAGGGCGCGGTCGCGTCCTTCTCCGACATCAGCGGCGGTTCGGTGAACCCCCACGGCAGCGCCAGCTCCGGGTCGAGCGGGTTGATCTCGAACTGGGTGCCGGGGACGTAGGCGGTGGACAGGACGTAGCAGATGGTCGCGTCGTCGGTCAGCGCGAGGAACCCGTGCCCCAGACCCTCCTCGACGTAGACGGCGGTCGCGGAGTCCGGGTCGAGGACGTTCACGACGTGCCGGCCGAACGTCGGCGAGCCGACCCTCAGGTCGACCACGACGTCGAGCAGGGCGCCGCGCACGCAGCTGACGTACTTGGCCTGGCCCGGTGGGTTGAGCACGCCGTGGATGCCGCGCAGCGTGTTGCGGCGGGACACCGAGTAGTTCACCTGCTCGACGGGGTGGCTCCGCCCGGTGGCGGCACCGAGCAGGTCGGCGCGGAACCCCTCGAAGAACCTGCCCCTGGCGTCCTCCAGCACGTCGGGGCTGATCACGAACGCCCCCGGTATCGCAGTCTCCCGGATCCGCACCGGCCCCTCCTCCCGCGTCGGTCGCGGCGAGTCTGCCGAAAGGCGCTCAAGACGCGCTCAAGGGTCGATCCGGACAAATCGCTCGACCGCTTCTCGAACGGACCTCAAGCCGACGCCGTGACGCTGGGCCGGGCATCCGGCGAAGAGGGGGAAGCTATGTTCGACGACCTGTCGGGGTTCCACAGTTGGATGGCCGGCCGCACGGAGGCCAACACCTACGAGGTCACACCCGTGGACCTGGACCGGCTCGACGGCTGGCGGATCGAGCCGGAGTCGGGGAACCTGGTGCACCGCTCGGGGAAGTTCTTCTCCGTGGAGGGCATCGAGGTCTCGACCGACCACCGCGAGGTCGACTCGTGGAGCCAGCCGATCATCCTGCAACCCGAGATCGGCATCCTCGGCATCCTGGTCAAGCACTTCGACGGCGTGCCGCACTGCCTGATGCAGGCGAAGATGGAGCCGGGCAACATCAACCTGCTCCAGCTGTCACCGACCGTGCAGGCCACGCGCAGCAACTACACCAAGGTGCACGGCGGCAGTGCCGTGCCGTACCTGGAGCACTTCGTCGCGCCGCGCAGCGGCCGGGTGGTGTTCGACGCGCTGCAGTCCGAGCAGGGCTCGTGGTTCTTGAACAAGCGCAACCGCAACATGATCGTCGAGGTCACCGAGGACGTGCCGGTGCTGGACGACTTCTGCTGGCTGCGGGTGGACCAGATCCGCGATCTGGTCCACGTGGAGAACCTGGTGAACATGGACTCGCGCACGGTGCTCTCCGGAACGCGCTTCCTGTTCCCCGACACCGACGGCGGCACTGCCCTGCACAACACTCGCGAGTTGCTGAGCTGGTTCACCGAGGCCAAGGCGCGGTACCGCCTGGACCGCCGGGTGATCCGGCTGTCGGAGGTGAAGAACTGGGACCGCTCGTCCAGCCGGATCCGCCACGAGCGGGGCCTGTACTTCGACGTGATGGGCGTGCGGGTGAGCGCGAGCAGCCGCGAGGTGCGGGAGTGGTCGCAGCCGATGTTCGCGCCGCGCGGCCGGGGCGTCATCGCGTTCGTCGCCAAACGGATCGAGGGCACGCTGCACCTGCTGGTGCACGCCCGCACCGAGCCGGGGACGGGCGACGTGGTGGAGATGTCGTCCACGGTGAACTGCGCGCCCGACAACTACCGGGAGCTGCCCCGCGACCGACAGCCCCGGTTCCTCGACGAGGTGCTCGGCGCGCCGCCGGAGCGCGTGCTGGTCGACGTCGTGCACTCCGAGGAGGGCGGCCGGTTCTACCACGCCGAGAACCGCTACATGGTGGTGCTCGCCGATGACGACTTCCCCCTGGACGTGCCCGAGGACTACACGTGGATGACCGTCGGCCAGCTGACCGGCTTCGTGCGCTACGGCAACCACGTGAACGTCGGCGCCCGGTCCCTGCTCACCTGCATCACCCGCTGACGGAGGCTGTCATGCCAACCGAACGCCCGCTCCGCCTCGGCCTGCTCGGGTGCGCCGACATCGCGATCCGGCGCGTGCTGCCGACCGCGGCCACCCTGCCGGACGTCGACCTGGTGGCGGTGGCCAGCCGCGACCTGGCCAAGGCCGAGTCCGCGGCCCGCCCGTACGGCGCCGATCCCGTGGCCGGCTACCGGGCCCTGCTCGACCGCGACGACGTGGACGCCGTCTACGTGCCGCTGCCGTCCGGTCTGCACGCGCCGTGGGTGCGCCGCGCCCTGCGCGCGGGCAAGCACGTGCTGGCGGAGAAGCCGCTGACGACCTCCCTGGCCGACACCGTCGCGCTCGTGGAGCAGGCCCGGTCGGCGAACCTGGTCCTGCGCGAGAACTTCATGTTCGTCCACCACGGGCTGCACCACCACGTGCGCCGCCTGCTCGACGACGGTGTGATCGGGACGGTGCGGTGGCTGTCGGCCGCGTTCGCCATCCCGACGCGCCCGGCGGACGACATCCGCCACCGGCCCGAACTGGGCGGCGGCGCGCTGTTCGACGTCGGCGCCTACCCGGTGCGGGTGGCTCAGTTCCTGCTCGGCGGCGACCTGGACGTGGTGGGCGCGACGCTGCGGCACGACCCCGTCTACGGCGTGGACCTGTCGGGCGCGGTGCTGCTCCAGCGCCCCAAGGACGGTGTGAGCGCGCAGCTCGCGTTCGGCCTGGAGCACCGCTACACCTCGACCTACCAGCTCGTCGGCACCACGGGCACGCTGACCGTCGAGCACGCGTTCACGCCGCCCGCGCACCACCGCCCGGTCCTGCGGATCGAGCGGCAGGACCACCGCGAGGAGCACGTGCTCGCCGCCGACGACCAGTGCCGCAACGCGCTCGCGGCGTTCGCCCGCGCGGTGCGGGAGGGTCCGCTGGTGGACGAGAGCATCGTGCTCCAGGCCGAGTTGGTGGAGCGCGCCCACCGGGCGGCCTCGGGTCAGCCCAGCAGCGCCCGGTAGATCCGCTCGGTCTGCGGGGACGGGCTGATGCCCAGCTCGTCCCCCAGCGCGTCGCGCAGCGCCCAGTACAGGCGCACGCCCTCGCTGCGCCGGCCGCACCGGTCCAGCGCCACCATGAGCTGCTGGTGCAACCACTCGTCCAGCGGGTGCAGCAGGGTCAGCGACCGCAGCTCGCCGACCAGCTCGCGGTGCATACCCAGCCCCATCTCGGCCTCGATGGCGAGCTGGAGCGTGGTCCGGTGCCGCTCCTCCAGGTCGATCACCTCGGCGGCGAGCTGGCGGCCGGGTTTGACGTTGCCGAACGGCGGCCCCGTCCACAGCGCGAGCGCCGACCGCAGGTCGAGCGCGGCGTCGTGGTGCCGCCCGGCGGCCAACGACTCCCGGCCCCGCTCGCGCAGCTCCCGGAACCGCTCCAGGTCCGACTGGCCCGGCCGCACGCGCAGCAGGTAGCCGGGCGGCCGGGTGACGAGCATGTCCTCGCCGCTCTCGGCCAGCCCCTCCCGCTCGATCAGCTTGCGCAGCTGGTAGACGTAGGTCTGGATGGTGGTGACGGCGCTGCGGGGCGGGTTGTCGCCCCACAGCTCGTCGATCAGCGTCCCGGTGGGCACCGGCCGGTTGGCCTGGACCAGCAGCAGCCCGAGCACCTGCAACACCTTCGGGGTACTGGGGGCGCACTCGCGGGTGCCGTGCCAGATCTGCAGGGCCCCGAGGGTCTGGAACCGCACGGCGGTGTGCTGTTCGATGTCGACGACCAAGGTCTTTCCCTTCCGCTCGCGCGTGCCCACCGGTCACACGTGGTTGCGAGGCGGCGGGAAGTAGCCCGCCTCGACGAAGAACCGGACGTAGGTGTCGAACAGCTCGCTGGTCATCGGCGGGCACTCGATGCCGGTGCCCGCGAGCGCGGCGGCGGTCGCGTCGGTGTCCATGGGCAGGTAGACGCCGGCGCTGTCGCCGGTGACGGCCTCGAACGCGTCCATCAGCGGGATGAGCGCGTTGTCGCGGTCGGCGTGGACGAGCTCGTGCCACCGGTCCCGGGGCAGGTCGCGCAGCTCGTAGCCGCCGGCGCGCAGGCGGGCCAGGATGTCGGTGAACGTCAGCCTGCTGTGGTTGAACAGCTGGAACGTCCGGCCGGTCGCGTCGGGCCGCCGGGACAGGGCGACGATCGCGGCGCTGACGTAGTCCACCGGCACCATGTGGAAGAAGCCGCCGAGGTCGTCGGGCACGGCGCCCGCCTGGAGCAGGCCCTTGATGCTCAGCCAGGCGAAGTCGTGGGTCTGACCGGCGCCGTGGCGGCTGTCGCCGGAGACCAGGTCGACCCGGTACACCGACACGGGCACGCCGCGCTCGCGGGCCAGGTCGACCATCCGCTCGGCCACCCACTTGCTCTGCCGGTAGCCCGTGGGCAGTTCCTCCGGCGGCCCGGTCGGGTCGTCGGCCCGCACCGGCAGGCCCTCCTCGACGGCCTTGGCGAACACGCCCGTGGTGGACACGTGGTGCACCGGCACGGTGCGGTGGCGGGTGGCCAGCCGCAGTACCTCCTGGGTGCCCAGGACGTTGGTGGGTTTGAGCGCCCGGTACGGCTGGAGCCAGTTGACCGCCGCGCCCGCGTGGTAGACGACGTCGACGGTGCGCGCGAGCCGGTCGAACGCGGCCTCGGCCAGGCCGAACCGCTCCCGGGTCAGATCGCCGACGACGATCGCCAGCCGGTCGGGGTCGACCTCGTCCCAGCCCCGGTACCACTCCAGGTTCGCCTTGAGCCGGGCCAGGGCGTCGGCCTCGTCGGCGCCCCGCACCAGGCAGTGGACCACGGCGTCGGTGGTGCGCATCAGCTCGCGCAGCAGGAACGCCCCGACGAACCCGGTGGCGCCGGTCAGGAACACCTCGCGCGGGTCCTCGACCGAGGTCGTGACGCGCCCGGCGGGCCACACGTCGTCGGCCAGCCCGACCTCGGCGGCGAAGTCGACGGCGGTGTCATCCGCGAAGTCGGCGGCGGCGTCCTCGCCCGCGAACCCGAGGGCGGCGCGCAGGTGGTGTGCCAGGGCGGTGGGCGTCGGGTGGTCGAACACGGCCGTGGCCGCCAGCTTCACGCCCGCGGCCTCGCCGAGCCGGTTGCGCAGCTCCACGGAGGTCAGCGAGTCGAACCCCAGTTCGGGGAACGGCCGGTCCGCACTGATCGAGGCCGCGTCGGCGTGCCCGAGGACGCCCGCGACCTCGGCGAGCACCAGGTCCAGCAGGGCTCGGTCGCGCTCGGCGTCGGTGAGCGCCGCCAGGTCGAGTGCCCTGGTGCCCTCGGTGTCGCGGGCCCTGGCGCGCACGGGCGTCCGGACCAGCGCGGTGAGCAGCGGCAGGACCGCCTGGCCGCGCAGGCCGGTCGGGTCGAACGGCGTGGCGACGGCGAGCGGGTGGCCGGAGGCGACCGCGAGGTCCAGCAGGGCCTCGCCGCGCCCCGGCGCGACGGTGCCGAAGCCGGTGCGGGCGATCCGGGCGAGGTCCGCCTCGTCCAGCTGTCCGGTCATGCCGGTCGGCTGGGCCCACAGGCCCCACGCGATCGACGTGGCGGGCAGACCCGCCGCGACGCGGTGCTGGGCGAGCGCGTCGAGGTAGGAGTTGGCCGCCGCGTAGGTGGACTGACCGGGGCCGCCGAGGACGCCCGCGACCGAGGAGAACAGCACGAACGCCGACAGGTCGTGCCCGGCGGTCAGCTCGTGCAGGTGCCGCGCCGCGTCCGCCTTGGGCCGCAGCACGTCGGCGAGCCGCTGCGGGGTCTGGGCGGTGACCAGGCCGTCGTCCAGCACGCCCGCCGTGTGGACGACGGCGGTCAGCGGGTGCTCGCCGGGGATGTCGGCCAGCAGCGCCGCCACCTGGTTGCGGTCGGCGACGTCGCAGGCGGCGATCGTGACGCGCGCCCCGAGCGCGGTGAGGTCGGCTTCCAGCTCGGCCGCGCCGACGGCGTCCCGGCCGCGCCGGCTGGTGAGCAGGAGGTGCCCCACGCCGTGCTCGGTGACCAGGTGCCGGGCGACGAGGGCGCCGAGCGACCCCGTGCCGCCGGTGATCAGCACCGTGCCGGTGCGACTCCACCGGGGTGCGGCGGCGCGTTCCGCGAGCCGGGTGAGGCGGGGTGCGTACACGCGCCCGTCGCGGAGGGCGACCTGCGGCTCGCCGGAGGCCAGGACGGCGGTGAGCGTGCGGGGGTCGAGGGTGGCGTCGAGGTCGAGGTCGAGGTCGACCAACACGAACCGGCCGGGGTTCTCCGACTGCGCGGAGCGGACCAGGCCCCAGACCGCCGCGCCCGCCACGTCCACGACCGGGGTTCCGCCCGCGGGCACCGCACCGCGCGTGGCGATCACCAGGCGGGTGTCGGTGAGGCGGTCGTCGGCGAGCCAGTCCTGGAGCAGGGCGAGGGAATCGCGGGTGCGCTCGTGCACGTCGCCGCCCGGCCGCTGCTCGACCACGAGGGCGTGCAAGGGGCTCGCCTCGGCCGCCTTGCCCACGGCGGGCACGTCGGCGAGGGCGTCGGCATCGTCGCCGAGCCGGCCCCAGGTCAGCGCGCCGTCCGGTTCCGGGAGGGTCAGCGGGGTCCAGGTGACACCGAACAGGTCGTCCCGGTGGCGGTCGCGGGCAGTGCGCAGCGACCAGGCGTCGACGTCCGCGGCCGACACCCCGGAGACGAGGGCGACGGGTTGGCCGGACGGGTCGGCTATCTCGGCCGTCCACTCCGCGCCGGTGCGGACGAGGCGGACGCGCACGGTGGACGCGCCGGTGGCGAGCAGTCGGAAACCGCGCCACGTCACGGCTTCCGCGCCGAGCGCGGCGCGCATGGCGTCGTCGAGGAGCACGGGGTGGAGACCGTACTTCGCGGCCTCGTCCCGCAGCGACTCCGGCAGGCGGGCCTCGGTGACCGGGTCGTCGTCCCGGGCCGGCTCTGCCGCCCGGCCCGCACCCTCGACCAGCAGGCGGGCGCGGAGGTTGGCCGTCCACGGGACGTCCGCGCCGTCGGGGCGGGTGAAGATCGACAGCGCGCGACCGGTGGACGTGGACGCGCCGACGCGGACCTGCACTTGGAGGGCGCCGCGCTCGGGCAGCACGACGGGCTCCAGCGGGGTCAGCTCGGCGAGGTGCGTGCAGCCGAACTCGTCGCCCGCGCGCACCGCCATCTCGGTGAGCACGGCGAGCGGGACCACGTGGACGCCATCGACCGCGCGGGTGGCCAGCCAGGGTTGGAGATGGGTGGACAGCCTGCCGGTGAACAGACCCCCGTCGTCGTCCGCGACGGGGACGACCGCGCCGAGCAGCGGGTGGTCGGCGGGGGCCAGGCCGAGGGCGGACGCGTCGCTCGCCTGGGACGCCGGGTCGAGCCAGTAGCGGCGGCGCTCGAAGGGGTAGGTGGGCAGGTCCGCCAAGTGGCCGCGCAATTGGTCCTGCCATGCCACGTCCACGCCGTGTTCCCACAAGGCGCCGAGTGCGCCGACGAACGCCTCGGGCTCGGGCTTGTCGCCGCGTGACGCCGGGATCGCCATGACATCCGCCGTGTCGGCCACCATCGCGGTCAGCACACCGCCGGGCCCGATCTCCAACACCGCGGTCACGCCGTTGTCCGCCAGCGTGCGTACGTTGTCGGCGAATCTGACCGGTTCCCGCACATGCCGGACCCAGTACTCCGCCGACGTCACGTCCCCGCTCGTCGCCAGCGGGACCTGCGGGTCGTGGAACGACAAGCCCTCCACCACCGTGCGGAAGTCGTCCAGCATCGGATCCATCAACACCGAGTGGAACGCGTGCGACACCTCAAGCCGCTTCCACCGCCGCCCACCCAGGCCCGTCACGGCCGCCAGAACGGCGTCCTCGCGACCGGACAACACCACCTGGGTCGGCCCGTTCACCGCCGCCAGATCCACACCGTCACCCAACAAGGGGGCGATTTCGGCCTCGGTCGCCTCCACCGCCACCATCGCCCCGCCCTCGGGCAACGCCTCCATCAACCCACCCCGCGCCGCCACCAGACGGCAGGCGTCCTGCAACGACAACACACCCGCGATATGCGCCGCCGCGATCTCCCCCACCGAATGCCCCGCCAGACAGCCAGGGCGCACACCCCACGACTCCAGCAACCGGAACAACGCCACCTCAAAGGCGAACAACCCCGGCTGCACAAAACCCGTACGACGCAACAACCCCCGGTCGTCACCCCACAGCACGTCCCGCAGGCCCGGGAAGAAGCCCGTCACCTCGTCCCACACCGCCGCGAACACCGGAAACCCGGCATACAGCTCCCGACCCATACCCAGACGCTGCGAACCCTGACCCGAAAACACAAACCCGACCGACCCACCAACAACCCGCCGGACACTGCCAAGCGAACCCAGACCCGCCAACAACTCCTCACGAGTCCGACCGACCACCATCGCACGATGATCAAAGGACGGACGCCGAGCGAGAGTGCTCGCAACGTCCCGGGGTTCCCAGGCCGGCTCAGCCGACAGATGCTCGTGCAACCGCCGCGCCTGCGCCGCCAAAGCACCGGCACTGCGCGCCGACAACAACAACGGCACCGCACTCAGGACCGGGACATCGACAACAGGAGCCTCGGGGGCCTGTTCCAGGATCACATGCGCATTCGTGCCGCTGACGCCGAACGACGACACGGCGGCCCGCCGGGGGCGGCCCGTCTCCGGCCAGGGCCGGGCCTCCCGCAACAGCTCGACCGCTCCCGACGCCCAGTTGACGACCGGGGTCGGCTCGTCGGCGTGCAGGGTCTTGGGCAGGACGCCGTGCCGCATCGCCTGCACCATCTTGATCACACCGCCGACGCCGGCGGCAGCGACCGAGTGCCCGATGTTCGACTTCAGCGACCCCAAATACAGCGGCTCGCCCTCACGACGACCATAAGTCGCCAACAACGCCTGCGCCTCGATCGGATCACCCAACCGCGTACCCGTACCGTGCGCCTCCACCACATCCACATCACCCACGTCCAACCCGGCCGACACCAACGCCGCCCGAATCACCCGCTCCTGCGACGGACCATTCGGCGCAGTCAACCCATTCGACGCACCGTCCTGATTCACCGCCGAACCACGCACCACACCCAACACCCGACGACCAGCCGCACGAGCCACCGACAACCGCTCCACCACGACGACGCCGACACCCTCGGCCCACGACGTGCCATCCGCGCCGGCGCCGAACGACTTGCACCGGCCGTCCGGCGCCAGACCGCGCTGCCGCGAGAAGTCCACCAGGCCTCCCGGCCTCCCGTAGACGGTGACGCCGCCGGCCAGCGCGAGGTCCGACTCGCCGGACCGCAGGGACTGGATCGCCAGGTGCAAGGACACCAGCGACGACGAGCACGCCGTGTCCACAGTGACCGCCGGCCCCTCCAGGCCCAACACGTAGGCGACCCGGCCGGAAGCAACGCTGCCGAGCTTGCTCGTCATCAGGTAGCCCTCGAACTCCTCGGGGCCCTCCGCGTCGAGGTAGCTCTGCTCGATGAGCCCGGCGAAGACGCCGGTCCGGCTGCCGCGCAACGAGCCCGGGTCGATGCCGGCGTTCTCCAGCGACTCCCACGCGGTCTCCAACAGCAGGCGGTGCTGCGGGTCCATCGCCACCGCCTCGCGCGGTGAGATACCGAAGAACGCCGCGTCGAAGCGGGTGGCGTCGGCGACGAACCCGCCCTGCGTGGTGTAGGTCTTGCCGGGCTTGCCCGGTTCCGGGTCGTACAGGTCGTCGAGGTCCCAGCCCCGGTCGGTCGGGATGTCGGAGATCCCGTCCACGCCGTCGCGGACCAGCCGCCACAGGTCGTCGGGCGAGGAGACGCCGCCGGGGAACCGGCACGCCATGCCGATGATCGCGATCGGTTCGGTGGCGCTCGCCTCCAGTTCCGCGACGCGCCTGCGGGTCTTCTGCAGGTCGGCGGTGACCCACTTGAGGTAGTCGACGAGCTTCTGTTCGCTGGCCTCGGCCATGCGGTTCGTTCCCCCTCGGATGCGTGGCTCAGCTCGTCGACCGGCCGAGCTGATTGTCGATGAAGTCGAAGATCTCGGACACGGACGCGGCCTCCAGCGCGGCGGACTCGTCCTGCTCGTCACCGTCGGTGAGGCGGGCGAGGATGGTCCGCAGGCGCACGGTCATGGCGGCGCGCGCCTGCTCGTCCTTCTCCACGGCGGGCAGCGCGGCCTGGAGGCTGTCCAGTTCGGGCAGTCCGGCGAGCACCGGTTCCGGTGCGAGCGCGGCGAGGACGTGGTCGGTGAGCGCGGCGGGCGTCGGGTGGTCGAACACGAGCGTGGCCGCGAGCGCGACGCCGGTCGCGGCGGACAGCCGGTTGCGCAGCTCGACGGCGGTGAGCGAGTCGAACCCGAGTTCGTGGAACGACAGGTTCGCGTCGATGCCAGTCCCGTCCGCCCGGCCGAGGACCGCCGCCACCGCCGACCGCACGGTGTCGAGCACCAGATCGTGCCGCTCGGCGTCGGGTAGTGCCGCCAACCGGTCCGCGAGGCTGCGCGTCGGCCCGGTTCGCACGCGCCGCCGGCCGGGGCCGCCGACGAGCTCGCGCAGCAGCGCCGGGACGTCGCCCGTTGTCCGGATGGCGGCCGGGTCGACGGGCGTGGCCACCACGAAGGGCGCGTCCAGCGCCAGCGCGGCGTCGAACAGCGCGACGCCCTCGGCATCGCCCACCGGTCGGATGCCGTCGCGGCCGGTGGTTTCGCCCTCGGCCCAGCGGCCCCAGGCGACCGTGTTGGCGGGCAGACCGGACGCGGCGCGGTGGTGGGCGAGCGCGTCGAGGAACGCGTCGGCCGCCGCCGCGGTGCCCCGGCCGGGCGCGCCGATCACCCCGGCCACCGAGGAGAACAGCACGAACCGGGACACCGGGTGGTCGCGGGTCAGCTCGTGCAGGTGCCAGGCGCCGTCCACCTTCGGCCGCAGGACGGCGTCCAGTCGCTCCGGGCTCAGCCCGGACAGCACACCGTCGTCCACGGTGCCCGCCGCGTGCACGACGCCGGTGACCCGCACGCCGTCGAGCACGCCGGCCAGCGCGTCACGGTCGGTCACGTCGCACGCGACCACCGCGACCTCGGCACCCGACCGGGTCAGCTCGGCGACGAGGTCCGCCGCGCCGGGGGCCCGGTCGCCGCGCCGGCTGATCAACAGGAGCCGCTCGACCCCGTGCTCGACGACCAGGTGCCGGGCGATCCGGCTGCCGACGTGCCCGGTGCCGCCGGTGACGACGACGGTGCCGTCCCACGGCGTCGTCGCGGTACCCGGTTCGGCCCGGCGCAGCCTCGGCGCGAACGCCCGCCCACCCCGCAGCGCCACGTGCGGTTCGTCCGACGCGAGGACCGCGGGCAGCGCCCGCGCCGCCGCTGCCGGGTCGTCGGCGTCGAGCAGCACGATCCGACCGGGTGCCTCGGACTGGGCGGACCGCACGAGCCCGGACAGGGCGGCCTCCGCGAGATCGGGTGCCTCCCCTGTCGCCCCGCCGGTCAGCACGACGAGCCGGGTCGCGGCGAGCCGGGGTTCGGCCAACCAGTCGCGCAGCAGCTCCAACGCCTGCCGGGCACGTGCCCGCACAACGTCGGGCGCGGTCGGGGCGGCGCCGAACGGCCGCCACACCACCGCGTCCAGCTCGTCGGCGGCCTTGGCCGCCAGCGCGACGTCCTCGGACAGGGGCGCGTCCGGCAGGTCGCTGTCCACGCGGTCGCCGAGCACACCCCACCGCAGCGGCTCGCCCTGACCCTCCAGCGCCGGGATGTGCTCCCAGTCCACCCGGAACAGCGGCCGGTCGTCGTCCGCGACGAACGCGGAACCGGGGAACTCGCGGAACACCACCGACTCGACGGTGAGCACGGTCCGACCGGCCTGATCCTCCAGCCGGACCGCGACGGTGTCGTCCGCCGTCGACAGCGCGGCACGCACAGAGGTGACGCCCGGGGCGTGCAGGCGGACGCCACGCCACACGGCTGCCACCCGGGTCGACGGTTCGGGCGCGACGGCGGACTCCAGCAGCAACGGGTGGATGCCGAACCGCGCCGCCCCGGCTTCGAGGTCCGCGGGGAGCCCGATGTCGAACCGCTCCGTCGCCTCGGGCAGGACGGGCTCGTCGGCGTCGTCGGCCAGCACGCCCCGGGCGAGGGTCCGCCACCGGGCGTCCGGCCGGTCGGCGCGGGCGTGGACGGTGATCGGCCGCCGCCCGTTGTCGGGCGGGCCGACGACGACCTGCACCTGCACCGCCCGCGACTCGGGCACGGTCAGCGGTTCTTCGATCGTCAGCTCGGCCACGACCGTGCAGCCGACCTCGTCGGCGGCGTGCAACGCGGCCTCGACCAGCGCCGAGGAAGGCAGAACCACCGTGCCGAGGACCGTCCGCTCGGCGAGCCACGGGTGGGTGCGGAGCGAGACGCGGCCGGTGAGGACGACGTCCTCGCTGACCGCCACCGTGACCGCCTGGTCCAGCAGCGGGTGGCCCGACCTGTTCGTCAGCGAGGTGTCCTGCTCCAGCCAGAACCGCTCGTGCTGGAACGGGTAGGTGGGCAGGTCGACCAGCCGACCGCCGATCCGGTCCCGCCATGCCACCTCCACGCCGTGTTCCCACAGCGCCCCGAGTGCGCCGACGAACGCCTCGGGCTCGGGCTTGTCGCCGCGTGACGCCGGGATCGCCACGACATCCGCCGTGTCGGCCACCATCGCGGTCAGCACGCCGCCGGGCCCGATCTCCAACACCGCCGTCACGCCGTTGTCCGCCAACGTGCGCACACTGTCGGCGAACCGGACCGGCTCCCGCACATGCCGGACCCAATAGTCCACCGACGTCACATCGCCAGTCGTCGCCAACGGGACCTGCGGGTCGCGGAACGACAAGCCCTCCACCACCGCACGGAAGTCGTCCAGCATCGGATCCATCAACACCGAGTGGAACGCATGCGACACCTCAAGCCGCTTCCACCGCCGCCCACCCAGGCCCGCCACGGCCGC
>NZ_VKAB01000084.1 GCF_009769385.1 Saccharothrix deserti
ACCCCAGCCACAAAGAGCAGGGCAGCATGATCCGCCGCTACATCATCTGGCGAAACAAACACGCCCGGGACGAACACCTACGCGCAGTCGTCAACAGGGCGAACGTTGCCTGATGCGGCACTAGCGGCGATCCTCAACACCTCGACAACTTGGGAACCGATCAGCCTGCCCGGGTAGGGCCTCTGAACAGGGCAGGCTGGACGATCGCCACAGACGGCCTGTACTGACCGCCGCTTACCTGCGCTTATCGCACGCGAGTTGTACGGCGGCGAGCTCCTGTGCGGTGCCCCTTCCCGTGAAAACACGCGGGGCGCGGGGCAGTCAGGGGTTTTTTGAAGAGAGAAAAGGCCGAACAGCCGTCGCTGACAGCCAAGCGCCGACAAGGGTCATCAACACGACCAACACCAACCAAGTCGTGCGATGTGAGGTCGCAGACAGGCCAAAACCTGCTACCACCTGCGATCCGGCAGCCAGTGACAGGAAGACGGCGCCTAGCGCACCTCGCCCGTGGGACGACACGGGCAACAGTCTAGCTACACCAGGAAGTTGCAGAAGAGCACGAAGTTCGCGATCGCAAACGGCAACGTGAGCGATGCAGCCCTTTCTGTCAACTCCACACGGCGCACGATCAAGATCAGGAGCAGTCGGGAGGTGATGTTTCCACTTGCAAACTGCACGTCGGGTCAGTGGGGCGAGATGCAGGAGACAGCTCGTCGTACCGTACACATCAGGCGATGAGGAGTGCATGTTGAGCGAGCAGGCTGGCAGCAGTGTCGTGGACCTCTTCTCCGGCGGCGGAGGTATGAGCTACGGGTTCCATGCCCACGCATCGTTCGAGGTCGTAGGAGCAGCAGATGTCGAGACAGGTAAGCCAAGCACGGGGCATGGCGCTCTTGGCTGCAATGCCACCTACAAAGAAAACATGAAGGTCGAGCCGCTTGCGGTTGATCTCTCAATTATTGAGCCAGACGAACTTGCAAACCGCATCCTTCCCGAGGAAGTGAGTGAGCTTGACGTTCTGCTCGCCTGTCCTCCTTGTACCGGTTTCAGTCGAGCGGTGTCCAGTAACTGGACGAAAGACGACCCTAGAAATTCTCTGGTAGCACGCGTGGCAAGTTTTGTTCACGAGCTCCACCCTAAGATCATTATGATGGAGAATGTTCCGCAGCTAATCGGCGGGCGCTTTCAGCAGCACTTCGCGGTGCTTCGCTCCCAGCTTGAGGGTCTCGGATACAAAGTTCACGCATCCAGTCATCGGCTTACTGATTTTGGGCTTCCACAGATGCGGGAACGGGTATTGGTGATTGCGGTTCGAAAGGATCTTCCTCTTCGTACGATTGAAGATCTTTGGGGTGGATATCGAGTCAAGCCGGAAGCGATCACTGTCAGGCGAGCCATCGGACACCTGCCTCCAGTATTGACTGGGGAAACGCATCCTGACGACCCGAACCACACTAGCACCACTCTCGCAGGTGAGTCCCTTGGTCGAATTCGAGCCATGCCAAAGAACGGCGGAAGTTGGCCCGATCTCATTGGCGATCCCGACAAGGAAAAGTATCTAATTCCCTCGATGTTGAGGGCTGTCAAAATAGGACGTCCCAACAGCTACCGTGATGTCTACGGACGCATGGCGTGGGATCGGCCTGCGCCGACTATTAAGCGAGAGTGCTCTCACGTAGGGAATGGGCGATACGCCCATCCGGAGCAGGATCGCCAGTGCACAGTACGTGAACTGGCGATCCTGCAAGGCTTTCCGAAGGGATACCGCTTCGTTGGCGCCAGCAGGAAGAACCTCTATCGACAGATCGGAGACGCGGTCCCGCCACTAATCTCTTACCAGCTGGCCTGGCTGGCTCAGTGGATCATGACTGGCTTGAAGCCCGACATCGGACAAATCATGCTCGAAGGAACTTCTCTATCTACTGCTGATATTGAATTGCGGGACGGCCAGGCGACTCAGCTCACCCTTGTGTAAAGTTGCAAATTCCCTGCACCGGCGCGCGGCACTACCCATGTGCCATGGTGGATGCAGTGATCAACTTGGTACCACAGTCGCACTTTCTCCACGCTAGAGTCAAGTAGAATCCGAAATGCCTTCGACGAGTGCCCGCCTCGAAAGAAGTCCGCTCCAAAGCTCAGAGCTGATCGTGCACCTTTGGAGCTGGACCGTCGTTCGAACATTTCGGTTGTGGCCGACTTGAAGCACTCAACGAGAAAATCCTTGGGGATCTCTTCCAGCCTGTAGACCGTATCGTCACTTCTCGCAAAGGCGCGAAGTATAAGGATGCGGTCGTATCCGTTCATGTGCTGCGGCAATCTCTCCCGGACTGCCGCGGCACATGATTCGGAGTCCGGACAATCGCGAACCCAGCGCGCCTCCATGAACTTTTCGATTTTCACCTGCTTTGCGGATATCCCTTGAGCGGCCTCGGTTTTTAGGGACCACCGATATCCGCCACCTTCTACGTCGTATGCAAACTCTCCGGGTGTGGGGTTCAGTCGGGATTCGTGGCCTTGAGCATTGAGACACTGTTTCAACAGATATTCAAAGGGGCGCTTATTAAAAGCTTCCTCATGAAGCGCATGGTGAAGAGTCAAGAAGTTCGCTACGACCTCCGCGAACCGTGAATCCACCAAATCGCTTTTGTTTTCCTGAAGAAATTCCACAGGGATGCGGAGCGCGCGGACTACTGAAGCGACCATTTGCAACTGGCTCTCTGTAAGTCCATCAAGCCCTGTCATCACCTCTGTATAGAGGGAGGGTGCGCCTTCTTGTCCAAGCATGACCGAGGATCATAGCCATGCGCGTGGACGTCCCACGTTGCCGACGTCACAGTATGGAGGTAAGAAACGACCTTCACAGGTCCATCGTGCGGGGCTCGGGGTGTGACGCACGGGTTACGCGAGCAGCCGAAACAGTGGCATGACACGAACCTGTTGCAGCACTGTCCCGTGGTTGTCCCGCAAGAGTCAACCGGACCGACAGCCACCCGGAGACCAGTTACCCTCGAAGAGGCCCCGTCGTCCGAGGTGCTGCCAACACCTCGGACGACGGGGCCTCCTTCCAGGAAGGGTTACTACTCTTCGATCCGACCACCACCAGCCTGGTCGATGATCGTCTGCGCCGCACTGCGCGCATCCGTCTTGTTCCAGTAGTTCTCGCTGTGCGCCAGGGTCGCGCCGTTGCGAGCGACGATCCGGAAGAACCACTGGTTAGACATTGATCGAAGGATCTTGAAAACCATGCCTCACCCCTTCCGGGCTGACCACGCCTTGTGATCAGCCACTGGTCCGGAAGCGTGAGGCACATCTCAACTGGACGCAAGTCTTTCGAACTGCCGTTTGCACTACATGTAGTGCTACTACAGACAGTAGATAGCCTATAGCGTGTCCATCGGCCACGGTTGCAGCCAGCTGACCTGGGATTACAGGCTTGTAATTCACCCATCCGCAGGTACCCGCACGGACCTCCTCAGTCGGGCCTGACGTGGAAACCCACCCGATCGGGTGACACCCTGTGTCTCTTCACGAAGAAGGGGTTCGTGTCATCCCGTCGACCTGGCTCGCCCCAACCGCGCGTGTCAAGGGGGCACCTCTGTCCATTCCGGACTGTTGGGCTGGGTCTGCCCCCTTGACGCGTGTGGTTGCCCTCGTGGAGGTCGGCGGGATGACACGAACCCCGGTCCCCGCTGGTACGCGAGCTGTCGGTGTCCTCCGGTCATCCTGTTGGCCTGCCCGTCCGGCGAGGACATGATCTTGGCTTCTGCGGACGCTGTGGGGTCGCTGGCGGGCTGCTCCTCGCCCGCTGCGCGGTCCCGGCCCGCAGCCCCGCGTGGGACCGGCCGGAGGCCGCACGCCCGCTGGCGGGGCTGCTGGGAGAGGGCCGGAAAGAGACCTGCGCGGCGGGGGTGGTGCCGCGCGGCCCGCCAGCGGCCCCGCAGGGGCCGCCTTGATGAAGAAAAGAAACTCTGAACACCGAAGTCAGGCCATATGTCACACGCTGAGGCCATGCGTTGTCGCGTGAGCCTTGATGCCGTAGGAGTAGGGCATGGTGCGCGCGGTGGTGTTCGACGTGGGTGAGACGTTGTTGGACGACTCGCGGGAGTGGGGTGCTTGGGCGGATTGGATCGGAGTGTCTCGGCACACGTTCTCGACGGTGCTTGGTGCGGTTACTGCGGCGGGGCGGGACAACGCTGAGACGTTCCAGTACTTCCGGCCTGGGTTCGACGTTGTCCATGAGCGGCGGTTGCGGGAGGAGGCTGGGCTCGGGGAGCGCATCGAGGAGGGGGACTTCTACCCGGATGTGCGGGCCGGGCTGGCTCGGTTGCGGGAGCTTGGGCTGTGGGTTGGTGTTGCGGGTAACCAGACCGTTCGGGCGGCCGAACTGCTGCGGGGATTGGGACTGCCGGTGGACGGGATCGCCACGTCTGGTGAGTGGGGCGTGGCCAAGCCTGCGCCGGAGTTTTTCGAGCGGGTTGTGGACATGACGCCTGGGGTGGCGGCTGGTGACGTGCTCTACGTCGGTGATCACCGTGACAACGACGTCGTCGCGGGGAAGGCGGCGGGGTTGCGTACCGCGTTGATCCGGCGTGGGCCGTGGGGTTACCTGTGGGCTGATGATCCGTTGGTGCGTCGTGATGCTGATTGGGTGATCGACTCGCTGCACGATCTTCCGGAGCTGCTGGCCGCTTCGTGAGCCGGTAGCCCAACGTGCGTTGGTTCAGCGAGCGCCGGCCCACGCGGCCAGGTCGAGCAGGCCGGAGCTGAGCGACGGATGGGTGCGCAGCAACACCGAGAGGGCTTGGCGTACCTGGGGGTGGGCGCGGGTGTGTTCGGGTGCTGCTTGGCGGGCGGCCTGCAAGCAGATGAAGGCGTCTTCGTGGTGGCCGAGGTCGAGTTGGGCTCTGGCCAGGTCGATGTAGTAGTGCGAGCGGCGCTCGGCGGGTAGTTCGTGTGGTGGGTGCCAGGTGGCGGCTCGTTGGATGCCTGCCGGGTCGCGTAGCTCGGCGGCTACGGCCAGCTCGTGGATGCGCAGTGAGGCGGGGCCGAATGCGGTGCCGTGGTAGACGCCTTCCGGGGCGGCGTGGACGGCGTAGCGGGCCGTGAGTAGGTGGTCGGCGGCGATGTCGGCTTTGCCCGATCGCGCGGCCACGACTGCGGCGCGCATGTGGAGTGAGCCGAACGCCGCTGCGGTCGGGGCCTGTTTCAGGTCTCGGGTGGGGATCTGGTCCGCGGCTTGGTCGAGGGCACGGGCGGCGGTGTGCAGGTCGCCGCTGGCGAAGAACGTTTCGGTGCGCACGTAGGACACCGCTGACGGCAGCAACGGGTCCTCGGACTCCTGGGCGGTCGCGCGCATGAGGTCGATGAGGCGGGCGGACAGGTCGAAGTAGCGGTACTTGTAGGCCACGCCGTCGGCGGCGCGGAGGGCCAGCGTGAGCAGGGAAGCGACGTGACGCCGGTCGGTGGCGGTGAGGAGTTGGCGGGCGCGGGCCAGTTCGCTGATCAGGCTTGGTAGGTGGCGCACGAGTTCGCCGTAGCGCGCTTCGAGGCGGTGCTCGTTCATTCGGGCGACGTCGGCGCGCAGCTCCGTCAAGCTTCGGGTGGGGCCGTCGTCGGGTAGGTCGAGGATGTCGAGCGAGCGGCGCAGGCGTGGGATGCCGACGTGGACGATGTCCAGTTCCGGGGAGGCCTGAGGTGAGCCGCCTTGGTCGCCCGGCGCCCATGTCTGGTGGGCCGTGAAGGCGGGGCTCGGATCGACTGTGCGGCTGGCGTACAGGTCCTGGACGTCGTGGACTTCGCGCACGCCGCCGTTGAACCACCGGAGGTGGTGCGGCACGTGGAGCGCATTGCACCACCGTTCGAGGCGTTCGAGGTCGGTGACCGGGCGGCGGGTGCGTTCGATTTCGCTGACGCGTCCCTGGGTGAGGTCGAGCCAGGCCGCGAGGGTGGCTTGCGGCACCGTGGGACTCTGGGCCTGGCGGTAGGCGCGGAAGATCTGGCCGATGTTGCGTGACTCGAACGCCTCACGCAGGGTGGCCTGAGTCCAGAACTCTGGTGGCAGCTTGGGTGCGTGGTGTGTAGTGGCTGCGGCGCACCTTCCGCACTGTGCGCCCCGGTTGTCACTGGCAAGCAGGGTGTCGCAGGTGCGGCAGCGACGTTTGGATGTGGTCACTGCCTTGGTCACCCCCTGATGAAGCTCTGACGATGTCGGAGTGTAGCTCTGCCATTACGTCGCTGACCTGCGGTTAGTGGTGACGCCACTATTCCCAGTGGTCATTCGTATGGGATCGATCTTCCGTTCGCGTGAATCTGGTCTTGCTAGTCCCAGGTGTACACGGAGGTAAGGCCAATGGGGTTGTACTTGCTCCTCCAGCCGGAGGAGGACGCCGAGTCGGCGCTGGTTGAACGGGCGCAGGGGCATCCGTCCCTGGTGATCTCGTCCGGCGATGCGCGGATGACGGTGCAGATCGCCGGGCGTGAGGGCGGGGCGCAGCTCGCGATCAACTTCGCCCGCGAGTTGGCCGAGTCGGCCACGCAGTTCGCCAACCGGTGTGAAGCGCTCACGAAGTTGGCTCCGCTCGACTTCGAGCACTTGAGCGCGTTGCTGGGAACGACGCCTGAAGAGGTGGACGCGTTGACGGTCCTGAGCGGTCACGACGAGAAGGAAGCTGACCGGTGAACGAGGCCGACGGCTTGAAGCCGTTGTGCGGCGAAGCGGAGTTCGCTGCACTGCTGGACACCATGGCGGTCACGTCCGCGCCTCGGGTTTTCGCGGTGGTGCAGGAGTTCGGGGAACGCCTTGACGGCTGGGTCGCGGCGTGGGGCTTGGCATTCGACGGGCGCGTGGAGGTGTTCGCGGTGGATGACCACTCCCGCATGAGTCTGGAGAAGCCGGAGAACGCCCTGCACCTGTTCACCAGCGAACGCCGGCACCTGAGGGCGCGTCTGGTCTGGCTGCCGGAGTCGGGTGGGCGTGTGGAGTCGGAGACGCCGGAGGTCGCGGTCTGTTCGGTGTAGCAGCGGAGGGGCCGGGTTCGACAGGACGGGGCAAGGGGGCGTGGTGTCTGAAGAAGGCGAGTGGACTGCCGAGGACTGGCGGGAACTCCGTGCCAAGTCCGCTGAACTCCTGGCGCGTCTGGATGATCTTAGTGAGCGGTTGAGTCGGATTGAGGATCGTCTGGCCTGGAGCCGAAAATCTCAGTCTCGACAGCGGCGACGCGCCGGCTGAGGTCGTCCAGGACCGTGTTGATGCGGTCGAACATCTGCCGAAGCTCATGCGGTGAGGGCTCCTCGTCCCCCGCATGGGCTTCGGGCTTCTTGACCACGATCGTGCCCTCGCCCTGGCGGGAGATGACCAGGCCCTCGTTGCGAAGCTGGTCCAGTGCCTTCTGCAGGGTCATCACGGCTCGGCCGTACTTGGTCTGGAGTTCGGTCAGTGACGGGAGCTTGTCCCCGACCTGGATCTCGTCGGACGCGATGTAACGGCGCAGGTCTTCTGCAATCTGTTGGTAGGCGGGTCTGCGGTCCGTTGCGTCTGCGGCCATACACAGACTGTAGCGACAGAGCTAGCACTGTTGAAAGTCACCCGATCGGCGTAGTGTCTCCTCTAGCTCTACTAGCTATGTTGGTTGTAGCGACAGAGAGCGGTGACCGATCGCCGCAGGAGTGGAGGTTTCACGGATGGCGCTTCAGGACCTGCCGGTGATGCTCAACGGCTACCGGCTGATGATCACGGAGGCTCCGGCCGCGAAGATGCGGGAGGCCGAGGACGGCACGGTGACGCCGGTGGTCGATCGCGTCTCGGGTGAGGTGCAGTACGTGGTGACGTTGTTCGCCAAGCCGTTGCCGACGGAGGGCCGCAAGGCGGGCAAGGGTGAGGAGATCCGCGTCAATCTGCCCGGTGACCCCGGTGAGGGGTTCGAGGAGGGCATGTACGTGGAGTTGGTCAACGCGGTGGTGAACACCTACGAGATCCCCGACCGGGTGGACCCGCGCAAGATCGCCTCGGCCGGCCTGTGGTTCAAGGCGGCGGGTTTGAAGCCCGTGGCGCGATCGGTCCGTAACGCGGCCTGACGGCCCGCCGTTTTCCGTCGTCGTCCAATCGGTTCGTCCAAGCCTTTTCGGGCTGCTTGATCTTTGTCAATTCCACAGTGGGTAGAGCCATGCCCGAATCCGGCGCATTCGTGTGGTGCGCCGGGGTTTTCGGTGATCCCGGAGTCGCGTTGTCGGTTCCGGGGTCGCCGTGGTCCCCGTACATCGGAGGTGGGTTGTGCCGAAAGTCGACGAGTACCCGGTCAAGACCGAGATCAGGATTCCCCGAGGGGAGGAGTTCCAGAAGATCATGACCGTGTTGGACCGGATCCATGCCCGGAGCGACGGCTATGTGCTGACCGTGCGTTCTCGGCGCGTGTTCCGCGCGGTGGGGTTGGACGCGATGCGTCCGGCGACGGTGTGGGAGACGGCGGCGGTCCACCAGTTGGGGAACCGGGGCTTGATCTTCCTGGTGCCGCAGGAGTTGGTGTTGCGGTCGGGGGCGGTGCGTGCCCGCGTGAACCTGTTACTCCTGACGGAATCGGGCTTCGAAGTCGCGGAGGCCTACCGGGAGTTGACCGGACGGTCTCGGTGTGAAGAAGAGGGTGTCGATGGCAGGAAGCAACAAGCGGGCTGAGCAGCGGTACGCGAATCTCGTCAACGCGATCGATTTCGTGACCGAGCAGTTCGGCCCGTTGGACAAGCTGATCGCGACGATGCGGGAGAACCCGGCTCCGCCCGGCGCGTGGCGGGTCACTCCGCCCGATGAGTTGCGGAAGTTGTTGGTCACGGTTCAGCAGAGCCTGACCAATTTGAAGGACCGGGCGGTCCAGTACGAGACCGAGTTGAAGACCCGGGAGTGGAAGGTCTGATGTCGCAGCAATTGATCACGGCCTTGGACTGTCTGGACAAGGCGATGCGGAACCTGCGTCAGGCGATGGTGGACGTCCCGTTCCGGCGGGAGGGCTTCAAGGCCGATCACAACACGTTCGTGCGGTCGGTCGCGGTGCTGCGGACCTCGTTGTCCTACTCCCGGTCCCAGCTCGAACCGGCGTCCGCTCGGCGGCGTCGGCGGGGCGGTCCACGCAAGTAACCCCTGTTCGTTCGAGGCGACGGCCGATCACTGCCTGGTGGTCGGCCGTCGTCGTGTCCAAAGGGAGTTTTGATGACTGATTCGCCTTCGGGCGCGTCCCGACGTTCGGTCGGCTGGGAATTCCGCGCGGCGCGGTGGCTGGTCCGCCATCCCCGTGCCCTGGTCGGCCCCGGTGGGCTCGGGGCGTCGGTGGTCGAGTTGGGGCCGCAGGTCACCGGCGCCGTTCTCGGCGGTCTGGCGCTGGGGACGGCGGCCTGGTACCGGGGGCACCCGGACACCTTCGACGTGTGGGCCGCACCGGTACTGCGGGCCTGGCGGCGGCGCTGGGCCGGTGCCTACACCGGGCGGCGGTGGGTGAACCTGATGGGCTCGTGCGGCCTGACCACGGTGCACCACCGGACCGGGGAACTGCTGGTGCCGCGCGTGCTGCGGGTGCGGTCCTGGTCGCCGTCCATCGACGTGGTCCGGGTGCGGCTGGCGCCCGGCCAGGCGCTGCGGGCGTTCGCGAAGGTGCTGCCGGAGCTGGCCGCGACGCTGAAGGCCGAACGGGTCGCAGTCGAGCAGGGCAAACCCGGTGAGGTCGTGCTGATCGTCCAGCGCGACGAACCGTTCACCTCGGTGATCCCGGCCCCGGCCATGCCGGAGTCTTCCGACGCGGTGAATCTGCGGTCGCTGTGCCTCGGGGAGACCGAACTGGGTGGGGAGTGGCGGGAGCCGTTGACCGGAACCCACCACCTGACGGCCGGTGCGACCGGTGCGGGCAAGAACTCCGTGGTCATGGCCAAGCTGCGCGCGGTCGCTCCGCTGATCCGTGACGGCTTGGTGCGGCCGTGGGTGTGTGACCCGAAGCTGTTCGAGTTCGTCGCCTTGAAGCCGATCCTCGAAGGGCGGTACGCGGACAATCCGGAGGACTGCGCCGAGTTGATCGCCCGGTTCGTGGACAACATGCAACGCAAGCAGAAACGGCTGCAGCGCAAGGGAAAGCGGTCGGTCCCCGTGTCGCGTGAGCACCCGGTCGACTGGCTGATCCTCGACGAGGTCGGCTTCCTGATGTCCTACAACTCCGAGTACGCGCACGAGATCACCAACGCCTGCGCCGTCATCTCCTCGATGGGCCGCGCCACCAACGACATCCTCGACGTCTACGTACAGGAACCGTCCAAGGACGTGCTCCCGATCCGGGACCTGCTCCCGCACCGTGTCTGTCTGCGGGTGACCTCGGAGCGGCACCCGGACATGGTCCTGGGCGACGGTGCCCGCGAACGCGGCGCGATCGCGGACGAGATCCCGGCCGACGAGTCCAGCGCCGGTATCGGCTTCCGCGTCGATCCCCGTTCCCGCACGCCACGGCGGGTACGTGCGGCCTACACCACCGATCGGGACATCGACGAGTTGGTCGCCTTCGTCAAGGCCGGTCCGGCCGACTCCGGTTCGAGTCTGCGCGTCGTCGCCTGACCTCATCTCACTTCTCGCGTCTGGAGCCTTGTCATGCCTTCGAACAGTTCGCGGTCGCTGGACCGGATCATCCGCACCCTGCGCTCGCTCATGCGCTCCACCGGCCTGCCTCGGCCGGACCGGCTGGTCATCTCCAGCCGCACTGCTGCTGTGGGTCTCCCGCCTGGACGGCGTCACGCTCACGTGGACGCTGCGCCCGGACCACACGCTGACCGTGGCGGCCACTGCGCGGAACGGGGCGGGGCTGACGTTCGGCCTGACCGCCTCGGCGGACGTCTCCGACCTCGGCGCGGCCCCGGTGGGGCAGTCCGCGGTGACCCTCGGCCCGTTCCGCCTGGTCCCGCTCGTGGTCGAGCCGGTGACCTTCGAGGAAGTCGCCCGTCTGGTCCACCTCGGCCGCGCGGTGGCTGCCCGTCACCGCGTCGCCGGAACCGTGGCCGCGTGACCGGGATCGCCGCCGGCCATGCCCTACACGATCAGGCTCCGCACCGATGCGTTCACCAAGGCCGCCCGGCTCGCCGGATTCCGATCCGCCTACGCGCTCGCCAAAGCGATGCAGGTCAACCGCTCCACCGTGGCACGGGTGCTGGCCGGCGAACTGCAGCCCGGACCGGCGTTCATCGGCGGCGCGCTGCTGGTGCTCGCGCCGATGCAGTTCCACGACCTGTTCGACGTCGTCCCGGTCGAGCGGTGACACCCGTGAGGAGGTGAACCGTTGTCCCGCAGGCGCAAAGCCGATGACCGGACCGAGACCCGCGCGGTGCAGAAGCTGCGTGCTCGTCTTGCCGAGTCCCACCAACTGCATGACCTAACCTCGGACCCGCTGCTGCACGCGGTCCGCCTGGAGCGCTTCCGCGTCTCGGTCACCCGGTCCATGTGGTTCTTCCTCGCCCTGGGCCTGGGCTTCACCACCACCGGCGTCCACGAGTTCCTCGCCGGACACCTGTCCCCGGCAGACGCGCTGTGGTGGGGCGCGTGGCTGGTAGAGCCGGCGTTGGCGGGCATCCTCGTCACGCTGCTGCGTTGGGAAGCGGAGATGCTGTCCCGCGGCCTGGACGTCGACGCCGCGCCGGTCGTCTGGCTCAAACGGCTTCTGCTCGGCGCGCCCCTGGTCACCAACGTGTGGTCATCGCTGCGCCCGCCGTCCGGCCAGGTCGAGTACGGCGTGGTGTTCCTGCACGTCGTGGTGCCGCTGGTCGTGTTCCTCATCGCGGAGGTCATGCCGGTCATCCAGCACCGCTGCAACGCCGCCCGTGACCGCGTGATGGCCGACGCCGGACCACGAACCACCACCCCGGCGGCCACTCCGGTCACCAGCGCACCCACAACCGCGCCCTCGACGGCCCCGGCGGTACCGGCCGCACCCGCTGTCCGTGAGGTGCCTCGTACCGCGCTGAAGCTGCCCGCACACCTGCAAGCCGCGCTGACGAGCAAGGCGGCCGAAGTCCGCGATCAGGGCCGCGCCGTCACCCCGGCCGACGTGCAAGCCGCCGTCAACGTCCCCGACGCCTACGCGGCCACGCTTGCCGACCAGCTCAACGCCGCAGCCTGACCAACTCGCCACCACGTCGCGGGGCATGACCGACGAACACCCGGTCATGCCCCGCCTTCTCGTCGTTCACCACCACTACCGGAAGGAGGGAGCCTTTTGGTCCTCACGCTGCAAGACCGCATTGCCGACCGGGTCCAGCGGGCCGACTACCGGGACTGGCGCGACAAGGTCACCGCCACCGGCGGATGCGCCGCACCCATCCGCCTGTTCGGAGCCTGGCGACTCCACAACCTCGACAGCTCCAAAGTCCTGGCCCACCTCAGCGGAGACGTCATGGTCCCCTGCGGCAACCGACGCGCCTCGGTCTGCCAAGCCTGCTCCGACCGCTACGCGGCCGACGCCTTCCACCTGATGCGGGCAGGCCTGTCCGGCGGCAGCAAGGACGTACCCGTAAGCGTCGCGGAAAAGCCGCGCATTTTCGCCACCCTCACCGCCCCGTCCTTCGGCGCGGTCCACAACCGGCCCACCACCACCGCCGGCGGCAAAGTCCGGCCGTGCACCGGGTGCAGCGAGTTCCACCACCCTGACGACCCGCGCATCGGCGGCGCGGTCGACCCGGACGGCTACGACTACATCGGCGCGGTCCTCTGGCAGGCACACGCCGGGAAGCTCTGGCACCGGTTCACCATCGCCCTACGCCGCTCCCTGGCTCGTGCGGCTGGGCTGACCGTGCGGGACTTCAAGCACCACGCCCGACTCTCCTACGCCAAGGTTGCCGAGTACCAACGGCGCGGCCTGGTCCACTTCCACGCCGTCATCCGCATCGACGGCCCGGACGGCTCCACCGACCCGGCGCCCTCCTGGGCGACCGTGGACCTGGTCGACCACGCAGTTCGAGCCGCCGCCCGCTCGGTCCAGGTCGAGACACACCGCCCTGACGGCACCGTGCTCGGCCTGGTCTGGGGCGAACAGGTCGACGTACGCCCCATCCGGGCAGCCTCGGCGCACGAGGTCGAAGACGACGCCGGGACGGTCAGTGACGGCAGGCTCGCGGCCTACGTCGCCAAGTACGCCACCAAGGGCACCGGGGCCAGGGACACCCCGGACCGGCCGATCAAGTCGCAACTCGACATCGACCACCTGCGGGTCTCCGACCACCACCGCCGCGTAATCCAAACCGCCTGGGACCTCGGTGACCTGCACTTCTACGAAAACCTCAACCTGCGGAAATGGGCACACATGCTCGGCTTCCGCGGCCACTTCCTGACCAAGTCCAAGCACTACTCGACCACCTTCAAGCGCATCCGCGAGGACCGGCGCGCCTTCCGCGCGGCCGAAACCCTCGAACGCCTCGGCCTCGACGCCGAGTCGGTGATCGTCGTCAACGACTGGGCCTATGCCGGCTCCGGCTACGCCAACGACGCAGAGCGCGAACTGGCCTCCGGCATCGCTGAACGCCTCCGAGCACAACGCCAGCGCAAGTACGCCCGAGAGGGGGACACCGATGAATCTGTCGCCGCTGCCTGACCCCGACGCAATGCTCACCGTGGCCGAGTTCTGCGCCAAGCTCCGCATCTCCAAAGACACGTTCTACAAATGGCGGCAGATCCCCGGTGCCGCTCCGGTCGCCCACAAGCTGCCCAACGGATCGCTCCGCATCTCCGGCGCGGACTACAACGCCTGGTTGGCGACGCTGAGGAGTGAGGCCGCGTGAACCTCACCTACAAGGTCAACATCTGGGAGCTGAAGACCCTCAAGCCGGACAAGAACGGCAAGAAGCGACCCAAGCCCTACGGTGTCCGCTGGATCACGGCGGGCAAAGAGCACTCCGAGTGGTACCGAACCAAGGCGCTGGCGAACAACCGGCGCAACGAACTCGTCCAGGCGGCGCGTGAGGGCCAAGCGTTCGATGTCGTGACCGGTCTCCCAGAGTCGGAGATCAAGGCGAAGTCGGCGCGGTCGCTGTTGCAGCTCGCCCGCGAGTTCATCGCTCACGAGTGGGACGGGGCCGCACCCAACACGCGGAAGCGGTACGTGGATGCCTGCGCAATCCCGGTTGCCTCGTTCGTCAGCTCGCAACGTGGGGCACCCACCGCCAGGGTGCTGAGGCGGGCGCTGACCATGTACGTGCTGCTTCCGGCTGAACTCCGAACTCACGAGCTGACCGACGAGGAGGAAGCGGCAGCCCAGTGGATCGAGGCTGTTTCGCGTCCAGCCCGCGAGCTGGCGGACGGCATCGAGCTGGACAAGGTCCTGCGGGCGTTGGCGCGCAAGCTCGACGGGAAGGCCACTACCGCGTGGACGGCGAAGTCCCGCCGCGCCATCGTCAGCTTGCTGCTCGGGTACGCGGTGAAGGTCGGTGAGCTGACCGTCAACCCGCTGGCAGGACTGCGCGTGAGCAGCCACGGCACGGTTGGCGAGGTCGATCCTCGGTCGGTCGTGAATCCGAAACAGGCGCGTCAGCTCCTGGCGGCCGTCACCTACACGGGGCGGCGACCGGGGAACTACGACTACCTGTACGGGTTCTTCGCAACGATGTACTACGCGGGTCTACGGCCCGGTGAGGTCAATCGGCTGCGTGAGGTGGACTGCAAGCTGCCCGAAACCGGCTGGGGTGAACTCCTCCTGGAGAAATCCGCAACCCGTGCCGGGGCGCGGCGCTACACGGACTCGGGCGCGAGCTGGGAGGAACGCAACCTGAAGCGGCGGCCTGACGGGGCTACTCGGCCGGTACCCATTCCGCCCGCACTCGTAGCCATCCTCCGATGGCATCTCGACCGGTTCGGCACCACGCCGGACGGCCGTCTCTTCCGGGGGCAGAAGAACGCTGAGCCGATCTACTCCTCGGTCTACACCAAAGCATGGCAGCGGGTGCGCCTGGTCGGCCTGTCGCCCGCCCAGGCCGCTTCGCCTCTCGCCGATGAGCCGTACGCCCTGCGCCACGCTGCGGTTTCGACCTGGCTAGCCCGGATCTTTCGTGTGGGTGACGGCCTGGCTTGAGACCGTGACCAGTGACTGTTGCGGGTCCTCCTTTCGGTGTTCGGCATGGTCGAGGTGGCCCGTTGTCGGCCGGGTGCCGGCGGGTT
>NZ_VKAB01000085.1 GCF_009769385.1 Saccharothrix deserti
AGAATTGGGCCAGTGAAAGGGAAGCACGCCTGGCCGTGTTCGGCTGGGCGCACCGCTACAACACCCGACGACGCCACTCCCACCTCGGCCAGAAGTCCCCGATCGACTACGAGAACAGCCTCACCCCGACACCCGCTACGCTGACCCCAGCCGCATAACCCCGTGTCCAACATCCGGGGTGAAGTCCCGTAAGCCCTGTGGGAGTCGGTTGACGGTGGCAGTGGCGAGTTCGAGGGCGAGGGGGCAGTTCGACTCGTCGGGGGTGTCGGCGGTGACCTGCATCGATACTTCCTCGATCGTCTGCAATGGGGGCTTCTCGGTATCGATCAGCAAACCTGCCCGCTGTGATCAGATCGACGCTTCGGTATCGGTGACAAGCTGCCGGTAGAGGTATTGCGCGACCAGCCCATCGGGTAGGTCTTGGCGAGGGGGCGTGGAACGCACGCCGCCGGGGTCGTCCAGTGGTCGGTGCACGATCCGGACCTGGCAGCCGGGCAGTGTGCGGTGGTCGGGGTTACTGCCGCCCGCCATGGGGTGGATCACCGCTGAACGGCCGTTGATCGTGGTCCACCCGGTCGCGGGGCGACAGCCTCGAGCCGAACCCGGACGAACTGCTCAACGCCGACCTGAAACGCAACGTCAACGCCTTACGAGCCCACAATGTCGACCGACTCGCCCACGAGACCCGCCGCTTCCTGCGCCGCCGCCAACGTCAACCGCACATGGTCCGCAGCTGCTTCCGGGCTCCACACGTCCGCTACGCCACCATGTAGGCAACCGAACACTTTCGGCTCAATAATAACCGGAAGTCCAGATCGAATTTGCCGTTCGTCCAACTTCACTGATGGCGGACAAGCTCGAGGGACCCGACAGGCCAGGATCCACAACTTCAAGCTCCGTGATAGCTGAACGCTGCCCACACCCGAGGATGCCGGTAGGGCCGGTCCCCGGGCTCCCGCAACCGGAGCATCCGGGCCACCGGCCGAACCTCCGAACCGGCCAGATCCGCCACTTTCTCCGCGTTGGTGGTATCCCGCAGCCATATCTGCGCCAACCGCAGCGCCTCGGCGGGTGGCTGCCCCTCGACGTGCCGCAGGTGGTGGAAGCGCGTTGTCAGCAGCACGGCGGGTTCGCCCCAGACCGGCCATTGCGTGGCCACCACTCCCGCGAAGCCGGCTTGGAGCAGTCCGGTCGGCAGGCTCACCGTCTCGTCCGGGAGGTCGATGCCCGGAAGGTCGGTGTCACAGGCGGAGAGCACGGCCAACCGGGCTCTGACCGCGGAAAGCCCCAGGATGTCGGCCAGGGTGAGCTCCTCGTCGCCCGCCAGCACCAACGCGCTGGTCAGCGGCTTGGCGGTCCGTGCGATCCCGTGGCACACGAAGTGCGCGACGGAGGCGCCCGGCAACGCCGCGAGGACCGACGCCCGGTCGGCTCGCGCTCCACTGAGGACAGTCGAGTTCGGGTACCACCGCGCAACACACGCCGCCTCTACGGCGGCGTGCGCGACGGGGGCGAGTGCGCTGGGCTCCGGGCCGGCGACCACCAATGCGCTGTCCTCGGCCACACCGGCACCGCGCCGACTGGCGTCGAACGCCCTGGCGTTGGGCGCGTAGCTGAGGATCCACCGGTCGACCAGGTACTCCCGCCCGTCCTCCGTCGGATGCCAAGCCGCGTGCAGCGGCACCATCGCCAACCGTCCTGAGGCGACCACCACTACCCGCCGCGCCCGCAGGATCGACGCCACCGGCTCGACAACGGCGTCCCACGCCCATCGCCCGACCGCGTCCAGCACCCCCTCCCACGCCGGATGCCCTCGCGCGCCCGCCAATGCCTCCACCCGCTTGTCCACCGCTGCCGCGTCCGCCTTCAGATCGACCGACCTCACCCCCTCGTCGTCCACCACCAGCGCCACTCCGCCGGCTCTCGCACAAGCCAGGTACACCACAGCGGTTCCCGGGGGCACGCACGCGCGCACGTCGGCCACAGACGGCCGCGCCAGGAACCTCGCGTACCCCGGCACCGCCCGAATCCCCTCAACCGCCTCGTCCACGGCCGCCCGTGCCGCTCGCAGCACCGCCGGCGACGCCCCGCTCCGGATCAGGTCCGCCAGCTCGGACGCCGACCGCCGGTACGCCTCCACCAGTGCACCGAACCCGAGCCCGTCGAGCCGGGACAGGTCGGCCCGCCCCTGGTCCAGCACCTCCGACACCAGCCGGGCCCGCCCGGTCTCGACCGCCTCCACCGCGGCGTCCACCCGCCCGACCCGCGTCAACGCGTACGCGGCCTCGGTCGGCAATCCTTGAGCGTCCGCCAACCACGCCTCTTTGTCCGCGCGCAGGACTTGAGCGCGGAACAGTTCCTCAGTCGCCGCCAGTCCCGCCTCGTACGCTTCGCACGCCTCCGGCCACGCCTCCCGCGACGCCGCCCATTCCCCCCAGTTGCGTGCCGCGCCCAACGCCCACTCGACCGCCGACACCATCCCGTTGCGCACCGCCGCCCGGAACATGGCCACGGCCTCGTCCAGGTACGCGGGCTCCCCGGCGGACTCGACCATCGCTCGCAGCGACAGCCCCAGGTTGTACTCGCGGGACGCCCGTTCCGGCGCCGTGGGCCCGGTCAACGCCAAGGCCGCCCGGTACTCCGCGATCGCCCGCTCGCCCAGCCCCGGATCACCGGTCGCCCGCCACGCCACGCTGAACGCGTTCCCGGCGTTGTTGTGCCGCGACGGCCGCTGCCAGTCCCCCGGCTCGGTCGCGGCCACCGCCCTGGTCTGGAGGTCCACCGCGCCCGCGAGGTCGGCCAGGTCGCCAAACGCCTGGAACCGGGTGATCAGCATGTTGCCGAGATTCGTCAGCGCCGAGGGCACCGGCTCGCGTTCCGCCGCGAGGGCATCCGACATCATCCCGACCGCCCGGTCGATGTCGGCCCGGACTTTCGTCCGCAGGAACCGGCGGCGCAGGAGGCTGCACAGCAGCATGTCGACCACTCGTGCGGATCCCGGCGACATCATGTGGTCACGCACGAGCCTGGCCTCTTCAAGCAGCCGGATGGCCTGGTCGAGGTCGGCGAGCCCACCACGTCGGTCGTTCCGCGACGCCAGGGTCTCTGCCAGCACGTACTTGAACCGGTGGCCCATGGGCGATGCGCCTGCGGTCTCCACGGCCGCCGTCGCCTGGGCGACGGCCTCGTCGACAGCGGCGGCGTCGTCAACAGTCCGCGCCGACACCATCAGTGCGCTCGCGAGGCCAGTGCGGCAGAGCGCGACCAACCGCGACGCGGTCGGTGCTGCCCGGACCGCGAGACGGGCCTGGTCGACAGCCGCCGCGAGCAACTCACGGTCGCCGGTGCGCATGTACAGGTTGAGCAGCGTGTTCCCCGTGACGTAGCTGACTCGGGCTCGCCATTCGCCGGTCTCCGGCACCAGGTCCGACGCCGTTCGCAGCAGCTCGAGCGCGAGCCGGAAGTGGGCCACAGGCCCGCCGACCCCGGACCAATTGGCGACGATGGCCCCGCGCACCAGCACAGCCAGCCGGAACGCCTCGGGAGCAGTGCCGAACCGCCGGTCGCCCGCGATGCCGGTGTAGGCGGAGGTCACCCTGGCCAGCCCGGTCTGGTCGGCGTCGAGGACGTACGCCACCAACGCCTTGGCCGCGGTGGCGACGGCCGACCGGTAGCGGCGGGGCGGGGTGGGGAGCGGCGGCCAGTCCAGCCGGTGCTCGGCCGCGGCCAGGCGCGGGTCAGCCACGGACCGGGCCGCGCTGCAGGAACCGGCTCAGTTCCGCGCCCGCGGCCACCTCGCTGTCCGCATCGTCCGGCCGCTCCCGGTCCAACGCCTCGTACAACGCGCGCCGGTGCAGGTCGTACGCCGCCTGCACCAGTTGCCCGTAGGTCGCGGCCGACGACACGGTGAGCCGGTACCCCACGGTCATGGCGACCAGGGCGACCGGCAGCGCCCACCAGGTGAACACGGTCCACACGCTGATGAGCAGGCCCCACAGCCAGACTCGGGCGTGCTCGTCCAGACGGCCGCGGGCGGCGGCGACCTCGGCGCGGACGTGGTCGGGCAGCACCAGCCACAGGTGCGGCCAGCAGACGACGGCCTCCAAGCCGTAGCGGTGCCGGGGCCGGCTCTCAGCGGCTCGCAGGAGGTTGCCCAACCGGGTGGGCATCCGGTCGGCCGGGTCGGCGGGCTGCCGGGATCGCCAGGCCGTGAGCCGGAGGTATGCGCGGTGCGACCGTCCGGTGAGGTCCGCCCGGTTCCGGGCGAGGTCGCGCCACCGCGCTGATCGCCGCTCGGCGAAACGGTTGCGCACAGCCATGACCAGCCAGTGCAGGGGCGCGGCCGGCCTGGGCCAGTAGCCCTCCATCAGCCGGATCACGCCGAACGTCACCGTCTCGGTAAGCCTGGCGGAGGTGGCGATCACCAGCAGCGCGCCCACCACCGCGAGCACCTGCGCGGTGCCGGACGAGCCGCCGGGCCCGGCCTTCCACGCCGTTTCCAGCGCTGTCCAACCGCGGCCGGCGACGCCGCCATGGGCCTGGACCCAGGCGAGCAGACCACCGATCCAGAAAACCAGGGCAGGAGATGCCAGCAGCACCGCCCACCGCTCGCCGACCTTGCCACCCAAACCCGACCACATGCCGCTCAGCACGCCGCTACCGCCGCGCGCTCAGCGGGCCGTGCCCGTGCGGACAACCGTCAGGCACCGGCTCGCCCACCTCGAACACCGGGTAGGCGTAATCGCACCCGCCGCACGTGAAGACGATCTCGGCAGTAGGTTCTCCGGTGCCGGGCAGCGGCGAGAACAACACGCTCTCGTCGCCGCGGGTGGCGTCGGTGTCCTCAGGAAGCAGGCGGCGCAACCATTCCCGGACCCGGTCGTGCGCGGTCAGCGCATCCAGGATGTCGTCGGCAACCGGTTCGCCCCGCTCGGCGCGGGCCAACAGGTCGCCGAGGCGGGCATCGAGGTCGGGTCTGTCAGCCACCAGCTCGGGCAGGACCGGTCGCACGGCCCGAGCCGCCGCCAAGATGTCCTCGTCGCGCATATTCCGCCATCTCCAACGGGTGTCGATCGGACCACCGAGAACCACAATCGTTCACCCGCACCCTCCCAGGCCGGACGCACGACACCGCCCGCCACCCGAACAGCCCAACCCGAAGCCGCACTACTACGGCAAACCGGATCGGCCACCATCGGACTTCCGCAAGGAACCGGGCCCATTCCAGCGCTCCGCGGCGGGGCGCGGATGCACGATCGCCATGGGCTGTAGAGGCGATCGATTCCCGGCAGTAGCGGGATAAGCTGATCGGCGTTGGCTCTCCGGAGCGGAGGCGTCTGATGTCGGGTCTGCGGAAGTTGCGCAATGTTCTGGTCACCACGGCGTTCACCGGGGCGGTGATGACCGCAACGAGCCTGCCCGCCTACGCGTACTGGATCTACCACTACGACGGTGCGTACAACTCCGCGGAGACGTGCGAGCAGGCGCGTCAGGACTTCATCCAGCAGAACACCGACGCGGGTCAGATGTTCAGCGCGGGCCCTTGCGCGTACCGCGACCGCAATCCCGAGACCAACTCCGGTCCTGCGGGCTGGTACTACCGGTGGGGAATCTTCGCAGCCTGAACGCGGACGAACTCCTCAGCTCGAAAGGCTGGCCCGGCGCCGGCACTGCCCGGGCGGCTCACCGGGCTGCTGTACGCCACCCGCACCGCGGTCGGCCGGTGAGGTCGCGGCTCGCGCGTTAGACCCGGGACGCGGACCGGGGGCGGGTCCGCTCGGAACCCGCCCCGGGTCGACGTTTCAGGGCAGGGTTTCATCGCAGGGCGTAGGCGCGGATGATCGTCTCGGTCACCGCGTTGCCCACCATGTCGACCGCGCTCGCGCGCAGCGACACGTAGCCGCCCGAGGCCTTCACCTTGAGCGGCGCCCGCCTGTATGTGTTCGCGGTCATCGAGCACAGCAGCCGACGGATCCGGGTCCTGGGCGCCACGGAGCATCCGACCGCCTCCTGGGTGGTACGGGCCGCGAAGAATCTCGTCATGGACCTTGAGGACGCGTGAGGTTCCCCCAAGGCCGGGTAGTTAGCGTTTTCGCTGGTCACGCAACCGAGCTGCAGGAGTCACGACGCAGGACAACGGAGCTCGTTGGTACAGGCAGTCGACCAAGACAGCTTGTTCCCAAGGAGCTCCGTTGCCCTCTCATTGTGTCCTGCCGCCTGCGCTGACGGCCATCACCCGCACGGTCACCGTGGCCGCGGGCCGGTTCGCTCCCGGGCACCTGGGGGAACTGACCGCCGTCGTGCCGTTCGATCTCGTGGACGCGGTCCTCGCGGAGACCAGGACGGTCCAGCGGCGGTTGCGTGACCTCCCGTCACGGGTCGGGATCTACTTCCTGCTCGCGATGTGCCTGTTCCCCGAGGTCGGCTACCGACTGGTCTGGCAGAAGCTGACCGGAGGACTGGCCGGTCTTCCGGTGGCCGAGCCATCAGCGAAAGCCTTACGAGACCTGCGACGCAGACTCGGCGGCGCGCCGATGCGCCGACTGTTCGAGGTGCTGTCCGGGCCACTGGCCCAACCCCGCACGCCCGGTGTCCGGTTCGGGTCCTACCGCACGGTCTCCTTCGACGGCTGCAGCTCGATCAGGGTCCCCGACACCGCCCGCAACCGGGCCTGGCTCGATTCACCGGGCAACGGCGGCTACCCCCTGGTGGAGCTGATGACACTCGTGGAGACCGGCACGAGAGCGCTGATCGGCGCGGTGTTCGGCCCCACCCGTGAGGGCGAGACCGACTACGCCAGACGCCTGCTGCACCTTCTCACTCCGGACATGTTGGTGTTGTGGGACAAGGGTTTCGACAGCAACGCCTTCCTCACCGAGGTGCACGCCACCGGCGCGCGGATCCTGGGCCGGCTGCGCAACAACCGGCGCATCCCCGTCCTGGTCCGTCTCGTCGACGGCTCCTACCTGTCGACGATCGGTGCCCTCCGGGTGCGGGTCATCGACGCGCGGATCACCGTGACCATGGCGGGCGGGACCACGTTCACCGGAACCTACCGGCTGGTCACGACCCTGACCGACGCCCGCCGCCACCCGGCCGCCCTCTACCACCAGCGGTGGGAACACGAATCGGCGTACTACGCCCTGCGGCACACGCTCGCCGACGGACGCGTTCTACGCTCGGGCGACCCGGCCGGGCTCGAGCAGGAGATGTGGTCCCTGCTCACGCTCTACCAACTCCTGCGCACCGTCATGGTCGACGCCGCGGAATCCCGGCCCGGCACCGATCCCGACCGCTGCGGATTCACCATCGCCCTGCATGCCGCCCGCGACCAGGTCGTCCAGGCGACCGGAATCATCATCGTCGACAGCAACGAAGAATCCGGGGTCATCGCGCATCGTCTCCTGGCCGCACTCCTTCCGCCTCGACGCCCAAGGGTGAGCACCCGCAAGGTCAGATCCCCGATCTCCCGCTACAGCGAACGCCGCGACGACGGCAGACCCGACCGAAGCCGCACCGTCACCGCCCTCGACATCAGCGTCCTGGAACCCCCGGATCCGCAGCCCGCGCTGCCCACCGCCTCCCGGGACGACCGTAATATCACCCCTGCCGAGCGTCGCAGGCACCGGATTCTGGTCCTGCTACAGGAAGATTCCACCCGCCTCTGGCGACCCCGCGACATCGCGGTCCACTTCGGCGACATCACCCTCGACACCATGTACAGACAACTCTCCCGATGGGCCGACAGCGGACTCATCCACAAGATCGGCCCCGGCCTCTACGCCGCCACGACATGGTCGCCCACTCCCTTGCAGGAGCAGGGAAATCCTTAACTACCCGGCCTTGGGTGAACCTCAGACGATCGACATGTGCCCGGCGAGGACGTTGAACAGTTGGGGGAGCTCGTCGAGGCTGTACCGTCGCAGGAACCTCCCCACCGGAGTGATGCGGGGGTCGCGGCGCATCTTGAACAGCACTGCGGAGCCTTCGTTCGACGCGGTCAGGTCACGGGTGAGGCGGTCGGCGTTCATCACCATCGTGCGGAACTTGACCAGCGGGAACTCCGCGCCGTACCGGCCGCAGCGGCGGTGGACGTAGAACAGCGGTCCTCTCGTGTCGACGGCGACGGCGATCGACAGCGCCAGCAGCACCGGAGCCAGGACTATGAGGAGGACAGCGGCCCCGATCCTGTCCGCCACCGGCTTGACCCACGACCACGGCGTGCGCCGGATCGTGCCCGCCTCGCGGAGCAGGTAGCGGTGCCGGGCGGCGCCGGCGGGTTTCTCCTCGTCGGCCCTGACGAAGCGCAGCGATTCGGTGGGCGCCGTCCGGTCGAGGATCCTGTGCTCGTGCAGGACCAGGTGCTGTTCGAGTGTCCGCAGGTAGTCGGTGAGCACAGCTGCCGTGAGGATCCCGATCAGGCGGCGGTCCTCGGCACGCTCAGAGTTCAGGCGGCGTCGGATCCGGGACGGATCGCCCTTGACATGGCCGAGTACGTCCGACAGCGAGGAGGCGCCGTCGAGCATCCGCCGTAGCGTGGCGTTCAGTCGTTGTCGGGCTGCCTGTCCCGCGGCCGTACGCCGGGACGTGGGGGACTCGCGTGTGAAGGCGATCCTGGCCGCCTCGGCGAGTTCTCCTCCGAGGTGTGAGAGCTGGTCGGCGAGCAGTGCGGCGGGGTCGTCCCGGGACGGTGATCCGGTTGTACTCCTTCGCGACCGCCGCCGCGTCCGCGGCCAACTCCACCAGTTGCCCACCATCGCAATGGGCGGGCTTCTCCGGTGACGTGAGCGGGTAGGGCACGTGCCGCCGGGTGCCGAAGGTGCCGAACAGCCGTGCGGCCCTCCGGTCGCCGCGGTCGCCGAGGGAGTCCAAGGCCCAGTAGGGCGCCGGTGACGTCTCGCCCGCCGCGATGGCGTCGAGCTCGTCGACGGTCGGCAGCCGATAGCGGTGCTCGCCGCCCGACTCCGCGGTCAACCAAATGCAGAACGCGACGGCGTCCTCGTGTCGGACGCCGGTCACCGGCTCGTTCGCTGTGCCTTCGGCGAACACGTCCTCGACCCAGTGGTCGGGAATGCGGCAGTCCGGTGAGGAATCGAGGAAGTGCTGGTATTCCAGCCATGTCACGGGAGGGGAGCTGTAGATGCCGCGCTGCACGCGTTCCTCGTGGGCGGTCCGCAGCAGCAATCGTGCCCGTGCGGCGTTGTGCCGACTCCCTGGGTTCGACCGCAGGTCGGCGGGGTTCAGGCGCTGCTCGACGACCGCGCGGACCTCCGGCGACAACTCCCGTGCTTCCTCCACGCACCGCACCGCGAGCGCCAGCAGTTCGGCCTGGCGCGGTCCCTCGGCACGCAGGCACGCGTTCACCACGGGCGTGGCGTCGGTGTTGGCGGCGTACAGCAGCACGGTCTCCTGCCACCAGTCCTCGGTGACCACGTCGACCAGTTCGTGCCCGAGTCCGCGTTCGCGGATGTGCTCCGCGGCCAGGAACTCCTGCACGGTCAGGTGCGCGAAGGACAGCAGGTCGCGTTCGCGTTCCATCAGCAGGCCACTGGAGTCCTCCAACCGCCGCAGGAAGTCCACAGGGCTGACCCGCGTGGTGACGCGGGTGAGTGCGGGCGCGATCACCTCGGCCGCCTCGGTGGTCGACAGCGTCCCGACACCGCGCCGCATCATGGCGTACGCCAGTTCCTGCAGCACCATCTTCTTGCCCGCCGCGGGCATGTCGAGGGCCACGCCGACCGCCTCGTGCCGCTTGCCCAGGAACACGTCGCAGATCTCGCGGTACAGCTCGGAGCGGCTGCCGGGCAGGGCATCGCGGTAGTGGTGCACCGTGGTGATCATGGTGAGCAGCAACGGGTTCGAGGCCAGGTCGTGCAACGCCCGAGTGCCCTCCAACCGGCCCGACAGCTCCACCGCGCCGCGTGCCGCGGCAAGGCGCGCCGACCGGTTGTCCGCGCCGTGCGAGCGGATCGACGTGGCGAGGTACCACTGCCTGATGAACGCCTCGATCTGGTCGGGTCCGAACGCCTGCACCGCGAGCACCGTGGCGCCGGTGATGGCGTTGTCCCGGTAACCGTGCGGTCTGCTGGTGAGCACCAGCAGGTTGCCGATCTGGGCGCTGGCCTGCGTCTCGATCCACGCCGCCACCGCCCGACGGGTGGCCGGGTCCGCGATCTCGTCCAGCCCGTCGAGCAACAGCAGGAAACGTCCCCGCTTCAGGTTGCGCTCGACCCACCGTGTGAGGTGCCAAAAGTCGGCCACGTGGTCTGACCTGCGTTTAGGCTGCTGCGGGTTCGTACTCGTTGATCATGCCGCCGAGGACTGGTCGGCGGCGTATCGACGTGCAGCCCGGCTCTGCGATCGGGTGTTCCGGCCGTGGTGGCCTGAGTTGTCGGGCTTGGTGGGGTCGGCGGTGGTTGTAGTGGGACGCGTAGCGCTGCAGCACTGATCTCAGGTGGTGTTCGTTGATGATGAGCAGTCGGTCGGTGGCTTCGCGTCGGATGGTGCCGACGAACCGCTCGGCGTAGCAGTTGACTCGCGGGCATCGTGGCGGGATCTTCACGACCTGGGTGCCGGCGTCGGCGAGGACGGTGTCGAACGAGGTGGTGAACTGGCCGGCCCGGTCCCGGATGAGGAACCGGAAGTCATCGGCCCGGTTGCCGAGGTCCATGAGCAGGTTGCGGGCCTGTTGGGTGGTCCAGGGTCCGTCGGGGTTGGTGGTGGTGCCGAGGATGTGGACGTAGCGGGTGGCGACCTCGAGGACGAAGAAGACGTAGATGCGCTTGAGGGTGACCGCGCAGTCGACGTGGAAGAAGTCGCAGGCCAGCATGCTGGCGGCCTGGGCGCGGAGGAACCGTCGCCAGGATGTGTCGGTGTCGCGCTCCGGTGCGGGCGGGATGCGCAGGCGCTTGAGTACGCGGCGGACGGTCGACGCGGCTACTCGGTGGCCGAGTTTGAGCAGTTCGCCCTGGATCCGTCGGTAGCCCCAGCTGGCGTTCTCCCGGGCCATCCGCTCAATCAATGCCACCAAGGTGTCGTCGATCGGCGGTCGACCGGTGCGGTTCGGGTAGGTCCATTTCTTCGCGACCAGACGCCGGTGCCATCTCGGGATGGTTGCCGGTGTCACCAACCGGTGCTCGCGCAGCAGCCGTGGCAGTCGGCGCGCCAGCGCGGTGAGCACCGCGCGATCGGCCCAGTCCAGCTGCGGACGAGGATTGGCCCGGCGCAGCACGGCGACCTCGTGCCGCAGCACCAGCAACTCCACATCTTTGGTCGCCGACGATCGAGCGAGCACAGCCAACCAGCCGACAAGCCGGACAAAGATCAGGTACAGCAGTCGTAACGCCACGCTCCACGATCATGCCCTACAGCGATGGTGCACGATCGTTGCAGTTCAGCGCCCCAGCGCAGAGTTCTGGCACCCCACAGCGGCTCGGCGCGGGCCGGGAACGGCGGCGCGGGTGCACGACTTGCGGGAGATCGCAAACGCGATCCTGTACGTGTGTCGGACCGGGATCGCGTGGGCGTATCTGCCGCACGACTTCCCACCGCACAAGACGGTCTACGACTACTACGCCAAGTGGGAGGCCGACGGCACCGCCGAGGCGTTACACGACCTACTGCGGGACCAGGTTCGTGTCGCGAATGGACGGTCGGCCGCCCCGACGGCGGCGATTCTGGACTCACAGAGCGTGAAAACCTCCTGCAACGTCAACGAATCCAGCCAGGGCATCGACGCGGGAAAGAAGATCAAGGGCCGCAAACGGCACATCGCCACCGACGTGCTCGGACTGCTGCTCGCGGTGGTCGTGACTGCGGCCTCGGTGCAGGACTCGGCCGCCGGCAAGGAGCTCCTGGATCACCTGGCCGTCGCGCATCCCGGTGTCTCGATGGCGTGGGTGGACGGAGGCTACAAAGACGAGGTCGTCCGCCACGGCGTCAGGCTCGGTATCCGCGTCGAAGTCGTCAAACGTATTGCCGCCACAGGGTTTCACGTGCTGCCGCGTCGTTGGGTGGTCGAGCGGACTCTGGGGTGGCTGATGCAGCACCGTCGGCTCGTGCGCGACTACGAGACACTGCCGCAACGCTCGCGCACGATGGTCCACTGGGCGATGACTAACATAATGAGCCGTGTTTTGACCGGCGAATCCACCCAAACCTGGCAAAACGATCTACTCAAACCGGACAGAACCACCCAAAAGTAGATCAGATGCCCTCTAAAAGTTCCTAACAAAATCGCCGGACGTGTCGGTAGCAGATGATGCAGGTGGCGAGGCCGAGGAAGGCTTCGTGGATGTCGTCGCGGCGTTCCCAACGGATGCGTAGGCGTTTCATGCCGTAGTACCAGGCGGATGGGTGGGCCGCGCAGCGAGGTGTCAGCCGTAGGCTGGTCCTTTTCCGCGCGGCCTCCCGCCGAACCGGACTTGATGGTTTCCCGATCATCCGGCTCTCCGGTGACTACTGCGTGAGCAACGTTGCTGGTTGCCCGTTGTGGATATGGCCGTGACAGGAAGCGCAGACCACCAGGGTCTTGCGTCGCCTGTTCGTCATGGCCTTCACCCACTGGGGCCGAAGTGGCCCGGGTTTTCCAAGATCGGCGAGCTTGCGGATGTGGTGGACTTCCACCTCGCCCGGTTGCCGGCAGATCTCGCAGACATCCGCGAGGAGCCGTGTGACGAGTTCTTTGTGCGGATAGTCGACCCGGACCGGCTGACGGTCGGTGACCGTCGCCGTTTTCTGCCGGTGGAGTGGTGTTTCACCGAACCGCGCGACCAGCGGTTGTCTGCAGTTGCGTTCGATGCGTGCCTCGAAGCAGGTGCGTGGCCCGTGCGGTGTCTGGATTTTGGTTTTGTGCTTGGCCGCCATCTCGGACATCGACGAGCGGTGCTTGCCTGCCAGGGTCTTGAGCATGGAGGTCTCCATGACCCAGCGCAGCCGGTGAAGTCGGTGGACATCCCCGGCCAGCAGATAATACTGGACGATTCCCCTGTAGACTGCCCCGAAGGTGGCGACGATGGTGTGGTCGCTGCCGTTGTTCAGGGCCGGCTGCTTGGCGGGTTTTCCGCGACGCAGGTAAGGGGCGGATTTGGCCTTGATCACATCCCGTGGGACACGGAGGGCGACCTGGCCGTTGACGCGTCGGTAACGGCCGGTCTTCTTCGTGTCGTTGTGTTGGACGGTGATCTCGTAGCCGAGGAATCGGGCCGCGCCTGTGCGGGCGTGGGTGATCAGCGTCTTGCCCTGGGAGAGTTCGAGCTTGAGTTCGTCGCGCAGGAACCCGGCCAGGCGCTGTTTGATCTCCTCGGCTTCGGCCTTGGGGCCGGTGAATCCGAGCAGATGGTCGTCTGCGTACCTGCAATACCGCAACCGTCGGTATCCCGGGTCGTCCGGGTCGGCGCTGGGCAGGCTGACCATCCGCCGCCGCAGTGCCCGCGCCAGTGGGCGGTCACCACGTCGTCGAGCCTTGGCCAGCTGGTTTTGCAGGTCCAGGTAGGCAGGGTTACGCGCCCTGCGGTCCCCTCGGGAGTACTCCGGAATCAGAACCGTCTCGACGAACCGGTCCAGTTTGTTCAGGTAGATCGAGGACAGGATCGGGGAAGCCACGCCGCCCTGAGGAGCCCCGGACAGGGTCGCCCCCCATTTCCAGTCCTCCAGGTATCCTGGCTGCGAGCATGTTACGCATCAGCCGCAGGAACCGATTATCGTGGATTTTCTCCGACAGGATACCGATCATCAGGTCGTGATCGAGCGAGCCGAAGCAGTCGGCGATGTCCCCTTCGATGAACCATGCCGTTCCGGTCCAGGTGTTGGCGATCTACCGCAATGCGGTGTGACAGCCCCGACGTGGCCGGAACCCGTGGGACCGGTCGGAGAACGTCGGCTCGTAGTACGCCTCCAACAGCAGGCGGACCACCTCACCGACGAGTTTGTCCGACCAGGTCGGCAGACCCAACGGGCGGGCCTTCCCGTTCCTCTTCGGGATGTGCACCCGCCGGGCGGGCGAGAAGCGGTAACGCTCGTGGCGCATCGCCTCGATGATGCGACCGATCTTCGCCCGGGACATACCGTCCGCGGTTTCCTGTGTGACCCCGGGTGACATCGCGCCCTGATTGGCGTAGATGCGCCCGTAGGCCAGCAGATACAACTGCGGATTGAACAGCTGTCGATACAGTTCGTTCACCGGCAGGCCACGCCTGCCGCGCTCACACAGGACACCCAGCACCGTTGCGGCGCTCTGCATTACGCATACCTTCCGATCTGCTGGTGTCCGATCACCTGGTCTCCTTCGCCCTGCGGACGGCTTTCCCGTCCTCCCTGGCCGGTCGTGACTCCGGCGACTACTACGAGACCTCCGTCGCCCTGGGACTCGCGTCCGGTAGGGCGATCCCGCGTTCGTCCCTGTCGTACGTGACAGCGTGACGTAGGCGGCCCACTCATCTCCTTCAACACCCTCGCTGGGCGTCGTCCCACACTCCGGAGGTTGCATCGGCCACCATCGACTCCGACGCAGAATGCGGCACCGGTTTCAGAGGTCTTTCCGGCGGATGGGAACTTGCATCGACTGGAGATTGGGCTTCAGGCAATTCAGCGCAGGGTAGGCCACGCGGCGAGGTGCCTGGATTCCAGGCCCTTTTCCACGTGACCCCCCACCGAACCGGACGTGCCCCGTTAAAGGCATCCGGCTCTCCAGTGACTACTCCGTGAGTTTCGCGGCTTGCCGACCGGCATGGATCTCGTCATGACAATGTTGGCAGACCACGAGAGACTTGCGGCGCCGTTTCGCCATGACCACGGCCCACACCGGTCTGTCCGGCTGACCGAGCTTGTCGAGATCCGCGAGCTTTCGGATGTGATGAACTTGAACTTTCCCCGTCCGCTCGCACATCTCGCATTTCCCCGCGAGAAGCCTGGTAAGTGCCCGTTTCCGAGCTTGGGCAGGTGGTGGCGCTTTGGTGCGGAGACAGGGGAACTCCTGGTAGATCGGACGGTGTCTATGCGCCGTTCCACCAGGAGTTCCGTTGTTATCGTGCCCGATCCTCG
>NZ_VKAB01000086.1 GCF_009769385.1 Saccharothrix deserti
TGGGCGTGATCATCGTCGTGCTGGTGATCGTGACCGTCGCCAGCCTGATCAAGACCAAGCACGACCCGTCGACGAAAGCCCACGCCGGCTCGCTGCGCGCCCACCACCCGACCGACCAGAGCTAGCCCGTGTTTCAAAGGTGTCGTAGCCAGATGTTGATGGCGGCGATGTGGACGGTGGCCTGGTAGCGCACGGCGAGCTTGTCGTATCGGGTGGCGACGGCGCGGTGTTGCTTGAGCAGGCTGATGCCGCATTCCACGGCGTGGCGCTGTTTGTAGATCTCCGGGTCGAACGCCGGTGGCCGTCCGCCGTACGAGCCTTTGGCCTTGCGGTGGGCGGCCTGGTCGCGGGGCTGGGCGATGGTCGCCTTGATCCCACGACGGCGCAGGTAGGCGCGGTTGGCCTTGGAGCTGTAGGCCTTGTCGGCAAGGATCCGGTCCGGCCTGGTCCGTGGCCGACCCCCGTCCACGCGCGGCACCCGGATGGCCTCGATCACCGGTGTGAACTGCGGGCTGTCGCCTCGTTGTCCGGCGGTGACCAGCAGCGCGAGCGGGCGTCGTCCCTGCTCGCAGGCCAGGTGCAGCTTGCTGGTCCACCCGCCCCGCGACCGCCCCAACCCGTGATCGGCCGGCTCCACCCCACCGGTCGCGGTGTCGGGCGGCTCGACCTGGAGATCCCCCTTTTACGGGCGCCGGCGGCATGCTGGTGCGCCCGCATGATCGTGGAATCCACCGACACGTCCCACACGATCAACCCGTCGGCCTCCGCGCGGGCCTGCAACGCGGTCAGGACCGCCTGCCACACCCCGGCCCGTTGCCATCGTCGGAACAATCCGTACACGGTCTGCCAGGGCCCGTATGCGGGTGGGACGTCGCGCCACGGGGCGCCGACCCGTGTCCGCCACCGGATGCCGTCGATCAACTGTCTTTTGCTCCACTTGGGCGGGCGGCCCGGCTTGCGTCCGACGGGTAACAGCGGTTGCAGCAGCGCCCACTGCGCGTCGGTGAACGTGCCGAGGCTGAAGTGGTTGAACATCCCGAACCTCAACTGGACCAGCTTGTCGAGGTTCGCCTGGAGGGAGTCGGCATAGGCCGTGCGTGCGCCGACGGGCAGCGCCGCGAGCACGGCGGCGGCCCCGGTGAACGCCAGGAAGCTACGTCGTGATGACTGACCAGAGGACATACAGGTCTCCTGACAGGGCTGTTGCACGGTGTTCCGTTCGTGCGGTGGTGATGGTGGTGGTGTCCTGCGCTGCGCTGCCGGTCCGGAGTGTTGCGGTGGGATCAGAGGGTTCACGAGCGGGTCAGCGCGTCCGCGAGCCTGCGCAGCCACGGCCCGGCGTCGCCCTCGACGCCGGGCTGCTCGGCGCGGAAGTTCTCCCAGTCGACGCGGAGGTCGAGCACGGACGCCCAGGTGAAGCCGTCGGCCTCGTCGCCCAGCTCGGGACGGATCAGGTCGCGGACGAGGTCCAGCGACACCGGGGTGCGCTCGGCGAGCAGCACGGCGTCGTACAGGTCCTTGCCTTGCGGGTACATGTCGGTCACCAGCCACTGGAGCTTCCAGGCCAGCGACAGGGCGGGCGAGGCGGCGAGCACCCGCGTGCCCAGCGGCGGCACCTCGACGGCGACCGGCGCGTCGGGCAGGTCCTCGTTGAACACCAGGTCCGCCTGCACCGCGCCCTGCGGCAGGCCGTCGACGTCGAACGGGAACACCAGCCGCCGGCCCGGCACCCGCTCGTAGGTCCAGATGTGCTCGGCCACCACCTGGTCGGCGCGCAGCCCCGGACCGGGATCGGCGGCGACGGCGGCCACCAGGCCCTCCAGCATCGCCCGCGCCTCCGGGCCGTCCGGGGCGAAGGTCTTCGGCACCACCACGAAGTCCAGGTCGCCGGGTTCACGGGCGACCTCGCCGAGCCAGGCGCGGAGCGCGACGCTGCCGCGCAGCACCAGGTTCCCCGCCCACGGCGAGGCGGCCAGGACCGCGAATACGTGCGCCATCGCGGCCCGCCGGGCGGCCGACCAGCGGGCGCCTTCGGCCGGGTCGCCGAACACCGGCTCGCCCGCCCGGTAGGCGTGGTCGAAGTGCTTGAGCGCCGGGTCGAACACCCGGTGCTGCCGGACGTCCCGCCCCTCGGCCGCCAGCGGGCGGAAGGTCGACGGCGCGCCGCGGCCCCGGGACGCCGCGCTGCCGAGCAGGGCGTCGCGCACGTTGTGCCGATCGCCCCACCGGGTGGAGTCGAGCCACCCGCGGTCGACGTGCAGCGCGTCGTCGTGGACGACGTACTCCTCCTCGACCTCCAGCACCTCGTACCCGCCGTCGCGCAGCACGGCCAGCAGCGCGTCGAGCCGGGTCCGGGCGGTGGCGAGGCCGACCCCGCGGCACCGCTGCGTGACGAACCGCTCCTCGTGCCGGCCGCGTCGCCGCCGGGCGTTGCGCGATACGTTCGCGCCGTTCTCGGCGATCGCCCACCTCAACCGGTCGACCGCGTCGCGGTCGCCGGAGGACAGCAGCACCTTCACGTGGTGCTCGAAGTACAGCTCGTCGGAGGCGTCCAGGTCGGACGCGGGCACGCCCTCGTTCCACGGCGCGGCCTCGATCTTGACCCGGAGCACCCCCAGCCCCTCCGCGGCCAGGTCGGCCCGCCACCCCTCGGCGAGGCGATGCAGGTCCTCCAGCGTGCCGCTGCCCTGCACCGTCAGCATCGGTTGGGAAGGGGGTGTCGCCGCGGTTGAGCAGGATGTGGGTGAACTTCGCGCCCCGCCGGGAGGCGAACGCGGCCAGCGCGCCCGCCTCCTGCGCGGAGCCGGTCAGGTGCACCTCGAAATCGCCGGAGAACATGCCCCGGATCCTGTCACCACCGCTCGGACGGCCGGAACGCCTTTCGCCGTCGGCCCTGCGCACCACCGGAGCCATCCTCCCACCGCTACAACACCTCCGGCATTGCGCGCCGTGTGTCGCAGCGGGTGGCTACGATCGGCGCACCGGGCAAGTGGTGCCCGTATCGAGAGTCGTAGGGAACGACGCGCGCATGACGAATCTCTCGCAAGAACCCGGCGACCAGCCGACGCCGGACAAACGCCGATCCCACAGCGCACTTAGCCGGCCCACCGGCGGACGCCCACACCACAGGCGGTGACCCCGCGATCTCCGGCACCGTCCCAACGGCGTTCGACCCGGCCGGAACCGCCGGCGCGCCCGTACCCGGGCCCTACCCCGCGCAGCCCGTCCAGCCCGCCCCTGGCCACGCCCAGCAGACCGGCTACGGCTACGGCTACGGCTACCAAGCTCCACCGCCGTATCCACCGCCGCCGTCGAGCGGTGGCAACAAGACCGGTCTGATCATCGGCATCGTCGTCGCACTCGTGGTGGGTGTCGGCATCGGTGTGGTCACGATGACGGTCGCCAACAACGACGAGGCCCCCGAGGTGTGCTTCCCCTCGTAGCGTGGAGACCTGAACCAAGAGGGATGGTTGGGTCGTGGGAGACAAGAGACGTCGGTTCGATCCGTAGTTCCGTGCGGGTGCGGTGCGCATCGTGGCCGAGACCGGCAAGCCGGTCGCGCAGGTCGCCCGGGATCTGGGGATCAGCGCCTACACCCTGCACAACTGGGTGAAGGCCGACCGACAGGCCGGGCGGGACGACGGGCCCTGGACTCCGCCGAGCGCGAGGAGTTGGCGCGGCTGCGGGCCGAGCGGGCGCGGTGGGAGAAGGAGAAGGCCGGGTTGGAGATGGAGCGTGATGTCCTCAAGCGCTCGGTGGTCGGGTGGGTGAAGGACTCGATGGACCGGTGATCGTGGCGGAGTTCATCGCGTCCCGGAGGACCGCCTCTGGTGTCCCCGCATGCGATCGCCTGCCGGGCCTTGGAGGTCTCGCAGTCCTGGTTCTACAAGTGGATCAACCGGAAGCCGACCAGGCGTGACCGGCGGCGGGCGCGGCTGGACGAGGAGATCGGGAGGTTGTTCGCCGCCTCGGGCGGAACCTACGGCAGCCCCCGGATCACCCGTGATCTGCGCGAGGCCGGCTGGACGATCTCGGAGAACACCGTCGCGGCGCGGATGGCCGGACCGGGTCCGGCCGGGCGTCCGCCGAAGCGGCGGCGGTCGCCGGCCCGGCAGGGCAGACGGCCGGTAGCCCGGGATCCGGTGCGGCGGAACTTCACCGCCGTGGCACCGGATGTGTTGTGGTGCGGGGACGTGACGCGGATCGACACCGACGAGGGACCGCTCTACCTCGCGACGACCGAGGACCTGTTCTCCCGTCGGATGCTCGGTCACGCGATGTCCGAACACCACGACGCGGCCCTGGTCGTGGCGTCGCTGCGGATGGCCGCCGCGATCCGGGGCGGGGACGTCGACGGGGTGGTTTTCCATACCGACCGCGGGTCGGAGGGCGGATTCAATCGGTCGTCGCAACACCGGTGCCTTGGATTGATTGTAGGTGATCGTTGAGTGCTTCGGCTGGTGTCTTCCAGCCGAGTGTCTTGCGGGGTCGTGAGTTGAGTGTGGCGGCGACCGCGGCGAGGTCCTCGGCGGTCCAACGGGAGAGGTCGGATACGCCCTGGACAACGCCGTCGCCGAGGCGTTCAACAGCACGCTCAAGGTCGAGTTCGTGCACCGGCAGCACTTCAGGACCCGCGCCGAGGCCCGGATCAAGGTCTCGACCTGGATCGCGGACTTCTACAACACCACCCGGAGACACAGCGCCAACGACGGTCTGGCCCCGATCCCGTTCGAGCATCGGATGGCACAAGCCCGGACGGCATCAACGGCCCAGGTCAGGGCCGAAGTGGCATAACACCGTCTCCACGATTCGAGGGGATTGACACTACGACCGGCACCGGCCCCGTCAAGCACGCGACCAAACTACTGCCGAGGCACGGGGGCAGCCCACCGCGGTGCACGACCTCAACACCCGCAGACTGCCCCGTACCCGGATCCTGGGTGTACTCGTCAACGAGTACAGACATGCCGCTTGGTCAGTAGCGACGACTTTTCGAGCGGCACAGGCCAACGTCGCAGAGGCCGTCAGCGCACGGATCTAAGTTGTGCACATCCTTGACGATCGTCGTTGTTCTGCCTAACGTCTGCGGTGCTGGTTCGCCTACGGAAGGTGACGACAATGGCTGTCGCACGACGAGCCCTGGTCGCCGTGACGATCGTGGTGACCGGCTTGGTCGCCCCGGGCGGTGCCACGGCTCAAACCGAGACCGCGACCCGTCACGCCGGTGACCTGCCGAACGGCACGACCTGGATCGCCGATGTCCCGGCACGCTGGAACGGCACGATCCTGCTCTACAGCCACGGCTACAACCCGTTCCCGGCGAACCCGCCGCAGAACGCGCCGAACCAGGCCACCGCCGACGCGCTTCTCGCGCGAGGCTACGCATTGGCCGGTTCGTCGTACTCGCGTTCCGGGTGGGCCACCGGTACCGCGGCGCAGGACCAGCTCGACACGTTGCGCGCGGTGACCGCGTTGACGGGCGCTCCGCGCCATGCGATCGCCGTGGGCACCTCGATGGGCGGACTGGTCACCGGTGTACTCGCCGAACGCGCGGGCGCGCGGCTCGACGGCGCACTGGCCACCTGCGGTCTGATGGGCGGCGGCACCGACCTGCTCAACTACCAGCTCGACGGCGCCCACGCGCTGGCCCGACTGCTGCTCGGCGACCAGTCGCCGAAGCTGGTCCGCTTCGGCAGCGCCGCCGAGGCGACCGCAACCGCACAGCGGATGGTCGACGCGCTGGACCAGGCCCAGGCCACGCCGGACGGCCGTGCGCGAACCGCGCTGATCACCTCGCTCTTCCTCGAACCCGCATGGGAGTCCGGGCAGCCGAAACCGGCACCGGGCGACCGGCAGGCGCAGCAGGTGGGCCAGTACCGCAACCTCCGCGCCGTCCTGCCGTTCATCGTCCCGGCGCGGTACGACATCGAGCAGACCTCGGGCGGGAACCCCTCGTGGAACGCCGGTGTGGACTACCGCAGGTTGCTCGTGGAGTCCGGCGGGCTCGGCTTCGTGGCGGACCTCTACCGGCAGGCGGGCGCCGACCTGAACAGTGACCTCGACCTGCTCACCCGTACCGCCGATGTGACCGCGGACGACGTGGCCTCCCGCTGGATGACCTCGACCTCGGTCCTCAACGGACGGTTGCCGATGCCGGTGCTCACCATGCACACCACCGACGACAACCTCGTTCCGGTGCAGCATGAGGAGGAGTACGCCGAGGATGTCCGCATGGCGGGTTCGGGCGGACTGCTGCGCCAGTCCTACGCCGACCACCCGGGGCACTGCACGTTCACCACCGCCGAGTTGGTGGCTGCGGTGGAGACCGTCCACCGCCGCGTGGAGACCGGGCGCTGGGACTCCTCGACGCAACCCCGGCGGATGCAGGCGCTCGCGGAGTCCCTCGGGCTCGGCCCCGCCGCGTTCGTCGAGTTCCGCCCGCAGGAGTTCACCGGAGACCGCCGGTCACCACGGTAGGGGCACCTTGGTCCTGACCGGCTTCTCGATCACCGCAGCCGACCCCCGGCGCCTCTGCCAACGGACCGGGAGGGGGTCGAACGCATAGCGCTGTTCCGCTCGTCCGTCACCTGCTCGGTCCGGGTGTGCTCGACCGCCTCGTGAACGTCCCCGTGTGCGTAACATCAACTGGCGGCCGGTCCGGGTGGATCGTGTGCAGTGTGGACGGATAGGGCATGGTTGACAGGGGGATTCGTCGAACACCTCCACCGTAGATCAGTCGGAGGGCGTGGGCGCCGCCCGCCGCCGTCCAGCCCCAGGACGGCCCGTTGAGCGCCGGATATCCCTCCTGCACTCGGCGGAACCGTGATCGCCTCGATCGAGCGACAGATCGTCCACAAGCTCGGCCCCGCCGACACGACACAGCTCGTGACCGTGCTCAACCGCGTGACCGACGCCGTCTTCGAAACACCACCCACCGCCCGAAACTGACCAGGCCCCATCAGAGCCCCCGCAGCGACGTCAGGGTCGTTCGGTCCATGTGGCGGTGGCGTCGTCGGCCGGTGGTTCGGTGACCATGTCGGTGCTGCCGCCGAATTGCCGGCTGTTGGCGCCGGCGTGGGGGTCGTAGAGCGGCCATCCGGGGTCGCCGGTGGCGGCGAAGCGGGCCCACGCGGCGGTGAGGTCGTCGCGCACTGCGACCAGATCCGGGGCGGCCGGGTCTACGCGGTCGAAAAGCATGGTGAGCTCGGCGCCGTGGCGTGCGCCGAGGGTTGGGCCCAGTGGTTCGGCGGAGAACAGGTAGGTGTGGGCCCGGCCGCCGGCGGTGACCTGGGCGGCGGCGAGTCTGTCGGCTGGTCGCCGGTAGACGGCGTCGGTGAGGAACAGCGTGCGCAGCGCGGTCGGGTCCGCGTCGGGTGACCGATGCCGGTAGGCGGCGAGCAGCCGCTCGGGGGAGGCGACGCCGGCGTGTTGCATTTCGGTCAGCAGTGCCTGTTCGTCCGCGGACGCGCAGGAGGGTCCTTGCAGGGCTTGGAAGAGCCGCATCTCGTCCCGGTCGGCTCCGACGAGCAGGCCGATCCCGGCGGCGGCACCGTCGGCGACTGCTTGCTGCGGGTGCCGCGGCAGGACGCTGCCGTCCACCACCACGCCCCATCCGCGTCCGCCGGGCAGGCTGCGGCGGCCGAGGTCGGCGTCGACCACCCTGTTCTGCACTTCGAGGATCTCCTCGACCGGCACGTGGAGGAGATCCTCGACCTTGTCGAGGCCGAGGGCGGCCAACAAGTCCGTGGCGATCGCGGTGCCGGTGTGTGGGGTACCAGAACTCTGCAACGGGTCGCCGACCTGCGGCGATCGCGCATCACCGATCACAAGAGAATGATCGTGAGGCGTGGCGTCACGACTGCTGTACCTGATCTTCGTCCGGCTCGTCGGCTGGCTGGTCCTGCTCGGCCGGTCTTCCGCGGCCAAGGACGTCGAACGGGTGGTGCTGCGGCACGAGGTCGCCGTGTTGCGGCGTATCAACCCATGCCCGCGGTTGGGCTGGGCCGATCGCGCGGTGCTCGCCGCACTGGTGCGCCGACTCGCCCGTCCGTTGCGCGGACACCGACTGGTGACACCGGACACCGTCCTGCGATGGCACCGGCGCCTGGTCGCCAGGAAGTGGACCTACCCGAACCGGAACGGGCGCCCACCAGTCGACGAGGCCACCGTGGCGTTGATCGAGCGCATGGCCAGAGAAACACCGACTGGGGCTACCGCCGGATCCAGGGCGAACTGCTCACGCTCGGCCACCGGATAGCCGCGTCGACCATCCGCCGCGTACTCAGGCGTCAGCGGATACCGCCCGCGCCGATCCGGAACACCGACACCTCCCGGCGGCGATTCCTACACGCCCAGGCCGCAAGCATTGCTCGACGTAGCGATTCTTGAAGTTGAGCTGCGGGTTCAGCAGGGTCAAGCGGTCGAGTTCACTTGGCCGCTTGGCGGCGTAGTAGGCGGCCAGGCCGCCACCGAAGCTGGTCCCGAGCAAGCTCACTCGCTCGGCGCCCGTTGCTTCGCACACGTATTCCAGCGCCGTCCGGATGTCGTTGAGGTGGGCCGACAGCGTCGTTTCCTGCGGCGTGCCGTCGCTCGCACCGTGGGCGCGGAGGTCGTAGCGCAGGCTGGCAATGCCGGCATCGGCCAGGCCGCCCGCCAGGCGCGCGAAGAAGCCGCCCTCCTCGCGGGTGACGCCACCACCATGCACCAACACGACCGCCTGCTCCGCCGCAGTGTCCGGGGTGACGAGGGTGCCGCGGAGTTGAGGACCGTCGAGCGTGCGGACCGTGGTGCTCGCGCTGAGGTGCTGCATCTACGGCTCCAACTTGTCGGCTGCACTCTCATGATCCCGAGCCGGTGCACACCCAGCAAGATCAGGCGCGCGATGCTTGCGCACTTTGTCGAGATGAGACCGAACGACATCACGAACGACCGCGGGCTGGTTGACCGGCGTCGACACGCCGATGCCCGCTCCGTCGTAGCCGCTGTCGGCCAGTGTTGGCAGATCGAGTCGGGAGGCGGCCCAGTACAGGGCGCCCAGGAGCTGCTCGCCCGGACCAGCTCGATGGCGGGCTGGAGCGGGAGCAGCCGGATCAGCGTGCACAGCGCCCCGGGGTAGACCGACAACGGGTCGCGGACGACCGTGGTGACCGACAAACCCAGCGCGCCGAACGCGAAGACGATCATCGCCGAGGCCGGGACGACCAGCACCGGTGGTCGCCGCCGCCAACACGGTGATCGGCGAGGAACGAAACAGACACGATCCGGCACCGGCGGCACCAAACCCTGTGAGGCAGCAGCCAGTCTCGGCCACACGACCGGGCCGGAGAGAGGGAGCAACCGCACAGTCCACAGCAGACAGGGCAACCCCGCGTCCGTCCTGGCCACGCGCTCTACGGCGAGTCCGTGGATGGCTCGCCCCGTGGGGATTGCTTCAGCGCTACTGGCGAGCGTGGTCAAACAGGCCCCTGCCCATCGGGTTACGGACATTGCTCGACACCGTCGCGAATGGACATTCACTACTGAATCTCTACATCCCGCCTTAACAAACTACCGGCATCAGTGAACCCTTTTCATCCTGGTCTGGATGTGTTGGCGGGCAGCACGTGGGCACGTGAGGTGGCGACGGTCAATGCCTTCTACGAGTGGGCGTGGAAGGCGGGCGTCGGGCCGATCAACCCGATCCCCAGAGGGCGGCACGGCCGGCCCCGGCGGGGATGTTCACGCGGACGGCCGGTGCGACGACTCCGGCCACGGCACCGCACCACGCGCGGCGGGAGAAAATCGAGTGGCTGCCGCCGAAGTCCTACCGGACCTGGCGCGAGGTGGGCCTGCACGGGTACGGCGTGGACGGGCTGCCGGAGCGCGGTTTCCGTGGTCGTTGGGCCGGTCGCAACGCGGTCTTCGCCGATCTGATGGTGCGCACGGGGTTGAGGTTGACCGAACAGGCCGGCCTGACGGTGTTCGGCCTGCCGGCGCAGGCGTCGGGCGGGACCGGCTACCGGCGGTTCTGGCTGCCCGCGGCGATCGCCAAGTGGGGATCGGCCCGGTGGGTCTATGTCCCGGTTGCGCTGGTCAGGGAGTTGGCGGTCTATCGGGAGGTTGATCGGCCGGAGGCGGTGGAGACCGCGCGGAGCCGGGCGTCTACGACCGCATCCGGCGGCCGTTGGTCATCGAGGACCCGGCCAGGCCGGAGGTGTCCCTGCCCGGCGGGTGCGGCTCACGGCACCGCGTGCGCCTGGAACACCTGAAGCCCGGGGAACGGCGGCGGGTGCTGGTCGACACCCCGGAGGGGCTGGAGCCCGCCATGTTCTGGCTCGGTGAGGAGGGCGCGCCGCTGGCGGTGTCGTCCTGGAAGGACATCTTCGTCACCGGCAACGGCCGGTGCGCGCGGCGCGGGTTGGACATCCGCTGTCACCCTCACATGCTGCGCCACTCGTTCGCGGTGGTGACCTTGGAACAGCTCCAGCGCGGGCACATTCGCGAGCTGGAGGACATGAGCCCGGCGCAGCGCACGCACTACACGCAGGTGTTCGGCGACCCCCTGGACTGGGTCCGCCGTCGGCTCGGACACGCGTCGGTCACGACGACGCAGGTCTACCTGCACTGCCTGGCCGAAGTGGAGATGGCCACCCGACTGGCGCTGGTGCCGGATTCCTGGGACGACCCGCGCGACACGTCACCGGAGCTGATCGGGGACGACGCAGCCCCTCCCGATGACCAGGCCGTGCCCCGCGGGGCGGACCTCGGCGACGGCGAGGGCCGGGAATGAGCGACGACGGCCGGGGAACGACCGGCCCGGGACGCCGCGCGGCCATGCCGTCAGGGCGGTTCGACGCCCCCGCACCGATGGGCACCGACGGCGAGGGCGGTTTGGTGGTCCGCTTCGTCGGTGACGACGGCCGCCACGCCGAGCTTCCTGCGGGGCAGCTGCCGCTGCCCGGATGGATCGAGCCGCCGGGACGGGCGTTGGCGGCCCGTGTGGGCCCGGCCGGGTCGATCCGCACGCGCGCCCGCGGCGCGCGACGTCCGGGAAGCGGTGGCGCGATTCGTGGGACACCTTTCCGAGTTGCCCTCGCCGCCGGCCCACCCGACCCGGTTGCGGTTGGAGCACGTGACCGGCTTCGAAGCCGAGTTGCGCAGCCGGCACGCGACGGAACAGGTCGTCTGGATGATCCTTCGCAAGATCAACTCGGTGCTGTTGGTCTCGCCGATGGCGGAGTCGTTGGTCGTCGAGGTCCTGGACCATCTGCGGGCCCGCCGCCGTGGTCTCGACGGCCCGGCCACCCGATCCAGCTACTCCGACGGGGAGTTGCAGCGGCTGATCAGGCGGCTGCGGCAGGAGGCCGCCGCGATCCGAGACCGGGTCCAGTCCGGGCAGCAACTGGCCGAGCGCTACCGCGACGCTCCGGACGAGATGGAGGTGCGCAGGACCAGGCAGATGGGCGGTCACCTGCCCTCGGCCGCCAGGTCCAACACCTACCCCGTGCTGTTCTCCAATTACCTCAGCTGGGATGCCACAGTTCGGGACTGGGCGCAGGAGGTCGTGGCCACGGCGTTGACCGACGCCGAGGATGCTGCCTGGCAGGCTCACCGCCAGGCCCTGGCTCGCGCCGGTGGCCACTTGCGGGTGATCGGCGGGGACCCGACCCCGCAGCGGCTGGAACAGGAGGGTGTCGACTCCGACGCGGCCGAGCGCGTCGCCGCCGGTGAGCAGGATGCCGCCTGGACCACCTGTGCGGACCCCGATCAGCATCCCGAGACCGGTCGGCCCTGCCGGACGCCGTCGCGGTTGGACTGCTTCCACTGCGGCAACTGCGTGATCACCCGCGACTGGACCTGCTGACCTGGATCGACGCCCAGGGAACCACTCTCGGAGACCTCCGCCAGGACGACCTCGACCGATGGCTCGACGAGGAGAACACCCAACGCCGCAACCGCATCCGCTACTTCTTGAACTGGACAACCGGCCGCGGCCTCAGCCGCCGACTCACCGTCCCACTCATCCCACGCCAGGAATCCGCCGACCTGCTCGACGACGACGAACGCCGACAACTCCTGCAACGCTGCCTGGCCGACGAGGCGCTTCCCATCCAGGCAAGGGCAGCCGGCGCGCTCATCCTCCTCTTCGCCCTCCAGGCCCAGCGAATCCGGCACCTCACCACCGACCAACTCACGCAGAAGGGAGACGACACCTACCTGACGGCAGGCCGACACCCGGTGCTGCTGCCGCCACGGCTCGGTGCCCTGCTCCAAGACCTGGTCTCCCGGTCACCGGCACCACTGATGATCCCCCACGGACCGAACACACCCCGCCGGCTGTTTCCCGGCAGAGTCCCCGGACAACCCATCGACGGACACAGCCTCACCAACCTGCTCAACCGGCACGGCATCAGCGCCCGACCCGCCCGCAACGGAGCCCTCGCAGCACTCGCCTCCGACCTGCCAGCCGCGATCCTCGCCGACCTCCTCGGCCTCCACGTCAACACCGCCGTCCGATGGATCACCTACGCACGCCGAGACTGGACCGACTACCTCGCCGTACGAGCCGCCGAGCGCGGCGGGACTGTTTCAAGATCGGTGTGTCCGGCCCGACACGCCGGGCCTGGGGTCCGGCGGGATGGGCACTGTGAGTGATGACATCTGAGCTTGTGAGCGCACGGAAGAGCGAGACCGGGACCGGGCGGCAACTGTCGCCGGAGCAGGCCGCCGCGGCGGCGATGGTGGCCGAGGCCAAGGCGCGAGGGCTGGCGCTGACCGGCCCGGACGGCCTGCTCAAGCTGTTCACCAAGAGCGTGCTGGAGACCGCGCTGGGCGAGGAGATGACCGAGCACCTCGGGCACGAGAAGAACCGTGCCGAACCGGGGCGCGAGTCGACCAACGTGCGCAACGGCAGCCGGACCAAGACAGTGATCTCCGACGCGGCCGGCGAGGTCGGGATCGAGGTGCCCAGGGACCGCGAGGGCACCTTCGAACCGCAGATCGTCAAGAAGCGACAGCGCCGCCTCACCGACGTCGACGAGATCGTGTTGTCGTTGTATGCCAAGGGATTGACCACCGGGGAGATCTCGGCGCACTTCGCCGAGATCTACGGCGCCTCGGTGTCGAGGGAGACGGTGTCCCGGATCACCGACAAGGTCGTCGCGGAGATGAACGACTGGGCGGGCCGCCCGCTCGACGCCGTGTACGCGGCGGTGTTCCTCGACGCCATCGTGGTCAAGGTCCGCGACGGCCAGGTCGCCAACCGGCCGGTCTACGCCGCCATCGGCGTCACCGTGGACGGGCGCAAGGACGTGCTCGGCCTGTGGATGGGCACCGGCGGTGAAGGTGCCAAGTTCTGGATGAGTGTGCTGATCGACCTGAAGAACCGCGGCGTCCGCGACGTGTTCTTCCTGGTCTGCGACGGCCTCAAGGGCCTGCCGGAGGTGGTGGCGACGGTGTGGCCGCAGACCATCGTGCAGACCTGCGTGGTGCACCTGATCCGCAACACCGTTCGATTGGTGGCCCGCCAGGACTGGGACGCGGTGAAGCGCGGCATCACCCCGATCTACACCGCGCCCACCCCCGACGCGGCGGCGGCCGCGCTGGAGGACCTGGACGAGAAGTGGGGCCGGAAGTACGGCGCGATGATCCGGTTGTGGCGCAACGCATGGGACGAGTTCGTGCCCTTCCTGGACTACGACGTGGAGATCCGGCGGATGATCTGTTCCACCAACGCGATCGAGTCGCTCAACGCCCGCTACCGCCGGGCGGTCCGCGCCCGTGGGCATTTCCCGACCGAACAGTCCGCGATGAAGTGTCTGTACCTTGTCACTCGCAGCCTGGACCCGACCGGGACGGGCCGCGCCAAGTGGACGATGCGGTGGAAGCCCGTGCTCAACGCTTTCGCCATCACGTTCGGTGACCGCTGGCCGAACGCCGAAACCTACTGATCAACAACGCCGGACACACCGATCCTGGGATAGACCCAGCGCGGCGAGCCACAGCGGGACGAATAGCTCCCGATCAGCGGCATGTGCGGATGGGGGCCTTCGGGGTCTCCACTCCGGTCCGGCATTGGCATCCTGCGGGAGGAGGAGGGACGCAGCGCAGTGTCCATCTAACTGTCGGCGAGCAGCTGTTCCATGTCTTCGACAGGAAGGGCGGGGTTGCCGGCGGCGCCTTCGCGGAGCAGGGGGTCGGGATCGGCCAGGAGTTGGTGGAGGCGGTCGTGGGAGAGGTTGGGGTTGGCGGCGGCGGCGCGGCGCACGCCGGCCACCGGGTCGGCCAGGAGTCTGAGCGCGAGTTCGGGCGGCAGGTCGGGACGAGAGGCGATCGCCTCCCGGTCCCGGGGGCTGTCGCCGGCCGCGTGGCCGAGCACGGCCTCGGCGGGCAGCCGAGGGTGACGGAGCAGATCCCCGCGGCTGTGACCGTGCCAGCGTTCAACCAGGTCGACCAGCGTCGCTGAGGGGACGTCGGAGTGGCGTTCACAGACCAGCAGTCGGGTAACGAAGTCCGGGTCCTCGGCCAGGCGTCGGACGGCGTCTTCTGGCCTGGGTTCCACAGATCAGGGTGTTGGTTAGTCCACGAATTGGCGGGTTGACCTGCGGAAATACGTGGTTGCCCGGTGACATGGCGTGTCACTAGACGGGGGGTGTTCGTGCTGGTCAGCGTGTCGC
>NZ_VKAB01000087.1 GCF_009769385.1 Saccharothrix deserti
TGCGTCGGCCTGACCATCTACGCGGTTCTCCGCGAACTGCAACAACTCCTCACCGCCATGGCCGGCGCGTGCCACACCTGCAAACGCCCCTTCCCTTGACACACAACGACCTAACAAAGTACTACTAAGTAGTCACAAGATCGACTGCCGTGGTTTCTCCGATCACACGCAGACGCAACCCTCGATCAACGGCATCGGCGTGGAACCGCCGTTGGACTGTCTGCCGTAGCGCATCAGACGGTAGGCGGTCCCGCCGTACTCCGCCGAAGTCATCCCTGAAGGAGCGGGGCCGGTCAAGCGATGCTGTCGGTCGTTGTTTGTCCGTCTCCGACCACGGCACGACAACGAATCACGGCGACACTGCGGATCGCCAGGCCCACACCTGCCGCACCCCGCGATGTGTCGCCGCAGCCGCAGTGGGAGCCCTCTTGCGGATGCTGGCGCGGCGACTGGGTCATGGTCGGCGTGTCGTCCCGCTGTCAGGCGCGGGCGAGCAGAGCTTGGGCAGGCCGGTCGGCCATCAGATGCAGCGCGGCACCCGCGGGACAGGTGACGGTCACGTCGGCCAGAAACCGCGCCGTCTTCACCTCGTCCTCCGGGACGACATCGTCCGCCTCCGACACGGACCCGGGCTCGGGCCCGATGCCAGGCCGGCTTTGTGGCGCCGATGCGGATTTGCGCGGCGACGAAAGCGTCACCACCTACGCGGCGGCAGGCTCCCCGGTGGCGGCGTGCCCGCCGAAGGTGACGCACCGCCGAACGTGTCGGCGACCCAGCAGGCCAGCAGTCGCAGCGGGGGCAGGCACAGGTTCGCGATCGCGTGCCGTGCCATGCCACAGCGGGTCGACGCCGAGGCGCGACAGCGAGGCTGCGGGGTCAAGCAGTCGGCGCTCCAGGTGGCTGTGATCGCGCCGATGGGACACGTGGTCACGACACGGACGCGCCGGCCGCAATTCCCAGGCGGGCAACAACGCGTCGACCGAACGACATTTCGTCCGACACGCGGTGTTGCAGTAGAAGCCCATCGCACCAAGAAGGCAACAGGCCAGTGACGCCACCATGTCAGACCACCGCCCACTGTGGACGGTGTGACACCGAAAGATCGTCTGTGCTACGTTCTACGTGTGACACGTCCCCACTTCGGACGGGGAACACACAAGATCATCGCGGTCACGAGGCGGAGGGATTCGACCCCCTGGGTGGGATGTATCCCACGCGTGGGGGTTCAAGTCGGACACATTGTTACCCCATGGGGTTGGTTCCAGCATAGTGGACCGACTCCGTGGGGTTTTCCTTTTCCCACGTGGGACCGGTGAGCGTCCCGTCGACCGTGACGGCGTCGGCGTGGCAGACGACCACCGCCCGGTTCGCGCGGATCCGTTCGGCCACGGTGCGGGGACTCGCGGCGGCGGGCAGGTGCAGCGCGCGGCCGATACGGGTGATCAGGTGATCTTCGCGGAGGTAGAGGGTCGCCGGTCGGTCGCCGGTGCGTGGTCCGGTGTGGCCGTGGCGGCAGCGGTAGCCGGCGCGGCCGTTGACCCAGTGGCAGTCCATACGCCGGTCGCAAATTCCGCAGCGCAGCAGGCCGGCGAACAGGTACTCGCGGGTCTCGCCGGTATTGGTGGGTCGTCGGGTGCGCAGTCGCTGCACGGCGACGAAGTCTTGTTCGCCGACCAGTGGGGTGTGGGCGCGTTGTCGGGAGACGGTCCACCGGTCGGTCGGGTTGCGTTTGACGATGCGGCGGCGTCGGCGGTCGGCGGGGGTGGTGTGGTCGTGGTCGACGCCTTGCCGGTTCCAGATCTGCCAGCCGGTGTAGCGCGGGTTCTGCAGGATCACGGTGACTGTCTCGGCGGTCCAGCGGCGGCGGGTGCGGTGGGTGTTGCGGTCGGCGTCGTGCGCAGCCGGGCAGGGGACGCCGCGGTCGTTGAGGTCACGGACGAGGCTGTCGACGCTGCGGCCGGTCCGGCGTTCGGCGAACAGCCACCGCACGACCGGCGCGGTCTCCGGATCGACCTCGAGGCGGTAAGTCATGCGGCCGCGGCGGGCGTCCGCGAGGCGTGGGTGCGCGCCGGACTCGACGAGCATGTAGCCGTAGGGCGCCCGGCCGCCCAGGAAGCGGCCCTCCAGGGTCTGCACGCGCATGGAGGCCATCGCGCGGTGCCGGGCCCGCACGACCTCACGCAGCGACTGTCCTCCCAGCATTTTGACCAGGGCCCGGTGCTCGGGGTTGTCCATGTCGATCGCTTCGCCGGACTCGGGCAGCCATACCTGCACGCCGTAGCGGCGGAACAGGGCCAGCAGCCGCGGCAGCTGGTCGCCGGCGAAGGCCCGCTCGTACTCCCCCACGATGATCGCGTCGAATCCCCGGTTCGGGTCGCGCAGCGCGGCCAGCAGTTCGGCGGCCTCGGGGCGGTCGCGCCACGCGCCGCGGCGGGACTGTCCGGCGTCGAAGAAGACCTTCACGATGTGGCCGTGTCCGGCGATCGTCTCGGAGGCGACCTCCATCTGCCACGCTTTCGAGGTTTCCGGGTCCTGGTGGTCGATGGTGGAGGTGCGGCCGTAGAAGGCGAACCGGAGACCATCCGCGGGGTCGTGACATTGGCGATGATTCCCCCGCGGCGCGCTGTCCTGCCGCCCCATCCACGCCATCAGAATGTCCCGACCCGTCATCGTCGCCGTCCTCTTGTCGTCCCGTGCCGCCACAAGGTCATGATCATTTCAGGCGATCACAAGGCCGTGCTGCGGGGATGCATCGGAGACGGCATCACGACGATGCCCACTGCCCCTGAGTCGATGAAGCCGGGTGCGTTCACTTTGTTGTGCGGGTACCTGCGCGTCGATTCGTCCAAGGATCGACGACACACCGGCACGCAGGCGTGCCCGGTGGTGAGCGTCGCCGTGGTTACTGTCGGCGACAGTGGCATCGGGAACCGGATCGCGGATCGGTGAGGGGCGTGTCGACGACCATGGGCGACGGTGTGACGGCGCGGGGCGAGCTCAGCGCCGAGCAGGAGGAGAACCTGGTGGAGGTGATGCTGCGCCACCAGGTCGGCATCGACCCCGACCACGTCGGCGCCGTGCTGGACATGGCCGCCGTCGGCCTGGTCAACAGCGCGTGGCGCAACAGCCCCGTCGAGGACTGGCACGCCGGCGACGGCCCCCTGAGCGACGGCGACATGCTGCGCGTCAACGCCCACACCACCCACCGGGTCCGGGACATGATCCGACGCCGGCGCACCGACTGCGGCATCGACGCCCACTCCCCCGTCACCGAGTTGGACCGCCTCGACATCGAGGCCGTCGACTGGCTCATGGGCAGGCTCTGCCGCTGGCTCATCGACCCGGACCGCAAGCTGCCCATCGGGGTCACACTGGCCGACATCGCCGGCGACGACCTCGACGAGTTCACCGACCACGCCGCCGGAACACTGGGCACCGTCGCCATCCAGGCCGAGGAACACAGCGCCCACTTCGCGTTCCGACGCGCCGCCGCGCACGGCGGACTCGCCTGCCGCCACTGGTGGGGCACCCCGACCTGGCCCAGGCTGGTCGACCGCTTCCTCACCGCACTCGACGACCCGACCGACCCACACTGGGGACCCGACGGCGAGCGGTTCTCCCGACTGCCCACACGCCCAGCCCGGATCAAGGACAACAACGGGCTGCGAAAACTGCTGCTGCGACACCCCTGGAAACTGGACACCGCATCGGCGGACTACCTCGTCACCGCCGGCATCGGATACCTCCGCGACCCCATACCGCCACTGCCCACCCCGACCGCAGCAGACGACCACTGACCTCCGACCAACAGGCGCCCGATCCCCGATCGATGGATCACCGACCGGCCCGTCACGCTCACCGCGACCCCTGGCCACCCGCTGACGCGGGTGCCGATCCAGCGTGCGAACACCATCACGACCGGATCAGGCCGTGGTCCTCCTCCGCCACCCTCCGACAGGCGCCCAGGGACCGCACTCGTCGCGGTCGTCACGGATCTCGACGCCATCCCGTCCGCAGATCACCCGAGTGCCCTCGACCCACGACGCGACGATCGCACCACCGGTATCGGCGCACACCGGCCGGTCGGGTACCGCGACCAAGGCGATGTGCTCCAGCAGGCGATCCTCGCGCCAGTACAACAGAGTCGGCCCGTCGGGCGGGCACGGCCGCGCACTGGTGTGGCCATGGCGGCACCGGTAACCGGGACGGCCGTGCACCCAGTGAGAGTCCATCCGACGATCACACACCCCGCACACCACCAACCCCGCCAACAGGTACCGCCGCTCCCCGCCGTCGCCGTTCGGACGCCGGGCACGCACCTTCTGTGCGTCGGTGAAGTCCCGCATTCCCACCAACGGCGTGTGGACGACATCGAGGGAGATCGCCCAGTCTTCCGGCAGGTTCGGATACTGCCCCGGGCGTCCGGTGCGCAGGTCGACGTCGTCACGATCATTGGCCATCCGGTTCCACACCTGCCGACCGGTATAACGCGGATTCTCCAGGATCGTCTTCACCGTCGGAGCTCCCCAGCACTCCCCCGCACGATGCCGATTACGCCCCGGATCGACCGCGGACGGACACGGCACACCCCGCTCGTTGAGAGCCCGGGCGATCCCGGCCACCGACATCCCCTCCACCCGACGCGCGAACATCCACTTCACGTGCGGGGCGGTCCGCGGGTCCGGCGCCAGCTTCCACGCCCGCCGCCCCCACCGGGCATCCGCCCGGTTCGGGTGCGGCCCGGCGTCGACCAGCATGTACCCGTAGGGCGGGCGGCCGCCCAGGTAGCGGCCGAGTTCGGCCTGAGCCTTCATCGACCGCAGCGACCGGTTGCGCGCCCGGATCACCTCCCGCTGCGACTGCGCCCCCAAGAACCGCATCAACCGGCGGTGCTCACCGTCGTCCAACTCCACCGGACCGGCGACCTCGGGCAACCACACCCGCACACCCGCCGCCGCAGCAACGACACCATCTCGTCGAACTGCCGGCCGTAGAACGCCCGCTCGTACTCCCCCACCACGATCGCCTCGAACCCTCGGTCCGGATCGGCCAGTGACTCCAACAACCGGGCCCCCTCCGGCCGGTTGGACCACCTGCGGCGCCGCGACACCCCCTCGTCGAAGAACTCCGCGACGACCAGCCCGTGGCCTTCGACCAGCAGCTCGGACATCTCCCGCTGCCACAACCGCGAGGTATGCCGGTCCTGGTGCTCCGAGGTCGACATCCGCCCGTAGAACGCGAACCGCAACCCCAGGTGCAGGTGCCGATCCTGCGAACGTTTCCGCTCACCACTGTGCTGCTTGGCCTGTAACCAGCCGTCGAGCAGATCCTGATCGGTCCTGGACGTAATCATCGCGATCGCCTTCATCGTGGAGGAACGGAACGCCCTGCGGGACCACTCCGCACCACCAGGCTGACGCGGGACCACCCGCGCACCACCCGAACAGAGCAGGACATACACCCGAACAGGCCACACATGCCGCTCAGCCCCCAGGGCAGAGGCGCTGGCGAAAGTAGGCGCAGACCTTGCCCTGTTTCCATCGGCGGGGCCGGCAAGCCTGATGCGGTCGGGCACGACGGCGACCAGCCGGTCCGTTCGGCGAGATCATGCCCGAAGCCCCAGACCGGCTCCCATGCCTGCGCCGAACCACGTGCACCTCACGGACAACCGGACACGATTCGGCCACCGCGTCGCGGCCCTGCGCCTCGAACGCGACTGGACACAGCAACAGCTGGCCGAGGCCGGCGGATTCGACCGCAAGACCGTCAACCGCATCGAGAACGGCAGGCACTCCCCCAGCCTCGACCGCGTCTTCGTCCTCGCCGACGCGCTCGGCGGGCAGCCGCTCGAACTGTTCCACTGACTCGGGCCATGAGTGAGCCGAGCCCGCCGTACGACCGAGTCGTACATGCTTACTTCGGATCGACCGGGTCCGAGTCGATCGGTCTCACGTACTGCTTGTACCTGTCGACGACGACGTCCTCCGCGTGCACGAAGGCTTCTCTGCACTAACTGGTGGAGGAGGTCGGGACCGCTAGAAGCGGTCGAGGCGGCAGCCCGCCAGCGCCGGCTCGACGGTGCCGTCGACCAGCTCCCTCGCGATCAGTCGGCCCACGGCTGGGGCGAGCGTGACTGCCGCGTGCATCACCGCCAGGTACAGGCCAGGAACCCCGGGGACCGGGCCGACGATGGGCTCGCCGTCGGCCGGCATGGGGCGTGCGCCGACCTGGGCGCTGAGCAGCTCGACGCTCGCGGCGCCGCGGAAGGTGGACCGGACGGCGGCCAGAGTCTGTTCCGGTGAATCCGCAGCGGCGATCATCCGGTCCGCGGCGACCTGCCGAAGATCAAAGTCCTGGGTGTTGACCACCGTGCGGACCAGACCGGCCGGGGCGCGGAACTGGAAGAGCGTCGCCGGCGACGGGTCGACCGGGACGCGTATGCCCAGCGGCGCGGCCAGCGCGGCCGTTGCCACTCCGGCCGCGAGCACCACAGTCGCGCCAGAGAAGGGCCCTGCGGCCGTCTCGACCCCGACGATCCGACCTGCGGCGTCTCGGCGGACAGCAGTGACCGGGACGTCGGGATGTACTCGTGCGCCGTGGTCACGGGCGCCCGCGACCAGTCGCTCGGTCACGCCAACCGGGTCGACGGCGGCGTCGTCGGATGCCCAGACGGCCCAGTCCGGGGGCTGCCGCAGGTTGGGCTCAAGCGTCGCCACGGTGGCCGCGTCGATGATCTCCTGCCCGGGCCCGGCCTCCGGCGCACTGTCCGCCGCGCGCCACGACAGCGAGCCGGACCAGGTCACGGGAAGGCCCGGCAGCTCGGCCTCGAGCCGACGGTACTCGTCTGTCGCCGCCACCCGCAGCCCGGCGGCGGGACCGGTGCGCACCCCGGACGATCCGATCCAGGCGAAGGAGTCCACCGTCACCCCGGCGCCCGGCCGCCCGGCGTCGACAAGGGTCACCGCAGCGCCCGCCCGGGCGGCGTGATAGGCCACCGAAGCGCCGACGACGCCGGCGCCGACGACTACGAGGTCCCTGCTCATTGGCGTGCTCGACACTCTAACGACGTTACCGTCCGCAGAGGTTCACCCCCGGCACCCCGCCTCAGCCCTGATCCACCGATGCGATTTCCGGAATGATCATGTCGCCGTTTTGGATGACGGCCGGAGATGAGGACGTGCCTGGTCCGCTGGTCTGTCCAGCATTTCCACTGTGGTCTGAGGTTGTTCCCGAAGACCGGACACCGGATTTCATGCCACGAGAGCGAGACCTTGACGATAGCCAACGCGGACCTCGTGCGGGGTGCGGTAGTCGAGTGTCGAATGTAGACGGTCGTGGTTGTAGTAGCCGAGGTAGGCGAACACGTCCCGTCGGGCGTCGTCGCGGGTCGCCCAGACGGTGGTGCCGATTTCGGTTTTGAGGGTGGCGAAGAACGACTCGGCGACGGCGTTGTGTCGAAGCACGACCCGGCCCGCCCCACCGACGGGTGCATGCCGTGCCCGGCGAGCGCGGACCGGAACCGCCCAGAGGTGTATTGCTTGGGTTCAATCGGTCGTCGCAACACCGGCTTGTCGGACCAAGAGTAGATGATCGTTCAAGGCCTCGGCGGTTGTCTTCCAGCCGAGTGTCTTGAGGGGGCGGCTGTTGAGGTCCCGACGGGTCCCACAACCAACCCGGCGTCGTACCCCGACCCGGGATCGGCGCCTGACTGCCATGCGGGAATTGGGTTACCGGTCCAACAGCGTGACGCGCGCCTCGGAGGACGGCGAGTTCCGCACCATCGGCGTCATCCTGTTCACCTTCTCCACCATCGGCAACAGCCGCCCGCCGGAAGGCGACGTCGACCAACCAACGCTGACGTGGACCAAGTGTGTGACGACCGGTTCCATGACACGGCAACGCCTTCTACAGCCGCCTTGACATCGACCATAGTAGAGGTTGAAGACTGATCGGCACGATGGCGGACGAGGAGGGGCGATGTCACTCGAAGCTGACGGCGTGCTCGATGAGATGTACGAGCGGCTGCATCGAACCGGCCCGGAATTCGACGGGTGGCTGTCCAACCACGGGCCCATGGCGGTCGAGGCCATGATCCGTGCCGGGTACGCGTCCGACACGTCCCGGTGGCTCGACTGGTATGTCCGCCGGCTCGATGAGCTGCCCGTTTCCAGCGACCCGGTCGTACTCGACCGGACGGAGTCCTGGCGCGGGGCGCTCGGTGACGAGCGTCGCGTCGGCGACTGGATCGAGTTGTTCACCCGGGAGCTGGCGAACCGCCCGTGGCGTGACGTCCTGGCCACTTGGTGGCCACGCCTCCTGCCGGGCATCGTGGCGGGTGCCACGCACGGCGTGATCCGCGTCGGCCATGCGGTGCGCGTCCTGTTGACCGAGGACACCACGCCCCCGCGCATCGCCGAACTGGCACACGGTCTCGGGTACTGGGCAGCACGGTGGCAACAGGTGCCGGGTGTCGTCGGGCCGGCAGGGACCGCCGCGGCGCCGGAGGCACTGGCCGGTGTTCCCCGCGTCGGTGAACAGACCGGGGGCATCGGGTCGAGGATCGCCCAATTGGGAACCCTGGACGGGTGGTCGAGCGCTCTGGCCGCACTCCGCGTCCCGGTGGCTCCAGAGGACGCGCGGTCGCTGCTCGCCGGACTGGTCGACACCGCCGTGCTGCGCTACCGCACTCACGGACACGGTTCCGGGGTGATGCTGGTGCACGCGGCGACCGCACCCAATGCCGTTCTGCGTACGCTGCCCGCACTGCCGCCGGACCTGTGGGGAACGAGCCTGGCCGCGGCCTGGGCCGCGAGTGCCGCGGTGTCCTCGGCCTACGCCCCGCCCGCAGCGGCACCGGAGTCGGCCCTGCCCACTGCGCCGGAAGGCCCCGACGCGGCAGCCGACGTCCTTGCCCGCGCGGTCGAACACGGCGACGAGCATGCCGTCAAGTTCGCCGACACCGCCGTGGAGACCTTCGAACGGACGAACGACCCGGCCGCGTTGTCCGCCGCGATCCGCGCCACCCGACTGATCCAACCCGCCGCCTGATCCACAGCCCGGACCGGACCGGCTCGACGCTCCCTCCGTGTAGGCGCATCGCGGCCAAGCTCGCCGCGATGGTGGATACGACCGTCCTCACACGAGCCGGGGCTTCCCCGTGCAGTGCCTCGTCCATGTCGAGCGGTCCGTGTCTCGTCCGACTGAAGTTTGTGGTGGTGCAGGCTCCTGACCTGCGATCCGCGAAGTAGCCCGGACGATCTCGGGTGCAGGCTGTCCAAGGCTGGTTTGCGGATCGCAGGTGCTGTGCTGTCGAACTCGCCCAAGGGCCTGGACGCGACCGTCCGCTCGATGCGGCAGGACGGCGCGTCGTGCAGCGTCCGTGCGGCTGCAGCCGCCGCGGCCCATGCCGACGGCGACGCGGTCGACGGCTCGCCGAGGCGGCCGAGTGCCGTGCCTGGGAGGGCGGCGAGCGCGAGCACGGGCGGGCAATCAGAGGCGGGCTGTGTCAGCCAGGCTGTTGCCGACCGGTGCCGGACTCAGGTTGACGACGTATCCGCGATGATGCGTGCCAGGGTGCGTCGGCCCATCCGGCTCATCGTCGGATTGCTCTCGACGTAGTACCAGACGACTCCCATCGCTTGTGCGAAGGCCCACGCCTTCCCGCGCTGCCACTCGAGGTCGTCGCACCCGAGGTCGTCGCGGAACGCCTGCCGCGGCCCGGGTTCGAGCAGGTGCCAGGCACCCGCGAGATCCAGAGCGGGGTCCGCCGGACCCAGGCCGCCGACATCGATGATCCCGGTCAGGCGTGCGTCGGACACGAGCACGTTGCCGGGAATCAGGTCGCCGTGCGTCATCACGTCGCCGGCGGTACCACGCGGCAGGTCGCGCAGGGCGTTCCACGCCCTGCGAAGCCTCGGAACGTCGAGGAGTTGTCCGCTGCGCTCGAAGCAGACCTCCATCCACGCGTCGTGAGATCGCAGGTCCCCTCCCCTGCCTCGCCCGCTGAACGTCCGGCCGTGTGTGTCGATCGCGCGCGCACCGCGGATGAATTCGGCCAGGTCGTGCGCGAACGCGACGGATTCGCCCGGGTCCTCCTCCGTGGCCACAGCCCCGGGCAGCCAGGTCTGCACCGACCACGGGAGCGGGTAGCCCGCCCCGGGTTCACCCAGCGCGACCGGCTCGGGTGTGCGGAACCGCGTGCGACCCGCCAGCTCGCGGGCCGCTTCGGCCTCGGACTCCAGCGACCGCCGCACCGACCCGACATCTCCGGGTTGCACAGCGAAACGGGCCGCGAGCCGGTCGCCGATGCGGAAGATGGCGTTGACCGTCCCTTGTGAAGCGACACTGGTCACGGGCAGGCCCCGCCACTGGGGGAACTGCTCGTCCACTAATGCGCGCACCGTCTCCGGCGACACGGTCAGTTGGTCGGCATGCATTCGCACGCCAGGAGCTTCATCCACTTCCGCCTCCGGCCGCAACCAGTTTCCCTGTCGTACCAGGACCGAGGGCTGCCGCAGCATGGCCCGGCGGTGAGAAGCCGACCTGCTCGACGCTCAGGCGGTGGCACGCGCCGCGCTGCGGGAACCCGGCCTGCCCACCGCGCAGTTGGACGGCCCGGACCGCGAGGTCCGACTCCTGGTCGACACACGCGAAGCCCTGGTCGGTGAACGCGCCCGGACGATCAACCGCCTGCGTTGGCACTTGCACGAACTCGACCCCGGCTGGGCCCCGCCCCCGGTCGCTGGACCGGGCAAGCGCCCACCAGGCCATCATCACCCGCCTGAACTCCCACCACGGGACGGTGGCCCGTTCGGCCCGGGCCCTGACCGCACCGCTGCCCGTGTGGTCGTCCAACCGCGTCCGACATCGGCTCAGCCGCACCGGCAACCGCCACTCAACACCGCCCTGCACCGCATCGCCTCGCCTGCGGTCACCCGACGCCCAAGCCCTCCTCGCCCGCCGCCGAGCTGGCGGACTCGAAGCCTCCGCGCACTCAAACGACACCTCTCCGACGTCGTCTACCGCGTCGCGGATGGACGTGGCGACCTGCTCATGATGGGGAGCTGGCCGCGGGCAGCGGTGTGTGCGTCGGAGCTGCTGGGTTGCGGCACGAGGGCATTGATTACCGCCGGCGGACGATCGACGTCGACCGTGTGGCTATGGAGGTCACTTCTGACCTCGGATGTCGGTCAGTTCTGACCGCACTCGCCGATCAAGTGCATGATCAATGTCGGTGAGTTTTGACCGCACTTGTGGATCACTATCCGCCTTGGCTGGTAGGGCGCGGTGGGTAGGGTGACCGCGTGGAGGAACGGCTGCTTCTCGGCTCGTCGTTCGGCGCAGCGGCGGCCGCATATGCCGAGCACCGTCCGGACTACGCGCCGGCCGCGGTGCGCTGGGCGCTGGAGTTTGCGCCCGGCCTGCGGGTGCTCGACCTCGGGGCCGGAACCGGCAAGCTGACCGCCACGCTGGTCGCGCTGGGTGCTGACGTCGTCGCGGTCGAGCCTGACGCGGCGATGTTGACCGAGCTGCGGCGTGCGCTGCCGGCTGTCCGTGCCCTGCCGGGTAGTGCCGAGGCGATACCGCTGCCGGACGCGTCGGTCGATGTCGTGATGGCCGGCAATGCCCTGCACTGGTTCGACATGGACGTCGCAGGACCGGAGATGGCCAGGGTCCTCGCGCCCGGGGGCGTCCTGGCCGGTCTGTGGAACGTCCTGGACGACCGGGTCGATTGGGTTGCGGGACTCGAGCGGGTCAGCGGGAGCGCGGCCATCGGCCCGCGTGACACGCTGAGCAGTTGGCGCGCCGCGACGGCAGGCATGCACCTTCCGAACACCGATCTGGTCGCCCGGTTCGGTTCGCCGGAGCAGGCCGAGTTCCCGCACGGACAGCGTCGAACCGCCGATTCCCTCGTCGCGACACTCGCGACGCGCGCCGGGATGCTGGTCATGCCGGAACGGGACCGGGAGGCCGCGCTCGGCGGGATCCGCGCTTTCCTCGCGGGCAGACCGGAAACCGGCCGCGGCGAGTTCACCCTTCCGATGCTGACCGGCGTTCTGCGCGTCCGGCGGCTCTGAAAGCCGTCGACCTTGCTGGTCGACGCCGGCCGCAACCCGGGACATCCGCCGCTTCGGCTCAAATCCGGAGAACGGACAACAGGGTCAGCCGGTGCTCGCCCGGCCGGCGCGGGCGCGGGTCTGGGCGAGGCGGTAGGAGTCGGTGCCGGTCTCGATGATGTTCCCTGTCAAGTCAGCGTGTTGTCGGCGTACTGAGAAAAGTGCTCAGTCGTAGGGCCGGGCGACGACCCTGCCGGCCGTGGCGGTGTCCGCGGGTGTCCATGACTCGCTGGCGGTCTGAACCTGGAGCACGCGGGCGTAGGCTCTCAGGGATGCGGATCGGCGAGTTGTCCAAGCGTACGGGCGTGAGTCCGCGCTCACTGCGGTACTACGAAGAGCAGGGCCTGCTGACCAGCTCACGCTCCGACGCCGGGCAGCGTCACTATTCCGATGCCGCGGTCCAGCGCGTGTCGCTCATCCGACAGCTGTTCGACGCGGGTATGTCCAGCCGGGTGATCGCGACCGTGCTGCCGTGTGTGGACGTCCCCGGTGACCTGGGCGTCGCCGAGGAGACGTTCACGGCGATGATGCGCGAGCGCGGCCGGATCGACGCCGACATCGCGCACCTGATCGAGACCCGGGATGCACTCGACGTGCTGATCAAGGCCAACAGTCGGTACCGGGCGGAGCTGTCCACGACCCCGGAACCGGTGGCACAGTCGGCCTGATGCTGTGACCTGCACCTCAGCCGCTTGCCCCTTACATCGATGTCAGAGGTGAGGATGGCGACAGCGCCCGGAATCACCGGGTCGGTCACCCGGGAGGCGGCAGAAGATGGGGCAGGCGTGGGGTTTCGGCAGGTATGGCGGGCCCGAGGTGCAGGAGTTCTTCGATCGTCCCGATCCCGTCCCCGGTCGCGGCGAGGTGCTGATCCGGGTCGATGTCGCCGGCGTGAATCCCCTCGACCACCTTCTGCGCTCGGGTCTGGTCCCTGGGCTCGACGGCGGGCGTCCGTTTCCCCGCGTGCTGGGCATGGAGGCAGCCGGAACCGTTCTCGCCCTGGGCGAGGACGTCGACGGGCTCGAGGTGGGTGACGCGGTCTTCGGCTTCGCACTCACCGGTGGCGGCACCTACGCCGAGACGACGGTGCTGTCCGCGCCGAACACCGCGCTCATCCCGGCGGGCCTGTCCGCGACCGTGGCGGCAACGCTGCCAGTGGCCGGGACGACCGCGGTGGATGCGCTCGACCAGCTCAGCCTCCCGGCCGGTGCCACGGTCCTGGTCAACGGGGTCGGCGGCGGGGTCGGCCTCGCCGTCGCCCGGCTGGCCATCAGTCGCGAACTGCGGGTGATCGGCACCGGGAGTACCGCCAAGCGCGAGCACGCCGAGGCCATCGGGGTGCGGTTCATCGACTACGCCGCCGAGAACGTCGTCGCTGCGGCACGCGAGCTCGTTCCGGACGGCTTCGACGGGATCGTCGATCTGGTCGGAGGCACCTCGCTACGGACGGTCGCTCCGCTGGCCCGGGATCCCCGCAACATCATCGCCGTGGGTGATATGTCTGTGCCCGAACTCGGAGGGCGTTTCGTCGAGCGTCGCCTCGACCGCGAGAACCTGGAGCGGTCCGCCAGGCTGGCCCTCGACGGAGTCCTCGCACCCGTGATCACCGCGGTCCACCCGCTCTCCGACGCCCCGGCCGCCCTCGCCACCGTCGAGAACGGTCACACCTCGGGCAAGGTCGTCATCAAGGTGGCATGAGAAGTGCCCGGACGCCCGACGCCGTCAACAGTCCATAACAGACGGGCGAGAGTCGCGCTGGGGCCTGGAGATCATCAAGTTGACCGGGCGGCCGTCGGGCAGCGTCTATCCGTTGCTGGACAGGCTGGAGCGGGCCGGCTGGGTCACGTCGTCGTGGGACGACGACGCGGAACGGCGCGGGCCGCGGCGGCGGATGTACCGGCTGACGCCCGAGGGGGCTGCTGAAGCTCGCCGGGTCGTCGCGCGGGCTGCTCCGGCGCCGCGTTGGGTGCCGAGGACGGCGCAATGAGAGTCGCGTTGTTGTTGGTGCGGTTCGCGGCGGCGGTGGTGGGCGATGACCGCTATCGCGAGCAGTGGGAAGCGGATGTTGTTGGGGCGCGCGAACTTGGCATGTCGCCGTTGAGCGTGGCGTTCGGGGCTTTGCGCGCTGTCGTTGCTATGCCTTCGAAGGGGGGCTGTCATGGCTGGGATCGGTCCGATGGGTATCGCGTTGAAGCACGCGCAGACGCCGCGTGGGCGTGTGCTCGCCATCGCCGTTGTGTCGGCGTTGTTGTTGCTGGGCGGGGTTGCACTGTTGTTCGCATGAGCAAATAGCTCGGTGTCGTTTCGGCAGGTCCGGGCTTAGCCT
>NZ_VKAB01000088.1 GCF_009769385.1 Saccharothrix deserti
CACTGGTTCCGCCGACTGCGGGTCAGGTGGGAGATCCGGGACGACATCCACGAAGCGTTCCTGAGCCTGGCCTGCGGCATCATCTGCTGGCGCCGCCTGCGCAACTTGTCATTGAGTTAGGAGTTCTAAGCGGCGGGTGCGCCGGGGCGACCGGCGGCGTGCAGGGCTTCGGCCAGCCCGTTGAGCGTGTTGGCCTCGCCGTACCGGTGGCCGGTTGCCCGGAAGATCGCCAGCGCCTCCTCGTGCACCGCGATGGCCTCCTCGGGGCGGTGCAGGCGGACGTAGACCTGGCCCAGGTTGGACAGTGCCGCGGCCTGCCCGTAGCGGTGGCCCAGGTCTCGGAAGTGGGCGAGCGCCTCGTGCAGGTGCGCTGCGGCGGCGGTGTGCCGGCCCAGGTACATGTCCGCCTCGCCCAGGTTGGTCAACGCGCTCGCCTCGCCGGCGCGGTCGCCGAGTTCGCGGAACAGCGCCCGCCCCGAGGTCAGCGCCTCGGCGGCTGCGGCGTGGTCGCCCGCCTGGCTATGCACGGTGCCGAGGTTGGTCAGCACGGCGGCCGTGCCGTGCCGGTCGTCCAGCTCGCGGTACCGCGCGAGCGCCTGCTGGAGGTACCCGACGGCGGCGTCGGTGTCCCCGAGCCGGTCCTCGACGATCCCCAGGTGCGACAGCGTGCGTGCCTCGCCGTGCCGGTCGGCCCGGTCGCGGTGCAGGCGCAGCGACCGGCGCAGCCGGGCCGCCGCCGGACCGTAGCGGCCGAGCAGCCGGTGCACCGCGCCGAGGTTGGTCAACGCCCGCGCCTCGCCATCCCGGTCGCCGATCTGCCGCGCCGCGCGCAAACCGTTGGTGTGCACGACGAGCGCCTCAGAGTGGTACCCGGCTTCGAGGTAGCGGTACAGCACCTCGGCCAGGCGCATCGCGTGCTCCGGCCGGCCATGCTCGGCGGCGAACGCGCAGAGGTCGGTCAGGTTGGGCCGTTCGGCATCGAGCCAGGCGCGCATCCGGGCCGGGTCGGCCACCGGTGGCGCCACGCCGGTGGTCGGCCGCCCGCCCGGGTAGACGACGTCCATCGCCGCGGCGGTGGACGTCAGGTAATGGTCCAACAGCCGGTCGAGCGCAGCGGACCGCTCGGCTGGCCGGTCCTGCGCGGCCAGGTCGACGGCGTAGGCGCGGAGCAGGTCGTGCATGCCGTAGCGCCCGGTCCGGCCGCGATCGACCAGGTGTGCCCGGACGAGGACGTCGAGCAGCCGGCCCGCGGTGTCCGGGTCGAGGTCGCCGAGCGCGACGGCGCAGGCCGCGTCGAAATCCCGGCCTGGGTGCCCGCCCAGGCGGCGGAACAGCCGTGCGGCGTCGGCCGGGAGGTGCTTGTAGGACCAGGAGAGCACCTCACGCACGGCCGCCCGGTCGTCACCGCCGCCGTCGAGCAACCGCAGCCGCCGCTGCCGGTCGCCGAGTTCCCGGACCAGCTCGGCCAGCTCGGTCCCCGGCCGGCTGACGACGAGTTCCGCGGCGACCCGCAACGGCAGCGGCAGGAACGCGCACTGCTCGGCGAGTTCGGCGACCGCGGCCGACTCGGCGCGCACCCGTTCACCGATCAGCGCGCGCAGCAACGCGATCGCGTCGTCCCGCCGCAGGGGTTTGAGGTCCAGCCGCCGCGCGCCGTGCACCGCGACCAGGCTCACGAGGCTGTCCCGGCTGGTCACCACGACGACGCAGGACGGCGCGCCGGGCAGCAGCAGGCGCACCTGCTCGACCGCCGACGCGTTGTCCAGCACGATCAGCAGCCGCCGGTCGGCGACCTCGGTCCGGTACCGGGCGGCTCGGGCGTCCACGTCGACCGGGATGTCGGAGCCGGCGACACCCAGCGCCTCCAGGAACCTGCTCAGCACGTCGGCGGTGGACACCGGCTGGCCGGCCTCGTAGCCGCGCAGGTTCACGTACAACTGCCCGTCCGGGAACCCGACGCGCAGCCGGTGTCCCCAGTGGACGGCCAGGGCGGTCTTGCCGACCCCGGCCGTGCCGCACACCGCGATGACGGCCGTCGCCGTCGGGTCGCGCTCGGCGAGCAGCCCGTCGAGGATGGCCAGTTCCGTTGCGCGACCGGCGAAACCGGGCGCGTTCGCGGGCAGTTGGGCCGGCACCGGACCGGCGCGGTGGGACTTGCGGCTCGTCGGTGGTTCGACGAGCAACGCCGCGTGCGCGTCGACCAGTTCGGCTCCCGGCCCGATTGCCAGTTCCTCCCGCAGCACCCGCCGAGCGCTGTCGTACACGGCGAACGCGTCGGCCCGTCGACCAGCCGCCGCGTAGGATCGCACGAGAAGGGCCTGCACCGCCTCGTCCAACGGGTGGTCGGCAGCGTGCTCGGCGAGCAGCGGCAGCAGGTCCACCGCCCGGCCGAGCCCGATCATGGTCTCGGCGTAGGCCAGCAGCGCGTTGCGCCGTTCGCCGAGCAGGGCGACGACCTTGGCGTGGCCGGTGAGCCCGGGGTGGTCGGCGAACGGCCGCCCCTGCCACAGCCCGAGCGCCTCGCCCATGAGCCCGGCGGCCTCCTCGGCGACGCCCGTCTTCCCGGCGGCCGACACCAGGTCGCGGAACCGGTCCACGTCGACCTCGTCGGCCGGGATGCGCAACGCGTAGCCGTCGCCGACGATGGGGATGCTGGTGCTGCGCGCGTAGCGGTGCCGCTCGGGGTCGAACAACCGCCGCAGGTGCTTGACGTGGGTCTGGATGACGTTGGTGGCGCTGGGCGGCGGCCGTTCGCCCCACAGCGCGTCGACCAGGTCCGCCCGCGGCACCACCCGGCCACCGGACAGGGCGAGCAGGCCGAGCACCGCGCGCCTGCCGGCCGGACCGAGGTCGAGTTCCCGACCGTCACGCCAGGCCCGAACCGGACCGAGAACCTGGACGCGCAACCGCCACCTCCATGTCACGGCCATGCTGGCACGGGCCGTTCGACCGCGGCAACGGTCGGATCCGGTGACGCGCGGCCGGATTCCAGTCGCCGTCCAATCTGCGTCCAGTCCGCCGGAGGAGCGTGCGCCCTGTTCGCACCCGATCCCACCGGAGGTATTCCACATGAGGGTTCGACACCGACGACTGGTGGCGGCACTGGCGACAGCGCTGACCACGGTGGCCGTCGCCACGCTCACGATGGCACCGACCGCAGCCGCTGCGGCGCCCACCACCTTGGCGGAGGCCGCCAACACCCGCGTCGGACTGCCCGACGCGGGCCGGATCAGGACCGGCAACGACCCGATCGTGTTCAGCAAGCCCAACGGCCTGGGCACCATGGACGTGATCACCTGCACCGGGGCCACGGACTACCCGCACAACTCCAGCGGCACCCCGAGCGCCGTCACGGGCAAGTCCCGCAGCTCCTGCACCGCGCCCGTCGCCCAGATCCGCGCGCAAGCCGAGCTGTGGCGGTACCTGGAGGGCTACGGCTACACCCAGACCGGCATCGGCTCGCTCGCCGTCGGCTTCAACGTCGCGGGTCCCATGCCGTCGACCGCCTACGACATCTGCCAGGGTCGCCTGGCGTACTGGGTGGCCGTCGGGCGGCACACCTTCTTCGCGCCGCCCGGGTACTCACCGCCCTCGATCTCGTTCAAGACCGAGACGCCTCCCGTCGGCGTGAACTGCTAAACGCCTCGACGCACGAGCCCGGAAGCGGGCGGAGGGTGCCTGGGCTTCGTCGGCGACGACGGGTCCGGGCACCCTCGCCGTACCAGTCGTAGGCGCAGTAGGAGGAGTTGCCGGCGTCCTTCACGACGTGACCGCACAGCCAGGTGGCGATCGCGGCCGACGAGCACAGCTCCTCGCCCCGCGTAGGTCCAGTTCCACCCGGTGACGTTGTGCCTGCCGAAAATGCCATCCCCGCAGGTGACGGGGCTGTAGGCACAGCACATGGAAGCGGCCGTGATCCCGCCCTGTGATTGATCAGCACGGCATGATGGCCGGTCGTGCTGCTCCGACTGGCCTACCTGGGCGTGTGGGGTTCCAATAGTCGGCGCAGTGGCTCTGATCTGCGTGTTAGGCCACCGCGGGTTCGTACTCGTTGATCAGGCCGCCGAGGACGGGTTGTCGGCGTACCGACGTGCGGCTCGGCTGGGTTGGTGGTGGTGCCGAGAATGTGGACGTAGCGGGTGGCTACCTCCATTGCGAAGAACACGTGGACCCGTTTGAGGGTCGCAAGGAAGTGGACCCACCCGAACCGGGTGCCCGCCGGTCGGCGACACCGTGGTGGCCTTGATCGAGCGGATGGCGAGGGAGAACACCACCCGGGGCTACCGCAGGATCCAGGGCGGGCTGCTCAAGCTGGGGCACCGAGTGGCCGCATCGACCATCCGCCGCGTGCTCAAGCGCCTCGAATGCCGCCCGCACCGGACCCTGAACAGCGGCACCTCTGGCGACGGTTCCTGCGTGCCCAGGCCGCCGGCATGCCGGCCTGCGACTTCTTCCACGTCGACTGCGCCGTCACCCTCAAGCGCGTCCACGTGTTCTTCGTGATGGAGGTCGCCACCCGCTACGTCCACATCCTCGGCACCACCACCAATCCCGACGGACCCTGGACCACCCAACAAGCCCGCAACCTGCTCATGGACCTCGACGACCGGGCCGGACAGTTCACCACCTCGTTCGACACCGTCGTCGCCGATGCCGGCATCGAGGTCGTGAAGACCCCGCCACGGAGTCCGCGAGCGAACTGCTGTACCGAGCGGTTCGTCGGCACAGTCAGACGCGAAGTCGCGGACTGGTTGCTCATCGTCAACGAGCACCACCTGCGATCAGTGCTGGACCGCTACGTGTCCCACTACAACCACCGTCGCCCCTCGAGCACGACAACTCACACCACCACGACCGGACCACCCGATCCCGCAGACGAACCACACGTCCGTACGCCGCCGACCAGTCCTCGGCGGCCTGATCAACGAGTACGAACCTGCGGCAGCCTAACGCGGAGGTCAGAGCATCAATGCTGACTTCTGGCACCCCACAGGCCCCCGAGGCGGTCGCCGCGATGGCGGGGGAGTTGGGCGGCAAGTTGGTCGCGGTCACCGGCCGTGCGGTGGTGGTGGACGGGTTGGACGAGCAGGCGCGTTACCTGATGCAGCACAGTCTCGGGTTCCAGGTGCACGACGTGACCAAGCCGCACCACCCGCGCCGTCACGGTCGTGCCGACATCGGCTGGCCCACCACCCTGGAGGCGTCATGACCGCCGTCCCGCTGTCCACCGTACTGGAAGGCCACCCCCTGGCGGTGGTCGACGTGGAGGGCAACGGCGCCCAGCCGCCGCAGATCGTCGAGATCGCTGTCCTGCCCGTCGACGGACCGGCCGGACCGGTCACCGGACACGATCTGCGCACCTGGCTGGTGCGGCCCGCCATGCCCATCACCCCGATCGCCCACCGGATCCACGGCATCGGTAACGAGGACGTCGAGCGCAAACCGCCGTGGTACGGCGTGGCCCGCGAAGTGCAGCCGTTGCTGACCGGCCGGACCCTGGTCGCGCACGACGCGAGCACCGAGTACCGGGTCCTCGGCGCGCACCTGCCGGGATGGCAACCACCGATGGTGCTGGACACGCTCAAACTCGCCAGGCACGTCCGGCCCGGACTGCCCGGCTACGGCCTGGACGCACTCGTCGTCCACACCGGGCTGGACACCACTGGCATCGGCGGACGGCGACCGCACCGCACCGGCTACGACACCTGGTGCGCCTGGCAACTCCTGCGTGCCCTGTTGGACGAGTCCGGGTTGGACTGGGACGGCCTGGTGCACGCCGCCGCACTCACCGCCTTCCTGCCCGAGCGGGAACCGGGGGACGGGCTGTGGTGACCGCCGAGGTCGAGAAGCCGGTCGTGGTCGCGGTGCTGGGCACCCACTCGACCGGCAAGAGCACCTTCCTCGCCCGACTCGCCCACGAACTACGACGTGAGCAGGTCCAGGTGTCCACGGTCGCCGACCTGGGCGAACAGGCCCAACGCGTCGGGCTGCCGATTCTGCGCAACCACACCTGGGCCTCCACCCTGTGGATCATCACCAGGGGCATCAGCAACGAACTCGAAGCCTGGCTGCACGCCGACGTCGTCCTGGTCGACCGTGCCGTCCCCGACGCGCTGGGCTACTACCGCGCCGCCCTCGCCCACCGCGGCGAGCACCCCGACCCGCGTGTGTGGGCGCGACTCGAAGCCATCGTCCGCGACCACAGCACCCACTACGACCTGCTCTACCGCACCACCCTCGACCCCGATACCCCTCTCGGCGAGAGCAAACCCGCGACCCCGACACCACGTTCAGGGAACTGGCCGACCACCACGTCGGCAGCGTCCTGCGCGATCTCGGCCTGCCCCACCGACTACTGCCCTCCGACGGCCACGACCAGGCGCTTCACGACGCCCTCGACTTCACCCTCGGCAGGCTCTCCGGAAGCGAGGGCACCCCACCGTGACCCCGACGACCTGCTCCACTGTGGACGAAGCTCTTTCCTGTGCCTGTCGGGGCATAGCGGGCGCACGGCTCGACGACGCCGTCCGCCTCTCGCTCGGCCGTGGGCCGACCACGCTTGACGGCGCGCCTGATCAAGCAGATGAGCTGGGCGACCGGGCTGTGGAGCTGCCCGGCCTGGCGTCGTCATCGTCCGTGTACGACGGCCGTCTGCCGAAGCCCGCCGCGCGGGTGGTTGCCGAGTTCGGCTTGCCCGCCTGGCCACCACGACCTTTGTTGTAGGGAACGAATTTCCACCTGACCACCGGCCGGGCCGCACACCGGGCCGGACATGTGCGGCCGGTGCGGGCGCGCAACCCCCGGAGTGCCCGCGCCGGCCGTATCCGATACCTGAGGGAAGCCGATGGAGACCGACGAGAAGACCACCACCGCCCCGTCGCGGTTGAGCACTGCCCGCAGCCGTGAACTCGGCGAGGAACTGCGTCGGATCCGGCACCGGGCGAGGTTGTCGTCCGGGTTCGTCGCCGAGGCTCTGGGTTGGTCGTTGGGGAAGTTGTCCAAGCTGGAGACCGGGAGTCGGGGGACCAGTCCGTGGGAGATCGGCAGTCTGATCGGGCGGTTGGGTGCCGACAAGCCGACCCGTGACCGGATCCTGGCCATCGCCACCGAGCCCGACACCGGCAGTTTCCTCCGGCCCCACGGCGACGCCCCGGACACGCTGGTCGCGCTGTCGCTGCACGAGCGGGTGGCGCGGTCCATCACGGTCTACGAGCCGCTGACGGTGCCGAGTCTGGCCCAGACCGAGGACTACGCCCGTGCCCTGACCGGTGACGGGGAGCTTGTCCGGGTCCGGATCGCCAGGCAGGACGGGCTGCGGGGCTTCGGGCACCCGGACACGGTGCTGTACGTGCACGAGGCGGCGTTGCGTTCGCTGGTGGGAGGCCCTGCGGTGATGCGGGACCAGATGTTGCGGTTGACGTTGATGTGCGGGTGGACGCGGTTCACCCCGCGTCTGGTCCCGGCGTCCGCGGGGTTCGTGCCGGCTCTCGCGCGGCCGGCGGCGGTGCTGACGTTCGCCGCTCCGGTCAGGTCGTTGGCGTATGTGGAGACCGACACGGTGACGGTGTTCCAGGACGATCCGCAGGCGGTGGTCCGCTACGAGGCGAAGATGCGGCAGTTCGACTCGCTGGCCCTGTCCCCGGCCCGGTCCCGTGAGGTGTTCGCCCGGTGGGCCGACGTCTACGACCGGGAGGCGGGCTGATGCGACCTCCGCGCCCGTCCCGCCGGCTGCCCCACGACTCGCGGTGCCGGGACGGGCACCCGGGTGAGTGACGCCAGGCGCGCGGCCTCGCGGTTGCGTCGGGACCTGCGGGGCACCCACGACCACGAGGGCCGCGCCCGGCTCGCCCCGGACCGTGTCCTGGCGACCCTGCACGCGGTGACGGGCGAACCGGAGACGGCGGTGGCCCTGCTGGCCGAGGTATGGCCGGCGGTCCCCGCCGACACGGACCAGGCGTGGATCCACCGGCTGTGCGACGTCGGCACCGGGCTGGCCGCCGTCCTGCCCACGTCCCTGCTCCTGGCGACGGCCTTCCGCCGCGCCGCGCGATCCCTGCGCGGCCGAGGGCTTCTCCGGCTCGCCGCCGTGCAGGGCATGCGCGAACTGGCGATCCACCGGCTCCGCGACGACGACCCCGACGCCACCGCCGCGGCGCTGCACGACCTGGCCGACACCTACCGCGCCCAAGGCCGCCCGCACAAGGTCATCGACTGCGCCGACGAAACCCTGGAGACCTACCTACTGCACCACCACCAGGCCGGCATCGCCCACACCCTGACCCACCTCGGCACGCTGATGATCGAAGCCGGCAGGCACGACTCGGCGATCGGCTACCTCACCCGCGCCGACAAAGCGTTCGAACACGCGCCCGACACCGCCGCGCGCGCCGAATGCCTGGCCCGACTCGGCCGCGCACTGTGGCTGTCCGACAACCACACCACCGCCCACCGCGCGCTCAACCGCGCCCTCGCCCTGGCCATCGGTCTCGACACCACCACCGCCGACCGCGTGCGCCACCTCGTCGCGGACACCCGGCAGCCGCACTTCGGTAATCCCACCGCACACGACGAGGCGGACACGGCCCCGCCCGGCTCGCCAGACGATCGTCGAACCACGCGACGGGCATGACGGGCCGCGGCAACAAGACTCCACCGGACGAGCACCGACACGAGCGATGAGCGTTCACACGTGTCCGAGGCCTTTGCGGACACCCTTGCCGGCCTGACACCGGATCACGCCGCTCCATCGGTCCCATCGTGGTATCGACTCGCACAGACCTGATCCACCTGCACGGCAGGCCGGTTTTGCTTGATCAGCGGCAGCACACCGGAAACGCAGACCTGGCGATATCCTCCGGAGTCCCCAGCAGGATGTGGACCACCCCCGCTCGCGCGGGGAAGACACTTCTTGACCGGCTACTTTAGGGGGCGAGGCGCTGTTTTGGCATCGGTTTGAGTCTCAGTGGCCTTCGATCTGGGAGGTGCTGCAGCACAGGTTGTGTCACCGGTACGTGTTCAGTTCGTCGGGTGTAGATGTCCGCGTGGTCTCGCCGCTTCATCGGGCGTGGTTCGTCAGGGCCGTGGTGATCATCTTCCAGTCGAACGTGGCTAACCCGTCCTCGGCTCGTGTGGTCACGGAATCCGGGTCGAGGAGGGTGACTCCGGCTGCGCTGAGTGTCTTGACGCTGGGGGCGTACGAAGGATGCCGACGCAGTAGCGGCTTGACGCAGGGCGCCGCGATGATCGGTACGTCGGTCGAGATCAGCTCGTTGAGCACGCCCAGGGCGAGTGAGTCGCTGATGCCGCCCGCCCACTTGTTGATCGAGTTGAACGTCATCGGCGCGGCGATCACCGCGTCCGCGCGCGGCAGCGATTCCTGTTGACCGGGCGGTTGCGCGGTGGTCCGGGTGAGGCAGCCGGTCCGGTCGGCCAGTTGTCCGAGGTCGATCCAGGTCGCCGCGGTCGGTGTCGCGATCACGCACACCCGCCAGCGCTCGGCGTCCAGCAGCGTGATGAGTTCTTCGATGCGGAGCACCGGTGGTGCGGCCGCGGCCACTACGTAGACCCATCGCTGGTGTTCGGTCATGCGAGGACACCGATCCGGTGGGCCAGACTGCGGAGACCAGGTACGGCGTGGCGGCGTTCGCGTCGCATCAGGTCGTGCACCAGTGTTCGTGCGGTGCGGTGAGTTCGGACGAGTTGTGGGGCGACTCGTTCGGACTCCAGCAGATGGATGACGGCGAGCGGGTCTTCGCCAAGCCGGGTGTGCGCCCACGCGCTGTCGAGATGGAACTGGCCCTGCCTGCCGTGCAGGCCGGGCGGGAGAGCGGTGACGTCGAGTTGTTCGCCGACGGCGAGCACCCCGTGCGGATCACCGGCGGACACCGCGACCGCGGCTCGGTGGATCCGCACGTTGGTCGGCCCGAACGCGGTGAAGCCGATGTTGCCGTCACCGCCCAGCCGTTCCGCCTGGTCCAGGCGACGACTGGCCTCGACAGGATCACCTCGGCGGGCGGCGATCACCGCGCTGATCAGCGTCAGCGCACCCCGCCAGGTGACGCTGTGCGGATCCTGACCGGTCATGGTCGCGGCGCGGTCGACCGCGTTGAGTTCCGCTTCGTCGGCGCCGCCGAGCCGCAGCAGCGCGCAGGTCAACTGGTAGGCCGCAGCCGCCTGACCGAACGGGTGCTCGGCCTCCTCCGCGGCCATCCGCGCCCGTTCGGCCGCCGCGTAGGCGGTGACGCCGTCGCCGAGCTTCGTCGCCAGCTTCGCCGCGACGACCGCGACCTGGCACTGAAGACTCGACGCCCGACGGCGTGGCTCACCGGTGCTGCCTCCTGCCAGCGCGGCGACCGTGTCGACCACGCTGGGCAGCGTTTGCGCGACCTCGGCGTAGCGAGCAGCTTGGTAATCCCGGTGCAGACCCTCCACGAGCGCTGTCGCGTACCGGGCACCACCCGGGCGGGACGCGAGATCGAACGACGCCGTCGGAACGAACGAACCGTCGAAAGCCTGACGGAGCGCCGCCACATCGGACTTGAGCTCCGCGGTGCGTGACGGGCTGGCGTGGTCCGGACGGGGTGCTGCCTTCGGCACGTCGGACGGGTGATGAGCACCGGCTGATCGCCGAAGCATCCGCTGTTCCCGCCGTGCCTGCTCGCGCAGCGCGATCAGGGCGCCTTCCGCGCCGAGGGCCTTGTCGAGCGCATTGACGAGTTCCACGGAAGGCAGGTTGTGGCTGTACCGCTCAGCCAGAGACACATACTGGCGGGTTTAACCGATCCGCTTTGCCAGTTGCGGTTGGCTCAGGCCCGCAGCGTCTCGCCGATCCCTGATCTCCCGGGCCAGCCGCGCCGCAGCCCCGTCACTGCCTGCTGGTGGTTCATCCTCGATCACAGTCGGCTCCGGTGAGGCCAGGGGACGATGCGTTCGGAAATCGGCTTACCGTGGGTAATCGTAGCTGGTCCGAACCGTACGGTCCCGGACCGCGACCGCCTCTGACAACCGTCTTGCCGTCTGCCCAGCGCCAAGCCGATCCTGGGCGGTCGCCACGCCTATGATCGGGCCCTTTTGGGTGGAGATGGCGAGCGATGCTATTCAGCGCGGTAGGCATGTCGGGAAAGACGATCGGCGGCTGGTCGGCCTGCTGATGAATGGGGACCCCGGTCGCACGACGCCCCGTCGTGGGTGCCGCTGGACGCGGACCACCCCCGCTCGCGGGGAAGACCTCACCGACCCCTGGCACCACCACGAAGACGAGGGGCCACCCCCGCTCGCGCGGGGAAGACGAGTTCGGCCAGGCCGACCCAGTCACCGGCCTCGGGCCACCCCCGCTCGCGCGGGGAAGACTGGCCCGCCGTGGTCAGCATCTGGGCGGCGTGAACCGCGCCGACGCCGGGCAGGGCCGGGGTGCGAGGGGCGGCCTGCTGGACCAACTCGGTGAGCCTTGTGCCTGCCGACAACCTCATCCATGCAGGTGACAAGGGCTGTCGAACCACTGACTGGAAGCCGTCGTGATCCCGCAGTGTCGTCGACCAGCACGGCATGATGGCTGGCCATGCCGCTCCGACTGGCTTACCTCGCCGTGACCAACGCCTTCGCGTTACTGCGCCTGCTGCCCGTGAGCAATCAGGACAAGGACGCGGAGATTCTGGCGTTACGACACCAGATCACCGTCCTGGAGCGCCAACTGGGCGACACTCGGCCGCAGTTCTCCCCCGGCGACCGGGCGTTCCTCGCAGCACTGCTGCACCGGCTTCCGACCAAGGCGCTTCGTCGTTCCGGCTGCCGGTGCGTCCGGAGACGGTGCTGCGCCGGCACCGGGACCTCCTCGCACGACGCCACGTGGCCAGATCCCGCCCCAAGCGGCCCGGCCGACCACGGACCGTGCGCTCGATCCGGCTCCTGGTGCTGCGCCTGGCACGGGAGAATCCCACGTGGGGCTACCGCCGCATCCACGGCCAACTGCTCGTACTCGGCATCAAAGTCGCCGCGTCAACGGTCTGGCAGCTCCTCGAGGAGGCCGGAATCGATCCGGCGGCCAAGCGCACCGCCACCACCTGGTCGACATTCCTCCGCACCCAGGCCAGCGCGCTACTGGCCTGCGACTTCTTCGAGACCTCCACCTTGAGCGGCACCCGCCTGTACGTGCTCGCGGTCATCGAACACAGCAGCCGCCGGATCAGGATCCTGGGTGCCACCGCATATCCGACCGCTTTGTGGGTGGTTCAGGCCGCGAAGAACCTGGTCATGGACCTCGAAGACGAGGGCAGGCCCGCGATTCCTGATCCGCGACCGGGACGGGAAGTACCCGCCCTGTTCGACACCGTCCTCGCCGACGCGGGCATCCAGGTCGTCCTCGGCGGTGTCCGGATCCCGCGGATGAACGCGATCATGGAGCGCCGGCTCCAGACCTGCCGCCACGAACTCCTCGACCGCACACTGATCCGGAACCAGCAAACCGGCCACCGATCAAGCAGGTCTCACCCACCTCGACGTCCGCAGACAGCACCGGCTGGGCGGCATCCTCAACGAGTACCACCACGCGGCCTGACCTGCACGGACGGCATTTTCGACAAGCACAGGGTCACGCCCTCGCCACGTTCACGTGGTCGCCGGCGAGCAGCCCCGGTGGATGAGCCGGCCGCCGCGCCCGACCCACCCAGCTCTTCGTGCCCGCAGCACGGGAACGAAGAGCTGGCTGGTCTCGTGCCGCGCGTCCGACGTCAGCGCGTGCGGTGCGGCGGCGTTGCGAGGAACGCCCGGTCGCTTCGGGAGGACTGCGGTCGGGTCCTGCCCAGTTGGCGTTCCAGGACAGCGATCTGGTGTCGCAACGCCAGGATCTCCACGTCCTGTCTCGATCACTCCTGAGCAGCAGGCGCAGTAGCGCGTACGCGTTGGTCATGCCCAGGTAAGCCAGTCGGAGCACCACGACTGGTCATCATGCCGTGCCAGTCCACGTCACTGCGGACCGCGACCGCACCCACAAGCACTTCGAGTCCTTTGCTCCGTACGCCTTCAGCCTGCGTGGATGGGGTTGTCGGCAGGCGCAACGCCGACAACGTACTGCGGCTGGGGTTCGCCGCCGACGACGTCACGCGGGTGGGCGACCAGGCTGTTCGACGCCCTGATCGCCCGGGGTGACGAGGGGGCGATCAGGCGCCGGTGGACGAGCATGTCGCCGCCGGCGCCGAGCACGTCGCCCTGCGGGTGCTCGCCGCCGAGGGCGTGATGGCCTTCCCGCGTGCGCTGTGGCGTCGTCTGGCCCCCGTCTTCCGCTGGTGCTGCGTTCCTCGACGTGCCGGGGTACATCCGGGCAGTTCGCGTCACCCGCATGTGGCCCGTGCGGCCTGCCGGCCACCCGCCGCGGGGCGGTAGGCAGGTGGTCGGCGCCCACGACCCCGCCACAGGAGGCCGACCGTGCACGACCACGACAAGCCGCAGCAGGCCACCACGCCACCGCAGACCCACGAACCCCTCGACACCGCCCACGTGCCCACCGGCCCGGCGGCACTGCTCGCGCTGCAACGCAGCATCGGCAACGCCGCCGTCGCCAGGATGTTCGGTGCGCCCGCCGTGCAGCGATCCGCCGTGCAGCGATCCGCCGTGCACGACGTCCTGCGCTCCGCCGGCCGACCGCTCGACACCCCGGTCCGCACCGAGATGGAAGCCAGGCTCGGCGCCGACTTCTCCGACGTCCGCGTGCACACCGACGCCGCCGCCCGCCGTTCCGCGACCGAACTCGGTGCCCATGCCTACACCTCCGGCAACCACGTCGTGGTCGGCGCCGGAGGCGGCGACCGGCACACCCTCGCCCACGAGCTGACCCACGTCATCCAGCAGCGCAGTGGTCCCGTCCCGGCCACCCCGACGGGCGACGGCGTGTCGGTCTCCGACCCCGGCGACGCCTATGAACGCGCGGCCGAGGCCAACGCCCGCCGCGTCATGGCCGGCCCCACCCCGACCGCACACGGCGGCGACCACCACGGCCACGACCACACCACCGACCCGCACACCGGCCACGACCACTCCGTCCAGCGCACCCCGGTCGTCCAGCGGATGACGATGA
>NZ_VKAB01000089.1 GCF_009769385.1 Saccharothrix deserti
CGACCTCACCGACGCCTTGTTGGGGCTCGGACACGGCGAGGACCTGGTGGCCGATCTGACCATCCGCACCGTCGAGTGGCCGTTGGACGAGCGGGTGGCCGGCCAGTACATGCTGGCGGTCTACCGCCGTCCTGGACAGCCTCGGCTACATCGACCACCACAGCGGCCACCACGACCGCGCGATCCACCACTACCGGCAGGCCCTCACCCAGTTCCGGGATCTCGACAACACCTACAACGCCGCGGACACCCTCGACCGGCTCGGTCACCCACATGTCGCGCTCGGACAGCACGACCAGGCCCGTGCGGTGTGGGAGGAGGCCCTGGAGCTGTACCGGGCACAACACCGCACCGAAGACGCCGAGCGCGCCCAACGCCAACTCCACGAACTACTCGGCTCATCGCCGAGGACAGCCGTGTCCGCCGACCAAGGGCGCGCTTGACGCGAGTCGCGCCGCGCGAGACGGGTTCGTCGCACGGACAGGTTCACGGAGTGGACGACGTTGACCACAGCAAGCGCCTCGGCGAGGATCGCCTCGATGAAACTCGACCCCGGTGTGGTCGAGTCCGGCGAAGTCTTCGAGGACGTGGCCCAGAAGTCCATCGCGATGGTGCGCAGCTGCACCTCGATCTTCACGTGCTCCACCCGGTCGGACAGGAACACCGGGATGTGCACGATCAGGTGCAGGTTCGTCGACGCGGTGCGTGCACGTCCGCAAGGCGCTGCTCGTACTCGCCCACCTGCGCAACGGCGACACCCACGCCCGTCTCGCCGCCGGGTTCGGCATCTCCTGCAGCACCGCCCGGCGGTATGTCCGCGAAGCGGTAGACCTGCCGGCGGGCTTGGCCGAGGACGTCCACGCCGCAGGTGAAAGGGCCGCCCGTCCGGCCTACGCGATGCGCACCCACCTTCGGCAGAAGGTGGGAAGAATCCCGCAGAGCGGTGTTGCCGTGCGTCTCCCCGGTACCTCGTCTCCCACGGACTCCAGCATGGACACAGCCAACCACCGGACCAAATACCGTGCCCGGAATCGGGCACGGCCTCTCACCCCGTCGGGTTCAGCCTGCCGTCCGGGCGGTGATCCACCGGGTCAGGGCGTCGAGGTAGCCGGGCGCGAGGCGGATGCCGCCGTCGACCAGGACCCGGTGGTCGGCGCCGGCGAACACCTCGACGGTCAGCGTCGCCCGGCGGTCGCGGTGGGGGTGGCAGGCGGCGGCGGTGAACAGGTGGACGCTGTCCGCGACCGGGACCAGTTCGTCTGCGCCGCCGAAGATCGCCAGGTGCGGGCAGCGCAGGCGCAGCGCGTCCGGCACGGGGTCGTGGTCCTGCTTGCGCTTGAGGAATCTCCAGAAGCGCTCGTCCACCTCGGCCCAGTAGTCGGCGAGCGCGGTCGGCATCGGCGCGGAGTGGAGGAGTCGGGTCGCCTCGGTGAAGTCGGCGTCGCGCCGACCGGCCTCGACCACGCGGTCGTAGGCGGCCAGGGCGGCGTCGACGTCGTCGCGGGTGACCCCCTTGGTCTGCTCCAGGGCGGTGGTCATCGCGTACCGCTCCTGGACGGCGGGTGTCGTGCCGGGGCAGCCGTTGGTGACGACCCACGGCACGTCGTCCCGGAGGGTGGTGGCGCGCAGGACGACCCAGCCGCCCTCGCTGTGGCCGAACAGCCCGGTGACCCCGGCTCGCACGCCGGGTTGCGCGCGCAGGAAGTCCAGCGCGGCGGCGGCGTCGGACGCCAGGTCGTCCATCGTCGCGTCGAGCCAGTCCCCGGACGACCCGCCGACGCCGCGCTTGTCGTAGGACAACACGGCGATCCCGGCGTCCACCAGGTGCCGGCGGATCACCGGGAAGTACGTGTCGTTGTCCCGGTCCGCTGGCCCGGACCCGCCGACCATGACCACACCCGGGACCGGCTCACCACGATCGGGCGAGGTCAGCGTGCCGGCCAACACGACATCGGTGTTGGTGTCGGCGAAGGTGACATCACGGACGAGACCGGTCCTCATGCGGTCGAGTATCCCCATCCACGGTGACGACGACCTTCGCGCGGGCGTGGTCCAGTTCGAGGTACCGGATCGCCTCCGGCGCCTCGCTCAGCGGGTAGGTCCGGTCGATGACCGGGACGACCGCCCCGGACGCGGCGAGTTCGCCCAGCGTCGCCAGGTTCGCCCGGCTGGTCGTCACGTTGAGCGTGAGCAGGCGGTGGCGGACGAAACGGGACATCAGCTGAGCCTTGATCGTGATGCCCATGGGCCCGACGAGACTGCCGCCGTCGGACACGCCGCCACCGCTCAGGACGAGCGTGCCGGTGGGGGTCAGCGCCCGCCGGAGGTCGGTCAGCGAACGGTTCGCCACCAGGTCGAACACGACGTCGTAACGCTGCCCGTTCGCGGCGAAGTCCTCTTTGGAGTAGTCGACGACGTGGTCCGCGCCGATCGACCGGACCAGCTCCGCGTTCCTCGCGCTGCACACCGCGGTCACCTCTGCGCCGAACGACTTGGCGATCTGCACGGCGAACGTCCCGACACCGCCCGACGCGCCGTTGACCAGGATCCGCTGTCCCGGCCGCACCCGGCCCAGGTCGCGCACGCCCATGAGGGCGGTGTTGCCCGCCAACGGGATCGCCGCCGCCTGCTCGAACGTCAGGCCGGCCGGTTTCCGCTCCACCGCCTCGTCCGGGACGCACACGTACTCGGCGAACGCCCCGTCGGCGAAGCCGAGGTCGCCGAACACCTCGTCACCGGGCTGGAACCGCGCCACCCGCCGGCCGACCGCCTCGACCCGGCCCGCGAAGTCACGGCCCCGGATCCTCCGCTTGGGGCCGGACCACCCGAACGCCGCCGGCATCGCCACCCGCGCCAGGCGCGGGTCGCCCCGCATGATGTGCCAGTCGGACGCGTTGACCGCGGCCGCGTGCACCCGGACCAGCACCTCGTCGTCGGCGGGCGTGGGTCGGTCGACCTCTTCCAGTCTGAGCATCTCGGACGAGCCGTACCGGTCCTGGACGATCGCCTTCATCGGAGCCTCCGTGGCAACGCGGTTCGCAGTGGGACGGCCGGCCTGCCGGAAGCGTCGGCACTGCGGCGACGGTAGGCGAGCGACTCCGGTGCGGACATCCGGGAGAAGCCCTAAGGGACACACGGATTTCGGCGCGCGTCCGGCGCCCTCGGCACCGGTCGGCACGTCGCCGCCTTACCGGGTCACCCGTCCGCGTCCCGCGCGGCCGGCAACCGGTCCAGTTCCGCCATGGCGGTGGTGCCCTCGGCGTAGAAGCGGATCGCGTCGACCAGGGTCTCCACGCCACCGGGGTAGTTCTCGCACGTCCGCACGATGCTGACGACGTCCGCGCGGTCGGTGGACATGCGGGCGATCGAGGCGGCGAACGGCAGGTCGCGCAGCACCAGGTCGCGCCCCTCGCGGGTGTCGAAGCCGGGGGTGCGGAGCAGGATCTCCACGACCGCCCGCAACGCCGTGATCTTCGAGGACTGCGGCGGCGGGGTCGGCAGCCGCTGGACCGACGTCGCGGGCTGGTAGTCGTCCACCAGCCGGACCCAGGCCTTGGCCCGCACTTCCTTGACGTCCGCCCGCACCAGCCGGAACGCGTTCGGGTGCGCGGCCGGGTCGTGCAGGATCACCGACTGGTAGAACGGGTCCGACGCGATCAGCACGAGGGTCGCGTTCGAGTGCTTCAGCGCCGACTTCGCGTCGTCCGCGTCCAGGATGCGGCAGGCGAAGATCAGGTCCGGGCTGCTCTTCCCGCCGAACACGTCGTAGGCGACCTCGCCGGAGTGCAGCGCCATCCGCATCCGCAGCCGGGCGCCGTGCGAGTGGACCGCGTTGTGCTCGCGCAGCTTCGCCGCGACGCGGGTCGGCAGCCGGTCGGCCAGCAGGGACTTGGGGACGTCGCCGGGCACGATCACGATCAGGCTGTCGCCCGCGTCGTCCACCGCCTTGTCGTTCCACGGCAGGTCGCAGTCGGCGAACGCGCTCATCAGCACCTGGTGCATGCCCGCACGCGCGGCGAGCCGGTGGTGGGTCGTCCGGGTCGGGTCGCCGTAGCCCTCCACGTCCACGACGACGAACGACTGGTGCACGGCAGCCGACCCCATGAGACCTCCCCAAGGCTGTTGTAGCCCAGGGGAGGGGCGCAAGGGCAGCGGCGCCACTCGAAATGACCAACGCGCGGGTAGCGTTGCGCGCCTGTCGGGTCGGGGTACGGAGTGGGTGTGGACGGGTACGGGTGGACCATCGCGCTGGTCGCGGTGCTGGTGTTGCTGAACGCGCTGTTCGCGGGCAGCGAGATGGCGTTGATCAGCCTGCGCGAGGGGCAGTTGCGGTCGCTGGAGCGTGACCGCAGGGCCTCCGCGAAGACGCTGGCGCGCCTGGCCCGTGACCCGAACCGGTTCCTCGCCACCATCCAGATCGGCATCACGTTGGCCGGGTTCCTGGCCTCGGCGACGGCGGCCGTGTCGTTGGCCGAGCCGCTGGTCCCGGTGCTGTCGTTCCTCGGCGACGCGGCGAACGCGGTGGCGATCGCGCTGGTCACGGTCGTGCTGACGTTCCTGACCCTGGTGTTCGGCGAGTTGGCGCCCAAGCGGCTGGCGATGCAGTCCGCGTTGCGGTGGGCCCTGCTGGTGGCACGGCCGCTGCACGCCCTGTCGACCGTCTCGCGGCCGGCGGTGTGGGCGTTGAGCGCGTCCACGAACGTCGTGGTCCGGCTGTTCGGCGGCAAGGCGGACGCCGAGTCCGAGCAGATGTCGTCCGAGGAGCTGCGCGAGCTGGTCTCCGCCCAACGCGGCCTCAACGCCGAGCAGCGCATGATCATGACCGGCGCGCTGGAGATCAACGAGCGCCGGCTGCGCGAGGTCCTGGTGCCGCGCCGCTCGGTCGTCACGCTGGCCGCCGAGCTGGACGTGCCGTCCGCCCGCGCCGAGCTGGCCGCCTCCGGCCACTCCCGCGCACCCGTCGCGCGGGGCGGGCACCTGGACGACGTCGTCGGTGTCGTGCACCTGCGTGACCTGCTCGAAGACGACGCCCGGCTGGTCGACGTGGCCCGGCCGCCGGTGGTGTTCCCCGACTCGGTGCGGGTGTCCGACGCGCTGCGCCGGTTCAAGGCCGAACGCGAGCAGCTGGCGCTGGTCGTGGACGAGCACGGCGCGGTCGACGGGATCATCACCCTCGAAGACCTGCTGGAGGAGATCGTCGGCGAGATCCTGGACGAGACCGACCGGGACGTGATGGCGGTGCGCAACGGCGCGGACGGGTCGCTGGTGCTGCCCGGCACGTTCCCCATGCACGACCTGGTCGACCTCGGCATCGAACTGCCCGACGCGCCCGAGGGCGACTACGCCACCATCGCGGGCCTCGTGCTGGTGGTGCTCGGCCGCATCCCGGACGGTCCGGGTGACCGGATCACCGTGTCGGACTGGACCATCGAGGTGCTGGAGGTCGAGCACCACGCCATCACGTCGGTGCGCCTGTACCGGGCACGAGGGATGTGACCCCGGCCGGAGGAACCCCTACCGGCCCGCGCCGGTCACCCACGCCTCCAGTCCGGCCACGTCGTTGGGCAGCGCCGACGACAGCACCCGGTTGCCCTCCGGCGTCACCACGACGTTCTCCTCCAGCCGCACGCCGATGCCCCGCAGCTCCGGCGGCACGGTCTCGTCGTTCGGGTGGAAGTACAGGCCGGGCTCCACGGCCAGCGCCATGCCGACCTCCAGCGTGCCGTCGTGGTACGCGGTGGACCGGGAGTTGGCGCAGTCGTGCACGTCCAGCCCGAGGAAGTGCCCCACGCCGCACGCGATGTAGCGGCGGTGGTGCTGGCCGTCCGGGTCGATCGCCTCGTCCACCGACACCGGCAGCAGGCCCCAGTCGTGCAGGCCCTCGGCGAGCACCCGCATCGCGGCCTGGTGGAAGTCCCGGTACGCCGCGCCCGGCCGCACGGCCGCCAACGCCGCCACCGACGCCCGTTCGATCAGCTCGTGCACCCGCCGCTGCGCCGGGCTGTACGTGCCGGACACCGGCAACGTCCGGGTGATGTCGGCGGTGTAGAGGGTGGCCAGCTCCACGCCCGCGTCCAGCAGCAGCACGGCGTCCTCGGGCACCGGGCCGTCGTTGCGCACCCAGTGCAGCACCGGCGCGTGCGGGCCGGCGGCCACGATCGAGGCGTAGCCGGGGCCGTTGCCCGAGGTCCGGGCGCGCCGGTCGAACGTGCCCTGCAACCACCGCTCGCCGCCGCCCTTGACCGCGGTCTGGAGTTCGGCGGCGACGTCGGCGAAGCCCAGGATCGTGGCATCCACGGCGGCCTGGAGCTGGCCGATCTCCCAGTCGTCCTTGATCCGGCGCAGCTCGGCCAGCACGGTCCGCAGCTCCGCCGTGTGGTCGGCGCCCGCCACCGCGTCCAGCAGCGCGTCGACACCGGCGGTCGCGTGCACGGCGGGCAGCCTGCCGCGCAGCGCCGACGGCAGGTCGTGCAGCGGGCGGCAGCGCACGCCCAGCGCCTCGGTCCACTCGGCGAGGCCGGGCACCGGGCCGATCCACAGCTCGCCGTCACGGGCGTTGGCGAAGAAGTCCGGTTCGGTCGGCCCGGCCGGCGGGCGCAGGAACAGCTCCGCCTCGTGACCGCCCGCCACCGGGTGCATGACCAGCACGGCGCCCTCCGCGGAACAGCCGGTCAACCAGGAGAAATCGCTGTCGGGCCGGAACTCGTAGTCGGTGTCGTTGGACCGTACCGGAGCCCAGCCGGCGGCCACGGCGATGCGCGCGCCGGGCAGCGCGGCGCTGAGCCGGTCGCGGTGCGCGGCGGCGGCCCGGGCGGCACCGGGCGCGAGGCGGGCGGCGCGGTCGGCCGGACCCCAGCCGTGCTGGACGAACTCGCGGAACCCGGAGGCGTCGACGAGCTTGCTCGGGTCGCGGCGGGCGGGTTTGGTCACCGGAGGCAGCCTTTCGGGTCGGGGCGCGGAACGCGCCCGGTCGCGATCGGCGACCGGGCGTTCACCCACGATGCTCCCACCAGCCCTGGGATCACCCAACCGGGTGGCTCGGCGTCCGAAACGGCTTATCCGATCCGGGCGATCCGGTAGGCAACACCTCACGGCCTACCTACGGCAGGTGATCGCATGCGTCCCGAGGACGTCGTCGAACTGCGGGTGCACGGGGTGTCCGGCACCCCGCCGGAAGCGATGCTCGGCGACCCGTTCCCGACCCCCGTGGCCGGTGACGACGTCGCCCGCTTCCTGCGGGCGGGCAAACCGGCGCGGGCGCTGTCCAGCGGTCGCACCCGGACCGTCGAGGCGTTCCACTGGGGCCGGTTCACGTCGGGTGGCGCGAGCCGGGCGCTGTGGCTGGTGCTGATCCCGTTCGCGATCCTCAACCTGGCCCGGTACACGCTGCTCGGCGCGGGCCGGTTCGCCGAGGCGGTGTTGCGGCTGCTCGGGCTGGTGCTGACGTGCATGCTGGTCACGGCCACCGCGTACGTGTCGCTGGAGCTGCTGGTGCGGCAGTGCGCGGGCACGGTGGCGTGCCGTGCGGCCAACGGGTGGCTGGGGTTCTTCGACGACTGGCCGTTCGGGGCGATGCTGCTGGTCGGCATGGTGCCGCCGGGGCTGGTGATCACCGTGCTGTGGTGGTTCGGCCGGCAGACGTTCCTGTACGAGCCCAAGGGCACCCACCACGCGTGGGAGACCCGCTCCGGGAGCCTGGGCGACTACGCGTTCTGGCACACGTCGCCGCGCACGCCCGTGCTGCGTGACGCGCACGTGGCGGCGGCGTGCGTGGTGGTGGGGGTGCTGTACGCGGGGGCGTTGCGGACGGCGCAGCCGAACCGGCCGTCGGACGTGCTGTCGTGGTCCGTGATCGGCCTGGGCGTGCTGGTGCTGCTGTGGGCCATCGGGTGCGTGGTGATGTCGCCCGACCGGCGGAAGGTGAACTCGCGGGCGTTGAAGTGGGCGTCGGTGGCGTACCTGCTGCTCGCGGCCGGGCTGGCGACGGCGTTCCTGTGGCGGGTGCCGACGGACGCGAGCGGCGGGGTGACGCCGCTGGCCGGGTTCGAGGCGGTGACCAACATCCAGGGCGCGTTGGCGATGCTGCTCCTCGTCGTCCTGTTCGGCGCCTGCGTGCAGTTGCGGTACTCGAAGCGCGGTGTCGAGCTGATGGTGGCGGACAAGCGGTTCCGGCCGATGTGGCACGGCTACGCGGCCGTGGTGATCGCGGCCGTCGCCACCACGCTGGCGGTCGGGTTCAGCGGCGGGCTGGCGTACCGGGTCGTGGAGTGGGTGGGCGATCCGGTGCCGGAGTCCGGTCGGCCGGGGGTGGTGCTGAGCACGAGCTACCTGGTCGGGGCGGGGCTGTGGGGTGTGCTGGCGATCGCGTTCCCGCTGCTGGTGGCGCCGGTCGTGGCGGCCATGGTGCGGCAGGTGTCGAGCGCGGTCGTGTTCGCCGCCGGTTCCCTGGTCGCCGGTGTGGCGGTGGTGTTGCGGTGGACGGCCGCGCCGGGCTGGGCGTTCTGGGCCGCGGCGGCGGTCGCCGGTATGTTGTATGCGATCGGTTCTGTGTCTTGTATGCGGCATACGATCGGCGTGGCGATCCGTGAGGGTGTGCTGGCCGACTACCCCGGCCGCCCGGACCGGCCGGGTGTCGGCAAGGTCGCGTTCAACCAGCGGCTCGCCTCGGCCAAGTACCGCTACCACTGGCTGCTCGGCGCGACCGCGTTGCTCGGCGGGGTGCTGGTGGCGGCGGGCGGCGGTGTCGCGCTGGCCCGGCTGGTGCACCCGGACTGGCGGGTCGCGCCGCCGCCCGGACTGGCCGACTGGCTGTCGAGCCGCGCGGCGCAGGACCTGGGCGCGTTGGGCAGCCTCGTGGTGTCCGGTCTCGTCGTGGTCCTGTTGTTGTTGGGTGTGCGGACGTGGCAGAGCCCCAAGATGCGCACGGCGGTCGGCATCGTGTGGGACCTGGTGGCGTTCTGGCCCCGGCTGGCGCACCCGATCTGCCCGCCGCCCTACGGCGGCCGGGCCACCATCGAGCTGACGTCCCGCGCGGTCCGGCTGGCCGGGCACCACGGCGTGGGCGCGGTCGTGCTGTCCGGGCACAGCCAGGGCAGCGTGGTGTGCTTCGCCGCGTTGTCGTTGCTGCGCAGGGAGAGCGAACGGCCCGACCCGGCCGACGGTGAGCGGTACATCAGGCAGGCGGACGCCATCGCGGCGCTGCGACGGGTCGGCCTGGTCACCTACGGCTCGCAGCTGCAGTGGGCGTACTCGCGGCTGTTCCCGCACTACCTCGGCCGCACCGAGCTGACCCGCCTGCACGACGAACTCGGCGACCGGTGGTGGAACGTGCACCGGTTGACCGACCCGTTGGGCGGGCCGGTGCAGGTGTGGCCGGAGACGGCGGACGAGCCGCTGTTCGCGGGCACGAAGCTGTGGGGTGTCCGCTGCGGCAACGACGTGCGGCTGCGCGACCCGGAATTCCTCGACCCGGACCCGGACATGGTCGCCTCGCCGTTGCGCGGGCACAGCGACTACTACGACGACCCCGTGTTCGACGAGGTGGTGGCGCGGGTGGCGGACGCCGTGGCGACACCGCGCACGACCGTGGTGATCGGCGATCTGGCCTTGTTGTCCGGGGACCGGATCGGCCCTGGAGGTCCTTGACGCCTGGAGGTCCTTGACGCCTGGAGGTCCTTGACGGCGGGGCGTCAGCCCAGACGGCCGAGCTTGTCCGGGTTGGTGATCGAGTAGAGGCGGCCGACCCGGTCACCGTGGACCTCCAGCACCAGCACGGCGAACGGCGCGTCGTCGGCGAACAGCAGCACCGCCGGGTCGTCGCGCACGCGGCGGAACCGCAGGTCCGTCGTGCCGGGGACGCTCTTCGCCACGCCGACCAGCAGCCGTGCCACCTGATCGTTGCCGTGCACCGGTTCCAGGCTCGTCGCCGGTCCCTTGCCGCCGCCGTCCGTCCACAGCGTCACGTCCGGCGCGAGGACCTGGAGCAGTTCTTCGAGGTCACCGCCCAGCGTGGCGGCCATGAACCGCTCGGTCACCTCCTGCCGGGTGCGCGGGTCCACGGTGAACCGGGGCCGCCGGGCCTCGACGTGCTCGCGTGCCCGGTGCGCGAGCTGCCGGACCGCCGCCGGACTGCGGCCGAGGATGACCGCGATCTCGGGGTGCGCGTACCCGAACACCTCGTGCAGCACGAACACCGCCCGTTCGGCGGGCGTCAGGGTTTCCAGCACCACCAGCACGGCCATCGAGAACTCCTCGCCGCGCACCACCTCGTCCGCCGTGTCGCTGACGAGGGGTTCGGGCAGCCACTGGCCGGGGTAGGTCTCGCGGCTCGTCTTCTCACGGCGGCGCAACGCGTGGTTGACCGCGATCCGGACCAGGTAGGCGCGCGGGTTCTCGACGTTGTGCCTGGGCGCCCACGACAGCCACGTCTCCTGGAGCACGTCCTCGGTGTCGGCGACCGTGCCGAGCATCCCGTAGACGATGGAGAACAGCAGTTCCCGGTGCTCGACGAACGAGTCCGTGCCGCCCATGGCGCCTCCCTCTCTTGTCCCGCAACCTATGAGCGATGTGGGGGCAGGACTGTGACACGGTGTGACGTGGACCTCAGCAAGTCACAGTCACCGGTGTCCGGGTCCTCTCAGATGGCGAAGTTCCCGATCCTCTGAGGAGACACCATGCGAACCCTGATCCGTGACGTGCGCGTGTTCGACGGCCGGCGTGTCGTGCCCCGTGCCGACGTGCTGATCGACGGCCCGCTGATCGCCGTGCCCGGTGGTCCCGTGGACGTCGAGGTCGACGGCAGGGGCAAGACCCTGTTGCCCGGCCTCGTCGACGGGCACACGCACACGTTCGACGGCAGCCTGGCGGCGGCGCTGGCGGCCGGTGTGACGACCGAGCTGGACATGTTCTGCCTGCCGGGCAACCTGCGCCGGCAACGGGAGCTGGCCGCGTCCCGCGACGACGTAGCCGACCTCCGCAGCGCGGGCCTCCTCGCCACCGCACCCGGCGGGCACCCGAGCCAACTGCTGGCGGCGATCGGCGACGAGTTCGGTGACGCCGCGCAACCGTTCGAGACCGTGGCCGATGTCGAGCAGGCGCGGGCTTTCGTGGCGGCGCGGGCGGCGGAGGGGGTGGACTACCTGAAGGTCGTGATCGATGACGGTGCCGTGCACGGCCTCCGACTCCCGGCCCTCGAACCCGAGGTGGTCGTGGCTCTGGTGGACACGGCGCACGACCACGGCCTGAAGGTCATCGCCCACGCCATCACCGCGAAGGAGGTCGGGATCGCGGTGGACGCGGGCGTGGACGGCCTGGCCCACGTGTGGTGCGACGCCGGTGACGACCTGGTCGGCTGGGTGGCCGAGCGCGGGATCTTCGTGGTCAGCACGCTCGTGTACTTCGAGTCGATCACTGGACAGAGCGGCGCGGTCGACCACGCGGCTCACGGCAGCTTCGAGCAAGCGATGCACGCGGCCCGCACCCTGCACCGGGCCGGGGTGCCGATCGTGGCGGGCACCGACGCCAACCCTTTCGCACCTCAGCACGGCGTGAGCATGCACCGAGAACTGGAACTGCTCACGCAGGCGGGCCTGACCCCCTTGGAGGCCTTGGCTTCGGCGACCAGCGTGCCTGCTGTCCACTTCGGACTAACCGATCGTGGCCGCGTCGAGCCGGGGTTGCGCGCGGACCTGCTCCTGGTGGACGGCGACCCGACCACTGACATCACCGCGACCAGTGCCGTGGTCGACGTCTGGCGGCGCGGCGTCAAATTCGTTCGACCTTGATGCCTTTGCCCGCACCCACGATGCGATGCCGACCCCGGTAGACGCGCACGGTCATCCGCCGATCTCCCAACGCCGACAGGTCGATGTCGCGCTGATCGTCCGGGTTCGACAATATAGTCAATGTGGACACCTGGGGTACTCGAAGTCTGATCTGGTCGAGGTAGTCCGGCATGACCGGGGTGCTGATTTCCAGGGTTCTCAAGGACTCTACGGCCTCCAGCGGCGAGATGTCGTCGACCGCGCAACGGCGGATCGACACCGTGGCCAGGTTCGGGAAGCGTGCGAGTTCGCCCAGGTCGTCGATCCCGTCGAGGTTGACGAACCCGAGATCCCGCAGGTGGGGGACCACGTCGGCCAGTCGGCGCAGGCCACCGGCGAACCCTAGCCCGCTGCTTTCACGGGGGATTGGCGTGAGAGTGGCCAGCTCATAGAGAAAGGTGCTCTGAGCTGCAAGGATATGGCTTGTCTAGGGCCTTGTCCGTGCGAGTTCAGGAGCACCTTTCCGG
>NZ_VKAB01000090.1 GCF_009769385.1 Saccharothrix deserti
GTCCTCCAACGGACCCGCGGCCACCGGGCACGCCACTCGCGCCATCAGTACCTCACCTGCCCAGTCGATCGACCTGCTGGCACAACAACACCACAACCGATCAGTCTACCAAGTTAACAAACTACCGCTACAGAGGTTGAATCGTCAGGGTTAGGTCGGCCTCGACATCGCTGTCGATCAGATGGCGGGTAGCCATGTTGAGCTGACAACATGGTTCCATGGTGCAGTGGATCTTGGTGAGTTCGCCGTGCGCCGCGCGAGTGAGTCGGATGTGGAGACGCTGGTCGGGATCGACTCGGTTGCGGCCGAGGGTGACGGCCGGCGGCGGGCGAGCATCCGGAGGTGGTGCCGGGAAGGCCTGGTGGCCGTGGCCGAGGGTGCGTCCGGACCGGTGGGCTACTGCGTGGTGGAGTACACCTTCTTCGAACAGGGCTTTGTCACGATGCTGATGGTGGCGTCCGGCGCCCGTGGCCGAGGTGTCGGTGCGCGTCTGCTCGAGTCCGCTGAGAGTTCCTGCACGGCTCCGAAGCTGTTCACCTCGACCAATGTGTCCAACCAGCCGATGCAGCGGCTGCTCCAGCGCGCGGGATGGAACCCGGTCGGCCTGCTCCATGGCCTGGACGAGGGCGACCCCGAGTTGTTCTACCTGTGCCCGCGGTAAGGGAGACCGGTGGCATCCGGTCTTCGGTGTTGGTGACGACAAGGCCGCAAATTCGTCGATACAAGAGGTTGGGTGGTCGGGATTACGGCGGTTCCGGGTCGAGGGTGAGGCCGGTCTGGGCGAGGAAGCCGGCCAGGAGTTCGGGTCGGTACTGGATGCGTTTGAGCCGGTTGCGCACGATGGCGGCGAGGTGGTCCACGCCGGTGACGGCGAGGTTGCCGAGACTGCGTTTGACGTGGGACCAGACGCCCTCGGTGGGGGTTGAGGTCGGGCGCGTAGGCCGGTAGTCGGATGACGTGCAGCCAGTCCCGGCCGGTGACCAGTCGTCGCATCGCGGTGCTGATGTGGGTGTTGAGGTTGTCCCGGATCACCACGATCTCGGCTTTGAGGTACTGGTGGGCGGCGTCGAGCAGGGTGACGTAGTCGGCCTCGGCGAAGCTGCGGTGTTCGCCCTTGCGGGCGCGGTGGACCTTGACCCGGTACAACAGGTGGGGGCGTTGTCCGGGTTCGGTGCCGGGGCGGACGCAGAACAGTCCGGCGACCGAGATGCGGCCGGATCCCCTGCCCGACACCGGAATTACCGGGGTCTGCCCGCGCGGCGCCCAGGTCCGTGCCTTCGGCGGCCGTAGCGTGTGACCCGCCTCGTCCTCGAAGCAGATCCACGCCCCACGCGCGGCCGCTGGCTTTTTGCCTGCCGCCATGCCTCCTGTCGCCACGTCATGACGGCCTCCTCGTCGCGTTCGATCAGCCTGTGGGCTGAACCCCATGCGGTGCAACAGAAGTGACACGCCACGCAAGGTGTACCGGATCCGGAAGAGTCGGGCGATCATGTCCGCCACCCTCGCCAGGGTCCACCGCTGATCCTCGGTGTAGCCGTGCGCGGCCGGCCCTTCCTCCAATGCCGCGGCCAACCGGTCCAGCTGCCCGGCCGACAGTCGACATCCCGTACCCGACGGGCCCTTGGACGCCAGTCCCGACTCGCCCCCTCGACCAGCCATCGCCGTCGCCACACGTACACCGCGTTGTGCGACACCCGCACCCATCGGCCACAGTCAGCCCGACACGCCGTGACCTAACCCTGACGATTCAACCTCTGTAACCGCCCAACGCATCCTCACCACCCACCTAAACCCTGGCAACGATGCCGATCGCCCCGTAACGGCCTTCTGGGCAGACACCGACCTCGATCTCACTGCCGCAGTCCTCATCGACTGGAACATGCGTGGCTGCCTCCTAAGGAACGCTGTATTCGAGATGGCTACCTTCACTGGATACGCCGGATTCAGCGGAGCAAACGTTCACTCAGTACGCCCTGTTCAACCAAGCGACATTTAGCGAAAACGCCCTGTTCAGCGAAGTGACGTTCACCCAGGACGCCGAATTCGACGGAGCGACGTTCGCCGGAGACGTCAAGTTCAGCGAAGCGACATTCACCGAAGACGTCCTGTTCGGTGGAGCAACGGTCCGCCACTCTCCGCCCGAATCGCCGTTTAACGTCCCGTGGCCCGCCGGATGGCGGCCTTCGTCCGACCACACAGCCATCGAAGGTCGCGAGGGCACTTGGCATCACCTTTTGGAGGTCGAATCCGGGCCCGACCACTCCGACGACTCAACGTCCGAATCTGCTGGCGACTGATCCCCAGACTGCTCCCGACAGTAGGCCTGACCTGGCTCGTTCAGGCAGTGGGGTCGCGACGGCGCGATGTTCCTCCTGCGGTTCCCGGCCTTCTCGGACGGTTCAACGCGGGTAGCCGTAATCGCCGTACAGGCGGACGAACCTGGCCGACGTCAGCACGCGCCGGCGCTCCAGTCCTCCGGCCACCCGCACGAACAGCACCACCTCCTCTCCTCCGCCGGGCCCGATCGGCTGCACGAGCCGGCCGCCGACGCGCAACTGCTCGACCAGCGGAGCCGGCACCTCCGGAAACGCGGCGGACACGACGACCGCGTCGTAGGGCGCGTGCTCGGGCACGCCACGAGTGCCGTCCCCGACGCGCAGTTCGACATTGCCGATCCCGAGTCGGGCGAGGTTCCCGCCGGCCTGCCGCGTCAGGTCGGCCCACAGTTCGACGCTGACCACGTCCCCCGCCAGACGGGCGAGCAGTGCGGTCTGGAAGCCCGACCCCGTGCCGATTTCGAGCACGTGTTCCGTCCCGGTCAGCGCCAACGCGTCCAGCATCGTGGCCGACAGCGACGGCTGCGTGGCCACCTGACCGTGGCCGATCGGCAGCGGTGTGTCGTAGTTCGCCGACGCGACCTCGTCCTCGGGCAGGAACTCGGCGCGGGCCGTGCGGCGGATCGCGTCGAGGACACGCCCGTCACAACCGCTGCGCGCGCGCACCGTCCGCACCAGATCCTCCACGGACCGTTCCACGCCATGCCCGGACATGGCCACCCACTCTGTTCGAAGCGGTCGGGGCCTTCCCATTGTCCCGCTACGCGCGCCGTCGGGGTGTCCCGCTCTCGGCAGCGGTGTTCGGAGCCACCAATAGCCGGAGCGCTCCCGAGCGCGACACCGGTACCTGCAGACGAGTCGGCACCTCACGGAGACGACCAGGTCAAGAGCAGGAAACCTCGCGGCGATCTCGAGGAACCGCTCCTGCATCGAACGGGTGATTCACCAGCTCGGAGTCAATGCTGAGCTGCTGTTTCCAGTAGGGATTGGCTGGCGTGTCCGGCCTGGGTACGGGAGGGGTCACGGAGCGATGGGGAGGCGGGAGACGCTTCAGCAGCGGCGGATGAAGTACGGGCTGAGTCAGGAACGCCTCGGCGAGAAGGTCGGCGTCAACGCCAGGACCGTGCGCACCTGGGAAGCAGGCACCAGCACCCCACTGCCCGAACAGCGCCCACCCCTGGCCGACGCACTCCACGTCACCATGGACGACCTCGACCGACTCCTCACCGGACTCCCGATCACCGAACCGCACGGCGTTCACTCGACAGGCGAACCACAGGGGGTCACCCGTCAGGAGCAATCACACGGCACACCACCGCTGGACGACGCCGCGCTGCCCAGCGGCCGGTCGGTGATCGGGGAACCGGTCGATGTGCATGCGCTGATGTCCGCGGCGGCGCGTCGCGCACTCGACTTCGGCTCCGTACTGGCGACCACCACGGTCGACGACCCCGACCTGGACTGGCTGGCGGTGTCACTGGCGGAACTGGCCACCGCCTACGTCTACACCCCCGCGGTCGACCTGCTCCCCCGCATCATCAGTGTCCGCGACGATGCGTTCACGCTGATCCGTCGGGGGATGCGGCCCCGCCGGCTCCGCGACGCCTACCTCGTCGCCGGGACAGGGTGCCTGCTGCTGGCCTCCGCCTCACAGAACCTGGGCAACCCCGCCGCCGCCCGTGCCCAGTTGCACACCGCCGAGCGCTGCGCCGAAGCCGCCGACAGCGACGCGCTGCGCGTGTGGGCGCGCGGCAGCGCCGCCCTGGTCCTGGAATGGAGCCCCACCCCGGCCGCGACATTGAGATTCCTCGACCCTGCCTCCCTGAAAGCGGTGGGGACGCAGACCATCCGGCGCACCGTGGCCCTGCAGGCACGGGTGAGCGCACGAACAGGCGATGCCGCGCGGACCCGCGACGCCCTGTACGCACTGGAGACGCTGCCCGACCGGCACGATGAAATCAGCGCCTTCGGCGGGATCTTCACCTTCCCGCACACCAAGGAGACCTACTACCGCGCCGGCACCCACGACCTACTCGGCGACCCCGCCTCCGCGCCCACGACGCGCTCACCGCCTACGCCGCCGCACCCGAGCAGGAGCGGTCCTACGGCGACGTCGCACCCGCCCGCAGCTGCCTCCGCCAGCCCGCGCCACCCACGGTTCACCGCACCCGGCGGTTGATCACCGACGTCGGCGGTACCCAACGCGCCCAGGAGCTGCTGGGCGACCTGCCCGACGCGCCCGCGGCGGCACGGTCGCTAGATTCGAGTGGTGATCGCACCGCACCGCGACAAGGACCCCGCCGGCCTCGTGGTGGACCGTGCAGCCCACCGGCTGGGCCTGGGGCACCAGCGGGCTGAGGAGACGGCCAAGCCCGGCTGGAGGTGTCGGGTGGCGTCGGCCCAGGGCCGGATGCGCACGCCGATCCCGATCCGGTCCGTTCGGACCAATTATTGGAAGGTGGCCAGGTCAGTGGAGCTTCGCAGCGCGCAGTGGTACGAGGGCCAGGACCGCAACGCCTACATCCACCGGGCGTGGATGCGGCGGGGTGTGCCCGACGACGCCTTCACCGGCCGTCCACAGATCGCCATCGCCAACACCGCCTCCGATCTGACCCCGTGCAACGCCCACCTGACCGAGGTCGCCCAGTCGGTGAAGAACGGCATCTACGAGGCGGGCGGCATCCCGCTGGAGTTGCCCGTGGTGTCGCTGGGCGAGACGCAGGTGCGGCCGACCGCGATGCTGTGGCGCAACATGGCCGCGATGGCCACCGAGGAGATGCTGCGGGCCAACCCCATCGACGGCGTGGTGCTGCTGGGCGGCTGTGACAAGACGATCCCGTCACTGCTCATGGCCGCCGCCTCGGTCGACCTGCCCGCCGTCGTCGTGCCCGGCGGCCCGATGCTCACCGGCACCTTCCGCGGCGTGCCGCTGGGCTGCGGCACCGACGTGTGGCGCTTGTCGGAAGAGGTCCGCGCGGGCTCGCTGTCCTCCGAGCAGTTCACCCGGTCGGAGTCGTCGATGATCCGCAGCCGCGGCCACTGCAACACGATGGGCACCGCCTCCACGATGGCGCTGGTCGCCGAGGCCCTGGGCACGGTCGTGCCCGGCGTGGCCGGCACACCCGCGCCGGACAGCCGCCTACTCGAAGCAGCCCACGGCACCGGGCGACTGGCCGTGGACATGATCACCGCCGACCGCCGGCCCAGTACGTTCCTCACCGAGGGGTCGTTCCACAACGCGATCGTGGCGCTGGCCGCCATCGGCGGCTCCACCAATGCCGTGGTGCACCTGCTGGCCATCGCCGGGCGCCTGGGGATCGGGTTGACCATCGACGACTTCGACCGCATCGGCTCGCACGTGCCGGTGCTGGTCGACCTGCTGCCCGCCGGGCGGTTCCTCATGGACGACTTCCACCGCGCCGGCGGCCTGCTCGCCGTGCTGCGCGAGGTGCGCGACCTGCTCGACCCCGACGTCCTCACCGTCACCGGCAAGCCCCTGGTCGACTACCTGGAGGACGCCCCGATCTGGGACCCGGAGGTCATCCGCCCCCGCGCCACCCCGTTGGTCGCGGAGGGCGGCATCGCGGTGCTGCGCGGGAACCTCGCCCCGAACGGCGCGCTGATCAAGCCCGCCGCCGCGTCCCCGCACCTGCTGCGCCACCGCGGCCGGGCCGTGGTGTTCGACTCGATCGAGGACTTCCACGCCCGGGTCGACGACCCCGACCTGGACGTGGACGCCGACTCGGTGCTGGTGCTGCGCGGGTGCGGCCCCAAGGGCTACCCCGGCATGCCCGAGGTGTCCAACATGCCGTTGCCCAAGAAGCTGTTGGAGCAGGGCGTGCGGGACATGGTGCGGGTCTGCGACGGCCGCATGAGCGGCACCGCCTACGGCACCGTCGTCCTGCACGTCGCACCCGAGGCCGCCGCCGGCGGCCCGCTCGCCCTGGTCCGCACCGGCGACGTCATCACCCTGGACGTCGAGGCCCGCCGCATCGACGTGGAGGTCTCCGACGAGGAACTGGCGGCGCGCACGCCGAACGAGGCCACGCTCGCCGGGTTCGCCGACCCCCGACGCGGCTGGGAACGGCTCTACGTCGACCACGTGCTGCAAGCCGACACCGGCGCCGACCTGGACTTCCTGCTCGGCTCCAGCGGCTCGGAGGTCAGCCGCGAGTCCCACTGACCCTCGGACACGGTCCTGCTCCACCTCGACCCGGCCGCGTCCGCTCCCCACCTGACGGGATCACCAATGACCACCAGGACAGCCCTCGTCACCGGCGGTGCCAGCGGCCTCGGCGCGGCCACCGCACAACTGCGATCCTCGGACGGCTGCCCGGCTCCCTTGGCGGCCAGGGAGCGACCGAGCTGCATCGGCTCCTCGCCGAGTGTGGCGGCCAGCTGCATTAAGTTAATCAGGGGGCTGAACAGCGGAGACCGCGCCTTTTCGATATGAGTGAGGGGCGGCCGTCGCGCTGGGCGTCGTTGACGGCTGAAGCTCTTACACCGTTGCTATCAGTGCACTGGCCGGTGCCTTCGCGCTTCACAGAGCGGAACAACCCTTCCGCCCCGACATCAACCATATAGGTGAAAAAGCGAACACACCCTTCCGTCCCAGCGTCAACCATATAGGTGAAGAAAGCGGGGTGAGTCACCAAATGATCGCTCTGCGGGGTAATGATGAGGCCGGGACGTCACGTCTCCCCACCCGCCCGACCGAAGCGGCCCCGTCCACCGGGGTCGCTGCGTGCGCGCGCCTGAGAACAGAGGAGTGGCCTTGACCGCACAACAGGGCAACGAGCACGAGACCGGCAATCTGACGCTCGGCGACGCGATCACGTCCGTATCCCCCCTCCCGTACCCGGTACCGACCCCGGACCAGAAGTGGGAGCTGCCGGGTGGCTTCGCATGGGTCTGGCACGGCGAGGGGTCGAGCGGCATCGAGCGGCCGGTCATCATGGCCGACGGGTTCAACCTGGGCAAGAGCGACCTGACCGTGCTCTACTCGGGCCTCGACCGGGACTTTCCGCTGATCACCAGGCTGCGGCAGCAGCGCAGGACCGTCATCCTGCTCGGCTTCGAGGAGCGCACCGCCTCCATCCTCACCAACGCCGAGGCCGCGCAGGAAGCCATCCTGCGCACCGTCGCCGAGCAGCAGGACGACACCCCGCTGACCGTCGGTGGCTTCAGCATGGGCGGCCTGATCACCCGCTACGCCCTGGCAAAGCTCGAAACCCAGCGCATGAACCACAAGACCGCGCTGCACTTCTCCTACGACACCCCGCACCGCGGCGGTGTGATCCCCATCGGGATCCAGGCGTTCGCCCACTTCATCCCCACCCTGCCAGGCCAGGAGAACCTCTTCGCCAAGCAGATCAACAGCCCGGCCTCGCGGCAGATGCTGTGGCGGCACTACAACAGCGCGGACGGCACCAGCCGGCAGGACCCGATGCGCACCGACTTCCTGCGGGAGCTGGAGAGGGTCGGCTTTTGGCCTGCGATCCCTCGTAAGATCGCCGTCGCCAACGGCACCGGCGACGGCACGGGCCTGGACATCTCGCCCGGCAAGATGGCCCTGAAGAGCACCGGTGCCATCGTCTTCCCCGGTACCACCTTCTACACCCAGGACGTCGGCGACCGCGTCACGGTCGCCGAGCTCAAGCGACTGCTGCCACCCGCCTCGAAGACCATCACGACCAACGGCTTCCCGCAGCTCGACGGCGCCCCCGGCGGCACCCTCGACTCCTACAAGATCATCGCCAAGGCGTTGGAGGACAAGGGCGGCAAGACCGACCTCCAGTACCCCACCGTCTGCTTCGTCCCCTCGGTCAGCGCCGTCGCCATCCGCGACATCGACAACCAGGACGACCTCTACGCCAAGATCGACCAACTCAACCCGAACGAGAGCGAGCTGGACGATTTCCGGTGCTCCTCCACCACCACGGCCCACACCGAAATCACCGCCGAGCTGTGTGACTGGATCGTGGACCAGCTCCCGGGCTGATCCGCCCGTAAACCCGTCACACGGTGAGGGTGCGCGACCACGGCCACACCCCCATTCCGGGCCACGTCAGGGGGTCGATGTCATTGAATGACCGACGCCCCGACAGTCGTTCGTCCTGGACAACGATGAGCTGACCCCATCGAGCTGCGGGTCGGCGAGCTGGGTCAGCGTGCCTGAACCGCATGGGCACTGCCTGAGAACAGCGCGCCGACCCCCGCCGCGAATGCGCCCGCAACTCCAGGCCACCGGCAGACGACCTCCGGGATGGCGGTATCCGGCGTTTCGCGCGCCTTGCCGGGATACGCGCCGCGCCAACTATCGCCGGGACTTTCCGCTACATGTCGATGGCCACGAGCGAGAAGCAGCAGACTCTGCACCCGGAAGCCGCCATGTACCGATGGTGGTCACAGGTCCGTCGGCTCGACAGCGCCTTCCTCACGGTCGGGAGGTACGTCGCACGGACCGTCGGCGGCCAGCGGCCAGTTCGACCACCGCCGGCGGTTGTGAACGGGCCTGTGGACCGTCGGTTCCGGCGAGTGGCCAGGACCGGCCGATGTGTCACTCGGCCGGGACCGGGCGAGCGGAACAGCGGCCGACCGACCCCGCCAGGGTCCGCAAAACCGAAAGATCACGTCCTCGCCGGACGGGCAGGCCAGCAGGATGACCGGAGGACACCGCCAGCTCGCGAACCAGCGGGGACCGGGTTTCGTGTCATCCCGCCGACCTCCACGAGGGCAACCACTCGCGTCAAGGGGGCAGACCCAGCCCAACCGTCCAGAATGGACAGAGGCGCCCCCCTTGACACGCGCAGTTGGGACGAACCAGGTCGGCGGGATGACACGAAGCCCCTCTATTGGTGCACTACAGGCGGTACTGTTTGTGAGTGATCTCCCGCCTCCGTGTGCCGGCCTATGCCGCGATCATGGGTGCGGCCGGTGCCTCGCAGGTCCTTGCTGGAATCAGCGCGACCATTACCGTTTGGCACCTGGCCTGGCTGGCATCCACGACGCTGACCGCAGCAACCGGCGGGCTGTTGGCGATGTGGCCTGCTTCCGGATCAAAAAAACGGTTTTCGAATGGGTACCGACCGCTCCTGATGTCAACCGTCAGCGAGAAGTCAGCGAACCAGCCGCCACCAGCCACGACGTAGCGGCACGAGGCAGCAGGAAACGCGAGGTCAGCGATACTGGATGCCGCAGGTCCGCACGGGTGTACCGCGTTGATCTGGTAGTGCTCACCGCTTCCGCCGCCGGTGGGGCTGCCGCCGTTGCGCAGGGGCGGGACGTTGATCCGGGTGTCGGCCTGGATGCGGTCGGTCGGGGATGCCGTTGATGCGGCCGAGTTCGTCCACGCTGGTACCGCGTGCGGCGGCGATGCCGGATAGCGTGTCGCCCCACTTGATCTTGTACGGCTCCCAGCCGGACGGCGCGGGCTGCGGAGCCCGTGCCGGGGCGGGTGCGCCGTCGAGACGAACGAGCCGACTGTCCAGTTGCCGATGATGGCGTTGCGGTCCACGAACCCGGTGAAACCGGGGACGATGCCTTCCTGGCTGTGCTGGTGGATCTCCAGCCGGGGGTGGCCGCGCCGACCTGCACGGTGTTGGTGGTGATCGACCCGGTCAGGCGGGTGACGCCATGGTCGAGTTGGGCCAGGCCGCGCACGGACGCGCCGACCGTGCGGTCGAGCCCGGCGCGGATGGTGACGGTGTGCCCGGACAGGCGGCGGCGCAGCGCCGTGAACTCGGCTTCGGCGGGGCCGAGTCGAGTTGTGCAGCAGCCGCATGGCGGTCCGGTCGCCCTCGCGGGCCAGCGCGGCCAGTCGGGCGCGGACCAGTGCGGTCTGGATCTGTGCGCCCAACGAGATGTCGGGTGCGCCGCGTTGGGCCTGGTTGACCTCCTCGAGGACGTGACGGCCGAGGCCCTGGAGGCTGGGCAGGATCGTGAGGTAGGCGTGGCCAACGGTTGCCAGAGGCGATCACGCCTCCCCCATCCACAGCGCGATCTCACGCAGCGAACGGACTTCCGGCTCCGGCTCACCCCCTGCCGGTGATCTGGTCGGGGTGGTAGCGCCGAGGTCCAGAGGTGCGGCGATGCCGGAATCGGTGACCTTGCCGCCCAGCGCGGTGGCGACGGTGGCCCACAGCAGCGTGACCCGGCGTTCCAGCGCGGCCAGGAGGACTTCGGGGCGGGTCCATCCGGCGTCGGGGCCGGTCGCGCGCCACACGGCGGCGTCGTCGGGCAGGTTGGCCACCAGGGCGCAGACCCGCCGGTACGAGAGGGTGCCCCGGTAGAGGTCGAGCAGGTCGACCCCGTACCGGAGGAGATCGGTTTCGAGGGCGGCGGGCGTGGTGTCGTCCGCCAGCAGGCAGGCGACGATCAGGGGTTTCCCCGCCCCAGCTCTCGCATGATGGTCTTGCTGAAGTGCTCGGCGTCCCCGGCTGTCCGCGCGAGGGTGCACCACGTCGCGTACTGCTCCTCACCGAGGATCATCCACAGCGACAGCAGCACCTTGCCCTGCTCCTCGACCTCGATGGCGTCCAACGGGAACTCGTCCGCCGAGGGCAGGACGAAGCCGCTTGCCGCGTCACATCACCGCGTGCTCGCTGCGCGGGCCGAGGGTCGGGGTGCCGGTGGCCTCACGGCGCTGGTTACGGCTCACGGGCGGCTTTTCCTTTACGTCAGACGGACTATGGGTCGGTGAGCGCTGCCGGGGCCGGTTCGGTGAGCAGCACGGCGGGGTCGTCGGTGAGCCACACGGCCAGGGTCATCCCGGACGCGGGCGCGAGGGCGGCGAACGTCAGGCCCCAGCGGGCTTCCTGCGTCCGGCTCCACTGCGCGTCCTGGGTCTCGGACACCTCGGCGCTCGGTGGACAGGCCCAGGCCGCTCCAGGCGGCGGCAAGCGGGGTGGTGGCGTCGGGCGGTTCCGGGGTGCCCGGTGGGGCGAGGGAGAGTTCGCCGGTACCGGGGACACGGACGAGGGTGGGGCGCAAGACCAAGGGGTGACCTCCAGGAGGGACGTGGAAGGGCCGCTCCCGGAGGTGGTGCCGGGAGACAGGCCTGCCTGGCTAGTCGATGGCGAGCGGGTGCGACGGCGTCACCGTCGCGGTGGACGACGTCCGACTTCATCCGTACAGGGCATGGATAAATACGCTCTTTGGCCCAATGCTCTGTAGGTAGCCAACGAAAGAGCAGGTGAGCCGCCGATGCGGACCAAGCTGGCACCAGTCACGGCGGCGGTTGCCGTCGCGGCCACGGTGCTCCTCGCGCCCATGTCCCACGCCGACCAGCCACAGGCCACGACCAGCCTCGGCGGCCACGCGCCCGCCGGGTGCGGCGACAGTCGCAACGACACGCCCCGCCAGATCGGTGGCCTCGGCGGCGTCCTCGGCGGCCTCGGCGTCCTCGACCCCCTCAGCGGCGTCCTCGGCGGCATCCTCGGCGGGGGAGGGTGAATCGCATCTTCCGATTCACCACCGCCGATCAAGCGCATGATCAATGTCGATGAAGCCTGGCGTTCATAGCCGCCTACCCGGAACGGATGGATGAACGTGTGCCCGTCAGGGACGGGTGGGTGTGCGGGCACGCACCGCGGCTGCGGCGGTGGCCAGCGGTTGGTCGGTGTGCGGGTCCAGCCCGCCGAGTGGGCCGGTGACCGGGGCTGCCGAGATCACGCC
>NZ_VKAB01000091.1 GCF_009769385.1 Saccharothrix deserti
GGGGCGGGAAGCGCCGTTGTGGTTGGGGTCGGTGAAGTCGAACATCGCGCACACGCAGGCGGCGGCCGGTGTGGCCGGTGTGATCAAGATGGTGGAGGCGATGCGGCACGGGGTGCTGCCGGCCACGTTGCACGTGGACGCGCCCAGTGGGCACGTCGACTGGTCCGCCGGTGCGGTGGAGTTGTTGCGGGAGAAGCGGGACTGGCCGGTGAACGGTCGTCCGCGCCGGGCGGGCGTCTCGTCGTTCGGGTTCAGCGGCACCAACGCGCACGTGATCCTGGAGGAGGCGCCGAAGGCGGCCGAGGCCACCGCTTCGCGGCCGGTTGCGGTGCCGTGGGTGCTGTCCGCCCGTACCCCGGAGGCGTTGGCCGGTCAGGCCGCCCGGTTGCGCGAATTCCTCACCGATCGGCCCGGCACCGACGCGGCCGACGTGGCCGCGACGCTGGCCAGGCGGACCGCGTTCGAGCACCGGGCCGTGCTCGTCGGCGGCACCACGGCGGATCTCGTGGGGCGGCTGGACGCGGTGGCCGGGACGTCCGTGTTCGGGATGTCTGCGTCCGGTGGGAAGACGGTGTTCGTGTACCCCGGCCAGGGTGCGCAGCGGCTCGGGATGGGGCGGGCGCTGTACGAGACGTTCCAGGTCTTCGCGGAGACGTTCGACGCGATCGCGGCCGACTGCGCGCTGCCGTTGCGGGACGTGCTGTGGGGCGACGACTCTCGCGCGCTGGACGAGACGTTGTACGCGCAGCCGGCCCTGTTCGCGGTCGAGGTGGCGCTGACGGCGCTGCTCGAGTCGCTGGGCGTGGTGCCCGACGTGGTGCTGGGGCACTCGCTGGGTGAGATCACCGCCGCGCACGTGGCCGGTGTGCTCAGCCGGTCTGACGCGGTGGCACTGGTGATGGGGCGGGCGCGGCTGATGACGGCGTTGCCGTCCGGCGGCGCGATGGTGGCGGTGAACGCCTCCGAGGCGGTGGTCGCGCCGCTGCTGACCGCCCACGCCGGGATCGCCGCGGTGAACGGCCCGGACGCCGTGGTGCTGTCGGGCGAGGAGGCCGAGGTGCTGGCGATCGCGGACCAGTTGCGCGGTGTCAAGACGACCCGGCTGGCGGTGTCGCACGCGTTCCACTCCGTGCTGATGGAGCCGATGCTGGCCGAGTTCCGGTCCGTGGTGGCTCGGCTGTCGGCCGCGTCGCCGCGGATTCCGCTGGTGTCCAATCTGGACGGTCGCTTGATCGGAGACGGCTACGGCGCCGGGGACTACTGGGTCCGGCACGTCCGGGAGCCGGTCCGCTTCGGCGACTCGATCGCCACGGTGCTGGGTCTCGATCCCGGCGCGCGGTTCGTCGAGGTCGGGCCGGGTTCGGCGCTGACCACAACGATCCGGCAGGCGGTGGAGGCGCCTGCGGTGCCGTTGCTGCGTTCCCGCCGGGACGAGGTCGTCTCGTTCACCGAGGGACTGGGCTCGGTGTACGTCCACGGCGGTCGGGTGGACTGGCCCGCGCTGATCGGGGAGCGGCCCCGCGTCGAGCTGCCGACTTATGCCTTCGTGCGCAAGCGGTACTGGCTCAACCCGGAGCCGGTCGGTGGGGACGCGGGCAGCTTCGGGTTGAGCCCGGCCGATCACCCGTTCCTGGGTGCGCTGGTGGAGCGGGCCGGATCCGGGGACGTGCTGTTCACCGGGCGGCTCGCCCTGGACGACTTTCCCTGGCTCGCCGAGCACGCCGTGGGTGACGTGGTGCTGTTGCCGGGTGCGGCGCTGGTGGAACTGGCGCTTTCCGCCGGGGACCGGATTGGTCGCCCGGTGGTGCGTGAGCTGGTGCTGCGGGCCCCGCTCGTGTTGCCGGAACACGGCGGGGTGCACCTGCAGGTCGTGCTCGGTCCGGATGGGCCGGACGGTCGGTCGGTGTCGATCCACTCCCGGCCGGACGGGGTGCCGGGTGCCGCGTGGACGCGCCACGCGCAGGGTTCGGTCGGGCCGGCGGTCGGCGCCGTGCCGGAGTCGCGTTCGGCCTCGCCCGGCGGCGGGTCCGTCGCCGAGCCGGTGCACGACGACTCGATCTGGCCGCCCGCCGCTGAGCCCGTCGACATCACCGCGGTCTACGCGCGGTCACGGGAGCTCGGGTACCGGTATGGCCCGGTGTTCCAGGGGCTGACCGCCGCATGGCGTGGCACCGAGCAGATCTGGGCCGAGGTCGTGCTTCCCGAGCAGGCACGCGACGGGCGGTTCGCCGTTCACCCCGCGCTGCTCGACGCGGCGCTCCAGGCCACCGCGTTGCTCGGCATCACGACCGAGGCCGGGCAGGTGCTGTTGCCGTTCGCCTGGGAGCAGGTCGAGGTGTACTCCGCCGGGGCGACGCGGCTGCGGGTCCACGCCACCCGGACCGGGGAAGGGCGGGTCACGATCGCGCTGGACGATCCGTTGGGCCGTCCGGTCGCCCGCGTGCGGGCGCTGACCCTGCGCGGCGTCGCGCCCGATCAGCTGCGGCGGGACGACGACACGGTGTTCCGGCTCGACTGGAGTCCTCTCCGGGTGTCCGAAGAGGACGGTTCCGGTGAGTTCGACGTGCTGAAGTGCGACGGCGACTGGGACGGTGACCTCCGGCAACTGCGGGCCGTCCTGCACGACGCGGTGCTGGACGTGCGCGCCTGGCTGCGGGACAACCGGGGAGGCGCGGCGAGGCTGGTGGTGCTCACCCGCGCCGCGGTACCGGTCGGCGGCGAGCAGGTGAATCCGCAGGCGGCGGCGATCTGGGGGCTGCTGCGCTCGGCGCAGTCCGAGAACCCGGGAAGCCTGGTGCTGGTCGACGCCGACGAGCAGCCGGCGACCGCCGTGCTCGGCGCGCTGGCCCGCGGTGGCGAGGACCAGATCGCGATCCGGGACGGTCAGTGCTACGCCGCTCGACTGGTGCCCGCCGGGCAGGCGGAACCGGAGCGGTTGCCGGCGGCGAGCAGGACCGTGCTGGTCAGCGGCGGGCAGGCGGGCTCGGACCAGCTGCCGGATGCGGGCGGAACCGTGCGGATCACCGGCGGGCGGGCGACGGAACCAAAGCAGTCGGCGACAGGCGGGACCGTGCTCGTCACCGGCGGAACCGGCATCGTCGGCACGACGCTGGCCCGCCGCGTCGCCCAGCTGTCCGGAGCGTCGCGGCTGCTGCTGGTGAGCCGTACCGCCCCCAAGCCCGACACCATCGAGGAACTGGGCGATCTCGGCACCGCGGTCGACTGGGTGTCCTGCGACGTGGCCGACCGGGAGGCGGTGGCCGAACTGGTTGCCTCCGCCGGACCGCTGCGCGGGGTCGTGCACGCGGCCGGCGTGCTCGACGACGTCGTTTTCGACGCGCTGACGCCCGAACACCTGGACGCAGTGCTGCGGGCCAAGGTCGACGGCGCCTGGCACCTGCACGAGCTGACCCAGGAGCTGGAGTTCTTCGTCCTGTGCTCCTCGCTGGCCGCGCTCATCGGATCGCCGGGGCAGGCGAATTACGCGGCGGCGAACGCGTTCCTGGACGGGCTCGCCGTACACCGGCGCGCGGTGGGCCTGCCCGCCCAGTCGATCGCCTGGGGCCTGTGGGACGCCGACAGCGGCATGGCGGCCGGCCTGGACGAGGAGGCGGTGTCCCGGCTGCGGCGCTGGGGTGTCCGCCCGATGTCGCGGCGGAGCGCGCTGGCCCGGTTCGACCGGGCGGTTGCCTCGGGCGGTCCTCACCTGGTCGCCGCCGACCTGGACATCGCAGCGTTGAGGGAGATGAGCGAACGGGCCGGAGTGCTCACGATCCTGCGTGGGCCACGCAGGACGGCCGCGGACGCGGCGCCCGACGACCTGCTGGCCGAGCTCGCCGCCATGGACGAGCAGGACTGGCGTCGGCGGGTGCACGAGGTCGTGCTGGGCGAGCTGGCCGCGGTCCTGGGCTACTCGGACAGCGCGGACATCGACGTCGCCGCCCGGTTCGAGGACATGGGGTTCGACTCCCTCAGCGCGATCGAGTTCCGGAACGGACTGACCGCCCTCACCGGCATGAGAATTCCGCCGACGGTGGCGTTCGACTACGCGACCCCGGCCGAGCTGATCGATTTCCTGGTCGAGGAGTTGACGGCGATGCTGGCAAAGGGGAAAGGCTGACCATGGGAAGCCTCCTGACCAACGATCAGCAGTACGTCGTGGAAATGCTCCAGGAGCACTCGGAGAATCCGAGTGGGTTCCTGGCCCTCAACGACGGAAACCTGTACTTCCGGGACCCCGAGATCGACGGGATCATCTGCTACCGCTCCGTCGGGCGGTACTGGATCCAGTTCGGCGGTCCGATCGCGGGTGCCGAGGACCGCGGCGAGCTCTTCGACCGGTTCCGGCGGTCGGCACGGCGGGCGAACCGGCGGGTCGTTGCGGTCCAGATCCCGAGTGGCGACGCCGGGCTGTACGCCGAGCGCGGCCTGCGGGTGAACCAGCTCGGCATGTCCTACGCCGTTGAACTCGCCGACTTCTCCTTGCGCGGCAAGAAGTTCGTCAAGCTGCGCAACAAGATCTCCCGCGCCGGGCGGCTCGGCGTCGAGCCCGTCGAGGTCGGCCTGGACGGGCACGAGGCTGAACTGGGCGAGATCGACCGGGCGTGGCTGCGTTCGAAAGGGCGCTTCACCAAGGAGATCGAGTTCATGATCGGCGAGGTCGGCGGCGCGGCCCAGAGCATGCGCAGGCTGTTCCTGGCGCGGCTGGACGGACGGCCCATCGCCTACATCTCCTTCTCGCCGGTGTACGGCGAACGGCCCGGCTGGCTGCACGACCTGAGCCGCCGGCTGCCCGACTCACCGCCGGGGGTGATGGAGGCGATCAACAGCGGCGCGATCGAGAAGTTCCGCGCCGAGGGCGTTCCCTGGCTGCATTTCGGGTTCACGCCGTTCACCGGGCTCGACCCGGAGCACGGCCTGCCGACCGCCAATCCACGCGTCGACCGGCTGTTCCGGCTGCTGGCCACCAAGGGGAGTTTCCTCTACCCGGCGCAGAGTCAGCTCGAGTACAAGATGAAGTGGAATCCGAATCACCTGGTTCCCGACTACATCGCCTTCGAGGGCCGGGTGTCGCCGTCCATGGTGTTCAGCCTCGCCACCGTCGCAAACCTGATTTGAGCAAGAAGGGGGAGTGGTACGCCCATGCGTGTACTCGCAGTGGTGAACAAGACAGCCGGTGGCCCGACCGATGACTTCGTCGCCGAGCTGGAGGCCGTGCGCACCATCGAACTGGAGGTCGTCCGGACCGCGGGCCCGGAGGACGGCACGCGGTGCGTGGTCGAGGCGGCCACCCGTCGGCCGCGCGACGTGGTGGTCGCGATCGGCGGGGACGGCACGGCCGGTGAGGTGGCCCGTGGCGTGGCCGCTGTCGACGAAGCGACGCGCCCGGCACTGCTGGTCGCCCCCGCTGGCACCGGGAACTCCAACTTCCGCGGGCTGTGGGACGACCTGCCGTGGCCGGAGGTCGTGTCGGCGGTGTTCACCGAACGGCGGTTCGAGATCCGGCCGATGGACCTGATCCACCTCGCCGAGCTGGACACCGCGACCCTGCTCGGCGTGTCCAGCGGGGCGGTGCCCGAGTGCCTGGTGATCGCGCCGACGCTGCCGCTGACCGGGCGGGAACGGCTGCTGACCGCCGCCTTGCAGGTGCTCAACACCTACGTGCCCTATCCGGGCCGGGTCGTGGTCGACGACGAGGTGCTGTGCGAGTGCGCCACGCTGCTGGCCATCGTCGGCGGCGTCCGGTACCGCGGCGGCCTGCTGAAGATGCTGCCGAAATCGGTGCTGGACGACGGACTGCTCGACGTCTGCGTGATCGACTCCTCGGCCTCGATCGAGGAGCTGGCCACCGCGGCGCTCACCGGCGACATCACCGACGTCGCGGGCGTGCACTACGGCCGCGGCCGCACAGCGCGACTGGAACGGACCGACGGCGCGCCGATGAAGCTCGAGCACGACGGCGAGCTCGAAACCGGTGCGTACAGCTCCTACCAGCTCCAGGTCGTGCCGCGGCCCATCTCGGTGGTCGTGCCCTCTCCCGCTCCCGACTGCTTCACCGACTCCGAGAGGTGAGCTCCGTTGGCTGACAAGCCCGAGATCGTGATCGTCGGCGCCGGTCTCGCCGGCATCTGCGCCGCCATCAACCTGCTCAAGAAGGGCGTCCGGGACTTCGTGATCCTGGAGAAGGCGAGCGGTGCCGGCGGAACGTGGCGGTACAACACCTATCCCGGCTCCGCCTGCGACGTCGTGTCCAACATGTACTCGTACTCCTTCGCGCCCAAGGCCGACTGGGAGTCGACGTACGCCGGCCAGCCGGAGATCCAGCGCTACGTCGAGGAGGTGTTCGACACCTACGGCCTGGGGCGCGTCACCCGGTTCGACACCGAGGTCCTGTCGTACACCTACGACGACGCCACCGATCGCTGGCAGGTCCAGGTGGCCGGTGGCGAGGTGCTCACGCCGAGGGTCGTCATCGCCGGGATCGGCGCGCTGCACAACCCGAACATCCCGAAGTTCAAGGGCGCGGAGACGTTCGCCGGCGAGATCGTGCACTCGGCGCGGTGGAATCCCGACCTCGACCTGACCGGCAAGCGGGTCGCGGTGGTGGGCGTCGGCTCCAGCGCGGTGCAGATCGTGCCGGCGATCGCCGGGCAGGCCGCGCACGTGCACGTCGTGCAGCGCACGCCGCAATGGGTGCTGCCCAAGCCCAACCGGCCGTTCAGCCGGTTCGAGCGGTTCCTGTTCCGGGTGCTCCCGGTCAGTCAGAAGGTGTACCGCAACGTCGCCTACTGGAGCCACGAGCTGGCGATCATCGCGTTCATGCACCCACCGCTGCTGAAGGTCTTCAAGGCGGTCTCGCTCCGGACGCTGCGCAAGCAGATCCCGGACCCGGAGCTGCGCGCGAAGCTCACGCCGGACTACACGATCGGCTGCAAGCGGATTCTGCTGACCAGTGACTACTACCCCGCGCTGATGCGGGACGACGTCACCCTGGTCGACTCGGGCATCGCGGAGTTCGAGGTCACCGGTTTCCGCACCGAGAACGGCGAGTTCCACGAGGCGGACGTCGTGATCCTCGCGACCGGTTTCGCCACGGACAACCGGCTCGCCGAGGAACGGATCACCGGGCGCGGCGGCCTGACGATCCAGGAGGCCTGGCGCGACGGCATGCGTGCCCACCTCGGCACCACGATCGCCGGGTTCCCCAACTTCTTCCTGATGATGGGCCCGAACTCCGGTGGTGGCAGCCAGTCGATCCTGTTCGTGATCGAGGCACAGGCGCACTACATCGCCCAGTGCGTCCGCATGATGCGGGCGGCGGGCGCGCGGTCGCTGGAGATCCGCGCGGACGTCGAACGCGAGTTCAACAAGCGCATCCACGCCAAGCTCGCCCGTTCGGTGTGGAACTCGGGCGGCTGCGACAGCTGGTTCCTCGACCGGTCCGGGCAGAACCGGCAGGCCTGGCCGGGTTCGAGCGTCAGCTACTGGCGGCTCACCCGGCAGCCGAGCAAGGAGTGGTTCGAACTGCGCGGCCGCTCGCTCGAAGCCGCTCGCTGACCTGCATCCTCGTCTGAAGGGGGACTTTTCATGGCTACCGAGGAACGTCTTGTCTCCGCGCTGCGCAACTCGCTCGCGGAGAACCAGTCGCTGCGTTCACGGCTCTCCGAGGTCGAGGGCCGGGCGGCGGAACCGATCGCCATCGTGGGCATGGGGTGCCGGTTTCCCGGCGGCGTGACGGGCACTCAGGAGCTGTGGGACATGATCGCCGGCGGACGGGACGCGGTGTCCGGCTTTCCGGTCGACCGCGGCTGGGACGTCGAGGGGATGTACGACCCCGAGAAGGGGGTCGAGGGCAAGTCATATGTGCGGGAAGGCGCCTTCCTGCACGACGCCGGTGATTTCGACGCGGGGTTCTTCGGGATCAGCCCGCGGGAGGCGGCGGCGATGGATCCGCAGCAGCGGTTGCTGCTGGAGGTGTCGTGGGAGGCGCTGGAGCACGCCGGGATCGACCCCAAGGCGCTGAAGGGCTCGGCCACCGGCACCTACACCGGCATCTTCTACGAGGAGTACGCGCCCCGGATCTACACCGAACGCGACGGCTACGCCGGGCACCTGGTGGCGGGTACGCTGCCCAGCCTCGCGTCGGGCCGGGTGGCGTACGTGCTGGGGCTGGAGGGTCCCGCGGTGTCGGTGGACACGGCGTGTTCGTCCTCGTTGGTGGCGCTGCACCTCGGCGTGCAGGGGCTGCGGGCGGGCGACTGCTCGCTGGCGCTGGTCGGCGGGGCGACCGTGATCTCGTTGCCGTCCACCTACATCGGGTTCTCGCAGTTGCGGGGTTTGGCGCCGGATGGGCGGTGCAAGGCGTTCTCGGATCGGGCTGATGGTTTTGGTCCGGCTGAGGGTGTGGGTGTGGTGGTGCTGGAGCGGTTGTCGGATGCGCTTCGGTTGGGGCATCGGGTGTTGGCGGTGGTGCGTGGTTCGGCGGTCAACCAGGATGGTGCGTCGAACGGGTTGACGGCGCCGAGCGGTCCGGCACAGCGACGGGTCATCCAGGACGCGCTGGCCAGCGCCGGGCTGACCACGGCCGAGGTCGACGCCGTGGAGGCGCACGGCACCGGCACACCGCTGGGCGACTCGATCGAGGCGCAGGCGTTGTTGGCGACGTACGGTCAGGGGCGGGAAGCGCCGTTGTGGCTGGGGTCGGTGAAGTCCAACCTGGGGCACACGCAGGCGGCGGCCGGTGTGGCCGGTGTGATCAAGATGGTGGAGGCGATGCGGCACGGGGTGCTGCCCGCCACGTTGTACGTCGACGCGCCGAGCACCAAGATCGACTGGTCCGCCGGTGCGGTGGAGTTGTTGCGGGAGAACCGGGACTGGCCGGTGAACGGCCGTCCGCGCCGGGCGGGCGTCTCGTCGTTCGGCATCAGCGGCACCAACGCGCACGTGATCCTCGAAGAAGGACCACCGCCACAGCCTGTTGTGGACATCGATCGGCCTGCCCTGGTGCCCTGGGTGCTGTCGGCCCGCAGCCCGGAGGCGCTGGCCGGTCAGGCGAGCCGGTTGCGGGACTTCCTGGCCGACCGGCCGGACATCGATCCGGTCGACGTCGCCGTGGCGCTGGCCAAGCGGTCGTCCTTCCCGCACCGCGCCGTGGTGCTGGGCGAGGATACCGAGGGACTGGTGCGACGGCTGGACGCGGTGGCGTCCGGGAACGACGCACCGAGCGTGCTCACCGGGCATGCGTTGCCGAGCGAGCGCACGGTCTTCGTCTTTCCGGGGCAGGGATCCCAGTGGGCGGGCATGGGTCGGGAGCTGCTCGGGTCCTGGCCCGCGTTCGCGCGTGCGCTCGAGGACTGCGCGGAGGCGCTGGCGGAGTTCGTGGACTGGAACCTGCTCGATGTCGTGCGCGGTGAACCGGGCGCGCCGGGACTGGACGCCGTGGACGTCGTCCAGCCGGTGACGTTCGCGATGTACGTCGCGCTCGCGGCGGCCTGGCGGGAACTGGGCGTCGTACCGGACGCGGTCATCGGCCATTCGCAAGGGGAGATCGCCGCCGCGCACGTCGCGGGCGTCCTGTCGCTGCGCGACGCGTGTCGCATCGTCGCGTTGCGCAGCCGGGCGGTGCTGGACATCGCCGGGGAAGGCGGCATGGTGTCGGTGCCGCTGCCCGAAGCCGAGGTGCTGGAGCGGCTGGCGAAGTGGCCGGACCGGATCGGGGTCGCGGCGGTGAACAGCCCGGCGACCACGGTCGTGTCGGGTGAGGCGGTCGCGCTGGACGAGATGCTCGCGGCGTACGAGTCCGAGGGCGTGCGCGCCCGCCGGATCCCGGTGAACTACGCCTCGCACTCACCGCAGATCGACACCGTCGAGCGGTCGCTGCGCGCCCGACTCGGCACCGTGGAGCCGAACTCGGCTGCCGAGGTGGAGTTCTTCTCCACGGTCCGGGGTGGCCTCGTGGACTCGGCCGTGCTCGATGCGGACTACTGGTACCGCAACCTCCGCGACACCGTCCGGCTGGACCTGGCGGTGCAGACCGCCTACGCGCAGGGCTACCGGCGGTTCCTGGAGATCAGCCCGCACCCGGTGCTGACGGTCAGCGTGCAGGAGAACTGCGAGAGCGTGGCCGCGGACGAGGACCGGTACTTCACCGGGGGCACGTTGCGCCGTGACGACGGCGGCGTGCACCGGCTGCTGACGTCGGTGGCCCAGGTGGACGCCAGCGGCCTGCCGGTGGCCTGGCGCGCGCTGCTCGGCGGTGGCACCGGGGCCGTGCTGGACCTGCCGACGTACGCCTTCGCGCACAAGCGGTACTGGCTGAACGCGGACTCGGGCGGTGGTGACGCCGGGAGTCTAGGGGTGGCCGGGTGTGCGCATCCGCTGCTGGGCGCGGTGGTGGAGCAGCCGTCGTCGGGCGGGGTGGTGTTCACCGGGCGGATCGGGCTGGATTCCCATGCGTGGCTGGCGGATCACGCCGTGGGTGAGGTGGTGCTGGTGCCCGGTGCGGCGTTGGTGGAGTTCGCGTTGTTCGCCGGTGATCGGGCCGGGTGCGGTGTGGTCCGTGAGCTGGTGCTGCAGGCGCCGTTGATTCTGCCGGAACGCGGCCGGGTGCACGTCCAGGTGGCCGTCGGGCCCGCGGACGGCGACGCGCGGAGCATCACGATCCACTCCCGGCCGGAAGGCGTCGAGGAGGGTGGCTGGACCCTGCACGCGCAGGGCACCGTCGCACTCGACACCGGGGTGGTTCCCGAGCCGCGCGGTGACCTTGCGTGGCCGCCTGCCGGGGCACAGGCGGTCGATGTGGCAGGCGCCTACGAGCGCGCGCGGGAACTGGGGTACCGGTACGGGCCGCTGTTCCAGGGGCTGACCAAGGTGTGGCGCGGGCCCGGCGAGGGCGGTGCCGAAGAGATCTGGGCCGAGGTCGAACTGCCCGAACAGGTGCGGGAGCAGGCAGGCGAGTTCACGATCCACCCGGCGCTGCTGGACGCCGCCATGCAGGCCGTCACCTGTCTCGGCCTGCCCGTCCCGGACGGCGCGGTGCTGCTGCCGTTCACGTGGGAGGCCGTCGAGGTGTTCGGCGTGGGCGCCAAGGCGTTGCGCGTCAGGATCCGGGACGCCGGTGATGGCCGGGTCGACCTGCTGCTGGAGGACTTCGCCGGCCAGTTGGTCTGCCGGGGCGGCCTGGGGGTGCGCGGTGTGGCGCTGGTCGATCTCGGCGCCGGTGCGCCGGAGCACGAGTTGTACGGCGTGGACTGGGTTTCGCTCGAGGTGCCCGCGACCGAAGACGTCGCCGAGGTGCTGCGGGTGGTGGACACCGACGTGCCGGCGGTAGTGGCGAAGGTTCGTGCGTGGCTGGTGGACTCCGACGATGCCGAGAGCCGCCTCGTGGTGGTGACTTCCGGTGCGGTCGGCACCGATGGTTCGGACGGGGTGCCGGGGCTGGTCGGGGCTGGTGTCTGGGGAATGGTCCGGTCGGTGCAGACGGAGAACCCCGGCCGTGTGTTCTTGGTGGACGTGGACGACTGGTCGGCGATCGACGCCGGTGTCGCCGCGGTGCTGGCGTGCGGTGAGGGGCAGCTGGCGGTGCGGCGCGGGACGTTCCGGGTGCCTCGGGTGGTGCGGCTGGCCGGTGATGCGGTGGTCGGGTTGCCTTCTGATGATTGGCTGTTGGGTGTTGCGG
>NZ_VKAB01000092.1 GCF_009769385.1 Saccharothrix deserti
GTCATGGCCGGCCCCACCCCGACCGCACACGGCGGCGACCACCACGGCCACGACCACACCACCGACCCGCACACCGGCCACGACCACTCCGTCCAGCGCACCCCGGTCGTCCAGCGGATGACGATGAACGATTTCAACCAGGCGCTCGCCCAGCACGGGCTGACGGGTGACCCCGACTTCATCACCTTCTTCGAGATCCAACGTGGCCGCGAGGACCCCGCCGCCGTCGTCGCCGACCCCGCACCGGCGTCGGCGAACCGGCTCCAGCAGTTCGTGCAGCACAACGACGTGGACGCGGCGAAGCTCGCCGGCTACATCACCGAGTACCAGCGAGGTGCGGTCGGCACCCCGGACCAGCCGGCGAACGTCGCCAACCCCAGGGTCGCCGGCCTGGAGATGGAGATGCGCAATGCGGTGCTGATCCCGGAAGACGGCATGAGCAACGGTCAGGAGATCGCCCACACCACGGCCACGACCGAAGTCGGCGGCCTCCCGGTGATGAAACTGGAGATCGAGGGCATGGACCCCGGCGATCCCGCGATGGAGCTGATCTACGGGCCGCTCCCGGTGGACGAGTACCGGAACGCGGGTCTCATCAGCGCTCGCAACAAGCTCAAGACGGCCATCAGGAGGCCCGGTACGGCAAGGCAGATGGTGACCTCCTACAACCAATCGCTGGGCTCCTCGGAGCAGCGGTACCGCCTGGAGGTCGGCCCGCACCCGCAACGCAGGAAGGGGCAGACGCCGACTCCCCGGATCAGCCCGCAGACCAACGTCTCGACCCGGTACGCCACGGTGGGGACCCCCAATCCGAACCCGCAGCGGGACTTCAGCGCGTTCTACGAGAACGAGAACGGCCGCAAGATGTACCGGGAGGCCAGGACGAAGGCGGTCGCCCTGGTCGGCCAGATCACGGCGAACTGGGCCACCCACCACCAGGCTGCCGCGGGACCGCTCAACCACACCCCGTACCTTCCGTCGCTGCTCACCCACCTGATCCACCAAGAGGCCATGTACCTCAACTTCGAGCTGAATAGGGAGGTGGTGGGACGCGACGACAAGCACCACTTCCACGCCCTGTTCAAGATCAGTCCGCAGGACGCCGTGATGACGATCCTCACCGACGCCGACGCGCGACTCCTCCTCGCCTGGCTGGTCCAGACAGGGGCGACGCCCCTGTCCGCCGCCGCGCTGGCCACGTTCGGGACGCTCGCCAGCACGCGACAGAACGTGACTCTCGACGCCCAACCGATCCACGACTACTTGGTCGACGTGCTGGTCGCCCGCCTGCTCGCGAGTCGCCAACTGCTCAGCGAGGCCGACAACACCGACCGCACGTCTCCGATCTACGGCGCCAACAGGCAGGTGGGCAAGGTGACCCACGTGCACCCGCGCCCGAGCGCCCGCGTGAAGATCATCGTCAACGGGACCCGCTACTACTTCGTCGTCGAACAGCGCTCGGGAGCTCACGGGATCAACTACAACGCCGAATCGAATCCTCAGGCGGCGGTGAACCAGATCAGGGACCTGCAGAGTTAAAGATCTTTCGGTATTTGGGTGATCCGTCGTCATAAGCGGAGGCCGGTGTGGTCGACGAAGTTGAAGCACAGCTGGTAACTGGTGCCGACGCGTTCCAGGCCGGCGTGGGCGTCGTCGGGGGTGTCGGGGCAGAGGTTGGCCAGTCCGCCCGCCGCGCCGGACGCTGCCGGCTCCACCCCAAGCGTTCACGCAGGATCGCCCAGGTCTGAGTAGTCGAGTACCGCACCCCGGTCACCCGTTCGATCACCTCGGCGACCCGGACCAACATCCACAGGTCGATCGGATACCCGTGGGCCTTCGGGCCTTCGGCCAGCTTCGTCTCCACTTCGGCGAGTTGGTCGTCGGCATCGGCTATCTCGGCTGGTCGTGGAGCGGCAACGGCGGCGGGGTCGAGTACCTCGATCTGGTCCGTTCGTTCAACCAGGCGGACCTCACCCCCGTGGGGCGAGCGCTTCCTCAACGGTCCCAACGGAGTGCGGCAGACACGGGTTGGCCAGCCAGGACCCGACCCGCAGCCGCATCCCCGTTGTGGTCAGGAACTCCGCCATGGCCAGCGCGTGCCAGAACCCTCCACGTGCCCGGCCGATCGAGTCGAAGGTGCCCTCCTGGAACTCGATCTGCTCGGGATCCCACATCAGCCCCGTGTTGCACAGGGTGTCCGCGACGCCCAGCGCGACAGGACCGGCCATACCGACCGGGTGCCCCGAGGCGGGGTTGCCCCGGCGGTGCGGGTCCAGTTCGCAGCGCATGCCGCATGCGTCCGCAAGTTCGGCCAGCCGGTCGGCTGCGGTCGCGGGCGGCCCGAGTACCTCCTGCACAGCGCACACGGCGGGTCGGCGGCTGCGGATGACCGAGACCTGGTCCCAGGGGGCGCGAGCCCCCGCGGGGGCGTGTAGTCCGGTGAAGTCCAGCAGATTCCAGCTCGGCAACCGGAACACCTCGGGTGCACGGCCGTGAAAGGTCGTACAGGGATCATGGCGGGCCCGCGACGCTCTCCCGCCGGCGACCGACCACCACCCGAGGCCCAACAGCGCCCCGTCCCGCCGCACGACCTCGACACCCGCAGACTGCCGCGCACCCGGATCCCGGGCGGACTCGTCAACGAGTACAGACACGCCGCTTGACCTGCAGCGATGACTTTTCGAGCGGCACACGTTCGAGCCGGAAGCCCTGCGTCACCTGGTGCCCGACGTCACCGAACGCGACGTGTACGTCTGCGGCCCGCCCGCGATGACCTCGGCCGTGCTGAGTGGCCTGCGCCGGCTGAGGGTGCCCAACCTTCAGGTACACGCCGAGAAGTTCAGCCTGGCTGACGGCCGCCCCTGATGGATATCAGGGATCCTGATATCCATCAGGGGCGGTGGCCGTCGTTGCTCAGGCGATGGTGCAGGACATGCCGTTGAGGGTGAACGAGGTGGGTTCGGCCGTGTTGCCGGTGTGGTTGGCCTGGAACCCGATGCCGACCGAGCCGTTCGGGGCGATCGTGCCGTTGTGAGAGACGTTGCGCGCCGTCACCTGCCCGGAAGACGGCGAGTAGGTGGCGTTCCAGCCGGACGTGATGCTCTGTCCGCCGGGCAGGGTGAAGACCAGTGACCAGCCGTTGATCGCGGTGGTGCCGGTGTTCGCGATCGTGATGCTCTCGGTCAGGCCGGTGTTCCACGCGTTCACCGTGTCCGTGACCCGGCACGAGCCAGGGCCGGGCGTCGTGGTGGTGGTCGTCGTGGTCGTGGTGGACGTCGTCGTGGTGGAGGTCGGGTCACCGGTGCCGTTCAGGCCGAAGAACGCGACGGCCTGCGCGGCCATGCCGGTGGACGGCAGGCTGTGCCCGGCACCCTGGATGCTGTAGGCCTCCACCTGGACGGCGCCGGACGAGCCGGCGTAGCGGCGCCGGTTCCAGTTGGCCTGCGGGGTGTCCGTGGACGTCGGGGTCTGGCTCAGCCCGAACACGTTGGTCCACTGCTCGATCGATTCCTGGAGCAGCGAGTACGGCACGAGCGTGTCGGAGGTGCCGTGCCACAGCTGGACCCGCGGTCGGGTGCCGGTGTACCCGGGGTACGCCTGGCGGACCGCGTCACCCCACTGCTGCGGGGTCCGGTTCATGTTCCCGCCGGTGCACTGGCTGCGTCCGGGCGGGTAGTCGGCGGCGCCGGCGAAGCAGTTGAAGGGCACGCCCATGAACGACGCGCTGGCCTTGAACACGTCCGGGTAGAGGGCGAGCATGTGTTGGGTCATCATCCCGCCGGACGACGATCCGGTGGCGTAGACCCGGTTCGGGTCGCCGCCGTAGCGCTGCTGGGCATACGTCACCATCGACACGATCGACACCGGGTCGCTGCCGCCGCCGCGGCGCTTGGCGGCGTCCGACCAGGTGTCGAAGCACTTCCCGAACCCGGCCTCCTGCTGGGCGCTCGGGTAGATGACGATGAACCCGTGCCGGTCGGCCAGCGAGGCGAACTCGCTGCCCGAGTAGAAGCCGGGGCCCGAGCCGCCGCAGCCGTGCATGGCCACCACGATCCCGGGGTTCGCCGGGCGGGAATCCGGCACGTAGACGTGCATCCGCATCCCGCCCGGGTTGTTGCCGAAGCTCGTGACCTCGGTCAACGACGCCGCGGACGCGGGTGTGGTCGCCGGGATGGCGAGGCCGGCCACGGCCAGCGATGCGACTGCGGCCAGTAAGAAGTTCCGTCTGGTCTTCATGCGCCTGACTCCTTTGTCCAGCGCGCGTTTGTTCGGCGCGTGGCGGTAACGACCGATACGCACGGATTTCGCTGTGAGCGGGGGCGTAGGCGGCGCCGTATTGCTCAGGTTTCCTGATACTGGCGCAAGGTGTGCAGGCAGTGCAAGAGTCACTGCCGGTCTTGCTCAACCACGGTTGCCGTTGGTGAGGCGCCGCTCCTTCATCAGGTCCGCCAGAGTGGTGATGCCGTGCTCCAGTCCTTCACGGAACGTCATGCGCTGACCGGGGGACAGGCCGTCGAGGAGTTCGGCCTCCACCTCGGCGATCCGAGGGGTGCACTCCGCGAGCACCGCGTGTCCGGCGTCGGTGAGCCGCGCGAGCAGGACCCGTCTGTTCTCCGCGTCGGGGACGCGGACGATCAGCCCTCGCCTCTCCAGGGTCAGCACCATCTCGTGCATGGTCTGCGGCCGGAGGAAGGACCGCCGGGCCAGTTGGGCCGACGAGAGGTTGTTGCGACGTTGCAGCACGGTCAGCGCGGTGTACTGGAGGGTCGTCAGTCCCAGCGGGCGCAGTGCGTCGTCCAGCAGCGCGCGGATGACCAGTTCGAGGCGCTTCACCAGGTACAGCGTCATCGGCGGCTCATGGGCCCCGCCCGTGTGCCGGGCGTTGTCACCGGTCGACTCGTCGAGGGTGCTCACGTCGTTCATGGTGTCACTGCAGGCGCCCGGGCTCCGTCAACGAACTCGGCTACGTCGATGTTTGCGTTAACCCGCTGCTTTCACGGGGGATTGGCGTGTGAGTGGCCGGTCACCGAGCGACCGGAGCGACTGAGCCTCAAGATCCTGATGGCGCTACTGGACATCCTCGACTGCACGATCGACGACCTCATCGAACCCGTCGCGGATCGGCCTCAACCCTCGCCAGGACCGCTCCACCGCCCTGTTCGCCCTGGCCGCTGAACTGCCCGCCGCGATGCCGGCCCGCATGCTCGGCATCCACATCAGCGTCGCCGTCCAATGGCAGCAAGCCGGCTCCGGTGACTGGACCGCCTACGCCGCCGACGTCAGCCGACGAGCCGGGAAGGATGCACACCCATGACCTCAGCACCGGAGCAAGCCATCGTCCTGATCACCGGGATTCAGGCGGCGGGGAAGTCGACCATCGCACAGATGCTGGCCGAGCGTCTGCCGCACTCGGTGCACCTGCGAGGTGACCTGTTCCGGCGAATGGTGGTCAACGGCAGGGCGGACATGACTCCCGAACCATCCGAGGAGGCGGTACGGCAACTGCGCCTGCGTCATCGGCTGACGGCGGCCGCAGCCGACGACTACTTCCGGGAGGGGTTCACCGTCGTCGCCCAGGACGTCATCCTCGGCGAACACCTCACCGACATGGTCCAGCTGATCCAGCAGCGGCCGCTGCTGGTTGTGGTGCTCGCCCCGCAGGTCAAGGCTGTCACCGCCCGGGAGGCGGCCCGAACGAAGAACGCCTACAGCGAATGGACCATCAGCCTGCTCGACCGCGGCCTGCGGAACGACACGCCACGCCTCGGCCTCTGGCTCGACACCTCTGACCAGACCCCCGAGGAAACCGTGGACGAGATCATCAACCGCGCATGGACCGAGGCCCGCATCCCATGATCGAGCAGGAATTCCGACAGTTCCAATATCTGACGTCACCATTTCCCATCCATCTGTGGTTGCTGATGGAACACCGTCACGAGCGGACCTTGCGCGGGCCTGGACCGCAAGGCGAAGCTGCGCAGCACCGCCCAGTCCGCGCGGCCACGCTGCGGCGTCATCTCCTGTCCCGTCCAGTAGCCGGTCAAGGCCATGGCGCAGTAGACGGTTTCTCCTCCCGCGGCCCGATCCCGGTCGTGGTGGACAGGTTGAAGTCACCATTCGCCACGTCCGCGGTAATGGTCGTTGTGCCGGTCGTGCCCGTGCCGGCTCCCTCGAGAATGCACCCGTTCGACACAATGAGCGGCGCGGTGATCCGGTAATCCCCCGGAGGCAGATGGACGACCTTCCCGTCCGACGCCGCCTCCGCATGCGGCGGTACGTCGCGAACGGCGCAGTCGACAGCGTGTTGCAGCGCAGACGTGTCGTCCGTCGTCCCGTCCCCCTTCGCGCCGAAGCCGAGGACGTTCAGGCGTGGATCGCGACGGGACCTCTGCCCAGCGCTCCGTAGGCTCCACCGAGCTGGATTTCCACCTTCTGGCCCGTGACCACGGATTGGATCGCCACACCGAAGATCGGTGCCGCGCGAAGCCTGTCCGAAGTGATAGGTGCGACCTTGACCGGCGATTCGATGATCCCGACAACCTGGCCTGCCGCAACAGGAGCGGCGGCAAGCATTTTCGCACTGATCATCTGACGTTCTCCTCGACATGCCCATGCAATGTTCAGTCGATCACACGACGCGGTCACGGCTTCAACGGCGTTGCGCACGGGAATTGAGGAACTTTCGGAAAGCTTTAATTTCTCCTGCACTTCACCATGCAAGACTGCTTACCCCGCAACGTCGCCGCAGGCTTCACAGCGGCCGAGGGTTTCGGCGCTGCGGAGCAGGTCGTGCGCTGCCTGTCCATGACACGCTCGGAGGTCGCGGAGACACCAGGTTCCACCAGAAGCCGGCCACGAGGTCTCCGGTGCTGCGGCTTTTCTTGGTCGTTAACCCATCTACCGGAGACCTCGCCACATCTGGGTCAGCGACACGCCGCGGACATCTCACCTTTGAAACACGGGCTAGATCGCCGAGCCCTGGCAATGGCTCATCCGGGCACCGACCGAGCGGATCGCCTGACGACCGAACAAAGCGATCCCAGCGGAACCGAACGTGTCGGGGCCGGGTGGTCCGGAATCAGGCGAGCCGGCTCGTGGTGCAGTTCGTCCGGGAGCAGCGTGGCTTCACGCCCGCGTGGTCGCCAGTCCGGTGAGCAACTCCAGGACCCTGTCCTCTTGCGCGGGGTGGGCCACTCTGATCGACTCCTGGCCGCCGTTCAGCTGCGACAACGCACGGTTGGCACGCATTGCGATGTCCGCGATACCGGCCTCGACATCCGGGTAGAGCAGGCGCAGTCCACGCCTGTCCAGGTCGGACAGGTCGAGACCGTTCCCCATGGGGGCACACGGGCTCGGTGACGTCGAGTAGAAGAACGGCGCGAACGAGTAGAGCATGACCGACTTCCGGTCGAACGGGCCCGCCACCACGTCGGGCGGGTTGCCCGTGCGCAGGTTGTGGTCGACCTTCTGGCGTGGCCAGAAGTTCGGCGCCCCCGCGAGGAACGTGTATACACCGGGCCGCCTGCCGTTGGCGTCGGGCACGAACACGCCACGCGGGTCCTGGGTCGGCACGTAGTCGGGGTCGTCCTCCCAGCGGAACTCGTTCTCGCATGGGCCGCGCATGTTCTGGTGGGCGTGGTGGAAGCCGAGCGCGTGCAGGAACTCGTGCCGAACCGTTCCTTCCCATCGCGCCGGACGGGCAGTCGTGAACCCACCGAGGTTGAGGCTGCGCTGGTGGGGCCGCCCGCCGACGCGGCCGACCGGCGGCCCGAGCGTGGGGTCGTTGCTGTCCGTGCCGACCAGCGAGAAGAAGCCCGGCAGGTCGAAACCCACGCGGATCTCCGCTGCGTACGTGGTGTCCTGCTCGGTCCAGCGCCGGTGCTCGCCCGTGGCCTCGTCGACCCCGAAGTCCAAGTCGAGGTTGCAGGCGTCGGTGATCTGCCGCGTCGCCGCGGCGACGTCCTTGTGCAGAGCGGTATCCCCGCGGAGGAACGCGACCCGCACGGTCGAGCCGGGTTGCCAACGAGCCAGGTCGGTGACGATGAACTCCAGCCCTCCGCCGGGCCTGGCGACTCGGCTGCGCCAACGGTCGCGCACCTCCAGCGATGCCAGCACGTCGTCGGGCAAGGATTCGATGAGCACCTCGTCCATGGCTGCTCCTTATGTTTGCCGGATACTTCGAGAGTCGCCCTCTTCGGCGCGACAGTCAGCTGATCGCGGTGTCGCCCGATTGAGTGGAGTACGTACCGAATGCGCACGGCTACTCACTGAAACCGGCGCAGATCCGCGTTGGAATCCGGTACGCGCTTGCGACTCAAACCGTCGAACCCTCGTCCGCCGGACCGCGCTTGACGGCTGCTGCGGTGCACTGTCGACGATTGCTGTCAATCAGCTCATCCATTGTCGCCGCATTCGCGAGTACGCGGCATGCCGCACCGCGACGGGCTGGAGCCGGAGGCGCCGGCGCAGCTCGACGCCAAGGTGCACCTGCTGGACAACGGCTGGTGCATCACCGAGCGCCCGCGGGTGGTGGTGCCGGCCGCCTCGGGGCGGCAGCGGGACGTGAAGCAGCTGTTCACGCTGTCGGTGGTGGAGCTGCTGCGCCTAAACGAGGACCTGCACCACTACGGCATCACGTCGCAGTTCGCCGACATCCCGTTCATCGCCAAGGAGAAGGGCGGGACGTCGCAGGGGTCCGCCGCCAGGTGGGCAGCGTAAGCCCCTGTGGAGCGGGAGGTGCGGTTGTGGTGGTACTGGCGGATGGCCATGCGTTCGGACACGGTCCACAGCCAGGCGGTGAGCTTGCCCGGTTCCCGCAATCCCCTGAGCCTGCCGGTGAGTGCGACGCGGAAGGTCTCGGAGGTGGGGTCCTTGGCGGCTTCGTCGTCGCCTGCCAGGTACTGCCGTTCGGGTGGGTGACCGCGGACGAACTCCACGGCCACGACACGAAATTCCGCCTGTGGCTGGAAACCGTCGACGTCCCGCACGTGGTGGCCGTGCCGAAGAACGCGATGGTGGTGTCGTTCGAGCTGCTGAAGTTCTGTGTCCACCGCCTGATCGCCGAACTTCCCGAACCTGAGGACGAAGATCTCCGGGGCGCCACCGAGAACCGCGACCCGCCGCGGTCCAGCACACTGTTCACTAACGTCCCACCGCAGGCGGCCACACGCTCCAGCATGCCGAGCAGGCCGAACCCATTCCCGCCGGCGGGCCCGCAGCCGTCGTCGACCACGTCCACTCCCAACGCCCGTTCCTGCCACCGCAACCGCACCCGGACCGACCGGGCCGACGCGTGCCGCGCGGCGTTGGTCAGCGACTCCTGGACGATCCGGTACACCGTCATGTCCACTTCGGACGAAACCGGCCGCGGCTCACCCACCACTTCGAGCGACAGGCTGGCCGATTAAACGCTTGGCCAGCCTGACCGCTTCTGCGGCCGTTTCGGCGGCAGCGGGTTTTGTCTCGACGTGCACTGCGTTCCCTCGCGCGAACATCCAGCGGCTGGTGCGGCGGATCCTCGAACCCGGCCCGAAGCGCGACTCACGGTTGAAGTGCACGACGGTGCCATCACCGAGGTCTACCCCGTGATGCTCGTAGCCGCCTCGGTTCACCGCGATGTGGTCGCCCGCCGCCATCAGGACCCCTCCGGTGAGGGATCCCTGTCCCGTGCGGGGCTGAGCTGGGAGGTCCCGGCGATCGCCAATCTGGAGAACAACCGGCCGGAGAATCCGAACAACAACGCCAGAGCCATGGCAAGGGCACTGGTCGGGTTGCCCCACGAGTTGTCGCGGAACACCTCGCCCAGCAGGTTGATGCTCCGGTCGGAGAGTAGCCGGACGAGCAGCAGCCCACCGACTGAGGTGAGCGCACCGCCAACCGGGCTGAGCACCATCACTCCCCAGGACGAGGCCTGTTGTCCGGTGTTGATCCTGACCAGCGGTGCGAGAAAGCCCCCGAGCGCCCCGAGCAACAGCAAAATCTGATGGTCTCGTGCGACGAGTCCGACCGCGATGACTCCGATGAGCCCGACGATCGCGAGCCAGAGAGCGATCCGCTGCCCGTCGAACTCCGCGGCGAGATCGCTCTCGCTGCCGGCATGAACGAGTTCGTGCACGTGTTTGATGATGACTCGTTTGCCCTCGGCGTTAGTGGTGCCGTGCAGCCTCATTTTCAGGTCTTCGGCCGCATCGGGATCTACTGTGGACAAACGCAATAGCAGCGGTGCGGCGTAGTCGTCGAGCACGTCGTCCCGCACCATGTCGACAAGGCCACGATGGGCGGCGTTCAATTCCCGGACATCGGCATAGAGCTTCGTGAGCGGGGAGTCGAACATCCACAGCAGATGTCGCCACCACTTCGGGGTGGTGAGTTTCAACGCGTTCAGCGTCTTCTCGAGTGACTCCTTGGCAACCGCTGCCACTGGGTTGCCTTGATTCTTCGCCATGAGCACGTCGACATCGGCAAGGAGGCGATCCACCTCCTTGCCGAGCGTGCGCCGAATCGGTGCGGCGATGAACCCACGGCTGGTCACAATCACGATCACGAGGTAGACGCCACACACGATCACCAGTCGACCGGTGTTCCCGATCACGGTGTCCATCGACGCCTCCCGCCGGCAGACGCTGTATTAGAGGTCGAAACCCCGTGCACGCATGTTACTCGCGCCGGATGATCGTCCCAAGCCACGATGAGGTGACAGCGGCTCGATGTGTACTTGGGTTACCGACGGCGCCGTGACCCGGACAAGGATTGGCGGAATCACCAAAGGATGGGACCTGGCCGGCGCGGCGGGCGTTGACCGCGCGGCCGATGTCGCTCCCGGCCGCGGATCGCGGCGGAGATCGACTGGGGCCGGGATGGTCGAGCGAGCGCTGCTGGAAGGTGGCTCACATGCCTTTCGCATGACTGGTCGAGATCGGCCCGAAGAGCCCGCGCGCAGCACCGGGCGTGTCGAACTGGACCGAATTCGATCCCGCCGACGAGATCGCGGTCGAGTTCACGCTGCCGTGATCTCCCGGGGGTGGAGTACCCATGACATGCGTAGAGGAACTTTTTTAGTCCGGATCTTTCGTATGGGTGACGGCCTGGCTTGAGACCGTGGCCGGTGGCTGTTGCGGGTCCTCGTTCCGGTGTTCGGCATGGTCAAGGTGGCCCGTTGTCGGCCGGGTGCCGCCGGGTTCCACTGCCCGGTGGTGTTGCTGGTGGCTTGTAGGAACGGGTTCTGGCTGGTCAGGCCAGTCGCGGTAGGTCGTGTAGGCGCTGGTAGCCGGTCACGATCAGATCGGCCCGGTGCTCGCGGTCGTCCGCGGCCGACACCGCGGACGCGGCCGTCGCCGAGCCCACCATCCCGAGAACAGCCGCCGGCGCGATCACGGCGATCAGGACACGTTGTGCTGTTGGCACGATCCCTCCCTGGATGTGCGTTGCGATCAGGTCGCGGAGGTTTCGCCTCCGCGGTTCGACTGTGGGCCGCCGATCGTGTGAAGAGCCTGCGTTTTCCTGCGTGGAGCAGGTCAGGGCTGGTATGCACGCTGCCGGGGGAAGGGGGCGTAGTGGCGGAATTCCGCTTGTTGGGGAAGGTGGCCGTCGTGGTGGACGGTTGCCCGCTGGATCTGGGGCC
>NZ_VKAB01000093.1 GCF_009769385.1 Saccharothrix deserti
CGTCGTCGATGTCGGCGCCGCGATCACCCGTGCGCTATGGCGCCAGGTCCACCTGAGCAGGGCCCTGATCAGTCATTACCGCCGGCGCGGCGACCCGCTGCCACATGATCTCGGAATGTAGTACCGGTGTAGCCCCAGCCCGCGCCGGACACGTCGCCCGTGGCCTGGGGAATAGGCCCTATATCGAGGATGTCGACCACCAGCAGGTCACCCGGCTCGGCGCCCTCCACCGCGATCGGGCCACTCAGCATGTGCACCCTGGTGAGGTCGACGTCGCGCACGTCGTTGGCCGAGTTCGCGTTGCTGCCGGCGCCCACCCTCACCAAGGTCGTGGACCGCATGGTGGCGGCGAACCTGGTCTACCGCCGCGTGGACGACGCCGACCGCCGTCGCGTGCTGGTCTTCATCGCCGACCACGGGCGGGAGGCGCTTCGACGATGGGTCGCCGCGGTGGAACGCGACCGGGAGGACCTCGTCCACATCGTGAGCAGCGAGGAGATCTCACTGCTCACGGCGTTGCTGATGCGGATATCCAGTGGCCTGAAAGCAGTGCACCACTAGGCGGTCGGTTCAGAGCCTTGATGGGCGAAGCCCCAGCGGGTGGCACCGTGTGGCTCGGCGGTGGCCACGCCGACGGCGGTGTGCAGCGTGAGGCGGTACAGGTGCCAGGGCGCGGGACCCGCACTGGGCGCGCTGTACGGGGCGGTGAGTGCGTCGCCCTCCACCGAAGCCGGCCAGCCGCCCGTGCGGTAAACGGCCGCCACACGCTCCAAGGTTGAGGAGTCGGTGACCCGGTGGGCCTCGCCCTCCATCACCAGATCGATACCGCGCAAGCGCACCGACACACTGCACGCCGGATTCGCCGCCAGGTTCCGCGACTTACGCGTACCCGGCCCGCTCGTGAAGTGCAGCGCGTCGTCCACCCACACGGCCCCGACCCCCGCCGAGTGCGGTCGTCCGTCGGGCCGCACGGTCGCCACGAAGAACGTCAGGTCGGCCGCGGGCGTGTCGCTGGCGAGGATGTCGCGCGGACGCTCCCACGGCAGCTCCGCGGACCCGTATCGGTCCAGATTGCGAGTCGAGATCGGCTCGTTCATGGTCTCAGTCATACCCGTGCGACGAACGAGTCTCCCGCAAATCGACACCCGGAACCGACGAAGTCCGCCGCGCACGTGCCAGACCGCCTCCACCGGCCCGGAAGCCGTCATCATGCTCGCCGACTCGGCGAGGTCGCCTGCCGGACAGCTCGCAAACGCCGCAGTCCCGGCCGTCGTGGACGAAACCCGGGTCCGCCGGCTGCAACGTCGGGGCCGAGTTGCCGTCGTGCTGCCCGCGTCCCTGCGGCCCCTGTCGTGTCAACGTAGGTCAAATCTATCCTGACCTGCGTAAACAAGACTCCTGCAGGTGTCATGGGGGTCGTGGGGTTGTCTAGCGGACGTGGCCAGGTCTCACCTGCAGCGGCTCATTCGAGGGAGCGTTGCCCGCACCTGAGTCAGTCGCAGTGCTGGGAGTCGGCTGTGGGTGGGCGGCCACGTCGGTGGACCGCGCGGTCCAGTCCGGTCCCAGCCTGGTCCGGCGGGGGTTGGCGACGGCCTGTCCAGTGATTGTCTCGTGCATGGTCTCCTCCGAGCGGAAAGCGCATATGCACCCTTGTGGTTCCCGGCTGTCAGTACTGGTCAAACGATGAGGTAGGTCACCCCGACTGCGCTCACGAACACGGCAAGACCCCGGATGCACGGGGCGAGTCCTGGCACCTGGCGGGCGCTTCGCAGACACCCGGACACCGCGTGCGCGGGGTCGCGGCTACCTTTCAATGATTTGCGATCGCCTCGACGAAAAGGGCTGCTTCAGCCTTTCGGTTGTCCTCCGAGGTCACGATCGCATTGGACGGAATTCGATCAATTCAAGTGGAGTGGAATCCAACGGTGTCGAGTAGCGCGGACCCCCTGGATTCCTCGGCCTCCTGCTCGGCTCGACCAGCCAACACCTGCTCCGGCACGCACCCTGTCCGGTCGCCGTGGTCCGCACGACGCCGGCCGCCGAACAGCAGAGCGACCGTTGGCCGTCCCGTGTCCAGTAGGGTCGCGATCCGTGAACTCGCCGGCGCAGGGGGACGAGACGGCCACGCGTCTCACGCGAAGAACGGTGCTCATGTGCGGCGCCCTCGCAGCCGTGACGGCCGGCGGGTTCTTGGCGCTGTCGAACGTCCGCAGGCCGCCCACCGGGCCGCCGGGCGGTATGCCCGACTTGGACAATCTGCCGGTGGCGGACGTGCCCGCTCCGACGGACCAGCCGGTGGAGATCGTGTACTGCGCGGGATGGGACTCCGCCGCGCGTGCCCCGGTGTCGCCGATGTCCGAGTCGGTCGCACGCGCCCAGGACACCGCAGGCGGCCAGTACGCCGCGGCCCTGCTCGTCGGCGGGGTGGCGCGGGCGGTCGTGGAGGTGTGCTGGTCGGCCCACCACGCCGAGCTGTGGCACGTCGACGCCGCCGGTCGCAGGTACCGGGGCGTCGCATACCGGCGTTGGCCGGACGGGCGGTTGCGGCTGTTCGAGGTCCGCAGCTGGAACTACGCCGGGCCGGACACACCGGAGTTCGACGGCGACCGGCCGACGTTCCAGGCCCGGATCCGCCGCGACGCGACCGCGGCGATCGAGACGACCGCGGCGATCGAGATCACGGCGGTGCAGTCCGACGGCAGCACGCTCCAGACCACGCGTGACTGGCCGGACTGGCCGGAGCGGGCACAGCCGCCGGAGAACGTCGCCATGCCCGCGGTCGACGGCTGGCCAGGGCTCGCCGGGATGGCCGGCCCCACGACCGTCCGCTCCGGGCCCACGGTCGTCCCCACCCGATTTCCGTGGCGCCCACCGCAACCGCTGCAGCCGCGCCACATCGCCGAGACCGTCACCGACGGCGCGCGGTTCCGCACGCAGGACGGCCGTGTCCTGACCATCCAGCGGATCCCCGCCGGTACGATCCGGTTGCCCAGCGGCAGGTTGGTCGTCGCGGACCCCGGCTGGCTCGACGCCGATTCCACACCGCTGGCCGCGACGGTGCCGCCCGGCGAGTATCCGGTGGACGTGTTCCAGGTGACGGAGAACGGGGCGCCGCGGACAGCCATGACCGCCGCGTGCCGGGTGACCGTCACGGGCGCGCCCATCACGTCGTGGCATCTGGCGTTACGCGACGGGGACCACGAACTGGCACTGGGCGACGGCGAGTACTTCGGCAACCCGGTCGACACCGCCACCCTCGCACTGGTCGACCACACCGGCGCGACGGCGTACCAGCGGGCCGAGATCGAGGCAGCCATGGGGAGCGAGGCTCCGTACCACACCATGTCCGCCGAGAACACCGACCTGATCATCGTGCCGGGCTGGAGCGACGGCGCGAACCCCGTGTGGCTCGGCCGCACCGAGGACGGCGCCCTCGGCTGTTACGTCCTCGACTTCCTCGTGTCCGACCTGGCCACCGCCCAACCCAGCTGAGGACCCGGCTCTCAAGGGTTACCTCGACACCGCCGGCGGAATTCGGATGCGAAGTCGATGAGAAACCGTACGCCACCACTGCGAGGTAGTCATGTCCACCACCGACATCCCCACCCTGGAAGCTGTCCCCGGCACGGCGAAGTCGCGTACGGAGGCCGAAGAGAAAGCTGTGGCAGGCACTGCGGGACAACCCCGGCAGTACCGCCGCCGCGCTGTCGACCGTCGCCGGGATCGGGATCAGCCGGCGTCGACCGCGATGCGACGTCCCGTCACTCCGACGGCCGGTCTGCTTGGTAACGCGGCATTAGGGACGACTATCGCGGTGTTGCAACCCGTGGTAGTCGTGTGTAACACCGCCCTCCAGCTCAGGACAGCACGCGGTAGGTCACGTGCGTAACCGAGGTCGCGGCTCGCGACTTCACCTGCTCGAGTTTCAGCGGCGGGACGCCCTCGAACAGCCGCGTGCCGGCGCCGAGCGTGAGCGGCACGATGTGCAGCCGCAGCTCGTCGATCAGGCCGGCGGTGAGGTACTGGTTGATGGTGGTCGCGCCGCCCTGGATCGCGACATCGCCGTCGCCGGCCGCCGCGCGTGCCTGTGCCAGTGCCGACTCGATTCCGTCGGTGACGAAGTAGTACGTGGTGCCACCGTCCATCGGCTGCGGGTCGCGCGCGTGGTGGGTGAGCACGAAGACCGGGGCGTGGAACGGCGGATCCTCGCCCCACCAGCCGTTCCACTGCCGATCCCACTCGCCACGCACCGGGCCGAACATGTTGCGCCCCATGATGAACGCTTTGGCGGCGGTCATCTGGTCGACCTCGGCCCGGTTCTCGTCGGGAGTGTCGAACATCCAGGCGTGCAGCTTGTCGCCCGAGCCGTCGCCGCCGTCGTCGCCGAACGGGCGTTCCTCGGTCTGGTTGAGCCCGGCCGAGTACCCGTCGGCCGAGATCGTGATGTCGCAGATCACCCTGCCCATTCGTTCGGTCATTGCTCTCTCCTCCTCGTAGCGACCTTCATCGCCTTCGCGGTGAGCTTCCTGTCAAGGGTCAGCATGAAACAGACACAGCATGACGTCCAATTCCAATCCGGCGGTAACCATCGCGATCGCAGCGCCTCGAGTCCGGCCGCCGCCCCGGTCGTATCCCCGGCCATACCCCGCTAGCTGGCGAGGGTGTGCGGGTGGTCGGGTCCCAGGTAGGCGACGGCTTGCAGGTGCAGGTGGTGGAAGCGCGTGACGGCGGCGGTGGGCTGTCCGGCCTCAGTCGGCGTCGGACCGGCGTCGCCGACGCCGGGGCGTCGTTATCTCGGACACGTTGTCAAGATTAGTAAGAGTCATTATGTTTGACGGCGTGTCAGACTTAATGGGCGAGCTGGGTCGTCGTGATGTGCTTCGGGCGGGTGCGGTCATGGTGGCTGTGGGGACGGCAGCTGCGGCTGTGCCCGCGCGGGTCGGGCCGCGACCGTCGAACCGGCACGCATGCTCGGCCTGGACGACGCGCTCGGCACGGTGACGCCCGGCAAGCTCGCCGACCTGGTCGTGCTGGACGCCGACCCGCCGGCCGCCATCCGCAACACCACCCACATCCACACCGTGCTCACCCGCGGACGCGTCATCATCCCAGGGACAACGCGCCCGCATGCTCGCCGACATCGCCGCCGCAGCGGCCGAGCCCACCACGTCCTGAACTTCCAGTCGACTCCCGAAGTCATTGTCCCACAACCAAACCTGAGGAGCTTCTCATGCCGATCCGACTGGTCACCGGGCTCGCTCTGCTGTCCACCGGCCTGCTCGCGGGCGCGTTCGGCTACGGCGCGGTCAACGTGGCGACCACGTTCAACGTGGTGCCGCTCGACGTGCGCCTGACCTTCCACTCGGCACTCATGCAGATGAACGGCCCAGTCATGCAGACCACGATGGCGCTGGCCGCGCTGAGCTCGCTCGCCCTGGCCGTCCTCGCCCGAGGCACACACCGGTACCTCGCGGGTGCGGCCGGTGTGCTGGCCGTGGCCTCGTTCCTGATCACCCGCTTCGGCAACGTGCCGATCAACGGCCGGATCAAGGTGTGGGCCGTCACCGCACCACCGGCCGACTACGCGACGCACCTCCAGCGATGGGAGGCCTTCAACATCGTGCGCACCCTCACCGCGCTCGTCGCGTTCGTGCTCGTCATCACCATCGCCATCCGCGCAACCCGAACCGCGCAGGCCGACCGCCGGCCAGCGCTTCCCGCGACGGCGTGACAACCGCGCCGACAGTCCACTTCAGACTCACAAGGAGTTCATTCGTGCGTCCGGCAAGAACTCTGGCGTGGCCGTGCGGATCCGCGATTCCGGGCTCGCTCCAGCCTTATGACGGGACCTGGTTCGACCAGCGGAAGCGCTTGATCGGATAAGTGCCCCCGGAAGGACTCGAACCTGCACATCGACCGATTCAGCCGTTGACCTGCGCGTCGATGAGGTGCCGGTTGGTGTCGACGGACGTGGACCAGTTCGGCGGGCGGGAGCGGTACGAACACGCTCATGCCCGATGTGGGTGCGTTTGGCGAGACACGCGTACCAGCGGCCGCAGCAGTTTCTTCACGTAGGTAGCCAGTCCCGCTGTCGGCGTTGGGTCGCTGGACAGCAGCGGGTCTTGGTTCGCTGACGTTCTTCGGTGCCGCGGCACGGTGACGTTGCCAGGTCCGCCGTGGCGCGGGCGCCTTCCAGCGCGATGCGGTGCAACGTCAAGCTTGTCCAGGCGCCTTGGCGAATGCAGCCAGCGGGCGTGCGCGCCACACCACCCCGAGTGCGGGGTTGCCGGTGGGGCTTGGCTCGATCCGTTCCACGGTGAAGCCCTCACGCTCGTAGAACGCCCCCGCGCGCTCGTTGGCCACGAAATGTTCGATGTACAGCCGATCAGCGTCAGCGGGCAGCTGTCCGGTGAGGGCATCGAGCAGCCGCGGGCCCAGCCCGCGGCCGCGATGCCGGGGGTGGACGTAGAGCTTGTAGACCACGTGGTCGGCTCCTCTGCGGCCGCGCTGCCCGACGCCGACGACGTGCCCGTCGGCGTCGGCGACGACCACCAGACCCCCGGCCACGGCTGCGTCGACGTGCGTCTCGTTCCACCACCTGCGGACCTGCTCATCCGCCGCGGCAGCGCCGATCAGCGGGGCGTAGTGCGCTCGAATGTGTGCCTCGCCGAACCGGCGGATTGCCACCACATCGTCGTGCCCGGCATCCCGCACGACCGGTTCGGCGCTCGACGCCATCGCATCCTCCCGCAACGAACACGCGATCTCGCACTGGCCATGCTACGACAGCACAGGCCACGCGCTGTCCGCAGACCGATCCGCTTGCGCGCCACACGACGGATGGAGCCCGCGTGGCGGGTTCACGGGATGCCCTTACCCTGCGCTGTCAACGCCTGGACCGCCTCGTGGCGGCTCTTCGTGCGCACGACCAGGGCCGGACTGCTCCGCCCGTTCGGCGTGGGCCGCTTCGGCGAGCTCGACGGCATCCGCCTCGCCCGGGACCCCGGGTGGGATCTCCGGCTCACGGTGAAGGCAGCGGTGATGGGCGGCGACGGTCTTCTCCACGTATCCGGCCAGGCGGCGAACGTCGCGGCTTCCCGATCGAGCAACACGTCGACCGGCCGGCGGGTGTCCATGTCGATCAGGACCGTGCCGTAGACGTGGTCCCGGCGCAGCGCGAAGTCGTCCACACCCAGCCCGTCAAGCGCATCTTCGAGCGGCTCTTGGACGAGCACGGAGCCGTCGACATCTCCTATCCGATGGTCCACGCCTACGTCGCGACGCGGCGTCCGGAGATCCGCACGCCGGTCGGCGCGCGGTGAAGGCCTTTGTCCCGCAGACCCACCTGCCCAGGGACGGAGGCCGAGGTCGACTTCGGGGACGTGACCGTGCGGCTGGGTGGCGAGCTGGTGACCTGCTACCTGTTCGCGTCCGCCTGCCCTACTCCGGGAAAGCGGTCCACTGGATCTTCGCCTCCTTCGGACAGGAGGCGTTCTTCGAGGGCCACGTCCACGCTCTCAACACGCTGGGCGGGGTGCCGACCGGCAAGGTCCGTTACGACAACCTCAGAGCCGCGGTCGCCCAAGTCCTGGGCTGCGATCCGGGTAAACTGCAACCGAATCGTCACGCGGGAGACGCCAACGTATGGGTACGCCACCATCGCCACCTGGAGCGGAGTGGACTGACGGATCAACCGTCCAGATCGGCGCTCTCGTTCCGCTGACTCGGCCTGGCTGGGTCGAGGCGGGCCAACACTTGCTCGCTGGGCTCGAGCTGGCCGTTCGCGAAGTCAATGACGCCGGCGGGATCGTCGGAAGACCACTCGAGCTGGTGGTCCGAGACACCGCGGCTGATCCACAGAGGGCCGCGGCGGCCGTGGATGAATTGGCTCGCCTGGGCGTGGCTGCCTTGGCGGGGGAGTATCACAGCGTCGTCGCTCGCGCCGCTGCCGCCAGGGCCGACGCCCTCGGCCTGCCGTTCCTCTGCTCGTCAGCGGTTCTCGACGCGCTCACCGAACAGCCAACGGAATGGGTCGCGCGCCTCGCCCCGGCGCAGTCCCACGGCTGGCAGATCTACGCAGACTTCCTCCTCAGCGCGGGCTGCAGTCGAATCGCCGTAGCAGCCGAGTCGAGTGTCTACTGGGCATCCGGGGCCCGCATTCTGCGGGACTACCTCGCTCCACGCGGCGGCACCGTCATCGAACTCGACATGCGCGCGCTCACCCCCGCGGCCGTGTGCGACGAACTCGTCGACAATCGCGCGACAGCCCTCCTCCTGCTGGTCGGCCACCCGGAGCCGGCAGTGTCGATCGTCAAGTCCGTCCGCCGCGACCAGCGCCTCGCCGAGATCATGATCGGTGCTCCGGCCGGGCAACCGGAGTTCGCCGAATGGGCGACGTTGCTGGGCGACGGCACCGCGATCCCGTTCTTGCGCTACCTGCCCGAGCGCCTCAGCCCACTCGGTGCACGAGTCGAGACGGCCCTCCGCGAGCGGCTGGCCGAAGCGCCCTCCTTCGTCGCCTTCGAGGGCTACGACACGGTCGCCGTCCTCGCCGACGTGCTGCGTTCTCACGGCGTGGACCGGGCGCGCACTGCCGAATCCTGGCCGCGCGTTGTAGTCGAAGGCACCCGCGGGCAGATCCAGTTCTCCCGCACGCCAGGCATCAGCGTTTGGCAATGGGCTTGGACGCCGATCCAGGTCGTTGATCGAGATCCGGCGGAACCCGATCGCTTTCGGATCCTTCACGCCGGCTGAGAGACGGCTTGAGAGCGTTATCAAGTTGGGCCGGCTTGTCCTCGGCGCCGGCCAGGCTGACCTCCAGGCCCTCGACCTCGCCGAGCCAGCCCTCGCGCTGCGCTTCGGCGATCCGGTCGAACAGGTTGTCGCGGATCTCGATCAGACGGTCTCGCTGGGACGGCTCGGGCCGGAGTAGTGAGCATCTGACGTATTCGGTGGCGAGGTCGATCACGCGCCGGTATGTGCTGACCTGGTCCGGTGTCCACCCGGCTGGCCCGAGTGCGTTGTCGTGGGTGGTGATCCGGTAGACCAGGGCGCGGAGCAGCATCTGACCCCACTAGGGTAGGTGCGACCATCGGGCGAGCAGGTTGGGCGGGGCGTCGTACCAGCACGCGGCGTCGGCGTCGGCGACCGCTGACGCCCACGAGGTGGGCTGCCAATATGCGAGTGGATCTCGCGCACGACCGGCCCCGACATCAACAGCCGGCCGGCCACGACCTCGAAGGCCCGCGATCAGCCATGGGTATCCAGGCCGTTGCGATCGAGCGCTGCTCGGATCTGGCTGAGCCACTCTGTGCCCAGCTGGCGCCCGTTTGGGAGTTGGTCGCCCCGATCCCAGCGCCACGTTGTGATCATCGCCAGCACGAGGATCCGGCACTCGCGTAGCAAGCCTTGATCGACACCCGGATAGTGCTCGCTGACTTCTACGGGCGCATGGGCGAGGTCGAATTCGACAGGCCCACGGCAGCACGTCTCGAGGTCTATGAACAGCAGCCCGTTCTTCGTGGTGAGCACGTTGCCCGGGTGCGGCTCGCCGTGCAGTAGCTGCTCGCCGCCGCCGCGCTCGCCGATCACTCGCCTCAGGCTTCGTAACGTGCTGCCGAGGAGCTCTCGGTCCGCGTCGGCGAGCGCCGGAGTGTGGTCGCGGTTTGCCACGAGTTGTTGGGCCTGCTCGACTCGATCCGTGAAGTGCGGCGTAGGGACATCGAGCTTGCGCATGCCGGCGTGCAGCCGCCCGAGCGCCTTGGCGTAGTCGGCCGGTGAGACCTCTCGACGTGACACGGGTTCGTAGTAGGTCCACAGCGTGACCACGAAGCCATCACGCTCGTAGACGCGCGGCTCGACTCGAGGCTCAAGAGCGGCCACCGGGCTCTCTGATTCGGCGAGCCGTTGAGCAAGCTCGATTTCGAACTGCGCGACCTGATGCGCTACAGGTGCCACCCTGGCCAGGACGTCACAAGGCAGCAGACGCAGAGTGAGCTTGTTCGAGTCATGAAGAATGATCGCGTCGTCGACTGTCAGATCAAGTGATGAGGCGATCGACATGGCCGCAGCCACCGCACGCGGGACCTCCGACGCCTGCATCGTTGCCCGGCCCCTCTCCCTTGCGCGCTGCCGTACTCTACAAGCCGTGCGACCTGGGCCACCGTACCAAGTTGTCAATAGAGAGCCGCGGTGGCGCGACGGGCGGGGCGCGACTGAATCGGCGATCTGCCCCTTCGGCCGCTCAGCCGACAACCGTCAAACAACGCGAACGATTCCGGTCGCGGCACCAGCCGATGCCGGCTCGTGCGGTGGCCAGCCGTATGTCGGGCATGCCGAGGTGGATGGTTGCGCTGCGGGCGGTGCGCATGGCTTCGATTTTCTGCGCCGCTGCGGCCAGGGTGGTCTCGATCGCGGTGACCTCGCCCAGCCGGCCTTGCTGTTTCGCCTCCTCAAGGCGGTCGACGAGGTTGGCGTGGATCTCCTCCAGTCGCGGCATCCGAGCTGGGTCGACTCGAAGGAGTGGGCATCTGACGCAGGCGTTTCGTGCGCACAAGGGGTTCCGTGGTCGCGGCCGCATGTCCCGATGGCCACTTTCCGCAGCTCGAAGTTTCTCTGCACTTGTCAAGTTGATCACACGTGATGCTGGCGGAGGCAGGTGTGCTGCCGTGGTTCGTGCGCAGACCGGGCACTCAGACCGACGGCAACATCCGCTCATGCCGACGACAGGACGGCTTTGTCACAGGTCCAGCCACATGATGCGTAGGCCAACGATTCCCCGGGTGGGGTGGCGGAATGCTCCAGGGGCTATGCCGAGTGTGACGAATCCAAGACTCTCGTAGAGGCGGACGGCGGCCGTGTTCGTGTCGACGACGGCGTTGAATTGGATGGCTGTGAATCCGTTTCGTCGGGCCCAGTCGATCATGTCGGTGGTGAGGGCTCGCCCCACGCCTGTGCCCCGTGCCTGTCGGGCGACCATCAGGCTGCCGGAAGCGACGTGGCTTCCGGGGCCAGGCCGGTTGGCATACATGTTCGCGGTACCGACCACCCGGTGGCCGTCGGCGGCCACGATCACTCTCGCCGGTGCGGCCAATTGCCACATCTGCTTGGCGTCGTGTTTGTCAAGTACCGGGTTTGATGGAGGGTGTGATTACCCGCTCGGTGCCGAGACGGGTGCGGTTGTGTGGTGATGGTTGGTCTCGTGTTCCACAGGCGGGATCAGACCGAGTTCCCCGTGTAGCCGGC
>NZ_VKAB01000094.1 GCF_009769385.1 Saccharothrix deserti
CCCGACGACGCCACTCCCACCTCGGCCAGAAGTCCCCGATCGACTACGAGAACAGCCTCACCCCAACACCCGCTACGCTGACCCCAGCCGCATAACCCCGTGTCCAACATCCGGGGTGAAGTCCCGATCTCGCCGTCGCGATCGTGCTGTTCACCGCGGCGCAGCAGTTGCTCCACATCCAGTGGACGCTGCCGCTGCTGCTGTTCCTGGTGGCGGCGGTGATCGGTTCCGCCCTGTTGGAGGGGGCGATCCAGCTCGTCATGTCGTCGTCCGCGTTCAGGACCGAGGCGTCGGATACCCTGATGACCTGGACGGACAACCTGATCACCGCGTTCGCCAACTACCCCGTCGGCATCTTTCCGCTGCTGCTGCGGATCGGTTTCATGACGGTCTTCCCGATAGCCCTCATCGCGTTCTTCCCCGCGGCCGTCATCCTCGGGCGTGCGGGTGATGGGCCGGCGCCCGCGTTCGTTGCCTACGCTGTGCCCTTGATCGACTTGATTGCCTTCGCGGCGGCGTGACCGGACGCGGGCCCGGAGGACGACAAGATCCTCACCAGCCTGACCCGGTTCGACTTCCTCGCCGGGCTGGTCAGCCTGGCCGACACCGGTAACCGAAAGGTCTTGTACCCGCACTTCGCCCGCTTCGACGGAACACGAATCGAGCCGGTCGCCCAGCGCCTGTTCCATGACTCCCCGATGCGGACGACGATCTACCCAGGTGATGATCGGGACTTCGCCCTCGCACTGCACGAGATCAGCCAGCACGTACAGCCGCAAGTCTTCAAGCGCGGCGGCTGGGACGGCTACCCGGCGGAGGTGAAGGACTTCATCAGGCGGCACGTCGTTGAGACCGACTGAGGTTTGGCCCTCATTCGGCGGACCACTCAGGTCACCGAGGCCCGATCACGCTCCAGTGGAGCACGAGGAACGTGATGCGGTGTCCCCTTGAGGCGACGGTGTCGGCCGTCTGCCGGCAAGAGGTCCTGCGTCTCCCTGATCTCGGCCTGCTGAGCGTCTTGTAACTGATCTTGTGATTGATCCGGTCGGGTGTTCTGCTGCTATCGGCGGGTGAGGAGCCGCCGGAGGAGGCTGCGGTCGTCGGGCAGGTGTTCGGCGTCCTCGGTCATGCTGTCGATGACACTGACCAGCGTGGCGATCGCGTTCGGCATGTTCGCGGGCCATGCGTCTATCAGGCGGCGTGCGCGGTTCAGGCTGGTGAGGGCATTGGTTCGGTGGCCGCATTCAATGCTGATCCCCGCGTGGATGACGAGGACGTTGACCGCCAAGCCGATGTGGTTCTCCGGGTTCCTGCGGAGCTGCCGCACCGCTTTGGCGGACTGTTTGAGCCCTTCGGGCTTGGCGCCCGTTTCCGCGAGGATGTTGGCGTGGATCGCTGTGGTGTGCGCGAGAACCACCGGGTCGGCGTTCCGCAGTGAGCGCAGCGTCTTGACCGCTTCGGCGGCTGTGGCCGCGTCCAGGCGCAGCAGCGCGGTTTGGGCCAGTGCTCCGGCGAGTTGTTCGGTCCGCTCCCGTGACTCCGGCACTGTGCGCAGCATCGCCACCCGGGCATCGGCCCAGCGGGCGGCCGTTTCCCCTTCGCCTGCCGAGGTGTACCAGCCGACGAGGACCTGGAACACCCCGGACAAGTTGGGCCACCACGGGTCGAGGTCGTGCTGGTGGAGTCCGGGGACGCATCCCGCCAGCGCTTCGAGCACGTCGAGCCGGCGGTCGACCGGATCCAGCACCACCGGACCGGCCGAGGTCACCATGTCGATGAACGCGGGCCCGTACCGTGCCGGGTCGGCCCGCACCCGCGCCATGTGATGTGCCGCTGTGGGCTCGAACAGCGTGAGCACGACATCGTCCAGCTCGGCGGCGGCCGTAGCACCCAGCTCCGCGACAAGGTCGTCGAAAGTCGCGAGCACGTCGTCCGGGACGGTCTCGACCTGGCTGCTGATCTCGGCGGCCTCGGTGACCAGTGCGGTCAACAGTTCCTTGTCGCCGATGCCGAGAGCGACCGCGGCACGGGCGGCGAGTCCGCCCGCCAGGTGCACCCGCAGCGCGGGAAGGTTCGGCACCAGGGCACGGAACGCCGCGATGAGGCCGTCGAGCCACGGAGTCGCCCAGCGGGCGACGTCTTCCGGGGACGCCTCGGGGTCGTCGAAGTCGACATCTGTGTCGACGACAGCGAGGGCTGCTCCGATGATGGGTCCTATCCGGTTGGTCCTCGGGTTGTCCGCAACGGTCGACAGTGCCGTCGACATGGTCTTCAGGGCGTCGATCGCGGTCCTGGTGTCGGCCTCGCCCCCCAGCGCCAACGCCGCCATGCTGCGGATACCGATTGCCCAGGGCAGGAGGGCCCGGTTCGTCGCGCTGTCCCCGGGCGTCCCGGTGAGACTCCCGATCGCCCGGTCCGCGGTTTCGACGGCGGATCGGTACAGCTTGGCCGACAGTTGGGCGTGCGCCAGGGTCGTGAGGGCCGACGCCTGCGTCGACCCGGGCTCGCGGCCTTCGGCGACGAGCCGGGAGGCGAGGTCGACGGCCTCGGTCGCGGCCTCGACCGCTTCGTCCACGCGGTAGGCGCCGGCCGCCGCGCGGCTGACCCGTTCCAGGCTCGCGACCAGGGATGCCTGGTGGACCAGCGGGTTGACTTCGGCGAGCGCGCGGTCGAGCGCCAGCAACTGGGCGGAGAGGTCGTGCGCCTGGGAGATGGCGCGGTGGCGGGATGCGACGAGGAATCGCGTCGTCAGCGCATCCTTGCCGTCCCCCGGTTGGACGGCCGCCAGCGCGGCCCTGGCGCGGGTCAGTTCGTCCTCGTCGGCGCTGTCGTCGCGCAGCACAGCCATCACCCAGGTCACGAAGATGCCCGCTGTGATCTCGGGATGAGCCGCACGGATCTCCTCCGGCACGGTCTCCAGCACCGCCACAGCCGCTCTGGCGACCTCGCCGCTGCGGTCTTCCTGGTCCAGTGTTCTCAGGGTGACGGCGTGTGCGGCCAGCAGGAAGGCGTAGTCCAGCACGTCGGACGCGCTCCGAGGGCCGAGAAGCGCGGCGTAGGCGGCAATTGCCTCCTGGTACGCCGTGTCCGCCTTCGCGGGCACAGAAGCCTGATGCCACAGCAGACCCAGCGCGATCAGTCCCACCACGACTGTCGTGTCCGCCGGGTCCGCCTGCTCGCGGCGCAGTCGGCCGACCACGTCCCGCTGGATGGCGGCGGCTTCCCGGAAGTGCCCGGCACGGCTGAGCACCGAGACCAGTTGTGCCGACAACCCGTTGCGGGCCGCGGAGTCCTCCGACGCCGCCAGCCGGTGGCGCAGCACCCGGCGGCCCACGGCGGCGACACCGGGGGCGAGATCCTCCGGCGGGTCCTCGGGAACCTCGTCGAACACCCGCTCCAGTAGGTCCATGTCCAGGATGTCGGCCAGGAGGAGCAGCGCGGGTGTGCCCGCCCGCACGGCCGTGGCCGGGTCGGTGTCGAGCAACGGCCGCAGTACTCCCCGGGCCACGTGCGGCCAGCGCGAGGCAGCCGAGCAGAGGACCACCACGAGCCGGGTCAGGACCGCCTGGTCGAGGTCGAGCAAGCGTGCGACCGTCGGCTGGACCCAGTCGCGGGTCGGGTGGGCGCGGCCGTGGCCGGGCACCGTCAGCGCCACCAGGTCCTCGGCCAAGCGGTCGGGGTACAGCGGTTCGAGGACGGTGTCGGCGGTGGCTGCCGGGTAGCAGCGGCCGTGCTCGTCCAGCAGGAAGTCCCGCTCGCCCGCGTCGTCGTGCCAGTCGACCGCGGCGCGGCCGGTGTCCCGGACGACCGGACCGGTCAGTGCCGCGGTCACCACGGTCCGGCGCATCAGCTCCGGCGCCAGGCGTGCAGGCACGACTTCCCGATCCCCGTCGACCACGGGGACGTCGGTGTTGTGCCTGCGCACCCAGTGCAGTTGCTCGCGGTCGAGCAGGTAGATCGTTGTCCCGGTCGGGTCGGTGGGCGCTGTCCTGCCGTGGAGCGCGCTGTCGACGCCGACCAAGGCCGCCATCTGGATGCCGAGGGCCAATCCGAACTCGGAACGGTCGAGGGCATCGGGCTCCGCGACAGGCAGTGGTCCTGTGCCGTAGACGCTCTGGAAGCCGCGGACCGCCGCCGCGAACATCGCCCGCCGGTCGGCGCTCCCGGGCGGAGCCAACGACATGACCGCCAGCGACTCTCGTTCGGCGAGCAGCTCCCGCACGGTGGCGGCGAGGCCTGCCTCACGGGCCACGAACAGCACCCGCACCGGCACGTCGACCGGAGCCAGGGCCCGGTTGCCGAGGAGCAGGCCCAGGTGACTCAGCGGCCACCGATCGGCGTAGTCGACCAGGACCAGCACACCCACGTGCCCGTCGTGTCGAAGATCGGTCGGGCTGCTGTTCTCCGGAGCGAGCACAGCTCCCGGGCCGTTGACGGCGACCAGTACCTTCCACCCCGCCGCGCGGGCGTCTGCGGCGCACTCTGCAGCCAACCGCGTCTTGCCCGACCCCGCGACACCGTGCAGCCAACGCGCCCCGAAACCGGCCCCGGACTCCAGCCAAGCCCGCAGACCGGCGAGTTCGGCCACCCGGCCGGTGAACGGGCAGACCGCCCACCGTGCGTCCAGCATCCGGCTCGGCGGTTCGCGCAGCCACTCCGCGGGCGGGGTCGGCTTCCGTTCCCAGGGGCGCAACACGTAGACCGGGACGCCGTCAGCGAACCGGTGGACATCACCGCCGACGACGCCGAGGGCGAACCCCTGGTCGGACCGGACCGTTCCCCCGCTCATGCCCGCCTCCCCTGACTCTCCCGGTCGACGGGCCGTACTTGTGCACATCGCCGTCCATGACGGCCGTCGCGTCACTGTTCGCACCCTCGGCGACCACCACCTGGATCTTCGACGGTGCGGGGTCGTCCGGCTCCTGCGGCGCCGCGGTGCGCCGCAACTGCATCACGGCGGTCACCAAGGCGGCCGCACTCACCAACACCCCGACCACACTCGCGATCATGCCCACGACGTCCGCGACGTTGGCCTGCTCAGCCAACGGTCGACCGAGGAAACCGGGCACGACCCGCGCCGCCCAGAACCCGGTCGCACCGAGAGCCGCCACCGCCACTACCGCGACGAACACCGCCGCACCCCGGCCAGCCGGTCGTTGCCTCGGCATCGTCCCTCCCACCCCGCGAACGGCGACGAACCGTCCGACACTGTTGACGTATCGCCCCACCGGTAGTCGATGTTTCGGCCGAGAACGCACAATGGTCCGGTGACCCCCTCGTCGCCGTTCCAGTTCATCCTCGCCAAGGGCGGTATCGCCTACGGGGTGATCGACGGAGACCTGCACATCCACCCCGAGCACCGCACCCGACACACGTTCCACCGCGTCCTGGCCCCCGGCAACCGCCCTCGAACCTCCCCGTCCGCCGTCGAACTGGGGGAGTGGGCCGACCACACCGCAGACCGGCTGGCCGTGCGGTGGCTCTGGGGCGCCACCGCCCTCCTCGGCCCGACGCTCGACAGCTTCGTCGCCGCACGGCTCGCCGCGGACAACCTGGTCGTGGCCGCCATCCGGCCATCGGACCAACCCGGCCTGCTGACGAACGCCGAACCCGAAGTCCTCCTCCCACGCTCGGGGCAGGCACTCGTGGTGATCGTGGACACGGAAGAGTGGTCAGTGGGCGACACCGCGTGGCTGCTGTCCGACGGGCTGCTGCACCACCCGGGAGTGCGTACCCGAGTAGTGCTCGTCGCAGACTCCCCAGACGACTGGCCACCCACCAGCGCACTCATCACCGACCCGGCGATCGCTGCCTCCGCCCAGGAATGCACCGCCGCTGAGGATGTCCTTGTTGAGCAACAGCGTCGTGGAATGCACGCCGATTGAGAATCGACCGACCGGCCGACGGCAGCGCCGCGAGTTGAACCAGCGGGACGTCACGTTCGTGGCGCCCCGCAAGGTGGTCAGACCGTCGGCGGCCAGCTGTTCCCGGAGGCGTCGAAATAGTCGGCGCGGAACGGCTCGGCCTTCGTTAGCCTGTGCCGATGGCTCACCCGACGCCTCGCGACCCCGTGGTCGTGGAGCCCGTCGTCAACCGGGAGAAGCTCCTGGAGCTGCTCGCGTTGGAGACGGAGTACTCGACCCTGGACTTCAAGTCCCGCTTCGACCTCGGCGACAAGCGCGACGTGGTGGAGCTGGCCAAGCACGTCGGGGCGATGTCGGTGCGTGGCGGGTATCTCGTGATCGGCGTGGACGGCCACGGGAAGCCGACCGGCGACCTGACCACTGAGCAGGCAGCCCGCTTCGACGAGGCGCAGCTGCGGCCGAAGCTGCTCAGGTGGCTGCCGGACGAACTGGAGGTCTGCTCGCAAGTCCACGAACTGGACGGCCACCAGGTCGTTCTCCTGCACATCTCCCCGAATCCTGCGGGCTGCGCCATCTTCCGCGCTGACGGTCAGTACGACGACGGCGGTAAATCATCGAAGGTCGTGTTCCGCGAGGGTGAGGTGTTCTTCCGCGACGGGACGCAAAGTGTCCGGCTCGACCATCGCGGCTTGGAGCAGGTCATCAGGCAGCGGGTCGAGCGTGAACGCGTCCGATGGGAGACCGACCACGCTGAGGGTTACCGTCGACTCGCCGAGGAACTCCGAACGGGCGCGGCCGGACAACAGGTGGCGCGCGGGCCGGCGGTGGAATTCAACCTCGCCCTCGAACCGGAGGTGCTGACCGAGGCCGCGACCGAGTTGTTGCGCGCCGACGACGACATCCCACTCCGACGCCTACTGAGGCGTGCCGCGCCGGAAGCGCGAGCTTTCTTCACGGCTGAGGACCAGGAAGGGCTCGCCGGTCTTCTGGACCGCCTCACCAGCCTGGCGGCAACCTTCCTGGAGTTGGATCGCACCACGTGGTTCGAACGCGTCGTGGACACACTGGCGTCGATCTACGAGTTGGGATTCGAGAACGTCCCACCTATCTACAACAACCCTCCGCCCAGGTCCGCTGTGTTGTGGCTCGCGCTCGTCGAGCGTGCTGTCGCGCTCGGCGCGCTCGCCGTGCGGTACGAGAACTGGGAGGCCGTCCGGTACATCGCGTCCCGCCGGCCCGAGGGAATGGACAAGTTCTATACGACCTGGCTCAGGCACGCGTCCACGATGGCTGCGCGAGCCGAGTTGTACGTACAGCAGGGTGCCGACGACGACTTCGTCGGACTGCTGCTGAACCTGGCACGCGAGGTCGTGCGTCGCTTGGCGCCGCTTCGGCCGGACGCGAGTCCGGAGGACGACAAGATTCTCACCAGCCTCACCCGGTTCGACGTCCTCGCTGCGCTCGTGAGCCTGGCCGACAGCGGCAACCGCAGCGGCTTGTACCCGCACTTTGCCCGTTTCGACGGGACAAGAGTTGAGCCAGTCGCCCGGCGTCTGCTCCGTGACACCGCAATGCGGATCACGATCTACCCTGGTGACGATCGGCATTTCGCCGTCGCACTGCGCGAGATCGACCGCGCCGCGCAGCGGGCGGTCTTCAGGTACGGCGGCTGGGACGGCTATCCGGCGGATGTGAACAACTTCATCAGTCTGCATGCCGGCGAGACCGAGTGATGTCGAGAACGCCTTGACCGTCAAGGCGCGCATCAGATCCTCGACGTCCTTGCCGGGGGATGGCAGTAACGGTCAGTGGCGTCCTCCGATCTTCCGTGCAACGTGGACTCGTCGAGTCGCGCGGTTCGGTGACGTGCCGCCTGGCAGAATCGCGCTGCTCAGACCCGCGAGTGCTACTCCGGCGTAGCCAAACCTCGGTCTACGTGGGCGAGGGCTTCGGCGGCCGGGACGCTGGCAAGTCGTTGCTGCACAAGCAGGTCACCACGGCAGACGAGGCTGACCTGTGGATCCTCCAGACCGTGGTCTTCCCCGAGAACCGCGCCAGCATCGCCCTGCACCACTCGCTCCTCGGCCAGGCGAGTGACGCCGACTTGCGCCGCAAGTCCGACGGCACGCTGTGGAACAACCGGCAGCTGCTGTTCCACATGCTCCTCGGGTTCCTCATCATCCGTGCGCTGCTCACCCTGGTGCGCTTGTTCGACCGACTCCCCGTCAGGGCAGCCGGGGGTTCGCCCGCTTGCTCAACGCGGGGACCAAGCCGTTCGACGTCGTGAACTACGCCAGAGTGCCGATCTCCCACGGACTCGTCCCGCGACTTCCCGTCTCCAACTTGCTGAGCTTGCCCAGCGACCACCCCAGGTCCTTGGCGACGACCCCCGACGACATCCGGGCCCGGTGCCGGACCCGACGCAGTTCCTCGCCCAACTCCCGGCTGTGCGCGGTGCTCAACCTCGACGTGCTCACGTTCTTCTCGTCGGTCTCCATGGACTTCCCTTCAGTGCCGGGTGCGACAGACGTGGGTGTGGTGCTGATCGGCGTGTACGGCCAGCTGCTCGGGCCGCCCTGTGCCGGTGTCAACGGCAGGTCGCTCGGAATGCGGTCGACGTAGCCAGGTCGATCCACTTGGGGTGTGCCGAACGGGATCAGATGTGCCCGTTACTCGGTGTCTTGCTCGAACATTTGGTTGGGGCGGTAGGCAGGCCGGTGTCCTACCGCCCCTCGGAGACCCGATTCGTCTCGGCGCTCTGCACGGTTCGCCCGTATCCGGGGGCGGGGTGGGCGGAGTTGTGCGAGCAGCGTGCGAAGACGGCCGGGTGTGCCTTGTTGTCCGCCGGTCAGGACGGTGGTGCTGACATCGGTGCTCGTTCCAAGTCCTGTATGGACAGACGCAGGGGGAACACAACGTTCATCCCTGCCGCCTCCCTTTGCGCGACCGGTGCTTCGGTTGGTGTGTAGAGCCTTCGCATACAGCGAGTTGGTACTCCAGCAGCACCCGGCACGGCACTGGAGTCCGCCGCCACCACCGCCCAACCCGACAGCTCCGACAGTGGCCGTTCGCGTCGGGAACATGCTGAGCCAGCAGAACGCGCAGTCCGGCAACGAGCCTTGGCAACTCCGCACGAGCGGTCGACGCCGCCGCGTGTTCGTCCCCCTCCAACGCGATGTCGCACGCCGCGTCGAGATGAGCAAACACCTCCTCCTGCAACGCGCCGAACACCACCTTGTTGTCCCGTGTCATCGTCATGTGTTCGTACGGCAGCCACCGGAACGCGCGGGTGCCCATCACAACCACCTCTCGGAGGTGCCGCACCGCATCGAGGCTTGATCCATCGCGCCGAGGTCGACCAGTTGAGCTGTGGGATCAGGTTGCACCACGGTCGGCCTGCCGCAGGCCGACCGTGGTGCCTCCCGCTCGCCGACCGGTACAGGGGCGGCCATGCCGTCCACTGGATCGTTGCCGGGGAGCAGCACTTCACCACCGGCCATCCCGTGGAGCCGCCCGTCGGCAAGTCATCAGGCAACGCGCCCGACCTGGGGTGACGGAGAGCGGACCACAGCAGGAACATGCCTGCTACGTTCCGCTTGCAGGGAGACCCGCTCGAACCGGAGGCTCGATGACCACCGCCGCGATCCCCAAGCGCGTTGCCGACGTCATCATCGGACGCAAGCTCGCCGCGCTCCGGACGGCCTGCGGCATGAGCCAGGCCGAAGCGGGCAAGATCCTGGACTGCACGCAGAACAAGATCGGCAACATCGAGCGCGGCGACAGCGGCGTCACGTTGCCGGACCTCCGAGCGCTGTTCGAGGGCTTCGCGCCTGACGAGCCAACCAGGGAACGCCTACTGCTACTGGCGCAAGGTCGCGAGAAGCGCGCGTCGCGTAAGGCGTTGCGCGCCAGCTTCCACGGCACGATGCGCGAAGTCGTCGACCTGGAGACCAGCGCGCACTACTTGTGGCAGCACAACAGCATGACGATCCCCGGCCTGCTGCAGACCGAGGCGTACATGCGTTCGTTGTTCCGTGCGGCCAGGCCGTCGATGAGCCTCGACGACGTCGAACGGGCCACGACCCTTCGGCTGCGGCGGCAAGCGATCCTGGACAACCCCGACCAGCGGTTCTGGTTCGTCATCGACCAGGCCGCGCTCGAACGCATGGCCAACATGGACGGCAACTCGACGATTCAGCGTGAGCAGAAGCGGGCGGTCGCCGACGCCATCGACCGGCCGAACGTCGAGGTCCAGGTCGTTCCGTGGCACGTCGGCTACTACTTCGGCCAGGAATTCAACTTCACGATCTTCGGTCACGACAGCGAGGAGCACCAGAGGGCCGCAGCACTCGGCCCAGAGCAATCCCGCGCCTTCCTGCTGACGTCGTGACCGGCCGACGCAGCACACGAGGAGAGGAAGAGACGATGATCCACCCAATGCCGCCGGGGCAGCAGGTCCCGGGGTGGTCACCACGAGAAGCCGAAGGCCTCACCGGGTGGCGCAAGTCCACGTACAGCAATCCCAACCAATCGTGCGTTGAGGTTGGATGGCGCAAGTCCACCCATAGCGACCCCAACCAGTCGTGCGTCGAGGTCTCGGGCAGCGCCGATGGGGCAGTCGTCGGCGTGCGCGACACGAAGAATCGCACGGCTGGAGCGTTGGTGTTCCCAAGCAGCGCGTGGAAGACGTTCACCTCGAATGCCGTCGAGGATCGCTTCACCGCCTGAGCCCGTCCCGGCACCATGGGCACCCGGCGACACGTCGCCGGGTGCCCGCCGAAATGGTCCGGGCAGATGCCCGCACAGCGGTCGAGTCGAAGTAGCGGTAGTTTGTTAACTTCACGGAGGCAGGTAGAGGTTGATGCCCTGTCCTTGCGCAAGGGTGTCGAGTAGTTGTTGCAGGTCATCGGGCGGGGGCTTGTCCGACCACGCCCTCCACCAGCGCCG
>NZ_VKAB01000095.1 GCF_009769385.1 Saccharothrix deserti
GGACACCGCCGCTGCGTCCGCGACTACGAACGCCTACGACACCACCACGAGGCCATGGTCCGCTGGGCCATGATCCGCATCACCAGCCGTCGACTCACCCAACCCCAATAGCTCGGAAACGGGCACTGAGAACCGGGTTGATCAGGTCGCGTCCGTCGCCCGATAGCGGGCAAGCCATCCGATGGCCTTGTGGTCACCGCGGCGGGTGAAGATCGCCGCACCCCGGACCGCGTCGTCGTTGTCGTCGGCTTTCGGATAGACCACGGTCGTGAGGCCTTCGATGGTCGCGTTGGTCGTGGCGGACCCGGTCCAGGCGGTGAGCGTCCCGCTCACCGGATCAGCAGCCGTGACCCGATCACCTCCGGCGTCGAGGGCGCAGTGCGTCACCCGTTCCCGCAGCAGCATGGTGTACTCGCCCGAGTCGAGCCGACAATCGTGCGGTGGCGCGGTGTGAGGCCAGTCGGGAGCGGTGATGCCGCGTGCGCCGACCGCGGCCCACAACCGCGGCACCACCTCGGTGGCGTGTGCCGGTGTCGCCATGTTCTCGAGCATCCACAGCAGGCGCCCGGAACCACGGCGCGGCCCACAACGCCGCCAGCGGATGCGGCGCCCCAGATCGCCGGCCACGATCGCGACCCACGGATGCACCGAGGCGAGGTGGCCCTGTGCGGCCAGCCACGCCAGGTAGCGGGGCGCCTGTTCCAGGACGGGGAACAGGAGACTGTTCGGCAGACCGGCCACAACTCGTGCCGGACGCGTGAACAGCTCGGGCGAGTTGGCCACGAGCAGGATCGCCGCACGTGCCAGATCGCCAGGGGACAACGCCATGGCCGATCCGAGGCCACCGACGCGGGTGGAGGAGTTGATGCGTGTCCGATACCCCCGGGCCTTGAGGACGGCGGCCACGACCGCGCGGTGGTTCTCGGCAATCGGCGCGGCGGCCAGTTCCGGCACCGCGACCGCGATCACCTGCGCCAGGATTTCTTCGGCGGCGTCAGGGTCACCGGGCACCGGCAGCTGACTGAGCACGGTGAGCACGTCGGCGGCGGTGCTGGTGTCGACCATGAACCGGGCGGTAAGCCTGCCCAGGTCGGTGACCGCCACACCGGGCGTTCCGTCGGTACGGGTGTCCTCGGCGAGGAACCCGTTGTCCAAGAGGAAGTCGATCGCTTCGACGACGGGTTCGACGTCATCATCGCCTTGGTGGTGGGACAGCGTGTGCAACCACCACTGCTCGGCGTCTTGGACCGAGGTGATTCGTCCCTGCAACACCTCCGCCAGGACGTGGTCGGCGATGCTGTCGTGAATCTGGGAGTAGACCGTGTAGCCGTCGACCAGCGCCCCCTGCCAGGCGGGGCGCTCCAGCTCATTGGTGATCAGGTAGCCCCACCCTTCGTGTTCACCCGCGCCGATCCGACCGGCGCGGCCGAACATCTGCAGGACCGTGGCCACGTCGAGGTTGTCCAACCCGATGCGGGTGTCCCGGATGATCACAGCACGGGCGGGCAGGTTGACCCCCGCGGCGACGGTGCTGGTGGCAACAAGGACGTTCCACTCCCGGGACCGGAACCGCGCTTCGGCTTCCCGCTTGAATTCCCAGTCCTTATAGTGCAGCCCTATGCCGACCGACGCGCAGACCTCGTGGAGCCGGTCGATGTCGTCCGAGGCGATGCCGGCGGTGTTGGCGCCGCGATCGGCGGCCAGGGCCAGCGCGGTGGTGCGTACGTTGGGTTTGCTGCCGCAGAACACCAGGACGCTGCCGTCGCCGTCGGTGGCACTTCGGGCCAACTCGACAGTGATGCGGGTACGCGCCGTGGAGTCGGCGGCCCGATCGGAGTACGCGGGGATCATTGGCAGTTGCCAGGTCAACCGGGATGGTCGCCACGCCGTGGCGACCAGTCGTCCGTCCAGCCACTCGGCGATTTCGGCGGCGTTGGACACGGTGGCGGACAGACCGACGATGCGCACCGGGGACGCGGCACCGCGCACCCGCGCCAGCAGCGCTTCCAACAAGGGGCCTCGGACAGCCGAGCCGAGCAGGTGGATTTCGTCGATCACCAGGCAGCCGACGTCGGCGAGGGCGGTCTGCAGCGAACTCGCGCGGCAGACCGCTTCGAACTTCTCGGTTGTGGCGATCCACAGATCGGCTTCGCGGACCTTGTCGAGGTCGACGCTGTACTCACCGGATAGGCGCTCGACCCGAAGACCGAGGCCGCGCCAGGTCTCCAGCTCCCGATCCAGTTCGTCGGTCAAGGATCGTTGCGGCACCAGCCACGCGGCTTTGCGCCCCTCGCCGAGGATCGTCCGCAGCACCGCGAGCATGCCCACCACAGTCTTGCCCGCGCCTGTGGGCGCAGTGATCACGAGGTGGTCCGAGGTGTCCAGCACCGCTGGCGCCGCTTGCGCCTGCGCGGGGTTGAACCGGTCGAACGGCAAGTAGTCAAGCCACTGCGCCGGGACCAGTCCCGCAGTGGGCACGAACGCGGTTTCCTGCCGCAGGACGGTGACGTCGTGGGCGTCCCAGGTTCCGGCGAAGGCATCGCGGGCGTCGTAGGCGGGCAGGTCCGAAACCGGGGTGTGCCATCCGTTGTCGACGCCACTCCTGGAGGTCAAGCGCGTGGTGACCGACAAGCCGTGGAACACACCGTCATCCCCTACAGTGGAGATGATCTCGTCCTCCACCCAGTGAGCCACAGAACGGTAGGGGACGCCAGCTGTCTCCAGCCGAGCCCGCAGACCGTCGAAGGCCGCACCCATCGGGAGCAGGAAGCGGATGTCGACGTCGTCGGGCAGAGTCGGCAGTTCCACGTGGGGATCGCTGGTCTTGCGCCAGTGCAGCAGTCGCTTTTCCTGCGGGGGCGACACTGTGATGCCGCGCGGCGGCCCGTATGCGGAACGTGGTCGTCGGAGCTTGGACTGGTTCAGCAGGCGCAGCAGCGCGGCAGGCGTCTGCCCGGCGTGACCCCTCCAAGGCTCCGTTCCGGTCCCGCTGTACTCGCTCGGTGACGAGGCACCGAGCGCGGTGTGAGCCGTGTCGTCTCCGCTACCGCTGAGCAGGGCAGAGGTGACGAGGTCGGGGGACTGGTGCGATGCCTGCGCGGCAGGGCTCCCGGCTGGGCCGTTCCAGGGCATGATGCGCCCTATGGGGTCGCCATCGCTGCTCCGGTGAGACGGCACGCGGTCGAGTAGTTCGGCCCGCATGCCGCCCAAGACCGAACCGCGCGACACTCCCAGCTGTCGAGTGGTGAACGTGGCCGGGCACTCGGGACAGACCAGGGCTGCCTGCACCCGCGGCATGCCCTGCTGGTGGTAGACCCGGTATAGGCAGTGCAGCGCGTTTCGGCACTGCGGGCAGTCGACTTCGGTCTGACGGAGGTAACGCCACCCGGGCAGGTCGTACCGGGCGACGGAGGCTTTGGGGCGCACACCCCACCGAACCTGTGCGATACCCGTAACGGAAGTGTCCTCACTGCCGTCCGGATTCGGACGGCCTGCGGCATCCGGAGCTCCCTGCCCCCGCATCGCAAGAGGTGGCTTGCCACCCTTCCTGGCGAACAGGTCAGCGTGTTTTTTGAGCCCCAGGTCCTCCAGGGTGAAGGTCGCAGGACACCGAGGGCAGACCAGTGCGATGTAGCGGTAGGGCTTGCCACCCGCCTCGTACGGCTTGCGCAGGGTGTGTAGAATGCCTTGACAGCGAGGGCAGGGGAAGTCGACGGCCTGTTCGTAGGACCAGCCAGGCAGGTCAAAGCGCTCGATGGCGGCCTCAGGGCGCACGTGCCACCGCAGTTCGGCCACGTCCGCCACGGTGAGCTCGTCACCGGATAACCACTCGTTCTGCACCGCTCTCCCCCTCGGCGTGAGAAGGCAACAATAGCGCTGACGAAAGGCTAGGGGCGCTCATATTGCAGCGCGGACCTTGGCCGCAGAATTGCGGACTTTTGTGCGTGGTTCTCGACGTCGGAAGGGGGTGACATTCCTGTCTTCCGTAGCGTGGAGTTGGACGGTGTCGAACCTTGCGGGGGTCGTGACGAGGCTCGCTGCGCCAGTTCTGCGTGGGTTGCGCCTGTGGAACCCTGTTGTCCAATTCGGCTTCGGACAACCGATGCTCGGCGACGGCGCGATGCGCACTCCGCGCAGGCGGCTCTCAAGCTACGCGCGCAGCACCGATTTCTGCTCGAAATCGGGGAGTTCGAGGTTCACACGGATGTCGCGCCGCTCGTGATCACGCGATGAGTGCCGACCTTCGAACAGGACGGCTCCGCTTCTCCTCCCTCGGATCGGTGACGTCCGATCGTCCACACCCGGTACGGTGAGTCACCGAGAGTGTGCGTTGAGGGGGAATCGGGGTGCCTGGGGTGACCGCCGAGACAGCTGGGGGCCGGCCGGAGCTAGCTGAGCTGCTGCGCGCGGTCCGCGCGGAGATCGATGCGACCCTTGGCGCGGAGACCGGGTTCGACAAGGTGGTCCTGACCGAAGGCCAGGCAGTGGGCGGTGACGGCGAACAACACGAGTACTCGTTTGCCGCCCGTGGCTGGAAGGACTCGTTCTCCGACCGGCCGCTGCTGGTGCGTGCCCGGCCGCGTGCGGGCTGGGAGCCTGCGGAACTCGTCGTCGCCGAACGCGGTCGGCTCCGCCTGCGCACGTCCGCCGCGCTGGGGGCGAAAGCCGAACTCCGCGAGGACGACACGTCCGGCCTGGTCACCCTGGCCGAACAGCTCGAGCAGACCACCTCCGGATCCGGCGGGTTGAACCTGACCGCGGCCGGGTGGCTGGTCGGCCGGAGCCTGCCCGCAGCCGGTCAGTGCCCGGACCCGGAGCGGTACGTGCGCGACTGGCGGACCCTGCAGCTCAACGACCGGCAGCGGGCTGCCGTAGTCCGCGCCCTGGGCAGCGATCTCACGTTCATCTGGGGGCCGCCCGGCACTGGTAAGACCGAGGTCGTCGGCCATGTCGTGGAGGGCAACCACCGGCAGGGGCACCGGGTGCTGTTCCTCGCGCCGACCAAGGTCGCCGTGGACCAGGCGGTGGAGCGGCTGTGCGAGCTGTTGAGTGCCGAGAGCGGATTCGCCGACGGGCTCGTGCAGCGGGTCGGGGACATCGCGGTGGGCTCGCTCAAAGAGAAGTACGGTGACCAGATCGAGCCGCAGAAGATCGTAGCGCGGTTGAGCGCTGCCCTGACTGCCGAGATCGGGGCGTTGCGCGATCAGCTCGACGTCGTCGACGGCCGTTTGGCGCTGCACCGCGAGTACGCGGAACTCACGCGGAGCCTTGCGCAACTGCGCGGCGATGTCGGGCAGGCCGCGCGGAACGCCGCCGCGGCCGCGGCCCAGGCCGACCGCGCCGGACGGGAGGCGGCCCGGCTGCACGCCGAGCTGACCGGGATCGGAGTGCCGTCCGGACTGTTCGCCGCACGGAAGGCGCGACGACGGGACGAACTCCTTGCTCAGCTCCAGGCGGTCAACCAGGACATCGCCAACCTGGCCGCGCAGCACCAGTTCGCCACTGCCGAACAGCAGCGCTGTATGGCGCAGGCGGAGGCCGCCGAGCGCAAGGTGGGCGCGCTCCTGCCCAAGCTGGCCGGGATCGCGCCCGCCGACCAGCTCGTCACCACGGCGAAGAATCTGCGGGAACGCCTCGAAGCGCGGCAGGAGGAGCTCCGCACCGTCGAGGAGGTGGTGCGCGGCAACTGCCGTGTCATGGGGACGACGGTGGCCAAGGCGGTGCAGTCCCGGTACTTGATCGACAAGTTCGACACCGTCGTCATCGACGAAGCCGGCATGGTCAACCTCCCCTCGGCGTGGTACGCGGCCGCGTTGGCGAAGAAGCGGGTGGTTGTGGCCGGCGACTTCCGGCAGCTTCCCGCGGTGACCCGGGGGTCCAGTGACCGCAACGCCAGTCAGGAGACGCGGTCGCACTCCGAACGCTGGATGGATCGCGACGCCTTCCACGCGGTCGGACTCGTCGACGGCCAGGGGCGGGTGCGGCCCCATGACTGCCTGGTCGGGCTGAACACCCAGTACCGGATGCGTTCGGCGATCTGCGCGGTCGTGAACACGATCGCCTACCCCGACGCGCCGTTGATCACCGGGCGGGCGGACACCAGCCGGTTGCCGCCGTCGCCGTTGCTGGAGACACCGTTGGTGCTGGTCGACACCGCGTCTCGGCGCTCGGCCGCACGGGGCGGCTCGGGCGGTCACAAGTCCAACCCGGTGCACGAGGCCGTGATCCATGAACTCGTCCGGGGACTCCAGTACGACGGCGTGCTGCCCGCGCGCAAAGAGGAGGGCGGGCCGCCCGATGCCCGGCCTGCCGCTCGGATGGCAGTCATCGCCCCCTACCGCGACCAGGTCAGGGCGTTGCAGGGTAGCCTCGCCTACCGGTTCGGCGCCGACTACGACGGTGTCGTCGACACCGTGCACCGGTTCCAGGGCAGCCAGCGACCCCTGGTGGTGATCGACACCGTCGCCGGCGCCGGCGACAAGGTCGGCTTCTTCTACGAGGGAACGGGCCTGTCGTCCGCGACCTGCCGGCTGCTCAACGTGGCGGTGAGCCGCGCGCAGGACCACCTCGTGGTGGTCGCCGACGTCGACTTCCTGAGCCGCAACCTCAAGCCCCACGGCGAAGCCGCCCGCATGGTGGACTACCTCCAGCGGCACGCGCACCGGCTCGACGTCGGCGACCTCGTCCCGTTCCGCTCGGCTGCCGACTTGGCCGGCCTCGGCCCGAACGAACTGACCCGGCCGGCCTTCTTCCCGGCCGACGAGGTGCCGCGCGCCGTCGCTTGGGACATCGCGCACGCTCGGCGCAGTATCGAAATCTACTGCGCCTTCCTCGACCCCGCCCCGGTCGAACGCTGGCTCTCGAAGCTGAAACCCCGGATCGACAGCGGGCTGCGCGTCACCGTCCACACCCGACCGGGCCGGCGATCCGACGACGAGAGGCAGATCTCGGCGCTGGGGGCGGCGGGCTGCACCGTGATGCAACGCGAGCGCATGCACGAGAAGGTCGTGATCGTCGACGACGAGGTGCTCTGGCACGGATCGCTCAACCTGCTCGCCGGCACCGGCCCCACCGACCTGATGATGCGCATCACCGATCCCGGGGCCTGCGAACGCGTGCGCCACATCGTCGGGCGCGCCCGCCCCGACCCGCCGGCCCGTCCGGCCCGGTCCGCTCGTTCCGAGGTACGGCCCACGTCCGGGCCGAACGGCAACGGTGCCGGCCGGTTGTACCTGAACGTGCCGTTCGCGGAGAAGGATGCGGCCAAGAAGGCCGCGAAAGCCCGATGGGACGCCGAGGCCAGGCGCTGGTACGTGCCGCACGACACGCCCCGGCATCTCGTGGAACGGTGGCTGTAGCACGCCCGGAGCGTGGCCGTCGAGGTTAAGTGGTGGAACCAGTGCGCTCGACGTCGGCCAGCCCGGGTCGCCTTCAGCGACGCGAGGTGTAGATGCGGGTGTTCGGGGCGAGGACCAGGCCTGCGGCAGCGAGTCGGGTGGCGAAGGTCTTGCCCTGGTGTGGGGTGCCGAAAGACGGCATGCCACCTCTGAACTGCGGCTTCAATCGCTGCAAGCTTCGTCCCTGTTGATCAATCGCATCGTCACGGCTACGGCTACGGCTACGGCTGCTGTCTGCGAGGACGCTGGTCACTTGATTACGCATGCGTTCGACGTCCACACGGCCGCCGCGGGCCGGCGGTGGGAGGATGCGTGGGAGGAAAATGGGAGAATCCATTGAGCCGCAACGGAGTCAAGCTGCATCGAACCGCACGCAACGGCACCGCCGTCACCTGCTGATTCGGTGTTTTCGCAGGTCACTTCATGATCCGGGCGGGGCTGGGGGTCAAGGGGTCGCAGGTTCAAATCCTGTCGTCCCGACGGTCTGAAGAAGCCCGCTCGATCTGGATGAAAGCCCAGGTCAGCGGGCTTTTTCGTGCGCTGGTGTCGATCTTGAATGGGTCACGGAACGGCAACTTTGCGATCTTGGTGAACGCTGTTTAGGAGCGAAATCAGGAGCGGGTCGCTCCAGATCTTTGACCAACGCCAAATGGGGTCGCCACGAACGGGTGAATCCGCCCAACCGGCGCCATACATCACCCAGGGGAGTGAACCGCCCTCAAGGTCCGTCAAGCGCCCGCAACCGTCCCGAACACGGTCGTAGGCTCGCCGGATGACCGGAACCGACACGACCGGGCGCAGACTGCGGATCACGGCCACGGTGATCGTCGAGGTGACCGATCCCGAGGCCCTGGAGCACGCCGCGCTGCGGCACATCGACCGGACCGACTACGGCGTCGACGACGAGCCGGGGCGGACCGTCGACGACGTGCGCGCCGCCGAGCGGGACTACGTGCGCGGCGATGCCGCGGCCGCGCTGCTGGAGTTGGCCGACCCGTACATGATGGTCGACGTCGAGGGCGTGGAGATCTCCGGCTCGGAGTGCGGGGTCGAGGAGGTGGACGAACACGACCGTCCGCTCCCGTCGTGGCCGGACCTCGCCGCCCTGTTCCCCGTGTGCGGATGTGGGGCGCCGGACTGCGAGGAGTGCGGTTCCGATCACGTGACGCCGCGGACGGCGGCGGTGCTGTCGGGCGCGGCCCAGTTCCTTGCCGATCTGGCCTACGACGATGTGATCGAGCACGGTGACGACCCGGTGGAGGCCGACGACGGGACGTGTGAGGTGTCAAAAGTCGGCCACATGGTCTGACCTGCGGTTAGGCTGCCGTGGGTTCGTACTCGTTGATGAGGCCGCCGAGGACTGGTCGGCGGTGTATCGAGGTGCAGCCCGGCTCTGCGATCGGGTGGTCCGGTCGTGGTGGTGCGAGTTGCAGTGCTTGGTGAGGTCGGCGGTGGTTGTAGCGGGCCGCGTAGCGATCCAGGACCGCTCGCAGGTGGTGTTGGTTGATGATGAGCAGGCGGTCGGTGACTTCGCGTCGGACGGTGCCGACGAACCGTTCGGCGTGGGCGTTGGCTCGTGGACACCGTGGTGGGATCTTTACGACCCGGATGCCTTCGCCGGAGAGGGCCGCGTCGAACGAGGCGGTGAACTGGCCGGCCCGGTCGCGGATGAGGAACCGGAAGTCGTCCGCCCGGTTGCCGAGTCCATGAGCAGGTTGCGGGCTTGTTGGGTGGTCCACGGGCCGTCAGAGCTGGTCGTGGTGCCGGGGATATGGACGTAGCGGGTGGCGACCTCCATCACGAAGAACACGTAGACCCGCTTGAGCGTCACGGCGCAGTCGACGTGGAAGAAGTCGCACACCAACATGCTTGCGGCCTGCGCGCGGAGGAACCGTCGCCAGGAGGTGTCAGTGTCGCGCTGGGGCGCGGGCGGTACCCGCAGGCGCTTGAGCACGCGGCGAACCGTTGCAGCGCCTACCCGGTGGCCGAGCTTGAGCAGCTCGCCCTGGATCCGGCGGTAGCCCCACCTGGCGTTCTCCCGGGCCATCCGCTCGATCAACGCCACGACGGTGTCGTCGACCGGTGGGCGGCCGGTGCGGTTGGGGTAGGTCCACTTCTTCGCGACCAGGCGCTGGCGCCATCGCAGGAGGGTGCCCGGTGTCACCAATCGGTGCTCGCGCAGCATCTGGGGGAGTCGGCGCACCAGCGCGGCGAGCACCGCGCGATCGGCCCACTCCAGCTGCGGGCGGGGGTTGGTGCGGCGCAGTACGGCGACCTCGTGCCGCAGCACCATCAGCTCCAAGTCTTTGGCCGCCGAGGACCGGCCGAGCAGGACCAGCCAGCCAACGAGCCGGACGAAGATCAGGTACAGCAGTCGTAGCGCCACGCCTCGCGATCATGCCTCTACGGCTCATGGTGCGCGATCACCGCAGCTCAGCGCCCAGGTGCAGAGTTCTGGCACCCCACAGGCTTCTGGTCGGCGACGCGGTCGATCGGGACCAGCGTGCCGTCCAGGATCGCGTAGGCGAATCGGGCGGCGCGTTCACCGGCGGCGTGGAGGTCGTCGGCCAGGGCGACGAGGAGATCCACCGCTTTGCGGATGTAGCGCCAGGCGGTGCTGCGGGAGATGCCGAACCCGGCGGCCAGGCGTGCGTGGGTGTCGCCGTTGCGCAGGTGGGCGAGCACGGGCAACGCCTGACAGCCAGGATCCAGGCGCCGCCAACGGGACCGACGCCGTGCCCGCTCCGCGCGGATGAGATCGGCCAAGCGGACGAGGGTGTGGTTGGACAGCGGAATCGCGGCAGGGTAAGACAGCACGGCGAGGCTCCCGGTTGGGGCATCGGATCTTGGCCGACTGCTGTCTTACCGGGAGCCTCGCCCACCGCGCTCCCCACTGCTCAGCTTGCGCCGTGACCTGCGACATCACGATGAAAATGGCTCAAAGAACACTGACATGTCGCTTGACCAGCAGCGATGACTTTTCGAGCAGCACAGGGGTCCAGGCGATTACGCGCGGGGAACGCGCCGGACACCGGTGTTGGCCACCGAACCCGGCCCTTCCGCGACCGCCTTCCCCGACCCGGTCACGCGAACCGCACGCGTGTCGTCCTGTCCGGTCTCGGCACCGGTGTTCGCCTCACCGGCCCCCATGGCCTCGGCATCTCCGGAGTCTTCCACCACCACTCCACCCATCCCGGTGTCGTCGGACACCATTACGTCCTCCCTTTTCCCCCGCGTTCCGCAGATGATGGCCTGAATCGGGTCGCCGGGCCGGAAGAGGTGCTGGTCAGGAAGCTGGTCCATAGCGGGAAACGCGAGATTGCCTAGTGGCACGCATTGCGCGTCAGCCGTGGGATG
>NZ_VKAB01000096.1 GCF_009769385.1 Saccharothrix deserti
GACCCGCGGCCACCGGGCACGCCACTCGCGCCATCAGTACCTCACCTGCCCAGTCGATCGACCTGCTGGCACAACAACACCACAACCGATCAGTCTACCAAGTTAACAAACTACCGGTAAGCGGCCTGGCCGAGGTTCGCTGCGGTACGGCCGTGCCCGATAGGGGCGCCGGGATCAGCGGCGCACTTCGCCGCGCCCGCTTGGCGCCGTAACCCGAAAAGCAGTGGCCGCGCGGGCTCGGGGCCACATACGTTCGCCTCCATGGTTGACGCAGCTTTCGGGCATCCGCGCCTCGCCGCCATCTACGACCCACTCGATCCGGACCGCAGCGATCTCGATGCGTATCTCGCGATGGCGGAGGAGTTCGGGGCGCGGTCCGTGCTGGACATCGGGTGCGGTACGGGCGTGTTCGCGCTGCTGCTCGCCGAGCGCGGGATTACGGTCACCGGGATCGATCCCGCGCGGGCGTCCGTCGACGTCGCGCGTGGCAAGCCGGGCGCGGAGCGGGTGCGCTGGCTCGACGGCGACGCGGGGGACCTGCCGCCCATGCAGATCGACCTGGTGACGATGACCGGGAACGTCGCCCAGGCGATCGCCGATCCGCAGGCGTGGCGTACGACTCTGCGCGGCGCGTACGAGGCGCTGCGGCCCGGCGGGCGGCTTGTCTTCGAGACGCGCGATCCAGCGCAGCGCGTGTGGGAGGAGTGGGCGGAGTGGACGCGCGAGACCACGTACCGCATGACGGACATCCCGGGCGTCGGCCACGTCGAGACCTGGGCCGAGCTGACGGACGTGAGCCTGCCGCTGGTGAGCTTCCGGGGTACGCACGTGTTCGCTGCGGACGGGGACGTACTGACCTCGGAATCGACACTTCGCTTCCGCGAACGTACGGAGATCGAGCGGGACTTGCACGAACACGGCTTCGTCGTCGAGGACGTACGCGACGCACCCGACCGGCCGGGCAGGGAGTTCGTGTTCGTGGCGCTCCGCGGTACCGCGGAGCCCGGCCCTCCCGGAATGCCCTAGGGAGCGTGCGCACCACACAGCGCAGGGCAGATGGGACTTTGAAGACACTCCCTAGCTTGTTGTTTAACCTGGTAGCACTGGTGGGTGACCCCGGTTGATCATGAACGAAGCCCCTGGTTGATCATTCCTCTTGCGACAGAAGGAAGATCACAACCAAGGGCTTCAGTTGATCAGTATGCACGACACCGGCCGTGCTGGTGCACTCGGGGAGTTGTCCGAGTTTCGTGAGCGGTTCTACCAGTGCCTGACCGGTCGGGCGGACGCGTTGTTCGAACTGGCCGACGCGGTGCTGTGCGCTGACGGACCCGTCACCAGCCTGGCCGAGCTGTCACTGACACCTGAGCATCGACGTGGGCATGGTGCCGGCTACGACGCGATCAACCAGGGCCGCATCGAGCTCGACCGGTTGCGCACCACCCTGGCCGGGCTGCCCATACCTCGTGCGGCGAACGGGCGGATCGCGCTGGCCGTGGATGTCTCGCCGTGTGAGGTGTCAAAAGCCAGTCACAAGGCTCTGACCTGCGCTTCAGGCTGCTGCGGGTTCGTACTCGTTGATCAGTCCGCCGAGGACTGGTCGGCGACGTATCGATGTGTGGTTCGACTGCGGGACTGGGCGGTCTGGTCGTGGTGGTATGAGCTGTCGGGCTCGGTGGGGTCGGCGGTGGTTGTAGTGGGAGACGTACCGTTGCAGCACTGATCGCAGGTGGCGTTCGTTGATGACGAGCAGTCGGTCGGTGGCCTCGCGTCCGATGGTGCCGACGAACCGTTCGGCGTAGCAGTTCGCCTGCGGGCAGCGTGGCGGGGTCTTCACGACCTGGATGCCTGCGCCGGCGAGGACCGCGTCGAACGAGGTGGTGAACTGGCCGGCCCGGTCGCGGATCAGGAACCGGAAGCTGTCGGCTCGGTCGTCGAGGTCCATGGGCAGGTTGCGGGCTTGTTGGGTGGTCCATGCTCCGTCGGGGGTTGTGGTGGTGCCGAGGACGTGGACATAGCGGGTGGCGACCTCCATCACGAAGAACACGTGGACGCGCTTGAGGGTGACGGCGCAGTCGACGTGGAAGAAGTCGCAGGCCACCATGCTCGTGGCCTGGGCGCGCAGGAAGCGCCGCCAGGACATGTCGGTGTTCCGGGTCGGTGCGGGCGGTATCCGTAGGCGCTGGAGCACGCGACGGACCGTTGACGCGGCTACCCGGTGGCCGAGCTTGAGCAGTTCGCCCTGCATCCTGTGGTAGCCCCAGCCGGTGTTCTCCCGTGCCATCCGTTCGATCAACGTCACGATGGTGTCGTCGACCGGTGGGCGCCCGGTCCGACTCGGGTAGGTCCACTTCCTCGCGACCGGGCGCCGGTGCCATCGCAGGATGGTGCCCGGTGTCACCAGTCGGTGTCCGCGCAGCATCTGGGGAAGTCGGCGCACCAGGGCGGCGAGCACCGCGCGATCGGCCCAGTCCAGCCGCGGGCGAGTGGTCCGGCGCAGCACGGCGATCTCGTGCAGCACCAGTAACTCGACGTCCTTGGCCGCCGAGGTCCGGCCGAGCAGGACCAGCCACTCGCCAAGCCGGACGAAGATCAGGTACAGCAGTCGTGACACCATGCCTCACGATCATGCCCCGTGGTCGATGCTGCACGATCAGTGCAGCTCGGCAGCCTCGTGCAGAGTTTTGACACCTCGCAGGGTCTCGGGCAGGGTGCGGTGCGGATGTACAGCCTTCTCTCGCCGGGCAGGAGCGCACCTGACGCTGGAAGACACCGGCGCTTCCGAGGAGTTCACGCAGTGACCTCGTGACGGGTCTCTCTTCACGCTCTCCAGCCGGTCGGGGCGGTGCTCCCGCATCGCGGGTCGCCGGTGCCCGTGGTGCCAGTACTGCTCATCCGTAGCGCGCTGTCATCGCCTGGGGCCGAGGGTGTCAGTCGTTGAAGAAGCCGCACAGTCGGCCGATCCGGCCGCCCTCGAGCCACGCGACGTCGAAGCCGGTCACCACAGGCGCGCCATCCGCGGGGCCGACCTGCCAGGGGAAGTGGACGGCGTCGTGGTGGGTCAGCACCGTGCCATGGGTGAAGAGCATTCCGGTGAAGTTCTTCTGCGCAGTGCCAACGTACTCGTCGATGGCCGTGGTGCCGTCGGCGACGACAGCCGGGTCGGTGTACGTGCCGTTCGGGGCGAAGAGGTCGTCGACCATAATTCGTCGAGCCTGGTCGTCCGTTTCGTTCCACATCCCGATGTACTTATCGACCAGTTCGACAACTGCATTCTTGTCCATGCCGAAAACCGTATCACCGGCCGGTGTCGGAATCTATTCCAACGTGCCTCTGCAATTGTGCGGTCTACCTCACCGCGGCACCGAGAGCGGTCGATTTCGGCACCGTTCATTGGCTGGCCGGCCGCCACGGACTGCACCGTCGCTACGAGCGCAAGGTCGAGCACTTTCTTGCCTTCGTCGGCATATTCGCAGCCCTCGTCTGCTACCGATGCCTCGCCAACTGGAACAACGTCTTATGCGTCCTGAAACAATGTCCTATGCGTCGAGTTCCACGTCGGTGATCGGGTACGCGACGCAGGAGTGGGTGTAACCGAAGCGGGTGTCGGACATGCGCAGCTTGGCCTCCTCGGCGGTGTGCACGGTGCCCTTGAGGACGCGGACGCGGCACAAGCTGCACTCGCCGGAGCGGCAGGCGGCCTCGGGGCGCATGCCCTCGTCCTCCAAGGCGTCCAGGAGCGGGCGGCCCCTACGGGTGCGGAACGAGCGTCCGGCGGCGGTGACGGTGACCTCGCCGTCGGGGACCGCGTCGGCGGGCCAGTGCGCCTGACGGGTGGGATCGGTGGGCGCGCCGTTGGCTTCGAAGCGGATGCGGCGTCGGGGGTGGCCGAGGTCGAGGAGTTGCTGGAGGGCGTACGGGTAGAGGGCCTGCGGGCCGCACACGTAGACCGTGCGGGCGTCCAGTGGTCCGGCGAGCGTTGTGATGAGGGACGAGGTCAGGAATCCGGTGGATTCCGTCCAGCCGGGGCCGGGCTCGGCGACGACGTGGTCGATCCGGATGTTCGGGTGGTGGTCCGCGGCCAGGGCGTCCAGTTGGTCGCGGAAGATGATGTCGTCGTCGGTGCGGGAGCCGTAGAGGAGGTGGAAGCGGCGGTCGAGTCCGTTGTCGACGATGTCGCGGATCATGCTCATGGCCGGGACGACGCCGGAGCCGCCGGCGAGGAAGACGACGTCGTCGCCGTGGAAGAGCGGGTTGTGGTGGAAGGTCCCCATGGGGCCGGTCGTGGTGAGGGTGTCGCCCGGCGTCAGGGTGTCGATCAGGTGGTTGCTGATCCGGCCACGGGGGACCCGTCGGACCGTCGGGTCCCAGCGGTCCAGGCGCGCCGGGCTGGAGGAGATGGCGTAGGGGCGGTTGGTGCCGTCGGCGAACAGGCCCACGTACTGGCCGGCCAGGAAGGGCGGCAGGTCCGCTCCGTCGGGGCGGCGCAGCCGGAAGGTTTTCGTGGTGGCGGTCTCCGTGATGGCCTCGGTGACCACGAGGGTGAGCCGCTTGGGGGGGTAGGTGTCGACCGTGCGGCGGGTCCGGGCGGCGTGGTCGGTGGTGTCGGCGGGGCGGCTGTCGATGTCGGCCTGGACGGCGTCGTGGTCGTCGAAGAGCGGGGCGAGGGGGTGTTTCACGACTTCTCCCTGTCGGGTCAGGCGGCCTTGGCACGCAGCAGGCGCCGTGCGACGCGGTGGCCGGCTTCGAGAGGGGCTGGAAGCCGCCGCTGCCGGCCCAGGAGCCCGCCAGGTGCAGTCCGGCCACGTGCGTCTCGCGTTCGCTGTCGCGGAACAGCCAGCTCTCGGTGCGGTCCTGGTCGTAGCCGTAGATGGCTCCGCCGGGGTGGCCGAGGTAGCGGGCGATGGTCAGCGGGGTGGCGACGTCGACCTCCTCGATGGCGTCCCGGATGCCGGGGACGGCCTTCTCCGCCAGGTCGAGCAGGGTTTCGGCGTAGGCGAACTTGGCGCGCGCGTACTCGGCGGGCGGGATCTTCTCCCAGACGTCGCCGTACTGGAGCGGCAGCAGGCTGACGTACGTCGCGCCCGAGGGGGCGAAGCCGATCGGGGCGATGTCGTAGGAGGAGGCGCAGATGCCGCGGGCGGGCGCGGGTGATCGCCACGAGGCGAAGGTGCGGTCGTCGTCCAGGTCCGCGCTGACGAAGGTGGTGCTGGTGGTGAAGCCGAGTTCGGCGGGAGTGGCGTCCAGGCCCATGTGCAGGACGAAGGCCGACACGCCGACGCGCCGGGTGGCGAGGTCGTCGCGTACGGCCGTCGGCACGGCGTCGCCGAGCATCGCGTAGGTGACGGGGAGCGAGGCGTTGGAGACCACGTCACGGGCGGACACCTCCTGGCCGTGGTCGAGGCGGACGCTCACCACGCGGTCGTGCTCGGTCAGGATCGCCTCGACCGCCGTGTTGAAGCGGACTTGGCCTCCTGCCGCCACGAAGGAGTCCAGCAGCGCGCTCGACATGGCCTGCGAGCCGCCCTTGATGTGCCAGGGCTTGAACTCGATGTAGCCGTAGAGCATCAGTGCCATTTCCTGGAACGCGAGCCGGGAGGGCGGCTGGCCGATGTACGGCCAGTACGTGCCGAGGACCGACTTGATGCGGGGATCGTCGAAGTACTCGTCCAGCACGTCCTTCAGCGGGCGCAGCGCATGTCGGAAGAGCACGGGGTCGATGTCGTCGGCCGGCGTCTTGCGCAGGGCGGCGACGTACCAGACCACCACGTCGATGACGAGCGCGAAGAACCGTTCGACGCGGGCGCGGTTGCCGGGGAAGGCGTCCTCCAGCGCGTCGACGGCGTCGGCCCAGTCGGCGGGCAGGGTCACGTCGTACCGACCGGCCACCACGGCCCGGTACAGGTCGTGCTCCTGGACGAACTCCAGCGAGTCGGCGACACCCAGCCCGTCGAACAGCGAGCGCAGCGTGTCCTGCCGGCCCTCCGTCCCGACTCCGGACAGCTGGTGCAGCGCGGTCTCGAACTCGAAGCGGCCGCGCCGGAAGGAAGTGGCGCAGCCGCCGGGGACGTTGTGGCGTTCCACCAGGAGGGTGCGCAGTCCCGCGCGCTGCAAGGTGGTGGCGGCGGTCAGCCCGGCGTTGCCCGCGCCGATGACCACGGCGTCGAAGTCGGTCGTCACGGTCACTGCTCGGCGGCCTCTCGCGCGATCTGCTCGAACTGGGCGCCCATGGCCTCGGCCAGCGCCCGGGCGGCGGAGAGCGGGCGCACCATCACCGTGAAGTCGTCGATCTTGCCGTTCTCGTCGAAGTGCAGGAAGTCGCAGCCCTGGAGCTCCTTCCCGGCGACGGTGGCGGTGAAGACGAAGGCGTGGTCACGGCCGTCGGGGTTCGCGATCTCACGGATGTAGACGAAGTCCTCGAAGACGCGGGACACGCCGCGCAGGATCGCGGCGGTGATCGCCTTGCCCGGGTACGGCGTGAAGGCGATCGGGCTGGTGAAGACGACGTCGTCGGCCAGCAGGGCGGCCACGGCGTCCATGTCACCGCTCTCGACGGCCTTGCGGAACGGGTGCATGAGCCACCTCGTGTACTCAACAAGTTGAATAAGTGTGGTTGGAGAGTAGGAGGGGAGGCGAGCGTTGTCCAGGGTGGATCGACTATCAGTCACTTCGTTGACTAGTCACAACGGTGCTAGCGTGTGCCCATGGCTTTGCGGAACGCGGTGATGGCCGCGCTGTTGGAGGGCGAGGCGTCCGGTTACGACCTCGCGAAGGGGTTCGACGCGACGGTCGCCAACTTCTGGATGACGACGCCCCAACAGCTCTACCGGGAGCTGGAGCGCATGGAGGCCGAAGGACTGGTCACGGCCCGCGTTGTCGAGCAGGAGCGCCGACCCAACAAGCGACTGTTCTCGTTGACGGAGGCCGGGCGGGAGGCCGTACGCGCATACACGGCCGAGTCCCCGGGCAAGCCGGCGGTGATCCGGGACGAGTTGCTGGTCAAGGTGCAGTGCGTGGACGTCGGCGACACCGAGGCGGTCCGGGCCGCCATCGCCGAGCGCATGGAGTGGGCCACGGCCAAGCTCGTCCGCTACGAGAGGCTCCGGCAGCGCCTCCTGGACGGGCGGTCGGAGGAGGCGTACTTCGCCGAGTCCGAGCGCATCGGCCCGTACCTCACCCTGTTGCGCGGGATGTCGTTCGAACGCGAGAACCTCCAGTGGGGGGACATGGCGCTGCGCAGGCTCGACCAGCGCGCGGCCACTCTCCACGCCAACGGCTAGCTGGAAACCAAGGCACAGTTCATCGATGCGATTAATGGCAAAGTGGGCAGGCCACACCGCGCATGCCAGGCGCTGACAGCCGCTACCTGCGCTACGCGGCCCCTGGTGGCAGTCGAGGAGCAGGAGTGTGGCCGCAGCAGCTCGGCGTGCGCGACCTTGGTCTGAGCGGTCAGTTCCTCCCTCTGCGCGGAGAAGAGGGGAGCCGCAGGCGTCGTCGCAAGTCGGAGCCTCACACGGCCGAGGGGGTATCCCCGGCGGGTGAGGCCACCGGAAGCAGAGCGGGCCGCTTGGCCTGGCGGCCGTCACCGGAAGATCGGCCGCGCACGCGGCGGACGACCCAGGGACCGAGGAAGGCGCCGGCCCAGCGCAGCTCGGCGCCCACGGCCCACCGGCCCGAGGCCCCTGCCCCGTCGACCGGCAGGGGCCGGCTCCAGCTGTCGTCGCTGTCGGGCAGGCCGAGCGCATGGGCGACTGCGGCGGCGATGCGTGCGTGCCCGAGTGGGGCGGCATGCAGCCTGTCGGCACTCCACAACCGCGGATCGGTCACCACCGGGTGCACGGCCGTCTCCGCCACGGCCACGTCGTGGCGCCTGGCGGCCTGCCTGATGCGCTCGTTGAGCGCGAGGACACGGTGGCCGATCGGGCGGGCCAACGGCGTGATGCGCCCGACGTCGGGAAACGTGACCGTCGCGACGGTGGCGCCCTGGGCGGTGAGAGCGGCGAACATCGCCTCCAGGTGGCCGGCCACGTCGTCGAGGTCGAAGCTCGGGCGCAGCACATCGTTGACCCCGGCCACCACGGTGGCGAGGTCGGGCCGCATCGCGAGAGCCGGGGCGAGTTGTTCGGCGCGCACCTGGCCGGCCCGACGACCGCGCACCGCGAGGTTGGCGTAGAGCAGGCCGGGACTGTGGCGGGCGACCTGCTCGGCGAGCCTGTCCGCCCACCCGCGAAGGCCGCGGACGTCGTCGCCGTCCCCGACCCCTTCGGTCTGACTGTCGCCCAGGGCGACGTAGCGCCGATACACACTGTCCGACACGTGCCGACCGCCTCTCGTCATCGCCGCCGGTGCAGCGACGATCTACCGCTGATAGACAACTAAGCACCTATGTGTGTAGTTGACTGGCACGATAGCCTCGGGTCCAGTGCGCTGCAAAATCGATCGGTTGCGTCGAGGCGCCTGATCCGAGGATCGTTCAACGAGGACGCGTGATCGCCTCGTGCCATTGGGCTCCAGCGTGCCGCCCATGCCGACACGGAGTCGTCCCCTGGCGTGTGGGGGAGTGGCTCTCGCCGCTCGAAGGCGGTGTCGCGCGGGACGACCAGGGCGTGCGGGCATCACACCCCGCCTGGGTGCGGCGTGGTCCTCGGCCGACTGTGCGGTGCGGGTGACCGCGGTCGACGCCGCGTTGGACGAGGACGCCGGCCCGGTGGAGGCGAGCGGTCCAGAACTGTTCGCGGGAGCTGGTCGAACCGGGCCTGCTCGTCGGGCGGGGCGAAGTCGAGGAGCGTCACCCAAGGGCCCGTCGGTGTGGTGAGGAGCGTGGCCGGCGCGGTGAAGAAGGTGGTCAGGCCCTCGCGGGCGGAGCCGGTGTCCGGCAGGGGCAGTTCGGTGTCGAGGTGGTTGGAGACGGCTTCGGCGATCAGGTGCGCCCGAGCGCCCCGGCGCCGGTAGACCGACGCGTTAGTCGCCGGCGCGGTGCAGGCGATCCTCGCGGGGTGGCCGGAGCGAGTCCGGCGGCAAGGCACGGAGGGCGAGGCGCGCGGTGATCGTGGGGCGTGGCAGCCACGGTTGCCGGTCCTCGGCGGGCCACGCGTAGCAGGGCACGTCGCCGTCGAGCAGTTGGGCGAGACGAGGCTCGCCCAGCTCGCACGCCGACCAGTCGAACAGGTGCCGCAGCCGGGGCTGGATGATCCCGATGTCGACCAGGCGGCCGAAGCCGTGCTCGCGGGACACGTACCGCTCGACGTCGTTACCGAGCGGGTAGGTCGCGGGCAGGATCCGCGAGATCGACAGGAAGATCCCGGTCATGCCCAGCCGCGGGTCGCCCAGAGCGGGCGCGAGTGGTGACAGCCAGCGCAGCGCGAGACGCGGCGCGGCCACCAGTGCGTGTGCGTACAGGACGCGAATCAGCACCAGGTTGAAGAAGAACCGCTCGGTCCGGCTCTCGGCCTGGGCGAGCTCGACGTTGTCCAGGTACCCGGCCACGACGCTGCTGTTGTGTGCCCGATACCAGTTCCGTGAGGTCGGACGGCGAATGAAATCCAACGAGGGCACGGCGCTCGGCGCCGAACCAGTGGCGTCCATCCCGATGGCAAGGCCAAGGGCCTCCCAGCCATCGCGAAGCAGCCGCTCGTTGACAGCCCGCCACCACCGACTGCCAGGCACCGGGGCGTCGTCGGCCGCCAACAGCCCGCGGCGCAGTTGCCAGTTCATGAACGCCGTCGCCGCGCGCCGATACGGCAGGTGGGTGGTGCCGTCCCTGTCGGGCCCTTCGTACAGACGACGAAGCAGCGCCAGACGACCCTGCGGGTCATCGCGCACCGCGCAGACCTTCCCGCGGGCAAACTCGGCAGCACTCGGCACGGCCCAAGTCTCACCGCGAGGCAACCCGAGGACAAGGCGGCGCTGCGGACGACACACCGTGGCCGCCCGCGCCTTGATCTGAGTCCTCTGCGAGCGCCCGTATCAGCTCGCTCGTCGCATGACAGGACATGGTGGGTCTGGGGATTGACCCGGCGGTGCGTGAAGATCTCGCTGACGTCGACGTACTTGCCGCTGTGCCGGGCACCCGATAGCGCACCAGCGGGTGCTGATCGAGCCTCGATGATCCGCCGCCTGCATGCTGGAATGCGCTTTCCAGGTTGCTGGGCGCCGGTGCCGGTGCCGGTCGACGTGGCCGGGCTGGTCGTCCGCGCGCTCCGGCCGCAGCTCGCCGCCCGCCCGGAACCGGTCGTGTCCGGCATCCGGGTGTCCACCCGGGTCGGGCACGGCCGCGATGGTGGTCCGCCGTCGTTGCCGTGGCTGCTGGTCGCGG
>NZ_VKAB01000097.1 GCF_009769385.1 Saccharothrix deserti
AGTGGAACCCGGCGGCACCCCGGCCGACAACGGGCCACCTCGACCATGCCGAACACCGGAAGGAGGACCCGCAACAGCCACCGGTCCCAGCCTCAAGCCGGGCCGCCACCCACACGAAAGATCCGGGTTAGGAGATCGATAAAATGACGCAACAGGCTCACCACCGTCGACCTCCTTCAAACTTGCCCACTCTCGGAGAGCTTGCTGAGGGTCGTCCAACGAAGCCACCAATTCGACGTGGGCAGGAGCCGACATTACCCGGATCCTACCGTCATGAGAACGACCGAGAACAACGCACTTCACCCGACTCCCTACAGGTGGCCACTCCGCAGCGTCCACCATATAGTCGCATATTTCCGCCTTATCGATGAAGCCAGGCGTTCCATCATCGAATTGAACCAAAATACCGAAATGTCGATGTCCGATTACCGCACATTCAACTAGATCAAACCTCGAAAATTCTTCCAAGTTCAACGCCCCCTCCCTTTGGGTGCCCAAGGCTCGCGACCAAACCCGTTCAGTTCGTCAAACAACTCATAGGGAACAGCAAACTCCTTCAGGCGCTCATCAATACCTTAATAAACGTCGATCATGTCTGCGTCGATGTTTCTCTCGAGCCATGCGGTCGGTGCGCGGACCACAAATCCCTGACCATATCCGCTATTGTTCTCCGCGAAATCCTCCACTCGCTCCAAGTTGCCAAAGTAGGCGGCACCGTCGTCGCCGGCCGCGTTTCGGGGAAAGTCGACAGGATTCAGGCCGTTATCCAACTCGTCAGCGCCCTTTTCTTGACGAGAAACACGGTACAGGTCCGTTGTCTCACAGTTATAATAATTTCAACTCAACAAGAAGCAGGCCACCCAGCACGAACGAGAGGAGTTTCCCGCAGACAATTAAGGTCCAATTACGGGGAGTCCACAGTGAGGCACGGAGAGATCGTCGGTGCTAGTTTCGGATGTCCGCCGCCTGTACCGAAAGGGAGAAGTGTGAAACGTTTGATCCCTCTGTTCGTCGGCGGAGTGCTCGCGGCGATGGTGACGCCCACGGCGTCCGCCGACGTCCCGCAAGGCTCCGGTGTCGCGGTGACGGTGGCCCGCTTCGCCACCCCCGACACCGCCACCAAGGCCTACACGTACGACACGGCGTTGATCGCACCGGGCGCGGTGGCGCTTGTCCTGGCCACCCCGCTGCGGCGCTCGACGAAAACACTGCTCAGCGTGCACGGCCTGATCCCGAACCGCACCTACGGCGCCCACGCCCACCAGCGGCCGTGCGGCGCGCTGGCCACCGACGCCGGCGCGCACCACCAGCACGTGGTGGACCCGAGCCAACCATCGGTCGACCCGGCCTACGCCAACCCGGAGAACGAGATCTGGCTCGACTTCACCACCGACGACCGCGGCCGGGCCCTGGTCGACACGGTCGTCCCCTGGCGGTTCGCCGACCGCCGGGCGGGCTCGGTCGTGATCCACGCCCAGCCCACGGCCACCGAACCCGGCAAAGCCGGCACCGCCGGTCCCAGGGTCGGCTGCGCCACGGTGAAGTTCTGACCCATCGCGCCTGAACGAGACCGGCCCGGCCGGAACCGGCGGGCCGGTCTCCCTACGCGATCAGGACACACACTGCGACTGCGACTGCGTCAGCGGTTCGCGGAATAACTACCACGCGACGCAGGACGATGACCAACACCACGAGCACTGTCAGCAACCGCCGGTCGCTCAGGGACGCGCCCACATCTGCGGTCCACAAGCCAGGGCAGGACCCGTACAGCCGTCGCCGCCAGCCCCGCAGTTGACCGGTCGGCGTAGCCGTCACGACGTCCACGCTCAACCACCAATGTCCACGATGGACTTTCCCGATCACCTGCGGTTGGCCTTGCCACTCACCACAACGATCGCACCCCGGGCTCTTATTTGAGTCGAAAGTGATCGTCTTCCTGTAGGTTGATCGCTCGTGATCGAGGTCGAGGGTGCGCATCGGTTATCGCCCGCGGAGCGCGAGGTGCTGCGGTTGCGGGTGGTGGCCGCGTTGGAGGCCGGGCGGGTCGAAGGCTATCGGCAGGCTGCGGAGGTGTTCGGGGTTTCCGAACGCTCGGTGGGCACCTGGTGGCGTGCCTACCGGCGAGACGGTCGCGACGGCCTGGCGACTCGCAGGGGACGTCCCGGCCCTGCCGAGCTGATCGGTCCGGAGGATCGGGGCACCCTGTTCGCGGCGATGGCCGACTACACCCCGGAGGAGCTGCTGATCGGCGGCCCGCTGTGGACACGTCAGGCGGTGGTCGAGCTGATCCGGCTGGTCGTCGGGGTCGACATGACCGAACAGGGCGTGGGGCTGTGGCTGCGCCGCCACGGCTTCACCCCGCAGCGCCCGGCACGCCGCGCCTACGAACAGCAGCCCGCCGCGGTGCGGGCCTGGCTCGACGAGGACTACCCGGCGATCGAGGCACGCGCGAAGGCGGAGGGCGCCGTGATCGCGTGGGTCGACCAGTGCGGGCTGCGGTCGGACGCCGCGCCACCGGGTCGTTCCCGGGCGCCCGAGGGCAGGACGCCGATCGTGCGGGTGACCGGGAAACGGCTGCGGGTCAACGTCATGTCCGCGGTCGCCCCACGCGGCGCGCTGTGGTTCACCGTGTTCACCGAGCGGTTCACCGCGGCCGTGTTCACCGCGTTTCTCGACCGGGTGGCCCGTCAGGCGGGCCGGAAGGTGCACGTCGTCGCCGACCGGCACCCGGTGCACCGGAGCAAGGCGGTCCGCGCCTGGCTGGAGACCAACGTCGATCGGGTCGAGCTGCACCTGATGCCCGGCTACAGCCCCGAACTCAACCCGGACGAGCTGCTCAACGCCGATCTCAAGCGCAACGTCAACGCCTCCCGCGCCCATAACGTCGACCGACTCGCGCACGAAACCCGACGGTTCCTGCGTCGCCGCCAGCGCCAGCCGCACATCGTCCGCGGCTACTTCCGGGCCCCACACGTCCGCTACGCCACCATGTAGGCAACCGAACACTTTCGACTCAATATGGACAAGGACAGAAACACCCGCGACCACGTAGTACGTATGGAGGCCTGCAACAGTGAGGTCATAGACAGGTTCAGCACGCGTGCGTCGCTGGACCGCGGTGACGGTCGATGTTGCGCCGTCGGCAGAGGTGAGCTGTTGGCCTGGCTTGAGGTCGCCGATGTTGACGAAGCGGTCCTCGGCGTCGACCCACACCGGGTGCCAGGAGGTGGCCTTGACCTTGTCGCCGATGTCGACCTCGGCGATCGGCTTGGTCGAGCCGTCGGCCATCAGGACCAGGGTTCCGGCGACGAAGCTGTGCTTCACACAGCTCCCGCCGCCCTTGGAGGTCAGCTTCCGGAACTGCTCGGTCGCGACACGTTGCAGGTCATCGGTGATCGTCTGGACCCGACGCAGGACGCCCTTGGCCTTGTCGACGATGCCCGACAGGCGGCCGACGGCCTTGACCGCGTTGTAGCCGGCTTCGAGGATCTTGCCGACCTTGCCCACCGGCACCAGACCCGCGACGAGCCCGGCGCAGCCCCAGATGTCGCCCTTGGTGAAACAGTCGACGATGTCGTTCCACCCGGAGATCTCCTTCAAGACCTCCCAGGCGACCTCCTTGATCACATCCCACTTCGTCCTGTGCGCATCCGCCAGCGCCTTCTCGTAGTCCTCCCGACTGATCCCCTCCCGCGCCAACGCGCCGTCCATGCGCGCCCGGACACCGCGATTCACCTGCTGCAATGCCCGCTCACGAGCGTGGTAGACCCGCTTCTCCGACTCCCAGTTCGGCCCCTGGATGCTCTTTTCCTTGCCACCGCACAACACACCGTCCGGACCGCAGTCCCGGATCAGGCCGGTCGGGTCGCTGTAGGTGACCGGGCTGTTGTTGGCGTACGCGTAACCGTTGAGCTGCTGCGGATCGTTGTTGTCGATGATCGGATCCGCCGACAGGAACCGGCCCGAGGCGCTGTCGTACAACCGCGCGCCTACCTGCGTCAGACCCGATTCGTCGTTACGACCACCGACGAAACCCAAACGGTCCGGCCACGACGGCGGTGCGGTGCCCCGCACGCCGCCGTAAGGTGTCTGGCGGCGTTGGGTGACCGTCATGTCCTTGGTGATGGACAGTTGGTTGGTGCCCTGGTGGTCGGAGGCCAGCCACTTCAGCCCGGAGACGCTGTTGCGCACCGCCACCGTCTGGCCGGCGTGGCCGTACCAGCGGGTCCACGACGGGGTAGACGTGCCGGTCTCCAGGCGGATCTCCTGGCCGAACGCGTACAGCGTGGTGGCCGACGGCTCACGGCTGATCAGACGCCCACCGTCGGCGTCGTAGAGGTACTTGGACTCCTTGCCGTCGGCGTTGACGATCCGCGACACCCGGCCCTCGACGTCGTACTCCAGGACCTGCTCGTTGCCGCCGATCTTGCGCGACTTGGCCCGGCCGGTGGTGTCGTAGTCGAACGTGTCCAGCGACGTGCCGTTCGGCCCGGCCGTGGTGACCGAACGAGCGGTGTGCGGCTGGGCCGCGCCGGCCACCGGGTAGGTGCTGGTGCGAACCGTGTCACCCGCGGTCGCGTGCTGGGTCTCGGTGAGCCGGTTGCCGGTCTTGTCGTGCTTCCACGAGTGCCAGTACCGCGCCGCGCCACCCAGCGCGGTGGTCGACCTCGCCGTCGAGCAGTCGCCCGAGGTCGGGGTCCACGCCTCTTCCATCCGGCGCAGGTAGTCGTAGCCGAAGCACTGGATGTCGGGCACCCTCCCCTCGGGGGTGTCCGCGATCCGGGTGATGTTGCCCGCGGCGTCATAGGTGTAGTTGCGGTCCGCGACGCGGTTGTCGGTCGTGGTCTCGCGGCTGACGACGGTGCGTTCCGGTCGACGGCTGCCGATCGCGTAGAAGTTGGTGATCCCGACGTTCTTCGCGGCGCCGGGCTCGGCGCTGGCGTACTGCGTGAACAGCACCTCGCCGAAGCTGGAGTACTCCGTGGCTCCCACGTAGACCTCGGCGCCCTGCGACGTGGTAGGCAGGCCCAGCGCGTCGTAGTAGGTGCCGATCGATTCACGGGGGTAGATCTGCTTGGTGCCGGACGTGACCCCCATGTAGGAGGTGACGTCGGACTTGCCGGTGTAGGTGTAGGACTGCCGCATCTCGTAGGTCGTCCCGAGGACGCCTTCGGTCGCGGGGATGGTCAGCTTCTGGCCGGTCGGCCGTCCGGCCGGGTCGTAGCCGTTGACGGTCTTCTCGTAGACCTGGCCGCCGGCGTAGCGGCGGGACGCGGCGGGCAGGCCGACGCCGCCTTGCAGGGTGTCGTACACCCATTCGGTGAGCTTGGGGCCGGTGAGCGAGTCGCGGTGCTTGGCGGTGAGCCGGCCGAGCTTGTCGTAGGCGTTGGCGACGGTGCGGCCCTGCGAGTCCGTGGTCGACAACACCTGCCCGGCCGTGTTGTACGCGGTCGTGCTGTGACCGGTGTCGGGGTCGGCGGCGGCGATCGGCCGGCCGCGCAGGTCGTAGGTGTAGCGCCAGGCGTTGCCGGCCGGGTCGGTCACCGACGCCAACAGACCCGCGGAGTTGTAGGCGTAGGAAGTCGTGTCGTAAGCACTGCCCAGACCGGCCGTGTACTGGCGCTTTTCGACTGTCCGGCCTTGCGCGTCGCTGATCAGGGTGGTCGCGGTCGCACCGGACGGCGGGGTGGTGTGGACGCGGTCGCCACCGTAGAACGTCGTGGTGCGCCACTGCTCGATCCGGAACTTGAGGAAGATCGCCGCTATCGGCCGCTCGAGTCCGTCGTACTCGGTGATGGTCTGGCTCGGCAACTCAGCGTCGGCGATGCCGGCGAGGATGCCGCTGGGGGCGGCGCCGTTCCAGTAGACACCGTTGCTCTTGTAGGGCAGGCCGCGGGAGTCGTAGAACGTGTCGGTGATCTGCCGCCCGCCGTCCTTGCCGGGCGCGGGCGCCTGCGTCTGCCGTTCCCTCAGCAACCCGTCGTAGAGCGTGTACGCGGCCAGGTACTCGCCGTTGTCCTGGAGCTGCTTGGAGACCACCACGCTGGGCTTGTCGGTGTTGTAGTGGTACTCGAACACCGCGTCCGGCTTGGTCGTCGCCTTGTCGTGGCCGGAGGTCCAAGCCGCGATCAGCCTGCCGAGCGGGTCGTAGGACAGGTCGGCCCGCCGGCTGTTGGCATCGACCGACGCCACCGAGGCGCCCCACGCGGGGTTCACGTACTCCCGCGTCACGTGGCCGAGCGGGTTGGTGCTGGTGATCTCGGTGACCGGACCGTTGTCCGGGATGTAGGTGGTCGAGGTCTTCTCGCCGCGGGCGTCGTAGACGTCCTTCGGGCGACCGTACGAGTCATAGCCGGCCGTGGACGCCGTCACCCACGTCTGCCCGGTGGCGTCCCACTTGTCGAGCACCTCGACCTTGGTGATCAGGCCGCGCGTGGGCGCGACGCCGTACGCCTGGCCGTCGTAGTACGACCGGGCCAGGGACTGGATCGTCGACGCCGACGCGGTAGTCGAGCAGGTGCCGACCACTGTTTCGACCTGCTGCGCTTGGGTGAGCAGCCAGGCCGTCTCGTTGCGGGCGAAGGTGGTGTGGGTGCAAGTCTCGTCACCGGTCACCGTGGTGTCGCCGTGGTCCTCGGTGCGGGTGGCGATGCCCTCGTTGTTGAACTGCTTGTCCACCCTGGTGCGCCGCCAGGTGCCGTTCTCCAGCTTGGTGCGGCCCCGAACGGAGGCGTTGCCGGTGACGAAGGCCTTGTTGCCCGCGGCGTCGGTCGCGGTGGCGGGCAGGTACGGGTCGTTGACCGACGCCGACACCAGTTCCCCGTTGTTGTACTGCACGGTCTCTCGGACGAACCCGCGCAGCCGTGCGACGTCCGGGATCGACTCTTGCTCGCTGGTGGTCACCGAAGCCCTGCGGACACCGTCTGGCAGGCCGTCGCCGTTGACGTCGCCGGGCAGCTTGTCGCCGTCCATCCCGCGCCCGTAGACGGTCTCGGTCACCGATAGCGTCGCGGGCGCGGCGCCCTTGGTGGTGCGTACTTTGCCGTAACCGCGCCACTGCGACCACGTGCGCCGCTTCGGCTCGGCGAACTCGGCGTCGTCGAAGTGCCACGCGGCGTCGCCGATGTACTCGTAGCTGGTCAGGACACGCGAGGACGCACCCGTCCGGTCGGTGTCGATCACGCTGAGCACGACGTACTTGTGGAACCACTCGAACCTCGGCTCCAGCGCGCCGTCCGGTGTCCACCACGTCGGGTAGCACCGCAGACCGTTCGACTCCGGTGAGGCGGGCATCCGCGTGCCGGGCGCGCACTCGGCATCGCTGTAGGTGATCCCGGTGTGGCCACCGGCCTCGCCGGTGATCCCGGTGATCCGGTACCTGGTCAACGGCCGGTAGTTGACGCTCGTGTCGACCCGGTTCGCTTTCGCGGTGTGCTCGAACACCGTGGCCGGCAACGCCGTGCCACCGCCGACTAGTCCGGTGTGGACGATCGACTTGAGGTTCATCGACGGTGCCAGACCGTCGCCGGTGCCCAGGAACTGGTGTTCCAGCGTCCACGAGTCGACGTCCTGGAACGTGCTCGCCCCGTTGGCGACCCGCGTGACGACCTTCGTCAACCGCTTGCGGGTGAAGTGCGACGGTGTGAGCCGGTTGGTGCACTGCTCCCCCGCGCCGCACAACTGGTCGGAGGGCACGTCGGGCCACGACGCCGCCGTGGAGGTGTTCAGCTGGGACGGGTCGCACGTCACCGCCCCGCTGGGCAGGCACCGCTCGGCGGTCTCGAAGCTCACCCTGGCGCCGGGATGCGCGAACACCGCGTCGGCGCGCAGGCCGTACTCGACGCGGTCGAGCCACCCGCCGCGCACGTACGGCGTGCCCTTACCGGCGTCGGAGTCGCGGCCGTAGTGGTTGATCTCCCGGTTGTAGTAGTACGTGGTGACGTTGCCGTGCGGGTCGACCGAGTAGTCCAGGTTCCACCGGTAGGCCTGTTGGCACCACGACGCGTCGAACGTCGTCTGGTTGCACTCCTCGCCGGTGTGGTTGCCGAACACCGGCACCGTCCACGTCGACTGGGTCTCCGGCTTGCCGTCGGTCCAGCCCGGCAGGCGGTTCTGGCCGAGGAAGTACTGGGTGCCGTCGGTCGTGGTGACCTTCCAGTACTCACCGTCGTTGTCGCCGTTGACCGCGCCCTTCAATCGCTCGATGCGCGCGCCGTCGTCGGACTCGGCCCGCCACAGGCCGCTGACCTGGTCTTTGATCAGCTTGCCGGACACGCCGACCAGGCTGATCGTGGCGTTGTCGGTGGCCCAGCACTGATCACCGGTCTTCCTCTGACCGTTGTTGCCACCCAGGTCCAGACCGCACGGCTTGTACTGCCGCTCGATGAACCCGGCCGGCGAAAGGTCCCACCCGTCGCCCGCCCACGACGCCTGGTTGTTCGTCGCCGACGTCCGCCCGTCCAGGCTCTGCGCCGAATACCCCAACGACACCGACGGCTCCGCGCCACCGATCGCCGGCGGCACCCGCATCGGGTAGCCGTAGGTGAAGTCACCCGACGAGCCGCCCGCGTTCCAGGACCCGGCCGGGGCGAGCGACGTAGCTCCGTAGGTGCCGACGTCGCTGGAGTTCGACGCCATCACCGCGAACGCCGCCGGCTCGGCGGACGTCAACGTCGTCGTGCCGGACAGCACGCCCGCCGTGGTGTTGTTCGCCGCGCCTTCCACCGGCGTGGTCACCCGGCACTCCGCCTTGTCCGGAGTGCTCACCGCACACGGCGGAAGACTCACCAGGCGCAGCCGTGAGCCGTAGTCACCGCCGAAGGACGCGGCGAACGACGAGTAGTCGAACGTGACCGCGAGCGGTTTGTCCTTCACTCCACCTGCATCGGTGAGGCTGAACACCACCGCACCGGGCGAGGTCTTCTCGTCGTGCACCTCGACGCGCACCTTGCCCGCACCCGCCTGACGGGCCTCCGCCGGTGCCACGCCGGCCAACCCCACCGCCACCGGCGTGCCGGTCGCTCGGATCGGCGTGCCCGTCGCGCGTGCCGCCGCCTGCGCGGGCGTTCCGCCCTTGCCGGCGAAGTCCACCTCACCCCGCGCGGCAGCGGGCCAGTCCGCCTTCGCGGGGGCGGTCACCACCGCACCGGCGGCCGGGTCTGCCGGCAGCGGGGCGATGTCCACGGGCGTGGTGGTGACCGACTTCTCCCGCTGCAACTCGGGCAGGTTCCAGTCGAACGGCTCGTCCGGCGCGGCGACTGCCTGGGCGGTCGACGTGGTGAGCACCAACACGACCCCGAGCGCGATGGCCTTCCTGGCCAACTTCCGCACGGCAGCACGCATGACAGCAGCCCTTCGTGGAGTGAACGGTCGGATCGGTGACTCAGAAGTGCAGGGTGTCGAAGCGCAATGTCGAGACCTGCTCCGGCGTGAGGACCCCGGAGTAGACCCGGACGTCGTCCACGTCGCCCTTCCACGGGTTCGCTTTCTGCCCGACCCACAGGCCGCGGCCGATCCAGAGCGGACCGGTGCCGTTCCAGCCGGTGACGCCACCGCCATCTGGGGTCTGGGAGAAGTTCCGCGTCTGCTTGACCCCGTTGACGTACAACCCGATCCGCCCCGCCACCGCGTCGTAGGTGCCCACCAGGTGCACCCATTGACCGGTCTGCACCTGACTGTCGGAAAGGGCGATCCACCACGCGCTGCTGTCCGGGCGATGGGTCATGAGGAAGCCCCACTGCCGGTTCTCCGGCCGGTAGTGCAGCAGGAACGGCGGGAACTGGGGGTCACCGAGGCTCACCGCCACCCGAGCCGAGGTGTCCGCGGTGTCCAGGCGTACCCACGCGGAAACCGAGTACGAACGGTCGGTCCGCAGGTCCACGGGCCGCGGCGCAGTCACCTCACCGGTGCCCGAGGCGCCGTAGTTCGCCCACTTGTCCTCGCTCACGGCCGAGGTGGTCGAGTCGCCGGCCCAATTCACGCTGCCGGACAACCCGCGTTCCGCAGATGATGTAGCCGTCTGGTCGGTGAATCTGGGGGTTGAGCTGGGGAAACACCGACTGGCCCGGTGACGGGGCGTGTCACTAGGCGGTGGGATCGGCGCAGGTCAGGGGGCTGCG
>NZ_VKAB01000098.1 GCF_009769385.1 Saccharothrix deserti
CAGTGGACGGTGAATGGCTCGACACCACGACCATGGGCGCCGACTACTGGTACCGCAACCTGCGGCAGCCCGTGCGGTTCGCCGAGGCCGTCGACGCGCTCGTCGAGCAGGGGCACCGGGCGTTCATCGAGGTCAGCGCGCACCCGGTGCTGGCCATGAGCATCCAGGACGCGATGGACGCGCACGGCGCGCCGGCCGTGGTGACCGGTTCGCTGCGCCGCGACGAGGGCGGCCTCACCCGGTTCCTCACCTCGCTGGGCGAGGCGCACGTGCGGGGCGTCCCGGTGGACTGGCGGGCGTTCTTCGAGGGCAGCGGCGCGCGGCTGGTCGACCTGCCGACCTACCCGTTCCGGCACCGCCGCTACTGGCTGGAGGGCGGCAGCCGCGTCGGCGATGTCGGGTCGGCGGGCCTGGACGCTGCCGGCCACCCGCTGCTGGGCGCGGAGGTCGGCGTCGCGGGCGCCGACGAGACGGTGTTCGCCGGCCTGCTGGACGTCGGCTCGGCCGGGTGGCTCGCCGACCACCGCGTGCTCGGCGTCGTGGTCGTGCCGGGCGCGGTGCTCGCCGAACTCGCCGCGTGGGCGGGTGGCCGCACCGGCTACGCCTCGATCGAGGAGCTGACGCTGTCCGCGCCGCTGGTGCTGCCCGAGACGGGCGCGGTGCGCGTGCAGGTGGTGGTCGGCGCCGCACTGGACGGCCGCCGGGCGGTGCGGGTGTTCTCGCGGCAGGACGACGAGTGGGTCCTGCACGCCGAAGGCGTGGTCGGGCAGCCGGTGCCGGAGGCCGCCGCGGACCTCGGCGCGTGGCCGCCGGCCGGCGAGGAGGTGGACCTGGACAACGTGTACGCGGCACTGGCCGAGCGCGGCTACGGCTACGGGCCGGTGTTCCGGGGCCTGCGGCGGCTGTGGCGGTCCGACGGCGTCGTGCACGCCGAAGTGACGGCGGGCGACGAAGGCTGGAGCGGCCTGCACCCGGCGCTGCTCGACGCGGTGCTGCACCCGCTGCTCACCGCCGACGACCGGCTGCTGCTGCCGTTCTCCTGGTCCGGCGTGCGGCTGCGCCCAGGGGGGTCGACCCTGCGCGTGCGGCTCAGCTGGACCGGCACGGACGAGCTGTCCGTCCTCGCGGTGGACGAGTCCGGGCGCGCGGTCGTGGAGGTCGAGTCGCTGGTCGTGCGGCCGGTCGCGCCGGGCGCGCTGCTGCGGGCCGACCACGTCGCCCGCGACGGCCTGCTGCGGGTGGACTGGCGCGAGGAACCGGTGTCGCCAACCCCGGCCGACCCGGCGCTGGTGTTCCACCGCGTGCCGGTGCGCGAGGTCGCCTCGGGCGCGGACGTGCGCGCCACCGTCATCGAGGTCCTGCGCCTGGTGCAGGAGTGGCTGTCCGACGACGGGGCGTCGCGCCTGGTGTTGGTGACGCGCAACGCTGTCGCCGCGGGCGCGGACGTCGACCCCGCCCACGCGGCGGTGTGGGGCCTGGTGCGGTCGGCGCAGTCGGAGAACCCCGGCCGGTTCGCGCTGGCCGACCTGGACGACAGCCCGGACGCCGAGTCGCTGGTGGCCGGCGCCCTCGCGGCGGGCGAGACGCAGGTGGCCGTGCGCGGCAGCCGGGTGCTGGTGCCGCGCCTGGCACGGGTGGGCGCGGTGGACCGCGACGCGGCACCCGACCTCGGCTCCGGCGCCGTGCTCGTGACCGGCGGAACCGGACTGCTCGGCGGCCTGCTGGCCCGGCACCTGGTGGCGGAGCGCGGCGTGAAGCGGCTGGTCCTGGTCTCTCGCAGTGGTCTTGATGCGTCGGGTGCGTCGGGGTTGCGGGAGGAGTTGGTGGCGGCGGGTGCCGTGGTGGATGTGGTGGCGTGTGATGTGGCGGATCGGGATGCGGTGGCGGGTTTGCTCGCGGGCGTCGACGGCCTGTCCGCCGTCGTCCACACGGCGGGTGTGCTCGACGACGGCGTGGTCGGGTCGCTGACGCCCGAGCGGGTCGACGCCGTGTTGCGGGCGAAGGTGGATGCGGCGTGGCACTTGCACGAGTTGACGTCGGGTCTGTCGGCGTTCGTGCTCTATTCGTCGATGGCGGGTGTGCTGGGCACGGCGGGCCAGGCCAACTACGCGGCGGCCAACGCGTCCCTGGACGCTCTGGCCGAGCTGCGGGCGGCATCGGGTCTGCCCGCGGTGTCGATGGCGTGGGGCCTGTGGGCGCAGAGCAGCGGGCTCACCGCCGACATGGACGCCGTGGACGTGCGCCGGGTGACCCGCAACGGCCTCGTGCCGCTGACCGACGCCGACGGCCTGGCGCTGTTCGACACCGCCCTGGCCTCCGGGCTGGCGACGACCGCACTGTCCCGGGTGGACGCGGCGGCGCTCACCGGTGACGTCCCCGTGGTCCTGCGCGACCTCGCACCACGGCCGGCCGGCGAGGTGGCGGAACCCGTCACCGCGGACCTCGGCGCGCTACCGCCGGACGAGCGCCGGGAGGCGCTGCTGACGCTGGTGCGCGCCCAAGTCGCGGCCGTCCTCGGGCACGCGGACGTCGACACCGTCGCGACCGACCGGGCGTTCCAGGAGCTGGGCTTCGACTCGCTGACGGCGGTCGAGCTGCGCAACCGGCTCACCACCCGGACCGGCCTGCGGCTGTCGGCGACCCTCGTGTTCGACCACCCGACACCGGCCGTGCTCGCCGCGCACCTCGACGACCTGCTGACGCCGGACCCCGTCGAGCCGGTGCTCGCCGATCTCGACCGGCTCAAGACCGTGATCACCGAAGCCGCCGCCGACGAGGCGGCGACCGGCGAGATCACCCGCCGGCTGCGGGAACTGCTCGCGCTCGTGGGAGAGGCGGACCGCCGCGACTCCATCGACGACCTCGACTTCGACACCGCGACCGACGATGAGCTGTACGCGCTCGTGGACGAACTCGACTGATCCGATACTTGGGGGAAGACCGACTGTGGCCGACGAGACGAAGCTCCGCGACTACCTCAAGCGTGCGCTCAACGACGCCCGCGACACGCGCCGGAAGCTGCGCGACGTCGAGGAGCGGCTGACCGAGCCCATCGCGATCGTGGGCATCGGATGCCGCTACCCCGGTGGCGTGGCGTCACCGGACCAGCTGTGGGACCTGGTTGCGGGCGGGGTCGAGGCGATCGGGCCGTTCCCGACCGATAGGGGTTGGGACCTGGAGGGGTTGTACGACCCGGATCCGGACCGGGTGGGTAAGGCGTATGTCCGCAGTGGTGGTTTTCTGGATCGTGCTGCGGAGTTCGATGCGGGGTTTTTTGGTATGTCGCCGCGTGAGGCGTTGGCGACTGATCCGCAGCAGCGGTTGTTGTTGGAGGCTGCGTGGGAGGCGTTTGAGCACGCGGGTGTGGATCCGTTGTCGTTGAAGGGGAGTCGGACCGGTGTGTTCGCCGGTCTCATGTACCACGACTACGGGTCCGAGACGGCGGACATCCCCGACGACCTGGAGGGCCACCTGGGCAACGGCACCGCCGCCAGCGTGGCGGCCGGTCGCGTGTCCTACACCTACGGCCTGGAGGGGCCGGCGATCAGCGTCGACACGGCGTGCTCGTCGTCGCTGGTGGCCCTGCACCTCGCGGTGAACGCCCTGCGGCGCGGCGAGTGCGACCTGGCACTGGCCGGCGGCGTGACGGTGATGTCCACGCCGGGCGTGATCATCGGGTTCTCGCGGCAGCGCGGTCTGGCTCGGGACGGCCACTGCAAGCCCTTCTCCGCGGCGGCCGACGGCACCGTGCTGTCGGAGGGCATCGGCCTGGTGGTGGTGGAGCGGTTGTCGGTGGCTCGTGCGGCTGGTCGTCGGGTGTTGGGTGTGGTGCGTGGTTCGGCGGTGAATCAGGACGGTGCGTCGAATGGGTTGACGGCGCCGAATGGTCCGTCGCAGGAGCGGGTGATTCGGGCGGCGTTGGTGTCGGCCGGGTTGGACGTGGGTGATGTGGATGTGGTGGAGGCGCACGGTACGGGTACGCGGTTGGGTGATCCGATCGAGGCGCAGGCGTTGTTGGCGACTTATGGTCGTCGTGAGGGCGAGCCGCTGTATTTGGGGTCGCTGAAGTCGAACATCGGGCACGCCCAGGCGGCGGCGGGCATCGGCAGCGTGATCAAGATGGTGCAGGCGATGCGGCACGGCGTCCTGCCCAAGTCCCTGCACGCCGACGAGCTGTCGCCGGTCGTGGATTGGTCGGCGGGCAACGTGCGAGTGCTGGCCGAGCAGCGTCCTTGGCCGGTGGTCGATCGTCCGCGTCGGGCTGCGGTGTCGTCGTTCGGGATCAGCGGCACGAATGCGCACGTGATCCTGGAACAGGCCCCCGAGGCTCCCGGCGTCGATGTCCCGGCATTGAGTGCGGTGCCGTTGTTGTTGTCGGCGCGTAGTGCCGATGCCCTGGCCGAGCAGGCCCGACGCCTCCGCCACCACTTGTCCGACAACCCCTTGCTGGAGCCGCAGGACGTCGCGAGCACCCTCGCTCGACGGTCGCCGCTCGATCACCGTGCGACGGTCGTCGGTCGGACTCGTGAGGAGTTGTTGGCTGGTCTGGGTTGGCTTGGCAGTGTCCGGCGGGTTGTTGGTGGGTCGGTCGGGTTTGTGTTTTCGGGTCAGGGTTCGCAGCGGTTGGGTATGGGTCGGGAGCTGTATGCCGGGTTTCCGGTGTTCGCGGCGGTGTGGGACGAGGTGATGGGTTTCTTCCCGGGTCTGCGGGATGTGTTGTGGGGTGATGACCGGGGGTTGTTGCGTCGTACGGGTTTTGTGCAGCCGGGGTTGTTCGCCTTTGAGGTGGCGTTGTTCCGGTTGCTGGAGTCGTGGGGTGTGCGCCCTGGCTGTCTGGCGGGGCATTCGGTGGGGGAGATCGCGGCGGCGCATGTCGCGGGTGTGTTGTCGTTGGAGGATGCGTGTCGTCTGGTGGCGGCGCGGGGCGGGTTGATGGAGGCGTTGCCCGAGGGCGGGGCGATGGTGGCGGTGGAGGCGACCGAGGCCGAGGTCGCCTCCTTGTTGGGTGACGGTGTGGATCTGGCGGCGGTGAACGGTTCGACCCAGGTGGTGTTGTCGGGTCGTGAGGACGCCGTCGTGGCCGCAGTAGCGAATCTGGGGCAGCGGCGGTGGAAGCGGCTTGAGGTGTCGCACGCGTTCCACTCGGTGTTGATGGATCCGATGCTGGACGACTTCCGTGCGGTGGTGGAGGGCTTGTCCTTCCACCACCCGGAGATCCCGCTGGCGACGACTGGCGATGTGACGTCGGCGGAGTACTGGGTCCGGCATGTGCGGGAGCCGGTCCGGTTCGCCGACAGTGTGCGCACGTTGGCGGACAACGGCGTGACGGCGGTGTTGGAGATCGGGCCGGGCGGCGTGCTGACGGCGATGGTGGCCGATACGGCGGATGTCGCGGCGATCCCGGCGTCGCGCGGCGACAAGCCCGAGCCCGAGGCGTTCATCGGCGCACTGGGGGCGCTGTGGGAACACGGCGTGGACGTGGCGTGGCAGGACCGGGTCGGCGGTCGGCTGGTCGACCTGCCCACCTACCCGTTCCAGCACGAGCGGTTCTGGTTGGAATCGAGTACCGGTCTGGGCGACGTGCGCGCGATCGGGCTCCGTGCGGCCGAGCACCCCATGCTCGGAGCCGTGGTCTCCATCGCGGGCAGCGACGAGGTCGTCCTGACGGGAGTGCTGTCGGGATCGCGGCTCGGCTGGCTCGGCGACCACCGCGTGCACGGCGTGCCACTCCTGCCCGGCGCGGGCGTGGTCGAACTCGTGCTGCGCGCCGGCGAGCAGGTCGGGTGCGGACACGTCGCCGAGCTGACCCACCTCGCCCCGCTGGTCCTGCCGGAACGGGAGCCGGTGGTGGTCCAGGTCGTGGTGGGTGCGGCGCGGGACGGTCGGCGCGACGTCGAGCTGTTCTCGCGCCGAGACGAGGACGAACCGTGGACCCGGCACGCCACGGGCGTCCTGTCGGCGGTGGCGCGGCCCGGCACGGGGCTCGGGGCGTGGCCGCCGGCGGACGCGGTCGAGGTCGAGCTGGACGGCGCGTACGACCGGCTGGCGGCCGAGGGCTACGAGTACGGCCCCGCGTTCCAGGGCCTGCGCCGCGCGTGGCGCGCGGACGGCGCCGTCTACGCCGAGGTCGCGCTGGACGAGAGCGCGGACCACGACGCCTTCACGTTGCACCCCGCGCTCCTCGACGCGGCCCTGCACGCCCTGCTGCCCGGCGTGGTGGGCGACGACGGCCCGACCGGTCTGCCGTTCTCGTGGGCCGACGTCGCCGTGTACGCCACCAGCGCGTCCACCCTGCGCGTGCGGCTGGTCCCGACCGGCGCGGACGCCGTGTCGCTGACCGCCGTCGATCCCGCCGGCGTCCCGGTGGTGGAGGTCGGCTCGCTCACCGTGCGGCCGGTGCAGGCGGACGCGCTGCGCGGGGCGGGCCGCCGCCTGCTGCGCGTCGACCGGGACGAGATCACCCTCCCGGACGGCGAGCGGCCGGAGGTCGAGGTGTGGGCCGTCCCGGCTGCGGGCGACGACGTCGTGACGGGCACCCGCGACGTCGTGCACGCCGCGCTCGCGGAGGTGCGGCGATGGCTGGGGGAGGAGCGGACGTCGCCGCTGGTCGTCGTGACCCGACGCGCGACGGGCGCAGACCCCGACCCCGCCCACGCCGCCGTCCGGGGCCTGATCGGGTCGGCCCAGGCGGAGCACCCGGGTCGGTTCGTCTTGGTGGACGTGGACGACGATGTCGCCCCGTCCCTCCTGGCCGCTGCGGCGGCGACCGGTGAGCCGCAGGTCGTGATCCGCGACGGGAAGGCGTCCGCGCCCAGGCTCACCTGGTCGGAGCCGACCGACACCACAGCGGCGCAGTGGGACACGGTCCTCATCACGGGCGGCACGGGTGCGCTGGGCGGCGCACTCGCCCGCCACCTCGTCCGGGTGCACGGCACACGTCGGCTGGTCCTGGTCTCTCGCAGTGGTCTTGATGCGTCGGGTGCGTCGGGGTTGCGGGAGGAGTTGGTGGCGGCGGGTGCCGTGGTGGATGTGGTGGCGTGTGATGTGGCGGATCGGGATGCGGTGGCGGGTTTGCTCGCGGGCGTCGACGGCCTGTCCGCCGTCGTCCACACCGCAGGCGTCGTGGTCGACGGCCTGGTCACCGACCTCACGCCCGAGCAGGTGGACGCCGTGTTGCGGGCGAAGGTGGATGCGGCGTGGCACTTGCACGAGTTGACGTCGGGTCTGTCGGCGTTCGTGCTCTATTCGTCGATGGCGGGTGTGCTGGGCACGGCGGGCCAGGCCAACTACGCGGCGGCCAACGCGTTCCTCGACGCGCTGGCCGAGCACCGCGCCGCGCACGGGCTGCCCGCCACCTCGCTGGCGTGGGGTCTGTGGGCGGAGAGCAGCGGCCTCACCGACCGCCTCGGCGACACCGATGTGCGGCGCATCGCCCGCCTCGGCCAACGCGCCATGTCCACTGCGGATGCACTGCGGTCGTTCGACCTCGCCGTGGCCTCCGGCGTGCCCACGGCCGTCCTGACCGATCTGGACACCGCCGCCCTGCGCAAGCAGCACGACGTCCCCGCCGTGCTGCGCCGACTCGTGCCGGCGGTGGCACGGCGGGCGGCGTCCGACGGCACTGGTGACGCCCTGTCCGACCCGGGCGCGGTGCTGGAGCTGGTGCGGGCGAAGGTCGCGGTGGTGCTGGGTCACGCGGACGGCTCGGCCATCCCGGTCGACCGCTCGTTCCGGGAGCTGGGCTTCGACTCGCTCACCTCCGTGGAACTGCGCAACCAGCTCGGCGCGGCGGTGGGCCTGCGCCTGCCGGCGACGCTGGTGTTCGACCACCCGACGCCCGACGACCTGGCCGCGTACCTGTCGGCGGAGCTGTTCGGCGGCGCGGTCGTCGCCTCGCCGGTCGCGCCGTCCGCCGTCGCGGCCGACGACGACCCCATCGTGATCGTCGGCATGGCGTGCCGGTTCCCCGGTGGCGTGTCGTCGGCCGACGAGCTGTGGGACCTGGTGGCGGGTGAGGTCGACGCCGTGTCGCCATTCCCCACCGGCCGGGGTTGGGACGTGGACGCGCTGTTCGACCCCGACCCCGAACAGGCCGGGAAGACCTATGTGCGGGAAGGCGGCTTCCTGCACGACGCGGACCTCTTCGATGCGGGGTTTTTTGGTATGTCGCCGCGTGAGGCGTTGGCGACTGATCCGCAGCAGCGGTTGTTGTTGGAGGCTGCGTGGGAGGCGTTTGAGCACGCGGGTGTGGATCCGTTGTCGTTGAAGGGGAGTCGGACCGGCGTGTTCGCCGGTCTCATGTACCACGACTACGCGTCGGGCATCTCGCCGATCCCCAAGGACCTCGAAGGCTACCTGGGCAGCGGCAACGCGGGCAGCGTCGCGTCCGGTCGGGTGTCCTATGTGTTCGGGCTGGAGGGGCCGGCGGTCACTGTGGACACGGCGTGCTCGTCGTCGCTGGTGGCCCTGCACTTGGCGGTGAACGCCATCCGCTCCGGCGAGTGCGACCTGGCCCTGGCGGGCGGTGCGACGGTCATGTCCACTCCGGCGTCGTTCGTGGAGTTCTCGCGGCAGCGTGGTTTGGCGGTGGATGGTCGGTGCAAGGCGTTCGGTGCCGGTGCGGATGGCACGTCGTGGGCCGAGGGTGTCGGTTTGCTGGTGGTGGAGCGGTTGTCGGTGGCTCGTGCGGCGGGGCATCGGGTGTTGGCGGTGGTGCGTGGTTCGGCGGTGAATCAGGACGGCGCGTCGAATGGCTTGACCGCGCCGAACGGTCCGTCGCAGGAGCGGGTGATCCGCGCCGCACTGTCCGCCGCCCGACTGTCCGCCGACGACGTGGACGCGGTCGAGGGCCACGGCACCGGAACCCGGTTGGGTGACCCGATCGAGGCGCAGGCGTTGTTGGCGACTTATGGTCGTCGTGAGGGCGAGCCGCTGTATTTGGGGTCGTTGAAGTCGAACATCGGTCATGCTCAGGCTGCTGCCGGTGTTGGCGGGATCATCAAGATGGTGCAGGCGATGCGGCACGGCGTCCTGCCGAGGACCTTGCACGTCGACGAACCGACTCCGGTCGTGGATTGGTCGGCGGGCAAGGTGGAGGTGTTGGCCGAGCAGCGTCCCTGGCCCGAGGTCGATCGTCCGCGTCGGGCGGCGGTGTCGTCGTTCGGGATCAGCGGCACCAACGCCCATGTGATCCTGGAACAGGCCCCCGAGGCTCCCGTCGTGGATGTCCCGGCCCCGGCGGTGCTGCCGTTGTTGTTGTCGGCGCGCAGTGCCGGTGCTTTGGCGGCGCAGGCGCGGCGGTTGCACGAGCATCTGTCGGCTGAGCCGGCCTGGGAACCCCGGGACATTGCGAGCACTCTCGCTCGGCGTCCGTCCTTTGATCATCGTGCGATGGTGGTCGGTCGGACTCGTGAGGAGTTGTTGTCGGCCTTGACGTCGGTGGTCGGTGGTCGGCGGGTTGTTGGTGGTTCGGTCGGGTTTGTGTTTTCGGGTCAGGGTTCGCAGCGGTTGGGTATGGGCCGGGAGCTGCACGCCGGGTTTCCGGTGTTCGCGGCGGTGTGGGACGAGGTGATGGGTTTCTTCCCGGGTCTGCGGGATGTGTTGTGGGGTGATGACCGGGGGTTGTTGCGTCGTACGGGTTTTGTGCAGCCGGGGTTGTTCGCGTTCGAGGTGGCGTTGTTCCGGTTGCTGGAGTCGTGGGGTGTGCGGCCTGCGTTGCTGGCCGGGCATTCGGTGGGGGAGATCGCGGCGGCGCATGTCGCGGGTGTGTTGTCGTTGGAGGATGCCTGTCGTCTGGTGGCGGCGCGGGGTGGGTTGATGGAGGCGTTGCCCGAGGGCGGGGCGATGGTGGCGGTGGAGGCGACCGAGGCCGAGGTCGCCTCCTTGTTGGGTGACGGGGTGGATCTGGCGGCGGTGAACGGTTCGACCCAGGTGGTGT
>NZ_VKAB01000099.1 GCF_009769385.1 Saccharothrix deserti
ACCTAGCAGGTGCCGTCCGACTCCTTCATGCCCGTGTTGGCGCCTGCCGTCCGGCTCACGATGTTCGGTACGCAGTTGGTCTGGTCGAGCTTGTAGCTGTAAGGGATGTTGACCGTGGTGGTGGACTTGGGGTCCGGACCTGCGGGGTTGGTCTCGCTGTCGGGGCTGGACCAGGTCACGTTGTCGAAGATGTTGCCGCTGACCTGCCAGTACCCGGCCTGGTCGGTGTAGAAGGTGCCGAGGACGTCACGGGAGTTCTTGAAGTAGTTGTTGTCCACCTTGGCCTTGGCCCCGGCTCGGGAGTTGATGCCGGACTCGTTGAGGCTCACGTAGTGGTTGTTGTACATGTGGGCTGTGCCGCCCCGCAGCAGCGGTGCCCGGGAGTCGATGTTCTGGTACAGGTTGTGGTGGTACGTGATGAACCCGTTCGACTGGTCGCTCTCACTGGACCCGACCAGCCCTCCGCGGCCGGAGTTGCGCAGGGTGCTGTAGGACAGGGTCACGTACTGGGTGTTGTCCTTCATGTCGAAGAGACCGTCGTAGCCTGCCGACTCCCCACCCGACGCCAGCAGGTCGGTGTGATCGACCCAGACGTTGCGGACGTTCCTCTCCATCGCGATGGCGTCTCCGCCGTTGGACGTGGGAGAACCCGACTTCTTGACGTTCCGGACGGTGACGTTCCGGATGATGATGTTGCGGGACTCGCGGATGTGGATGCCCAACTGGTCGAAGACGGCTCCGCTGCCGACTCCGATGATCGTGACGTTGCTGATCCGCTTGAGTTCGATCAGGCCGGCGGCGGTGTCGCAGCTGTTGCCCGAGACCTTGCTGGTGTTGCCGTGGTTGATGGTCCCCTCGACCTCGATGGTGATGGGGGTGTCGCTACTGGCCCGGCTGCACAGGGCCTCATGGATCTTGGTTCCCGTGTTGGCCCGAACCGTCGCCCCGCCCTGACCGCCGGTGGTTCCGCCGTTCGCGGACGCGTAGCCGGTCGCGGTGCCGGCCGCCGCCGACGCCGGTGACATCGCCAGGACCACACTGGTCGAGGTCGCGACGGCTAACGCCGCCAGGACTGCGGGAATCCGCCGTGCGACTGTTCGTTTCATTTCGTCTCCTGCGTCTTCGAAGGTGGACGGTGCTGCGGCGCACACAGGCCCGAGGGCGTGCGGCTGCCGGGATAAGGCGCGGCGAGTTCGAGTTCCGATCGGGGGCATCGTTGCCTCCGTTGATTCGAAAGATCAATCAGCACGTAAAGGAAAGCGCTTGCCTCACGCACGCTAGAGGCCGATCTCGATCGTGTCAATCCGTGGCTAGTCATTCACAAATGTGGACAACACCTCAGGTGGGCGATTGCCTCAGGCGATCACGTACATGAACAAATGGTTCCGGTACGTGAACTCCCGCGTCCCGCTCATTCGGCGCTCCGGCTCCGGTAACCACTCCCGCGGCCGGACGAAGATGGTGCTGGAGAACAGTTACTTCAACGGCGTCAAGGACCCGTACTTCAAGGACGGCGGCGCCGAGCTGCGCCAGAGCCGCAGCATCGTGGTCAGCTCAACCGGCGAGCAGCAGACCGGTGGCGGTGGCGCTCGACCTGCCCGGACTCCAGCGCCGCCATCACCCGCAGTCGCAGTACCTCGCGCTCCGCAGGTGACAACCGATGCGCATACCCGGCCTCGATCACGAGTGATCAGCCTACGGGCAAGTGATCACTTTCGATTCGATACCACGTTGAACCTGCGCGCTCCTCCTTGCGGGGCGGATACGTGAGTACGCAACCGCCCCTGCCGTTCACGTCTATGAATTCATAAACGGTCGAAGACGCGGTGGTGCGCCTCGATGAGGTCGGTCCGGTATTCCTCGGTCCGCGGGATGGGCACCGTGCTGTGCAGGCCGGGATGGGTTTGGACGCCGTATTCGGTCACGGTCGTCATATTTCTTCGTGCATGGCCGCGCGGCTTCCAGGTAGACGTCTTTGACCACGGGGTGGGAGCCGTCGATGGTCGGGCTTGGTTCGTCGGACCGGGTGTTCCACCTCGTCATCAGGGCGAGCATGTTCGGCTCGTTCAGCGCAGGAATCCGGTGGGCGGTTCGATCATGGTCGTTGTCTCCGTTCGTGTGTTATCGGCTTCCCTTGACGCGGACGAGGATGATCAGCCCGCCGACGAGGGTGAGTGCGCCGCCTGCGAGGTAGAGCGCGTTGTAGTTCTTCTCGCCCGCCACGGCGCCGATGCCCAGCAGTGCCGACGCGAAGAGCGGAGCCACCGCGTGAGGGATCTGCTGCGCGTAGTGCACGATGCTGATGAACCGGCCGGCCTCGGTTCGGCTGGGCAGGACGTCGAGCACGATCGCCTGGTCCACGGCCGAGAACGCGCCGAGCCCCAGGCTCGTCAGCGCCGAACCGACGACCAGGAGGACGAGGCCGCCGGAGACGACCATCAGGACCGCGCCGAGGCAGAACACGCCGCCGGCCAGCAGGACCAACACGCGCCGCCGTCGCAGCCGGTCGGATAGGAATCCGCCCCCGAGCGCGCCGATCATGGTGGCCGGCACACCCGCGCCGGCGATCGCGGCGACCGTGCCGCCGATGCGCTCCACGGGAACACCGAGCCGCTGCGCCAGGAAGAAGGTCATGAAGGTCGTGTTGAACGTCATGCCGACGTAGAAGACGAACCTGCCGAGCCAGTTCCACGCGAAGTCGGGGTGCTGCCGGGGGTTGAACACGTAGTTGCCGAACAGTCGCCGGGCGCTCAGCCTGCCCTCGGGAAGCGGTATCGAGCGGCTGTCGTGGTCCTGGGTCCAGATGAGCAGCGGCATGAGCAGCAGCAATCCGACCACGCCCGGCAACAGCAGCAGGAGGAGGTTGTCGCCCACCACCGTGGTGGCGAGGCCGATGCCCAGCACCGGCGCCACCATGTGCGCGCACCCGGTTATCCCTGAGATCCAGCCGCGCTGGCGCTGGGGCACCTTGTCGGCCACCAGGAAGTTGATCCCACCCATGACGGCCTGCCAACCCAGCACGGCGAGCACCCAACCAATGGTCAGCACGGCGATGTCGGGGGCCACACCAAGCACGAACAGCGCCGGCATGCCGACGAGGGTGCCCGCGATCAGGTAGGGACGCCGCCTGCCGAGCCGCGACCGGGTGCGATCGCTGAGCACACCGACGAACGGATTGGCCAGCAGCGCGACGATGCCCCCGACGCCGGTGAGGTAGCCCAGGTACTCGTCGCGTCCCGGTGCGATCTGGTCGATCCGGATCGCCAGCGAGTACGCCATCGGGGCGATGTAGGCCATCCAGGCGCCTGTGCAGGCGAGGACCAGCAGCCAGACGTATCTCGTGGTGAGGCGCGGCGGTTCCGCATCGCCCGGTTCCCGCGACGGGGGCGGCTCCACCGGCGTCACCACGACCTGACCTGCCGGGCTGTCCGGGGTCTCCAATCCCGCCGATCCGGGGTAGGACACGCGATCCTCCTCGATCATCGCACGAAGGGCACATGCGGGAGCTCGCGGCACAGGGGAAGCCGCGCGAGAACCTCGACCAGTTCCCGCGGCACGGTCTTCGTCTCCGGCGAGTGGGTACGGCTACGGCTGTCCGCACTGCGGTGACACCGGCAGGTGACACGAGTAACACGTCGCTGGGGTATAGTGACACGAGTAACCGGATGCCGGAAGACCCCGCCGCAGGCTCGGGTCGGTCGACCGCACCGATCACGAGGAGGACCCCCGCGCATGACCGCCGTGCCCCCGCACCCCACGAGCGCCGACGTGGCGCGTCGTGCGGGGGTGTCACGAGCGACGGTGTCCTACGTGCTCAACAACGCCGACCACGCGATCAGCGAGGAGACGCGGTCGCGGGTGCTGGCCGCGGCGCGCGAGTTGCAGTACGCGCCGAACGCGTCGGCGAGGTCGCTGCGGGCGGGGCGCAGCAACATCGTGCTGGTGCCGGTGCCCGAGGCCCCGTCGACCCCCGGTGTGGACACGGTCATCGGGCACCTGGACGGTGAGTTGACCAAGCGCGGCCTGCGGATGCTGCTGCACGGCGACCGCACCGCCGCCGGTATCCAGGGTGCCCGCGCCTGGGCGGAGTTGCGTCCCGCCGCGGTGTATCTCAACGTACGGCGCGGTACACGGCCGGCGGTGGCGTTGTTGCGGCGAGCGGGTGTGCAGGCGGTGTTGCTGGGCGGCGTCCCGACGGTGCCCTACGCCCCCTGCGTGCCGCTAGACGAGACCGCCGTGGGCCGGGTCGCCACCCGGCACCTGCTCGACCGCGGTCACCGGCGCCTGGCCTGCCTGGTGCCCCGCGGCCTGCCGGCGGCCTTCGCCGAACGGCGCTTCCGCGCGGTCGTGGAGACCGCGCAGGCCGAGGGCGCGTCGGTGGAACGGGTGGACTGCGACCTCACCACGGACAGCCTCGCCGCAGCCGTCAGCCGCTGGCGCGATCCGGTCCGCCGGCCCGACGCGGTCTACGCGCACAACGACGAGTTCGCCATCGCCCTCATCCACACCTTGCACGAGACCGGTCTCGACGTCCCGCGGGACGTCGCGGTGATCGGCTCGGGCAACCGTCCGCTGGGCGCCCTGCTGCGGCCCACGCTGAGCACCGCGCACTTCGTCGTGCCGGACATCGCACGGGTGATCGCCTCCTCGATCCGGCGGTTGCTCGACGGACAGGGCCTCGATCCGGACGTGGCGACGGCGGTGCAACCGCGCCTCGTCCTCCGGGAATCCGCATGACGATCCGGACCGCGAGCCCGTGAAGGAGGGGCCGTCAATGCCGGCACCGCGCAACGTTCTCGGACTGGCTGCGGTGTTCGCGGCGAGCGGTTATCCCCGGTAGCGAGCAGTTCAACGCTGGTGGTGTGATCACTGCGCGGCCGATGTAAGAGATCCGAAAGAAATGGTGTCCGGTGCGCGTGTGGGAGCCGATGGCACCCGGTGGTGTGCCCACTTGTTCACAAGTATGACCAGCGTGCGCCGATTTGGTTCACAAGTATGACCGGACCGTATTATTCACCGAAGCCACGGGGCAGTTTCGTGATCAGTTTCGGTGGCGCTGACCTGGGCGTTCGATTGATTCGATACCGCATCACAGGTCACTGCCCAGAATTCGCCCGTTGACCTGGCACGACGGACCTCATAGCATTCGGCGAGCAAACGGTTTCCTGTCCGAATGGCGCAACGAAGCACCCAGGGGGCACCGTGTTTGTCGCTTTCCCGTCGGCCGGTCCGTGCCGGGGTCGACGCACTCTGGCGTTTCTTGCTTCCGGCAGGGTCGCATTCCTGCGCCAGTGAACCCGATCTATGCCCGCAGTGCCCCGCCGCGCATAAAAGGGCCACGGTCGAGCACCTCCTCCCGAAGAGCGTTGAGAAGCGGAGTTGTCATGGGCACATCGGAGCAGCCTGTCGGCACGCGGTTAGCAAGACCGCGTGGCACCCGCAGGGGATTGATCGCGGCAGCCGCCGCGACCGCGCTGGCCGCCACGCTCGCGGCGTGGCCGAATGCCGCGCCCGCGGACGCCGCGGTCGGCGCGGGGACGTACACGGTGAAGAACGGGGGCAGTGGGCAGTGTCTCGACGCGCCGGGGTCGAGCCCGACGAGCGGTGTGCAGCTCCAGCAGCAGGGTGCGCCGGCGGTAGTGACCAGGAGTGGACGCTGACCGCGGTCAGCGGCGGGTTCCGGATCGCGTCGGCCGTCGGTGGCCTGTGCGTCGGTGTGCGGGACGCGTCGACCAGTGCGGGCAAGCAGATCCAGTTGGAGACGTGCACCGGCGCCGCCAGCCAGACCTGGGCGGTGACCGCGAGCGGTAGTAACTACCGGGTGGTCAACGCCAACGGTGGCAAGTGCATGAACATCAAGGACAACTCCACGTCGGCCGGTGCGTTGGTGCAGACCAACTCCTGCGACGGCGCCGCCACCAAGCAGTGGACGTTCACCCCGACCACCGGCGGGCCGACCTCGACCACCACCAGCACCAGCACGACGACCAGCACGACAACGACCACGACGACCACCACGACCACGACCACGCCGCCGGGCTCCGCGCTGTACGTGTCGCCGAACGGCAGCGACAGTGCGGCGGGGACGGTGTCGGCTCCGACCACCCTGACCTCGGCGATCGGCCGTGTCGGCTCCGGTGGGACGATTCTGATGCGTGGTGGGACGTACCGGTTCTCGCAGACGGTGACGATCCCGCAGGGCAACAACGGTACGTCGGGTGATCGTACGGAGTTGTTCGCGTACCCCGGTGAAACGCCGGTGCTGAACTTCTCGGCACAGGCCGAGGACCCGGCCAACCGCGGGCTCGCGGTGAACGGCAACTACTGGCACGTCCGCGGCATCATCGTCGAGCGGGCCGGTGACAACGGGATCTTCGTCGGTGGCAGCAACAACGTCTTCGAGCGCACGATCACGCGCTTCAACCGGGACACGGGCCTGCAACTGTCGCGGATGCTGTCGAGCACGCCGAAGGACCACTGGCCGGCGAACAACCTGATCCTGAGTGCGGAGTCGCACGACAACGCGGACTCCGACGGTGAGGACGCGGACGGGTTCGCCGCGAAGTTGACGTCGGGTCCGGGCAACGTGTTCCGGTACGCGGTGGCGCACAACAACATCGACGACGGTTGGGACCTGTTCACCAAGACGGACACGGGTCCGATCGGTGTGGTGACGATCGAGGATTCGTTGGCCTACGAGAACGGCACGTTGAGCAACGGCGGTCAGGCGGGCAACGGTGACCGCAACGGCTACAAGCTGGGCGGTGAGGACATCGGGGTCAACCACGTGATCCGGCGCAACATCGCCTACGACAACGGCAAGCACGGGTTCACCTACAACCGCAACCTGGGCACGATGGCGGTGTCGAACAACCTGAGCATCGACAACGCCGAGCGCAACTTCACCTTCGACGGCGGCAGTTCGGTGTTCCGCAACAACACGTCCTGCCGCAGCGGCAGCGGCACCAACGACCGCATCATCGGCAACTCCGACACCTCCAACCAGTTCTGGATGGGCTCCAACGGCTCCCGGTGCGCCAACTACACCGGTGCCCTGGGCTGGTCCTACGCCTCCGACGGCCGCCTCGCCGTGACCCTCGGCGGCAAGCCGGTCACGCTGTAGCCGACACGCGAGTTCGACGGGTCGGGCCAATACCTCACCGTACTGGCCCGACCCGTCGAACCATCGCGCGCTCGTAAAGCGTACGTAATTCCGGACAGTTGTCGCGGCGTCCGGAAACGGGCGCATGGTGCTCGACTGCGGTCTGGATGCCGGGCACGTACAGGTTGCCCGCCGACGCCCTGCTCCGCGCCTACGCCCAGCCGCCACCGGCAGGCGGCCATGCCGTCTGGGCCGCGTCGTGAGCCCGGTGTCGATCGGCGAGGAGGACCAGCCGTGGCACGAGAACGCACCGGCCACCTGCCCGCCACCGCCGTCCGAGACGTCCTCCTGTCCAGGCAAGGCATGCACTGATCCGCACTCCGGCTTGCGGCCCACGACTTCGGCGTCGTTGTGACAACTCCGGCACACAGCATGCGCCGAACCCTCCGGTGAAGAAAGGACAACGATGCCCGTTCTGACCCATCCCCGCACGCGTTGGGGCCGAAGACTCCTGGGCCTGGTGGCCGGCGTGCTCGCCGTGGTCGGTGCCTCGACACTCGTGCCGAGCACGGCCGAGGCCGCCGCTACGACCCTGGGTGCGGCGGCGGCCCAGTCCAACAGGTACTTCGGCACCGCGGTGGCCGCCTGGAAGCTGGGCGACTCGCAGTACACGACCATCCTCGACCGCGAGTTCACCATGGTCACCGCCGAGAACGAGATGAAGTGGGACGCCACCGAGCCATCCCGCAACAACTTCACCTTCGGCTCGGCCGACCAGATCGTCAACCGCACGCGCGGCCGCAACCAGCCCCTGCGCGGCCACACCCTGGTCTGGCACTCACAGCTGCCCGACTGGGTCAAGAACATCGGCGACGCGAACACGCTGCGCAGCGTGATGAACAACCACATCAACACCCTCATGGGCCGGTACCGCGGCCAGATCCACTCCTGGGACGTGGTCAACGAGGCGTTCGCCGACGGCAGCAACCAGCTCCGCTCCTCCGTGTTCCGCAACGTGCTCGGCACCGGGTTCATCGAGGAGGCGTTCCGCACAGCGCGCTCCGCGGACCCCGCCGCCAAGCTCTGCTACAACGACTACAACATCGAGGACTGGAACGCGGCCAAGACGCAGGGCACGTACAACATGGTCCGCGATTTCAAGTCGCGCGGCGTGCCGATCGACTGCGTCGGCTTCCAGGCGCACTTCGGCAGTGGTGGGCAGCCCAGCAGCTTCCAGACGACGTTGGCCAACTTCGCCGCGCTCGGCGTGGATGTCCAGATCACCGAACTCGACATCAAGGACGCGCCGTCGAGCGCCTACGCCAACACCGTCCGGACTTGCCTGAACGTGTCGCGCTGCACCGGCATCACCGTCTGGGGCATCCGGGACAGCGACTCCTGGCGCGTGGGTGAGAACCCGCTGCTGTTCGACGGCAGCGGCAACAAGAAGGCGGCCTACGGCGCGGTGCTCGCCACGTTGAACGGCACCGGTGACCTCCCGTCACGGGTCGTGAGCCTGCGTGCGCAGGCCAACAACAGGATCGTCGCCGCGGACAACGCGGGGGCCAGTCCGTTGATCGCCAACCGCACCTCGATCGGCCTTTGGGAACAGTTCGACCTCATCGGCTGACGACACCATCAGAAGGCCTCAACGACGAGGAGGAAGTACATGCTCACCATGAATCGGACACCGTGGGCCGTGCCACGGCGTGGTAGACGGCCGGTGGCGTTCGCCGCGGTGACGGCGCTGCTGGCCGGACTCGTGCTCGCCATCGGCGCGAGCGAGGCCAAGGCGGCAACCGTCGACACGAACGCCTGGTACGTGCTGATCAACCGGCACAGCGGCAAGGTGCTGGACGTGTCCAACCTGGCAACCGGCGACGGTGCGCCCATCCACCAGTGGGACCGCACCAACGCGACCAACCAGCAGTGGCAGTTCATCGACTCGGGTGGCGGCTACTACCGGCTGCGCGCGCGGCACTCCGGCAAGGTGATGGAGGTGTTCAACTGGTCCACCACGGACGGCGCCGACATCGTCCAGTGGGGTGACCACAACGGCACGAACCAGCAGTTCCGGTTGGCCGACTCGGCGGACGGCTACGTCCGGCTGCTCAACCGCAACAGCGGCAAGGCCGTCGAGGTCCAGGACCTCTCCACCGCCAACGGCGGCAAAATCGTCCAGTACTACGACTGGGGTGGCGCCAACCAGCAGTGGCAACTCGTCCCGGTCGGCGGCACGTCGGGCTCGCTGCCGTCCACCTTCCGGTGGTCCTCCAGCGGTGTGCTCATCGGCCCGAAGTCGGACGCCACGCACAGCATCCGCGCCGTGAAGGACCCGTCGGTCGTCCACCACAACGGCCGCTACCACGTGTTCGCCAGCACCACCAACAACAACGGCGCCTACAGCATGGTGTACCTGAACTTCACGGACTGGTCGCAGGCGGGCTCGGCGCAGCACCACTACCTGGACCGGACGGCGATCGGTGGCGGGTACAAGGCGGCGCCGCACGTGTTCTACTTCGCGCCGCAACGCCTGTGGTACCTGGTCTTCCAGACCGGTGACAACGCGGCGTACTCGACGACGTCGGACA
>NZ_VKAB01000100.1 GCF_009769385.1 Saccharothrix deserti
GGCGGCGGTGGTCCGCAACCGCCTCAAACGGATGCAGTACCGCCCCGACCTGCTCGACGGGTTCATCGCACAAACCGGATTGATCACTACGCCACCATGACGTCACCCTGAACTGAAAAGGTCAGTACACGGTCTTGACAGGCTGCCTCAAGATCGTTTTGAGCTTGGCCGGTGGGGTTCGACGTGCGTCGCTGAGGTAGATCTCGTGATGGTCACCGTTGAAGGTGAGGCCGTTCTCGGGGAGGTAGTGGTTGTGGAGGCGATCCAGGGTAGGAGTTTCGTCGTCGTAGGAGCCGGTGTGCAGGATCTGGACGCAGGTTCCTTCGACGAGGGTGAGCAGCCTGATGTCTCCGAGTGCGGGGATGACCTTCTTCTTCGAGACGTTGTCGATTGCGGCCTGGACCATGTCTTCGGTGATCCAGGCCGGCTGGCTGATCATCATGGTCCACTCCCATGTCTCCTTGCGCCGCGTGACGAACACGGCGGGGTCGTCTGCTCGCCACAGTCCCTCCAGCGGGCCGACCACGAAGTCTCGACCGAGGGTCTTTTTGCCGGCGAACTTCAGCGCGTACGCCACCCCGTACAGGGCTTCGATCGCGTTCGCATACGCAGGTGATGTGTTCGGATCACCTCGGCCATCGACTGCGATGTACCGGAACTCGGGCACGTCGACGACGGTGAACTCCTGCGAGGGCGGGGAGTAGAGCTCCTTGTGGGCCTTCTTGATGTCGTACTTTTCCACCGCGGTCTCCTTTGTCAGTGCGCCCAGTGTGGTTTCGGTCCAGCCGACATCAGCCCTGAGCATGGCCTCGCTGTAGTCGAAGATCGCGGAGGCCGCAGTCGGCAGGGGTTCCTGCCTGGAACGAGCCGTCTGGACGTCCACGAGCTGTTTCCGCAGCGCGTCCAGGCGCCGGGTCAGTCCGGTCACCACGTCCGCATCCGGCAAGCCGGGACTGTTGGCCATCGCGATCAGGACGCGTGCGCGCATCGGTGTCGGCGTCGTCAGCGCGTCCCGCGTGGCGGCAGTACACAGTTCTCGGCCCAACGCCGTAGCACGGAAGGTAGCGCGTGACTTTCCGGACGGTGGAGCGCCGGCTGCTTCGATCAAGCCGCGTCTGGCCAGCTTGTCGAGCACGTAGTAGATGGAGGAGAACCCGAGCGCCGTCCATGCGCGTACTCCCCGCTCCTCGATGACCCTTTCCAGGTCGTACCCGTGGCGGGGCTGTTCGACGAGCAGCCCGAGCACCGTCAACTCGCCATCGGTCAGAGCTGAAGACATGACCCTATTCTAGCACTAGAATAGGGTTCGATGCTACGTCGCTACATCCACATGGTCTTGGCAACGCGGCAGCGTGGGGCAGGGGCCGTTGGTTCCGGATGAGGGTGCGGTCGAGCAGTTCGTGACGAGGTTCTTTGCGGCTTGGGCGCCCCATGTGGGCGCTCATGTAATTCCCCCGGGGTCGGCTCACGTATTGGGACCAGCCTGGGTGTGTGGGCAAGGTCCTGCTGGGCGGTCGATCGGTAAATGTGTAGCGTGTTGCTGAGGGGGGTCGGGATACTGCCTCGGTGCCCCTTACCGCACTGCCTCGACCGCTTCGACCTCGTGCCCTGAGGCCCGGAGATCTCGTCGTCATCGCATCGCTGTCCGGGCCGCTCCATGCCGTTTACGAGCCCGACCTCGAGCAGGCGGTAGTCGTGCTCGAACGGATGGGATTCCGCGTGCGTCGGGCACCGCTACTCGAAGCAGGGCGGCACCATTGGTGGAGCGCGGCTACGCCGGCGGAGATCGCCAAGGAATTCAACGCTCTTCTGCGTGATCCTGAGGTGCGCGCCATCATCGCGCATGACGGCGGCCAGACGGTGCTCGGCTACCTCGACCTGATCGACGTCGAGGCGATCACTGCCGACCCCAAGCCGATCCTCGGCTACAGCGACATCTCGCTGCTGCACCTGGTGCTCTATGCGCGCACGGGTCTGGTCGGGTTCCATGCCGACTTGGCCACGTCTGGACTCGGCGGGGCGTGGCAGGCCGCGCCCGCGGCGCGCAGAGCGGAGCTCGAGAAGCTCTACTCGACGCTGCTGACCGGTACGGAGGCGATCGGTGCGCTGCCTGCCAGCCCGTCGTGGGAGTGCTGGCGTCCTGGTCGTGCCGAAGGTCGGCTGATCGGCGGGGTGATCAATCGCATCGTGCTGGCGCAGGCGACGCGTTTCGCGCTGCCGCTCGAGTGGTTCGACGGCGCGGTGCTGTTCTGGGAGGAGATGGGCGGCCAAGCATCGTATGTGTGGAGCTATCTGCAGGTGCTGCGGCACTGCGGCATCCTCGATCGGATCTCCGGCATGGTCGTGGGCGTCCCGTACGCGATCGACGGGCTCGGCGCGCCCGACGCGTCCCCGACCCTGCCCGAGATAGTCCTCGACGTCCTCGGCGACCGTGACATCCCGGTCCTGGGCAACGTCGAGTTCGGACATGCCGGCCCGAATCTGCCGATGCCGGTCGGCATCCGCGTCGCCCTCGATGCGCAGCAGAGGAGTTTGTCGCTGCTCGAACCGGCGGTACGCCCGCTCATGGTGACCGGACCGGGCGGCTGAGCAACGCGGATCGGTGAGCCGACGGCCTCGGCAGCACCCGGGGTCGGCTCAGGCTTTGGCGACCGACGCCTCGGGTCGTTTGTTCGGCCTGCAGGAGGGGCCGTTCATGAACACCTGGTGGCTCGTGTTGATTCGGCTTCAGAGTGATGGAAAGTATCCACATGGACAAGATCGCGTGTAGTCCGGCGTCAGCGTCGTCGAGCACTGGGACGTGGTCCAGGACGTGCCGGAAACGTCCCTCAACGACAACAACATGATCTGATCCGTGCCGACTGCCCCGGTCGATCCGGCCGCGGGCTGACGCGCCACGACGAGTCCACAATGGAGCTATCGCGGAAGGCTGGTCGTGAGGCGGGTGAGGAACTCGGCGTTGTCGCCGGTCTTGCGCAGACCGTCGAGCAGCACGTCGATCGCATCCTCCTTGCCGGCGAGGGCGCGGCGCAGCAGGCGGGTGGCCGCGGTCTCGCCTCGCGTCAGCAGGAGGTCGTCCCGGCGGGTGCCGGACTGGTGCACGTCCACGGCGGGGAACACGCGTCGTGCGGCGCTCCTGCGGTCCAACCGCAGCTCGGCGTTGCCGGTTCCCTTGTACTCCTCGAAGAGCAGCGCGTCGCCCGCGGAGCCGGTGTCCACCAACGCGGTGGCGATGATGGTCAGTGAACCGCCGCCTTCGACGTTGCGGGCCGCACCCAGGAACCGCTTGGGCGCGGTGAGGGACCCGGCGTCCACACCGCCGGACAGGGTCCGCCCGGACGCCGGTGCGGCGAGGTTGTAGGCGCGGCCCAGCCGGGTCGCGGAATCCAGCAGCACCACGACGTCCCGGCCCAGCTCCACCAGGCGTTTGGCCCGCTCGACGGCCAGTTCGGCGAGCGCGGTGTGGTCGCGCGGCGGGTGGTCGAACGTGGCGGCGACGACCTCGGCCGGCACCCCTCGTGCCAGGTCGGTGACCTCCTCCGGGCGTTCGCCGACCAGGACCAGCATCAGATGGCACTCCGGGTGGTTCTTGGCGAGGCCGTGCGCGATCGCGCGCAGGACGGTGGTCTTGCCGGCCTTGGGCGGCGCGACGATCAACGCACGCTGTCCCTTGCCGATGGGCATCAGCAGGTCGACCACCCGCGTGGTCAGCTCGTGCGGCTCGGTCTCCAGCCGCAGCCTGTCGTCCGGGTAGGTGGGCACGAGGTCGGCGAAGGACGGACGGGCAGGGGAGTGGCGCGGGTGCGCGCCGTTGACGGCCTCGACCGTGGCCAACGACGTGACTTTGCCGCTGCGGGCCGCGGGTGCGACTCGCCCGTGGATTTCGTCGCCGCGCCGCAGCCCGTGTTCGCGCACCAGCTGCGCCGGAACGGCGATGTCGCCCGGTTCCGGCAGGTAGCCGTCGGTGCGGAGTACGGCGCTCCGGTCCATGATGTCGAGGACGCCGGAGGCGAGCCGGGTTTCGGAATGATCGTTGTGGTTCAAGGGTTTTCTCCCTGATCTCGGGAATGGTGATGACGCGGCCACGCCGCGGTGGGAACCCGTTGACACGTCGGGAAAGGCTGCGTGAGCCACATCCGGTCGGTTCGGGGATTTCGTGAGAAAATCTCGTGGTGGGGGCTGAGCCGCCTACGTCGACGAGAAAGAGATGCCACGCATCGTAGCCGTTGGCGTGGACGACGCGCAAGTGTGCCCGTTGGGCCGGCCGTGAGCAGGGACATCGTCGACGACACGGAGTCGCCTGCTGACCAGGTCTACTCGGTGAGCCACTGCCCGACGATCTGCGCGCGTTGCTCCTCGAAACGGACGGCGTGCAAGGGGAGTACCTGGTCGACGTCGTGTGGCCGCTCGACCGGATCGCGGAGTCGAACGCCGACTTCCGGTCGAGCGCGGACTTCGCGGACCTCTACGCGCCGTTCGACGGGCTGCTCTTCTTCGGGGACAACGGGGGAGGAGACCAGTTCGCGTTCTCGGACGGGCGCGTAGTGGTGTGGGAACACGAGACGGACACCCGTCGTGAGGTGGCCACCGGGCTCCGCGACTACATCGAGAAGGCGCTGACCTCCGGGCGGTACCCGTAGGCGCTTGCGCACGCGGTGCACGGTTGAGGCGGCTACCCGGTGGTCGAGTTTGAGCGGTTCGCCCTGGATCCTGCGGTAACCCCAGGTGGTGTTCTCCCTCGCCATCCGTTCGATCAACGCCACCACGGTGTCGTCGACCGGCGGGCGCCCGTTCCGGTAGTTGATCGGTTCGTCGCCATCTGCACCGCCGAGCGGCAGCAGGGACCGCGTACCGGCTGCCCGCAGCAACTGCTCCTGCCTGGCCACCGGGTCACGAAGTCGTGGGCGACTACATGCGCACGCAGTAATGTGCGGCCGATCCGAACTGCGGAACCGCGTGAGGGAGAGGTTCATGCCCGAGCAGCAGGACGACTGGGTGCGGGTCCACCTTCCGGGTGGACCGTCCGTCCCGGTCAGCAGTCGGAGGTCTGTCGATCACCCATGACAGAATCAGCTAAGTGCAGATCGGGATGCTTGGACCGTTCGAGGTTCGCACGGACGACGGCGTCTTCGCCGACGTGCCGGGCGCGCGGTTGCGTGGGTTGTTGGTCGCCCTCGCGCTCGAACCAGGCCGTGTAGTCCCGAAGGCGACGCTCGTCGACTGGATTTGGGGTGAGCTCCCGCCCTCCGACGCGGCGAATGCCTTGCAGCGCTTGGTTTCCCGGCTGCGGAAGGTGCTGCCGGAAGGGTCGGTCGAGGGGCAGACAGGCGGCTACCGGTTGGCGGTGGAACCCGACGCTGTCGACGCCGTGCGGTTCGAACGCCTCGTCGGCCAAGCCCGCAATGACGAGGGCCCGCGGCGGGTACGGCTGCTGCGCGAGGCCCTTGCGTTGTGGCGCGGTGCGGCCATGCAGGACGTCGGTTTGCAGGACAGTGCGGCGTTTGACGCGGCGGTCACCCGGCTAGAGGGGCTGCGCCTGACTGCCATGGAGGACCGGTTCGATGCGGAGGTCAGCCTCGGCCACGGTGCGGAGCTGGTCACGGAACTGACCGACTTGGTGGCCGCGCATCCGATGCGAGAACGGCTTGTCGCCGCGCTGATGCGTGCCCACGTCGCGGCCGGTCGCGACACCGAGGCGCTGCTCGTGTACGAGCGCACGAGAGAAGCCCTGGCCGACGCGCTGGGTGCCGACCCCTCACCGGAGCTGTCCGCACTGCACGTCGCGCTGCTGCGGGGCGAGTTGGGCCGGCGGGAGGAGAACCGGAAGACCAACGTGCGTGCCGAGCTGACCAGCTTCGTCGGCAGGGCCGCTGATGTCGCCGTGGTCCGCGAACTCATCGCGGAGCATCGGCTGACCACCCTGATCGGGCCGGGCGGCGCGGGGAAGACCAGGCTGGCCACGGAAACCGCGCGCACCCTGCTCGACGACCTGCCGGACGGGGCCTGGCTGGTGGAACTCGCAGCCATCGGCGCGGACGGTGACAAGAAGGGCGGGCCCGAAGGGCAGGGGGGCGGGAACAACGTCGCGCAGTCGACGCTCTCCGGGCTAGGCCTCCGGGATGCCCTGCTCGGCGAGGTGCCGAACGCAGAGCTGACGGACCGGCTCATCGCCGCGATCCGCGAGCGGGAGGCGCTGCTGATCCTGGACAACTGCGAGCACGTGATCGAGTCGGCGGCGGCGTTCGCCCATCGAGTGCTCGGGGAGTGCCGGCGGCTGCGGATCCTGGCGACGAGCCGGGAACCACTGGGCATCACCGGTGAGGCGCTGTGGCTGGTCGAGCCGCTGGCCTTGCCGGAAGGGGACGCCGGCCCCGGCGAGATCGAGTCCGCGCCGGCCGTCCGGTTGCTGCGGGACCGGGCGGGCGCGGTGCGCAAGGATCTCGTGATCGACGCCCACGCGTTGTCGACGATGGTGCGCGTCTGCCGGGTGCTGGACGGGATGCCGCTGGCGATCGAACTGGCCGCGGCCAGGTTGCGCACCATGTCCCTCGATCAGCTCGCCAACCGGCTCGACGACCGGTTCCGCCTGTTGACCGGCGGCAGCCGTACCGCGTTGCCGCGGCACAGAACGCTGCGCGCGGTGGTCGACTGGAGCTGGGAGTTGCTCACCGACGCCGAACGGGTGGTCCTGCGCAGGCTCTCGGTGTTCTCGGGCGGGGCGAGCCTGGAAGCGGCCGAGCGGGTCTGCGTCGGACCGACCCTTTCGAGCGACCTGCAAGCAGTCGCCGGCGATACGGTCGAGGCGGGGCAGGTGCTCGATTTGCTCACCGCGCTGGCCGAAAAATCGTTGCTGCGCACCGAGGACGACGGCGCACCGCGCTACCGGATGCTCGGCACGATCAAGGAGTACGCCGCGCACCGCCTCGCGGAGGCGGGGGAATCGGACCTGGCGCGCCATGCGCATCTCACCTACTTCACCGAACTCACCGAGACCGCGGACCCGCGGCTTCGCCGCGCCGAGCAGTTGGAATGGCTCGCCGCGCTCGATGCCGAGCACGACAACATCGGTTCCGCGATGCGTGGTGCGATCGCGGCCGGCGAGGCGCACGGGGCAATGCGGCTCGCGGCGGCCGCCGGCTGGTACTGGTGGCTCAGCGGGCACAAGTCCGAAGGCGTGGAGCTGATCACCGCGGCCTCCAAGACGCCCGGCGAGGTGGCCGATGAGATCCGGGCCATGGTGTACGGCCACATGGTCACGTTCGTCACCTCCGGTCCGGGCGACGAACACCAGGCGGCGGAGTGGATCCACAAGGCATACCGGTTGAGCCAGGGAGGTCGGCGGGGTCACCCGCTGCTGGCGTTGGTCGTCCCGCTGGAACGCATGTTGCAGGCGCCGGACGCGGTCTTGCCCGCGTGGGAACCATTGCTGGACAACGAGGACCCCTGGATACGCGCACTGGCCCGGCTGCACCTCGGCAAGATGCGGATCGTGCTCGGCCACGGTGGGCGGGAGGCGGACGCGTATCTCGAGATGGCGCTCGCCGAGTTCCGGGCTCTCGGCGAACGGTTCGGGATTGCGTTCGCCCTGACGGAGCTGGCGGACCGAATCGCCATGCGCGGCGAGTTCGCCGGTGCGTGCGAGTACTACGAACAGGCGATCGCGGTCGTCACCGAAGTCGGTTCTACCGAGGATGTCATCCAGAGGCGGTCGCGACTGGCGCAGCTGTACTGGCTGCTCGGCGATCAGGACTCCAGCGCGGCTGCTCTCGCCGAGGCCGGGCGGTGCGCGGAACGGGTCACCTGGCCGGATGCGCTGGCTGAGCTGGCTCTCGCGAAGGCGGAACTCGCGCGTTGGGCCGGCAACGCCGAGGAGGCACGCCGGCAACTCGGCGTCGCGACGACCACGCTGGGCGACGACGCGGAACGAGCGCCCATCCGCGCGATGACCCACGACCTGCTCGGCTACCTCGCCGACGATCAGAGCGAGGCCCGTACGCACCGCGAAGCGGCCTGCCAGGCGGCGGCCGAGGCGGGGCACGCACCCCTGATCGCGCGGGTACTCGTCGGGATCGCGGACCAGGCACTGCGCCGCGACCAGCACGAGCAGGCCGCCCGGCTGCTCGCGGCAAGCGCCGCCGTGCGCGGACTGCAGGATCGCTCCCACCCGGATGTGGCCCGGATCGAGCAGGCCGCGCGGCACCGCCTCGGCGACGCGCGGTTCGCCGAGGCGACTCGGGAGGGCACGCAGACGAGCTGGTCCGAGCTGGTCACGATCACGCTCGCCTCCTGAACGTGACCAGCGCCCACACGTACCCGACGAGCGCGATCCCGACGCACCAGGCAAGGGCGGCGATCGCGTTGAGGGTCAGCTTGCTGCGCGTTGAATGATGACGTCGCCGTGCCGCGTGCGGGCGTGAACCGTGACCTTGTTGTCGGACGTGTCAGGGTTTTCCCGCGACGGAACGGAGTTGCGCACCGACCCCCGCTTGCTGTTGGCGTCCACCCGGGCAGCGGTGCCCTCGCTGATGCCGACCTCGATGTTCCCCGAGCGGTTCGACAGCTCCGCCTGACCGCGCGTCAACCGGCCGATCCGAATGGCGCCGTCGCCTGTCTTGGCGGTGACGCTGCCGTCGGCGCGGTCGATGTCGAAACCGCCGCTGCCACTGCCGAGGTCGAGGTCGGCCGAGGCGTGGCCGATCCAGGTCTGCCCGCCCGAGCTCGAGAGTCTGACGGTGCCCTTGACCTCGCTGATCCGCGCTGCGACCGCGCTGCCGTCGATGTCGGCGCGCCCGGCGATGTGGCCGACCGTGACCTCACCGGCCGCGATGTTCGCCCGCAGCGCGTTGATGCGATCCAGCTGGACCCGGCTCGATGCCGTGTGCAGCTCGCACTCGCCGAACGAGCCGTCAGCGTGAACACTCGAGTGCGCCAGGTACGCGACCAGGCTGGAGCCGGAGGGCAGGTCGATCGTGATGGCGACCGAACCGTTCTTGTCCCCGGAGACGGTCGTTTTGACCGATAGCTGACCGCCGGCGAAGTCGACCTTGGTCCTGTCGGCCACCTTGACGTCCGACTGGCTCGCCTTGTCGACGGGTTCGACCAGCACCACAGTGTCGGTCCGGTCGCTCGCGGTGACCCGCACCTGAGCACCGGCGACAACAACGGTGGCGGCGATGGGCCCTGGCGTGGCGAATGCGGGCATGACAACTCTCCTCTTGTCTCGCCTGGCTTCCGCAGTTCGTGGCCACACGGCGTTGCTCGGCGAGGTGAATTCGCAGGTCGCGGGCTCGCGGTCGACTCGACGGGCCTGAGAGTGTAGTAACACGACTTGGGAAAGGAACGTCGTTCTA
>NZ_VKAB01000101.1 GCF_009769385.1 Saccharothrix deserti
CTGCGGCGCTGGTGGAGGGCGTGGTCGGACAAGCCCCCGCCCGATGACCTGCAACAACTACTCGACACCCTTGCGCAAGGACAGGGCATCAACCTCTACCTGCCTCCGTGAAGTTAACAAACTACCGTTAAGCTCGGCGCCGAGGACAGGCAGGAGGAAACACCCCGGTATGCCGGCCATCGACGAGCAGGTCCACGAGGTCATCGAACTGGTGCGGCACGAGCGCGGCTTGGCGCTGACGCTGGTCGGCAGGTTCGCCAGGGGTGACGAGGGCGCCTACGAGGTGACCGGGCCGGACGGCGCTCGATTGGTGCTCAAGTGGTTGCCCTGGGGACGGGAGGCCCGGCATGCCGAGGAGTACGTGGAGCCGGCGCTGGCGAGGCTGCGGGCGGCGGGCTGCCGAATTCCGCGCCGGGTCGCCGCTGGGCGTGTGGGCGGGTTGTGGTTCGAGCTGCAGGAGTACGTGGCCGGCAGCCCGGTCGAGCACGTCGACGGCCTCACGCTGGAGCAGTTGATCGCGGTGGTCGACTGCGGGCGGGGAGCCGGTTCGGGGGCGGGCGGGGATTGGTGGGACTTCGTCCTGGGCGGGTTGGTCGAGGACCGTTCGCCGCTGTGTCGGCCGTCGGCGTTGGTGGGGTGCGAGCAGCCGGTTTCCGAGCTGCTGTCCCGCCTGCGCGCGTTGGCCGCTGCGGCGCCGCTGCCGGAGCGGGCGCCGGACGACCTGGTCCACTTCGACCTCGGGCCGGCCAATGTGCTTGTCGACGGCGGTCGGGTGGCGGCGGTGCTGGACTGGCAGTCGTGCCGGGCCGGTGATGCCTCCTACGATCTGGTGACCGTCGACTGGGATCTGGCGGCCTGGCCGAAGGCCGAGCCCGGGATCCGGGAGCGGCTGGAGGAGGAGATCGTCCGTACGACCGACCGCGGCGCGATGGTGGTCTACGCGGCGCACTGCGTGTTGCGCAACCTCACGTGGGCGAGCGGGACCGAGTGGTCCGAGCACATCGTGAGCACCGGCCACGAGTTCCTCGACCGCTGGGCCTCGGCCTGAGTTCACCGCGCGGGTGAGCCCGCGAGCACACCGTCCGGCTCGGCCAGGACCTCGTCGACGGTGATGCGCGCCAGTCCGGGGTCCACCTCGTTGGCGAAGGCGTCCCCGGTGGCGCCGTGCCACAGCACTCGGTGACGAGATTCCCGTGCCGGCGGACCCCACACCGTCGGTGCCTGTGGGGTGCCAGAAGTCAGCATTGATGCTCTGACCTGTGCGTTAGGCTGCCGCGGGTTCGTACTCGTTGATCAGGCCGCCGAGCCGGGGGAGCCGGCGCACCAACGCGGCGAGCACCGCGCGATCGGCCCAGTCCAGCCGCAGGCGGTTATTGGTCCGGGAACAGACCACGGCTACGACATGAACGACATCGGGAAGGAGTGTGAGGTCCACGCGCTGATCGCCCGTCACCTCAAGGCCTGCGGAGGGGCGATCGCGTCGTGCTTGCCATTGCAGTCAGGTTTGCGATACAAATCGCACTGCAAAGACAAGCACTGGGGGAGTGATGGCGGAACCTGACGCCGCAGGGTTGTTGGACGAGTTGAACTCGCTGCGCAGGCGTGCCCGGATCGCGCGGCACGGCTACTGGCTGCCGTCGGTCGTGATCGGCCTGCTGACGCTCGGCGCGATCCCGTTCTACCGGCCGGTCGACGAGTCCTGTCCGCCCGGGGTGCGCAGCTGCTCGCTCCCGTACCGCGGCACGGGCTTCGACGTGCCGGGACTGGGCAAGGTCGACCTGCTGCGGGTGTTCAACAGCGGCAACCTCTTCCCGCTCGCCAGCCCGCTCGCGCTCGGCCTGTACTGGGTGCTCGTGTTGCTGGTCGGGCTGGGCGCCACGGTGTGGTGGTACCGCTGGCGCGCGGTGCGCGCCGGGGTGGAGACGTCGACCGGGGCGTACGTGCGCGTCACGCTGGGCGGCCTGGTCGTCGTGCTCGGCATCGCGCTGGTCGGTGGGTTGATGACGGAGATCGCCCCCTACTTCCACTTCGGCTACGAGGGCAACCTGCTCGCCTCGGCGGTGTTCCTCGCGTTGCCGGTGGGTCTGGCGATCCTGTCCGACAAGGAGGTCACGCGTACCCGGTGGTACCGGATCGCTCTCATCGTCGGCTTCTCGCTGGCTGTCCTCCTCGGCGCGGTGGTGGTGAACAAGACCGGCGGGCTGATGTTGTTCGCCGCGGGCCTGCTCGTGCTGGCGTGGCTGGAACGCAGTCCGCTGTGCGCGGTGGTCGCGCTCGGGTACACCGGGTTCACGTTGCTGGCCAACGTGTCCTACATGGGCACGCTGTACTACCGGCTGGGGTGGCGGCCGGACAGCCGGCTCGACACGGTGTTCTCGGCGAAGGACGTCCTGCTGCCCGGCGCCATCGCCCTGGTCGGGGGACTGGTCGCGCTGGTCGCGGGTAGGGTTCGGCGGTGAGCGAACACCCCACCGCCGAGCTGGACGACGTGGTGCACCAGCGCCACCGGCTGGGTATCCTGACCGTGACGAGCGAGGCGAAGCGCGTCGAGTTCGGCTACCTCAAGTCCACTTTGGACCTCACGCCCGGCAACCTGTCCCGGCACGTGAGCGTCCTGGAGGTCGCCGGTCTGGTGTGCGTCGAGAAGGGGTACGAGGGCAAGCGCCCGCGCACGTGGGTGAGCATCACCGCCGCCGGACGCAAGGCGCTCGCCCGTGAGATGGTTGCGCTGCGTGCGTTGCTCGACCGGCACGACGAGCGCTGAGGGACTCGTACCGGTACCGCTCCAGGTACTGGGCTTGTCCCGTTTGACGGACATGATCCTCACCCCGTTTGGCGGAGTCGGGTTGCTGGAGTTCAGGCTGCTGGAGCGATCCTGGCGTGTCGGAGTTCGTATTCGATCGGTGTGAGCATGCCGAGTGCGCCATCGTCGACGGTCGAGCAGTTCGGTCTGCACTCGTCCCCAGAACGATTCGATCATGGCGTTGTCATAGCAGTCGCCGATCGAACCCGTCGACGGCAGAAGCCCGGAATCCTTGGCACGTCTGGTGAAAGTCCATGACGTGAATTGGACTCCGTGGTCGGAGTGGATCACCGTGACCGCCTCGCACCGTCTTGTGGGGTGCTGCCCTCCTTGAGCAATTCGGCGGCGCGACGGTGGACGGCGACCTCGGCCTCGAGTTCGGCGATCCGTCGACGCGCGGCGACCAGCTCGGCATTGTCGGTGCTGGTGGTACCGGGTAGTCGCCCGGAATCGATGAGCTCCTGGCGGCGCCAGCTGTAGATCGTCTGGTCGCTGATGTCGAGATCCGCCGCGACCTGGGCGACGCGGCGGCCGGACGCGACCAGGTCGAGCACCTTGCGCCGGAACTCGGGTGGGTACCGCTTGGGCATCGTGGGCCGTCCTCCGGGCTACTGAGATGAGTGATCATCCAGTAAGCCGACTCCGTACACCCAGGGGAGGATCAATCCGCAGGGGTGACGCCCGCGTCCGCCGCGTCGACCGGTCCGACGCTGACCGACACGGCGCCCTCGTACTGAAACGCGGAACCGGGCACCGGTCTGCCTCACCGATCGACACGGACGTCCGTCGTTGATCAGTTCATGTTGACGAGCACAAAGGTGTGCCTGCGGCTGTTCGTGGCAGCGGCGGCAGCCGATCCAGGGAGCGTCATGTCATCCTCAGCCCTGAACCGTCGCAGGTTGCTGCAGGCCGCGGGGGTTGCCGCCCTCGCGACCGCCGCGCCGGCCCTGGTGCCGTCGGTGGCTCCGGTCGCCGGGGCCGCGGTGGTGCCGCCGGTCCGCAACGACATCGGCGTCTCGGCGTTCCCGTTCGAACTCGAGCAGGTCCGCCTCACCGCCGGTCGCCGGCTGGACAACCAGAACCGCACGCTGTCCTACCTGCAGTTCATCGATGTCGACCGGCTGCTCTACAATTTCCGCGCGAACCACCGCCTGTCGACGGGTGGCGCGGCGGCGCTGGGTGGCTGGGAGGCGCCGGACTTCCCGTTCCGCACCCACAGCCAGGGGCACTTCCTGAGCGCGTGGGCGCAGGCGTGGGCGGTGCTGGGCGACACCACGTCCCGGGACCGGGCGAACTACATGGTCGCGGAGCTGGCCAAGTGCCAGGCCAACAACGCTGCGGCCGGTTCAACACCGGTTACCTGTCGGGGTTCCCCGAGTCCGACTTCGACGCGATGGAGGCGGGCTCGCCCAAGTCGGTGTCGTACTACTCGCTGCACAAGACCCTGGCGGGTCTGCTGGACGTGTGGCGGTACATGGGCAGCACCCAGGCGCGTGACGTGCTGCTGCGGTTCGCGGGCTGGGTGGACTGGCGGACGGGTCGGTTGACCACCGCCCGGATGCAGGCCGTGCTCCAGACGGAGTTCGGCGGCATGAACGCCGTGCTCGCGGACCTGTACCAGCAGACCGGGGACTCCCGGTGGCTGGCGGCGGCGCAGCGGTTCGACCACGCCGTCGTGTTCGATCCGCTGGCGGCCAACCAGGACCGGCTCGACGGTCTGCACGCCAACACGCAGGTGCCGAAGTGGATCGGGGCGGCCCGGGAGTACAAGGCCACCGGCACCACCCGCTACCGCGACATCGCGTCCAACGCGTGGGACATCACCGTGGGAGCGCACACCTACGTGATCGGCGGCAACAGCGAGGCCGAGCACTTCCGCGCCCCGAACGCCATCGCCGGGTTCCTGGACCGCGACACGGCCGAGGCGTGCAACACCTACAACATGCTCAAGCTGACCCGCGAGCTGTGGCTGCTGGACCCCAACCGCGCCTCCTACTTCGACTTCTACGAACGCGCCTTGCTCAACCACCTGATCGGGCCGCAGAACCCGGCCGACGCGCACGGGCACATCTGCTACTTCACCGGTCTCAACCCCGGGCACCGCCGCGGCAACACCGGACCGGCCTGGGGTGGCGGCAACCGGAGCACCGACTACGGCACGTTCTGGTGCTGCCAGGGCACCGCGCTGGAGGTCAACACCTCCCTGGCCAACTCGATCTACTTCCACAGCGGCACCACGCTGACCGTGAACCTCTACACCCCGTCCGTGCTGACCTGGTCGGAACGGGGCATCACCGTCACCCAGACCACGACCTACCCGGCATCGGACACCACCACCCTGACCGTGACCGGCAACGCGGGCGGGTCGTGGACCATGCGCCTGCGCATCCCGGCCTGGACCAGCGGCGCGACGATCAGCGTCAACGGCGTCGCCCAGAACGTCACCACGACCCCCGGCAGCTACGCGAGCGTCACCCGTTCCTGGGCCTCCGGCGACGTGGTGACGCTGCGCCTGCCCATGCGGGTGATCATGGTGGCCGCCAACGACAACCCGGGCGTCGCCGCCATCACCTACGGCCCGGCCGTCCTGGCGGGCAACTACGGCAACACGGCGCTGTCCGCGCTCCCGTCGCTCAACGTCGACTCCATCACCCGCACGAGCACCTCGGCGTTGGCGTTCACCGCGACCGCGAACGGTGCGACGGTCAACCTCGGCCCGTTCCACGACGCCCACGGCTACAACTACACCGTCTACTGGAACACCGGCGGTGGCACCGACGCGGGTTACCGGCTGTTCAACGCCGCTACTGTGGTCGATCTGGCGCCGCCGCCACCAAGCCCACGCCCGCGCAAGCCGCTACCACCGCCAGGCAGCCCTCCAACCATGGAGACGGAATCTCCGACGACCGTGGTAGACGAGCCCCGGCAGCCCGTGAGAAGGTGACATCCCGTGCTGCCAGTGATCTTCATTCATGGTCTGATCGGCTCATTCGCCGACCCACGTGCCCTCGCGCCGCTCCTCCCGGCCCCTACCCTCTGCCCCGACCTGCACGGTTACGGGGCCGATGCCCGGGCCGAGCCCGGCACTATCACCATCGACATGCAGGTGGAATACCTGCGTGCGGCCATTGACCGGGCGCTGCCGGGCGGTCGCGTCCATCTGGTCGGGCATTCGGTCGGCGGCGTGATCGCCGCCGCGTTCGCCCACCGGTTCCCGGAGCGGACCGCAACGCTGGTCAGCGTCGAGGGCAACTTCAGTCTCGCGGACGCTTTCTGGTCGCAGCGGCTGGCAGCCAAGACAGCCGCCGAGGTGGAGCAGATCGTGCAAGCCGACCGTGCTGATCCCGGGCGGTGGCTGCGCGCGGGAGGCATCGAGCCGACCAGGGAGCACCTCCGCTCTGCGACACAAGACCTGGCCTACCAGCCCGCTTCGACCATCCACGCCATGGCTCGTGCTGTCGTCGAGTACACCGCTGGACCTGACTACCAGCTGCTGCTGCGGGACGTGTTCGAGCGCGTCCCGGTCCATCTGGTCGCCGGGGCCCGCTCACGCGCGGGGTGGGACGTGCCTACCTGGGCTCTGTCCGCCGCTGCCAGTTACACCGAGCTTCCCCGCACGGGCCATATGGTGATGCTGGAAGCGCCCGAGGAGTTCGGCGCGCTCCTCGCCGGGCTCCTTGCCCCGGCGTCAGCAAGCCAGGTCAGCACCCCAGAGTGACTGCTGGGGACGGTGCCGACCGCGACCGGCGCCCACTGGGCCAGAAGGAAAACTCACGTGATCACTTGTCATCTGCGCTATGAGATCGACCCCAGCCAGACTGTCGCGTTCGAGACGTACGTGACGGGGTGGATCCCGATCGTCACCCGCTTCGGCGGCACGCACCACGGCTGCTTCTTGCCGCACGAAAGCGCCAACGACATCGCCTACGCCCTGTTCTCCTTCCCCAGCCTGGCTGCCTACGAGGACTACCGGGCTGCCATCCGGCAGGATCCGGAAGCTCAGCAGCTCTGGCAGCTCAGCACCGAGACCCGCTGCATCCGCCGCTTCGACCGGACCTTCCTCCGCCCGGCAATGCAACCGTCAGGCGGCGTTGAGGCCACTTAACCCGCTCGCAGACGGGTGTCCTGACCGGCACTGTTCGGCAGGGACACTCCCCGGCTCACTGGCACCGACTCCTCCACACCACTCCACGACCACGAAGATCACGATCTACAGCTGGAGTACTAGGCTTGAAAAGAGGATTCGCACCGGAGATAACCTACCGTGGTTTCAATAGGGGTGAGTTTCGTTCACCCTGACGAGTAGCGACGTGAGATCGCTTGACGTAAGTTCATCACGTGCGGGGACACCGGCGCTGTCCTCGTCTTGCTGAAACCTGTCCGTCCTTTTGTGAAACGGCGGCTTCGGCGGCTGGCCGATGCCCGACCACTTCCCGGACTACCCCTCCCGCCGGCAGACTTCTCCCGTGGCACCTGCAGCGCGTCCAAAGCATGGGTCGTCACCTTCAGTGACAGCGTCCGGCAGCAGATCAGTGGCAGCGGAGTGCACGTGATGGCGCTGTGCCCGGGCTGGGTGCGCACCGAGTTCCACGAATGCTCGGGCATGGACACCTCGGGGATCCCGGCCTTCCTGTGGCTCGACCCGGACCGACTCGTGACGGCGGCACTGCGTGATCTCCGGCGGGGCGTCGCGGTCAGCGTGCCCGGCCTCGCGTACAAAGTCGTCATCGGACTCGGCAAGACCCTGCCCCGACGCCTCACCACCAGGCTGTCCGCCCGCACGGGCAGCCGGCACGACCACTGAACGGCCGGATCACCACATCGCGCGGCCTGGTGCGCCGGATTCGTCGCCACGCTCCTGGCCACCACGTACGGCTTCGGCACGCTGCTGAGCCGGGCGCTGCGGCACACGGTCACCTGTGTAGTTTCAGATTTTGGAAGAATGGTTTCCGGAATTCGAGGAAAAGCGCTTCCCGTTGCGGAAAGGAGTATCGTCTTCTTGACGTGCGACGGTTGTGACGGCCAATGTTGTGACGCGCCGAACCTGTCGAGTCGACTCCGCGGTGTGTTCGCGGAGGCGGGGGCCTGGCACGCCACATCAGCGGCGGTTGTGACCGGCGCCGAGGCGTCGCGAGGATTCCCGGCACTTGGCGGCCGGGCGTCTTCGTGGGCTGGAGACCGAGCTGCGGCGGAACTCGATTGTTGTCGTTTGCGCGTAGGCGTGGAGAAGGGCGGGATGACGTGGTGCGGGAGTTGGTGGCCGGCAAGACCGGTCCCGTGCGGGACGCCGTGCTGCTCAACGCGGCGTGCGCGATCACCGTCCACAGTGGCTTGTCCGCCGACCTCCACGCCGATCTGAGCGCCGCGATGCACCGGGCGACGGAGGCCGTCGACTCAGGGGCGGCGGCGGACCTGCCCGAAGTCGAGATCACGTGATGAATGTTCGCGGTCGGTGCATTCGATGATGTCGTGTCGCCAGTCGGGAGGATGGGACGAATGCGAATGCCGTTCGACGTGCACGCCACGGTGCGCGCGGACTTCGAGCGCCGCTGGTTTCGGGCGTACCCGATGATGCTGGTCGGCTTCTTGGCGGCGCCGGTGGTGAGTGTCGCCGGGGTTGCTCTGTCCGATTCCGGCGGGTTGTGGGGCCTGGGATTGCTCGCGCTCGGCTGCGCGCCGCCGGTGTGGTTCGTGGTGGAACGGATCTACGTGCATGTCGCGAAGTCGTGGGGACCCATGGTGGTGTGCTCCGGCGCGGTTCAGGCGCTGGCGATCGCCTGGCTCACACACCAGGCGCCGCCTGTCGTGTCGACGCTGGTTGCCGCCGTGCTGGGCGCGCTCCTGGTGGAGTGGGCCTGTTCCGTGCTGTTGGACCCGACCGGTGGAGCGATCGCGGCCACGACGCTTGGTATCCGCAGCCGGGAGCGCCGTGTGCGCGGTGCGGCGGGTTGGCCTCGGCGCGCGTTCGCGGGGTTTGACGGGGAGTGGTTGTACTGGTGCGTCGGCGCCGGACCGTCGGCTTCCCATGTGGTCGACGGAAAACTGCGGCTCCAGGAGGTCGACGGTGTCTGGGTGGCAGACGCCACCGGTCTGCCCACCGGCCCGGTGGTCGTTGTCCGCACCCCCGACCGGCAGGTCCAACTCGTCGTCGGTGACCCGCACCACTTCGCGGCGCTGCTCGACCGCCGGGTACGTCTGCTCGGCGTATCCGGCTGGACATGAGTTGCCGTGCGACGTCGCAATCAGCTCTTCGCACTGAGTGCGAGCTGGACCGACGCTGTGCTTGCCGAAAATGGCGTCCGTGCAACCCGCGTTCCGCAGATGATGTAGCCGTCTGGTCGGTGAATCTGGGGGTTGAGCTGGGGAAACACCGACTGGCCCGGTGACGGGGCGTGTCACTAGGCGGTGGGATCGGCGCAGGTCAGGGGGCT
>NZ_VKAB01000102.1 GCF_009769385.1 Saccharothrix deserti
CGCAGCCCCCTGACCTGCGCCGATCCCACCGCCTAGTGACACGCCCCGTCACCGGGCCAGTCGGTGTTTCCCCAGCTCAACCCCCAGATTCACCGACCAGACGGCTACATCATCTGCGGAACGCGGGCTTCAGCGCTCCGCGTACGACGACGGGGACGAGCGTGCGGACGCCGCCGCGTGGCTCACCGACTACCTGCTGGAGCGGGGAGGTGAGGCTGCGGTGATGGACGTACTGAATGAAGGACACCAGGCCGGGTTCTCGAAGGACACCCTGAAGCGCGCCAAGGCGAGGGCCAAGATCCGCTCCGAGAAGGCCGACTTCGATGGCGGCTGGGTGTGGCGTATCCGCCAGAGGACATAGGAAGGGAGCACCCAAGGGAGCGAAGGGAGCGGCACTCGCGACGTCGCTCCCTTCGCTCCCTTCGTGCGCTCTCCGTCGGATCCAGGGGAGGCTTACTGCTGGACGATGTGGATGTCGGTGCCCTCGCCATCGGCAGCACGCGCTGCGTTGTCGAGATGGGCTTGGTCGTGGAGCTCCTTGGCCCAACTCCAGGCCGTGCTGGGGTTGCGCAAGTAGAAGCGGTGACGAGAGTCCCCGTGGGGGATCGGTGTGAGCAGGCCGAGGGTCACGAGGGACTTCAGCGGTCCTTGCAGGTTGCTGATGGTGACATTCAACTGCTTGGCCAGGTCGGTCAGCGCGACGAACCCGTCCTCAGCGTCAGCGATCGCGAGCATGACCTCCAAGCGGTAGCGCTGGCCGAACGCGGCCTGCGACTTGTCCCGCAGAAAAACCCGATCTAGTGACGCCACACCGTCATCTTACGACATTTTCGTTACGACATCCTCGTAAGATCCAGCGCACACGACGTGTCGTAGTTACCGCGGACAGACAGGAAGCAGTCATGGGTAGTCGCTCGACGATCGAGTGGACCGAGGTCACCTGGAACCCCACGACGGGGTGTGACCGGATCTCGAAGGGCTGTGACAACTGCTACGCCCTGGCGCTGGCCAAGCGACTCAAGGCGATGGGCACTGAGAAGTACCAGAACGATGGCGACCCGCGCACCTCCGGTCCCGGGTTCGGGGTCGCGCTGCACCCGGACACCCTTGACCAGCCCTACCGGTGGCGCAGTCCGCGGGTTGTGTTCGTCAACTCCATGAGCGACTTGTTCCACGCCAAGGTTCCGCTGGAGTTCGTGCGCAGGGTCTTCAAGGTCATGGCTGACACGCCGCAGCACACTTACCAGGTGTTGACCAAGCGGTCGGCCCGCCTCCGTAAGCTTGCGGACAAGCTGGACTGGCCTTCGAACGTATGGATGGGTGTGAGCGTCGAGAACAGCGACCAACTGGTCCGGGTCGACGATCTGCGCGCTGTACCGGCTGCGGTGCGGTTCCTGTCGTGCGAGCCGCTGCTAGGACCCTTGACCGAACTCAACCTTGAAGGCATCAACTGGGTGATCACCGGTGGCGAGTCCGGCCCGAACGCCCGCCCGGTTGACCCGGTTTGGGTACGCCAGATCAGGGATGCCTGTCAGGAAGCAGACGTCGCGTTCTTCCACAAGCAGTGGGGCGGCCGTACTCCGAAGGCTGGCGGCCGCGAACTCGATGGCCAAACCTGGGACGAGATGCCCAGATTGGCCGCGACCCACTGATCTGCGGTCTGCCTTAGTCAGGCTCGTCGGATCGTCTGCTTCTCAAGTGGCTTGCCGGTGTCGCGGCGGACCAGCAGGCCATCCGCAGACAACCGATCCCACGCCTGCCGAAGGTGCTTGCCGTGGGCAAGCCCCAGCGTGATGCCGAAGATCGCAGCCATGTCCTCGCAAACATCAAGTCGCTCATGGGTGCCGATGAGTTCTCTGAGATTGTCGACGATGGCGTCGATCCACCGCTTCTTCAACCGCTCCTCGTCGCGAGCGTGTTCTTCTTCGGTCGCCTGAGGAACCAGCGTTCCGGAGAATAGGTCCTCCTGGCCCGTGCTGGCTTCATGGGCTAGGCGCCTGGAGAGCGCGAACTGGTGGTTTGTCTGCCGCCAAGTCGCGTTGGCCTTCGCTGCGGCCTCGGCGATGCACCACTTGCCGTGGGGGTGGAACGTGAAGTGCACCAGCCAATAGACCGGAACATCCTGCTCCAGGGTGTTCCACACCGGTATCAGCGTCGCTCGGCACCTTTGCGACATCCCTAGCTGCGGTCGGGTACCCACCGCCTCGCACACCCGGCGGGCGTACTCATCGACCAACCTGCCGACCGCATGTCCTCCGGAGTCGGCCTCTAGGTATACCTGGCGCCACCAAACACCACCGAGGACCGAGTCCAATCGCTTCAAGGTGGTCAACTGCTGCGCCGTAGGCCGGTCGGCCTTAAGGAAGCCGCCCGCGCGGGAGAAGGCCATGGACATGAAGTTCAGCAGGATCTCGGTCTTGCTGCCACGGCCGTTGCGGGGACGCTTGAGCACACGCACGACCTCGTCGAAGCTAGGGCCCAGGCCGTAGGGGTCGATGAACATGAACAACGGCGCGTCTCCGGCGAACTCCAACGCCTCGTCCAGATGGTCGCTGGCCTTCCCGCGCCGCGCCTTCCACAGCGCCCCAGATGGCATCCTCTCCTCCAGCACCCGCTCCAGGTGCCGATGGTGACTTCGTCGCGCCTCGACGAACATGCACGCGATGTCCCTGTGCGCCGCCCCGGACGCCGCCAACATCCCGGCCACGTTGCCAGCGATCAGCAGCGGACTGCCCTCCGTGCCGTCCTTGTACCTACCGGGCCCGGCATGGGTGTCCACGTAGGCCAAGCGCTTGCCCACTTCAGTCGACCCTGCCTTGCCCGCGAACCGCGGGAAGTAGCTCTTCAACAGGCTGTGCTTGAACACCGCCGCTGCCTTCTTGGACACGAAGAACCGATCGCTGTCAGGCCCGGCCTCATTGCCTATCTCCCCACCGGTCTCACCGCCGAGCTGGTAGTCGGCCAGTTCCTCGGCGGTGAGGTCGTCCTCCGCGTCCCCCTCGGTGGTGCCCGAGTCGTGCTCATCGGTGTTCATGCGCACCCTCCCGCGTCGTTACCGGGGTATCGCTGTGTGACCGTCTACGCTACATGCGTGTGATCTGGGTCACGCACGTATGGGATGGTATGCAGCGCCGCCGCGAGGTTGCGGCTCGGTTGGTCTGGACGGCTCCGGTCGGTGAGTCACTGCTGGGATAGGGTTTTTCGCAGCTGGGCGAGCGCCTGGTGTTGAGCTACCCGGACCGCATTCGGTGTCGACCCGACCACATCGGCGGTCTCCTCTGCGGATAGGCCGACGACCACGCGCAGCACCAGGATCTCCCGTTGCTTATCCGGCAACAGTTTCAGCAGTTGGGCCATGCGCTCGGACATTTCGACCTGTGCTGCACGCTGCGGCTCTTCCATCTCGGTAGGAGGGACGCTCGACAACTCCGGCGCCGTGTCGATCCCCTTGCGCAATGCTGTTTGATGGGCGGTGGCGACTTTGTGCGCCGCGATGCCGTATACGAATGCCAGGAAAGGGCGGCCTTGATCGCGGTAGGTGGGGAGTGCCCTCAATACCGCAAGGCAGACTTCTTGGGCCACGTCATCCGCCGAGATGAAGGAGCGATCCCGACGGCCGATTCGGGCGCGACAGTACCGAACCACCAACGGTCGGAGATGTTCTAGCAAGCGGCTCACCGCCACGCGGTCCCCTTGGGCGGCATCGGTCACAATGACGACCAAGTCCGTGGAGAGCTCCGAGTGGCCCTCTGCGTAAATTTCGCGAAGTCCATCGGTCGGGCGCAGTGTCGCTGCGTTTTCGACCGGAGGCCGCTCGGCAAGCTGCACAGGAGCGGAAAAAGCTCGGACAAGAGTGGCACCAACGGTCTGAAGTTCCTTCTGTTCCTGCACCGCCTGTATGGCCGCCGCATGCGAACGTGCTGCCCGCTGCTTGATTCCCTCTAGCATGTCCTCGGCATCCAGGGATGCCGTCAGGACTGCGCCAATCTCTAGATCGGCTTGCCGCACCAGGGTGGCGAAGGCGTCGTCAGGGTGCGTCATGGTGAGCACCTCCCTCGCTAACTGCGGTCGCGCGAATTCGTTCTTCAGTGTTTAGGAGTTCACGTATCCGGTTTTTCGCATGCCGTAGGTTCGACGCCACGGTAGTGACCTGCATCTCAAGGCTCTCGGCGATCTCTGTATTGCTGAAACCGTCCAGGTGCCAGGCTGGGACCAGTCGTTGCTTGTCTGGCAATACGTCTAACAGTGCGAGCAAGCGTTTTGTGGAGTCAAGTGTTGCGTCGATTTCGGGAAACGGGTCTGCCTGTTCGAGGGTGACAAAACCGCCTCGGACCGAGCGGAGCACACGTTCTTTATCGCGTTGATTCTGACGTCCTGCGACACGCTGCGCGACGGTGCGCACGTATGCTTTCGGGTATTGGATCTCGATCCATCCCTGGTAGGCGCAGAACATCGCTTCGGCAGCCGCATCGCGCGACTCCTCTAGCTCGTAGCCCGCTCGCACCAGGAACATGATCAACGGTTGCAGCTCGGCATTGAAGAAGTTGTCGAATTTGTCAAGGGTGCAGGCCACGCTTCACCACGCCACCTCTCGCTCGCTGTGTCCGGTCAGTATGGAGTGGCATGAGGGGCCGTCGATGTGCAACGAACCTTCAATCCGACGGCGAGCGACTACCTCTTCGTTACGCACCGAAGTGTCACGCACACTCCTAGTAGAGCGATCAAGCTGGCCGTCAACGCCGTCACCACGATCGATCGGGTCGTCATGTAGATGCCGCCCAAAGCTGTGGTCATCGTGGTCGACAAGATCACCAACGCCTGGACGGCTGTACCGGACTGATCAACTTGCCGATCTGCTCGATCTTGCCGGGTGTCGGGGTCGTTGCCCGTGTCGTGGTCGTTGGTCATGTGAATAGGTGCCTTGACGTGATCACGATGTGCAACCGAGTGTCAGGCTTGTCAGCCGCCACACAGCAACACCGAGAGGCTCTGGTCGGAACACGTCGATGATCACGTCCATGGACAGCGCCCTGGGCTGCTGACTTCGGCATATGGGTGAAGGTTGATCGTTTGGCCGTGCCGTCGTGCTGCCTTGTGGCGTGAATCGGTAACCATGGGTGTTGTCGGGGATCGGGGTCGGGGTCGGGAGGCGCGGAGGCAGTGGGAGCCAGGAAGACGAGGTTGTGGACGGCGGCGAGCGCGGCTCGTGCGGTGCGGGACGCCCGGATCGAGACCATGCGATTTCTGCGGGATACGCCGATTGCGCGGGCTTGGCAGGCGTCGCGGATGCCGTCGGACTTCCAGGTCACGCGGGCCCACTTGAGCACGCAGACCGACGCACGGACGGCTCAGTCGGTGGCGTCGTCGTCGTTGCACCGCTACCTGGACGCCACCGCCAGGGTGTCGTCGTGACCGACATCCGCCCCGCGGAACTGCCGGACATCCGCGCCGAGATCATCACGTGGCTGGACGGCGCCAGGGCGGCCGAGCTGTGGTACAGGGCAGCCGCCACCGGCCACTACGACTGGCCTCCCCTCAGATCCAGCACCGCTCCGTCGGTCGCCGGAAGCACCCTGCGGGCCACGGAAATCCGCCGCCTGCGGGAGGCCGTCCTGTTCTACGTCGCCGCCGACATGGTCGAACTCACCGACGCTGCGGCAGGCTCGATCCCGGACTTCCAGCTCGCGTCGGAGGACCTGCCCTCCGAAGTCGGACTCATGGTGTTCCAGCGGCCGATCGCCTCGATCTCGCTGGACGACGACACCCAACTCGGTATCGCCGCCGTGTGCTGGGCCCGGATGCCCGGACACAATGCCGTGCTCCTCGGCTCGACGTACCTTGATCGGGTCGAGGCGGCCCCGGTCTTCGACCGCATCGCGCCGAACCGGCAGACGGCCACGACCGAGCCGCGTCTGGTGTACGCACACGGCGCCGAGTTCACCTGGCCATTCGGCGACAACGAGGGAACAGCATCGGGACCGCTGAACTTCATGACCACCCTGGCGCCCAGACTGCGTGCCGCATGGCTGCTGATGCGGCAGAAGCCCCTGGTGGACACCAGCGAGGTGCAGTTGCCACGTTCGACACGCAGGCGCCTTCTACGCGACGGCCTCGAACCGCGAGCTGTCCGCCTCGTCGAACTCCGGCGCCCCAGGGCCACGGGGAACACGGACGAATCGGCCACGGCCCGCGAATATCACCACCGGTGGATCGTGCGAGGTCACTGGCGACAGCAGTGGTATCCGACTCGGCAGGTGCACCGGCCAGTGTGGATCGCACCCCATGTGAAAGGTCCTGATGATGCGCCTCTGCTCGGAGGCGAAAAGGTCAACGTGTGGAAACGCTGAGCGTTTGGCCTTGAACTCGACATTTTTCTCCACCAACGGTCTCGCGGCGTCAGCCGAGCCAGCCGTGGCGCCGCAGTGTCGGGGCGCGGCGGGCGCAGTGCGGGGAGCAGTACCGGCGCCGGGCCCGGCGTGCCGCCTCGTCGAGCCCGGTGCCGCAGACCGGGCAGCAGCCGACCGCGATAGGGGTAGCGAGTCGGCCACGAGGCGGTCGACGGCGGCTCGCTGCTCGGGAGTCGGGACGCCGTCGGCCGGGCAGCCGGGTGGGCGAGCAACGTGGCGAACACCGCGCGGAACTCGGCGAGGTCGCGGCGGCGGGCTCCGAATAGACGCAGGTAGTCCTCGATCGGCCAGCTGATCACAGCGCCGGCGCGGGTGAGGTACACGCCGACCGCGTCGATCTCGTAGCGGTCGCTGAAGTCCATCAGCGCGTAGCCAAGCAGCTGGTGCATGGTGACCTTGGAGAACTCGTCAACGCGGCGGGTGCTCTTGAAGTCCAGCAGCAGGCCGTCGACGACGAGGTCGGCGTCTGCGGTGACGTGAAGGCTGCCGTCGAATGTCGGGCCGGGGTGGCAGCGATCCAGCGTCGAGGCGGCGCGCAGCATGGCGAGCGAGCTGTCCTCGGCGAGATTTAGCTGCGCCAGCACGTCGTTGACGAGATCGCGGTGCGGGATCGCGAGCATGCGCGGCAACGTGAGCGCACCCGGGTCGGAGCTCACCGCCTTGAACAGTGGCGTGTCGGCGAACGCGATCGGCACCCGGTACAGCAGGGCGTACCAGGCGGCAACGAGCAGCATGCGCGCCAGGCGCTCCTCGTCCTCATCGGCACGCGCGATCGGCTGGCTCCGGTCGTCGAGCGCGAGACCGGCGACGAGCGTGCTGATCGCAGCGATCAGATCGCGGCCGAGAGCGGCCAGCACGGTGTACGGGTCTGTGCGGCGGCCGCGGAGCCCTCGTGCGGGTGCGAACTCGCTGCACATCAGGACGCCCGCTCGCGTCGCAAGGTCGACCGGGGCGGCGGAGGTGAACGCCAAGCGCAATCGCTGATCGATAGCCGTGCCGACCGTGCCGGCCTCGAACCCCACGCCGTCCCCGGGCAGCACCAGGCGCGGTGCCCGTAGTCGGGCACGGTAGGTCGCGCGCAACGGCCGGGTGCCCGCGGATAGCTCGCGATCCAGAAACAGCCGCAGGGGAGTCTGGGGTGACGCCAGTCCCGACGTGAGGCTCATGGCCGGACGGTAACGCCGTGGTCAGCCGCTGATGGCCTGGATCGCCTGCATGCCGAGGCCTGTGATCATCTCAAGGGTGATGGTCGCCCCGGCCGTCTTCAGCGTCTGGAGGATGCTGTCGATCAGATTCCGCATCCGGCCACGATCCGGGGCCGCGGAGCTTGCCTCCTGGTGCAGGTCCTCGGCCTGGGCGTCGACGGCCTGCTGGGCGGCCTCGTCCAGCCCCAGTACGGGCAGGGTCTGGCGGACGGCGCCAGCGAACTTGAGCACCTCGGTGGTGTCGAGCCCGGAGTTGACGTTCTGCTGGACGTTGGAGCTGGCGTTGGTGATGTTGCCGACGCTGTCGGTCATTGTGATCGTCGTGTTGTTGTGGGTCGTGTGGTTCGTGGTGGAGTGCCCACCGCGGTTGAGGTACTGGTTCACGTCTCCCTCGAAGTGGATCAGACAGTCGCGACCCGCAGTGGTGATGGTGGGGCGAAGGGTGCCGTCTTCGCCCTGCCAAGTCCGCATAGCGGTGATCAACTTGTGCTCGTAGAGGTAGGCGGCCTCCTTCTCCACCTCAGCCTTGGTGAAGTCGGTGCCCTGGTAGCGCACTCCATCGCCGGCGAGGAAGCCGCTCCAGTCCGCGACGCCGGGGTTGCCCTCCAGCCAGCGCAGCATCCTGGTCCACAGTGTGCCCAGGCGATGGGCCGGGCTGTTCCGCTCGGCGAGCAACCGCTGGGCTTTGGCCAGACCGGTGCCGGTGAGAAGGCAGTCTGGTTCCCCAAAAGTGGAGCAGTCCTTGGCCCAGCCTGCGTCGACGAGATAGTCGACGATCAGATGACTGTTCTGGATGTCGATCCCGCTCTGCTCCAGGTAGGCGGCGACCTCGTTCTGCTCGCTCTGTCCCAGGTGTTCGAGCAGTCCTCGCGCGTGTTGCTCGATGTCGATCCTCATGCGGCGTTACGCCCTCCGTGTGCGCGGACCACATGAGCACGAAGCTTTCCGGTGGTCTGCGAAACAGATTTGACCGTAGACAGTATCGAACATCCGTTCCCTTGCCATCTCGACACGCGCAGATCGCCAGCCCAACGGTCACCCACCAGGTTGGCGGGAGTCCTCTTGACCGCTTGACGGGACTTGACCCTGGATGTTGGACACCAGACACACTTGGATCCTGACGATCCGGGTGGACAGGAGTCCCGTTCAGATGGTGATGAAGCACTACCCGCCGGAGTTCCGGGCCGAGGCGGTCGCGCTCT
>NZ_VKAB01000103.1 GCF_009769385.1 Saccharothrix deserti
GCAGCGGCTCGACCCTTGCCCACAGCTCGTCGGAGACGACCCACGGAAGCTGCTGGCCCTTCCTCACGCCATGGTCAACACACCACTGCTCAACCGTATTCCAAGATCATTCTGTTAGGAGTTCTTAAGGTAGACGTGTGCTCACCACAATTGTCGGGTTGACCGGCGGCGTCGGTGCCGCCCTAATCGCCGCCTGGGCCACGACACGGGGACCGGGGCGCCGCAAGTCGCGGGTGAAGCTGGTGGACGTGGCTTTGCAGCGTCCTGATCCGGCCAAGGACGCCAAGGACGACCCGCCGGTCCTCGACGTCATGGTCCGCAACACCGGTGGTCAGCCAGCCGTCCTCAAGCGCCTGGTGGTACATGTCCACCAGGCGGTCCGGTTCGGTGACACGACCATGCGCATGCCCTACGACGCCGGCCCGGGGCATGTGGGCAAGGGCCTGGATGCCTCGGCGACGTACGAGGTCGAACTCCCGGACCCCGAGCACGCTGCCGACGCACCGATCATCGCCCCTCTCTCCCAGGTGGTTGCGCCGGGGGAGGCCGACCGGTTCCTGATCCGGCTCGCACGGCCGTTCGTCCTGGACTTGGTGGCATACCTGCTGCACCTGGAGATCCTGTATGACGAGAAGGGGCGAAAGGTGCGTTCAGACCCATTGGCGGTGGTGTACCCGCAGCGGATCGTCATCGCTTCGATCGAGGAGATCCGGCGCGAGATCCGCGGTTTCCAGCGATCGGTCGCCGAGATCCGCCAGGCGATCGACCGGGAGATGGCAGCCCGCAGTCGGTCCGCGCCGGACTGGCTCACCGCGCCTCCCCGGCATCGGGACGACCTGCCGCGCGGCCTGGTGTCCGTGGAGGGCAACGGCAACATCTTCGACAGCGGGACCGATGGCGTCTACATCGTGAATGAGCACTTCTGGAACCCGGAGCAGACGATCCGCCGCTACCTGGACGACATCGCGCAGCGGTACCGGACCGTCGTCGGGATCTGCACTTCGGCCAGTGTCCTGCCCAAGTTCCTGAGCAAGGCGCTGCCGCGCATCAACGCCACCCTCTCACAGCTTCCCGCGCTCTACGCGGATGTCCACGTGTCGCCGAAGAGGGATACCGGTCAGGCGCCCGCGCCCGGCGGCTCCATCGACGTGCTGGAACGCCTGATCGGGTCGGAGGCACTGCAGAACTTGCGGGCACGCGCCGACGCAGGCGACCAGAAGGCGGCCGGGGAGTTACGGGCGGCTATGGGTCAAGCCGACAAGATAGAACGGCTGGACGCCGGGAGTCCCGAATCCCTCGCGGCCAGGGAGACGTTGATCCTCTGGCGGGCGAACTGGGATGTCCCAGGCGCGGCGGAGGCCTTGACCGAACTCCTGCGAGACCAGGTGAGAATCGTCGGTCCTGATCACCCGGCCCCTCTTCGTTCCCGGCACTACCTGGCCAAGTGGGAGGGCGAGCAGGGGCACGCCGCCGGCGCTGTGGCAGCTTTCGCCGAGATCGTCCAGGACTGTGCACGAGTCCTCGGCCCGGACGACTCGGCCACCCTGGACAGCAGGAGCGAACTCGCGCGCTGGCAGGCGGCGGCGGGGAGTCCTGCCGAGGCCGTCGAGGCGTTCGCCGCACTCGTCGCCGATCGGACGCGGCTCCAGGGCAGCGACCATCTCCGCACCTTCCATGCCCGGCACAACCTGGCCCAATGTCTCGGGAAGGCGGGGCGCGTCGCCGAGGCTGTCGAGGCGTTCATCCAGCTTGTCGGAGACCTGAACCTCGTGCTCGGTCCTGACCATCCCCAGACCATCGCCAGTCTGCGCGCGTTGGCCGAGTGGCTGGAGCAAACACGGCGGGACAGCGCAGACGACGAGTAGCGCGCATCTCGGCCCGAATGCGCCGCCGCCAGCGCCCGCGCCGCTGCCACGTCCATCTCGGCCGCCAGGGTTACCACCGCCCGACGCGGCACCAGCACTTTCCGCAACCGGCGTTCGTGGATCTCCAACGCACCCGTGATGATCACCCGCTGCTCCAGGTTCAGGCCGCGCTGCGCCGACACCATCTCGCGCACTGTTCCGTACCGGGTTTGATGGAGACCATGCGGTGCGCCGGGATTCCTGGAGACTCTGATGCGTCATCCTGGGGTACCGGTCCGGAGCGAGTTACATCGTGCGCGTCGTGAGGAAGCGTGGCGTCGGTCGGTTGCCGATGACGACGGCTGCTATGACGTGGCGTGGTGACGCATGGTCGGTTGGCGTGTAGGAGCGGGTCCAGGCGCAGTCGATCAAGGATCGCGTGCCGTGTCGGTGGTCGCTGATGTCGAGGACCAGTAGTTGGCTGAAGGGGATGTTGGAGCCTGAGTACTCGGCCGCTTGGGCCAGGTACTGGTCCAGGTTCTCCTGGCTTGCATCGGTTTCTTCTCGTTTGACCTCTGTGCTGAGCACGATCTCGCCGATGCGGATGTGAACGTCGGTACGACCGGTGCTGACTTTGCTGACTTCGGTGTGTACGCGACCGGCGAGTTCCCATGGGGCCGCAAGCCAGATGTGGAACTCCTGTTGCAAGTCGGCTTCGACCGGAGGTTTCTCTCCCGGCTTGATCTTCTTGATGATGTCCTTCATGCCCGGGGCGAGTGGCCCGCCGCGGTTGTAGCGGTCGAGCAGGAAGGTGAGTGTGCGTTCCAACAGCGCGATGACCGCTGCACGTGCCTCGCCGATGAAACGCGGGTCGCGCTCTAGTCGGTCGACGATGTCTGTGCGCATTGCGGACAGGACGGGGTGTTCGGCGGCTGGTGGTGCGGCTGCGCGTACGAGTGTGTCGAGAGCTGCGAGGTCGACGTCGTCGAGCGTGGCGAGCAGATGGGATCGGACGATGGGGGCGAGGCGCAGCAGTGACGGGGCGGTGCGCTGTAGACGGGCTCCGTCGGGCTCCGCATCGTCATCTGTGGTGAGAGTGCTTCGGTGCTGGTGACGTTCCCTGTTGCGGATGGCGCCCAGGAGGGCGTCCGCAGAGGCTGGTAGGACCGGTTGCGGGCGTTTCCGGTCCGCTTCCACGGCTCGTTTCAGCTGGTCGAGTAGTGCGGCGTTTTCCGCTACGGCGTTCTCGATGACCGGTTTGATCACTGTGGACAGACCTGTGGTTACCTGGGGCATCCGCGGGCGTTCGGCTTCGTAGACCTTGCCGAGTTCGGCTATAGCGGTCCAGGTGTCCAGCCAGGTGGCCTCGGCGAGGCGGTCGCTGGCGGTACGGAGGTCCAGGACGAGGTTGAGCCAGGCCGTTTCGGCGTCGAGGCGATGTAGACGCCAGTCCGGGAGGTGGGTGTTGAGGTGCCATGCGCGGCGTTGCCGGAGTAGTTGCTCCAGTTCGACGGACGCAGCCTGCACGGCTTCTCGGTCGCGGCGGGCGAAGGCGATGACGGCTCGACATGCCTGCCGGTAGACCGCGGCGTCGTCACGGCCTTCTTCCGAGTTGCCGACTGTGGTGAAGAGTTGCTCGGCAGCTTGGACACCCGTCAGTACGGTGGGTTCGTCGGTGGCGTTCAAGGCTGCTCGCAGAGCGTCGCAGCCGAGTTCGAACGTGGCGTCGGCATCGGCGCCGAGGTCGTCCAGTTCGGTGAGCCGTTGCAGTGTGGTGCGCAGAGGGTGGGTGAGTGCGTCATCGCCCGCCCAGGTGTCGAGTGCGGCTCCGAGGAGGCGGGGCAGTGCCTCCACGTAGTCCGAAGGCATCTGGTCGACACGGCGGGTCAGCCGGTCCAGCACGAGGTAGGGGGTCGTGGTGCCCGACAGTGCGACGCGCAGCGCTCCTTCCAGCCGGGCGGCAGCGAGGTGAGGGTGGTCGGAGACGAGGGCGTCGAAGTCGCGCAGCATGGCGTCGTGCAGGCCAGGTCCGGCCACCGCGGTCGTGGCCGGGGTCGCCAGGAGGATGTCGATGGTGTCGGCCAGCGCCAGGACGCTGCTCTGCGCTGCTGTACCGGTGGCGAATGAGCGCACTGTGGAGGTCCATGTTCCGGCAGTGTCGTCGGCCATGGCGGTTGCGAGTACACCGGCGGCCAGTGGCGCGACCGCAGTGCTGGCGAGTTCGGTCAGTTGCTGGGCCACTTGGTCGGACTGGCCGAGTTCGTCCACTGTGGGGATCCGGCCGGTACTGGCCGCCTGAATCAGGCGTTCCTGTGTGCTGGCCGGCGTCACCACAACGCGTCACGTCCCTCCGGTGGCGCGAGGATCGCCTCGTCGGGAAGTCTACCCACCGGTAGGGTCATGTCGGCCGTGGTGGTCAGCATCTGCAACTCTGGAGTCTCGCGGGCGATGCCGATCAGTTCTGCCAGGATCGCGTGTGCGTCCTCCTCCTGCACTTCTTCGGCGCGGAGGCTGTCGAGCATGAGCAGGCCGGGATGTGTTGCGATCCCCAGTCGGGCTCCTACGCGGAGCAACGCGATCACGGTGGCGATGCGCAGCCTGAGGCGTTCGCCGGGGCTTTGGCCGGAGAAGCTGTCGGGTTTCGCGCCGCCTTTGCTGATCGCCAGCGCAGCCCTCCGGTCGATCTTGACCTGTTGCACCGAGGCGATACCGAAGCGTCTGGCCAAGGCCGCGATCTCGGGGCCGAGTTCGGCGAACAGTCGCACCGAGGCAGCCATGAGGTCGGCTTCAAGAATCTCCGCCAGGGCGCGCAGTACACGCAGCTCGATCGAGTCCTTGGTTGTCCCGGAAGGGACGGTCTCCTCGACGGATGGTTGCAGGATTTCCAGGGCGCCCTGGGCACGGGCGATCTCCCGCTCCAGTTCGGCGCGTTTCGTGGCGGTGCCGGCTTGCTGGGCGTCGCGAAGCTCGGCTTCCGCAGCGGCGAGCCGCCCGGTCAATCGTCGGATGACCTCATCGGTGGTCGACAAGGTTTCGCTCGCAGCGTTCTCTGCCCGCTGGGACGCGGCGACGGCGTCGAGGAGTTCCTGGAGGAGTTCTTCGTCCTCGTTTTCCTGGACGTCGATCGGCGAGGTGCACACCGCGCAGTGGTGTCGATCGGCTTCCGCTGTACGGCGCTCGGCGGTGACCGGTGCTTCGCACCGCGGGCAGGTTTGCGGGTCCAAGCCGTGAAACAGCCGCCGTGCCACTGCGGACTCACGCACGTCGTTGAGCCTGCGCTGGTCGGCCTGCCGTGCCGCTCGGGCCTGCCGATGCGCCACATCGGCTGCCCGCCGGTCGGCACCGGCATCGGCGAGTTGCAGCGACAGCGCCGTCACGCGTTCGGCGGCTTCGGTCGCCGAAGGTACGGCCGATTCGGCGAGCAGATCGGTCAGCGACTGCTGCGCCGTTTTGAGGCGCTGCTGCTGTTCGGCTCGCCGTGCCCGGTCGAGGTCGGCGGCGGTCTTGACCAGATCGAGTTGCTTGTTGTGCTCGGCTGACAGCCGGTCACGGGCCGCTTTGACCCGTGTCAGCAGTGCGGCGCCGGGAAGGTCGAGGAACACCTCCAGCAGCCGTCCCGCCAAGCCGGCGAATGCCGTCTCGCCGATCAGGACCTTCTCGCCACCGGCCGGTGGGTACACGGCGCCGAAGTAGGCGGGCCACGAGTGGGTCTGCACCACGCCGGTCTTCGAGGCGTAGGCGAGGATGGGTTCCAGGCCGAGCCGGTCGAGCATGAACGCCTGGATCTCGGCCTCGTACTCGGCGTTCGATCGAGCGCGGGCGATGACAACCGCGTTGCCGGGGCTGTGGCCGCGGGCTGCGGCCAAGTCCTCGATGCTGTTGGTCTTCAGGATGACGGCGTCGGCGATCGCACCGTCGTGCAGGCGCATGCGGACGCCGTGCGGGACATCGTTGACCAGCACGTCGCATTCGACACCCTCCAACCAGGAGATCACGTCCTGCTGCAACGCCTTGGGCGTCCCACGCAGGCACCAGGTGATCAACTCCAGCAGGCTGGTCTTGCCTTTGAGGTTCGGTGCGATCGCCATCACCAGCCCACGGGGAATCCGGAGGGTGGTGTCGAAGGGGCCGCTTTCGGGGATGTCACGCTTGTGTCCCCACAGCCGCAGTCTCAACACCCGAAGGCTGCGCGGAGCAGCGGGGATCGGAGAGGCCGGCACTCCGTGGGACGCGAAGACCGCCTCGACCGCTGGCGCGTCGATCTCCGAACTGGCGGCGACCCGCGTGGCCAAGCGTCTGGTGTCTGCGGAAGGCGTTGCCGTCGTCATCGCACCTCCACTGCGGGTTCGGTATCGGTCAGCATGCGGGCGATCCGCTGTCGCACCCTGGCTGCGATCGGACGGATATGCTGATTCCACTCGGTTTCCAGATACTCCTGCTGTTGGTATTGGATGGCCTTCAACTGGCTACCGCTCAACCCTTTCGTCACTTGGGTCAGTAAGGCGACGCGGGTGACGTAGTAACTCAACTCGGGTACGTCAGTGATCAGATCCGTGGTCACTCGACGGCCGTGTTCGGTGATGTAGTAGTTGTGCTGTCTGGTGTGGTCGGTGCTGCCCTCGCGACGTCGATGCGCCAGCCCTGCCGCTGCGAGCACCGACAGCGCCCCGTCCAAGGGCTCGTACGCGCCGAACCGGTAGCGCAACATCGGATAGTTGCGTATCTCCGGTTCTTCGGAGTCCATGATCCGCTGGGCTTCGACGAGCAGGGCGTGATCGCCGTGTCCGTCGTGTAGGTCGAGCAGCCAGTTGGCGAAGTAGTCGGGGTTGCGCAGCCAGAAGTCGAGCGCCTGCAGGGCCATCTGCGTCCGCAGCACCGCGACTGCCCCATGCGGCACATGAGGCGGAGGCGGCTGAGGAAGGTCTTCGGCCGCGCCGTTGACGAGAAGCAACAGGCGCACCGCATCCTGCACGCGACTGGTGGTCGCCGCACGCTCCGTGTCACCCTCCCGGTCTACCGGGCCTCCCACAGGACTGGACATCCGGTGATTCTGCGACACCCGACCGGGTGGAAACCACACCCGAACGATAATTACGACGAACGAGTGAACGGCTGTAACGCGAGCGGCGCCCGAATCGAACAACCTTGGTTCGGGTGTCGGAGGCTGTTCTTCGGGCAATATCTTCGTGGTGAAAAGGTGTGTCGATCGGTCGGTTCCGGCGTGACGCGCGCGTCTTCGGAGTGGTGAAATTTGCGACCAGTCAATGCCATTGGCGCTTTCGGCCGGGTAATGGCGAGTGTCAACGCAGGTAGGTCGGCAACAGTGCATCGTGAACCACCGTCATGTGCTACCCGCTGGGCCTGCTGTCGACATGGGTGCATACCTTCGCAGTCGTCACCGGCTGGGGTTAGGGTGGGGCATGGCCTCTCCTGCTGCGTCGATGCCGTCCGGTGGCGAGCCGGTGGCGCCTGCGGCTGATCCGGTGGCGATCCGGGCTGCTCTGACGCCGATGCTGGTGGGGGAGTTCGATCGCGAGTGGGAGTTGGTGCTGGAGCGGGCCAAGGTGTCGAAGGATCTGGCCGGGGTGCGGGAGCTGTTGGGTAAGTGGCGGCACATCGCCTACGGCGAGTTGCGCGACCCGGGCTCGTACTACCGGATGTTGGCCAAGGCCGAGCAGGTCCAGCGTCTGGGTGCCAATCCGGACGCGGTGTCGTTGGAGGAGATGAAGGCGCTGCTGCGCGGGCGTCAGGGGCGGGCCGAGTAGCCGGTGTATCGCGTCGTGCCCGACGCGGCGACGTTGGAGCAGGTCGCCGCGCTGCCTGTGAAGGCGCTGTCGGTGTATGCCGAGGTGCTGGCGGTGTTGGAGTTGCAGCCGTGGAACGGCCGTCCGCAGCACGAGGACAATCCCGGCGCGGCGGTGCGGTATTGGAGCTTCGGGCCGGATAGGGCTGGTCAGGTGGTGTATCTGATTCTGGAGGAGCAGCGCGAGGTGCACCTGTTGCTGGTGCAGTGGCTGGGCTGATCCGGTCGGCGCGTTTCGGCGGGTGACGGGCTCCGTGCCGGTCTGCGCACCAAGCTGGGTGTGCAGGGCTGTTCGGGGGTATGTCCTGCTCCGTGCGGGTGGCGGTCGGTGGTGTCGCTGTCATGGTCGCGGTCGAGTGTGGTCCCAGGGGTGTTGTGTCCCTCGACTGAAGGTGTCGCACTCATGACGACCAGCGCTTCTATGGATGATCAGAGCTTGTTGGACTGCTGGTTGCAGACCAAGCAGTGCGAGAGTGAGCGGAGGCATTCTCCGGACCCGAACGTCGACCTGGGGTTGCGGTTTGCCTTCTACGGGCGGATGTCGACCTCGGAGTATCAGGACCGACGTTCCTCGCGATTGTGGCAGCGGGAGGTGTGCGAGCGTCTGGTCGCCGGGCACGGGGTGATCGTGGCGGAGTTCTTCGACGAGGGCGCCTCCCGATGTCGCCGATGGTGCAACCGACCGGAGGCGTCCCGGTTGCTGGAGGCGGTGGCCGACCCGGACCGGGGGTTCGACGCGATCGTGGTGGGCGAGTACGAGCGGGCGTTCTGCGGGCGTCAGTTCGATGAGCTGGTGCCGCTGCTGCGTGCCGCAGGGGTGCAGGTGTGGCTGCCCGAGGTCGGCGGCCGGGTGGACCTGGGTGACGGTGAACACCGCCGGTTGATGACGTTTCTGGGTGCGCAGTCGCAGCGGGAGGTGATCCGGGCCCGCAACCGGGCGCTGGCGTCGATGAAGGCCCAGGCCGAGCTGGGTCGCTACCGATCTTTTCGTTTCGGGGTGACGGTTGCTCTTGCCGGTGGGTGTATGCCGGTGGGTGTATGCCGGTGGGTGTATGCCGGTGGGATGCGGTATTCCGATGGTGGTGGTCTGACCGCGGAGC
>NZ_VKAB01000104.1 GCF_009769385.1 Saccharothrix deserti
CGACCACATGGACCACGAGTACCAGCAACCGATCTTGCTCGGGGCGCCTGTCTCAAACCCGACTTCATTCATGAAGCCGAGACGAAGTCGGCCGTGAGAATATGAAGTGAGATTTGAGATCCTACACGTGAGAAGACCGAGTCGGCTCACGTCGTCGTCATGTGCAGGTGGTCGCTGAGGTAGCCGGCGGTGACGCTGTGGGGGTCTTGGGTGATGTCGTCGGGTGTGCCGGTGGCGACGATGGCGCCGCCGGCGGTGCCGCCGCCGGGGCCCATGTCGATGACGTAGTCGGCGTTGGCGATCATGTCGAGGTCGTGCTCGATGACGATGACGGTGGCGCCGTTGTCGCCCAGGCGTTGGAGGACGTCCAAGAGGGTGCGGATGTCGAGGGGGTGGAGTCCGACGCTGGGTTCGTCGAGGACGAAGAGGGTGTCGGACTGGTTCCGGGTCAGCTCGGTGGCGAGCTTCAGCCGCTGTGCCTCGCCGCCGGAGAGGGCGGGGGTGTCCTCGCCGAGGGTGAGGTAGCCCAGCCCGAGGTCGATGAGCGCCTGGAGGCGGGTGCGGACGCGCCGGATGTCGCCGACCTGGTCGATGGCCTGCCGGACGGTGAGGGTCAGCAGGTCGGGCAGGCTGATCCCGCCGTCCGGGTCGCCGGGAGTCGGGCGGAGGATGTCGGTGGCTTCGGGGGCGTAGCGGGCTCCTTCGCACGCGGGGCAGGCGATGTCGACGTCGGGCAGGAACTGCACGTCGAGGGAGACCTGTCCGGTGCCTTCGCAGCGGGGGCAGCGCAGTGATCCGGTGTTGTAGGAGAAGTCCGCGGCGGTGAGACCCCGTTGCTTGACCGCGTCGGTGGCGGCGTAGGCGCGGCGCAGGTCGTCGAGGATGCCGCTGTAGGTGGCGACGGTGGAGCGGACGTTGATGCCGATGGGGGTGGCGTCGACCATGTTGACCCGGGTGATCGCCGGTGCGTCCACCGCCGTGACGTGGCCGGGCAACGGGTGGCCCGCGACGTTCGCCTGGAGTGCGGGGACGAGGCTTTCGAGGATCAGTGTGGTCTTGCCCGATCCGGACACGCCGGTCACGGCGGTCAGGCGGCCCTGGGGGATGTCGACGTCCAGGGCGTGCACGGTGTGCAGGGGGCGGGTGGACAGGTGGATGCGGCCCTGGTCGAACATCTCGTCGCGGTGTGCCCTGGAGCGCACGAGGACGGGTTCGCGGCCGGCGAGGAATCCGCCGATCAGGGAGTCGGGGTTCCTGCCGAGGGCGGTGAGGTCGCCGGTGGCGAGGACGGTGCCGCCTTCGGTGCCGGAGCCGGGGCCGATCTCGATGAACCAGTCGGCCTCGCGCAGGACCTGGATGTCGTGGTCGACGAGCACGACGGAGTTGCCGTCGCGGAGGAGGTCGCGCATGACGCCGAGCAGGCCGTCCACGTTCGAGGGGTGCAGGCCGATGGAGGGTTCGTCGAGGACGTAGAGCACTCCGGTGGTCTGGTTGCGCACCGCGCGGGCCAGCTGGACGCGTTGCCGCTCGCCGGTCGACAGCGTCGAGCTCGCCCGGTCCAGGCTGAGGTAGCCCAGGCCGAGCTCGACCAGACGGCGAGCGGTCTCCAGCAGGGTGGCGACGATGTTCCGCGCCATCCGGTGCATCTGCGGTGGCAGCGTGTCGGCGAGGGTGGGGGCCCAGGCGGTGAGTTCGTCGAGCGTCTTCGACGTGGCCTCGGCGAGGTTGATGCCGTCGACGATCGGGGCGCAGGCCTGTTCGCTGAGCCGGGTGCCGTGGCAGGCGGGGCACACCTGGGCGCTGATGAACTTGTTCACCCGGTTCAGGCCGCGTTCGGTGGTGGCGTTGTTCAGGGCCTCTTCGACGGCCCGGCGGGCGTTGCGGTAGGTGAAGTCGAGCTCGAAGAGTTTGCCGTTGTTGGACCGGACGCTGACGTGCCGCTTCTCCGCGGGGCCGTGCATGACGATCTCCCGCTCCTGCGCGGTCAGGTCCGCGTAAGGCACGTCCGTGCGTACCCCGAACTCCGCGACGACCTGCGGCATCACCGTCAGTCCGAACATGGACCACGGGGCCACCGCCCCGTCGGCGATGGTGAGTTCCAGGTCGGGGACGAGGGATGCCTCGTCGACTTCCCGGACCACGCCGGTGCCGGTGCACCGCGGGCACGCGCCGTCGGAGTTGAAGGCGAGCGACTCCGCGCCGGGTGGGTAGAACGTCGCTGCGCACACCGGGCAGGTCAGGGTGAGCCCGGCGGCCACGTCGATGGTCGGGTCCTGCCGGTGACCGTCCGGGCACAGGTGCGAGGCCAGACGGGAGAACAGCAAGCGCAGCACGTTGAGCAGTTCGGTCGACGTGCCGAAGGTGCTGCGGACCCCGGGCACACCCGGACGCTGCCGCAAGGCGAGAGCCGCGGGCACGTGTTCGACGCTGTCCACCGCCGCACGTGGCGCCTGCGCCATCCGTCGACGTGTGTAGGTCGACAGCGCCTCGATGTAGCGCCGTGACCCCTCCGCGTACAGAACCCCCATCGCCAGCGACGACTTGCCGGAACCGGACACCCCTGCCACCGCGACGAGCCGGCGCAGCGGCACCGTCACATCGATGCCCTTCAGGTTGTGGACCTTCGCCCCGCGGACCTGGATCGCCGACGGCTGATCGTGCGTGCCCGAGCCCTGCGTGCCCGAGCCCTGGGTGCCTGAAGCCCCGCCCGCTACCTCGTCATGCGCCATTACGTCTCCCTCCGGAGTGAAGTCGTTCGACGGGTCTTCAGCGTCGTCGCCTCGGTCTCGACGATCTTCATGCTCGCGGACAATGCTGTGGACCGTCGACACTGAGGTTCTGCTCGGCGAGCGTTCCCGGTGGCCGGCGGTGTGCGCGGTGCCGGAGTGTTCCCCTTTCGAGATCAGCGGCGGGTGTCGTAGGTCTCGCGGGCGGCGAGTACTTCTTCGATGTGTTCCTCGGCCCAGCGGCCCAGTGCCTGGAGGGGTGCGTGCAGGGTGCGTCCGAGGGTGGTGAGTTCGTATTCGACCCTGGGTGGCATCTCGGCGTAGACGTGTCGGGTGACGAGTCCGTCGCGTTCCAGGTCCCGCAGTGTCTCGGTGAGGACTTTCCCGCTGATCCCGTCGACCGTGTTGCGCAGGTCGCCGAAGCGCATCGGGCCGTCGCTGAGGGCGATCACCACCATGGCCGTCCGCTTGTTGGCGATGCGGGCCAGTGATGTGCGGGACGGGCAGGTCGCGGTGAGCACGTTGAATTCTGGGTGCTGGGACATGGACTGTCTCCGTTCCTCACCTACGTCGAGGCAGTTGGTCATCGCCCGTTGCCGTGGTCGGCGTGGGATACGGGAGTAGGTGTTCGCCGCGGCCACGAGTTGGTCGACCGGGCCCGGTAGAGCCGGCGCCTCCCTCGACCGCCCACGGTGCGGCCGAGCCGTTGCGAACGTGACGGTTCGGCTTTGCCGGAGGTGTCCGGTCCGGACGCGTGGACGACCGCGTCGGTTTCTCGCTGCTACCTCTTACCCGGTGCGGAAGAGAGACGGCTCGCCGGGTCGGGGGCTGCGAGGGTCGGGTGCGCGGCAGTCCGCCCGGCTGCCCGAGAGTGGCCGGGCGGACTCGGCACAGGTGTCCGGCCGGATGCTCCGGAAGGACTGCGGCCGTCCGCCGCCGCATCGTGGATGCGCGCAACGTCGATCACCTGGATGAAGTCGACTTCTTGGTGCTGTTCGGGACGTCGGCGGCCCCGAGGTGGAGGAGGACCATCCGCGTTCGACAACGTCGCCGAACTGGTGTCAGTTGGCGTCCCAGAAGGCGTTCTCGGCGTCCTGGTCGGCGGAGAACAGCCACACCTCGGCGATCCGGTCGTCCTCGACCCGGAAGACGTCGATGCCGTCCATCGACATTTCGGCGCCGTCGCGTCGGGCGCTGAAGTGGACCGGGATGGTGAACAGCGCGCCGTTGACCATCGTGGGGCCGGTCGGCGTGATCTCCAGCGTGCCGTTGGTGGCGGCCATCTGGGCGCCGAGCATCTGGTTGACCGCGTCACCGCCGACGTGGGCGCCGGCGAGGCGGTGGTTGCCGGGCTGGTGCCACACGATGTCCTCGGTGAACAAAGCGGCGACCGCGCCGAAGTCCTTCGCGGCCACCGCGTCGGCGTACTTGCGGGCGACGGCGAGCGTGGTGCTGGAGTCCATCGTGAACATCTCCTTGACGAGTCCTTGCTGGTGGACCCGATACTCACCATCAGTAACCACTTACCTCAACGTAACTAACGCTCCAATGTGACCCAGGTCATAAAGCTTCGCTGTCCATCGACCGGACGGGTGATGCGGCGTGATCACCGCGGGAACGGTGATCACGCCGCACCGCTACTTGCGCACCAGGCGAAGCGCCAGCGCTGGACCGTGTTGTTGTTGCAGGTGTACCAGCGGACTTCGGCGCCGGGGTTGGTGTTGAACTCCCAGTTGCCCAGGCACAGACCGCTGTGCTGGTTGACGATCACCTTGCCCGTGCCACCCAGGTCGGTCGACGGCCCGAGCAGTTGCGGCCAGCCGTCACCGGTCCACGTCAGGTCCCGGATCTGGAGGTAGGCGTCGAACCCGCCGGTGTCGCGGGTCGAGTCGTAGTGGTGGTGCGCGATGCGGTAGTTGTTCTTCGAGCCGTTGCAGCAGACGTCGAAGGACGCGAACAGGTGGTAGAAGCCGTCGCGGTACACGATGGACATCGCCTCGATGGCGTGATTGGACCGCGCCGCGAGGTGGATCTCCGGCGTGTTGGGAGCGAACTTGCCGTCGACTCCCAACTGCCGCATGTAGATGCCACCCCACCAGGAGCCCCACGCGTACGGGGTGGCGCGCTGCCCGTTGACCACCGACCAGATCGGATCGGAGTCGATCGCGTTGTAGGACAGCCGCCCTGCGAGCGCAGCACCTCGCCCTGATCGGTCCACGGACCCTCGATGTCCGTCGCCGTGGCCGGCCCGATCGCGGACCGCCGACTGCCGAACGTCGTGCCCGCGCAGTACACCCGCCAGCCACCGTCGACCTGGTCCAGGCTCGGCGCAGACGTGTAATCCCAGGTAGATCAGGAACGAGCGTCGTAGCTCTCGCGGGCCGCAAGGACCTCTTCGGCGTGCTCCTCGGCCCAGCGGCTCAGCGCCTCCAGGGGCGTGTGCAGCGTGCGGCCCAGCGCGGTCAGCTCGTACTCGACCCTTCGCGGCACCTCGGCGTACACGTGCCGCACGACGAGACCGTCGCGCTCCAGATCCCGCAACGTCTCGGTGAGGACCTTGGCGCTGACCCCCTCCACGAGGGTGCGCAGGTCACCGAAGCGCATCGCGCCGGGACCGAGCGCGATCACGGCCATCGCCGTCCACTTGTTGTCCATCCGGGCCAGTGACGTGCGGGACGGCCAGGTCGCCGTGTTCACATTCCACTCAAGATACTGTGACATGGGCCACATCCGCTCATTGGTTACGTTGAGGTGACTGTCCACCGACGACGACCATGGGGCTGTCATACGTCGGGCCTCACGAAGGAGTGGCCACAGTGGACACTACGCGCGCCCTTGCCCGCAAGTACGTCGACGCGCTGTCCGCCAAGGACTTCGCCACCGTCGGTGCCCTGTTCACCGATGACGCAGTGTGGCACCAGCCCGGCGACAACCGGCTCTCCGGCACCGACCACGGCCGCACCGAAGTCGACCAGGTCATCGACGCCACCATGATCATCAGCGAAGGCACCTTCGAACTCGCGGTCACCGGCGCCCCCATGGTCAACGGCACGATGGTCGCCGTTCCTGTGCGCTTCTCGGCCCAGCGCAACGGCACCGAACTCGCACAGGACGGCATCGACGTCCTACGGATCGAGGGCGACCGGATCGTCGAGGTCTGGCTGTTCTCCGCCGTCCAAGACGCCGAGGACGCCTTCTGGGGGCACTGACTGGGACAAGGTCGGGACGGTTCGCCCCGGCGTCGCCTCGCCGAGGCCGCGGACGAGTGCCGATCGACTTCGTCAGCGAGCCCACGGCCTGTGCAAGCGACGACTGAAGTCGGCACACCAAGTGCGTTAAGGCTTTCGACTGCGCGTAACCCCTTGGTCGATGTCCTCTTGCGACAGAAGGGTATTCGACCAAGGGCAGTGTGATCAGTGTGCGCCACCTCGACCCGAGGGGGTCTCAACGCACGCCAGGCTGCGGGCGGGTCGGTGTTCGCCGGCATCACCACCCCAACGGCTGACGCCGCACCACGGTCAGAACTTCGCGGAACTTCCTCCGCCGATCTTTGGCAAGACTCGCTCGCACGCGACATTCGACTACTGTCCACTTAAGACAATGAGTTCACGCAAGAAACGCAAGGAGAAGCATGCGCACGACGGCGACAGTTCTCATGGGAGCTGTCCTGCTCGCAGGCGGCCTCGCCGCCTGCTCTTCCGGCAACGCCACGAGCCCGACGCCCGCCACCACCACCGCCGCCCCGGTGCCGGGCACCCCGGTCGCCGAACCCGCGGCATCCGGCGACCAACCCGCAGCCATCACCTACAACACGCAGCGAATCCCGGCCGGCGCACAACTGGCAACCTCGGCGACCGTGGCGGACGGCCGGACCGCGGTGACTCTGACGGTCACCGGCCTGCCGCCGAAAACCGCATACGGGGCGCACGTGCACACCAAGACCTGCGGCGCCAAGCCCGCGGACTCCGGCCCGCACTACCAGAACGAGAAGGATCCGGTGTCGCCGTCGGTCGATCCGAAGTACGCGAACCCGAACAACGAGATCTGGCTGGACTTCACCACCGACGACAAGGGGGCGGCGACCTCGTCGGCGACCGTGGACTGGCAGTTCCGCAAGGGCGACGCGAACGCGATCGTCCTGCACGACACGCACACCCACACCGAGCCGGGGAAGGCGGGCACCGCGGGTGACCGGCTGGCCTGCCTGACATACGCTTTCTGAATCGCCTCCTCACACCGCTCCTCCCCCGCGGAACGAGCAGGCGCAGCGCCGTCCGCCATGTCGCCCGGCGGACGGCGCTTTCACGTCCTCAGCTCGGCCGGCACCGCAGGTTCACCGCCCAAGCCCAGGGCATCATCGTCGGCGGACGTTCTCCACATCGACACCGCACTCGGCAAGCGGCTGTACGCGTTGGCCTCCCTCGAACACGGCACCCTCAGGAATGGGCGGCGCAGCAGGCCAGGAACCTCACCGCCGACCTCGGAACACGCATGGAGTCCCTACGCACCCCGCTACGCGACCACGACGGCAAGTACGGCGAGGCGTTCGACGCCGTCTTCGAGGCCGATGGCATGCACGTGATCAAGAGCGATGATTTTCGAGCGGCACATGTTCACGAGGGTGCAGCCGTTCCAGGATCGCCCGCAATGCCGTCGCGGGCACGACACCGGCAACCCTCCACAACAGCGTCGGGAACCACCGGTGGGTCCGATCCGACTACTCAGGAGAGGGCTCTCACTAGGAGGTATTCCATGGAACGCCGTACTTTCCTGCGCGCGTCCGCGTTGTCGACCGGGTCGAGACCGTACTGGAGTACGAGCGCCGCGGCACGGTCTGGCATAACTCGTAGCGCAGCTTGGAGGGTTGATCACTCCCGGCGGTAACCATGAGAGAGATCTTCTGAGTACTGAGAGAGAGGACCAGCGATGCTCGACCGTCGTTCACTCATGACCAATGGCGCCGCCGTCTCGTTCGGCGCGCTGGCGCTGGCCGCCGTCACCAGCGGAACCGCTACGGCTGACGCCGCGCCCGCCGGATACAACCCGTGGGTCCCGCTGCCCGACCCGGCCACCACGCCCGTCCCCAACCCGCCGTTCTCGAAGAGCCTCACGCGGGAGGAGCGGCGCAACCTGGAGACGTTCGGCGAACTCGACTTCGACGTCTTCACCAACGAGAAGTGGTCACGCCTCGGTGAGAGCCACGCCAGGCACGTCCGCGTGCACTGGCCGGACGGCCACTACACCGACGGCATCGACCGGCACATCGAGGACCTGAAAGCCCTGTTCGCCTGGGCACCGGACACCCGGATCCAATCGCACTACCTGCGCGTGGCCCCTCTCTGTCAGACTGGTGTGAGACACAGGATCAGTTGAGTCTTCTGTGGAATTCGTAGGGCGAAGACAGGATTTTTGGGACTGTGACGTTGAGTGCCGCCGATCTCCAGGCCGATGATGGTTCGG
>NZ_VKAB01000105.1 GCF_009769385.1 Saccharothrix deserti
TGGCCGGCAGGCCGCACGGGCCACATGCGGGTGACGCGAACTGCCCGGATGTACCCCGGCACGTCGAGGAACGCAGCACCAGCGGAAGACGGGGGCCAGACGACGCCACAGCGCACGCGGGAAGGCCCTCACGCCCTCGGCGGCGAGCACCCGCAGGGCGACGTGCTCGGCGCCGGCGGCGACATGCTCGTCCACCGGCGCCTGATCGCCCCCTCGTCACGGCCGAGAGGGGGCCGGCCCGGCGGAACCGGGGGATCGCCGGACCCGGAACGGGCCGCGAATCCAGGGACGACGGCGTGGACAACCGGTTACCCACGGTGACCACCCTGGCAGGGGGCGGACAGTACGCGTCCGGGGCGTGCCCGATTCCGGCACGGTATTTGGTCCGGTGGTTGGCTGTGTCCATGCTGGAGTCCGTGGGAGACGAGGTGCCGGGCAGACGCACGACAACACTGCTCCGTGGGATTCTTCCCACCTTCTGTCGAAGGTGAGAGCACATAAGCCCACCTTAACACCCTCTGGTCAGCCCCTGGCAAAGGTGGGAAATTTCCCACATCGACGGTGCTGCCGAGCCTGCGGACGGCACGCAAAGTCAGGTCTACTGTTTCACTCATTGAAAGATGACGCCTTGCTCATCTCGTTGAGGACTGAGGCTGGCGACCCCCGCCTGCCAAATCCTTGTAGTCCTCCAGTTCATCGGGCACCAGACGCTCTGCCAGCTTGTCCACGACACAAGCATGCCGGCCCAACCCACGTGAGACACGCTCTTACGCCTTACTAACGGCCGCGAGACGCAGGTCTCACCCTCCGTCAAAATACGGAACCGACGGGTAGGTCTTGCGCGCCGTGCCATAACCGGCTAAAGCCCGCACGCTCGGCTCGCGATCACCCGACCGGACATCGTGGATTGATTCAGCCACCTGGACGGGCGCCACGATTGACCGATCACCACAAGTGTTTGTACGATCGCAACGTGACGGAAACATCCCAGTCGCAGCTGTGACCGGATCGCCCAAGAAAGTTCAGGCACCGGTCCGCCTGGGTGCGAGTTTGTTCGCTTGGCGACTTATTCGACGCAGCGAATGCAGAGGAATGGTTGGATGAGCTCATCCCAGATCGCGCCCGAGCCCAGGCGGCCGTCGGGCGGGGCGAAAACGTTCGAAGCCCTCCTCCGGGAACGCCGCCGCCTCCCGGATCGGACCTGGAACCATTCGGACGACGTCATCACAGTTCTGCTCGCGGGTGACGAGCCACCCCCTGGAACGCACGGTCCCCTGGCCGAGTCGTACTGCGTCTTCGTAGCGCGGCACTCCCCCGACGTGCCCGCCGCGCAGGTGGCCGAGGTGCCGCGCCAGTGCGGCGGCAGCGGCACCTTCGTATCGGTCACCGAGACCGGGATCGTCGCCCTGATTCCCCGGCACGCCCAGCAGCGCACCGTGGAGAACTTCCAGCAGTGGCTCGGCGGGTCGTTGATCGCGGGTGTGGCGACGCGCAAGCGGACGGACATCCCCAGCGGGTACCGCGAAGCCGTGCAGATCCTCGACCTGGCACACGCGACCCGGCGTTCACCGGGTGTGTACCGGTTGGCGAACTTCCTGGTGGAGTACGCCGTCACCCGCCACGAGTTCGTGAGCGGCAGCCTCGCGTCCATAGTGGCGCGGCTGATGACGGTCCAACCGGTGCTCTACGAGACGCTGAAAGCGTTGGTGCACGTGGATTTCAACCGCAACGACACGGCGCACGACCTGTTCGTGCACCGCAGCACGCTCGACTACCGGATCGCCCGGATCGCGCAGCTGACCGGCCAGGACCCGATGAGCCGACGCGGAGCGCAGGTGCTCAGGGCCGCGTTGGCCGCACACACACTGGCCCGCCGGTCCTCGTGAACAAGGGGCCGCCGTGCGCGAGCAAGCACGGCGGCCCCTTGTTCACGGCACGGGATGCCCGCAGGCGTATCAGGCGAGCACTACGGCGGGTGGCGTCTGGGTTTCCCGGCTGTTGACGACGGCGTAGGTCGTCAGTGCGATGGCCAGGTTCTCCAAGTCCCGCGGACAGGTCGGCCGCCAGCCGGTGAGGTCCTCCACGCGACTGAGGTGGTAGTCCAGCGTGCTGCGGTGGATGTCCAGGCTCAGCGCGGCCTTGCTCCGGTTGCCGTTCGCGGCCAGCAACGCTTCGAGCGCCCGCACCAACGGGAACTGGTCCATCAGGGGAGCGATGCTGTCGATGAGGTTGTCCACCACCGACTCCTCCTGGAGCACCGCGTACTCGACGAGGATGTCGTCGAGTCCGTAGACGTCCGGCGGCCTGTTGGAGGCGACGGCGATGGTCACGGTGTCGTGGACCTCCCGCCGCCCGGACGGGACATCCGAACGCGAGCGCCACACCACGGCCATCCAGGCAGGACGGATCAACTGCCCGTGCAGTTCGTCGGCACGGGCACGCGCGGCGCCGCGGTCGGCAGCGGGAGTCACGAGGTAGTCCAGCCGGCCGGCGGGCACGATCGACAGGCTCGGGTGGACGCGGTCGGGTAGCGGGCTCGGTTCGTCGTCGTCCTGTCGACCCACGGCGATCACCGCATAGCCGTCGGCGAGCGCACACTCGTGGGCGGGATCCACCCGCAGACCCCAGAGCAGGGCCGTGGCCAACGCCCGACTGTCGTGCGGGGACAACACCTTCCTGGGCTTCCACTGCCGCGACTCCTGGTAGCCCGCGAGCACCGCGGCGATACTGACCTTGCTGGTCTCGAAAACGTCGGCTTCCACGGCATCGCGCAGGTCCGGCCGGTCGTCCGGGAGCGCGGAAACGGCGATGTCGGCGGTCTTCTCGGTCAGCGTGTTCAGCATGTCGAGCAGGTGGTCGACGGGGTGTCGGGCGACGGCCCAGTCCGCGCCGACCGACCGCAGCCGGGACACGCAGTCGTCCAGCCGGAAGCCGCCGTCGGCCAGCGCGTCGACGTGCATCGAGACGACGGCTGCGACGGCGGCCTGCAAATCATCCCGGCACCGCGGGGGCGCGGCGAGCAACAACGGCCGCAAGGCCGTCGTCAGCCTGGTGATGAAGGACGACGGTCCGGCCGACGCATGCGCACCGTCGGGCAACTGGGATGCCAATGTCATCGGGGCCCCCTTTGTACGGAGTCTGCCGACCGGGTCAGGAAGTCACCGGGCCGGCAATGGCGCTGTTCGACCCGGCAAAAGATAGCCTGGAGAGGGCACCGGTCCGCGACCGCGAGACAGAATTCCGGAAAACGCGGAAATATTTTCCGCGACCAGCTCCGCCGCAGGTCCGGGGCATTTTGTGAAAAAATTCACGTCCAATCCGGGGCGCTTAATACCATTGAGCGCTTTCGAGCCGGAAGCGCTCGGCACACAAAATAAGACAGAACTGACGTTGCGGTCGGCACGGTCACCCGAACGACGGCCCGTACTCTTGGGCGCTGGGGGCGGTCCAGGAGACCGCCACGGGGAGGGACTTCGTGATGACTGGGGTGCATTCCACCGATCCGCTCTGCAACCACTACACCAGATGGCGGGCCGCGCCGGTCGGTGAACGGTGACCGAGCCGAGAGCGGTGGGCCGGATCGCTTCGGCCGACAAGGACGACCGGGTGCGTGCGGCGGCCGAGCTTGCCCGGGGTGAGGGCCCCGAGGACGACGACGCGTTGCTCGCACTGCTGGCCAAGGCGTTCGACGACAAGGATTACGAGCTGCGCGACCTGCTCATCCGGGTGCTGGCCGAGCGTGACCCGGACCGGGACCCGGACTACGCGCTTCGGTTCTCCGGGTCACGGCCGATCGATCACGGCTCGCGGTTCGAGCGGCTGTGGTCGTGGATGATGGGCGAGACGACGCTGTCCATGCCGTCGGCGCTGCCCCGACTGCGACGGCTGCGCCCGGTCGAGCTCTACACCAGGCAACTGCGCACCGGTAGCCCGATAGCCCGCATGCTGGCCGCTTCGCAGCTGGGTGAGACGCGTGACAAGGCCGCGATGGACGTGCTGGTGACCGCGCTGGGTGATCGCAGCAAGTGGGTGCGGCTGAACGCCGTGCTGGGGGTCCGCAGGCTCGTGCGTTCCGGAGCCGTACCGGATTTCGCCGACCACCCCGCGCGTCGGCTGGTGGCCGACCTGCTGACCGATCGGCACCGCAAGGTCCGCGTCGCAGCGGCACAGGCCCTCTGCACGTGGGGCGACACAGCCGTGGTCGCGGCCGCCCGCAAGGCCGCCGGCTGGCGGCGGCCGCGGTTTCGCCGGGACCTCGACGCCTGCCTGCGCGATGAGATCCCACCTCTGCCGAAGACCTGGCCGGGCGACCCGGACCAGGGCTGATCCAGGCGTCGTCCAGCGGGCCGTGTTCACCGACCGGCGCCTACGGCTGCGCTGCCGGCGCGGCCGCAACGACCAGGTCCGCGCCACCTGACGTGCGGTGGCCTTCGCGCCGAAAAGCGTCCGCCCGGATCTCCTGGGGGAGAGCCGGGCGGACGCGGTCGGACATCGTGGTCGGGCATCGTGGTCGAGAAGGCGGCTACTTGTTGACGAAGTGGCTGGGTGAGCGGTCCCGCGCCTCGGACAGGTGGTCCGCCCGCTTCATGTTCAGGCAGGGGTCATTCCCGTACTTGCCGTTGAAGACCGCGCCGAGGTGTTCGCACTTCCACTTCCACACCTGCATGGACTGGCCCCAGTTGTACTGCCTCCACTCCGGCTTGAGCCTGAACAGCTGGTCGATGTGGTCCAGGCGGTCCGCCGCGGCCTTGCAGGACACTCCGTCGGTCTTCGGGACCTCGATCACCTGAGCGTAGATCAACTCAGTCTCTCCGTTGTTGGGGTACGCCTTCCACCACGCGCCGCAGATACGTGATCCGGCCTGCGCCTCGGCCGTGACGGGGGTGACGATCGCGAGAACGACCGAACCCAGCACGGTCAACACGGCCAGTACCACCATTGCGGCCCGGGTCGACCGCCGATCCTTCGTCGTGCTCATGTCCATGGTTGCCACGAGGCCACCTTTCACTGCGCTGGGAAGTAGGTGGGGGACTGTCGAGTTTGGCCGCTCAGGTGATACGGCCGTTGATCGCGAACGAACCGAACTCATGCACCCGCCGGTTCGCCGTCCAGGTGCCGAACCGGTGCTCACCACGCCATTCGTAGACCGTGTTGGCGATCGGATAACCACCGCACGTGCGATTCGTCCGGACCCAGCCGCCGACGTAGTCACCCCGGGTCCACCGGCGGACGACCACCTGGACCGGCTGGACGCTGGAACCAGGGGAGACGGTCACCGTCCTGTTGTAGTCGGTCGTCACCGTGGTCGACCTGCCATAACCGGCGGTCACGTTCGCGAGGGCGTTGTACCACTTCTTGGTAGGCGAACTGGTGTTACCCAGATTGAGCGAAAAGCCGGCGTTCCACTCAGCCGTCGTCGACTTCGACTCCGAGATCTTGAATTGGCACTCCCTCGCACCGGGCGCGGACGGGCACCTGTCCAGCCGACCCCGCCAGACCCAGTCGTCCCACGTCTTGGCCGCCTGAGTCCGGGCGACCGACCGCGTCCTGTGCGAATTGTCGGTGCCGGGCACGACCTGCGCGCCATCGGAATACTGCTCGGTGAAGCACCTCTCCGTAGCAGCCTGCGCCGGACCCGCGGTGAACGTGGCCAACGCGGCCGCAAAAGCCACCCCGGTCAACAATCGACGCCACACCAAACCAGGCACTGAAAGCCTCATCCCGTCTTCGACAACTTTCACTGTCGTGCGATTCGACATCGCCGTTGGCGATTACGGCCAGACGAACTCGCTGGGCGCACGGGTGCGCGCCTCCATCAAGTGGTCGGCCCGCTTCATGTTGAGGCAGGGGTCGTATCCGTAGGTTCCGCGCACGAGCCGACCGAGGTCTTCGCAGATCCAATTGCGAACCTGGTCGGACTGGGGCCAATTGTACTTCCTCCAGTCCGGCCTGAGTTTGAAGAGCCCACCGATGTGGTCGAGCCGGTCCATTGCCGCCTTGCAGGACGTTCCGTCGGTCTTCGGGACCTCGATGACCTTGACGTAGACGTGTTCCTTGCCGTCCGGCCAGATCCGCCACGACGCGCCGCAGACGCGTGATCCGGACTGCGCGTCGGCCTTTCCGGGGGTGGCGATCGCGAGAACGACCGACCCCAGCACGGTCAACACGGCCAGTACCACCATTGCGGCCCGGGTCGACCGCCGATCCTTCGTCGTGCTCATGTCCATGGTTGCCACGAGGCCACCTTTCACTGCGATGGGAAGTAGGCTGTCGAGTTGGCCGCTCAGGTGAGACGGCCGTTGATCGCGAACGAACCGAACTCATGCACCCGCTGGTTCGTCGTCCACCGACCGAACCGGTGCTCACCACGCCATTCGTAGACCGTGTTGGCGATCGGATAACCACCGCACGTGCGATTCGTCCGGACCCAGCCGCCGACATAGTCACCCTGGATCCACCGGCGGACGACCACCTGAACCGGCTGGACGCTGGAACCAGGGGAGACGGTCACCGTCCTGTCGTAAGTGGTCGAAACCTGGGTCGACCTGCCGTACCCGCCGACCAGGCCCGCGACGACGTTGTACCACTTCTTGGTAGGCGAACTGGCGTTACCCAGTTCGACCCCTCCGCCGATGTTCCAGCCCGATGTCGTCGTCTTCGACTCCGAGATCGTGAATTGGCACTCCCTCGCACCGGGCGCGGACGGGCACCTGTCCAGTCGACCCCGCCAGACCCAGTCGTCCCACGTCTTGGCCGCCTGCTGCCGCCCGACCGACCGCGTCCTGTGCGAATTGTCGCTACCGGGCACGACCCGCGCGCCATCGGAATATTGTTCCGTGAAGCACCTCTCCGTAGCTGCCTGCGCCGGACCCGCGGTAAACGTCACCAGCGCGGCCGCAAAAGCCACCCCGGTCAACAGTCGACGCCACACCAAACCAGACATAGAACCACCCTGAAAGTAATGTTCTTTGGCATTCCTGACCTTCCGCGGAGAACGCTACGTGATCCACACCACTTGGGCCTATCCGCGCGATGCGGACAAACGCGTGGCCGCCGTCACCGGCCGATTCCGCATATCGCGGATAGTCCCGCCGGCACCGGACTGCCAAGGTCGGGCGCACGCGGATTCCGGATGGTCGGACACCGTGCCGACGCCCTCGGCGAAGGCATCCGCGAGATCCAGGCCCGCCTGCTCAGGGCACGCTCAACGGCTCCACCACGTGATCAGTAACCGGTTGGTGATCCACGGCGCCGACGACAGGCGTTGAAGGCCTTCGAGGAGCGTTGGCGGGGCACACAGAACGCCACCCAGTGTCAGGTTGACCTGACACTGGGTGGCGGGCGGCACTCCGGGCCGGAACGGTCAGCCGCCGCTGAGCATGCGGGCGCCCTTCATCGACTCGTCCGTCGCGGTGAACACACCCTGGACGTTGGCGAGGAGTTCGGCCCGGTCGATGCGGCCGTCGGTGTCCACGTCCATGGCCGCGAAAGCGATCTCGGCCACCTGAGGATCGGTTATTCCCGCGCCCCGGTAGAGGCCCGCGAACTCGTTCCCGTCGAGATAGCCGTCACCGTCGCGGTCGGCCACGTCGAAAACCCGGTCCGAGACGACCAGCCACTTTTCCAGCAGTTCCGAGGTCGACAGCCGCCCCGCTCCGCGGGCCTCCTGGAATTCGGCTTTGGTCACCACGTCGTCCACGTCGACATCGGCCCCGCGAATGTAGTCCCACAGCTCCTGGTACGCCTCCACCAGGCCCTGCACCTCGGGTGAGCCGACTTCGAGCCCGAACTCCCGGCCCACCCCGCGGGCCTTCGCCTCGAAGTCGTCCCAGCTGATTTCGCCGTTGCCGTCGAGGTCGAAAGCGGCGAAAACCCGCTCGATGTTGTCGTCCTGCAAGTGATCCGACATGACCAGCCCTTCTTCCCATGGACGTCCGATCGCACTTCAGGCGAATCGTACTGACGGGACATTCCGACCGGCAGCGGGAATTCGGGGCGCACCGATCACTCGAAGCGGTTGCCGTCGCGGTCCTGATAACGACTAGCCCGGATCTTTCGTGTGGGTGACGGCCTGGCTTGAGACCGTGACCAGTGGCTGTTGCGGGTCCTCCTTCCGGTGTTCGGGATGGCCGAAGTGGCCCGTTGTCGGCCGGGTGCCGCCGGGTTCCACTG
>NZ_VKAB01000106.1 GCF_009769385.1 Saccharothrix deserti
CGACCTCGTCGCCATCACCATCGCCCTGTCGATCGTGCTGCACTCCTCCACCGACGTCCCCGTGGCCAAGGCACTCAGCGTCGAACCTCCCGACAACCTGCCCACCGGGCACCACAGCGGCAGGAGCAGGCCGTGACCGTGGGATATTTCTTCGCCCTCATCCCCGGCTTCCGCAGTTGGTAGTCACACATGGTCGCGGATTTGCGGTCTGATCTGGGGAAACGTGTGCAGGGCTGGAAGAGGGCGTGTGTCCACGCCCGTGCGGTGTTCGTCGGACCGGTTCAGTTGGGGTCGAACGCGGAGATCCGGGGCGGCGGCTGGATCGAGAGTGCCTGGTAGATGGCCTGTTGGTCGGTCCGCAGCGGGGTGGTCTGGGTGATCGTGCCGGCCTGGCCGGCGAGGGTGACCTGCTTGAGACGGCCGGTTTCGCGGCGGATGTTTCGCCAACTGTCGTGGCAGGACAGCTCGGCGACGCGGGTCAGCAGCAGCGCCAGCCAGCAGATCAGGACATGGGCGCGGATGCGGTGCTCGAGCCGGTGGAACACCGGCCGCAGCAGCAGTTCGGACTTGAGGTCGCGGAACCCCCGCTCGGCTTCGAGCAGGTTCTTGTAGCCCAGGGCCGCGTCCTCGGCGGTGATGTCCGGGTCGGACGTGGCCAGCAGGTACTTGCCGTCCAACCGCTGCTCGGCCTTGACCTTGGCGCGGTCGATGACCAGCCGGCCGTTGCGCTGTTGGCGGATCCACCGCTTCAGGGTGGGATGGTCGCGCAGCGCGCACTCGGCGCGCACGTGCGCGGCCTCGGCCTTCTGCCTGGTCTTGTCGCTGCCCGCCTTGGCGTGGTCGCGTTCCCGCTGCGCGGCGATGCGTTCGAGTTCGGCCTCGATGCGGGCGACGGCCTGTTCCCGCTGGGTCTTGTCACGTTCGGCCTGGTCGGGGTTGTGGCAGATGACGAACCTGGTGTCGGCGGCGCCGTCGACGCGGACCTCCTTGACCCGCAGGTTGTCCCGCACCTGCTGGTAGCGGCCCTGGCGGGCCAGTGCCTGCTCGACCAGGTCGCCGCCGTCGCGCATGCGCATCCCGGCGATGTAGTGCCCACCGGCCCGACGCAGGTAGGCCAGGTTGTCCGTGCTGGAGAAGCCGCGGTCGACCACGGTGATCACCCGGCCGAGTCTCCAGTGCCGCATGTCGTCCTTGACCTCGGCCAGGACCTGCTGGTCGTTGGTGTTGCCGGGCCAACACCACACCCGCACCGGGATGCCTTCCTTCGTCACGGCCAGGCCGATGACGATCTGCGGCAGGTCGTCGCGGTGGTCCGTCGTCGCGGTGGTCCTTGGACTTGCCGTAGCGGCGAAAAGCGTCCTCGCCGGTCTCCTCGGCGTCGCGTTCGAAGTAGGTGGAGGTGGTGTCGAAGAACAACAGGTCGACCTCGAGGTTGAGCAGGTGCGCCACCGCGAAGAACACCGATTCCTGCACCGCGCCCTCGGTGTCGGCCTCGACCAGCAGGTCCATCGCCCGATACGCCTGGTCCTCGTCCATCACGGCCAGGCCGGGGACGACCACGTCCTCACGGACCCATTCGGCGGCCGAGAGCTTGCTCATCGGCTCGATCGCCCGGTTGGCCACCAGCGCGAACAGCACACGCTCCATGTTCGTGGTGAACCGTCGCCCGTCGGTGGCCCGCTTGACCGCCGCTGCGATCCGCAGCTTCTCCCACAACCCGTCCAGCAGCCAGGATGCCCCGATCGGGCGGGAGTCGAGGACCTCCATCGGCGATGCCCCGGCGGCCAGGCCCGCTTCCGCACCGTCGGACGGGGCGGACCCGGCGCCCTCGCCGCCGAAGTGCTTGGTGATCGACGCCGCCAGCCTGCGCAGGCCGTCCACGTCGAGCTGGTCGACCCGCCCCAGGTTCATCAGCACGTCCGGCTTGACCTTGCCCTCGACCCGGCGGTTGTGCGCCAACGCGGCGTAGCGGACAACCGAGCCGTCGGCGTTCGTCCGCTGCGTGAACCGCAAGTACATGACCACAGCCAAGCACAACATCCCCAGCCAGTACTAGAGAGCATTCTCAAGTCGTGTTACTACGCTTTCGGGCTCTCTGAGTCGGGATCGGTGGATCGCAAGTCGTTAACCTGCGGGTTCGTCTCAGCGATCAACCTCGTGTGGCCACGAACTGCGGAAGCCGGGTCATCGCGCTGGCCGGTTTCGCCCTGATCCCCCGGCGTTTGTGGTACATCAAACTGCCCGCCGTGATCGGATGGGTGGCGGCGTGGCTGGACGGCGCGCCGACCACACACTGGTCCGACTCCGTCGGCCTCACGATCACCGCCGCGAGCCTGCTGTTCCTGCTCTTCCACAACCAGTCCGGAACGACCCCGCGGCAGCGGAACGGCGACACGGGTCGACAACCGCCCAACGAGTGAACGGGGATCGTCTCGTTCCGACTCCCGAACCGAACGGCGCGGTGGTCGGCGGGTAGGGCGGCGCGGGTTCCGCGACTCCGCCGGCGGTGTCCACTGTGGATCTCCAGCAGACGTCCTCAAGCACGGCGGGTCAACCCGCCCAACTCTGTGGCGAGATCTTCGCGTTTTGCGTGCGCGACTCCGGCCGGTCTGGCATCTTTACCGGCGGAGCGCCGGGAAGTCTGGTCGGCACGCCCACTCGCGACAGCGGTGGGCAGTTCGACGACGGGGAGCGCTTCATGTGTTTCGAGCTGATCCGGTTGTTCAGACCGCATCGCATCAACCGGTGGTCGTTGTCCGTGTGCGCGTACCGCACGGAGGTGTCGACGTGCCCCTGATCCCCAACTCGATTCCGGGGATCGTCGATCCTCGCGCCGTCGGCGTGTTGCAGCACCGTTGGACGCACACCAGGACGTTGTTGCTGTGGTCGGTGGTGGTGCTGCCGGGCACCATGGCGTTGATCTGCGTGGTGTTCGCCGCTCTCGCCGGGACACCGTGGGCAGTGCTGCCGGCGCTCGCAGCGGCAGCGATGGCGTCGGGTTTCGCGTGGTGGCTCCGCCGGCGTGGACTGGCCGAGCCGCCGTCCTGGCTGTCGACGTCGTTCCTGGTCTCGGGTGGCCAGTTGTTGCTCGGCGTCATCCCCGGTGGCGGCCTCGCGATGTCGTCCGCCTCCGGTGGCGGACAGGCCGCGGCAGTCGTGTTGTTCGCCCTGGCATGGGCGTGTGCGGCCTCGTCCTGTCTCACCGCCCACCGGGCGCACCGGTCCTTGATGACGCCCGTGGTACCAGAACTGGGCGCCACCGACTTCACGCTCTCGATCGCCGTCCGGTTCGCAATCACCACAGCGGACCTGGCCTCCGCGCGACTCGACGTCGCCGCGGACGGGCTCACCTGGTCGGCCCGTCTGCACCGGGGCCGCAGTTCAGGCCCCCGCGCCGAGCACTCCGTGTCGTTCGCCGACCTGCGCGACATCGTCGCCATCACGCTGCCACCACAGCCCACGCTCCAGCCGTGGCTGGTTCTACCGGACGGAACCGTGCTCGTGGCGCCGCCCGGCCCCGCGGTTGTGATGAGGACCGTCGCGGGCGAGTGGATGGTGCCCGTACACGACGCGTTGCTGGTCAGAGATCTGGTACTCACGCGAAGGAACCGCTGGGCGAACCGACCGACCGACCGCTGACCGGACAAATCGACGAAAACCCCCGAAGCGCCACCAAGACGTTGACAAGTGGCTAGCGCACGAGCGCGTTGGAAAGGACCTCAGTGACCAGCCCTGATCCCATGAAGGCGGCCGATCAACTGGAGAAGTGGGCCGAAGGACTCGAACAGCGGGCTCAGCGGTACACGCAGTTGCAGCAGCAGATGAACGCGACCAGCGCCGTCGCCGCGTCACCCGATGGTTCGGTCCGCGTCACCGTGGACAGCAACGGTGTCCCGACCGAGATCACGCTGTCGGACCGTACTCGCGGGTTGGAGCCGGGTGCGCTATCGGCCCAGATCATGGCCGGAATGCGCAACGCCCAGGCAAAGCTCCGGCAGGAGGTCCAAGCGCTGATCGCGGCGACCGTGCCGGCCGAGGACGAACCCGCGCGCAACCTCGTCGCCCAGTACCAGCAGCGCTTTCCCGACCAGGTCGAGGAGCCGGGTGGTGGTCGTGAGATGACCGAGGAGATGCGCATCGGCCGGGTCGAGGACGACGACACCGCGCCGCCCCCGCCGCGGCGGGCGCCTCGTGGCAACGGTCCCGACGACGACTGGGGCGACCAGTCGTTCCTGCGCTAGAGAGGGGGCAAGACCATGGGAGACGGATTCACCGTCGACTCCGCCCAACTGGCTGCCCAGGCCGCCGCGGTCGACGGGTTCGCGTCGAGGGCGGACACCGCGACCGACGCGGGCCAGCACGTCACGAGCCTGGACGACGCATACGGCCTGCTCTGTCGCCCGTTCGCCGACCTGCTCAAGGACCCGCAGCAACGGGGCGTGGACACCCTCGCCGCCACCGCGGAGAACCTGCACAAGCTGGTGACGGATCTGGGAGACACGGCCAAGACGTACCGAGAGGCCGAGGACAAGATCGAGGCCGTGATGAAGGCACTGGTCGCGACGCTGGACGCCGTGCCGTCGGCACCGCGGGTCCGGGGAGGGAACTGATGGTCGACGTCGACGACACCAGCACGAACCCGCTGGTCGACCAGCGGTCGGATCTGCGCAACAACTACCTGCAGGACGCCAACCCGCTGGAGAACATGGGCGCGCCGGACGCGGAGTCGGGCACCGGCTTCATGACCGGCATCACCGCGTTCGAGGCCGGTTGGACCATCGCCCAGGGTGTCGACCAGAACGACCTCGGCCTGATCATCTCCGGTGTCGCGGCGGCGGCTCTGGACGTGGCGAGCGCGGCCGTCGACCCGATCGCCTACGTCGCCGGGCAGTTGTTCTCGTGGATGCTGGAACACGTGGAGCCGGCGCGTGCCGCGCTGCACGCGGTGACCGGCAACCCCGACATGGTCAAGGGCTACGCCCAGACGTGGACCAACATCGAGCAGGAGATGCTCAAGCTCGGCGAGGAGTTCCAGCAGACCTCGCGCACCGGGGTGACCTCCTGGACCGGTGACGCCGCGGACGGCTACCTGCGCAAGGCGGACGCGATCGCCGGCATCGCCAAGGGCGCCGCGGGAGGCGCACACGGCATCGCCGGCATCACCCTGGCGATGGCCGAGGTGGTCGGCGGCATCCGCGTCGCCATCCGCGACCTGCTGGCCACCCTGGCCGGGGCGCTGGTGAGCTGGGCGATCGAACTGGCCTGCACGGTGGGCGCGGCGGCTCCCCTGGTCGTCGCCCAGGCCACCACCAAGATCGCCCAGGTGGTGCGCATCGTGGCGAGCATGCTCAAGGCGCTGGGCAAGGCCCTGTCCAGCGCGCTGACCTGGCTGGTCCAGCTGCGCGACCTGTTCGACGCCTTGTGGCGTGCCCTCAACGAACTGAAGAAGAGCCAGGCCACCGCACCGGCCTGACCGGCTACGGCTCCCCACCTCCACCGAGCAGGGCGAGCACTTCGGCTTCCACGATCGGCGCCATCGTGGCCATGTAGGTGGCGCTGACGTGGTTGTCGTCGAGGTAGACGTGCACGTTGCCGATGACCGGCGGGCACAGCTCGGGTTCGCAGAAGTAGTCGCTGAAGTCCGCAAACGCGACGTTCGACGGCAGGTCCGGGATCCGCTGGTACGGCGGCTCCTCCATGAGCAGCTCGGTCCGGGGCACGCTGCACGGCCCGGGGTCCATGCGTTGGGACACCAGGCAGGCCGAGGGCCTGAAGCCGAAGCGCGGGTTGTCGCGCACCGCCAGGACCCGGATGCCCGCGGATTCGAGCTTGCGCCACTGGGCGACGAACCCGGCGGGCGTGTCCTCGGTCAGGCCGACCCGGACGTCGCGGGTTCCGTTGGTCAGCACGAGATCGGGATTGAGGGAGATGATCTCCGCCGCCGCGTCGGCGTTCCACTTGACGCATCCCGCGTCGCCGGGCATCGCGTCGGCGTCCACGGAGAACGGGCAGGCTCCCCTGAGCATCGAGACGACCTGCCAGTCGTGGTGCTCGGCGAGCTGCGTGAGGGGCGCCAGATACTGCTGCATGTGGGAATCGCCGACCACGACGATCCGCTTGGTCGGGGTGTCCGAACTCGGTCCCGTGCACGCCTCCAGCTCCCGGTTGCGCGTCGAGGCACGGCACACGCTGTCCGGGTGCGGGGCGAAGTCGTCCGGCAGTGACACCATCGGCGGGACGATCGTCGCGTCCTCCGAGCCCCAGTACTCGAAGTCCGGCGTGCGGGAGAGCGCTCCCGGGTGGTCCGGGTCGTCGACCAGCAGTTCGTAGGAGGCCGCCTTGCGGTCGCTGACGACCTGCCAACCCCCGGCCGCGACCAGCACCGGCACCAGCAGGGCGACACCGAACCGGTAGGCGCCCCACGGCCTGGCCACCCCGATGCCGGAGCGGCGGACGGGTGCCTCCACCCCGTGGTAGGTCGCCACCGACAGCAGCACTGACAGCACGATGACGAACAGGCCACCAGCGAGACCGACCTCGTCCCTGCCGCGCAGGACCAGGTAGAGCACGAGCACCGGCCAGTGCCACAGGTACAACGAGTAGCTCAGGTCCCCCACGTAGCGCAGGGTGCGTGCGGCCAGCAGCCGGTCGGCCCCGACACGGCTGCCGGTCGTGCCCGCCGCGATGACGGCGGCGGCGCACAGCGTCGGCCACAGCGCCAGGTATCCCGGAAAGACCGTGCCCACCTGGAGGATCAGCCCGCACGCCACCAGACCCAGGAGCCCGAGCCGGCCCAGCACGACCCGCAGTCGCCGGGGCAGCACCACGGCGTCGACCGCCAGGGCGAGCAGGCCACCCAGCGCGAACTCCCACGCCCTGGTCAACGAGTGGAAGTACGCCAACTGCTGGTTCGCCGCGGTGAGCACCACGGAGAACGCCAACGACCCCACGAACACAGCCGCTGACAGGCCCGCCACCGATCGCCTGACGCCCCACCCGACCCAGCGGCCGATCCACACCACGACCACGGCCAGGATCGGCCACACGAGGTAGAACTGCCCCTGGATGGACAGCGACCAGAAGTGCTGGACGACACTCGCCTCGTCGTGCTGGTCGAAGTAGTCCGCCGCGTCGGACACCAACTGCCAGTTCTCCAGGTAGAGCGCGGCGGCGACGACTTCCCGAACGGTCTGGAACCAGCGGTTCTCCGGCAGCACCAGCATGCACACCGCGATGAGCACGACCAGCACGGTCAACGCGGCGGGGAACAACCGCTTGATCATCCGTCCCCACAGCGGGACGAATTCGACCCGGCCACGGACTGCGGCACGCACTATCTGCCCGGTGACCAGGAAGCCCGAGAGCAGGAAGAACACGTCCACGCCGCCGGAGACCCTGCCGAGCCACACGTGGTACACGACCACGAGCGTGACCGCGACCGCACGCAGTCCCTGCAATTCCGGACGGTATCGACGGTCTTGACGGTCTCCCGAAGACGAAACCGGGCTGACGGAAAAGCCCGCACGAACGAGCGAGGGGACGGACAAGATCAACTCCGGGGCAGGGGCGGACCATCACGCCGACCAGACTTCCCGGCACACCTACCGGACAGCGTAGGCCACCGGTTGAGGGGCGACCCGCCGGATCCGCCGGGCACAGACCAGACAGGAGTCCGCCTCCACGGGCACAGCCGTGCCGTTGCACCGCATCCCCGAGGAACTGAACCGCCACTCCGGCCGGCGCATGCCGAACCGACAGTACAAGTTATTGACTAACATTTGTTAGTAGCTAACACTTAGTCGTATGGGTGTTGTGGTGGTAGGGGCGGGACCTACCGGTTTGGCCGCGGCGTGCGGGCTGCGGGCACAGTGGCGCAACACCGCCACCACGCAATCCCTCCTGGCCGAGGCGTTGGCCGGCCGCGAACAACGACCCGTCGACCTCCGACTGAGGGGCATCGCCGCCGCGGCCACCGCCGCGCTCATCACCGCCCTGACCACGTGGGTCGACGGCGAGGGCA
>NZ_VKAB01000107.1 GCF_009769385.1 Saccharothrix deserti
ATGTACCCGCCCCGGCCACCACGCGGGCCCCGCCCGTGACGGGCCACGGCCTGCAGCAGGCGACACCGACCGGTCTCGCCTCGGTGTCGGGCGATGCGTTCGCGGACACCGACGGTGCGATAGCCGGCGGAGTGATGCAGGGCGGTGCCGGCGCGGTTCTCGGGGAAGAGCACGGTCTGGGCGGCAACGACCTGCCGACACCTCGCCCGCGGAAGCCCTCGCCGACGTAGACGGAGGTCTCGGCGACGCCGGAGAGCGCTCGCGGGTGGAGACGGGGCGGCGGCCCGGCCGGCGACCCGGCACAGTGAGCCGTTTTCATTCGTGGGTGGCGGCTGGTCTCGATGTGGTGCAGGACGAGGATGGCTGCGACGATCGCGGTGGCCCGGCGTGGGCAGCAGCGCAGCTTGGCGAGGACTTCCAGCCCTTGAGTAGCGACACGGCGCGTTCGCCGAGTGCGCGGATGCGGGCGTGGGTCCGGTTGACCGCCTTCTGGCCTCGGGACAGTCGTGGACGGCTGCGGTGGCGCTTGAACGGGGGTGCGGACCGTTCCGCCGGCGCCTTGGTATGCCTTGTCGGCGAAGGTGGTGACCTCGTTGTCGGCCAACACGTTGATCAGGTGGTGGGTGTGGGCGGCGGTCAGGTCGTGGACGGCGCCGGGCAGTGTCGCGGATGCCCACACCAACCGCCCGGCGGGGGCGGCGAGAAGTTGGACGTTGACGCCGTGGCGTCGGTGTTTGCCGGAGTAGTGGGGCTTCTGGTCGGCGACGCGGTCGATCGGGACCAGGGTGCCGTCGAGGATCGTGTAGGCCAGGCGGGCGGCCCTTTCGCCTGCGGCGTGGACGTCCTCGGCCAGGTCCGCCGGCAGGTCCACCGCTTCGTGGACGTACCGCCAGGCGGTGCTGCAGGAGATGCCGAATCCGGTGGCGAGGCGGGCATGGGTGTCGCCGTTGCGCAGGTGTGCCAGTACGAGCAGCGCCTGGTGGCAGGGTTCCAGGCGCGCCATCGGGATCGGCGTTGCGCGCGGTGTTCTCGGATCAGGTCACTCAGTCTGCACTGTGACCTGCGACGTCATGATGAAAATGACTCAGAGGGTGAATTCCTACTTCTGGTACCCCACAGGTGAACGCCGACGCGAGCGCGGGGACTGGCCAGGAGGCGGTGGACCTGCTGCACGACAAGTTGCAGCACCAGCTCGCCGACATGGGTCGCTGAACCCGGCCGGCGAAGCGGCGGTGCGGCGCACGCGGCGCGACGGTCAGGCCGTCGTGCCGCGGTGACGCTGGTAGTGGCGGGCGGCGCGAGCGCGGTTGCCGCAGCCTGCCGAGCACCACTCCCGGCGGGGGTGGTTCTTGAGGAAGTACAGGACGCAACCCGGGGCGAGACAGGCTCGCAGCTGGTGGCGGGCGTCCTGACTGAAGAGCGCGATGGCCTCTTCGGCGATGGCGGAGACGGCGGCGAAGACGGCCTGTCCGCTGGTGCGGGCGTGACGTGAAGGGGCCTGGCCGGTCGTCCAGGACAGCGCCGACCAGTGGGGTGCGTCACCGGCGGCCCGGTTGAGCGCGGTCACGGCCGCTTCGAGTTCGCGGATGTCGGAGGTGGCTGCCGGGCGCGGGTCCTCGGTGACCTCGGCGGCCAGCCGGCGCAGCGCGTCACGCAGGTCGATCAGCCGGTGGCCGAGGCGGTCGAGGTCGGACGCGGCGAGCGCGTCGAGATCGCCCGGGGTCATCAGGTCCGTCCTGGCGGAGACGGCGTGCAGCCAGGCCTTGGTGCCGTCGCGAAGGCTCAGCGCGTCGTGCACCCCGTCCCGGTCGGCCCAGATGGTGTTCATCAACTCCACCGGGAGCGGCTCGCCCAGCAGCGGCGCATCCGTGTCCATGTCGTCGAGACTACCGCACTTCTAACGGTTGCAGCGGTCTCCATCCGTTGACAACGGACGCGTGCCCGTGCATGATCCTTCTAACGGTTACTGGCACATCCAAGCGTCAGAACCGGTGATCGAAGGAGTGCTGCCCGCATGACCGGTTTCGCCCCCGTCGACCCCGCCACCGCGACCGGCAAGGCGGCTGAGCTGCTCGCCGACGTGCAGAAGGCCCTCGGCGTGACGCCGAACATGACCAAGGTGATGGCCAACAGCCCCGCGCTGCTCCAGGGCTACCTGGCCCTGTCCGGCGCGCTGGCGGGCGGCGTGCTGCCCGCTCCGGTCCGCGAACGCCTCGCGCTGGCCACCGCCGAGTACAACGGCTGCGAGTACTGCCTGTCGGCCCACACCTACATCGGCGCGCACATCGCCAAGGTCGACGCCGACGAACTGGAGGCGGCCCGGGACGCCAAGGCGTCCGACCCGCACACCCAGGCGCTGCTGACCCTGTCCGACGCCGTCGCGCGCAGCCGCGGCCAGGTCGACGACGGCACCCTCCAGGCCGCGCGTGACGCCGGCGCCACCGACGCCGAGATCGGCGAGGTCGTCGGCCACCTGGCCCTGAACGTGCTGACCAACTACTTCAACATCCTCGCCGAGGTCGACAACGACTGGCCCGTGGTCACCCCGCGCAGGACGGCCTGATCCACGATGACCGGCCCGGCACGCACCGACACCGTGGGCTTCCACGAGGGCGAGCTGGCCGTGCAGCGCCGGGCGGGCGTCTCCAGGGACGCCGCCCGGCTCTCGGCCATGATCGCCCCCGCCCGGCTGAGCACAGGGGTGGCGCAGTTCCTCGCGGAGCGGACCTTCGCCGCGATCACCGCACGCGACACCGACGGCACGCTGTGGCTCTCCCCGCTCACCGGCCCGCCGGGGTTCCTCCACGTCGGCTCCCCGACCGCCCTCACGGTGCGGACGTCGCCGGCCGAGGACGATCCGCTCCGCGGCCTGCCGACGGACCAGCCGGTGGGGCTGATCGCGGTCGAGTTCGCCGCCCGCAGGCGCCTGCGCGTCAACGGCACCCTGTCCGACGCCGGGAACGACGGGCTGCGCGTCGACGTGGAGCAGGCGTTCGGCAACTGCCCCCAGTACATCCAGGGCCGGCGCCTCCGCGGCACACCCGTCACGGCCCGCAGCGCCGCGCCGGTCCGACGCGGGCGGAGCCTCACGCCGGACGACGCCGACCTGATCCGCCGATCCGACACCTTCCTGGTCGGCACCACACCCACCCCACCCGCGGCAACGACGCCTCGCACCGCGGCGGAGCCCCCGGATTCGTCCGCGTCGAGGACGGAGGGCTGTGGTGGCCCGACTACTCGGGCAACAACATGTTCACCACTCTCGGCAACCTCCAAGTCGACCCCGACGCCGCCCTGCTCTTCTGCGACTTCACCACCGGCCGCACCCTGCACCTGTCCGGCCGGGCCGCGGTGGAGTGGACCCGCCCGGGCGCCCCCGGCGACGACGACCGCACCGGCCGCCGCGTCCACTTCATTCCCCGGCACCTGCTCGCCGGCCACCTGCTGCCGCTGCGCGCCGACTCCGTGGCCCCTGCACCCGACAACCCGCCGCTCACCTCACCGTGAAGGACAACCCAGCCATGACCGACGCCCGCCCGCCGTTCCCACCGTTCGACCTCGACAGCGCCCTGGCCAAGGTCCAAGCTGCCGACTGCGCAAGAGCCTGTGGGGCTTCCGCGAGAACCGCATGGCCGTCCGCTTCCAGTACGAGTGGCACGACGCGGAAAGCCAGTGGTTCCGCTCCTACGGCAACGAACTGTGGGAGTTCGCCGACAACGGGCTGATGCGCCGCCGCGAGGCGAGCATCAACGACCTGCGCATCGACGAAGCCGACCGCCGATACTTCGGCCCCCGACCCCGGGACGAGCGAGGCCCCGGCCACGACATCCCGCTCGCCTGACACCACCGCGACCGTCAGCGCGACGACGTGCCGGTAGCGGTAGTGACTCGGACCGGCATACATGATCGCAGACCGGCCTATGTGGTCGGTTGGAGTCGTGGGCCGGGGCCGGCTCCACGCTGGCCAGGCTGGGCGGCTGAGAGGTAGCCGCGTTGTCGGGCAGCCTTGACCCAGTCCTTGATCGTGGGCTCGGGTCGGTTGAACTGGGCGGCAAGGCGTCGGGTAAGCCCTCGGCCGTGTACTGCTTCGCGCAGGTATGCGTGGGCGAGCCTCTCGAGTAGCTCGTCATCCAGCGGGGGGCGGCCTCGTTGCGGTCGCTCCGCGAGCGTGTTTGCGGTTTCGAGTGCTTGGCGGGTGGTTTCCGGGAACTCGTCGACATCGAGCGTTGGACCCGGTAGCGAGCGGATGCCTTCGTCTTCCCAGGATCTATCGGCTAGTGCGTTTTGGGAGCGGGCGATGATCTCGCCGATGGGAATGCGGCGGAGGACGTCGCTTGTGATACCGATGCGGCGCGGTTGCACGTCGCCGTTGTGCTTGTCGCGCTGGAACTCTTCCCATTCCTCACGGTCGACGAAGGTTCCGTAGTCGTCCCAGTAGCCCCAGCGGGTCCGCCACAGTTCGAGTTCGACGATCTCGAGGCCGAAGCCGGAGTTGACGAGGATCCCGTAGACGGACACGGGGAGGTCGCGAGCGTGGTAGAGGAAGTCGGCGACGTAGCCGGGACCACGCGGCCGTTCCTTGATGAACAACTCGAGGGACGGGCCGGGGATCGCATCCTCGGGCACATCGCCCTGTTCGGGGTATTCCTCCCAGGGGTCCATTGCGCGGATCATGATCGATGACTTCATCAGGTCGAGGTGCTGGCGCATGCGGTTGAGGTCATAGGACAGGTCCCGTACTTCCCAGTGGTCCGACTTGAGTTGACGCTCGCCTTCAGGTGCGTCGGGGTTGACGAAGTCGTCGTCGGTGAAGGTGGGCTTTGGCATGACATCGACCTTAAACCCATCCGGTGCGCGAACAGTATGGAAAAACCGTATGACTTGGGGCGCGATGCAAGTCATCCCAAAGGCGACGGTTCGCTGCCGCAGCGTGGCGCCCCCCGATCACGTCGCTTGCAGTGCATCCAGCAGCGAACAGGAAAGCTCACCACGTTGTCGAGCCTGGTGATCGTCTCTTGGGTCAGTGAGCAGTCGCCGGGGCAGCCGTCCGATGACGGAACGGTCTTGATCTTCGTTCGGGTCGCGCTCGGAGGTTCTGCGTTGCTTCGGCCGCCGACCAACTCCTCAACCGTCTGCCCGAGATGTCGACTCGGTGAGAAGGTAAAACCGCCTGGAGGCGATGACAACCTTCGTCGCGGTGCCGTGTCCGTGCTCGGCGACAGGAGGCCGAACGACCCTCCTGTCGCCGAGCTTGGTGATCACGGCAGCGGGCCGGAGCCGGTCGACCGCTGGCGAGTGGGGCACTGTGCCTTGTGGATCCGACACCGCCGCCGGCTGTGACGGCGTCAGGTTCCCGATTCGGTGGCGTCGCCCGGTGGCCGGTGTTCGGCCGTCAGGGCTTCCTCGACGGTGTGGTAGAGCCACAGGACGTCGTCCAGCCGGGTGATCTCGATGGGGCGGATGACCGGCCGGTTGGTGTCCACGACGATGCGCAGTGGTCCGCGTCGTGCTTGCGCGTGTGTGGTGGCCGCCAGCAGGGCGGTGAGACCGGGCGAGCCGAGGAAGGTGACCCCGGTCAGGTCCAGGACGCAGGCTCCGCCGGCGGCGTCGTCGACCGCGGTGGTGACGGCCGCCCGCAGCGCCGGCGCGGTCTCCATGTCCACCTCTCCGGCGACCGAGACCACGACGGTTCCGTCCACGACACGGCGGACGATGTCCAGCCCCGGTGGCGGCTCGGCGTGGGACGGTCGGCTCACGGTCGGACCGTACCGGGCCGGCGACGCCATGGCCCGCCACGCCGTCCGCCGCCGGTACGTGCCCCGGAGCGGGGTGAAGTCAGGTCCGGTGGCGCCAGTCCGGGGCTGCCGCCAGGTGAGGGGCGCGGGCACTGCTTGCCGCCCGGTCCAGCGCCAGTTCGGCCCACACGGTCTTGTGGCCGATGTGGCGCTGCACGCCCCACGCCGAGGCGAGCCGGTCCACCACGAGCAGCCCGCGGCCACCGGACGCGTCCGGGGTTCGGAGGTGTGGTCGGCGCGGGGAGGTGTCATCGACCTCGACCCTCAATCGCCGGCCCTGGTCGATCAGGCCGAACCAGCAGACCCGGGGCCCGGTGCCGTGCCGGCGGGCGTTGCCGACCAGTTCGTCGACCACCAAGACCGCGTCGTCGACCACGATCCCGCCGTGACCGGCCAGCACCTCCCGGGCCATGCGGCGGACCTCCCTGGCGGGGGCCGTGTCCAGGTCGCAGCTCACGCCGCGCGGGTCCGGCTCCTCGGACACCGGACTCCACGACTGCGTCGACATCGTGTGCCGCTCGGAAAGTCATCGCTGCTGGTCAAGCGGCGTGTCGGTACTCGTTGATGAGCCCGCCCAGGGGTCCGGGTACGCAGGTGCTGTTGGCGCCGAGGTCGTGTACCGCGGTGGGATGCTCCGGGCCTCGGGCGGTGGTTGGTGGCGGGCTTGGTGGGGCCGGTGGTGGTTGTCGGCGAGGTGGTTGGGAACCTCATGCGTGTCGCGACACGCCGAGAGGTTCCGAAGTCAGCGGTGGCGTGTCGTCTCGCATTGTGGGATGTCGTGTGTTCGTGGCGTGGTGGTTGGTGTGTTTAGCCTGTTCATGCAGGGCAGCGCCAGCCCTCCGGGGCTGGCGAGGATCGCAACATGGTGGGCGAGGAAGCCCAGAAGACGATCACCGGCAGCGCCAGCCCTCCTGGGTTGGCGAGGATCGCAACTGGCCGATCCGGGTGTCGGTGTACGCCCCGGTGCGCACAGGTAAGTACGGGATGACGTGCACAGCGGCGGCGGCCAGGCGCAAGGGTGCAGACCGACGTCAAGTTCGTTGAGCCTATGGACGCCGACGGCCGTAGCGTCCAAGCCGGCACGCAAGCGCGCGCTCTGCGGCTACTTAGACGATGTCTCACGTGGTGAGTTTGGGTGAGTCGTTTGAAGCAGGTCAGCGCTGCGGCGAGGGTGAGGAAGCCACAGTAGTTGTCGGCGTGGCGTTCGTAGCGGATGGTCAGTCGTCGGTAGCCGGTCAGCCAGGAGATCGTGCGTTCGATCGCCCAACGGTGTCGGCCGAGTCGTTCGGAGGACTCAATGCCCTTGCGGGCGATGCGCGGGATCGTGCCGCGGTCGCGTGACCAGCGGCGGAGGTGGTCGATGTCGTAGACCTTGTCGGCGTGCAGCTTCGCGGGCCGGAAGCGGCGCGGTCCGCGTCGGGACCGGATCGCGGGGGATGGCCATGAGCATGGGCTTGAGGGCCTGGCTGTCGTGCAGGTCGGCCGCGGACACCCCGACCGCCAGGGGAAGGCCGGCCCGGTCGGACACGACGTGGATCTTCGATCCGGGCTTGCCCCGGTCGACCGGGTTCGGACCGGTCATGGATCCCCTTTTTTGGCCCGGACGGAGGCGGCGTCCAGGATCGCCCGCGACCAGTCCACCTCGCCCTGCGAGCCGAGCTCGTCCAGCACGGCCTGGTGCAGCCGCCGCCACAACCCCGCCTCGGTCCACTGCGTGAACCGACGGTGCGCGGTCGGCACGGTGACCCCGAACGAGGGCGGCAACTCCCGCCAACCACAGCCACTGGTCAGCACGTAGACGATCGCAGTGAACACCGCCCGGTCGTCCACCGACGCCGTCCCACCGCCCTGCGGACGCCGCGTGAACTTGGGGATCAAGGGTTCTGTCAACGCCCACAACTCGTCGGGCACCAATCGCAACGACAACCGATCAACCACGGTCCGAGATCATGACACGTCGCCCAACGCCACGTGAGATGCCCTCTAAAGCCCGAGGGAGAGCCGACCGAGGGTTGACCGTGGTTCCCCGCCGACGGGTGTGGCCCGGAGGGCGGTGTCAGAAGGGGGGTTCGGTGGAGAAAGTGCCCGTCCAGACAGGCACG
>NZ_VKAB01000108.1 GCF_009769385.1 Saccharothrix deserti
CGCGACCGCCTCGGCCCGGAACTCCGGCGGGTAGTGCTTCATCACCATCTGAACGGGACTCCTGTCCACCCGGATCGTCAGGATCCAAGTGTGTCTGGTGTCCAACATCCAGGGTCAAGTCCCGTCACCGAACACGGAGACGTGGAACTCCCGCAACAGGACCTGCAGCAAGGGGGAGACCGACCGGTGCAGCACCACGTCGAACTCGCCGACCCGCACCAGCGGAAGATCGCTGTCAATCCGCCGGGAAGTCCAGGGAGTGCCACTGGAGGAGATGCCGCCGCCCTGAACAGCCAGACGGTCAGCCGATCACCTTGCTGAGCGTGTCGGTGTGAGCCGGCTGTGCGCGGGCGTTGATCGCCGGTGTGGTGTGGCCTGGACAGCCTGAGGACTCCACCCCGACGCCTGCCGAGCGGCGTGCGGGCATGCTGTCGACTGCGGGCATACATTCAGCTGAGACCGGACACGGAGGATTGGGCAGATGACCGAGGTAGTGGACCGGGATGAGGCCATCGGGCGTGCCCTCGCTCTCCTGAAGCAGGCATTCGGCGATGACCTGCGCGCTCCGCGTGCCGGTGAGATCGTCATACGGGAGCAGTTGGTGGCCGAGCACGACAACGCCTGGGCCGTCCCCTTCAACAGCAGGCGGTTCCTGGAAGCACAGGATCCAGGTTCCGCGATGCTGCCCAGCCTGATCGTCGTGCCCAAGGACGACCACCCAGCCCACTACGCGCCCACCGCCATGCCGGTCGCCGAGTATCTCTCTTCCGTGGCGACCGGTACGCGGCGGTGGTCCCGCCCTCCGCCCTCCACGCCCGGCTCCTGAGCCTGTGCCGCTCGAAAAGTCATCGCCGCTGGTCGAGCCACGCTGCCAGCGAGTCGAGAGCATCTCCGGGTGATCGTGTCCCTGCTGTGCCAGGTGACACGGAAGCCACGGTCCGTCCCATCGGTGCTGCTTCGCAGCGAGGCGGCGAAGGACACCGAACTGCTCGTGCTGCGCCACGAGAACGCGGTCATTCGGCGGCGACTTGCGGCCCCGATCCGCTGCTAGCCCGTAGACCGGTTCCGGTTCGCCGCCCTGTCCAAACTGGTGGATCGTCGGCGTTGGCGGGCCGTCTCTCTCCCCCCGTCACTCCAGGCAACTTGATCAGCGTGTGCAGGCCGTCCCGGCGGCGCTCCACCGCGAGCGTCAACCCGAATGCCCCCGGCTGCCGCCCGCCGAATCATCGACACCAGCAGGATGTCCAAGTGCTTCCCAGAAGCCGGTTGAGCAGGGTGGCGGGAGTGATGGGGAAGACGTTCCGCCATTGCGAGCGATATATCAGCCTGGATAGGACGGCGAACCAGAACCGGTCCGCGGATTCGTCGCGGACCGGGCCGGCGAACTGTCGGCGAAGCACCGCGTTCTCGTGCCGCAGCACGAGAAGCTCCGCGTCCTTCGCCACCTCGCTGCGAAGCAGCACCGACGGGACGGACAGTAGCTTCCGGGTCACCTTGTACAGCAGGGACACGATCACCAGAGCATGCTCTCAAGCAGGCGGTCTCCGCTGCCCTACCAGCGACGATGACTTTTCGAGCGGCACAGCCGACAACTTCCGGTTTCTGATCCGCGGCCGGGCCGGCCGGTTCACCGTCTCGTTCGACGCCCTCCTCGGCGATGCCGGTGTCCAAGTCGTGAAGATCCCCACCACGCTGCCCACAGGCGAACTGCTACGCCGAAAGGTTCGTCGGCACCGTCAGACGCGAGGCCACCGACCGACTGCTCATCATCAACGAACGCCACCTGCGATCAGTGCTGGACCAGTACGTCTCCCACTACGACCACCGCCGACCCCACCGAGCACGACAACTCACGCCACCACGACCGGACCACCCGACCCCACAGCCGAGCCACACCTCGATACGTCGCAGACCCGTCCTCGGCGGTCTGATCAACGAGTACGGACCCGCAGCGGCTTGACGCAGGTCAGAGCCTTGTGACTGGCTTTTGACACCTCACAGGCCAACGGCTCTACCAAATCATCGACAACTTCTCCCGCACCGCCACCCCGACGTCTTCACGTGGACCGCCGGCAATGACGTCGTGCATGTGAGCGGCCCCGCCGTTCGTTGGTCTCCGGAGGCGCGCGGATTACCCGCGCGACGATCCACCAAAGGGTGATCTACATCACAGCAAGCGGCGACTTCGTCAGCGACTGACTACAGTGAGTGACTGTAACGATCATCACGGATGACCGTCTGCCGGGGGGATCTGGTGCGCAACTCGCGTCTGCTGACGCTGTTGCCGGCCGTGGGGCTGCTGTTCGCGCTGCTCGGCGTGCTGCACCGAGAAGAACCGGCGCCCGCTGCCTTCGCGGTCGTTCCGGCGGTGGTGGCCGCCGAGGCCTACGACCAGGAATCCGCTGACCTGTCCGTCGCCGGTTGGTTCTCCCAAACCCCGGTCGACCTGACGCGCGTCTCCCGGCGCGTCGGGGCTCTCGTCGGCGGCGCCGTGCGGATTCCGGTCGTGGTGGTGCTGGCGTTCGGCCTCGCGCTCGCCTGCTGGAGAGCCAAGAGAACCTTGGCCTCGGCGCGCAGGGCGGCCGAGTGGCTGCGGGCGCACCGCTCGCCTGTCGCATTGCAGACATTGCTGCACTGATCGTTCCGCGCGCGGGATACCACTCCGCCCCTCATCCGGCCGATCCCTTTTCCGACAACGCGGCCAAACAACGGACAGACCAAACAACGGACAATTGAATAATGAATGACGGACGACACCAACGAGGCGAATATGGCATTCCAGCACCTCGTGGCGCACGCCCGTGCCCACCGGGACCGAATTTCCGAGGCCCAGCGGCGAGCGCTCGCCGAGGGTCAGCAGCCCCTTGCCCTGTTCATCACCTGCTCTGATTCGCGAATCGTTCCCGCGCGGATCACCGGTGCAGAACCCGGCCAGCTCTTCGAGCTGCGCACCGCCGGTCACATCGTTCCCCCGTACACCTCGATCCGCCCGGCGGCGGAGACCGCGACCATCGAGTACGCGGTCGAGGTGCTCGGTGTCCCCGACATCGTGGTCTGCGGGCACTCGCACTGCGGGGCCGTCGGCGCCCTGTGCTCGCGAGACGGTCTGGACGAGCTTCCGGCACTGCGCAATTGGCTGGCCGAAGCCACTCCCGTTCCAGCGCCGCGCGAAGGCGATCCGGCGCGGAAGGCGGAGGCGCAACGGCACGTGCTCAACCAGTTGCGCACCCTGGCCGACTACCCGTTCGTCCGCAAGCGGCTGGAGCGCGGTGAGCTGCGGCTCCACGGCTGGCTGTACGAGATCGACACCGGTGAGGTCCTTTTCTGCCCCGATGTCGATCCGACCGGTTCCGACCTGTCGTTCCAGCGCCTGTAACGGATCTCCAGGGGGTTCGACGTGATGACCATGACCGAGCGGGCGGAAGAGCAGCCCGCCCGCCATCGCCAACCGCGATGGCGCAAGCAGGACATCGCCGCCGACTTCGGGCCTCCTGCAGATCGTGCTGGGCCTGCTCCGGCTGGGTGAGTGGTTCCGCGCCATCTCGCCTTCGGTCGTGCAGGGGATGCTGGCCGGTATCGGCCTGGTGCTGTTGCTCAGCCAGATCTACCCGATGACCGGGGCGGCGCAACCGGAGACCACCGCGGACAAGGTGCTGGGCCTGCCCAACCTGGTGACAGACGCCCTCACCCAGCCGGCGGCAATGCTTGTCGGGCTGCTGACGATCGCCATCATCCTGGGCTGGCAGCGGATGCCGGCAAAGGTCCGCCTGGTTCCCGGCGCCCTGATCGCGGTGGTACTGGCGTCGGCGGTGACCGCACTGGTGGGTCTGCCGGTGGCGACCGTCGAGGTCGGTGGCCTCACCTCCGTCCTCGGTGGACTCGGCGGTCACGACTGGGGCCTGCTCACCGATCCCGCGGTGCTCGGTTCGGTGCTGACCTTCGCCCTCGTGGCCTCTGCGGAAAGCCTGTTCAGTGCCGCGGCTGTCGACCGGATGCACGACGGCCCACCCACCCGCTACAACACCGAGCTCGTCGCTCAAGGCGTCGGCAACACGGTGTCCGGCGTTCTCGGCGCGCTGCCCATGACGGCTGTCATCGTGCGCAGCGCGGCGAACGTTCAGGCCGGGGCACGGACCAGGGCCTCGCGCGTGATGCACGGGGGTGTGGCTGCTGGTGTTCGCCGTGCTCCTGCCCGGGTTGCTCGCCCTGGTGCCGCCGGCGGCGCTCGCGGCGCTGCTCATGCACGCCGGTTGGAAGCTGTTGGAGATCCCGCGACTGATCGCCCTGGCCAGGACGAACCGGCCGGAGGCCGCGGTGGTGCTGATCACGGCGGGCACCATTGCCGCCGTGGACCTGCTGGTCGGCGTGCTCGTCGGGCTTGGCGTGGCGATCACGAAGACCGCGTGGGACGTGTCGCACTTGTCGGTGAGCACCACGTCCACCGCGGAGGGAGTCCACGTCATGCTGCGCGGCACCGCCACCTTCCTCCGCCTGCCTCGGCTGCTGCAACTGCTGCGGTCGGTGCCTTCCGCGCCGCGGATCGAACTCGATCTGACAGGGCTGAGGCACCTCGACCAGGCCTGCCTCCAGGCGGTCGAGCAATGGGCGAGCGAGCGGCGGCGCGACGCGGGCCGAGTGCACGTGATGCTGCCCATCCGAGCGAGCTGACCGGTTCACCGCCGCAGCGTGGCGCCGGGGTGATTTCGGAGCCCCGGCGCCACGCTGTCGGCACGTCTCGTCGGATGCCGGGTGGTTGGCCGTCCGCCGCACCTGATCGTGGCGTCAGCGGATGTGCGCGCGCTTGCGATCACGCTTACCGGCGATCACCGTGGTGCCGTCACGGGTCCGACAGTCGCACGAGAAGCCCGCACCGGCGTGCGCCGTGCCTGCGTCGGGTGTCACCGATCGCCTTCCGTCTCCCGCCGGGCCGGAACGAGTCAGACGAGTCGGACTTCGGCCCAGACCGTCTTGCAGTCGCCGCGGGGTCGGTGTCCCCAGTTGACCGACAGCCGGTTGACCATGAGCAGGCCGCGACCGTGCGCCGGGGTGTCGAGCCGCCCCAGGACCGGCAGCAGGCTCGGGCTGCCGTCGTCGACCTCGACCCGGAGCAGACCGCGGTCGGGCAACCGGCGCAGCCGCAGCCGTCGTGGCGCGAGCGCGTGCCGGTAGGCGTTGCCGACCAGTTGCGCGGCGACCACCTGGACGTCGACCAGCCGGTCGCCGCCGGTTCCCCGAAGAGTGCCGGCAACCAGTCTCAGCAGCTCGCCCGGGGTGGGAGGGGTCTCGGGCAGGTCGAGGTCGACCTCGTCCCAGGGGAGATCGACAGAGCTCATGGCCCACCCTCCAGCGCCCTGTGGTTTCGAGGCACCCGCCCTCGGTGCGGCGTCCGCGACCCTACAGCTACGACGCCCGTCCGCTCCGCGATCGGGTGATGCGGTCCCGATCCGGACTGCGCAGCCACACCACGGCCAAGGCGGGCGCGACCAGCAAGCAGATCCACGCGGTCCACCACGCCCATGTCACCGACTCCGTCACCGCCAGGAACGCGTTCGCCAGACCGGCAGCCGACAACCCTGCCACCGACAAGACCGTGAGCAGGCTCGCGGGTGTTCCGCCATCGTCTCGCCCCAACACCTCCCCTACCTCCTTCCCGGTGCCCCGCTGTATCGCACGCACCCACACCGGGTTACCAGAGCCGCGATTTGCCGGAGGACACCGCCGCCGCGGTCACCCAGCCGTCCACGACTCGCTTGTGCAGACCCCTGGTTGAGACCGACCTCGACCACCGTGCGGGGAGCTGTCGAGAACCGGCCTGGATCCGGACGGGCAAACCGAGCCGACGAGCGGCCCGAGCGCCCGGCCGGGGGCGCTCGGACATCGGCGACGACGGGCCGGTCGGGCATGCGTCCGGATGTACCGGTCCGGGTGACGGCCGGGTCGTGTGGGCTCGCGGGAGTACGGTGCCGGCGGCAGTATCGAGGGTATGAAACCGGCTGGTCGTGGTACGGGCGGGTCGTGATCCGGGTTCCGGTCGCCGTCCCGATGCTCATCGAGCGCGGCAGCATCGCGCTGGTGTTGCTGGTGCCGCCCGTCGAGGCGCTGCCGCCCGTCGACGGCGGCCCCTATCACGCCACGACCGCGCGGTGGCAGATCGACGCCGCCGGCTGCGACCAGGTCGATCTGGTGATCACCTGGCACGCCACGCCCGGCGGCCGTGACCACACCATCCGGCTGGCGTGGGACCTGGGCGATCCCGACCACCGCGCGCCCCTGGCCGAGCTGACGCGACAGGCCACGCGGGGCGCGGAGGTGCACGTCGTGATGTACGAGACCGAATACGATCGACTCGACGGCGCGGCGGCCTGGCTCGCGAGCACCCCCACCGCCGTCGACCGTGCCGTGGCCCTGGCCGAACTGGACTGCCGCACACTCACGCGCCGCGACCTACCGCCGGGCTGACTCCGCCCGCCGCCGTGCGCCGCAGCGGCGACTCTCATCCACCGGCGAGCGGCATCAGTCGGGCGATCGGGACGTGCCGTTGCTCTCGGTCAGGCAGGCGACATTGCCGTCGGCGTAGGCATTGAACGCCTGGTGTTGTGGTCCCGGACGTCGAGGGCGGGCCCGACGCACGCGACGGCCGCAGGTCGACCTGCTGGGGCTCTGCGCCACCGCGACACTCCCTACCGTCACAGGTCGAGCATCAGCGGTTCAGTCCGCGGCGTTGGCGAGTTCGGCGATCGTGCGGCGCCGGTCGCCCAGGTCGGAGAGCAACTCGTCGATCAGCTCGAGGGCCGCCACCGGCTCGCCCTTGCTGATGTGGAAGACGATGGCATTGGCGGTCGCCGTGACGGCGGTGGGCCAGGCCGCCCACGCTCGCGGTTCGGCGGCCGAGGGACCTCTGGTATCCGGATCCGGCATGAGGATTCCTTTCGGAGCAGCCCGGCGACGCACGGCAGTTCGACGAAACCGGTCGCCGTCCAGGTCTCCGGACCAGAGCGGACGGTCGGCGCCCGGTTCATCCGGCACCGCGGCTCCTTGTGACGTGCATGCATGCGGCGATGGCGAGCGCGAGGATGCCCGCGAAGATCAGTGTGAAGGTGACCGTCGTCGCGCCCAAGGCGGTGAGGAACACGCCGAGCAGACCGCTCGCGAGCGAACCGGCTTTCCACCGGCGGGTCTTCGGCGAGGTCGAACCGCCTAGGAGCATTGCGGCGAGAGCGGGATCGGACGCCATGAGCTGCTGTTCGATCTCGTCGAGTCTTCGCTGTTCGTGACGACTGAGCATCGGATGCTCCAGTGGCCTCGGGTGTTCCCGAACGACCGTAGTACCCGGCTCGTGCCCGGGCAAACGACAAGGCCGGCGTTTACCGCGCTGCCGCCGTGGGCCGCCGCCGTGGGTCATCCGCCGAAGAGGAGAGACCCGATGGCCCGCTGCGAGGTGTGCGTCAACGACTACGAGACGACCTTCGAGATCCACGCCCAGGGAAGCGGCGCACCCTCGAGTGCGCGATCCAGCGCATGGCACCGGTCTGGCGAACACTGTGCTGGGTCGCCGGCCGGGCCGCCGCCCCGTCTCCACCCGCGAGTGCTCTCCGACATCGCCGAGACCTCCGTCTACGTCGGCGAGGGCTTCCGCGGGCGAGGTGTCGGCAGGTCGTTGCCGCCCAGACCGTGCTCTTCCCCGAGAACCGCGCCGGCACCGCCCTGCATCACGCTACCGGCTATCGCACCGTCGGTGTCCGCGAACGCATCGCCCGACACCGAGGCGAGACCGGTCGGTGTCGCCTGCTGCAGGCCGTGGCCCGTCACGGGCGGGGCCCGCGTGGTGGCCGGGGCGGGTACAT
>NZ_VKAB01000109.1 GCF_009769385.1 Saccharothrix deserti
CCGGAGCGCTTCGCACGCCGTCCCCGTCCACCCGCACTGCCCGACGTGGCCTGGATCAACCAGCCCGCCGAGCAACCCCAACCAGCCCCGTAGACACAACCTGTCTCACTTGACTTGACAACTACCGCGGTGGGTGGTGCCCGTCCGGGTGTCAGTAGTGACGTGTCAGCGCTGACGTTCGGGGAACGGCAGGACTTGCGCGAGTTTGGTGCGCGGGAGCGTGATCAGCATCGTCCGGGTGGCGAGCTCGATCCCGGCGTTGTCCGGACCTGCATGGCGCTCGGGCACTGGGTAGGCCGAGCAGGTGACGTCCTCGTGTGGGTGTCGAGGTGGACAGAGACGGTGGTTCAGAGTACGGGGGTGCGCAAGCGGAAACCGAGGGACCAGTCCACGGCCAACCACGCCCAGAACGTGACGGGCAATGTGGTGCAGGCCGGGCGGATCGGCTCGGTGTATGTCCACCACGCCCCCACACAGGTGGCTAGGGCCGCGGCTGCGGTGGTGACCCGGGTACGGCCGGAGGCCACCGCCGGCGAGGTGTTCGTCGGTCGCTCCGACGAGATGGAGCGGGTGCTGAGCGCCTTGGACCCTGGTGACGCGGTAGGAGCCGGGGCGTCGGGTGTGGTGGTGTCGGCAGTGGCCGGGATGGGCGGGGTGGGCAAGACCGCCTTGGCACGCCACGCAGCCGTCGAAGCGGCCCGCCGTGGTTGGTTTGCGGGCGGGGTGTTCTGGGTGGACCTTCAGGGCTACAGCCCCGACGGCCAAGTGTCGGCCACTGCGGTGTTCGGTCCCCTGCTGCGCCGCCTCGGAATGCCGGACGAGCGGATCCCCGACGATCCCGGTGAGCAGGCCGCCGTCTACGACGAGGTCCTCACCGAGTTGGCCGTGCGTGATCGGGGTGTGTTGGTGGTGTTGGACAACGCTTCCGCCGCAGCCCAGGTACGCGGGTTGCTGCCGGGCGCGGGCCCACATCGGATCGTGGTCACCACCCGCGACACCCTGGACCTGCCCCATGCCCGCCGCCTGTCCCTGGACGTGCTGGCACTCGGAGCCGCCGTCGCCCTGCTCGAGAGGGCTCTGCACGAGCAGGACCCCGACGACGACCGCATCGGCACCGACCCGCCGGGAGCGGGGAAGCTGGCGCAGGCGTGCGGGGGGTTGCCGCTGGCGCTGCGCATCGCCGCCGCCCTGCTCGCCGACGAACCCCACCTGGGCCCTGGCGAGCTGGCCGAGCAGTTGCGACAGGCCCCTGGGGTGGAGGGCTACGCCCACGGCGAGCAGGCCCTCGCGGCCACCTTCGACCTGTCCTGGCGGCGACTGGTGCACTTGCACCCGGGGTGGGCGCGGCTGCTGCGGCTGCTGTGTCTGGACTCAGGACCCGACACCTCCACCGAGGTCGCGGCGGCCCTCGCAGACCAATCCACTGCCCACGTGAGGGTGGGGTTGAGGGCACTACGCCATGCCCACCTGATCCGGGTCGTGGGTCCGGAACGGTGGGGACTGCACGACCTCATCCGCGCCCACACCGGTACACGCCATGCACCCGATCTCGACCACGAGCAGTTGCGCACGGCCGAGATGCGACTGCTGGACCACTACACCACCACGACCGAACATGCGAACGTCCACCTGCAGGCGCTGGCCGGGCAGTCGGTGCCGGACCGCTTCGCGGCGCGGCAGGAGGTACTGGAGTGGCTGGACGCCGAGCGGGCCACCCTCATCGCCACCGTCGTCCACGCCGCCACCGCCGGCTACCACGCCCACGCCGTGCGGTTGGGAATCGCCCTCGGCGAATACCTGCGCTTGCGGCGGTACCTCACCGACTTGATCACCGTCGCCGAGCACGCTCATACCAGCGCCGCTCACCTCACTCCCCACCGCTCTGCCACCACCGCCAACAACTTGGGCGCAGCCCTGCGACAAGTGCAGCGGTTCGAGGAGGCCATCACCTTCTACGAGACGGCCCTCCGTCTGTTGAAGGAGGCAGGCGACCGGCGCGGCGAGGCGACGACCTGGAACAACCTGGGCACAGTCCTGCAGGAGATAGGGCAGTTGGAGGAGTCGGTTGCCGCCTACGGGACGGCTCTCGATCTGATGCGGAAGGTGGGAGACCGGCAAGGCGAGGCGGTGGCATGGACAAGCATGGGCGTGGTCCTGTGGCGGATGGGGAGATCGGGCGAGGCCGTCACCGCCCACGAGACGGCTCTCGGTCTGTTCCGGCAGATGGGCGACCTGCATGGCGAGGCGAATGCGTTGGGCAGCCTCGGCGTAGCCCTGGTGGAGGTCGGGCGGTTGGAAGAGTCCGTCACCGCCTACCAGACCGCGCTCGGCCTGTCGCGGGAAATGGGAGACCCTCGCTACGAAGCGAATGCGTGGGGAACCCTGGGCCTGGCATTGCGGAAGGCAGGGCGGTTCGAGGAAGCGGGCCGCTGCTGGGAACGGGCACGAGATGCCTTCTCGGCCACCGGTGACACCGACAACGTCGATCTCGTCGACAGCTTTCTCCATGATCTCCCGGGACACCCGGACAAGGGTGCCCTGCCTGAATAGATGACCGCCCGGCCGAGTTCGGCGGCGCCGGGCAGGAACGCGGCGGGGATGCCCACACCGACCAGGTAAGCGCATTCGTCCTCGAACAGCCCCAGCGTCCGACACCCGCAGTGAACCAGCCCAGAGTTGCCGGGCGACGGCGCGGTCCGGTCAGCGCGGAGGTGACCGCGACTTCGCTCTCGTCCATCGCCGCCTCGTGCCATTGCGGTGCGGTAACGCCAAGGCAGATCGCCGTCGTAGACGTGCTGATTGCGCGGCGGCGCGATCGCGCGTCGCCGGGATCGACGCGCGGCGGTGAGGGCGTCCACGCAGGCGCGGATCGCGCCGCGGTCGTCCAGCTCGGCCAGGGCGTCGTCGCCGACGTCGACCGGGCGCAGCGTGTGCGGCAGGGTCCGGGCGGCGAGCCGGTGCCGAACGGCAGACGCAGCGCCTGATGTCGGTCGGCGACCACGTCGGTGGACCTCAGGCCGAGTACCCGCGCGATGCGGCCGGGCGCGACCAGCGCGGCGCGGACGGCGTCGAGTAGCAGCAGCTCCAGCACCGGCAGGTGTTTCTCGCGGGCGGCCATGAGCACGGCGACGTCCGGGCCGTCCTCGGCGGTCGGCCCGCGTTCGGCGGCGCGACGGCGACGGTAGGGCAGTATGTCGATGTGGGTCGCCTGTTCAGTTGACCTCCGGGACGGTCGCGCGGAAACCGCGCCATAGTCCCCACCATGGTCACTCGACGAACGCAGCCGCCTCTGTGGTCGGCACTCCCCGTCGTCCTCGGTTTCCTGCCGCCCACCGCGCTGCTCGCGGGCCTGTTGATCCAGCTCGGCTGGGTGCGCGAGCACACCCGCCTCAGCCACCTCGGGCTGGGGGTCAAGTCGAACCTGAGCCCGTTCGAGCACATGCTCGACGCGCGGCCCTTCGCGCTGCTCGCCGTCGTGGCGGTCGGAGTACTCGCGCTCGGGGAGGTGGTGCAGCGAAGCCTGCTTGGACGGCTCGCGCGCGTGCGGTGGCGGGTACTCGGGGCTGCTGTGGTCGCGGCCGTCGTCGGCTGCGCGCTGGTCGGCGAGACCGGGCTCCAGGCCGTACTCGGCGCGGAATCGTTCGCGGGCAGCCCGTTCGCCTCGCCGTGGGAACTGCTGCGGATCGCGGCGGGGCTGCTGCTGGTGTGGACGGCGTGGCGCTGGCACCGCCACGGCCGCCCGCCACGCGATCGCACGGCTCGGTTCACGCCAGACCTGGTGCTCGGGGCCCTGACGTTCCTCTGTCTGGTCGGCGCGGCCGAACGACATGCGGCCAACCTCGGGCGGGAGGAGGCGCTCAGGTTCCACACCGTTCCCCCGGTGACCCTGTACACGGCGTCGCGGCTGGCCGTGGACCCGCGGATACATCGGGACGTCTGCGTGCAGGACACCGGTGTGAAGGACTCCGCCTACCGGTTCCGCTACTGGGGATTCCGGCTCGCCCACCGCGCTGGCGACGACCTGTACCTGTGGACTACCCGGCCGCTGCCCACGGGTGGCCGGCAGGGTTCGGTGACCGTGGTACGGCTGGACTCGTCGAACCGGCTGGAGTTCATGTACGAGCGCATCCCGGACGGCACCTGCCCGTCGGGCAGCGAGCGGCTGGCCGCGCCGGGCTGAACTGGCCAGGCAGGAAATCGATCGAGGCGAGGCGGACGGGGACGCCGCCGAAGCCGCGAAGGGACCCGAACCACGTCCTTGTGGGCGCGTCCGGTGGCAGCAACCAGCGGGGCAAACGGGCTGTTCGCGGGCATGGCCGGTCACCAGCAATGGGCAAGGGGGGCCGTGAAGACGTTCGCGGCTGTGGGCGGCGCGGGTGTGCAGGGCGATGGCCGCGGTCCTCGTGGTAGCAGTCCTCCCACCGCACACCCGCCGTCCCCGAGGCATGGTCGGTCACCCGGTACAGGCCCGCGCGGTGCCCGACTGGTGGGGCAGCGTCCGACGCGGATCACCGAAGCCCTCCACGTCGACCACCACGATCGCGCGGTGCAGCGCCGATCCGGAACCCGCCGTCACGCCGGTGTGAACCACACCCGGACGAAGAACAGCCCGGCCTGGGGGAGCCAGGCCGGGCTGCGGGTGCTGCTGGGTGGACCGGTCAGGAGCGGTAGCAGTAGCGGTTGCTCAACGGCACGTTGTCGAACCGGACCGAACGTGCCTGGACGATGTGGATGCCCGCGCGGACGACGAAGCAGCCGCCCCGGTTGTAGGCGCGCTTGACGTTGTCGAAGGCGCTCCAGTAGTAGTGGTTCAGGGCGATGTTGCAGGCCGCCCTCGCCACGGGGTGCGAGAGGAAGCCGCAGATGGCGCTGATGGCCACGGTCGGCTTCCAACCCAGGCTGTCGAACCTCCGCTTCAGCCAGACCGTCGCGGACTTGCTGAAGTACCAGGAGCAGGTGACGATCCCGCAGTTGCGCTTGATCCACGGGTCGGCGACCACGGGGAACGCGGGCGTCACGGTGGCGCCGGTGGCGTCCACGACCGGCGTGATGTCGACGTGCAGCCGCAACACCGCCCCCTCGACGGTGTAGCGGGTCGGCCAGCTGCGCCCCTGGGCGTCACGCGCCCACGGCTTCTGGATGCGCCCGACCGCGTCGATCTCGACCTCGCCCTCGCGGATCACGCCCTCCCGCACCAGGATGGCGCTGCCGTCCCACTCGTCCACTGCCAGCGCGGTGCCCTCCGGCAGCGTCATCGGGAAGGCATAGCTCGTCGGCGCCGACGCGTCGGCCAGGTGGGCGAAGGTCCGGAAACCGCCGTCCGCGGTCGGCTGCACGCCGATCGAGTGCCTGCCCGAATCACCCTGGTAGACAACGGTTCCGGCAGTCGTGCGCGTCGCCGCGCCGACCGCGGGCAGACCGATGGTCATGGTGCCTGCGTCGGAGGTGATCGTCAGCCCGGACGCCGCGTCGCGGGGGATCTTCACCGTGGTCGTGCCGCCGTCGTCGGTCACCGAGTTGACGGCGATGTTCTGCTCGTCGCTCGTCGTGGCGGTGGTGAGGTCGGCGGTGCCGGTGATGTTCTCGATCGCCTCACCGGGTGAATTCGCGATGGGGAACGTGCGGTTCACCAGCTCCGCGTAGGCGTACACGTCGACCTCGACGGCCGCGGTGGCGGAACCCGCGTTGTGCAGGGCGATCTTGCCGTCCGCGCCGAGGCGGGGCAGGGTGAACCCGCTCGCGTCCTTGTCGGCGACGTAGCCGACGGTCTGCCCGCCGGGGTTGGCCGCCCCGCTCGGGTGCACCTGGACGGTGCCCGAGCCGGTGCTGATCGCCGACACGTGGACGCCGACCGAGGTCAGGTTGTGCACCGGCAGGCCGCCCTGCCCGCGCGGGTCGACGACCTTCGTCGTGCCCGCCGGGATCAGCAGCTTCTCGGTGATCCGGGTCGGCGGCACGGTCCGCAACGTGGCCCGGTTGGCTGCGGTGGACGCGCTGGTGAGGTAGCCGACCACGTCGACGGCCACGTCCACGCTGCCGCCGCCGAGGTTGTGGACGTTCACCTTGCCGTTCGCGCCGACCTTGGCGATCACGAAGTTCTGCTGCGGGATACCCGCGACGTAGTCGGTGGTGGCGTCCGCCGGGAACCCCTCGCCGGACGGGTACACGCGCAGAGTGCCGTTCGACTGGCTCTTCGACACCAGCGTGAGCGCCACGGCCTGCACGTCCTGGGCGGGCACCCCGCCCTTGCCCAGCGGCTGGAGTTCAAGGTTGCCGCCGAGTATGCCGCCGCCGAGGGTCGTGTTCGGCAGGACGCGCGACTGCGGCACGTCCACGAAGTGCAGCCCGCCGGTCGTGGGCCGCGCGAGCGTGTAGCCGTGGACGTCGAGGTAGAGCGACACCTTGTCGACGCCCTGGTTGACGACCTGGATCTGCCCGTCGGTGCCCACCCCGGTGAGCACCGTGGTCGAGGCGTAGTGGGTGGGCTGGTAGTGCACCGCGACGGTGGCCGGCTCGGTCTCCCCGGTCGGGTAGACCACGATCGACCCGGCGTCGGCGAGGCCCTTCGCGGCGACGTTGACGGTGACGGATTCGAGACCGGTCGCGGGCAGCGAGCCGACGCCCGCCACCTTCACGGCCCGGGTGTCGCCGGGTTCGACCTCGACCCGGTCGGCGAGCCGCACCCAGGCCGGGTGGTACTGGCCGGTGGTGGTAGCGGTGGCGGGTTGGGCGGTGGCCGGCGCCGAGGCCACGGCCACGACCGCGCCGGCCGACACCAGCGCGAGCGCCAACAGCAGGGATGTCGTACTTCTTCGTACTCGCAAAGGAGATCTCCTCTGAGGATGATTGGACAGGGTCGACGCTAGGACCGCGGCGCGTGGGCGCTGACGGTCGATCGACCCACAAGTGGGTTCAGAGGTCTTCGAGTCGGATGAGGCCGTCCTGCACGGCCCGGGCGACTGGCGCGGCCTTGGTGGGTGCCGAGCGGCCCGCGTTGGCGTACCGGATGCCGGCGTGGTCGATGTAACTGTTGACGGTGCGCACGGAGAGGCCGCGGTGTGATCGTCGGCGACGACACGGTTCAGGCCGCCGGCGCGCAGTGCGATCAGGCCAACCGAGCGGGCGTCGGTCTTGCGGCCGTGCCCGGTATCGAACACCCGCGCCCGCGCCGAGAGCTTCGCGTGCACGTCCACGACCGGTTTGCCGTCGGCGGCCAGGCGCTGCGCCAGGTGCTTCCCGACACTGTCGCGACCCTCGACCCCCAGACCCGGTCCGGCCGGCGGCGACCTTCGTCGAGCATCCGTCGGGAGCCGCCGTTGTCCGTGCCGAACCGTCCTTGCCCGACAGTTCGTTCCCGACCGTCGACGATCTCTGTCGTGGCCGAGCGCTTGTGCGGGTGGCCCGTGCCCGCGCGCAAGCCGTACCGGGTGCAGCGTGATCGGTTCCGCATCGACGACGTCTTCGGACGCGCCTGGCGTACTGGCCGGTCTCCTGACCGTGGACCAGCAGCGCTACCGGTAGTTTGTTAACTTGGTAGACTGATCGGTTGTGGTGTTGTTGTGCCAGCAGGTCGATCGACTGGGCAGGTGAGGTACTGATGGCGCGAGTGGCGTGCCCGGTGGCCGCGGGTCCGTTGGA
>NZ_VKAB01000110.1 GCF_009769385.1 Saccharothrix deserti
CGCGCACCGACCCCACCCAAGCTACCCAAATCCGCCTGGATCAACGAACCACCCCAAGAAAACGAGGAGACAGAACACGAAACAGAACAAGCAGCCTGAACTGTCTCAACACCATTGACAGGTTCCGCGGCGATCCCCTCTTGGCCAGACTGCTGTGAGACACCCTGTGTGAGTGGGGGTTCCTGACCGAGGGCGGGATCGGAGATCCTTGTGCACGTGTCCACACCATCTGACAAGCAGTCGCGGAGCGCTTCCGGCGGGGAACCCGCCGACCCCGCTCCGCGCCCGTCCCGGCGGTGTGCTTGCCGAAAATTTCGTCCGTGCAGGTCAGGCGGCTTGGTGGTACTCGTTGAGGATGCCGCCCAGTCGCTGCCGTCGGCGGATGTCGAGGTGGGTGAGGATTGCTTGATCGGTGGCTGGCTGTGGCAGCGGTTGTAGCGGTCGGGCGTTGGCGATGCCCTGGTGGGGTCGGTGGGTGTTGTAGAACTTCTCGTACTCGCGCAGGGCGTGGAGCAGGTGCCGTTGGTTCCGGATGAGGGTGCGGTCGAGTAGTTCGCGTCGGCAGGTCCGGAGCCGGCGTTCCATGATCGCGTTCATCCGCGGTATCCGGACACCGCTGAGGACGCCCTGGATGCCCGCGTCGGCGAGGACGGCGTCGAACGCCTGGCCGTACTTGCCGTGGCGGTCGCGGATCAGGAACCGCACGTGTCGGCCCTCCTCTTCGAGGTCCATGACGAGGTTCCTGGCGGCTTGGGCGAGCCAGGAGGCGGTCGGGTGCGCGGTGACGCCGAGAACCCTGATCCGGCGACTGGTGTGCTCGATAACCGCGAGCACGTACAGACGGGTGCCGCTCAGGGTGGAGGTCTCGAAGAAGTCGCAGGCCAGTAGCGCCTCGGCCTGCGAGCGGAGGAAGGCCGACCAGGTCGTCGAGGCGCGCTCATGTGCCGGGTCGATCCCGGCGTCCTTGAGGATCTGCCACACCGTGGACGCGGCGACTTTGATGCCGAGCACGAGGAGTTCGCCGTGGATGCGGCGGTAGCCCCACGCAGGGTTCTCCCGCGCCAGACGCAGCACCAGGAGTCGAATCGAGCGGACGGTCCGTGGTCGACCGGGCCGCTTGGGGCGGGACCTGGCCGTGTGACATCGCGCGAGAAGATCCCGGTGCCGGCGCAGGACTGTCTCCGGGCTCACCAGCAGTCGGAACCGACGAAGCGCTGTAACCGGGAGTCGGTGCAGCAGTGCTGCAAGGAATACCCGGTCGCCGGGGGAGAACCGCGGCCGGGTCTTTCCGAGTTGGCGTTCCAGGACGGTGATCTGGTGCCGTAGCGCCAGGATCTCCACGTCCTTGTCCCGGTCGCTCAGGGGCAGCAGACGTAGCAGCGCGAAGGCGTTGGTTACGCCCAGGTAGGCCAGTCGGCTCCCGCCATGCCGTGGCACAGTCGGCCGGGCACGGCCGGCGTTGACAGTCCACAATGGATGGAAGCACTACGGCGACCGAACCATCGCACCCCGGGCCTGCCGTTGCTCAGTAGCACGATTCCCCCCAGGCGGGCACGCCCGTCTGGCAAAATTCGGGCAACGAGGGCACAGCGGCGCGCGTCGTCGACGACTGCGGTTGCGTGCGAAGAATGGGTCAAGGGGGAAGTGCGCCATGCACGGTCACACACGAAGAATCCGGTCGAGATCGGCGGCAGTCGGCCTGCTCGCGGTCGCGGCTCTGGTCGCGTCGATGCCGGCCGTGGCGGTGGCCGCCAACCGACCGGCATACCTCAGCGTCGGAAGGTACCCGGTCGCGGTCGAAGTCAGCCCGAACGGGGCCTTCGCGTACGCCACCAGCGCGGAGGACCGCACGGTGACGGTCATCGACACCGCGAGCAGGACGATCAGCGGCGTCATCAACGCCGGCGCGAGGGCCGGCAGCATCGCGTTCACCCCGGACAGCCGCACCGCCTACGTCACCGATCACGGCGACCTCAACACCGACAAGGGCTCGGTGCTGGCGATCGACACCGCGACCAGGGCGGTCACCACCAGGATCTCGGTGCTACCGCTGATCAGCCCGAACGCCGTCGCCGTTACCCCGGACGGGAAGAAGGCCTACGTCACCGGCGCCAACTACCTGTCGGTGATCGACACCGCGACCAATGTCCCCCGCGCGGTCGATATCGGCTACGTCACCTTGACGGACGTGAAAGTCACGCCCGACGGCTCCCGCGCGTACCTCACGGACTACCGCAGCCGTAGCGTCGTGGTGCTCAGCACCGCGACCGACAGCGTGATCGCCACCGTGCCGCTGCCCACCACCCCCAGTCGGATCGCCATCATGCCGGACGGCCGACGTGTGTACGCCACCAGCTACATGGACAACAAGGTGTACATGATCGCCACGGCGGGCAACTACGTCGGAGCCACCATCGACGTGGCCGGGTCGCCCAGGGGTCTGGCCGCCGCACCGAACGGTCGCCAGGTCCTCGTCACCAGCCACTACGGGCACACCCTGCTGGCGATCGACGTGGCCACCAACACGATCGCCACCACCAAACCGGTCGGCGTCCACCCGTCGCACGTGGCCTTCACGCCGGACGGTACGGAGTTCTATCTGATCCAGGATGCGGGCCAGTACATCACGGTCCACGACACGACCGGCGAACCCGCGCCCGGCAGTGACCGGGTGGTGCGCGGCGAGAGCCTGGCCATCGGCCAGTACCGGACCTCGCGGGACGGCAGGTTCCGGCTGATCATGCAGTCGGACGGCAACCTGGTGCTCTACGCCGCGACCGGCGAGGCGCTGTGGCACACCCGCACCTACGGTTCCGGCGCCACTTACGCGGTCCTCCAACACGACGGCAACTTCGTCCTCTACACCCCCGCCGGCGTGGCCAAGTGGCACACCAACACCTGGAACACCACTTGCGACCGCCTGGTCGTTCAGAACGACTCCAACGTCGTGCTCTACCAGTCCGACGCCACCGCCCAGTGGCACCGCTGGGAGTAACCACCGCCGGCTGCCCGTAGCCGCGCTGACACTCCCATTACTCCGTGGCACCGCGTAGCAGTACTCGGTGCCACGGAGTGCCGGGTGCAGCCAGGAGGATGGCGTTGTCGCTGGGCGCGCCGCCCTCGAACCATCCTCGTTCGACCGCTACAGTCGCGCAGTACCACGCTGGCACCGTCTTCCCGACACTTCCGATTCCTGCCACCGTTGAGACCACAGTGGGACCGGGCGGGCCCGAAGCGGGTGCCAACGCGGCCAGGAGTCCCTCGACCTGAGCGGCGCGTCCCACGAACTCCGCACCGCTTTCACTTGCACGTACGCGGTGCACCTTCACCGCGTTGAAGTGCTCAGGAGGGAGAGCAACTGCCGCATGTGGACATGGCCATCGCCGACCTGCACCACGACGGCGCCGGACCCCGCCTGCACCACCGTCGAATCGTCCACCGCGACAGCGTGCTGGCTGAACCCTGTGCTTGCCGAAAATGTCGTCCGTGCAGGTCAGGCGGCATGATGGTACTCGTTGAGGATGCAGCTCAGCCGCTGCTGTCGGCGGATGTGGAGGTGGGTGAGTCTCGCTTGACCGGTTGCTGGTTGTGGCAGTGGGTGTAGCGGTCGGGCGTTGGCGATCCCTTGGTGGGGTCGGTGGGTGTTGTAAAACTTCTCGTACTCGCGCAGTGCGTGGAGTAGGTGTTGCTGGTTCCAGATGAGGGTGCGGTCGAGGAGTTCGCGGCGGCAGCTCTGGATCCAGCGTTCCATGATCGCGTTCATTCGAGGAATGCGGACACCGGTGAGGACGACGTGGATGCCGGTGTCGGCGAGGACGGTGTCGAACAGGGCGGGGTACTTGCCGTCGCGGTCGCGGATCAGGAACTGCGCGGAGTTGCCTGCGTCCTCGAGGTCCATGACGAGGTTCTTCGCGGCCTGGGCGACCCAGGCCGCGGTCGGGTGCGCGGTGGCGCCCAGAATCCTGATCCGGCGGCCGGCGTGTTCGATGACCGCGAGTACGTGGAGGCGGGTGCCGTTCAGGGTGGAGGTCTCGAAGAAGTCGCAGGCCAGGAGAGCGTCGGCCTGTGAGCGGAGGAAGGTCGACCAGGTGGTGGCGGTGCGCTGGGGCGTCGGATCGAGTCCGGCGTCCTTGAGGATCTGCCAGACGGTGGAGGCGGCGACCTTGATGCCGAGGACGAGTAGTTCTCCGTGGATTCGACGGTAACCCCAGGCGGGGTTCTCCCGCGCCAGACGTACCACCAGGAGCCGGATCGAATGGATGGTCCGACGGCCGGGGCGCTTGGGGCGGGACCGGGCAGCGTGGCGGTGGGCGAGGAAGTTGCGGTGCCAGCGCAGCACTGTCTCCGGGCGTATCAGCAGTCGGAGTCGACGAAGCGAGTCGACCGGGAGTCGGTGTAGCAGAGCCGCGAGGAACGCCCGGTCGCCCGAGGAGAACCGCGGACGGGTCTTGCCCAGTTGCCGCTCCAGGACGGTGATCTGATGCCGTAGCGCCAGGATCTCCGCGTCTTTGTCCCGGTCGCTCATCGGCAGCAGGCGCAGCAACGCGAAGGCGTTGGTCATGCCCAGGTAGGCCAGTCGGAGCAGCACAGCCGGTCATCATGCCGTGCTGGTCGACGTCACGGCGGATGGCGGCCACGCTCGACTCCCTTGGGCTTCGTACGTTCTCTACCTGCGCGGATGAGGTTATCGGCAGGCGCAACCTCAGCCGGTGTCACGAGCTGGGCGAGAAGGCCCGGTGGGAGCTGGGCTCACGGCTGTCGGACGACGTGGGAGCCGCGATCCGGTCGCCGCGGTGGAGTACACGCACCCGCATCCGTATTTGGCGGCGGTGCTGGCTGAGCGGCGGCGGCGCGCGGCCGGCTGAGGTGACACGTCACACGTCAGCTCGCCACCCCAGGCGCGACGCCCTTCGTTGATGGCGAAGAGCGCGATGACCAATCCTGCCACCGCGTCCAGCCAGGTCCAGCCGAGCACGGCGTAAGCCACCAAGCCGAGGAACGTGGTCACGCTCAGCCAGACGCAGAGTCGCGTTTCCGCCGCGTCGGCAACGATGAGCCGCGAGTTCATCGCTAGTCCGTTCCGGCGTTTCGCGGCGGCGAGAAAGGACATGGTCACGACAGAGATCCCGGTCAGAATGATGCCGACCAACGATTTCTCCGGCTTGGCCTGGACGACGACTTCGCGGATGCTCTCGAAGAGAATGAAAGCGCCCAGGGCGAAGAACGTGAGTGCCACGAAGCGCAGAGCCCGGTACTCCTTGCGTTCGTCGACGGCACCTGTGCGGATCGCGGTACGAAGCCGGACCGCGATCAGCAGCGCGGCGACGATTTCGATCCCCGAGTCGACCCCGAAGCCGACCAGCGCCACCGACGCCGCGGCGAGACCGGCGCCGACCGCGATGACGCCTTCGACCACGTTGTAGCCGATCGTGACGTACTGCAGCACCAAGGCCTTTCGCGCGGCATCGCCGCTCACGTCCGGCACCGCCTTGGGCTGTTTCACGGTTGCTCCTCAAGGCACGATCTCTGGATCAGGGAGTCAGGGCGGCATCGGCCGAACAATCGCCTGATCACCGGCGGCGTGATCATAGCCGTGGTCAGCAGTTCGCTCTGCGGAGGCGCTCAGCCGCCTGCTCCCGAACAGCGTTGAGGGACACCGGCGCGTCACCGTGCAGAACTTCCCAACGCGCGTTGTGCACCGCCGTCCACATGCTCCCCGCCCACGCGATCTCCCACTCCTCCGCGGTGAACGCACGCCCGCGGAGTTCCTGGTACGCCTCGATGAACGCGGCCGAGCTCTCGACCGGGACCAGCGACAGCGGCGGCACGTTGGCGAACGCCCCCGAAGCTGTCCCCACCAGCGCCGCCTCGGGCTGCCAGCCCAGGCTGTCCCAGTCGTGCACGGCCCACACCTCGCCGTCCTGCCAGCGGAGGTTCTGCGCCTTGAAGTCGGCGTGGCCCAGCACGCACGGCAGGTCGGTGGCGAGCAACCGCTTCCGAACCCGCTCAGCCGTGGCGACGACGAACTCCGGCACGACGCTCTGGTCTCGTTCGTCGAGGAAGTCGATCACGGGCCACAGACCTTCGTCCTCGTGGTCCCAGCGCGACCACCTCGGGTTCGGCAGCGGTGGCTCGACATGTACATCGACCAGTTCGGCCATCAGCCTGGCGAACACCGCCGCGTACCTGATGGCGACGTCCGGGGTGTCGTCGCGGAGGATGTCGCCGCCGGGCAGGGAGTCCTCGGCGTGGACGGCCAGCGTGCCGGTTCCGACGACCGGGGTGAGCGGGCGGGGGCACGGGAACCTCTGCTCCGCCAGCACTTTCTGCGCGGTCAGGCACGACTCGGCGCGGCCGTCGTCGGCTCGTGCCTTCACGAAGACCTCTCGGCCGTCGGCCAGCCGCAGACCGAACACCGAGGAGATCGACCGCCGTTCGTACAGCACGGCGGCCGGCTCGCTCCCCAGATGGTCACGCATGGTCGCCCATCGCGTTCCCACTGGGCTACCTCCCGCTCGACCATCCGCAACGTGGCGCGCAGCAGGGCCAGGACGGAGCAGAGCACACCCGCCAGGAGCAGAGCGATGACGAGCCGGTAGCCCCCACGCGGCCGAACGGGCAGACCCCGTTGCACTGAGGCTGGAGGGTGCGATGGTGAGGCGTGAGCGAATCACCCAGTCCCGGTGTCCCCTCTTCCCGCCGCCTGGCCGCCCTGGGCGGGTCATCGCCGACGTGGCCTGTGCTGCGGCCGATTCCGCGGTGGGTGATCGCGGTGGGCATTCCGGCGATGGTGCTGATCGCGGTGGCGGCAGTGTGGCTATTGCTAGGAATTGGGGTGACGGGCGACAAGCTTGATGCCATCCGGACCGGCGGGACACTCGGGATCGGCCTGGGCGGCGTCGTGGTGCTCTGGCTAGCCGTCCGTCGACAACGTTCCACCGAGCTGGACCTGTGAGGTTCCAAAAGTCGGCACAGAAGCTCTGACCTGCGAGTTAGACCGTGGCAGCTTCGCTGCCTGTCGATCAAAGTGGATGGATGATGCAGTGGTGTTGCTGCTCCGGAGCACTCCGGTCACTTGATTTGCGCACATGTGTGCGACGTCCACACGGCCGCCGCGGGCTGGCGGTGGGAGGATGCGTGGGAGGAAAGTGGGAGAATCCATTGAGCCGCAACGGAACCGAGCTGCATCGAACCGCACTCAACGGCACCGTCGTCACCTGCTGATTCGGTGTTTCCGCAGGTCAGTTCATGATCGGGGCGCCCCTGGGGGTCAAGGGGGCGCAGGTTCAAATCCTGTCGTCCCGACGGTCTGAAAAGCCCGCTGTATCTGGATGAAAGCCCAGGTCAGCGGGCTTCTTCGTGCGTTAAACTTGATCTTGCTGTGACCGTCCACTGTGGTCCGTACTGGCCGGTAGCCCGGTTGGTGGGAGGATTTTGGGAGGATCGCGTCACGCGGGGTGAAATGGGGTCGCGTTACAGTACTGACCTTTTCAGTTCAGGGTGACGTCATGGTGGCGTAGTGATCAATCCGGTTTGTGCGATGAACCCGTCGAGCAGGTCGGGGCGGTACTGCATCCGTTTGAGGCGGTTGCGGACCACCGCCGC
>NZ_VKAB01000111.1 GCF_009769385.1 Saccharothrix deserti
TGGTTCCGCCGACTGCGGGTCAGGTGGGAGATCCGGGACGACATCCACGAAGCGTTCCTGAGCCTGGCCTGCGGCATCATCTGCTGGCGCCGCCTGCGCAACTTGTCATTGAGTTAGGAGTTCTTAGGGCGTCGACGCGGGCGCGCACGTTGGGCACCGCGTCCAGCAGCGGTTCCAGACCGACGACGTCGTTGCGGTTGCTACCGGTCAACAACACGGCGAGCGGGATGCCGCCGCCGTCGGTCAGAACATGATGCTTGGAGCCCGGTCGGGCGCGGTCGACCGGGCTCGGCCCGCTTTTGGGCCGCGTCGCGCGGCCCGGACATGCGAGGTGTCGATCACCGCCCGGTCCCAGTCCAGCCTGCCCGCCGAGTGCAGCTCCGCGAGCAGCAGCTCGTGCAACCGGGACCAGACGCCAGCCTCGTTCCAGTCGCGCAGGCTTCGCCAACAGGCCATTCCGGAGCTGCTTCTGTCATCGCTTCGTCGTTGAACTCGACCAAGGTTGACCACACCGGACTCTTCCTCTGACAACCTCGCCCAAATACCGTGAAGATCTTTAGATTAGGATGCTCGGCCGTGGAGGACGACATCCGGGACGACGCGCTCAGCCTCCTCCGAGAGGCACTGGCCTGGCGGCTGATCGGCGACCGGTGGCGCGCCGTCGACCGTGCCCTGGACGGCATGGCTGCGGCACTGGAGCGGGGCGAGGCCGACGCCTTTCGGAGGGTGCTGCATGACCTGGAGCTGGCCGGCCCGACTCGCGTCGTTCCGATCGAGGGCGCGTCGGTGCTGCCCGCACCCGAACCCGTCCGGGAGCGGATCAACCAACTGGTTCACACGTTGGCGGAGGTCGACCGGCCCGATCGGCGAAGCCCGCAGGACGACCGGGATGTCGCCGCGGACTGAGGCCCTCGTCGTCCACCTGTTCGTGGCCGCCGACAGCGAGCATCGCGCCGACGACCTCGCCCGGCTGCGGAGCACATGGCAGGCGTGCGGGAGCGCGCTCGGCATGACCGGACGGGTGCCGGATATCGACCTCGACCCGAAGGCGGGCTGGGACGACGACGGCACTCGCTCGACAGGGCTGTTGGCGGCGCGGACGCGGCCGGGCAGCGGGGTGTGCCAGGCGGTGTTGCGCCGTGAGCACGACGTGTTCTGCTTGTCTGCGGTGCTGGAGCCGGACTCCGCCGAGGGCGTCGGCTGGGCTGAGCTGGACCGGCGGTGGTCGGCGGCGGCAGGCGGGTCGTGGCCGGGGGTGCTCGGCGTGGCGCGGCTGTTCCTCGCCCGCACGGCGGACTCGGCTGCGGTGCCGGAGGCGGTGCGGACCGGCGTCCCCGCCGACCCGGCAGCGCCGTTAGCCTGGCGGGAGCGCGGGATCACCGTGCCGCAGGGCTTCGCGGTGTGGGAGGCGTCGTCACGGGTCGACACGAGGCCGGAACGGCGGCTGGTCGTGCTGGCAGCCGAGGACCGCGACGTTGAGCTGAGCGCTTGGACGTGGCTCGGCGCGGGACTGGAGCTGCCACCGCTGGCGAAGTACCTGCTGCACGCCGCGAAAATGCGCTATCAACTGCGGGTCTGGAAGGCCGCCGAGGGGGTTGGGAACCTGCGCCGAGAAGCCGACACGATCATCCAGCGGCTGCTGGCCGCCGTCGGGCCCACGTGGGAGCCCGGTCGGGGGCCGAGCTGGTGGCGGCGGTCCGCGAGCTGACCTCGTTGCAGGCGCGGGAACTCGGTCTGATCGACCGGACGACCCGGCTGCGCGAGATGTGCCGCACGGTTGACATCGCGACGGCCAACCTGGTGGCGTTCGTCGGCGACGAACTCGGCGGGCTGTTCGCCGACGACCGTGAGCTGGCCGGGTGGTTCGTCCACCGGTTGGACGACGACGCCACCTACCTGGAGGCGACGCTGCAACGGGCCGCGCAGGTGGGCGCGTTGCTGGACCAGTTCGTGCAGCGCAGCAGGCAGCGCCGCCAGGAGAGCATTAATCTCGGGTTGACCGGGTTCGTCGGTGCGGTCCTGATGAGCCTGGCCGCGATCCAGTCCCTTCAATACACGGTGCCACTGCCTGCGGCGGTCAAACCGGCCGTCGTCGCCGCGCTCGGCGGGCTGGCGCTGCTGGTGTCGCTGATCGTGCTGCGGATCGTCGTACCGGACCGGCGCTGGTCGCGGGTCCTGGTCCACGCCGGGGCTGGAGTTGTCTGCGGCGCGTTCGGGTGGATCGCGGGGGCTGCCTCCCTCGCACACTGGCACCGGCTGGACCTGGGCGATCGCAGGGCTCGGACTGACGCTGGGCACCTCGACATCCGCACTGATCACCAGGTTCCGGCGCTGAAACCGCAGTTTTGGGAGCCTCGACCGTTCAGGCGCTGCTAGCGTCGGCCGGGTGTCCTACGTCTACGTCATGACCGAAGACGAAGGTTCCTACCGCGCCACCGCGACCGCCGCAGACCGGTACCGCGTGCGGCGGACGGGGTGGCGGCGCTGGGTCGCGCCCGGCGAAGCGCGCTTGTTGCGCCGCGGCACCCGTCGGCACGCCCGCTACCTAAACGGCGGCGACGCGCGCCACCTCGACCGCGCGATCCGGGACTTGGGCGAGGCGGTCTGGAGCCGGACGGCGAACGCGCGGCGCAGGTCGCTCCGCCGTCGCCCGGACCCGGCCCGGTGCGCGCACGGCCTCGCCGCCGCCCTGTTCGACAAGTACCGGCGCACCGAACGGCTCTCAGACCTGGACGACGCCGTCGACTGGTGGCAGGAGGCGCTGGACGCGCAGCGCAACGACACCCCGCTCCGGGCGAGCACCCTGGCCGCCCTCATCACCGCCGTGTACGAGCGGGCTGGCACCACCTCCCGGCGGGAGGACCTGCCCGACCCGATCGAACTCGCGCGCGAACTGGGTGAGACGACGTCAGCGCCGGTTCTGACCCGGTTGGCCGCCGCCGGTTCCTGGGGCTACGCCGCGGCGGTCGCCGACGGACCGGCGGCGGGCCTGCCCGGTCTGGAGACCGCGGTCCGGCTGCTCCCGAGGGCGGCGTGGTGGGGGCACAGCCGGGACACTCGCGAGGAGGTGCTGGCAGAGCACACCGGTCTGGCCGCGGACGCCGCCGCGTGCGCGGTCGTCGCCGGACAGCCTGCACGCGCCCTGGAACTGCTCGAAGGTGGGCGCGCGGTGCTGTGGGCGCAACTGCTGCGGACCCGGACCGACCGGGCCGCGCTGCGGCGGATCGCGCCGAGGCTTGCCAAGCGGATGGACCGGGTCGCCGAAGCCCTGGAACGCGACCACGGCACGGCGGGCAAACGCGCGTCCCTGGTCGCCCGGTGGTCCACGATGGACGAACGGGCGCACGCTGAGCTGCTGCGGGAGTGGGAGCGGCTGGCCCGACGGGCGCAGGAGGCCGTGCCCGGCGGCACCTTCACCATGCCGCAATTCGGCCTGGACCTGCGACCCGCCGGGGCCGAGGGGCCGGTCGTGGTGGTCAACGCCAGCCGCCTGGGGTGCTGCGCGCTGATCGTCCGGGACGGCGAGCCCGAACCCCGGGTGGTCGACCTGCCCAGCCTTTCCCACTCAGACGCCCTCACCCGCGCCGCCCGCTACGTGACCGCGCTGGCGGACGGCGAGTCCGAGCGCGAACAGGTCGTGCGGGAAACGCTCACCTGGCTCTGGCAGGCGGTTGCCGAACCCGTGCTGGACGCACTCGGCTACCGGGAGCTGCCCGACGCGACGCCCTGGCCCCGCGTGTGGTGGTGCCCGACCGGCCCGCTGATGACGCTCCCGCTGCACGCCGCTGGCCGCCACGCGGACTCCGCCGCCGCCCTGGACCGGGTCGTCTCGTCCTACACGCCCGCACTGAAGGTCCTGGTGCACGCCCGTCGGACCAGGGATGCCGGGAACGACGCCGACCGCCGCCTGCTGCTGACGACGCCGGGCGAGGACCCCGAGCAGGAGAGCCTGCCGGGCGCCGCCCGTACCCGCGCCCACCTGGAGGACCTACTCCCGGCCGAGCGGCGCACCACTCTGGAGGGCGTGGCGGTGACCCGCGCGGCGGTGGAGGCGCAACTGCGGCGGCACGTGTGGGCGCACTTCGACTGCCACGGCGTGCAGCACCTCGACAAGCCCTTCGACGGCGGCCTGGTACTGCGTGACGGCACCCTGACGGTGGCCGATCTCGCGGGCATCCGGCACGATCACGCCGAGTTCGCGTTCCTGGCGGCGTGCCGGACCGCCGTCGGGGGTGACCGGATACCGGACGAGGCGATCACGCTGACCGCAGCGCTGCAGCACGCGGGCTACCAGAACGTCATCGGCGCCCTGTGGTCCGTGCCCGACCGCCCGGCGGCACGCATCACCCGGTCCGTGTACGACGCGATCGTCCGCGACGGCCTGCTCCTGCCGGCCGAGAGCGCACGCGCGCTGCACGACGCGATCCGCGAGGAGCGGTCCCGCCGCCCGGAGCACCCGAGCGCGTGGGTGCCGTTCCTGCACGCCGGCCTGTGACCCGCCGGGAGGAGGGCGACCCGGCGACGGTGCCGGAGCTGATCGCGCGGCTCGAGGCGCTCATCGCAGACACCGCCGACCACTACGCGCGCCTCGCCGCCGTCACGGCGGTGTGGAACGCCTGGTACGACGAGGGCGATCGGCTCACGGAGGAACACGGCATCGGGGACATCGAGCGCTACCGCACGGTCCTCACCGAGAGCCTCCCACAGCGGGAGCGCAGGGACGAGCACTACCGGGAGCCCTACGAGGCCAAGCAGAAACTTGTCCGGGCACTGCACCGCACCGGCGACCCCCGGGCGGCACCCGTGCTGGTGGCGGCGCTGGCCGTGCTGGCGGCGCGCTCGCAGACGGAGGTGCTGCGCTCCCGGCACCGGGTCGTCACCGCCATGCGGATGCAGACCGTCGAGCAGGGCCGCTATCTCGGCGGCCGGCCACCCTACGGCTACCGGCTCGTCGACGCCGGGCCGCATCCGAACCGGGCATTGGCCCGACGCGGGGTCCGACAGCAACGGCTCGTGCCGAACTCCGCCACGGCACCCGTGGTGAAGCTGATCTTCTCGTTACGTCTGGCCGGGCACAGCGCCGCGGGCATCGCCCGCCACCTCAACGAGCAGGCCGTACCCAGCCCTACGGGCACGGACGCGGAACGCAAGGGATCTCGGGTGGATCACGGCTGGTCGTTGCGCACGGTGGTGGAGATCCTGGGCAATCCGCGCTACACCGGCCACCAGGTGTGGAACCGCACCAGCGCCGACCGCGCCACCCGCTCGCCCAGCGGACGACGGGCCAGCGTCCGCAACGAGCAGCACGCCTGGGCGATCTCGACCCGCATCGCCCACACCCCGCTGGTGTCCGAGCAGGACTTCGTCACCGCCCAGACCGTCCAGGCCACCAGGCAAAGCGTCCACCAGGCCGACTCCGATGGCGGCGAGTGCGTCTACCTGCTGGCGGGCAGGCTCCAGTGCGGGTTGTGCGGGCGGAGGATGGACTCGCACCGCTGCCACGGCCGGGCCGCCTACCGCTGCCGCCACGGCCACACCAGCGCCCGTACTCGACCGGAGGGCGCGCCGGGCAACCTCTACCTGCGCGAGGACCACCTGCTGGCCCGCATCGCCGCGCACCTCACCGCCGCGGGCATCGCCGACAACCCCGACCCCGCCTAGACCGCACGACTGGTCGACGTCCTCGGGCTCGTCTTCCGCTGCGACGCCGCCGGCGTCGCACTGCTCGACCGCGACACCACCGGGCGAGCGCGCACACCACGCAGACGCCCCACACCGCAGCCCGTCCACGACCTGCCCGGAAACGAAGACCGTGGAAAGACAGGCGGACAGCTCCTGCTCGCCCTGAGCTACGCAACCGCCTCGGAGGCCGACCAACCCGACGCGCCCGCGGACCAGGTCGACGCACCGGCTCGCGGAACCCGCCCCGCGCGCCAGCCTCTCCGGCCGCCGGCCCGTCCCGAGCGCCCTTCAGTGCCACAGCGGCGGCACCGGCAGACCGGGTTCCACGTCGCCCTCGGCGCCACCCGTTCGCGGGACACATCCCTGGCCGGGCGAGACGAACACCCACCGCCGGACGAACCCCACCACGACCGCCGTCGACAGGTCTTGGCACGACGAGCCGGACGCCGCCCACTGCTCCTGCCCGCACGCCGGCAGACACCCCACGAGCAGCGACCACCAGGTAGGCTCGGGGCGGCGTCGGGAAACACAAAGCCCCACGACGCTTCCAGGTGACCTGGAATTACATCGTGGGGCAAATTATGTGTCCGAGGGGGGACTTGAACCCCCACCCCCTTGCGGGGACTAGCACCTCAAGCTAGCGCGTCTGCCATTCCGCCACCCGGACTCCTCGGCTCTCGCCGTGGTGTGTGCATAGATTACATGATCGTTCTGGGTGGTCAAAATCGGGGGGTCAAGTGCCGTCTGACGTGCGGCGATGGGATGTGACATCGCTGGCTGGCGGCGGGGTGGTCGGAGTTGTGATGTGGGTCGCGAACGTCCGCGAGGGGTGGTCCACGTGATGTTGGGTCTTGCCACCCGGTGACCGCCTCCTGGAGCACATCCTGGCGGAAGTGGACCGTGCGTGGGCGGGTGTGCAGCGAGCGATGCCGGTAATCCGGGCGCGAGAGTTCAGACCGGAAACCGGTAGTGCACGTCGGGTACGTGGGCTGACTGGGCAAATGGGCAGTTCTTTGATCCCTTTGGATCAGATCAACGGCAAGCTGGGAACAGCACTCGACTTGGCAGTGGATCCATCACGGACACGCTCGACGTCATCGACTCGGAACGTCCACATCTGTGGAGTATTGCCGTCTCTGACGTGACAGGGTCGATCTCTCTTGGAGAATTGTTCGTGTCTGTTTCCGAGCTACGTCTGTTGGGTGAGTTGTGACTGCCGACGATAGTTGTCACCTGCCGGAGATAATTGTCACCATGCTGGTTCGGAGATCGGCGGGTCGGTAGGTGTCCTTGCCGGACCGGACTACGAGCCGGTCGTCATGAGCGCACGGTCAGGGCACGATGGCAGGCGGCGTCTCGCTGGTCACCATCGATATGTCGCTTCGCGCTGTGGGTCTGGGTGTCCACGCGCCCGGCGGTCGGCGAGCATGTTCCGAGCTTCCAGGACGTACTCGCCGACTTTCGCGAACCACGCGGTCACCGAGTTATTGCTCCTGGTACTACATTCCGAGATCATGTGGCAGCGGGTCGCCGCGCCGGCGGTAATGACTGATCAGGGCCCTGCTCAGGTGGACCTGGCGCCATAGCGCACGGGTGATCGCGGCGCCGACATCGACGACGCG
>NZ_VKAB01000112.1 GCF_009769385.1 Saccharothrix deserti
GACTTCCGGGCCCGATCAGGCTCGCCCGGGGATCGTGGAGGCTTCGGCACGCCCCGATTGTCCCGCCCCGCAAGAGAGAACACCCGCAACGACTCACCCTATTGCCGAAAGATCTTTAGATGTGCGTGTTGATGCACGTCGAGAGGGATCGCAGAGTGACGAGTTGGCGGGTGTTCTGGGTGCCGCAGGATGCGGTGCGGAGTGGGGTGCGGCGGCGGTTGCTGGCGGGCTGGGAGGACCTGCCGTCCCAAGAGGACGCGGTGGGAGTGCGGGCAGGTGACCCCATCTTCCTCTCGCCGGACTACCACGTGGATCCTCACCTCGGTGAGTACGGCCGCTGGGTGAAGTTCCGTGATTTCACCAAGGAAACCAAGCGGAACTACGCGACCGACATCCGGTTGTTCCTGGACTTCTTGTGGAGCCGTGGCCGTGGCTGGACTGCAGCGACGACTCGTGACGTGGAGGACTACGAGCACTGGCGTCGGCAGGAGCGGTCGAATCCGCAGCGGGTGGGGGGGCTCGAAGTGGGATCGCGAGCTGGCGGCGTTGTCGAGCCTGTACAGGTCACCGGTCGGGCGCAGGCTGGTGCGGCGAAGCCCGATCGCGGTGCGGAAGGTCGTCGGCCGCGATGGTGAGGCACGGTGGGTTCCCGATGCGCGGGCCGGTGACGCGCGGGCCAGCAACGTCCACTGGCTGACTCCCCGGACCTGGGATCGGTGGATCGAGATCGGTTTGCGTGGTTGCAATGCGAAGGGGCTTGTGGAGTCGGGCTGGGTGTCGCGGCAGGAGGACCGCAACGTGGCGTTCGTGAATGTGCTCAGGTCGTCGGGCTTGCGGCGGGCCGAGTGCGGGTCGTTGCTGACGTTCGAGGTGCCCGGGCGGCGGTTGGACGGCGGCCGGTACTACGTCGGGAAGGTGGCGGCCGCTGCGACGCGGTCGAAGAAGGTGCGCACGTTCTACGTCGCCTCCAGCGCGATCGGTGACGTCGAGACCTATATGGACGCGTCAAGGGCGTTGGCGATTCGCGGTGCGCAGCGGAAGGGTCGGTATGAGCGGCTGCCGGAGGTGCGGATCGTCACCGAGGTGACCAGGGGTCTGAAACCGATGGTCCACTGGGTTGATCGCAAGGGGTCGGCCGGGCGGATGCTGCTGAACGAGCTGCCGGTGGAGGAGCGGATGGTGCTGTTCACCGAGGGCCGCCGCGGTCTGGAACCGTTGTGGCTGTGGCTCAATGAGCAGGGTCTGCCGTTTCGGCCGCACTCGTGGGAGGCGGTGTTTCACAACACGAACAAGCGCTGCGAGCGGATCCTCACGCCGCCGGAGCATCGGCGGCTTGACCCGCACAAGGTCTGGGCGCCCTACGCGACGCCGCACTCTGCGCGCCATTCCTTCGCCCTCTACATGCTGGTGGTCCTCAACCATCTGATGGATCAGAAGTGGGGCCTGACCCCGGAGGAGCGGCGTGATTTCCGCCTGCTCTACGGCGACCCGTGGTTCATGGTCCAGAACCTGCTCGGTCATTCCTCCCGCGAGGTGACGATCCGGCACTACCTCGCGCCGGTCGCGGACTTGCAGCTGCGGTCGATGCTGGCCACAAAGGACGGTCCGGCCGCCGAGCCGACGCCCGACCTGGACAGCGTGTTCACCCGCATCGCCCGGGAGTCCGAGGGAATCCAGGACGTCGACGCCCGGATGCAGACCGCGGACGGCTCACGGTGAGCGGCCGTGGCCGCCGAGCATCCAGCCCGCCGGCCGACCACACCCGCCCCGAAGTGCTGGCCACCGGCGGCACGGTCGTCCACCACCGCAACAAGCACGGCCGCGTGAAGAGCTTCGACTTCTCCCTGCTGCCGGTCGCTGAGTCCATGCAGCGCTCGTTGGCCGCGGTGTTCGCCGCGCGGTGCGTCCGGCGCTGGACGGTCCACACGACGTCCAGCCAGGCGTTCGACCACGTCATGAGGTTCGCGCAGTTCCTGGCGGCGCTGGAACGGCCGCCTGGCGACTTCGACGAGCTGACGGTCGCCATGGTCAAGCGGTGGCGGCACAGCCGTTCCGGCCGGCCGGGCGGTCACCAAGACCTGGTATGGATCGGGAGCCTGCTGCGGGACGACGAGCGTTTGGCGGCCGGCCCCGTCGCCGACGAGCTGGCGCGCCGCCTGCGCCCACCTGCCAGCCGGGTCCAGTCCTACGGAGAGGCCGAGTTCGAGATCATCGTCGTGGCCGCTCGGCGGATGTTTCGCGCCGCGCTGCTGCGCATCGAGGCGAACGCCGAGCACCTGCAGCGGTGGCGGCGGGCGGAGTTCGTTGCGGGCACGCAGCAATGGCTGCTCGGGGAAGGGCTGGATCACCTGGCCCGAACCGGCGACGTTCCCCGCTACGCCCCGTCCAAGCCCAGCCCTTCGTCGAACGGCGGCCGCCGGCAGGTTCTGCGCCGCTACCGCAAGCCGTTCGGCGGCCGGTCCGCCGAGGTGACGACGCTGCGGCTGTTCTTGTCCCGGCGAGAGGCGATCGCCCTCGGCGTGCTGCTCATGGCCGAATACGGCTGGAACCTGAGCGTCATCGACCATGCGCAGGTTCCGCAGGCGCTGCCGGACCCCGGCGAGGACGGTCACCCGACCTACCGCATCCCACTGCAGAAAGCGCGGCGCGGCCTGGGCAACCAGTTCGAGACCCGCAACGTCACCGATGATGGTGCGGCCTCCAACGGCCGGCTGATCACGCAGGCGCTGCAGGCCACCCGGTTCGCTCGGGCCGTCGTCGAGAAGTTGGACCCAGGAAACAACTTGCTGGTCGTCTGGCGCGCCATCATGCCGTCAGCAACGAGGAAGCGCAGCCACGACCGGCCCGCCCCGGTCGGTCCCTTCGCTTTCGGCATCGACACGGTCTCGGCCTACGAATGGGCAACAAGCCTGGGAGTGGCCACCGGGTCACCGTTCCGACGGGGCCGACGGACGGTGAACGCCCTCGATCGTCGCGAGCCCGGCCAGAACAGCCAGGACACCCACGACCGGGACTATGCGCTACCCGACAGAAGGGTCCAGGACCACGCCGTCGAAGTTATCGCAGCCGGCGCGGAGGACGCCGAACAGCGTGCCCGCACCGCCGTCCTGGTCGCGGAAGTCCGCGACGAACCGGTCTCCGGGGACGTCGCCACCGCGACCGCCGACTGCGCCGACTACGACAACAGCCCGGCCCCCGGCCCGGACGGCAGCTGCGGCCTGTCGTTCCTGGACTGCCTGGGATGCACCAACGCCCGCGTCCACCCCGGACACCACGGGACGCTGGCGCTGCTGCACCAGTCACTGGGAAACCTGCGCTCAGTCCTGTCCGCCCGGGACTGGGACCGCGACTGGAATGACCACCATGCCCGCCTGCACGACCTCAAGACCAAGGTCGGCGACGGCGCCTGGAACCAGGCCCTGGCCACGACCGCCACCGCCGACCGCGAGCTCATCGACTTGCTGCTGAGCGGAGACCTGAACGCGTGACCGTCCCACTGCTTGATGACGACCCCTTTGTTCTTCCGCTTCCGACCCCCGCCACTCCCGTGGTCCTGCCCCAGTTCGTCGCGTCTGCGCTGACGGCGCACCTCAACACCCGATACTCCGCGACGACCTGGCACACGTCCCCGCTGTCGGGCAACCCCAGCGCCAAGAACGGCTCGATCAACTGGCGCCGCTGCCCCGAGGCATTCGTTGGCGAACTGAAGCTGGCCGCCTGGGCGATGATCAACGGTGAGTTGCGGCCCACGTTCGTCCGGGAACGCCAACGCCTGCGCAGCCGGGTCAGCGCCGGCACCATCGTCAGCACCGTGGCGCAGTGGATGAACCTCGCGAACTGGTTGCACGACAGGGGAATCCGCTGCCTCGCCGACTGCGACCAGGCTGTCCTGCACGACTACGGCCAGCACCTTTCGACACAGCACACCGTCCGCACCTCAGCTCAAGCAGTCCTGGCCGCGCTGGTGAGGCTATGGGCCTACGACCGGCTGACCGCAAGCCCGGCCGGCATCGGACGTCCGCCCTGGGACGAGTTCGGCATCGACGACTACCTTCCCCCGGCGTCGTCGGGAGGCGGTGAGAACCAGACCGAACCCGTCGCCGAGCACGTGATGGGACCGCTGCTGGTCTGGGCGATGCGGATGGTCGACGACCTGTCCGAAGACATACTGCGCGGCTGGGCGGAAGGACAACGGCTGATGGCGGCCGGCCGGGCCAACAGCGCCACACCCGAGGGCAAGGCCGCGTTGCTCGCCTACCTGACCCCGCTGATCGAGGGTCGGGCCCCGTTGCCGACCACCCTTCACCGGGGCCGCCCTCATTTCGCCCGCGAATATGTCCAGGGACTCACCGGCGCGGCCAAGAGCCAGATGAACACCCTGCTGGTGCGCGAAGGACTGGTCGCCGCGGCCGCCGAGCGGCCGGGAGGATGCCCCCTGGACGTTCCGGTGACAGGCACGATCGCGGGATCGCCCTGGCGTGACACGCTCGATCTCGGCGAGACCGACCACCTGATGATCCATCTGGGCACGGCGTGCTTCATCGTCATCGCCTACCTCACCGGGATGCGGCCCGGCGAGGTGCTGGGGCTGCGCAGCGGCTGCTGCCCGGACCCGGAACCAGGTGACGCCGGCAGAACCGGCCGGCACGTGATCCACGGCAAGACGTTCAAGACCGCCACCGACGAGCACGGAAACCACAACTCCGCCGGAGCCGACCGCGACGTCCCCTGGACGGCGATCACGCCGGTCGTCAACGCCATCCGCGTCCTGGAACGCATGGTTCCCCCCGGCGGCCTGCTGTTCGACAAAGCAGCCCACGACGTCGCCGGGCGCCGCCCGGGCACCGGATCACTCAAGCTCGACACGATGCGGGATCGGGTCGAGGCGTTCATCGCCTGGGCGAACGCCGAGGCCACCGCGCGCGACCTTCCCGCCGAGGCCATCCCGCCCGATCCACACGGCGCTGTCGGCACCGCACGCTTCCGACGGTCCCTGGCCTGGCACATCGCCCGCCGTCCCGGTGGGCTCGTCGCCCTGGCGATCCAATATGGACACCTGCGCACGGTCTTCTCCACGGTCACCGACGGATACGGCTCCCGCTCCCGCAGCGGGATTCACGACCTCATCGACGTCGAGACCGCCCGCGCTGTCGCCGACACGGTCATCGGTCTCAACGAGCACCTGGCCGAAGGCGGCAGCGTGTCCGGGCCCGCTGCGCGCCGCGCTATCAAGGCCGCCGCGAAGGCGCCCCGGTTCGCGGGCACCGTGATCACCGCGGCCACGGCCAAACGCCTGATCGCCAACGAGGACGCCATGATCTACGACAACCCGCAGGCATTCGTGCTCTGCCACTACAAACGCGCCCAAGCCCTATGTCATCGCGACGGAGTCCGGGACACCCCGACCCTCGACCGCTGCGTCCCCGGCTGCGGCAACATCATCCGCACCGATGAGCACGCCGTCCTACTCCGCGAACGCGCCGGCTTCCTCGACAAACGCGTCGCCTTCGCCGCCCGGCCAATCGGTGATCGGCTCCGCGCCAACGCCGCCCGCCTCCGCGACCTGGCCGACACCCACGACCGCACCCGTATCACTCTCAAGGACACCACATGAGCCCGACCCCAGGCGAACGCGAACGTATCCGCGCCGGCATCGACCGCCTGCTCAACGACCAAGCCAAGTTCTCCAACGGCGCACTCACCATCGTCGCGCTCGCCCAGGAAGCGCAGGTCCCGCGCAACGCCCTCACCCAGCGTCACACCGACCTGAAGAACGAGTTCTACGAACTGGTCAAAGCACACGGCGCGACCCCGGACGTCGAGGTCCGACTCCGTGCCGAGATCACGAAAATGAAGAAGACGATCGCGAACAAGAACGAACGGCTCACACAACTTGAAGCCGACGTCCCCGCGCTCGTCCGGACCGTCCACGTCCTCACCCTCGAAAACCAGAACCTACGCGAGCAGCTCTCCCAACCGCACACCAACGTCATCGCCCTCCGCCCCGGCCCCGACGACAGGGATCAGTGATCCGGCTGACGGCTCTACACGTGTCGGCGTACGCCTGGATGTGCTCACCCCTGTATAGGTGAACGTGCTCAGTTGGTGATGCGCGGACCACGAACTTTTCGCCGCGCTGCCGGCTCGCGACCCGAAGTACGCCCGACCGTGGGACGTGCAGACGCAGGTGTGGGACCGCTGGCACGAGAGGCGCACCGAATCCGACCTGCTGGTCAAGATGAACACCGGCGGCGGCAAGACGGTCGTCGGGCTGATGATGCTGAAGGGCTGCCTCAACGAGGGCGCCAGCCCGGCCATCTACATCACGCCCGACATCTACCTCGCCGACCAGGTCCGGGACGAAGCGAAAGCCCTTGGCATCGAGACCACCGACGATCCCCGCTCGGGCCGGTTCCAATCCGGGAAGGCCATCCTCGTCACCTACATCACCTAACATCCACAAAGTGATCAACGGCTTGTCGGTCTTCGGCGTCGTGGGCGACACTCGGCAACACATCGAGATGGGCTCGGTGCTGGTCGACGACACGCACGCCTGCCTGGCGACCCTGGAAAACCAGTTCACCCTCACCATCCCTCGCGGCCACGCGGCCTACAACGAGCTGGCCAACCTGTTCGATGACGCCCTGCGTGACCAGTCGCCTTCGGCCGTCCGAGATCTGGCCGAAGACGTCCCCGGCGTCGCGCTGCGCATCCAGGGGAGGCAACGGCTTCCTGACGGTCGCGGCGACCCACGCGGCGCTGCTGCCGGCCCAGGGCGCCGGCCGGTTGCTGCGGTCGATGTCGGACAAGGGCGTCGTGGCCGTCCTGGATCCGAGGCCGGCCACGGCCCGCTACGGCGGCTTCCTGCGCGCCTCACTCCCCCCGTTCTGGACGACCTACGACCCCGAGGTGGTCAGGGCCGCGCTCAAGCGCCTGGACGCGGCTCAGACCCCTTGATCCGTTCGACGAGTTCGTCGCGGTACTCCCGCACCGCCTGAAACTCCGGTTCGTCGCCGGTCGCCCGCTTCAACGCGCCTTCCAGGATCTTCAGCCCCTGGCGTTCGTCGCCGTGCGCATCCGCCTGCCTCGCGGCGTTCTCCATGGCTTTGGCGAGCTTGGTCTGCGCCTCGGGTTCCTTGGCGGCCTTGTTGATCCGGATCCAGTTGCCGCCCGGATCGACGACGGTGAACCCGGTGTACCGGTCGTTGCGCAGCC
>NZ_VKAB01000113.1 GCF_009769385.1 Saccharothrix deserti
GTCATCGATCCCACGGACACGTACCCGATCTGCCACTCACCCAGCCTGACGGACACGCACCGCCCGGAACAGGACCCGCGCGGCGTGTCACGTCAGGGCGAACGTTGCCTGATGCGGCACTAGCTCACCTGCACGCCAGCACGCCGTTGGTTCTAGTCGAGTGCGTGCTTGCCGAGCCGCTTACCGCGCGCCATGCAAAGGTCGGGCCACTGGACTTCTCGGGCAGTCACCTCTCGACCGTGTACGCCGATGGACTCTGTGTCGACGGTGACCTTTCTCTGCGTGGTGCCACGGTGCGCAGCAGCGGCGAGGACGGCGCGGCACGCCTGCTCGGCGCCCGCATCGGCGGCACGCTCGACTGCGAGAAGGCCGAGATCGTCAACGACACCGGCCCCGCCGTAGAGGCCGACGGGCTCCGTGTCGATGGCGGCCTGTTTCTGCGTGATGCCAGGGTGCGCGGCAGCGGCGAGAAAGGCGCGATAGGCCTGTACGGCGCCCACATCGGCAACCAGCTCGATTGTGCGGACTTGCGGGTGAGCAACCCGTCCGGGCTGCTGTTGGACCTGGAGAAGGCACGAGTGGACGGCACGGTGCTCGTGCCCGCGCGGGTGGTGTGCCCCGACGCGGGCCGCAGTGGTGAGTGTGGGCATCCCGGCCGGGTTGATCTGGACGACTTCGCCTTCACCGCGTTGAGGTCGGTGGACTGGCGACAATGGCTCCACCTCATCGCGCACCACACCACGCACTACCACCCCCAGCTGTACCAGCAGTTGGCCGCGATCGAACGCGCCGCCGGACACGACGGCAACGCCCGCCAGGTACTCATCGCCCAGCAGAACGACCTGCGCCACCGCGCCACCGCCGCCCTGGGCAGCCGGGGTGCCAGAGCGGTACACGGCCTGTGGGGACGGCTGGCTGGCTACGGCTACCGCACCCTCGCGCTGGCCCTGCTGCTCGCCCTGACCGCCGCCGGCACCGTCGGATACGTCGCCGGCCAGATACCCACCCGGCCCGGACACCACGCCGTCGAACGTGTCACCCCACAGGGCAGTTCCACGACCACACCGGCCACACGGTGCTCAACCGTCGAACTGATCGGACTCGGCATCGACCGCGGCCTGCCTCTGGGTGTCACCGGACTACGCGCCAAGTGCGACCTGGACACCTCCACCCGACGCGGACAGGCCATCACCCTGGTCATCTGGATTATCCAAGCCATGCTGTGGGGACTGATCACCCTGGCCGTAGCCGGTTACACGAACCTCATCCGCAAAACCCTCTGACCCACCGCAGAAGCCCCAACCACGGGCCGGTCACTTGATGAGCTATCAACGGAGTGAGTCAGGAGGAGCGGCTTTCAGCAGTGCGCACTGTCGTCCGCTCGGAGAGGGACGGGCAACCTCCGATGAGGCCGCAATAGTGCGTGATCGGGGTTCGCGCGGTCGGCTATGCCTTGCGACTACAAGGTGGTGGGGGTGCTTCATGGGTGAAAGTTCTCGGGCGGACGACGACACTGAAGTCGGCCAGCGCGGGCACGCGACGTCGGCGGGCGCGGTTGTGCAGGCCGGCCGTGACGCGGTGGTCACCGTTGAGCACCATGTCCACCATCGCGGTGCGTCCGTCCTGCCCGTGCGGGCCCTGCTGATCTCGCTGGCCTGCGCTACGGGGCTTGTGCTGGTTCTGCGCGGTGGAGTGTTCGTGTGGGCGGCTCCGTGCGTGGTGGTGCTGGTGGCCCTGCTCCTGCTGTGGCCGACGCGGCGCGGTACGACCGCGGGTCAGGTCTTCCTCGTGATGTCGGCGTTCACGCAGAAGTATTGGGTTCTGGATTTCTTGCAGCGCCTGCACCACTCGCTCGACCGCAAGGGCCTGGACTTGGTGTTGAAGGTGCCCGACCGGGATCACGACGCCTCCGCGCTGGCCCATGACCTGCGGAGGGTGTTGACCGCCAGGAGCGGTTACCTCGGCGGGTTCGTCTGGCCGACCGAGTTGGGCCGGTCGCGCCCGGACCTCGTGGAGTTCTGCACGGAGCTGGCGCTGCCGGTGGTGTTCACCGACATGGAACCGTTCGAGGACGAGAGTGAGTACCCGGCGAACACCGCGTTCGTGGGGTATCGCGGTGGCGACCTGGGCGAGGAGGCCGGGCGTTGGCTGGTCGGGCACCTGCGCCGGCGCGGTGTGCGGCGTCCGCACGTCCTCATCGTCGCCAGTCACGAGCACCCGGACCGGCAGAACCGCTGTGCGGACCTGTTGCGGGCAGGGTTCGGCGGCATCTCGATCACCATCGACGACACATGCGACTTCCGCCGTTCACGGGCTTACGACGCGGTGCAGGCCCACATCCGGTCGTCCGGGACGCCGCTCGACGCCGTGTTCTGCACGAGTGACGACATGGCGCTGGGCGCCGTCGATGCGATCCGCGCCAACACCTCGCAGCACACGAGCGACACCGTGGTCGTCGGTGTCGACGGGAACCCGGAAGCCCGGAGCCTGATCGCTGCGGCCGTGAGCCCGTTGCGGGCCACAGTGGTCCAGGACTCGCACCGGCTTGCTGAGTGTGCTGTCGAAGTGCTCCAGAAAATGCTTGAACGACGGCATACGGCGAAGCGCACAATCCTGAAGCCCGAGGTGTTCCAAGCGCCCTGGACAACCGGGATCGACCTTGGGGCGTAGGGCGATCGCCCGCAGGGAATCTGACCGCCACCGACAACGACCGCGTCCAGACCGCCCGACGGCCCTATCCTCACCCCGCCGGCCACCACCGAGCACACCGTCCGCGCCACGCGGCGCGGACGGCCTCCCGGCCAACGTCACGCCTCGAATATCAACGCCACAGCTTCCGTCACCTGCACGGATGAGGGTTTCGGTAGGCACAGCGTCGACGAGCGGTGTAGTCCCACCTTGCCGCGATGAATCTGCGGTGCCAGGCGAGCAGGGTGCCGGGAGTGACCGGGAAGATTTTCTACCATCGTCGACGGTCCAGCAGCCTGGACAGGTCGCGAACCAGAACCGGTCTGCGGGCTCGTAACGTACCGGGCCTGTCAGTTGGCGCCGGAGGACTGCGTTCTCGTGGTGCAGCACGAGCAGTTCGGCGTCCTTCGCCGCCTTGCTGCGCAGCAGCACCGATGGGGCAGACAGCAGCTTCCGGGGCATCTCGTACAACAAAGACACGATCACCAGAGCATGCTCTCAAGCGGGTGTCGATCCCGGTCTGCCAGTGATGATGACTCTTCCAGCGGCACAGGATGTGCGATTACCGCGCCTATCGGCTGACCCTGATTGCGGGTCAGTGATCGCAGGGGGGCTCGTGCCGATCAGGGGCGAGTGTGCGGCAGAGCCTGTCGACCGCCGTGGTCGGGTCGACGGGCCACACGGTGATGGTGCTGTCGGCGCCTGCGGTGGCCAGGGTGGTGCTGTCGGGACTCCAGTCGAGCGCGGTCACCGGGCCCGGTTGACCGGTCAGGGTCGCCCAGCGGCTACGGGTGGCGAGGTCCCACAGGATGATCGTGCCATCTGTCGAACCGGTGGCGAGCAATTTGCCGTCGGGGCTCACCTCGGCCCGCCACACCGCTGCGGTGTGGCCGGAGAGGCGCCCGATCTCACTCCAGGCGGAGGTGTTCCACAGGATCACCTCGGGATCGGCCCCGGCGGTGGCGAGGATCGAGCCGTCAGGGGTGGGTGCGAGGGCTTGTGCGGGTTCCCGGTGTCCGAGCAACCTGTCGGTCCTGTTACCCGGATCCGTGACGGTGATCGAGCCGTCGATCCAGGCGACGGCGAGGCGTGACGCGTCACGGGCGACGAACCCGACGCCCGTGATCTGGTCGCTCTCCGCCTGGGTCGCCACAGGCCGGGTCGATGTCGGGCGGTCGGTGTTCCAGACGACGATCGGCTGGCTCGTAGTCACAGCGACAACGCTGCGACCGTCGCCGGCGAACGCGGCGATGCGCGTGCTCGCCTCAGGGGCCGGCCAGCCGGAAACGGACAGGGGGATGGCTTGGCCGCTGTGGACATCGTGAACCGTGACCGGCTGGCCGGCGGCGCCGAGGACGAGCCGGGTGCCGCCGGGGCCGAAGCGCCCGGCGAGGGGGCCGTCGGCAAGTCGACGCCGGTCGGTCCGGCGGAGTTCGGGGTCCGTCCGCCAGGTGGTCAGAACCCCGCTTTCGTCCAAGGTGCGCAGGGTGCCGGATCCCTCGAAGCCGAGGTCGGTGATCTCGGATCCCGCGTCGCCGGGAATTTGCTCGGCTCGCCACAGGAACGTGTCGGTGCTGTCGAAAGCGATGAGCGTGCCGTCGCGGGCGAACGCGGCTCTCCAGAGTCCGGACAGGCCCCGGTGCTGGGTCCGCGTGCGGTCGACGGGCAGATCCGGCTGTGGCGCGCGGCGGCGCACATCCCACAGCGCCAGCCGGTTGTCCTCACCGGTGGTGGCCAGGGTGCGGCCGTCCCAGCTCACGGCGACGCCGTAGACCCCTCCGGCGTGTCGTGCGGCGACGGCGACCCTGCTGCTCGTGAGGACATCCCACACCACCACCTCGCCCCCCTCATCTCCCACGATGAGAAGTGCGCCTCCCGGAGTGAAGGCGAGGCGCGTGGCGCTCCCGCCGTTCGCCACCGGCAGCCGCGCCGTCCGGGATCGGGTCGGCAGGTCCCACAGTTCCACGGCGCCCTGTCCGTCGGACACGGCCAGGGTGCGGTTGTCGTCGGAGAACGCGGGGGAGACATCGGAGCCTTCACCGGCATCGAGGTCGCCGATGCTGCTACCGGTGGTGGCGTCCCACAGGCGGACTCCGGGTCCGGTGCCCGTGGCCGCCAGTGTTCGCCCGTCCGGGCTGAGCGCGAACCCGCTCGCCCACTGGAATCTCGTGTCCACCCGGCGAACCTGTTGTAGATCGGCCACGCGCACGAACGTGATGCTTGATCGGAATTCTCCTACGACGAGGGTCGCCCCATCAGGGGTGAACAGGATGTCGGAAGCCGTGCCTGGTTCGGCGGACACCGCGAACCTGCCCACCTCCTGCAGGGTTTCGGTGGCCAGCAGAACCACTTTGTCGGCGCCGCGTCGAGCCACGAGCCGCCCATCGGGACTGATCGCCGCAGTTGTGTAATCGTCGTCGCGGGGAAGGCGCCGGTGTTCACCCTGACGGATCGCGGCAGTGGTGAGCACCCGGCCGCGCGCCTCGACGGTCGGGTAAGCGGCATAGGCCGACAGCGCGTTGGTTGCGGCTTCAGCGCGGGTGTCAGCTGCACGGGCGGCGAGGTTGCGGGACGCCTCGATCCGCTCGGCAAGGCGTTGTTGACGCACTACTGGGACGGCGATGGCTGTGGACGCGCCGAGCAGTGCCACTACCGCGAGCAGTACCAGGTGTCGTCGCCGTTGTGCGGAGCGGCGCTCCCGCGCCTCACTCTCCGTGCTCCGCTCAAGGAACTCGCGCTCGCGCGGGGTGAGCGGAGCACGCGCGCGTTCCACCCAGGCAGCGGTCGCGGCAAGGCGGCTGCCGCGCCACAGCAGCGCTTCGTCGCAGTCCTCGCGTTCCCACGCGAGTGCGGCCTCGTCGAGCTTCTGGTGCAGCAGGTTGCCCGCGCGGTCGTCGTCGATCCAACCGCGCAGCCGGGGCCAGACCCGCAGCAGGGCCTCATGGGTGATGGTGACGGTGTGCTCGTCCCGGGTCAGCAGTCGGGCGTCGGTGAACGCGTCGAGGACCGCCGGATCACAGGTCAGGTCGGTGACCGGCAGGGTGCGGCGGGCGTCGTCGGCACCGTCACCGATCTTCACCAGCCGCAGGAACAGCGCCTGCGCGGCGGCGCGGCCGGTGTCATCCAGGTGAAGGTGGACGCGCTCGGCGGTCCTGGCCACGGCGTTGCGGATACCGCCTGCGGCGCGGTAACCGGCTACCGTGAGGAGGTGTCCGTGCCGTTCCCGCCACACCGTGCGCAGCGCGTGCGCGAGCAGGGGCAACCTGCCGACCTCGTCACCGAGGTCGTGGAGCAAGAGGTCGACGAGACCCGGCTCGACGTCGAGGCCGGCGTGCCGGGCGGGAAAGACGATTGCCTGACGGATTTCGTTCTCGGTCATGGGGCCGACCAAAACCTGGTTGTCCTGCAGCGCCTTCCGCAGTGACGGGTAGGCCACGCACCGGGCGTAGGCGTCGATCCGCAGCCCGTGGACCACCAGTCCACCGGAGTCCGTTATACCGTCCAGCAGGTAGAGGAACGACCGGCGTTGCCCGTCGTCCCCGCACAGCGTGAACAGCTCCTCCAACTGGTCCACCACCACGACGACCCGCCGGCCGTCGAGATGTGCGGTGAGCGACTCGGCGAAGGCGTCAGGGGACGCCGCCCAGCCGCCTACCTGTTCGACATCGAGGCCGAGCCCGACGGCGAGAGCACGTACGAAGGCGTCCACCGGTCGGTCGCCGGGTGTCAATACGACTTGCGGCCACCTCGCCGACCCGATGATCGGCAACGCCCTGCGGCTGATCGCAGCGAGAAGGCCGGCACGCAGCAGCGACGACTTGCCCGCACCCGACGGCGCCACCACGACGAGTTGGTGGCCCTCGTCGAGGCAGTCGGCGGCTCGTTCGACCACGTCGGCGGTCAGCGCCTCCCGACCGAAGAACCACCGCGACTGCTCGGTGGTGAACGCCGCCAGCCCGGGGTACGGGCACTCGACATCGCCGCTGTCGGACCACGAGCCCCGCGAGGTGTGACCGCTGTCCTCAATACCGGACGTGGAGGTCGCGCCCCGCCTGGAACACCGCACCGGAACCCGACGCAACACCCAGCTGCTCCACCCGACGCCCGACACGATCGCCGCGATCACCACCCACCGGGGATCGACCTCCGCCGAGCCTTCACTTCGCCATCCGCTCAAGCGACCCAGCACAGCTACAGAGGTTGAAAGGCTGGCATTACGGCGGTTCTGGCTCGAGGTTCAGTCCGGTGTGGGCGAAGAAGGCGTCGATCAGTTCGGGCCGGTACTGGATTCGCTTGAGTCGGTTCTTCACGATCGCGGC
>NZ_VKAB01000114.1 GCF_009769385.1 Saccharothrix deserti
GCAGCGGCTCGACCCTTGCCCACAGCTCGTCGGAGACGACCCACGGAAGCTGCTGGCCCTTCCTCACGCCATGGTCAACACACCACTGCTCAACCGTATTCCAAGATCATTCTGTTAGGAGTTCTTAGAGGGCATCTGATCTTGGTTTGTGGTGGTCTGTCCGGTTTCGTGGCCGCCCTAGAGTTGATCAACTGTGAGCTCTCGACGTGCGTACCCCAGTGACCTGTCCGATGCCCAGTGGGCGTTGATCGAGCCGACGCTGACGGCGTGGCGCGCGGCCCGGCGCGGGTGCACGACTTACGGGAGATCGCCTCACCGGCCCGGACATGACGCGACCCCACCGGGAGTTGTCCGGCGGGGCCGTCATCGGTGTGCGCCTGGTGTCAGGCGGGCCGGGGCGGGTCGACCAGTTCGATGCCGATCGCGACCACGCCGAGGGCCTCGCGCTCGGGCGGGTAGATCTGGCGGATGTTGGCGAGCTGTTCGTCGCGGGTGGCGGTCGGGTTGACCGAGGCGACGGGCTCGTGGTCGAACATCTCCTCGAAGCTGGTGTAGCGGGCGACCTTGGTGACGCGGGTCAGCACCGAGCGGCCCTGGCAGTTGAACCGGATCAGCGAGCCGGGCTTGATCTTGCGGCGGCTGGAGTCGTTGACGCGGATCTCGGTGGTCTTGCGGCCGGTGGCGATGAGGTCGAAGTACCGTTTGTAGATGCCCATCTCGTGGGCGCGGACGGCGGGTTCGGTGGGACGCAGAGGCATGAGTCGGCCGAGTTCCTTGACGGTGAACGAGCGGAAGAAGTGCTTGGGGTCGGTGAGCAGTTCGCCGACCAGCCAGACCAGCGTGTCGACGTAGTCGTCGACGGTGCCGGGCCAGGCGGTGGTGTCGAGCATCCACGGCTCGACGTCCGGCGGGAGCGCGGCGCGTCCCTGTTCGCGCAGCAGGGACTTCGAGAGCTTCGCCCCGGTCGGGGCCAGGACCTGCGGGGTGAACACCCGGATGGGCATCTGCGCGGCAGGGGTTCCGAGCGCGCCGAGGGCGCCGTCGACGAGCTGGCAGCCGAACGCCCAGTCGCCGCCCTTGAGCATCACGTGCAGCACGTCGGTGTCACGGCCGAAGGCGCGTTCCTCGACCAGGTTCCGGTACAGCGTGGCGAGGTCGAGGTAGGGCGCGTCGTCCTCGGGGTCGATGTGCACCTCGTACGCCCCGTGGTCCAGGCACACCGCGGTGAAGGTGGCGCCGTCCTCGTCGAGGTGGGCGAGCCTGGTGCGGTCGGCGCGTTTCTCCGCCCACCCACAGGTCGGGCACGGCACCCGGATGTGCACCATGCCGTGCGACGGGGCCATCCACCAGCGGATGTCCTCGATGCGTTCCAGGGTGCGGAGGAACTCCGCCCGGAACCCCGGGGATGCCTGCTGGTCGGTGTAGGTCTCCACCGCGTAGTCGGTGTCGGTCGCCACCGACAGCGAAGCGAAGAACGCCTGGTAGTAGTTCTCGATCAACTCACCGATCTTGTCCTTGCCCAGGGCGTGGAAGTAGGTCTGCTGGTAGGCGTGGTGGGGTCTCCGGGTCGAGCACCACGTCGTGCGGCGCGTTGTCCAGGGCGCCGAACCGCACGACGGTGTCGATGGAGAACTCCCGCCGCGCGATCTTGGCGAGCAGGAACGCCGCGGTCTGCACCAGGTTCGTGCCCAGGTGCGGGGCACCGTTGATCTGCGTGCCGACCACGAACTCGATCCGCTTCGGCCGGGAGGCGAGCACGCGCGGGCGCAGCAGGTCGATCGAGCGCAGCAACGCGTTGGCCAGGATACTGTTCGGCGAGACCAGCAGCGCGGGCTTTCCGTTGCGGGACAAGGGCCTTCACGCTCCTCGGCTGGGTTTGGGCAGGCGCAGGTTGGCGCAGATGAAGTCCAGTCGCGCCGTCGCGGAGTCGGGGGCGACGAACACCGGTTCGTAGCCGGCGTCGTAGTAGCCCTGCACGATCAGCTCGTGCACCCGGCGGATTTCGCGGTCCTTGGCCCACACGATGTCGTCGGGGTCTTCGAAGGTGTCCAGCGGGTCGAGCACGAAGATCGTGTCGTAGCGGTAGGTCCGGGTGGCGTCCTCGAGCTGCGGGGTCGGCCTGAGGCCGAAGAAGCCCTCCCAGCCGTAGCCGTCGGGGATGCCCCGGTTGTAGAAGCGCACGCCGTGGGTGTGGCCGGTGTACTCGGCGATGAACGCCTCCAGCACTTCCAGTGAGTACTCGCGCCGGTCCTCGCGGCGCAGGTGGCGGCCGAGGCGTTCGCGGTGCCTGCGGTAGATCTCCCGGCCGGGCTCGTCGACCGTGCACGGGATCCCGGCCGCGTGCACCGCGGCGATCAGGTCGTCCTTGCCCGAGGACGGGCCGCCGGTGATGACGTAGCGGCGCGGGTCTCCTGCCGCGGCGGCAGCGAGCGCGGCGGACAGGTCGGGGTTGATGGTGGTCACGGTGATCCGTTCTTCTCGTCGGGTCGGAGGTCGGGGGTCGGCAATGCGGCGAGGAAGCCCTCGGTCCAGGTGTTGCCCAGGCCGGTCTCTCCGTGCAGGTGCGCGACGAACTGCTCCCGGCTGGCGCCGCCCGCGGCGGCCTCGGTCAGCCGCGAGGCTTGCGCGGCGGTCAGCGCCGGGGTCCATCCGGCCAGAGCGACCAGGTCGTCTGCCGCGAGGTCGGGGGCGAAGGCGGTGGTGTAGCTGATCGCCTCGGCGCGGGCGGCGGCCCACCGCCACGCGGCGGTCACCGCGGCGCGGAGGATGTCGGTCCGGTCCGCCCGCAGGCTGATCAGCCGTTCCACGGCGAGCAGCTCGGCGCGGGCGGCGTAGACCGCCGACCACAACAGCGACAGCTGCTCCTCGTGCTCGGCGACCTCCCACGCGAACGGATCGGCCACCACCGGCTGCCGCGCGGCCACCGCGGCGAGCCGGGGCGCGATCAGCGGCGTGCGGGTGAACCGGTCGGCGTCCGCGAGCAGCTCGGCGGCCAGCGTCTCGATCAGCTTGGGCTCCACCCGCTTGCGGAAGTGGTGCACCTCGTGGCCGGCCTGCCCGGCGGCCAGCTCGCGCCGCACGGTCAGGTTCTGCCCCGGCGTGGCCGGCGGCAGTCCGAACAGCGCCCGCGCCGCCGCCGCGTACCGACCGTCCGGGAACCGGGCGAGCAAGCCGCGCAGCGTGCCGTCCAGCGCGGCGGTGCGGCTGGACTCGTCGGCGGGGTCCACCGCCCGCGCGACCACGCCGCGCAGATCGAGCAGCACCGGATCCGCGGCCGCCAGGGTCACGGGCAGCCCGCGGCGCAGCAGCCGCCCGACGGCGGCGGTCACCTCATCCTCTACTGGGCTTTTTGTGGGCATGTGCCGAGTGAAGCACGATGCCCACAAAAAGCCCAGTCTTCAACCCTGTGTCGCGCCGCCACTGGTTCTCAAAATGCCCCTTTGACGACAGCCGCCCCAGACCGCCATCGGACCGTCCGGATCATGGGGAAACCTGTGACCTGCACTGGCTGACGGCGCGGAATCTTCGCCTGGTGAGTGACGTACTGGGCCGGGAGTGTGGGTGCGGACAACTCGTCCGTCACGCGCGCAGCGCGCGGTCCAGCATCGCGTGCAGGGCCGTCAGCTTCTCGGGCGAGGCGTTCATCGCCCCGGTTTGATCGTCGGCACGGCCACCCCGCGCCGCCCGTTGCGCGGGTTCATGGCTTGATCGGATCCAGGGTGGTCGATGTCAGGCCCGGTGCGGAGCCCGGAGCCCACCTTGGCGGGAGGTGAGCTCGCCGACTCCCGGTCAGGGTTTGCGGCCGACGGCGGCGAGGCCGGTGAACCGCTCGGGGTGTTCGTCGACCTCGTCGAGCGATTCCGGCCGCCACAGCGGCAGGTACACCACTCCGGGGTCGACCAGGTCGAAGCCGTCGAAGAAGGCCGTGACCTCGGCGCGTGAGCGCATGGTCATCGGGGTCGGGGTGCGCCGGTACAAGTCCCGGTGTTCGTCGGCCTGCTGCGGCCGGCCCTCGTGCGTTGCGTGCGACATGACCAGGAAGCTGCCCGGTGCCAGGGCGTTCCGGTAGTCGGTGATGATCTTCGCGGGGGTGTCGTCGTCCGGCACGAAGTGCAGCACCGCGACCATCATCACGGCCACCGGCTGGTTCCAGTCCAGCAGGGACGTGACCTCGGGGCGGGTGAGCAGTTGGTCCGGGTGGCGCAGGTCGGCCTGCACCACCGTGGTCTGCGGGTCCTGGCCGAGGATGGTCCTGCTGTAGGCGACGGCGACCGGGTCGGTGTCGACGTAGACCACACGGGCGTCCGCGGCGGCAGCCCTGGCCACTTCGTGGACGTTGCCCGCGGTGGGGATGCCCGATCCGAGGTCGAGGAACTGGCGGACACCGGCGGACACGCAGTGGCGGACCACACGACGCAGGAACGCACGGTTGGCCTGCATGATCAGCGGCAGGTCGGGCCACATCGCGATCGCCTGCTGGGCCATCTCGCGGTCGACGGCGAAGTTGTGCGCCCCGCCGAGGTAGTAGTCGTACACGCGGGCGGCGCTGGGACGGCTGAGGTCGATATCGCTCGGCGCCATGGTCGGCTTCTCCTTCGGGTGCATGCCATCCCTCTCGTCGCGCCGGCCTGTGGTCGGTGCGCTCACGCTAGTCGGTCGATACGCGGTCACGACGGTGCGACCGGGCTACCGGCGGCGGGAACGGCCATGGCCCCACTCCGTGGTGGGGATGGGCGGCCCCGCATCGCTGGACCCGTGACTCGACGCGGTCCGCGGGCAAGCTCGCCGCGGCCCTGGTCGACCTGGAGACCTGCGGAGGTCACCGTGTCGACGGGGTGTGGGCTGCGAGCCCGCACCCCGTCGGGTTTGGCCTGGTCACCGAGCTGCCGGCGGACGTCATCGACCGGCCCTTGCGCGGGTTTCGGGCGGTGGTCGGGGTGCTCCGGCAGTAGCGTTTCGGCCACTCGGTCGGGGTTCGGAGTGGGTGTGGACGGTTACGGTTTCACCATCGTGTTGGTGGCGGTGTTGGTGTTGCTCAACGCGGTGTTCGCTGGCAGCGAGATGGCGTTGATCTCGCTGCGTGAGGGCCAGTTGCGGGCGTTGGAGCGCGACGGCCGCGCCGGGGCGCGCACGTTGGTTCGGCTGGCTCGGGATCCGAACCGGTTCCTGGCGACGATCCAGATCGGGATCACCCTGGCGGGGTTCCTGGCGTCGGCGACGGCGGCGGTGTCGTTGGCCGAGCCGCTGGTGCCGCTGCTGGGCTTCTTCGACGGTGCCGCCGAGGCGGTGGCGATCGCGCTGGTGACGGTGGTGTTGACGTTCCTGACGTTGGTGTTCGGGGAGTTGGCGCCCAAGCGGCTGGCGATGCAGAACGCGCTGCGGTGGGCGCTGCTGGTCGCGCGCCCGCTGGACGTGCTCTCGGCGGTGTCCCGTCCTGCGGTGTGGGCGTTGAGCGCGTCGACGAGCCTGGTGGTGCGGTTGTTCGGCGGCAGGCCGGACGCGGAGTCCGAGCAGATGTCGCCGGAGGAGCTGCGGGAGCTGGTGTCGGCGCAGCGCGGCCTCAACGTCGAGCAGCGGATGATCATCACCGGGGCGTTGGAGATCCACGAGCGCAGGTTGCGAGAGGTGCTGGTGCCGCGGCGCGCGGTGGTGACCCTGGCGGCCGAGACGGACGTGGCGGCGGCGCGCGCGGAGTTGGCCGCCTCGGGGCACTCGCGGGCGCCGGTGGCGCGTGGCGGGCATTTGGACGACGTGGTGGGTGTGGTGCACCTGCGTGACCTGTTGGACGAGCGGGGCAGTGTGGGGGAGGTGGTGCGGCCCGCGGTGGTGTTCCCGGACACGGTGCGGGTGTCGGACGCGTTGCGGCGGTTCAAGGTCGAGCGGGAGCAGATGGCGCTGGTGGTGGACGAGCACGGCGCGGTCGCGGGCATGGTCACGCTGGAGGACCTGCTGGAGGAGATCGTCGGGGAGATCTACGACGAGACCGACCGCGACGTGATGGCGGTGCGCACCGCCGAGGACGGTTCGCTGGTACTGCCCGGCACCTTCCCCGTGCACGACCTGGCCGACCTGGGCGTGGAACTGCCCGATGCGCCCGACCGCGACTACGCCACCATCGCGGGCCTGGTGCTGGCGGTCCTGGGGCACATCCCGGAAGCGCCGGGTGAGCGGGTCGCGGTGTCGGGGTGGACGATCGAGGTGCTCGCCGTGGAGCACCACGCCATCACCCGGGTGCGGTTGCGGCGCGGGTCAGGGGAGGGGCAGGTCGGGCGGGATCTGCAGGGCGACGGTGATCAGGGAGCGGACGCGGGTGGCGACCGCGGCCAGTAGGCCGCGCACCTCCGGCGGCGCCGCCTCCGCCGCGGCCTGGAGGGTGCGCGGGTCCTCGTCGATGCGGTCCAGGATCGCGCCGACGTCGGCGTGCCGGTTGCGCAGCGCGGCGGCGATCTCCTCCAGCGGAACTCCCTGGACCTCGAGGCGTTGTA
>NZ_VKAB01000115.1 GCF_009769385.1 Saccharothrix deserti
TGGTCCGCAACCGCCTCAAACGGATGCAGTACCGCCCCGACCTGCTCGACGGGTTCATCGCACAAACCGGATTGATCACTACGCCACCATGACGTCACCCTGAACTGAAAAGGTCAGTATCTGGGTGGACGACCGCCGTACGGCTACCTACTGGTCGACGCCGGCCCGCACCCGAAGCGCGCCGACGCGCGGTGGGGGAGGAGGGCACGGAAGTTGGCGCCGGATCCGCGGACGGCCGGGCACGTGACGTGGATGTTCGCCCGCCGGGTGGCGGGTGTGTCGTTGGCCGGAATCGTCCGCGGGCTCAACGAGCGCGGCACGCCGTGCCCGTCCTCGGCCGACCCGGGACGCAACCGGCACCGCTCCGGTGAGCGGTGGAGTGTGCAGTCGGTACGGACGATCCTGGAGAACCCGCGCTACACCGGCCGTCAGGTGTGGAACCGGGTGGGGACCGACCGTGACGAGGTGGATCTGCGTACGGGGCGGCCGGGGCAGGTGCCGAACCTGCCGGAGGACTGGGCGATCTCGCTGGAGGTCGTGCACACGCCGCTGGTGAGTGTGCGGGACTTCATCGAGGCGCAGCAGGTGCGTGCCCGGCGTCCGAACGACGATGGCGATCGGCGTGAGTACCTGTTGGCGGGTCTGGTGGTGTGCGGGGTGTGCGGGCGGCGGATGGACGCGCACTGGGTGCACGGGCGTCCGGGCTACCGGTGTCGTCATGGTTTCAGCAGTGCCCGCCCGCGTTCGGCCGACGGGGCCAGGGCGTTGTATTGGCGCGAGGACCGCTTGTTGGAGCACATCGTGGGCGCCGCGGCACCCCGGCAACCGGGATCGGCCGTTGCCTGTACCGCCGTCATGGCGGTGCTGCGTGAGGAGGGCGTCGAGGTGTTGTGCGGGCGGGAGGCGGTCGAACTTCGCCGGTTGTCCGCCGAGCGCACCCTGTTCGGTTCCCGCTGGACCTGAGCGGTGTTGCTTCCGTCCACGATGTACTTCTCGGTTTGCCGGCACTGTCGGCGACACGTGGTGTCCCGGTGAGGGCGAGAATTCCCCGGATCATCGATGAGTGCCGCAGTTGATCGGCACGTGACCGGACGCGGACGCTGACGTCCTGGCGGATCGGGCCGCCGAACCCGACCCTGCGCTTCTCTGTCCGCCCTGCCTGAAGGCGCTCTCCGAACGTACGCTTCTGCCGATGACCGCCTGTCGCGTTTGCACTCCTGGGCGGTGGTTCGACCGAGAAACAGGGTTGCGCTCGGAGATCGAAGTAAATGAAGCTCCTGTCGTGCAGATGCATGCCGACCAACTGACCGTGGCGCTGGAGACGGTGCGCGCGTTGGTCGATGAGCAGTTCCCCCAGTGGCGGGGCCTGCCCGTGACGGGTGTCGCTTCGCAGGGGACGGTCAACGCCATCTTCCGCATCGGCGACCGGCTCGCCGCTCGTTTCCCCTTGCAACCCGGCGAGGTCGGGTCGGTGCGGCGGTGGTTGGAGTCCGAGGCCGAAGCGGCCCGAGAGCTGGCGGGTCGCACGCGGTTCCGCACGCCTGAGCCGGTCGCGCTGGGTGAACCCGGGACGGGCTACCCGCTTCCGTGGTCGGTACAGACCTGGCTCCCGGGGGTCGTGGCCGCGGAGGAGGACCCGGGCGAGTCCGTCGCGTTCGCGTACGACCTGGCCGAGTTCATTCGCGGTGTGCGCGCCATCGACACACGGGGCCGGACGTTCAGCGGGAAAGGTCGAGGAGGGGACCTACGATCTCACGACGCGTGGATGGAGGTCTGCTTCGAGAACAGCGGACGACTCCTGGACGTTCCGAGGCTTCGCCGCGAGTGGAACGCCCTGCGTGACCTGCCGCGTGGTACCGCCGGCGACAGGATGACCCACGGCGACTTGATTCCCGGCAACGTGCTCGTGTCCGACGCACGCCTGACCGGGATCATCGATGTCGGCGGCCTGGGTCCCGCGGACCCCGCTTTGGATCTCGTAGGTGCTTGGCACCTGCTCGAACCCGGGCCACGGCAGGCGTTCCGCGACGACCTCGAGTGCGACGACCTCGAGTGGCAGCGCGGCAAGGCGTGGGCCTTCGAACAAGCGATGGGAGCCGCCTGGTACTACGTCGAGAGCAATCCGGCCATGAGCGGGATGGGCCGACGCACCTTGGCACGCATCCTCGCGGATACGTCGTCGACCTGAGTCCGGCACCGGTCGGCCCCGGCCTGGCCGACACAACCCGTTGTGATCGCCCCTTGGAAAGACCGGGCACCTCCCTGACGTACTGACATGCCGCTGATCGGTCGCTCAGCACTGTGCTCGGCCATGCCGACGGCAAGTGGTCTCCGGCGCCGACTCCCCGGATTCAGCGCCATCCGTTTCCGGCGCGCGAGATGGCGATGCGGCGAAGACCCGCCGTGTCAGTGGGTGGTCGGCAGCCCGGCCGCGGTCGCGGCGATCATGTGCTGCAGCGTCGGCCGGAACGGGGGGAACACCCGGGCGATCTCCGGCTCGCGGTCGTACAGCTCCCGCAGTGCGGTCGAGGGTCGGGTCAGCGGGAACAGTTTCGCGACGAACGCGCTGGCCGCCATGACCAAGGACGCCCCGTCCGTGCCGGTCAGCTCGGGGCAGGCGGTGGTGAGCTGCCGACCTAGGGTGAAGTAGGTGTCGATGGCCCACCGCTTGTAGACCTCCAAGACCGCGACCGACACGTTGTGCTCCAGCATCGTCTCGGCATGCGTGGTGAGGTCGCAGTACAACGGCCGGTCGGCGTAAGCGTCGGCCAAGGCCGCCGCCGCCGCGGAAAACCCGCTCGCCCCGTGCAGCGCGGCGCCGGCGGCGGCCGCCCAGTCCGCCCCCTCCCGCATCGTCAGCTGCAGGTAGATCTCCTCGCGCGTGCCGAAGTAGCGCAGGACGTTGGACTTGGCCAGCCCAACCGCCGCGGCGATGTCGCCCAGGCTGACCCAGGCCACGCCCGACGCCCGGGCGAGGTCGCCGGCGGCGGCGAGGATCGTCTCCCGCCGCTGGTTCTTCTGCTCCGGGCGCCTGGCCCGCTGGAACGACGCTTCCATGGCGGTCACCACCCTAACCCCACACTTAGCGGAACAACGTTCTCTTGTTAAAGTTACGCCGTTCTTATAACCTCGGCCCGAACCGTCCCCCACCCCGAAACGGCAAGCACATGACCGTCGGCAGCACCGATCTCGGCCAGACCATCGACGCCTTCGTGGCCTCCTTCAACGACCCCAACCTCGACCGGGTCATGTCCTTCTTCGCCGAGGACGCCCGCTACCTGCCCGGCCGCGGCCCCGAGCTGCGCGGCCTCCCCGCGATCCGGGCGGCGTTCGCGCCGCAGTTCGCCGGCCGCTACGGCGCGATGACCTTCGACGTGTACGACCGGGTGATCGACGAGTCCCGCGCCCGGGCGACGATCCGATGGGCGTGCCGGTTGGACCTGACCGGCGCGCACGGCAAACGCGCGATCCCGCCGCTGCGGTGGTTCGCCCGGCTCCGCTACGGCGGCCGCGTCCAATGGCACGGCCTGGACGTCTTCCACTTCGACTCCGCCGGGAAGATCACCGGCAAGTTCACCTACGCGACCTTCCGCCTGCCGCTCTGGGAACGGGCACGCTGACCATCCGCGCCGACGAGCGTGATCAGCGTTCTCCTCTACTGCAGACCTGAACTGTCGCGACGCGCGCTCATGCCGAGTGGCGCGTGTTCGCCAGATCAGGCGTGCTTGCCAGCGCCTTTGCGGGATGCTCCACGTCCGCCTCGAGCTGAGCCCGCTGAGGCCTGGGGACTGAGCTGGGACGTCAGCGTTTCGTCTTCGAGGAGGCCCAGGGCACGACGGCTGCGGCGAGCACGTCATGCAGGCCGACGGCGAGGGCGAAGTGCCCGAGGTGGTTTACCGCCAACTGCGACTCCCACCCGGCGGCGGTACGGGTCAGCTCGGGCAGCAGGATGATCCGCCAATCATCGTTCAGGACTCGTCTGGTCGTTCTCTGGCAGGCCAGGGGTACGCGTTCCACGCGTTGGCCAAGATCGGGTTCTCGACTCCGGCCTTCTTGCCGAGATCACGAAGGCTGACGACACCGGTGCTGCTCTTCGCGATCTCCGCAAGCAGCATGGGTTCGATGTCGACTCCGTGAGTGACCAGCGACTCGATGTCGCGTGCACTCGCCGCTGCGACAGGAACATCAGGCAGCGAACCGCCGGGGATGATTGCCACGTCGTGGTCAAGCAGGTACGCCGGTCCGGTGTAGAAAGGCTCGGCGGTCACGATCAGTCCGAGCATGGGCCGGTCGGTCGGGATGTGAACGAAGGCCGGATGGCGTTCGGCGAGGTGGCGCACCGTGCGCGTCAACTGCTTCCCGGCGCTGCCTAGCGTCCCGTCGAGCGAGCCTAGCAGCGCGGCATCGCCAGCGCGCGCCGCAGGGCCGAGTCGGCGCGACTTGACCTCGACCAGGATGAGGAGGTTCGGGAGGATGACGAACCAGTCGACGCTCTTGTGGCCGCCGCCCTTGCCGAAGACGATCTCGGCCTCAACCTCCGCACCGTTGATCAACTTGAGCTGCCGACCGATGTAGTGCTCAAACAGACCACCGAGGTCATCTGCGAAGGCCTTGCCGTGCGCAGCCAAACCGGCGTAGTACAACCCTCCGGGGGTGACGGTGCGCAAGATGAGCCGGGTTGCAGGCGCAACGGGACCGTCACCGAGGTCGACGAACGGCGTCGCGACGAGCGGGTTGTAGTCGAAGCGAGCCGCCTTGGCGGATCCCACCGCATGCTCCTTGAACGCAGCCTTGAAGGCCGCGGGCGTAGTTGTCAGCCGGGTTGCCATCTTCTCGATGTTCGACCGTGGGTAGAGGTTCAGCACCTCGGCGAAGTTCGGTTGATCGAGCCAGCTCTGCAGGTAGACGCCTCCGTTCTGCAGAGCGCCCACTTGGAGGAAGAACGTCGCGCCGATTGCCTCCCGCAACGGAACCCCGTCGAGCATGGCAGCCAGCGACTCCTCGGTGATCACCTTCGTTTCGACGTCAGGGAGGCCCTCAACCATCCAGGCGTGCGACCGCGCAAGTTCCTCGAACATCGACTCCTGGTACGGGAACTGCTCATACGTCACACGGGTTAGCAGCCTGACAAGGAAGTTCTCATCTCTCACGTCGTCCTGGCTCAGGTCCATCGCGATCTGGAACTTCCGCATCAGCGTCCGCAGAGCGTCGGTGTCGACAGGCTTGGAACGGTACTCGTTGCCATACAGAAGCGACTCCCGCGCTGCCGCAGCCAATCCCCATGGAGGCATCCGACGCGTCACTTCGTCCGGATAGGGCGGTTCGCCGAGGGCTGCGGACGCCCGCGCAATTGCCGGCACCAACTCGCTCGGCCGGAAGGCACGGCACGCCTGCCTGAACGCCGAGTACGGCAGTCTCTGCTCGCGCGAGTAGCTCATGGGCACCAGTCTTTCGCAGAGGCGCCGCCGCCAACTCGGGTAGGTCCCTCCCCAATCTACTGGTGAGTCACTCGCTCGCAGGAGCCAAGCTCCCCCGAGGGAGAGGGTGGCGGCCGGTCGGGCGCCGTGGCTGACCAGGAGCGGCACGCGAGGTCGCGTGCCAGCTAGAACGGCTGGTGAGTTTCTCTCAGGTAAACTTCATGACTGCGCCGCACTCCGGAGCGGCCGGCCGCCAGACGCAAGTATTGAGCCGAAAGTGTTTGGTTGCCTACATGATGGCGTAGCGGACGTGTTGGGCGTGGAAGTAGCCGCGGACGATGTGGGGTTGGCGTTGGCGGCGGTGCAGGAAGCGGCGGGTCTCGTGGGCGAGTCGGTCGGCGGTGTGGGCTCGTGAGGCGTTGACGTTGCGTTTGAGGTCGGCGTTGAGCAGCTCGTCCGGGTTGAGCTCGGGACTGTAGCCGGGCATCAGGTGCAGTTCGACGCGATCGGTGTTGGCCTGAAGCCAGGTGCGGACGGCTTTGCTCCGGTGGACCGGGTGCCGGTCGGCGATGACGTGCACCTTCCTGTCGGCCTGTCGTGCCACGCGGTCGAGGAACGCGGTGAACACCGGTGCGGTGAAGCGGCCGGTGAACACGGTGAACCACAAGGCGCCGCGCGAGGCGACCGCGGACATGACGTTGACCCGC
>NZ_VKAB01000116.1 GCF_009769385.1 Saccharothrix deserti
GCGGCAGTGGTCCGTAACCGCCTCAAACGCATGCAGTATCGACCCGACCTGCTCGACGGGTTCATCGCACAAACCGGACTGATCACGACACCACCGTGACGTCACCCCGAACCGAAAAGGTCAGTAAATCACCCGATCGGGGGAGGCGGAGGTCGGCTTCGACCAGGGTCGCGGTGGGATGTGGGTCTGGTCATCGTGCAGTGGCGGTCTGGATGTGCTGTACGAGCTGACGAGCGTCGTGCGTGAGGCCGGTGATGGTGACTTTTCCGCCACCGATGAGCCGGATGGCGCAGTTGATGTCACCGCCTGCCCACCGGGCGAGGGCGGTGTCCTTGCCCGGCCTGACGACAACATGGTCGACGTCCGCCCACGTGAAGGACTGAGACCGGTTGGCCCGCGAATACCGCAGACCGTTCTCGTGCAGCTGGAAGACCTCGCCGCGGTGCGTGAGGAACCAGACCCCGATCCCGACGCCCATCAGCAGCGAGCCGAGGCCGAGCCCGACCACGAGGCTCGGCAGCAACAGCGGATCACCGGCGGTCCTCACCTTCCCGCTGCGATCGGCGACCATCGCCCAGAACGCGACACCGGGCACCGTCACGACCGCGCCCACGAGCAGCAGGATCGCCGACGTCCAACCGCGGCGCCGATTGTCGGTGCGATACGTCGCCGTCACCGAACCCAGTTCCGCCTCCGCAGCCACCCCAACCCCCTCGCTCGCGACAGTCACCCCGCGCCTGAGGCACGCTATTCGCGCACGGCGGGCGATCGCGGGGTGCCGGCATCAAGCGGCCATCGGGGTGGACGTCTCGCATGAATGAGCAGTGGTCACGGTTTGCGAGCGCTGCTGTTGGGGTTGGCGACGTTGTCGCGGTTGCCTGCACCACACTGCCTGACCCGCGGCGAGCTCTACGACGAACGGATCGCCTTCCCGCCCGTCACCGCCCTCGAGAACCCGATGCCGTGACGGGTGGGTCGGGCACGCAGTCGCAGCGGGTCGACGCCGGTGAGGTCGGCGAGGGTCCGGGTCGCGGCGGACAGGCTGTGGTACCGCAGGTCGGTGAACGGACGGATCCGGTGGGTCGCGCGGGTCGCGGCGGTGGCCTCGTTCGTGAGTCGCCGGATCCCGATGTCCCACCATTCGGCGTCGACGAGGTTCCGCGCGGTCGGCGTCGCGCCGGGTGCGAGCGGGATGTGGCGGTACATCGTGCCGCGGACCCGCCAGAGCAGGGCACAGGCCTCACCGAGCGTGCGGGTCCGCAGCACGGCCGCGAGGGTGTCGCGGATGCGGGTTGCGATGTCGTCGGGAACAGCGGCGGGCAGGATGTTGCGGGCGTAGTCCAGGGCTTCGTGGACGAGCAGTTGCACCGTGGTCGCGCGCAGCTCGCAGGCGCGACGGTGGTGCTCGTCGTCGGAGTCGGTGTCCACGTCGGCGGTTGCGTCGAGCAGTCGGCGGGTCAGGTGCTGCTCCACCGTCGCGGCGGCGTGTTCGGGGTCGTGGCCGTAGGGCGGGTAGTGCCCGATGAGCAGTGGGTCGGCGACCTGTGGACGATCCCGGTCGTCGGCGGAGTGCCCGGCTGCCTCGGTCTGGTGGTGCTCGTCGGGGGACGGCAGGGTGAACGCGTCGGGAGCGCCGGCGGGGTGTACGCGCAGCAGCCCGCTCTCCCGCGCCAGCGACAGCCACGAGGGCAGCAGGTCCCTCGGCGCCGCCGGGACGGGTTGGCGTCCCAGCGGCAGCAGCCTGCCGCGATCACCCTCACCGTGCCGCAGAATGCCCAGCACGAGCAGTTCCTGCCGGATGCCGGCGGCAGGGAGGGGTTCCTGCGGTGCGCACGTGACTGGGAACCACCGCAGCAGGGCGACGCGTCGCGGATCCCCGGCGGCCGCGACGCCCTCCGTGCCGGCCGCTTCGAGTACCAGGCGGACCGTCAGTTCGAACGTGGGAGTGCAGGTGCGGCAGCGCACCGCGCGTCCGGCCAGCGCGTCGGCCAGGGCGCCGTGTGCGGTGAGCACGAGCGGCCCGTCGCAGGTAGCGCACCGGTACCGGGCGGGGGCCGTGGCCTCGACACCGGCGCCGGCGATGTGATGCGGCTCTCCCGGAACCGGGGCGACCGCCTCGGCCTGCTCCGTCCAGTGCGGACCGCCGGACAACGTCGTGCCGTCGAGGCGCCAGTAGGCGCGGCCGAAGGCGACGAGCGCGTCCGGCGCGTCGGGTCTGGCCTTCACCTCCAGGTCCACTGGTTCGAGCACCTCCCGGACACCTCCCGGTCGCAGCGCTGCTCTCCACTGGCGTGGGTGCCCGATCGGGTGATGCAGGACGGTCGTGGTCGCCTCGACGCCAGGCGACGGCCATGACGACGCCGTGGTCTCCGATCGGATGGCTCGCTCCGGGTCCGCGGCCGGGTCCGCAGTCGGGGTCGTCGTCGGTGTTCCCGTCGGCACTGGGGGCGTCGCGTCAGCGGGTGCGGGTTGGGCGGGTGCGGGTTCGGCGGATGTCGCCGGTGGGCGCCGTGCGCGCAGGTCGATGTCGTTGTTCAACAGGAAGATCATCGGTTCGACGGGGAGGTCTTCTTCGACTGCCCGCACCATGTAGTCCAGTACCCGTCGGCCTTCGCTGCTCATCGGTGCGTCGGTGTCCGGTGTCCGGGTGGTGATCGCCTCCAGTGCCGCCAGTTCCGCGCGTGCCCTCGCGGCGCGCACCGCACCGCGCAGCCTCACCACCGACTGGGGGGTCGGGCTGCCGTGTTGGGCGAGGATCTCCGCGACCGCACGGCGCACGGCCGGATCGTCGGCGACGACCTTCCCACGTCCGACGAGGCCGCACACGCACCGGCTGGTCGATCTGCGCCTGAGCGGGTGGCGTGTGTCCTCGGAGGTCGGTGGCCGGGTTCCTTGCGGGGCCAGGCTGTCCAAGGCCTCCTCGCGTCGGTGTTGCCGTTGCCGTACCGCGTCCACCGGGTTGCGTCGGAACGCCCGTGCCTGCGCCGTGGTCTGTTCGCGGGCCTGTTGCCCCGCCTCGCTCAGCGGCCCGCGTGCCCGTGGAGCGGCGGTCTCCGCATTGCGACGGTGGATGCGCCACCACCGACCCAACGTCATGCCCGGCAGGGGAGGGGCGGCGCGGTCGGCCGCGGTGCCGCTGTCGTCGAGCCACGCCCGCAGCCGCTTTTGGAGGAGTTCGTGCGGCTCGTCGGTTTCCCGCCGGTCGAGCCGCAGCGTCCCGGACGGGGTCGGGTCGACCGCACGAAGCACGGCGTCGACGCACCAACCGGCCTCGAACCAGGGCGACAGGACCTGACGGAGTTCCCGCCGATCCGCACGGGGCCAGCCGGCTCGCAGGCACAACGACTCGATCGCCGTCTCGACGTCCTGTTCGCTGCTCGGAACGACGCGGCCCGGCCAGTGTTGCGGATGAATGAGCACGGCACGATCCCCTCACCCCCGTGCAGCGACCGGAAAGTCCTCGATTCCCGGGGTTCCGCGTGACGAGCGCACGGACGGGGACGCGCAGCCCGACATCCATAATCGACGGCCTGCACCGCTCCACGCGGTCGCGGGCACCGACACGCCGCCATGTCCCACGATCGGGTGGACCAGAGCCGACGGAAGCCCTTGTCCGTCCATCTTCGACGCGTCGTCGACCGGCGGGTGGATGTGCTGGTTGATCCGCTTCTCGACCTCCTTGCCGTCGGCACCGGAGGCCATCACCCTGTGGTCCCAGCCGGGGGCCCACTCGTCGACACCCTGTTCGCCGGTCCCGATCTCGCTGGTCGCACGCCGCCAGCCGAGGGCTGTCCGCCACCTCGGGCAGCCCTCGGCCGTTCGTCTGCGGCACCAGACAGGAGCAGGCGGACCGGCCGACTGTCGATTGCCTGGACCTGCTCGGCCGGTAACGCGCCGGTGGGCCCGGACCGGCGCATCGACGGCAGGTGCACCGCCGTGACCCCAGCCTGTGGAAATCGGCTCCGACCGGGTCAGGGCTGGGTGCCGAGCCACTCCTGGAAGGTGGGGCCGGCGAGCTTGGCGTGAGGGCTGGGCAGGAGCCCGCCACCGGCGGCGTACTCGGCATCGGGTACGTCGAAGTTGTCGACGCCGACGACCTTGATGTTCCGGCGGGCGCCGAGGAGTTCGGCCACGTCGGCCACGGTCTCCTCGCGGGGCCCGGCGATCTCGGGGATCGGCGTTCCGGGAGTGGGCTGAGCGGGCGCGTCGGGGTCGGTGGCCAGGTCGACCAGCTCCTCTGCCACGGTGCGAGCAGCCACGAACTGGCTGGGCCAGGTCGGGATGTAGGCGACGTCGCCTTGCTGCCAGTCCAGGAGTTGACCGACGAATTCGTGGAACTGCGCGGCCCGCAGGATGCGGACGGGGAGGAGATCGGACAGGTGGACCTCCTCGTGCACCTTCTTGGCGGCGCCGAAACCGGCGGTGGCCTTGTCGATGCCGATGATGGACGCCACGGTGATCTGGGCGACTCCCGCCTTCTGTCCGGCCTCGTGCAGGTTGCGGGCCGACGTGCGGAAGAACTCCGTCGCCGCCTCCTGCTCGGAGGCGTGCCACGACGCGACGTCGATGATGACTTCCACCCCGGTGAGGGCCTCGGCGAGGCCCTCACCGGTGATGATGTCCACGCCGGTGGCTCGGGACACCGGCACGACCTGGTGCCCCCGTTCAGCGAGGACGTCGACGACGTGGCGTCCCAGCCGCCCGGTCGCTCCTGCCACTGCGAACTTGCTGGTGCTCATGTTCCATGCCTTTCTTTGGTGCTGAATGGTGTCTCATCGGTACGACGACACAACAGCTCGGAACAACCCGTTGCCGCCTGATCCCCGTTCCGAATTCCTTTCCGAACCTCCGGAAATCCGGGTGCCGTTGACGGAACCTGTTGAGCGTTACTCGCTGTAATTCTGACCGGGGGGCCTACCGGGGATCGGCTTGGCGATGAGAGCGGCGGGGGTGAAGAAGCCGATATGAGCGATCGCCATGATGAGCGACCACAGCGCCTTGTCGTCGTAGTGCGCGGACGCCTTGGCGTGCAACTCGTCGGAGACGCGCTCCCCGAACGGGTTCGGGGAGAGGACGGCCTCCACGAGCTCCAGTGCGACCCGTTCGGCGTCGGTGAAGTAAGGGGCGTCCTGCCATGTCGCCACGGCGGTGATGCGCTCCTCTGATTCCCCGGCCTTGCGGAGGTTGCCGGTTTCCCGAATGGTGAAGTACGTGCTGCCGAGGATCTGCCCGGCGCGGAGCTGCAACAGGCCGATGGTGGTCTGTGGAATCGAACCGTTCCGGATGGCCTTGTGCAAGCCTTCGGCGATTCCTGCCATCTCGGGGACGAACTGGAGGGGATTGGGCATACGCGACCGCAGGTTCTCCTGCTCGGCCGTCGTGGGTGTGGACATGGCGAGGTCTTCCCTTCGCAAGCTCTCAAGCTCTCAAGCTCAACTCGTGGTGCTACGTGCCGCCCGGATCGTTCGCGCGGCGTCCCGACGAACACGAGACGCCGGTGACCCGATCCCTGTACTACATTCCGAGATCATGTGGCAGCGGGTCGCCGCGCCGGCGGTAATGACTGATCAGGGCCCTGCTCAGGTGGACCTGGCGCCATAGCGCACGGGTGATCGCGGCGCCGACATCGACGACGCGG
>NZ_VKAB01000117.1 GCF_009769385.1 Saccharothrix deserti
AAGAATGTTCGGCGGCGTCCTACTCTCCCACACCCTCACGAGTGCAGTACCATCGGCGCTGGAAGGCTTAACTACCGGGTTCGGAATGGGACCGGGTGTTCCCCAACCGCAATGACCACCGAAACACTATGAAATTACCAACCCGTAGGCACCCCACCCAAACCCCACAGGAGCCTGGACCAGGACGGTCCGGTTCGGTTCTTTCAGAACCGCACAGTGGATGCGTAGCGTCTTCATGACAAGTCCTCGGCCTATTAGTACCGGTCAACTCCAGCCGTTACCGACCTTCCATCTCCGGCCTATCAACCCAATGGTCTCTTGGGGGCCTTAACCCACAAAGGGGTGGGATACCTCATCTAGGAACGAGCTTCCCGCTTAGATGCTTTCAGCGGTTATCCCTTCCGAACGTAGCCAACCAGCAATGCCCTTGGCAGGACAACTGGCACACCAGAGGTCCGTCCGTCCCGGTCCTCTCGTACTAGGGACAGCCTTCCGCAAGTATCCTACGCGCGCGGCGGATAGGGACCGAACTGTCTCACGACGTTCTAAACCCAGCTCGCGTACCGCTTTAATGGGCGAACAGCCCAACCCTTGGGACCTACTCCAGCCCCAGGATGCGACGAGCCGACATCGAGGTGCCAAACCATGCCGTCGATATGGACTCTTGGGCAAGATCAGCCTGTTATCCCCGGGGTACCTTTTATCCGTTGAGCGACCACGCTTCCACAAGCCATGGCCGGATCACTAGTTCCGACTTTCGTCCCTGCTCGACCTGTCGGTCTCACAGTCAAGCCCCCTTGTGCACTTGCACTCGACACCTGATTGCCAACCAGGCTGAGGGAACCTTTGAGCGCCTCCGTTACCCTTTGGGAGGCAACCGCCCCAGTTAAACTACCCACCAGGCACTGTCCCTGATCCGGATCACGGACCGAGGTTAGACATCCAGTACGACCAGAGTGGTATTTCAACGACGACTCCACAACCACTGGCGTGGCCGCTTCACAGTCTCCCACCTATCCTACACAAGCCGAACCGAACACCAATACCAAGCTATAGTAAAGGTCCCGGGGTCTTTCCGTCCTGCCGCGCGTAACGAGCATCTTTACTCGTAATGCAATTTCGCCGGGCCTGTGGTTGAGACAGTCGAGAAGTCGTTACGCCATTCGTGCAGGTCGGAACTTACCCGACAAGGAATTTCGCTACCTTAGGATGGTTATAGTTACCACCGCCGTTTACTGGCGCTTAAGTTCTCAGCTTCGCCCCGAAAGACTAACCGGTCCCCTTAACGTTCCAGCACCGGGCAGGCGTCAGTCCGTATACATCGTCTTGCGACTTCGCACGGACCTGTGTTTTTAGTAAACAGTCGCTTCTCGCTGGTCTCTGCGGCCGAAAAATCCTAGCCCGCAAGGGGCTTCAAATCCCTCGGCCCCCCTTCTCCCGAAGTTACGGGGGCATTTTGCCGAGTTCCTTAACCACAGTTCGCCCGATCGCCTCGGTATTCTCTACCTGACCACCTGTGTCGGTTTGGGGTACGGGCCGCATGAACACTCACTAGAGGCTTTTCTCGGCAGCATGGGATCACTCTACTTCGCCTCAATCGGCTATGCATCACGTCTCAGGATACATGAGCTGCGGATTTGCCTACAGCTCTCCCTACACGCTTACACCAGTACTACCACTCACTGGCGGAGCTACCCTCCTGCGTCACCCCATCGCTTGACTACTACAAGTTCAGGTCCCGCGCTCCACGTCACCCCACCCCCGAAGGGACGGGGCGGGCTTCGGGCGGTTAGTATCACAAGGTTCGCCATGGGCGCGTTCACACGGGTACGGGAATATCAACCCGTTGTCCATCGACTACGCCTGTCGGCCTCGCCTTAGGTCCCGACTTACCCTGGGCGGATTAGCCTGGCCCAGGAACCCTTGGTCATCCGGCGGCAGAGTTTCTCACTCTGCTTTCGCTACTCATGCCTGCATTCTCACTCGTCCAGCCTCCACACCTGGATCACTCCGGCGCTTCGATGGCTGAACGACGCTCCCCTACCCATCCGGACATACATCCGAATGACACGGCTTCGGCGGTGTGCTTGAGCCCCGCTACATTGTCGGCGCAGGACCACTTGACCAGTGAGCTATTACGCACTCTTTAAAGGGTGGCTGCTTCTAAGCCAACCTCCTGGTTGTCTGGGCGACCCCACATCCTTTCCCACTTAGCACACACTTAGGGGCCTTAGCCGGCGTTCTGGGCTGTTTCCCTCTCGACTACGAAGCTTATCCCCCGCAGTCTCACTGCCGCGCTCTCACGTACCGGCATTCGGAGTTTGGTTGATTTCGGTAAGCTTGTGGGCCCCCTAGACCATCCAGTGCTCTACCTCCGGCACGAAACACACGACGCTGCACCTAAATGCATTTCGGGGAGAACCAGCTATCACGGAGTTTGATTGGCCTTTCACCCCTAACCACAGCTCATCCCCCAGGTTTTCAACCCTGGTGGGTTCGGGCCTCCACGCAGTCTTACCCACGCTTCACCCTGGCCATGGCTAGATCACTCCGCTTCGGGTCTAGACCACGCGACTCGAGACGCCCTATTCGGACTCGCTTTCGCTACGGCTACCCCACACGGGTTAACCTCGCCACGCAGCACTAACTCGCAGGCTCATTCTTCAAAAGGCACGCCGTCACCCCGAAAGGCTCCGACGGATTGTAAGCACACGGTTTCAGGTACTATTTCACTCCCCTCCCGGGGTACTTTTCACCTTTCCCTCACGGTACTAGTCCGCTATCGGTCACCAGGGAGTATTCAGGCTTAGCGGGTGGTCCCGCCAGATTCACAGCGAATTTCACGAGTACGCTGCTACTTGGGAACACCGTCAGGAGACACCGGGTTTTCACGTACGGGACTCTCACCCTCTACGGCCACGCTTTCCAGACGCGTTCCGCTAACCACAGTGTTTTATGACTCCTCGACCGTCCGGCAGAACGATCAGACAGGTCCCACGACCCCGTACACGCAACCCCTGCCGGGTATCACACGAATACGGTTTAGCCTCTTCCGCTTTCGCTCGCCACTACTCACGGAATCACGGTTGTTTTCTCTTCCTGCGGGTACTGAGATGTTTCACTTCCCCGCGTTCCCTCCACACACCCTATGTGTTCAGGCGTGGGTGACCCCACATGACTGGGGCCGGGTTTCCCCATTCGGACATTCTTGGATCTCAGCTCGGTTGACAGCTCCCCAAGACTTTTCGCAGTCTCCTACGTCCTTCATCGGCTCCTGGTGCCAAGGCATCCACCGTGTGCTCTTAATAACTTGCCACAAAGATGCTCGCATCCACTGTGCAGTTCTCAAAGAACAACCAGACACCACCCGTACCGCAACCCGCCTACCAGATCCGAAGACCGGCGGTTCAGGAGCTGGGGCAGCCCTGCCGTTTCTCGCCGAGGAAACACTCGCGTGTTCTCTCAGGACCCAACAGCGTACCGAACAGAAGTCTCGAACCCCTCACGGACCCTTCCACGCCCCCCGAAAGGGACAGTACTAACTCCGCGAACAATCCAGGATTCCGCATATAGCCAGCATCCACATCATCGAGCAACCACCGATCGATCATTCGCCGACCGCGTGGCTCTCCACCGACCCTCCGAGGAAGACCGGTGAGGAATGCTCCTTAGAAAGGAGGTGATCCAGCCGCACCTTCCGGTACGGCTACCTTGTTACGACTTCGTCCCAATCGCCAGTCCCACCTTCGACCGCTCCCCCCCTTACGGGTTGGGCCACGGGCTTCGGGTGTTACCGACTTTCGTGACGTGACGGGCGGTGTGTACAAGGCCCGGGAACGTATTCACCGCAGCGTTGCTGATCTGCGATTACTAGCGACTCCGACTTCACGGGGTCGAGTTGCAGACCCCGATCCGAACTGAGACCGGCTTTGTGGGATTCGCTCCACCTCACGGCTTAGCAGCCCTCTGTACCGGCCATTGTAGCATGTGTGAAGCCCTGGACATAAGGGGCATGATGACTTGACGTCATCCCCACCTTCCTCCGAGTTGACCCCGGCAGTCTCCCATGAGTCCCCGCCATAACGCGCTGGCAACATGGAACGAGGGTTGCGCTCGTTGCGGGACTTAACCCAACATCTCACGACACGAGCTGACGACAGCCATGCACCACCTGTACACCGGCCACAAGGGGGCCAATATCTCTACTGGTTTCCAGCGCATGTCAAGCCCAGGTAAGGTTCTTCGCGTTGCATCGAATTAATCCACATGCTCCGCCGCTTGTGCGGGCCCCCGTCAATTCCTTTGAGTTTTAGCCTTGCGGCCGTACTCCCCAGGCGGGGTGCTTAATGCGTTAGCTGCGGCACGGAGGACGTGGAAGTCCCCCACACCTAGCACCCACCGTTTACGGCGTGGACTACCAGGGTATCTAATCCTGTTCGCTCCCCACGCTTTCGCTCCTCAGCGTCAGTATCGGCCCAGAGACCCGCCTTCGCCACCGGTGTTCCTCCTGATATCTGCGCATTTCACCGCTACACCAGGAATTCCAGTCTCCCCTGCCGAACTCAAGTCTGCCCGTATCGACCGCAGGCTCCACGTTAAGCGTGAAGTTTTCACGGCCGACGCAACAAACCGCCTACGAGCTCTTTACGCCCAATAATTCCGGACAACGCTCGCACCCTACGTATTACCGCGGCTGCTGGCACGTAGTTAGCCGGTGCTTCTTCTGCAGGTACCGTCACTCACGCTTCGTCCCTGCTGAAAGAGGTTTACAACCCGAAGGCCGTCATCCCTCACGCGGCGTCGCTGCATCAGGCTTTCGCCCATTGTGCAATATTCCCCACTGCTGCCTCCCGTAGGAGTCTGGGCCGTGTCTCAGTCCCAGTGTGGCCGGTCACCCTCTCAGGCCGGCTACCCGTCGTCGCCTTGGTAGGCCATCACCCCACCAACAAGCTGATAGGCCGCGGGTCCATCCCGTACCGCCGGAACTTTCCACCACCGGGGATGCCCCCGGAGGTCGTATCCGGTATTAGACCTAGTTTCCCAGGCTTATCCCAGAGTACAGGGCAGGTTACCCACGTGTTACTCACCCGTTCGCCGCTCGTGTACCCCGAAGGGCCTTACCGCTCGACTTGCATGTGTTAAGCACGCCGCCAGCGTTCGTCCTGAGCCAGGATCAAACTCTCCAATAAGGAATGTTTGATCGCTCCGAACAACACTGACAATAATGTCAGTTGTCCAGTAACAATCTCAAAGGAAAACCTCTTGACGAGGTTCATACAATTTACTGGCTATTCGGCACGCTGTTGAGTTCTCAAAGAACACGCGC
>NZ_VKAB01000118.1 GCF_009769385.1 Saccharothrix deserti
GCTCGTTCAGGTGCGGCAACAGCGCCGCGAACCGGCACCCGAGCTGCGACAGGACCTCCCGCGTGATCGCCATACCAGACCAACGAGCACCAAGATCGAAAGCAACACCTTGATCTTTTACGGCTTCAGTGTCATGGTCAACTCCCTTTCCCTTCACCCACAGGACCGCCGGCGGCGAGGAAACCTGCAACACCTACCACCAGTTGCGCCGAACGGGCTACTTCGACATGAGAGCCAGCACCGGCTCCACCATCTGGCAGATCCTCAGAGACACCCATCGCCGGCTCCCCGGGTCAGCGAGGACCACAACGTCATGGCCTCACTCCGGATCAGGATTCCGGGCGCCACCGTGCACCCGACCCCTGTTCCTCCCGGCAACCTCATCCATGCAGGTTGAAGGCGGGCGAGGCATGAAGGCTCCAAGTGCTATGCGTGCGGCCGCAGTCCGCGGCGATGTTGGCCGGGCACGGCATGATGAGCAGCCGTGCTGCTCCGACTGGTCTACCTGGGTGTGACCAACGCGTTCGCGCTACTGCGCCTGCCGCCGGTGAGCGACCGGGACAAGGACGTGGAGTTCCTGGCGCTACGACACCAGATCACCGTCCTGGAACGCCAACTGGGCCGGACTCGGCCGCGGTTCTCCCCGGCGACCGAGCGTTCCTCGCAGCGCTGTTGCACCGGCTCTCGACCAAGACGCTTTGTCGGTTCCGGCTGCTGGTCCGCCCTGAGACGGTGCTGCGCTGGCACCGAGATTTCTCGCGCGACGCCACGCGGCCAAGTCCCGTCCCAGGCGTCCCGGCCGCCCGCGAACCGTTCGCTCGATTCGCATTCTGGTGCTACGCCTGGCGCGGGAGAATCCCATCTGGGGCTACCGCCGCGTTCACGGCGAACTACTCGTACTCGGCATCAAGGTCGCCGCCTCCACTGTCTGGCAGATCCTCAAGGACGCTTGCATCGATCCCGCGCCCGAGCGCGCCTCCACCACCTGGTCGGCCTTCCTTCGCCCACAGGCTGACGCCCTGCTGGCCTGCGACTTCTTCGAGACCCTCACCTTGAGCGGCACCCGCCTGTACATACTCGCGGTCATCGAACACAGCAGCCGCCGGATCCGCGTCATCTGCGCCACCGCGCACCCGACCGCCTCCCGGGTCGCCCAAGCCGCGAAGAACCTCGTCATGGACCTCGAAGGCGCGAGCAGCTCCGTGCGGTTCCTGATCCGCGAACGCGACGGAAAGTACCCCCGCCCTGTTCGACACCATTCTGACCGACGCGCGCATCCAGGTCGTCCTCAGCGGCGTCCGAATACCACGGATGAACGCGATCATGAAACGCCAGCTCCGGAACTGCCAGCGGGAACTGCTCGACCGCACACTGATCTGAATCCAGCAGCACCCGCTCCACGCCCTGCGCGAGTACAAGCAGTTCTACAACACCCACCGACCACACCAGGGCATCGCCAACGCCCGACCACTACACCCGCTGCCACAACCGACCACCGATCAAACAGCCGTCACCCGACTCGACATCCGCCGACGGCAACGACTGAGCGGCATCCTCAACGAGCACCACCACGCCGCCTGACCTGCACGGACGGCATTTTCGGCAAGTACAACCCCACAGCCGCTGAAGAACGATCAGGTGAGTTGCAGCGCCTTGACGACCCCGAAGACGGCGGTGACGAGGCAGGCGGTGCCTGCCATGACCGTCAGGATCACAGGGGCCGCATCACCGCCGGCCGACGGTGCGGCAAAGAGCGCCAGCAGAGCGATCGCCGCCAGGGCTCCCACGGTGAGGAGCAGCCAGGTGGGACCGTTCGCGGAAGGTGATGGGTGGCGCGGGGTCGCAGTGGGCGTTCACTGTTGAGATCAGTGTTTCGTAGTCGTATGTCATTCCGTCGAATCTGAGCGAACGACCGGTGCGGGGCCGGATCGTGCCTCGAATGTCGGTGCCGAAGTAGTCCGTGAGGGGGTCGCGTCTGCGTGGTCTGCGCACCCGGATGTGCGCGATCTCCTCCCACCGCCAGGACCGCGTGCCTGACCGGTTCACGTGTGACAGACCGTTGACGTGAACGGTGAAGCCCTCGTCGTCTCCGCCACGGAACACACGCATCAGCAACATCGCGGCGGCGGTGATGGTGGGGCCGGCGAGTAGGGGAGCCACAGTCCCGGCTGCCGAGAACGGCACACCGTCGACCCACTCCGCGATGAGTACCAGGACTCCGGCCAGGCCCACCGCGCCGGCCCGTCGACCGGTCCGGTGCCGCGTGCGGTTGTCGACCGGGTGGGTGCTCACCACGGCACCGAGATCAGGATGTGAACGCATGACGTCCTCCCCGGTCGCAGAAAGTCGACTCGGCGACTAAAGGTTCCGGCCCGTGTGGGCTGTTACTGGTGTGAAGATCAGTGCAGAGCGCGCTGACGCTATCGGACAGGGGTTCCGCGATGCCAGATCCATACACCTTGATCGCAGTGCTGGTCGTGCTGGCGCGACTGGTGTCGAAGGTGCTCACCGCGCGGGCTACGGTGCGCTGGGAGCGGGAACGGGCGCGGAGCATCGCCGCCGTCGTGCGTTGTGCGGGGCCGTCGCTGGTGGTGGATCGGCGATCCGACAGCGTGCTGATCGTGCGATCGGGCGGTGCCTGGTGACGGCGGCGCCTGAATCTCTGGACTTCGAGTCGTTCTACGCCGAGTCGCTGCCCAGGGTGCTGGCACAAGCGTTGATGCTCTCTGCCAACAGGCATGACGCCGAGGACGCCGTTCAGGAAGCCTACGTCGAGGCGCTGCGGAGCTGGGACAGGGTCAGCGGGTACGACGCCCCGGTGGCGTGGGTGCACCTTGTGGTGCGCCGGCGGATCTGGAAGGCCTCGGCCCGGTGGCGGCGTCTGTCGCTGGCCACTGTCGAACTCGAGGCGTGGCGGGCGAGCAGCGGCAACCCGGAACAGGTCGTGCTGGTCAAAGCGGTGCTGACCGCGATTGCCGCCTTGTCCAAGCGCCGGCGGCTTGTCCTGGTAGCGCATTGCGTGCAGGGCTTGACGCACCGCGAGATCGCCGAGGAGTTGGGCATCGCGTTGGGTACGGTGGGCGCAACGATCGCCCAGGCCCGGGAGGCGTTGCGGAAGTCGCTCGGCGTGACGGGGGTACAGGAGTACCTGTTCGACCGGTTGGTCCCGAGCCAGGTACTCGTACACCAGATCGACCGGGACCTGATCGAGGCCCTGCTCGACGCGACGGGAGCCTGGCTCGCCGACCGCATCGCCGCTCATGCGCCCGGGCGGGACCGGATCCGTCGCAACGTGTCGGCCAGGGCGGAGAAGATCCGATGATCGTTCTGGCTGTCCTCGCGCTGGCACTCCTGGTCGGCCTGTACCTGCTCGTCGTCGGAATCGTCGTCTTCTACGTGCAACTGTGCGCACTGGCGTTGTTGACCCCCGTGCGCAGTGCTCTCGAGTGGGAGGACTACGCGCAGCTCGCCGCATTCGGAGCCGCCATCGTCGTCATGCTTCGAGGCATGGTCTCGGCCAGTGGTTCACGGGCGGTTCTTCCCGGCTCGGTGACAGTGTCCCCTGAGCAGGCGCCTGGCCTGTGGTCCGTGGTGCGGGAGGTCGCCGACCGGTTCGGCACTGCGACGCCCGTCGAGATACGGCTCACCGCCGAGCCCAACGCGGCCGTGAACGAAGAGGCGCGGATGCTCGGTCTGTTGCCGGGAAGGCGCCGACTCTACGTCGGCGTGCCGCTGCTGCTCGGTCTCACCACCGACGAAGTGCGCGCGGTGTTGTGCCACGAGTTCGGCCACTACGTCCGTGGCCACACGCGGCTGGGCTCGATCACCTATCGGGGTCACACCGCACTGGTCGGCGCTCGCCGCGAACTGGCTGACAGCGTGCGGGGCAACGATTTCCTCCGCTGGTCGGCAGGATTCCTGGTCTGGGGCCTGCTCAGCGCCTATGGCCGCCTCTACGACCTGATTTCGCTGGCTGTCCGGCGGCGCCAGGAGATCGACGCCGACCTGGCCGCCGCCCGGATCGCCGGGCCCGCCGTCCTCGCCGACGCCCTTCGGGCCGCCGATGCCACGGCCGCGGCGTGGGCGGACTTCCGCACAAGGTTCGTCGAGCCGATGGAGCGGCTGCGCGTGATCCCCAACGAGGTGTTCAGTCCTTTTCGAGCCATACTCGACAACAGTGGCTACCGGGCCGTGATCGCACGACGTCGCGAGCATCCGCCCGTTGACGTCGGTCGGCGCGACTCGCACCCAGCCCTTCGGCAACGGCTGGCCTTGTTGCAACGGCTGACCGAGGAGCCCCGGCCCGTCGAAGGCGCTCCTGCCGAACTGCTCTCCGATCCGACCTCCCTCTTCGTGCGGGTGACGCCCCCGAACTCCCGTCCGGGGAAGCCTGTGCCGTGGCAGGCGTGGCTGGAGCTCCTGGCCGAGCACGACGCCGCCGCAGCGGCGATGGCGTTGCCCGTCGATCCGGTGACCTGCGAGGCCGTGTTCGCCCTGCTGGCGGAAGGACCGCACCCGGCCGCCCGGTTCGACGCGGTGTACGCGGTCGTCGGCCAGGCCCTGGTCACCGCGGGTGTTGCGGCATGGACTGTTCCCTGGACCAGCAGCCGCGCACTGGTCTTCGCCGACGGTTCTCCCGACGTGATCACCGACCTGGTCCGGGACGCAATCGATCGACCAGACGCGGTGGACCGGCTGCGGAGCGCTCTCCTGACCGCCGGCGCCGACCTCGCTCTGGCCGTCGCCCAGCGCGAGAAACCCAAGGGACTGCTAGACATCGCGTACCAGGACGGCCAATAGGTTCGACGCAGGTGAGTTCCTTTGCGGCTCAATGGATTCTCCCATTTTCCTCCCACACATCCTCCCATCGCCAGTCCGCGTCGGTCGTGTGAACGTCGAACACATGAGTCCATCAAGTGACCGGACTCCCCCGGCAGCATTGCTCCGCAGGCAGCGACAGCTGCGTCGTTGGCATGGCTTGATCAACAGGTATGAAGCTGCGATAGATCAATGTGCAGGTCAGAGCTGCGGTGCTGACTTCTCGCCCGACAGTTGGGGCAATTCCGCACTTCTGCCTTGCGATCGAGGCGGGAGTGCGGTCTGTTACAGATCTTGAAAGGCCAGGGTTGATCATGTGGTTCTCGGCGTGTCCTGCGTGGTCGTGATCGGCTTGTGGTCTACGCAGGAGTGATGCGATACGCGGATGGTGGTGGTCTGTCCGAGCGGGGCAG
>NZ_VKAB01000119.1 GCF_009769385.1 Saccharothrix deserti
TCAACGGTGGCACGGCGCTGACCAGCACGGCCTGGGCCAGCCGGGCGGTACCGTGCCGGCCGATGTAGCGGGCGACCTCGCCGCCCCCGGTGGAGAACCCGACCATCGTGACCTCGCGCAGGTCGAGTCATGGGATAGCCCCGAGGCTGACGACGCGGAACCGAGCCTGGACCCGCCCCTCCCAGCCAGGACGTCAGGGGGTGAGCTGCTGGTGCCCTATGACGGAGAGCAGTTCGAGCTTGCTGTGGCTCTCCGTGCCGGGGCGAGTGGTCAGCACCACCAGAGTCTGGGCGCGGTTCTCGGTGAACAGGACCTGGGCGTCGACATCGATGCGGCCGAGTTCGGGATGGAGGATGGTCTTGCAGTCGTCGTAGCGTTGGGCGACCTCCTGAAGTTCCCACATGCGGACGAACTCGGGGCTGTGTTCCTGGAGTTCGGCGAGGATCCGGGCGGCTCGGGGGGTGTCGCTGCCCGCTGTCAGCGCGGCCCGCAGGCGCGCTGCCTGGGCACGGCCGTGGCGTTCGTGGGTCTCCTCGGGAAACACCAGACGCTCGGCTGGGTCCATGAACCAGCGGTAGTAGCCGCTGCGGGCCAGACCGGTGTGGCGGGTCTGGTCGCCGAGCAGCGCGACGGCCAACGGGTTCATCGCGAGGGTGTCGACCAGGTCGGTCGTTACCAGGGCCGGGGAGTCGTCCAGGCGGTCCAGGACCCGCAGCAGCGTCGGGCTGACATGTTCGCAGCGGTTGAAGCGGGCCGGGGCGTTGTGTCCGATGAGGACGAAGAGGTGGTCGCGTTCGTCCAGGGTCAGCCGCAGCGCCCTGGCGAGAGCCGTGGTGATCTGGACCGAGGGCTGCGGAGCACGCTGCTGTTCCAACCGGGCGTAGTAGTCGGTGGACATGCCGGCGAGCTGCGCGACCTCCTCGCGGCGCAGCCCCTGCGTACGCCTGCGCGCCCCCTCGACCAGCCCGACGTCGCGAGGGCGCAACATCTCGCGCCGGTGGCGTAGGAATTCCGCCAGTTCCTTCTTGTCCATGCCCCCATCCTCGCCGCGTCCCGCCCGACTATCCAGGGACCGCCGATCCATGGATGAGCAGTCCTCTCCCACCCGCGCGAAGCCGCTCATACGGCCGACGGCGAGGGCGCTCGCAGCGAGACGACCCGATGGTCACTTGGCCTGCATGACCCGCTGGGAAATTCACCGACCGTGACGCCCAACGCTTTGGACCGCCCCGGCCTCGTCGCTCGGCCCGGCCGACACGACGCTGTTCGTCGTGTGACGGGCGCTTGCGTGCCCGTCGGCACTCAGGAGGACGGAGCCGGTCGCCTCCGGTCCGACGACCGGGGCGAAGCCGAAGACGCTTCCTTACCGTTCCGCGTCTTCGGTGAGGACCTCCCCGAGGCGGTCCAGCTCGCGTTCGTCCGTGATGTGCCCCCAGGGCCCGCCCGCGTGCTGTTTCGACGGTGTCTTCGTCGTCTTCGTCCGTGTTTCGCGTCGGTCATTCCAGGCCGGTCAGATGCCGCTGAGCATGGCGAGGACGTTGTCGTAGGAGCCGTTGGCCTCCGCGTCGCGGATGAACCTGGCGCGCTCGACGACAAGCTCCTTCGCGTCGGGCTTCTCGCGCAGCAGGTCGAGGGTCTCGGTGAGGAAGTCGTCCAACGGCATGGCGTGGTCGTCGTCCTGCTGGCCCAGCAGGGTCGTGCGCACGCCCGGCGGGACCACCTCGACCACCTGGACGCCGGCGTCAGCACCGGCGAGTTGGATGCGCAGGCTCTCGGAGAAGGAGTGCAGCGCGGCCTTGGTCGCGTTGTAGGTCGGGGTGACCGGGAACGGTACGAACGCCAGCGACGAGGTGACGTTCATGACGACCGCGTCGTCCTTGCCCACCAGCAGCGGCAGGAAGGCGTACGTCATCCGGATCGTGCCGAGCAGGTTGATCATGACGTGGTCCTCGGCGACCGGGAGTCCGGCCGGGTCGAGGAGGTTCTCCCGCAGCATGATGCCGGCGTTGTTGACCAGGACGTTCAGCTCCGGGTGGCTCGCTGCCACGGTCTCACGGGCCAGGGCAATCGAGTCGGGGTCCGCGACATCGAGGACGAGCGCGTCGATGCCCGGGTGCTCAGCCGTGATCTCGTCGAGGAGTTCCTTGCGCCGGCCGGCGACGACCACCTTGTTGCCGGCCTCGTGCAGGCGCAGGGCCAGGCCGAGCCCGATGCCCGAGGTGCCGCCGGTGATCAGGATCGTGTTGCCGGTCATCTTCATGGGGGTCTCGCTCCTTCGTTGCGGCGGGGCGGTGAGCGCCCGCGGCCTCGACCGTAGGGGCGCCCGCGCAGGGGCGGGAGAGGAAGGTTTATCCATGGATCGGCGGTCTCTGCCTGGTGGAGTGGTCCCACCCAACGGATCCGGTGTCGCTTCGGCGTCGCGGCGTCCGAGGGCAGCCCTGGAAGCGCCCACACTGGCTCCCCCTTCTGACACAGGGAACAGAACTGTCCAACCGCCCCGGGGCCCAAGGGGCCTTGACCCAAGGCCGCGTAGTTAATGCTTCAGCCGTAAATCGTGATCTTCATGTCTGATTCGCGGCTTGTCGCCGGTAATGGCTGGCTTGGGCTCGGGCCTGGTGGCGGCGTCGCCAGGCGGACCAGGCGAGCCGGTGGGCTGCCTCGCGCACGGGCCGGACGACCAAGGTGATGAACAGTCGCTGGATCTCGTTGCAGGTGAGCGGGATAAGTCCGTCAGGTGCGGGGCGCCGGGTCGGGTGAGAAGCAGCGGTAGCAGGCGAGTTCACCGGTGGTGCGGTTGCGGCGGATCAGCAGCCGGCGGCTGCCGGGGCGGGGTTCGGCCAGATCGATGACCGCCCGGTCGTAGAAGCGGTGCCCCTTGGCACCGGCCCCGGCCGACAGCTTCTGCCAGGCCCGCTTGGGCACCTTCGCGGCCAGGGCATCCGCACGGAACTTCCCCGCGCCGGTGGTGGCTTCATGTGAGCAGGCGACGGCGAGCACGTAGCCGACCTGGCGCTCTTCCCGCGCGGAGCACAGCTTTGGGTTGCCGCCGTAGACCTCGTCTGCCGCGGCCCAGCCGGCGCGGTGCCCGGCATCGAGAAATCGGCCGATCACGCGGGCGGGCGGCTCCGGCTTGGTCGCGAAGACGGTGTCCTCGTCCAGGCCCGCGGCTCGGCAGCGATCTGGGTCGCGCGTCCAGGAGTGCGGTATGTACAGCTCCCGGTCCACCGCCGCGTGCCCGCGCAGTCCCGCGTAGACGAGGTAGACAGCGACTTGCGCGTTTTCGATCCTCCCGGCGGTGCCGGTGTACTGGCGCTGGACGCCGACGGTGTGCGTGCCCTTCTTCACGTCCCCGGTCTCGTCGACCACCAGCACTGCACCCTCGTCGTGCAGATGCTCCAGGACGTACTCGCGCACGTCATCGCGCATGGCGTCGGCATCCCATCGGGCCCGGCCGAGCAGGTGCCGCATGCCGTCCGGGGTGGACTCTCCGGCCCACTCGGCGATGCTCCAACAGTTTTTGCGTGGCAGGTCCGACAGCAGCCCCGGCATCGGATCCCGTACCCGACGCCGGGGTTCAACCCGGGCGAACCGGCCGGCCATCCGGCTCATCAGGCCCTCGAACGCTTCCTGCCGGCGAGCAGGGTCCACGCTGTGACCTGCGGCCATCGCAAGATCGTCAGTCTTCACACACCGATGATCAGCGGTGGCCGCAGCCTTCCCGCAGCCGACCCACGAGCAAGATCAAGGTCTATGGCCGGAGATCGCGCTGGTACCAAGTGCCTGACTTGCCGCCGAGATCGGCCGGGGTGGCAGGGCCAACCGGGACGAACCCGGCCTTGGTCAAGACTTTCCGGGACGCGGCGTTGTCGTGGGAGGTGGCCGCCCGCAGTGTGAGCAGGCCGTGCATCGCTGTCGCCATCCGGCACAGCTCCCGGACGGTCGCGGTCGCCACGCCGCGGCCGGCGACCCGCTCCGCGACCCGGTAGCCGAGTCTGGCGGTGCCGTCCTCCAAGTCGTACAGGTTGAACCTGCCGAGTACCGAGCCGTCCTCGGCGACGAGCACGTAGAAGGCGCAGATGCCGGCCTCCTGCTCGGCCAGCGAGGCGTTGTACCGGTCGGTGAACTGGTCGAAGAAGTCGTCGCCGCGGTCGGAGATCGAGGCAGCGAAGTAGGTGCGGTTCGCCAGCTCGAAGGCCAGGACCGCCGGAGCGTGGCCGGCATGCAGCCGCTTCAGCTCGGGCATTGCCCGACTCTACCCAGATCGTGCGCTGAGGCCACCTGAGTTTCCGCCAGTGGCAGACAGCCCCAAGACCAGGGCACATAACGATCTAGGAGGGTCGGGAGCTGGCGCGGTGGCGTGTCCTGGCGGTAGGTCACGAAGCCATTGGTGCCCAACGGTTTCCCGCCGGGTTGTTCTTCTTCGTGTCCGTGGCCAGTCCGCTCCGTCTCCAGCTCCCGCCCGTCAAACCGTGCATGCGGTTCTCCCGCACACGGCTTACCGACGTTCTTCACCGGCGGCATTCAGCGTTTCCAGGCCCGGAAGGGCCTGGGCGGGACGACTATCCCATCGAGGCTGATCAGACCCATATGATTCGGAGACAACAGAACCCTGGTCATCCCCCATCCCCACGCCCGGCGGCGGTTGCCCCTCTTGGACAACCACAACGCGAGCCGGGTCAGGGCATAGTTCCTGATCTGGCCGAGCACCAAGGCCGAGTTCCCGTAACGGAAATACCCCGCCCAGCCGCGGAGGAACACGTTCAGTTCATCCACGATCTGCTCGACCGGCACCAGCAGCCGGGACCGGGCCGTAATAGACCGGATCCGATCCCGGGCACGCTGGACCGCCTTGTGTGCGGGCCAGCGAGCAAGGAAGATCAGATGCGCCGACCGGGGAGTCCGCCCGCGCACCAGCCGGTTGTGGAAGCCCAGGAAGTCCAGCCCCTGGGACTTGACCCTGGATGTTGGACACCAGACACACTTGGATCCTGACGATCCGGGTGGACAGGAGTCCCGTTCAGATGGTGATGAAGCACTACCCGCCGGAGTTCCGGGCCGAGGCGGTCGCGCT
>NZ_VKAB01000120.1 GCF_009769385.1 Saccharothrix deserti
ACAACGGCCACCTGTACCGCTCGGAGACCACGGTCGCCAACTTCCCGAACGGGATGACCAACACCGTGATCGCCTTGCAGGACACGAAGTTCAAGCTGTTCGAGGCACCCAACGTCTACAAGGTGACGGGTAGCGACAGCTACCTGCTGGTCAACGAGGCGATCGGCTCGGACGGCAAGCGCTACTTCCGGTCCTGGACCTCGCCCACGATCACGGGGTCGTGGGCCGCGCTCGCCGACACCGAGGCCAACCCCTTCGCCCGGTCGAACAACGTCGCCTTCGACGGCACCGCGTGGACCAGGGACATCAGCCACGGCGAGATGATCCGCAACGGCATCGACCAGACGATGACCATCAGTCCCTGCAACCTGCGCTACGTGTACCAGGGCAAGGACCCGAACGCGAACGACGCCTACAACTTCCTGCCGTGGCGCCTGGGTCTGCTGACGCAGACGAACTCCACCTGCTGACCGCCGCCGCGATCACCGAGGTGGTTGCCGGGGCATGCGCTGTGGGTCAGTGGCCGGCGCTGGGGTTGCTGCGGTAGGGCGGGATGGTTCGCCGGTCCCTACCGCTCACCTTCGAGAAGTCCTGTTGAAGAAAGGAAGGAAGGAATGTCTCGACAAAGAGGAGTGAGATCGGGTGTGGCGGCTGGGGTAATCGGTTGCTCGCTGCCGCGGCGTCGTTGGTCGCGCTCGACACGGCGCATGGCGCGCCGAACCGGTTCACCGGGCCGGTTGGGTACGCCTCGATGAACGGCGGCACTACCGGCGGGTTCGGGGCCGATGTGGTCCATGAGTACGTGCTCAGCGAGTACTGGCCGGGCAGCGGCTACGGCAGTCCTGGCGACGCCATGTACGAGCTGCTGAGGGAACATGACGACCGGTCCGCCAACGAGGGTCTGGTCATCTACGTCGACGAGACCATCAGGGCGTCCGAGTTCAGCGACGCCAAGATGCACGTCAAGGACGTCGAGAACGTCTCCATCCTCGGGGTCGGCGACCAGGGTGAATTCGACGGGGTCGGCCTCAGCCTCCGCAGCGCCCACAACATCGTCATCCGTAACCTGTCCATCCACCACGTCGACACGGGCGAGAGGGACGGCATCACCGTCCAGAAGAACAGCACCAACGTCTGGATCGACCACAACGAGTTCTACAACGAGTACCCGGACGTCGACAAGGACCACTACGACGGTCTGGTCGACATCAAAGACGGCGCGAAATACATCACCGTCTCGTGGAACTACCTCCACGACTCGTGGAAGACCATGCTGACCGGCGGCGGCGACAGCTTGAGCAGCACGGGCAACTACATCACGTACATGAACAACCGGTTCCAGAACGTGAACTCGCGCGTTCCGCTCGTCCGACGTTCCGATGCGCACATGTTGAACAACTTCTTCGAGGACATCGCCGTGTCGGCGATCAACTCCCGAATGGGTGCGCGGGTACTGGTGGAAGGCAACTACTTCCTGCGAGCCGGCTCGGGAAACGTCGACAGCCATGACGGTCAGATCGAGGGCCCGGTCGGCTGGTGGTACGGCAGCGACGAGACCGGTTACTGGAACCTGGTGAACAACGCCTATGAGGACAGCCCGCACGAGCACCTGGAATCGACCACCAACTTCACCGTGCCCTACGACTACGACCCGCTCAGCCCACAGGAGGCCAAAACGCAGGTCGCACAGTTCGCCGGCGTCGGCGTCATCGACGTGACACCGTAACCGACGGTCGGCGTCCCATCGCGGCTTCGATCTCCACCTCGGTCGCGGGCCCTGAGCGGGCTGGTCGAAGCCGCGTAGCCCGCTGACCTGCCGCAGTTACGCGTTCGGGTTGCCGCGGTGGTTCCGGCTGCTGTGGTGGCCTGGAAAAGCGACCGAGGCGGAGGTCGCCGTGCTGGTCGGTCGGTTGCGTATCGCGTCGAACCCGCAGCGCCGACCGAGTACGCCAGGCTCTATTTATTCATGCCTGTGACTCGCCGGGACGGTCGGCGGAAATTTGCACTTCGGGCTCCTGGATCGATTCCATGGCGCTGAGCTGGGCATTATGGTAGCCAACTGTCCGCCTTCCCTGTTAGGCGAGTGCGATGTCTACGTAATCAGACGGCTCCAGTTTGTTCATGACCGTGAATCTTGTTGCCTGTTCCGCGCAGTTGCGCAGTGCTTCCTGGGAGCCTTCCCGGATATGACGCGCGCTGCTGATTCCGCCAGTCCGCCGCGGTCGGCGTCGTTTGGACCGTTGTCCAACAGTGCTGTTCGCAAGGAGGCGACGCATGATTCTGCGCATAGGCAAGCGCACCAGAAGTCGGACCGCCGGTATTGCCGCGGCCGTATCGGTGGCGGCTCTGACCGGAGGCTTGGTGATGGCGGTCGGCACCAATGCCAACGCGGCGGTCGGGTGCCGAGTGGACTACACCGTGACCAATCAGTGGCAGGGCGGTTTCGGCGCCAACGTGACGGTGACCAACCTGGGCGACGCGGTGTCGGGCTGGACGTTGGAGTGGTCGTTCTCGGCGGGGCAGAAGGTGACGCAGCTGTGGGGTGGTGAGTTCTCCCAGTCCGGCAGTGCGGTGACGGTGCGCAACGCGAGCTACAACGGCTCGCTGGCCACGGGCGCGTCGGTCACGCCGGGCTTCAACGGCTCCTGGTCGGGTTCGAACCCGGTCCCGTCGTCGTTCAAGCTCAACGGCGTGGTGTGCACCGGCTCGTCCACCGGCACCAGCACCAGCACCTCAACGTCGACCACTACCACCACCACGACGTCCCAGCAGCCGGGCGGTGGTGACGGCAGCGGCCCGTGGCCGAGCGACACCGGCAGCGTGAAGATCACCGACACCCGTGAGACCGGGTCGTACTTCAACGGTGGGATGAAGCGGTACTACGGCATCGGTGACGGTGGTCAGGGTGAGAGCCAGGACCCGATGTTCGTGGTGGCCAACGGCGGCACGATCGAGAACGTGATCATCGACGCGCCCGCGGGTGACGGTATCCACTTCGAGGGTTCGTGCACGATCCGCAACGTGTGGTGGAACGACGTGGGCGAGGACGCGGCGACGTTCCGCTCGTCCAACTCGTCGGCGCGGTACCTGGTGGACGGCGGCGGAGCGAAGTCCGGTTCGGACAAGGTGTTCCAGCACAACGGCGCGGGGGAGTGGATGCTCCCGCTCCTGATCATCCGCCTCCGAATGCGGCCGGGTGGTCGGTCCATTATGGATCTGCCACCCGGCCGCCCCCGGCCGATGACTCGCCCCACGCCGCCGTATCCCGGCACCGCGTAGCGCCGTGCCGACAGCCCGGTCCGCGTCCGGCGACACCAGCACCTCGATGCTCCTCGGACCCACGCAGTCCGGCCTGATTCCGGCACCGCTTCATCGGTCACAAGGAGAGCCATGAAACGTATGACAACCGTGGCGACCCGCAGGTCGTGACTCGCGTGGTGTCCGTCCGAGTGCACGCCAGAAAGCGCCTCCACAACCGAACGGGACTGGTACGCAGGGCCGTTCGATCGCGAACTGCTGTTGACCGTACGCGCGTGGTGCCCTCGCCAGTCTGGTCGACGAAGCCAGTCACGGCCGGTGGTGACCGACCGTGGATGCTGTTGAAGTCATGCCGGTAGGAGCGCGACACGGTGGTTGATCTGTTCGCGTGTACCTGGACGGCTGTTCAGGTCACCTCGGGTCATGAGAAGCAAGTGCGGAGGTCTCCGTGACTGCTGAGTTCTCTGGCCGTAGGAGTGATCACCACATGACCTCTGTAGACCCTGACGATCAAGCGATCCTCCAGAGGTGGTTGCAAGCCGGACAGCGTGCTGCCGTACCCGGACCTCGCTGAGTCCACATCTCCATCCAGGGTTCCGTTTCGCGTTCTACGGGCGGATGTCGACGAGGGAGCATCAGGATCCGCGGACGTCGCGGTTGTGGCAGTTGGACGTGGCGCGGCGGCTGATCGAGGGGCATGGCGTGGTGGCGGCGGTCTTCGACGTCGGGGTGTCGCGGCGTCGGAGGTGGGCCAACCGACCGGCGGCGTCCCGGCTGCTGGCCGCCTTGGAGGAGCCGGGACGGGGGTTCGACGCGATCGTGGTGGGCGAGTTCGAGCGGGCCTTGTGCGGACGTCAGTTCGAAGTCGAGCTGGAGCCGCTGTTGCGACGACACCGGGTGCGGTTGTGGCTGCGGCATTGCCGGCATCGTCCGCGAGTTGAACGAGCGGTCCGATCGAACAGGCGTTTCGATTGGGTATCGGCAGCGGGACGGCGCGTGCAGGAAAGGCCTCTCGGCAGGTCGAGGACACGAGCCCATCCGATGCGCCGAAGCGGCCTGCTTGTCGCAGCGGAGTCGTTCCCGAAAGGGCGACCGCAGCTCCCAAGGACACCTTCACCTGCCTGGATCGGCGATCACACACCGACAACGACGTTCCTCGTGGCCCCTAGTAGGGCATCGCCAACGCCCGACCACTACACACGCCGCCACGACCGGCCACCGGTCAAGCAGGGGGTCACCCGGCTCAACATCCACCGACGACAGCGGTTGGGCGGCGTCCCTCAACGAGTACGACCACGCCGCCTGACCTGGGTGGATGACGTTGTCGGCAAGCACAAGTCCCTCGCCACCGTCACGCGGCGCCCACCGGTCCGCGAGCAGCTCGACGCCGTCGGGCATCGGCACCCCGCTGGACGGCGACATCGCGGGTGTCCGGCGGGTCCGGTTTCGGAAACCGCTGGGCGAGGTGGCTCGTGGGGTTCGCCGGCGGTGGTCCATCGTCTTGCGTCGGGGACGACGACATGCGGAACGGCTAGCTCTGGTCGGTCGGGTGGTGGGCGCGCAGCGAGCCGGCGTGGGCTTTCGTCGACGGGTCGTGCTTGGTCTTGATCAGGCTGGCGACGGTCACGATCACCAGCACGACGATGAT
>NZ_VKAB01000121.1 GCF_009769385.1 Saccharothrix deserti
CCAAGCCCTCGGTGAGGGCTTGAAGGTCAGCATCCCAGCCGGCGATGTCCTGAACAGTCACGCTCTCGACCATGACACGGGATACGCGCCGTCAGCCGACCCGGTTCAAGATCTCGGAATGTAGTACTGGTCACCTTCCCCGACTCGAACAACACCCACATCGGCGGGTCCGGTTCGGCCAGATCGCTGCCGTCGACCACGAGGTAGACGTACGCGCCGCCCTCGGTGACCACCAACATGCCTGCCGGGTCCCGCATCCCGTGCGAGATCCCGCGCTCGTCGGCCTCGTCCACGCACCACCCGGCCTCCTCCCTGACCTCCGCATCCACCTTGCGGACGCCGAACGTGGTGCCCGGCAGCCACGCACCGCCCTGCTTGCCCATGATCCGCAGGATCTCCCGCACCGCGGCGGGAACCATCCGCACACCCTGGGCCGCGGCCCAGGCGTCGATCTCCTCGTCGGACGCTCCCTCGACCATCTCAGCACGGAAACCGCCGGCCACGACGTCCTCGAAGATGCCACGAACCCTGGCCACCGCCGCAGCGTCGTTGTCGTCCACCACAGGACCCCCGCTTCAACCAACATCGACCAACACCCGGCCGAAACGACCGCCACGCCACCAACGACGGACGAGACCCAACGTCAAACCAAATCCGGTCACGTCGGCGTGATGAGCGTGCGTTGCGTGCCGCACAGCACCAGACAGTGACTGAATTGGTACCAGCAACGTTGACAGTGGCCGTTTGGTGACAAGAACAGTTGGACGCAGGTGCCGGCTACGGCCGGCAACACGGGTTGAATGTCGAGGGTCGAGCCGACCTCGACGGTGACAACTATCGCCGGCGGTCACATGAGTCGGCGGACGGTGATGCGAACCATGGCCCAGCGGACCATGGCTTCGTGGTGGTGGGGCAGGCGTTCGTAGTCGCGGGGCGCAGCGGCGGTGTCCGGTGATCCAGGCCAGGGTTCGCTCGACCACCCATCTCCGTGGCAGCACGGTGAACATCGACAGCTGCGGGCGTTGGACGATCTCCACCACCAGGCCGAGGGTCGTGCGGGCCCAGTCGAGCAGGGTGCCGGTGTAGCCGCCGTCGGCCCACACCAGTGAGACCCGCCCGCCGGCGGTGTCGCGCAGACGTCGCAGCAGGCTGCGGGCGGCGACCCGGTCCTGTGTCGAGGCGGGGGTGACCAGCACCGCCAGCAGCAGGCCCACGCTGTCCACGACAATGTGGCGTTTGCGGCCCTGGACTTTCCTGCCGGCGTCGAAGCCGCGGGTCGCCTTCCCGACGGTCTCGGCCGCACGCAGCGACTGCGAGTCCGCGATCGCCGCGGACGGCGCCACAACCCGGCCGGCTGTCAGCCGGACACGGTCGCGCAACCCGTCGAGCAGCCGCTGCGTGGCTCCGGCCCTCTCCCAGAGGGCGAAACGCTGGTAGACCGTGGGCCGCGGCGGGAAGTCGGCGGGCGGGGCCTGCATTATGTGGAATCGGTGAAAGAAGACGCCGAATGACACCATTCGCGAACTCCGGGCGGCTGCGCCGAGCGTCTTCACCACTGCGACACCAGGTCATTCACCCACGGGCCACCGGACTCACAGCCCAAGATCCAATGGCTGGTCGGGGACTCCATCCTTGATCAACCTGGTCAGTGGGCCGGCGAGATCACGCGGACCAAAGAGGTCCGGCCCTTGGTAGTCGGTGATCTCCGCCAGCTGCCACCACCGAAACCCCGTGATGTTCTCGGCGGCCAGCTCGTCACTCGACAGTGCACCGTTCGGCTGGAAGGCCGCGGTGCGGACGAGGAAGTAGTCCTGGATCGCGCCGTCATACCCGCGCACGTAGCCGGGCGTGACGACTCTCCGATGCCACACGTGCGGCGGCGTCCCGTCGATCACGAGCCCGATCTCCTCGTGCAGTTCGCGGCGCAGTGCCTCGTGAGGTGTCTCGCCGGCCTCGATGCCTCCCCCCGGAGCTGCCCAGACGACCCTCTCCGGAAGGGCGAACCTGCACAGCAGGATGCGGTCCTCCTCATCCAGAACGATCGCACGGACCGAATGACGCAGGTTCAGCAAGGGCATCGGAGCACCCTATGTGCGCCCCCTGCGAGCCGGTCCAGGACTGCCGTGACGCCATTCGATGGACTGCCTCCAGTCGTCCCTGACTTCACCAACCGAAAGGTCGCGCTCCTGTCTCGATTCTCAATAACTTGTCTCGTGAGGTCGTGCTCGTCCGGTGGCCGGAAGCTGCGCAACCACGTGCAGTCGCCGTTCACGGTGTCCGAGACGGCCCCCGCCGCACGGGCCGATCCCTTCCAGGGCGGTGTTCGCTGGGCAGTCGGTGCTCGTGGCGGCTCACACGGCGACGAGCTGCCAATCCTGGTTGGCGCCGCCGTTACCGGGGCATTGGACGATCCGCGCGCCGTCGGCGGTCGAACCGCTGTCGACGTCGACGCACCAGCCGGTGCGCACGTTCACGATCCGGTGGTAGCCGTCGGTCGAGGACGGGACGAGGGTCCACCACTGGTTGTCGCTGTCCGTGTCGCTCCACTGGTCGAGTTGGGCGCCCTGGGCGGAGCCGCCGGGGCTGTTCAGCAGCTTGCCGCTCCTGGCGTTGACCAGGCGGTGGGAGCCGTCCGGGTTGGGCGTCAGCGTGAACCGCTGGTTGGTTCCGCCGGTGTCGGGCCACTGGATGGCCACGGCGCCGTCCGCGGTGGACGCGCCGTTGATGTCGAGGACCTTGCCGCTCTTGCGGTTGACGAGCTTGAACACCTCGACATCGGCGGTGATGGGCCGGTCGTAGACCTCCAGGTTGCGGATGGACGCCCACACGCCGGACGGCAGGCCGGTGACCGTCACCCGCACGTACCGGGCCTGGGCGGTGAACGCGAGCACCTGGACCTGCCTGGTGCTGCTGGTGCCGGTCCGGTCGGACAGGGACGTCCAGGTGGCGTTGTCGGTGGAGCCTTCGACGCGGTACCGGTAGTTCTTGGCGTCGAGCTCCCACGCGATCCGCACGCCGGTGATCGGCTTCGTCGCCCCGAGGTCCACCTTCAGCCAGTGCCCGGCGCGGCCGTCGGCCGCGCACCACCGGGTCGAGGTGGACGAGTCGACGGCCTTCGCCGCGGTGTTGCTCTTGCCGGTTTCCTGGCTGTCGGCCGTCGCGGTCCTGCCCGCGGCGATGTCGTTCGGCTGCACGGACCGGTCGAGTACGACGCCGACGACGCTGTCCTCGGGGTTGCGGGCGCGGTCGATGCCGACGATCGTCACTCGGCCCGCCGCGTCCACCGAGTGCGACAGCGCGGCGCCTGTGGCGACATCGAACACCCTGGTCACCTGGCCGTCGCCGATCGAGGGGGTGGTGAAGCTCGTGCCGCTGTAGCCTGGGAGCAGGTGTGCGTAGAAGGTGTCGCCCCGGCTGGTGAAGCCGTACTGCCCGTCGACGGGCTGCCACGGGCCGCCGCGGGTGCCGTAGACGGCGCTGCCGCAGGACGACATGAACGCGCCGATCCTGCGCACCAGGTCGGCTTGGGCCGCGGGCACCGTTCCGGTGCGGTCCGGCCCGACGTTGACCAGGCAGGTGATGTCGCGGACCAGGCGTTGACGAGGATGTTCATGGCGTTGCGGTACGACATGACGGCCGCGCCGGCGTTGTAGCCCCACGATCCGCAGATGGTGAAGCACTTCTCGGCGATCCTGCCGGTGCGGATCGCGCCGGTCGGCACGGAGCCGCCCTCCTCGGTGGCGTAGTCGCCGATCCACCCCGCGCGTGGGTTGGAGAGGGCGTCGGGCTGGTGCTTGCGCAGCAGGCCGGTCAGGCCCAGCGGCCTTCCCGTGGCCGGGTCGGTCTCGCTGTACGCCGGGTCGACGGGCCACTCGTTGGACCACTGCGGAACCGGCCCGGCTCCCAGAAGAACGCCCCGTCGGCGTCGGAGCCCTGCTGGGCCAGCCACCCGCCGTCCCACCAGATGTCGTCGATCGCGCCGTACTGGGTGACCAGTTCGCGCACGGCCTGGTACACCTCGTTCTTCATGATCCGCTCGTTCTCCTTGTGCGCCGGATCGGTGGTGTACCCCCAGGGATTCCTGGCGCAGTCGGTGCCGTGCACGTCGTAGTAGCCCGGGTACTGCCAGTTGATCGGGGAGTAGTACAGCCCCACCTTGAGCCCGGCCGCGCGCACCGCGGCCACGTAGTCCTTGACGAAGTCGCGGTTCAGCGGGGCCTGCGTCGAGGTCCACGCGTTCGGGAACAACCCGAACCCGTCGTGGTGGCGCGTGGTCAGGACGCAGTACCTGGCGCCCATGTCCTTGGCCAGCTGCGCCCAGTCGCCGGGTCGGTACGCGCTCGCGGTGAACTGCTCGCTGGTCGCGTCGGTGAGGTACTTGCGGTAGTCGGCCGGCGTGACGGGCGCGTTGTGCATGTACCACTCGCCCCTGGCCGGACCCGAGTAGACGCCCCAGTGGATGAACATGCCGAGCTTGGTGTCCCGCAACCACTGCGCCTTGTCGTCGGGCTGCTGCTCGACGTCCAAGTCGACCTTGGGCAGGCGCAGCGGTGCGAGCGGGAGCGGGTCTGAGGCCGCCGCGGACGCGACCGGTGACGTGGCGTCGCTGAGGGAAGATGCCGCGGCCTGAGCCGGTGAAACCGACGTCTTGGCCGTGACTGTGGTGGCAGCGAGCGCGCCCATTCCCGCGAGCACGCTTCGACGACTGACTTCGCCGGGCATCCCCCTCTTGGTCAGACTGCGGTGAGACACCTCGTGTGAGGGGTGGGTTCACGCTTGGGGGTGGGATCGGAGATCCTGATGAACGTGTCCACAGCACCTGACAGGCAACCTCGTCGCGCGACCGGCGG
>NZ_VKAB01000122.1 GCF_009769385.1 Saccharothrix deserti
CGAACAACCCCGGCTGCACAAAACCCGTACGACGCAACAACCCCCGGTCATCACCCCACAACACATCCCGCAGACCCGGGAAGAAACCCATCACCTCGTCCCACACCGCCGCGAACACCGGAAACCCCGCATACAGCTCCCGACCCATACCCAACCGCTGCGAACCCTGACCCGAAAACACAAACCCGACCGAACCACCAACAACCCGCCGGACACTGCCAAGCCAACCCAGACCCGCCAACAACTCCTCACGAGTCCGACCGACCACCATCGCACGATGATCGAACGGCGACCGTCGAGCGAGAGTGCTCGCGACGTCCTGCGGCTCCAGCAAGGGGTTGTCGGACAAGTGGTGGCGGAGGCGTCGGGCCTGCTCGGCCAGGGCATCGGCACTACGCGCCGACAACAACAACGGCAGCACCGCCGGGGCCGGGGCGTCGGAAACTTCCTCGGCAGGGGCCTCCTCCAGGATCACGTGCGCATTCGTGCCGCTGATCCCGAACGACGACACCGCCGCCCGGCGCGGACGATCGACCTCGGGCCAGGGACGCTGCTCGGCCAACACCTCCACCTTGCCCGCCGACCAATCCACGACCGGGGTCGGTTCGTCGACGTGCAAGGTCCTCGGCAGGACGCCGTGCCGCATCGCCTGCACCATCTTGATGATCCCGCCGACACCGGCAGCGGCCTGAGCATGACCGATGTTCGACTTCAACGACCCCAGATACAGCGGCCCACCCTCACGACGACCATAAGTCGCCAACAACGCCTGGGCCTCGATCGGGTCACCCAACCGGGTTCCGGTGCCGTGGCCCTCGACCGCGTCCACGTCGCCCGTGCCGAGGCCGGCGGAGGCGAGGGCCGCCCGGATGACGCGTTCCTGCGACGGCCCGTTGGGCGCGGTCAACCCGTTCGACGCGCCGTCCTGGTTCACCGCCGAACCACGCACCACCGCCAACACCCGATGCCCCGCCGCACGAGCCACCGACAACCGCTCCACCACCAACAGACCGACACCCTCGGCCCACGACGTGCCATCCGCACCGGCACCGAACGCCTTGCACCGACCATCCACCGCCAGACCACGCTGCCGCGAGAACTCCACGAACGGCAGCGGGCCGGCCATGACCGTGACGCCTCCGGCGAGCGCGAGGTCGCATTCGCCGGAGCGGATGGCGCTCACCGCCAAGTGCAGGGCCACCAACGACGACGAGCACGCCGTGTCCACGGTGACCGCCGGCCCCTCCAGCCCGAACACATAGGACACCCGACCGGACGCGACGCTGCCCGCGTTGCCACCGGCGAGGAAGCCCTCGACCTCGGGCGGCGCCTCGATGAGCCGCGACGCGTAGTCGTGGTACATCAGCCCGGCGAACACACCGGTCCGACTCCCCTTCAACGACAACGGATCCACACCCGCGTGCTCAAACGCCTCCCACGCAGCCTCCAACAACAACCGCTGCTGCGGATCAGTCGCCAACGCCTCACGCGGCGACATACCAAAAAACCCCGCATCGAACTCCGCAGCACGATCCAGAAAACCACCACTGCGGACATACGCCTTACCCACCCGGTCCGGATCCGGGTCGTACAACCCCTCCAGGTCCCAACCCCGGTCCTCGGGAAACCCGGAAATCGCGTCGACGCCGTTCGCGACGAGGTCCCACAGCCCGTCGGGTGACGACACGCCACCGGGGAACCGGCACGCCATGCCGACGATCACGATCGGGTCGGCGGTGTCGGCCACCACTGGGGCAGCCTCGACCGGGGCCTCCAGACCGGACAGCTCGGCGTTGAGGTGGTCGGCCAGCGCCTGGGGTGTCGGGTGGTCGAACACGAGGGTTGCGGGCAGCGGCACGCCCACCTCGGCACCCAGGGCGTTGCGCAGTTCGACGGCGGTCAGCGAGTCGAAACCCAGCTCCTGGAACGAGCGGTCGACCGCGACCGCCGAACCGTCCGCGTGACCCAGCACCACCGCGACCTTCGCCCGCACCAGCTCCAGCACCGCCTCGGGCGTGACCGGACCGGCGAGCCGGTGCGCGGTGGCGCGGCGGGCCGGGACGAGCGACCGGAGGATCGGGTGCACCTCGTCGCCACGGGCGCGCAGCGCGGCCAGGTCGAACCCGGCCGCGGTGAGCGCGGGCTCACCGGTGCCGGGCGCCGCGTCGAACAGCGCCAGCGCCTCGTCCGACGACATCGGCCGCAGCCCGGTGCGGGCGATCCGCCGCTGGTCGGCCGCACCGAGCCCGCCGGTCATGGCGCTCGTCTGCTCCCACAGGCCCCACGCCAGTGACGCGGCAGGCAGCCCGGCGGCCACCCGGTGCCGGGCGAGCCCGTCGAGGAACGCGTTCGCGGCGGCGTAGTTCGCCTGACCCGCGGCCCCGAGGACACCGGCGACGGACGAGAACAGCACGAACGCCGCGAGGTCGCGGTCGCGCGTCGCCTCGTGCAGGTACCAGGCCGCGTCGGCTTTGGGGCGCAGCACGGCGTCCAGCCGGTCCGGGGTGAGGTCGGCGATCACGCCGTCGTCCACCACACCGGCCGCGTGGACGACGACCGACAGGTCGTCGATCCCCGCGACCAGTTCGGTCACGACGTCCCGGTCGGCCACGTCGCACGCGACCGCCCGCACCCGGGCCCCGGCGTCGGTCAGCTCCGCCACCAGGTCGTCCGGGGCGCCGCGCCGCGACACGAGGACCAGGTCGCGGACGCCGCGCTCCCGCACCAGGTGGCGGGCGAGCACCCCGCCGAGAGCACCGCTCGCACCGGTGAGCAGCACGGCACCGTCGCCGAACCCGACAGGCGCCGCCGGCTCCACGGCGGTCAGGCGCGGGACCAGCAGCCTGCCATCCCGGATCGCGGCCTGCGGTTCGCCGCTCGCCAGCAGCGCGGGCAGCAGGTCCGCGACGTCCGCACTGCCGTCGGTGTCGAGCAGGACGAACCGGTCCGGGTGCTCGGTCTGCGCGGACGACACCAGGCCCCACGCGGCGGCCTGAGCCGGGTCGCCGGCGGTGACCGCGCCACTCGTCACGACCACCAGGCGGGTGGCGTCGTCCAGCCTGCCCTGGACCAGCTCCAGGGCGGTGCCCACCACGGCGCGGACGCGGGTCGGCACGTCAGGTTCGTCCGAGGTGAGCGTGACGACCTCGGCACCGGGCGCGGGACCGTCGGCGGCGGTCGGCTCGACCCACTCGGTGCGGAACAGGCCGTCGCGCACCCGGCCGCCGGCCTGGCGCAGCGCGTCCCGCGTCACCGGCCGCACGACCAGCGACTCGACCTCGGCCACCGGGCGGCCGGAGGCGTCCGTCGCGGTCAGGGCGATCCGGTCCGCGCCGGACCTGGTGAGCCGGACGCGCAGCGCGGACGCGCCCCTGCCGTGCACCGCGACCCCGTTCCACGAGAACGGCACGCCGCCGCTGGGGTCAGTGACGAGGACCGCGTGCAGGGCGGCGTCCAGCAGCGCCGGGTGCAGCAGGAAGCCATCCCCCTCGACGCGGTCGTCCAGGGCGACCTCGGCGTGGACCACGCCATCACCGCGCCAGACGCGGCGCAGGCCCTGGAAGGCGGGGCCGTACCCGTACCCCTCGTCGGCCAGCCGTTCGTAGGCGCCGTCGAGGTCCACCTCGACCGCGTCGCGCGGCGGCCACGCCAGGTCCCGCACCGGCTCGCCCACCTCGGCCGTGAGCGCGCCGGTGGCGTGCAGCGTCCACGGGCCGTTCTCGTCGCGGCGCGAGAACAGCTCGACGTCGCGCCGACCATCCCGCGCTGCACCCACCACGACCTGCACCTCAGCCGCACCCCGCTCGGGCACGACCAGCGGGGCGACGTGGGTCAGCTCGGCCAGCCGCCCACAGCCGACGTGCTCACCCGCGCGGAGGACCAACTCCACCATGCCGGTGCCGGGCAGCAGTGCGACGCCGTGCAGGCGGTGGTCGCCGAGCCAGGTGACGTCGGTCGACAGATGGGCGGTGAGCACAGCTGTGTCGCTGCCCGCGACCGTGACGACGCCGTCCACGAACCGCTGCGTCGCGTCGCCCGTCAGCCAGTAGCGCTCGTGCTGGAACGGGTAGGTGGGCAGGTCGACCAGCCGACCGCCGCCGATCCGGTCCCGCCATGCCACCTCCACGCCGTGTTCCCACAGCGCCCCCAGTGCGCCGACGAACGCCTCCGGCTCGGGCTTGTCGCCGCGTGACGCCGGGATCGCCACGACATCCGCCGTGTCGGCCACCATCGCGGTCAGCACGCCGCCGGGCCCGATCTCCAACACCGCCGTCACGCCGTTGTCCGCCAACGTGCGCACACTGTCGGCGAACCGGACCGGCTCCCGCACATGCCGGACCCAATAGTCCACCGACGTCACATCGCCAGTCGTCGCCAGCGGGATCTCCGGGTGGTGGAAGGACAAGCCCTCCACCACCGCACGGAAGTCGTCCAGCATCGGATCCATCAACACCGAGTGGAACGCATGCGACACCTCAAGCCGCTTCCACCGCCGCCCACCCAGGCCCGCCACGGCCGC
>NZ_VKAB01000123.1 GCF_009769385.1 Saccharothrix deserti
CTGGTTCCGCCGACTGCGGGTCAGGTGGGAGATCCGGGACGACATCCACGAAGCGTTCCTGAGCCTGGCCTGCGGCATCATCTGCTGGCGCCGCCTGCGCAACTTGTCATTGAGTTAGGAGTTCTTACACGGTGTACGCGGACCTCTTCGCTCGCGTCGCGCCGACCGCACAACAGTCCTGGACACTGAGATCGATCGAGGTGATGACTTTGGACGGAGAGACGTTGCTGAAGACCGCGGCCAACCGCGCCGAGGAACTGCCCGGAGCCGGCCTGGAGCACCCCTTCGGCCATGACTGGGAGGTCTTCAAGGTACGCGGCAAGGTCTTCATGCTGATGACCGAGGTTCCCGGACGCCCCGTCGTGATCCTCAAGTCCGAGCCGGCCGAGGCCGAGGCCCTGCGTGAGCAGTACGAGAACGTCACCCCCGGCTACCACATGAACAAGAAGCACTGGATCACGTTGGAGGGCGGGAACGCGATCGGTGAAAAGCTGGTCAGGGAGCTGGTGACCGAGTCCTACCGACTGGTGGTCGGCGGGCTCCCCAAGTCACAGCGGCCCGTCGACCCGCACACCTACGGCCGCCGCTCCTGACCCGCGTCATGTCCGTCAGCGGCGAGCAGCTCCAGGACATCGCGCGCGAAACAGCCCGCGCACTTCCCGGGGTCGGCCACGGGCGTCCGTTCATCGAGCAGCTGGACGTCTACAAGGTGGCGGACAAGGTCTTCCTGATCATCACGGACGACCCCGACGACCTCATCGCCACCGTCAAGGCGGAACCGGAGTACGGCCGGCTGCTGCAAGGCCAGCACGCTTCAGTCACTCCGGGCCGCTATCTCGACAAACGGCACTGGATCTCCCTGGGCGCCGGTCCCGGCGTGACCCAGGACCTGGTCGCCGAACTCGTCGACCACTCCTACCACCTCGTCCTGGAGACGGTGCCGCGTCACCGCCGTCCCGGATGACAAGGACCGCACGAACGAACAAGGACTGCCATGCACACCATGTCGACCGAGGAATGGCTCGCCTTCGTCACCCGAGGCACGCCCACCGGCCGGTTCGCCACCATCGGTGCCGACGGCACCCCGAACATCACACCCGTCTGGTATGTCGTTGACGGCGAGGACTTCCTGTTCACCACGGGCGGCGCCACGGCCAAAGCCCGCAATCTGCGGCGCAACCCCCGCGCCTCGCTCTGCGTCGCCGACGACGCCCCGCCGTTCGCCTACGTCGAGGTGCGCGGCGACGTGACGCTCAGCGAGGACCTCGACGAACTCCTCGACGTCGCGACCAGGGCCGGCGCCCGGTACATGGGCGCGGACCAGGCCGAGGACTTCGGCAAGCGCAACGCCGTTCCCGGCGAACTCGTCGTCCGCATGCACCCTGCCAAGGTCATCGCCTACGGCGGCGTCACCGACTGACGAGCTACCTCCCGGCCCACCACGAGGAATCGCCATGGAAGAGACAACCGGCCACGAACGGTCCCTGCCAGGCCTGGATGGGTGCGTATCAAGGTCAAGGCGTTCGGGGTCAACGAATCCGAGGTCACCACCCGCAAAGGGCTCTCCGACCCGGATGTGACGCTCCCGCGCGTGCCCGGCATCGAATGCGTCGGGGTGGTCGACGAAGCGCCCTCCGGCAGCGGCCTGAGCTCCGGCCGGCAGGTGGCAACCATGATGGGCGGTATGGGGCGCTCGTTCGACGGGGCGTACGCGCAGTACACCCTGCTTCCCGTCGGTCAGACCATCCCATTCGACTCGGAGCTGCCGTGGGAGACTCTCGGGGCACTCCCGGAGATGTGCCAGACCGCCTACGGATCCCTCCACACCGGACTCGACCTCCATCGCGGGCAGACGTTGCTGATCCGCGGCGGAACCTCGACGCTCGGGCTCACCGCGGCCGCCATGGCGAAGGACCTGGGCACCACCGTGCTCGCCACCACCCGCCGCTCCGAACGCGCGCAACTGCTGCGCACACTCGGCGTCGACCACCCGATCACCGACGACGGAACGATCGCCCGCACCGTGCGGGACATCTGCCCGGACGGGGACGACGCGGCACTGGAGCTGACCGGCACCCGGAATCTGCGGGACACACTGCGGTCAGTCCGTGTCCACGGCACGGTCTGCTTCACCGGCGCACTGTCGGACACGTGGACCATCCAGGACTTCCTTGCGATTGTTGATCGTGGGGGGCAACCGTGCGGCCTCGGCTCTGTACGTGTCGCAGCCGTCGCTGTCGCAGGCCGTGCGGGCACTGGAGCGTGTGGGGTGTCAAACCCTGTACCGGACCGCTGATCTGCGATGACTGCCACCATCGAACACAGGGCTTGATCATGGAGCGTGGCATTACGACTGCTGTGCCTGATCTTCGTCCGGCTCGGTGGGCAGCTGGTCCTGCTCGGCCGGTCCTCGGCGGCCAAGGACGTGGAGTTACCGGCGCCGCGGCACGAGGTCGCCGTGCTGCGCCGGAACACTCGACCTGACGGCACTGGCCGACGGCGGCTACGACGGCGCCGGGATCGGCGTATTCACTCCGGTCAAACAGCCCACCGACGGCCGGGCACTCCACGTGGACAACCGCACCTACAACGCCCTGCTGCGCGGCCTGCGCTGCCTCGGAGAACGCGGATTCGCCCTGGTCACCGGACGCCGGCGCGCCCTACGACACTTCGCCACCCGCCCACGCAAGATCGGGAGCACCGTCAAAGCCGCCCTCACGCTCACACATTTCGAGCACCGACGACTCACCTGAAACTCGCTGAGATCACGTCAGTGTGCGGTCGCGCCGAGTTCGATGACCAACACCCCCACAGCGATGAGCCCGATACCGGCCGCCATACGTTTGTCAGCGCGTCCTTGAAGAACATCCGCGCCCCGATCGCGGTCAGGGCGACGCCGCAGGCCGCCCAGATGCCGTACGCGATCCCGACCGGCATGCCGTGAGCGAGAGCGACGGTGAGCAGTCCGAACGCGCCGCTGTAGAAGACCGCGACAGGGGCGATCCACCGCTTCTTCTTCAGCCCTTCCGAAGCCCGCAGTGACAACGTCGCCGCCACCTCCGCCAGGATCGCGCCGACGAGCAACAACCACGTCATGACCGCACCTTCCCCTCGGTGACGTGGCCGTGGCCGGTCTCCACCAGCACGACCCCGGCGACGACGATCCCGATCCCGATCCCGACGAGGAGTGTGAACGGCTCCGCGAACAGCACCGTGCCGAGGACCGCCGTCAGGGCGACACCCGCCGCCGCCCAGATGCCGTAGACGACACCGATCGGGGCACCCATGCGCAGAAGCGCGGAAAGCGCCACGAACGCGCCTGCGTAACCGGCAACGGTCAGCACCGCCCACCACGGGTTGTCGATCGAGGCCCGCAGGGACACGGTGGCCGCCACCTCCAACACGATCGCTCCGACCAAGATCGCCCATTGCCGCATGGCGGTTCCTCACGCTCCGGGGGCCGCTGTGCCTGCCGAGAACCTCATCCGTGCAGGTGACGGAGGGTTGCCGGGATGGCGTACGGAAGCGTTCGTAATCCGCGCCGATGTCGAGCAGCACGGCATGATGGCCGGTCATGCCGCTCCGACTGGCTTACCTCGGCGTGACCAACGCGTACGCGCTACTGCGTCTGCTGCCCGTGAGCGATTAGGACAAGGACGTGGAGATCCTGGTGCTGGGGCACCAGATCACGGTCCTGGAACGCCAACCGGGTCAAACTCGGCCGCGGTTCTCTCACGATGACCGGGCATTCCTCGCCGCGCTTCTGCACCGGATGCCGATGCAGAAGCTTCGCCGGTTCCGGCTGCTGGTACGTCCGGAGACGGTGCTGCGCCTGGCGAGAGAGAATCCCACCTGGGGCTACCGCCGGATCCGCATCATGGGCGCCACAGCACACCCGACCGCATCCCGGGTCGCCCAGGCCGCGAAGAACCTGATCATGGACCTCGAAGACGTAGGCAGCTCCGCACGGTTCCCGGTCCGCGACCGCGACGGAAGTACCCCGCCTTGTCCGACACCGTCCTCACCGACGCGGACATCCAGGTCGTCCTCAGCGGAGTCCGGATCCCGCGGATGAACGCGATCACCGAACGCTGGATCCAGAGCTGCCGCCGCGAACTCCTCGACCGCACCCTCATCTGGAACCAGCGCCACCTACTCCACGCCCTACGCGAGTACGAGCAGTTCTACAACACCCACCAACCCCACCAGGGCATCGTCAACGCCCGACCACTACACCCACTGCCACAACCGACCACCGATCAAGCAGCGGTCACCCAACCCAGCATCCGCCGACGACAGCGGCTGGGCGGCATCCTCAACGAGTACCACCGAGCCGCCTGACTTGCACCCGCGTTCCGCAGATGATGGCCTGAATCGGGTCGCCGGGCCGGAAGAGGTGCTGGTCAGGAAGCTGGTCCATAGCGGGAAACGCGAGATTGCCTAGTGGCACGCATTGCGCGTCAGCCGTGGGA
>NZ_VKAB01000124.1 GCF_009769385.1 Saccharothrix deserti
ACTACTTCAAGAACTCCCGTGACGTCCTCGGCACCTTCTACACCGACCAGGCCGGGTACTGGCAGGTCAGCGGCAACATCTTCGACAACGTGACCTGGTCCAGCCCCGACAGCGAGACCAACCCCGCCGGCCCCGACCCCAAGTCCACCACCACGGTCAACATCCCCTACAGCTACAAGCTCGACCAGACCAACTGCGTACCGAACATCGTGAGCCGGACGGCAGGCGCCAACACGGGCATGAAGGAGTCGGACGGCACCTGCTAGGTCGGGTAGCCCGAGGGAGTCTCACCCTCGGGCCCCCGCAGATCCGTACTTTGACCCACCCCTTGAAGCGATCAGACAGATATGTGAATCGAGCGCACCGCGGCGCCGTCGGATCATGACGGCAAGCACGCGTGATCTGTCGCATCGGCCGCGCGGTGATCACACCACCTGCATGATCGCCGTTCGCCTCAGGTGTCGCGGGCGCAGTGGAAACCCGTGTTGCCGGTGGTGCTGTCAGAGGTGTTCCGCGTGCGGACGATGTTGCTGGGTGGCGTCCCGACGGTGCCCTACGCCCCACCGTGCCACGCGGACTGCCCGTTCCGTGCGACCGACGACCGCTGTCGTTCTTCGAGCCTGCGGACGAATGGCGAGCTTTTGGGGTGTCGACGGCTCCGCCGGTTGCTCGCAAGGAGGCGTGCATGGGTTCGCGTGGTAACGACTGTTCTCGCGACTTCCCGGTGCACAGCTCAACAATCTCCACCACGCCTGCGGCAACTTCTCCGCGTCCTGCAGGCGAGCTCACCCCCGCGCCGCCGCCGCCGCATCCGACTCTCGCTGGAGAACAACGATGCACTTCAAAACTGTCCTCGTCGGCATAGTCGCGGGCGCGCTGGTCGCGTTATCGGCGAGTCCGGCGCAAGCGGCGTCCACCCGCTACGAAGCCGAGAACTCGCCGGCGGTGTGCACGGGCACCATCGACACCAACTGGTCCGGCTACTCGGGTTCCGGGTTCTGCAACGGCGACAACGCCGTCGGGGCCGCCGCGCAGTTCAGCGTCACCGCGTCGGCGGCGGGCTCGGCGACGATCGCGGTCCGGTTCTCCAACGGTGCCACCACCAGCCGACCCGCCGACCTCGTCGTCAACGGCTCCACCGTGCAGTTCGTCTCGTTCGAGGCGACAGGCGCGTGGTCGACCTGGGTGTCGAAGGCCCTGACGGTCCCGCTGCCCGCAGGCAGCAGCACGATCCGGCTCAACCCGACCACCTCGGCCGGCCTGCCCAACATCGACTACCTCGACGTCACCGTCGACGACGCGCCAGCCGCCAACGCGCTGTACGTGGCGACCAACGGCGACGACAGCAATGCGGGCACCCTGGCCGCGCCCCTGCGCACCATCCAGAAGGCGGTCGACCTGGCACAGCCCGGCCACACCATCTACATCCGCGGTGGCACGTACGCGCCGAGCACCAACATCCAGATCCTCAAGAACGGCACGTCGAGCCGGCCCATCACGATGCGCAACCACAACAACGAGCGCGTGATCATCGACGGCGAGAACATGCCCTACACGCCGGGCGAGGTCGGCTCCACCATCCCCCGGTCGCAGCGCGGCGCGATCCACATCGAGGGCGACTACTGGCGACTGATCGGCCTGGAGATCATCCACGGTCCGTACGGCATCTTCGGCCTGGACTCCAACAACAACGTCTACGACCGGCTCGTCACGAGGGACAACTACGAGACCGGGTTGCACCTCGTCCTCGCAACCAGCAACAACCAGATCCTCAACCTGGACAGCTACGGCAACCGCGACCCGCGCAAGAACGGCGAGAGCGCGGACGGCCTGGCCATCAAGGAAGGCTCCGGCAGCGGCAACGTCGTGCGCGGCGCGCGTTTGTGGAACAACGCCGACGACGGCCTGGACTACTGGATGTTCTCCTCTCCCATCATCACGGAGAACAGCCTGGCCTGGGGCAATGGGTTCAACCGCTGGAACATCCCCGACTTCACCGGTGACGGCAACGGGTTCAAGTTGGGCGGCAACAGCGTGGCCGCCAACCACACCGTGCGCAACAGCATGACGTGGAACAACGCGGTCGGCGGTTTCGTCGACAACAACAACCCCGGGCAGCACAAGATCGAGCGCAGCACGGCGTGGGACAACCCGAAGACCGGGTTCCAGTTCGACCGCTCCGACAGCACGTTGACCAAGAACCTCGCGGCGGCCAACGGCGCCGACGTTTCATTGGGCTCCAACTCCAGCGGCAGCGGCAACTCGTGGGACATCGGCGGCTCGTGGTCGTTCGAGAGCACGAACCCGGGCACGATCACCGGACCCCGGAACGCGGACGGCTCGATCCCGTCCTCCAACTTCCTGCGCCCGAGCAACGGCGCCGACGTGGGCGCGCGCTTCTAGACCGTCCCCGCCACAGCAGCCGATCCACGTCCACCGGTCATCCGACGAGCCAAACTTCACGGAGACGCGCCAATGCACGTCAAACCCCTGATCGCGTGCGCAAGTCTATTGGCGAGCGCGGTAGTCGTGCTCTCGCAATCCGCGGCGCAGGCCGCGCCCACCCGGTACGAGGCCGAGAACTCGCCGGCGGTGTGCAGCGGCACCACCGACACCAACTGGACCGGCTATTCCGGCTCCGGGTTCTGCAACGCCGACAACGCCGCCGGCGCCTACGCGCAGTTCACCGTCAACGCCTCCGCCGCGGGCACGGCGACGCTGGGCATCCGGTTCGCCAACGGCACCACGACCCGTGCGGCCGACCTGGTCGTGAACGGGTCGACCGTCCAGGGCGTGTCCTTTGAGGGCACGGGTGCGTGGTCGACGTGGGTCACCAGGACCCTCACCGTGCCGGTCAACGCCGGCGGCAACACCGTCCGGTTGAACCCGACCACGGCCGCCGGTCTGCCCAACATCGACTACCTCGACGTCGAGGTCGGTGGCGCGCCGTCGGTGCCGTACTCAGGCGTGCCGGACGGTTTCGCGCAGGGCACCACCGGCGGCGCCGGCGGGCAGACGGTCACGGTGACCACGCAGGCCGACCTCAACCGGTACGTGACCGCGAGCGAGCCGTACGTCATCCGGGTCGCCGGCACCATCAACATCAGCCCCAAAGGCACCGAGCTGCGGGTGGCGTCCAACAAGACGATCGTCGGCGTCGGCACCAGCGGCCACATCGTCGGCGGCGGCTTCATCCTCCGCACGGGCGTGTCGAACGTGATCATCCGCAACCTGACCATCCGCGACACCCGCATGCCCGACGACGACCCCGGCGACGACTCCTACGACTACGACGCCATCCAGATGGACACCGCCAACCGCATCTGGATCGACCACAACCGGCTGACCCGCATGAACGACGGGCTCATCGACAGCCGCAAGGACAACAACAACCTGACCGTGTCGTGGAACCACATCACGGACAACAACAAGACCTTCGGCGTCGGCTGGACCGAGAACACCACGGCCCGGATCACCATCCACCACAACTGGTTCCAGGACAACACGACCCGCAACCCGGTCGTGGACAACGCCGCCTACGCCCACCTGTACAACAACCACCTCGATGACATCAGCGCGTCCGGCACCCACGTGACCGGATCGACCAAGGCCGTCATCGAGAACACCTACTACGACGGCGTGCGCGACCCGTACTACGTGAGCGGCAACGCGGAACTGGTCCAGCGCGGCGAAATCGTGCGAAACAGCTCCTGGGCGTCCGGTCGCGTGAAGTCGAGGGGCTCGGCGTTCAACCCGAGCAGCTTCTACTCCTACACCCTGCACCCGACCGCGGACGTCCCCGCGATGCTGCGGCAGCACGCCGGACCGCAGAGCGGCATCGGCGGGTAGCGGCGAACGCCCCGCTTGGATCCACGACACCTCGCAAGGAGGGGCACACCATGGAACACGCCAAGCTCAACGGCCGACGACCGCGACGCGGCGCGCTGGTCACCTGTGCGGTCGGCCTGTTAGCCGCCGGGACGATCGCGGCGCTCGCTCCGACCGCCGCGGGCGCGGACCCCGAGCCTGTGAATCCCCGACGCTACCGAGAAAGCTCATGTCCTACGCCATCCAGGCCAACCCCGGTGCGGCATGGCGGGAGATCCTCTTCATGACCGCCCTGTTCGCCTGGGCCCTCTACATGCTGTTCGAGGGCCTCTTCGGGTAACCGGTCCATGGCCGGCCGGCTCCGCCGAGCGGGAGGTTTGCGGAACAGCGGCTTCTACGGCATCTTTACGCACGGAGCGCCGGGAAGTCTGGTCGGCATGCCCTCCGCGACGCGGTGGGGCGTTTTTGTCG
>NZ_VKAB01000125.1 GCF_009769385.1 Saccharothrix deserti
CCTACGGCTCCCTGCCCACGTCGGGCCGGGTGTTCGTGTCGGTGGCCAACCGGGACAAGCGGGCCATGATCTTCCCGGTCAAGCGGCTCGCCGACCTGGGCTTCGAGGTACTGGCCACCGCGGGCACGGCCGAGGTGCTGCGCCGCAACGGCATCCCGTGCACGATCGTCCGCAAGCACTTCGAGGGCGCCGACAACATCGTCGACGCCATCCTCGCGGGCACCGTCGACATGATCATCAACACCCCGTACGGCAACAACGGGCCGCGCGTCGACGGCTACGAGATCCGCACCGCGGCCGTGGCCAAGGACATCCCGTGCGTCACCACGATCCAGGGCGCGGCGGCGGCCGTGCACGGCATCGAGGCCGCCATCCGCGGTGACATCGGCGTGCGGCCCCTCCAGGCACTCCAGGCGGCCCTGCGAGGTGAGGGGTGAGGTTCGGGGCGCGGCTCTCCAAGGCGATCTCCGAGCACGGACCGCTCTGCGTGGGCATCGACCCGCACCCCGGCCTGCTGGCGTCCTGGGGGCTCTCCCAGGACGCCGCGGGGCTGGAGCGGTTCGCGCTGACCTGCGTGGAGGCGTTCGGCGGCCGGGTGGCGGTGGTCAAGCCGCAGTCCGCGTTCTTCGAGGCGTACGGCTCGCGGGGCGTGGCGGTGCTGGAACGCGTCATCGCGGACCTCAGGGACAGCGGCACGCTGGTGCTCGTCGACGCCAAGCGCGGCGACATCGGCTCGACCATGGCCGCGTACGCGGCGGCGTACCTGACCGAGGGCTCGCCGCTGGCGGGCGACGCGGTCACCGTGTCGCCGTACCTCGGGTTCGGATCGCTCGACCCGGCGCTCGAAGCCGCCGCCGCGAGCGGTCGCGGAATATTCGTGCTCGCGTTGACTTCCAATCCGGAGGGTGCCTCCGTGCAGCGCGCGGTGGGCTCGGACGGGCGCTCGGTGGCGCAGTCGGTCGTGGACGCGGCGGCCCGTGCGAACGCGGGCGCGGAGCCGTTCGGAGACGTCGGCCTGGTGGTCGGCGCGACCCTCGGCGAACTCGGCGTCGACCTCTCTGACCTGCACGGACCCGTCCTGGCGCCCGGTTTCGGGGCACAGGGCGCGACGGTCGCGGACCTGCGCGCGCTGTTCGGTTCGGACCTGCGCGGAGTGCTCCCGACGTCCTCCCGGGACGTGCTCAGGCACGGCCCCGGGACCGCCGCATTGCGGTCCGCGGCGGAGGCGGTTCAACGCTCGTTGGAGATGTGATCACGGTCAAATCGCGACACGCTTCGCGTGGTCCGCTCACCTGCGCAAACGGTCCCTGGTACGGTCCTGCCCACCGGCTGGTCCATCCACCATCGAGCGCATACCACACAGGTCGTGTGCAATGCGTTACCGGTGGCGGTGGCGGACCTGTCGGAGGGTGTTGGTACTACTACCACCCGCCGCAACCACTCCAGTGCTGAAAAGTTTCACCTGACTGGGACCCACGTTGTACCCAGGCAATTGCGCTCGGTACGGTCGCGGCACCGATCCAGAATTGAAATTCCCACACCACGGAGGAAATCGTGGCCCTTCCCCAGCTTACCGAGGAGCAGCGGGCCGCAGCGCTGGAGAAGGCTGCTGCCGCTCGTCGCGCTCGGGCTGAGCTCAAGGAGCGCCTCAAGCGTGGCGGCACGACCCTGACGGACGTGCTGAAGGCCGCTGAGAGCGACGAGGTCCTTGGCAAGATGAAGGTGTCCGCGCTGCTCGAGGCGCTTCCGGGCGTCGGCAAGGTTCGTGCGCAGCAGATCATGGAGCGCCTTGAGATCGCTCCGAGTCGGCGGCTGCGCGGCCTGGGTGAGCGGCAGCGCAAGGCGCTGCTCACCGAGTTCAGCGGCGAGTGAGTGATGGCACCGGGGTGGGGTCGGGCGCACGCGCCCGGCCCCGCCTCACCGTTCTGTCCGGGCCGTCGGGCGTCGGCAAGTCCAGCGTGCTGGCCGAGCTGCGCCGGATGCGACCGGAGATCCACTTCAGTGTCTCGGTGACCACCCGGAAACCGAGGCCGGGCGAGATCGACGGGGTCCACTACCACTTCGTCGGTCTCCCCGAGTTCGACAAGATGGTCGCCAACGGCGAGTTCCTGGAGCACGCCGAGTTCGCGGGCAACTCCTACGGCACCCCCAGGGCGCCGGTGGAGCAGGCGCTGGCGTCCGGCAAGCCGTCCCTGCTGGAGATCGAGTTGCAGGGCGCGCGGCAGGTCAGGGTCGCGATGCCGGAGGCCCAGCTGGTCATGCTGGCCCCGCCGTCGTGGGAGGACCTGGTCCGCCGGTTGACCGGTCGCGGCACCGAGGACCCCGCCGTCGTCGCCCGCCGGCTGGAGATCGCCAGGGAGGAACTGGCGGCCGAGCCGGAGTTCGACGAGGTCGTGGTGAACGACGACGTGAAATCCGCCGCCAGGAGCTTGCTAAACTTGGTGGTCGGCCCGGTGCCCGACGCGTGATGACGCGCGCCGAGTGGCACGGGACGACCCTTCAGACCCACCCCGAACCGCAGGAGCGTTGACGAGTGACCACGCACACCGAGCTGGGCCCGCTCTCGGGTACTCCGGAGGGCATCACCAACCCGCCGATCGACGACCTGCTGGAGCAGGTCAGCTCGAAGTACGCGCTGGTGATCTACGCGGCCAAGCGGGCGCGGCAGATCAACGACTACTACGCGCAGCTCGGTGAGGGCCTGCTCGAGTACGTCGGCCCGCTGGTCGAGCCGGGCCCGCGCGAGAAGCCGCTGTCGATCGCGCTCCGGGAGATCCACGCGGGTCTCCTCGAGCACACCGAGGGCGAGTGACCGAGGCCGCTGACGCCCCCGTTCCCCCCAGGGTGATCCTCGGGGTGGGTGGGGGCATCGCCGCGTACAAGGCGTGCGAGGTGCTGCGCCGGCTCACCGAGTCCGGCCACGCCGTGCGCGTCGTGCCCACGGACGGCGCGCTGAAGTTCGTCGGCGCGGCCACGTTCGAGGCGCTGTCCGGTCAGCCCGTGCAGACCGGCGTGTTCTCCGACGTGCCGTCCGTGCCGCACGTCAAGCTGGGGCAGACCGCCGACCTGGTCGTCGTCGCGCCCGCCACGGCGAACCTGATCGCCAAGGCGGCCGCCGGTCTCGCCGACGACCTGCTCACCAACACGCTGCTGACCGCGCGCTGCCCGGTCCTGCTCGTCCCGGCGATGCACACCGAGATGTGGGAGCACCCGGCGACGCGGGCCAACGTGGCGCTGCTGCGCTCGCGCGGCGTGGTCGTCGCCGAACCCGCCAGCGGCAGGCTGACCGGCAAGGACACCGGCAAGGGCAGGCTGCCGGAGCCCGCCGAGATCGTCGACCTGGCCCGGTTGCTGCTGGCGCGCCCCGACGCGCTGCCGCGCGACCTGGAAGGCGTGCACGTCGCCGTGTCCGCGGGCGGCACCCGTGAGCCGCTGGACCCGGTGCGCTTCCTGGGCAACCGCTCGTCCGGCCGGCAGGGCTTCGCGCTCGCCCGCGTGGCCGCCCAGCGCGGCGCGCGCGTGACGCTGGTCGCCGCGCACACCGCCGACCTGGTCGCACCCGCCGGGGTGGACGTCGTGCGCGTCGGCTCCGCGCTGGAACTGCGTGACGCGATGCACGCGACCGCCGCCACGGCGGACGTGGTCGTGATGGCTGCCGCGGTCGCCGACTTCCGGCCGGTGACCCCGGTCGAGCACAAGATCAAGAAGACCGACCGCGACCCCGACCCGGTCGTGCTCACCCGCAACCCGGACATCCTGGCCGAACTGGTCGCCGCACGGCGGCCCGGACAGGTCGTCGTGGGGTTCGCCGCCGAGACCGGGGACGCCGAGACCGGCGTGCTCGAGTACGGTCGCGCGAAGCTCAAGCGCAAGGGCTGCGACTGGCTCGTCGTCAACGCGGTCGGCGACGGTCGCGCGTTCGAGGTCGAGGACAACGCCGGCTGGCTGTTGTCCGCCGACGGGGCCGAGACGCCCATCCCGCACGGTTCGAAGGCGCGGTTGGCGTCCGCACTGTGGGATGCCGTAGCCCCGACCCTGAACTTCGGCCGTCAGCCGCCGAGCGCTGGGTAAGCTTCACTCATTCGCAGATCGGACCAGTTAGGGAGTGTCGTGAGCCAGCACAGCAGCAGGCTGTTCACCAGTGAGTCGGTGACCGAGGGGCACCCGGACAAGATCTGCGACGCCATCAGCGACTCGATCCTCGACGCGCTGCTGGCCAAGGACCCGCGGTCGCGCGTCGCGGTGGAGAC
>NZ_VKAB01000126.1 GCF_009769385.1 Saccharothrix deserti
GTGCCCGCGGTGGCCAGTACCTCGAAGCCCAGGTCGGCGAGCCGCTTGACCGGGAAGATCATGGCCCGCTTGTCCCGGTTGGCCACCGACACGAACACCCGGCCCGACGTGGGCAGGGAGCCGTAGGAGGCGGTCTGGGACTTGGCGTAGGCCATGCCGAACGACACGTCGATGCCCATGACCTCGCCGGTCGACTTCATCTCCGGGCCGAGCAGCGAGTCGACGCCCTTGCCCTCCGGGGTGCGGAACCGGTGGAACGGCAGCACGGCCTCCTTGACCGCGACCGGGGCGTGCGCGGGCAGCTTCGCGCCGTCGCCGGTCCTGGGCAGCAGCCCTTCTTCGCGCAGCCGGGCGACGGTCGCGCCGAGCATGATCCGGGCGGCGGCCTTGGCCAGCGGCACCGCCGTGGCCTTGGAGACGAACGGGACGGTGCGCGAGGCGCGCGGGTTGGCCTCCAGGACGTAGAGCACGTCGTCCTTCAACGCGTACTGCACGTTGAGCAGGCCGCGCACGCCGATGCCCTCGGCGATGGCCAGGGTGGACCGCCGGACCGCCTCGACGTCGGACTCGCCCAGCGTGATGGGCGGCAGGGCGCACGCCGAGTCGCCGGAGTGCACGCCGGCCTCCTCGATGTGTTCCATCACCCCGCCGATGAACACCTCGGAGCCGTCGTAGAGGGCGTCCACGTCGATCTCGATGGCGTCGTCGAGGAACCGGTCGACCAGCACCGGGTGCTCCGGGCTGACCTCGGTCGCGCGCTGGATGTAGCCGCGCAGGGTCTCCTCGTCGTAGACGATCTCCATGCCGCGCCCGCCGAGCACGTACGACGGCCGCACCAGCACCGGGTAGCCGATCTCGTCGGCGATGGCCTTGGCCTGCGAGAACGACGTCGCCATGCCGTACTTCGGCGCGGGCAGCCCGGCGTCGGCGAGGACCTGGCCGAACGCGCCGCGCTCCTCGGCGAGGTGGATGGCCTGCGGCGGGGTGCCCACGATCGGCACGCCGGCGTCCGCGAGCCGCTGCGCCAGGCCCAGCGGCGTCTGGCCGCCGAGCTGCACGATCACGCCGACGACCGTGCCCGAGCGCTGCTCGGAGTGGAAGACCTCCAGCACGTCCTCGAACGTCAGCGGCTCGAAGTACAGCCGGTCCGACGTGTCGTAGTCGGTGGAGACGGTCTCCGGGTTGCAGTTGACCATCACCGTCTCGTACCCCGCCTCACGCAGCGCCATGGCCGCGTGCACGCACGAGTAGTCGAACTCGATGCCCTGCCCGATCCGGTTCGGCCCCGAGCCGAGGATCAGCACCTTCGGCTTGTCGGGCTGCGCGGCCACCTCGGTCTCGGCGTCGGGGTCGAGCTCGTAGGCCGAGTAGTGGTACGGGGTCTTGGCGGCGAACTCGGCCGCGCAGGTGTCGACCGTCTTGAACACCGGCCGCACGCCCAGGCGGTGGCGCAGCGTGCGGACACCGTCCTCACCGGCCAGTTCCGAGCGCAGCGCGGCCACCTGCCGGTCCGACAGCCCGGCCCGCTTCGCCTTGCGCAGCAGGCGTTCGTCCAGCACCGGCGCGTCCTCGATCTCGCGGCGCAGCCCGACCAGCCACGCCATCTGCTCGATGAACCACGGGTCGATGCGCGACGCCTCGTGGACCTGCTCGACGCTCGCGCCGAGCCGCAGCGCGCGGTCCACCGTGTACAGGCGACCGTCGTGGCCCGCGCGCAGGGCGTCGAGAGTGGACTCCAGCGTCTCCTCGGGGTCCGCGTCCACAGGATCGGGCACGGTCCAGAAGCCCGCGGCCTTGGTCTCCATGGAGCGCAACGCCTTGCCCAGCGCCTCGACGAAGCTGCGGCCGATGGACATGGCCTCGCCGACCGACTTCATCGTGGTGGTGAGGGTGCTGTCCGCGCCGGGGAACTTCTCGAACGCGAACCGCGGCACCTTCACCACGACGTAGTCGAGCGTCGGCTCGAAACTGGCCGGCGTTTCACCCGTGATGTCGTTCCGGATCTCGTCCAGCGTGTAGCCGATGGCGAGTTTCGCGGCGATCTTGGCGATCGGGAAACCGGTCGCCTTCGACGCCAGCGCGGAGGAACGCGACACCCGCGGGTTCATTTCGATGACGACCATGCGGCCGTTCTCCGGGTTGACGGCGAACTGGATGTTGCAGCCGCCGGTGTCCACACCGACCTCGCGGATGACCGCGATGCCGACGTCGCGCATGTGCTGGAACTCGCGGTCGGTGAGCGTCATCGCCGGGGCCACGGTCACCGAGTCGCCGGTGTGCACGCCCATCGGGTCGATGTTCTCGATGGAGCAGACGACGACCACGTTGTCGTTGCGGTCGCGCATCAGCTCCAGCTCGTACTCCTTCCAGCCGAGCACGCTCTCCTCGACCAGCACCTCGGTGACCGGGGACTCGGCGAGACCGGTCGCGGCCAGCCGCTCCAGCTCCTCGGGGGTGTGCGCCATGCCCGAACCCAGGCCGCCCATGGTGAACGACGGCCGGATGACCACCGGCAGACCCAGCTCGGCGACGGTCGCGCGGACGTCGTCCATGGTCTTGCAGACCGCGCTGCGCGGCACCTCGGCGCCGATCCTGCGCACCAGGTCCTTGAAGATCTGCCGGTCCTCGCCGCGCCGGATGGCGTCGATGTCCGCGCCGATCAGCTCGACGTCGTACTTCTCCAGCACACCGCGCTCGTGCAGCGCGATGGCCGTGTTGAGCGCGGTCTGGCCGCCCAGCGTGGCCAGGACGGCGTCCGGGCGCTCGGCCGCGATGACCTTCTCCACGAACTCCGGGGTGATCGGCTCGACGTAGGTGGCGTCGGCGAACTCCGGGTCCGTCATGATCGTCGCCGGGTTGGAGTTGACCAGGGAGACCCGCAGGCCCTCCTCGCGCAGCACCCGGCACGCCTGGGTGCCGGAGTAGTCGAACTCGCAGGCCTGGCCGATGACGATCGGGCCGGAACCGATGACCAGCACGTGCTTGAGATCAGTCCTCTTCGGCATCAGCGAACCCCGCCCATCATCGTCACGAACTCGTCGAACAGGGGGGCGGCGTCGTGCGGACCGGCCGCCGCCTCCGGGTGGTACTGCACGCTGAACGCGGGCACGTCCAGCGCGCGGACGCCCTCGACCGTGCCGTCGTTCGGGCAGTAGTGGCTCAGCAGCACCCGGCCGAAGTCGGAGGTGAACTCCTCCCCCGGCTCGCCCTCCAGCGCGAACCCGTGGTTCTGCGAGGTGATCGCCACCTTGCCGGTCGACACGTCGACGACCGGGATGTTGATGCCGCGGTGGCCGTAGCGCATCTTGTAGGTGTCCCGGCCCAACGCGCGGCCGAGGATCTGGTTGCCGAAACAGATGCCGAACAGCGGGATGCGCCGGTCCAGCACGCCCCGGGTCAGCTCGACCGCGTGCGCCTGGGTGGCCGGGTCGCCGGGTCCGTTGGACAGGAACACGCCGTCCGGCCCGACCGCGACCAGGTCGTCGACGGTGGAGGTCAGCGGCAGGACGTGCACCTCGATACCGCGGGCGGCCATCATCCGCGGGGTGTTGGACTTGATGCCCAGGTCCAGCGCGGCGACGGTGAAACGGCGCCCGCCCACGGCCTCGACCACGTACGGCTCGGACGTGGTGACGTCGCCGGCCAGGTCGGCACCCTTCATCCCGGGCGCACTGCGGACGCGTTCCAGCATCTCCCCGGTGCCCACCAGGTCGCCACCGGAGAACACACCCGCGCGCATCGCGCCCTGTTCGCGCAGGTGACGGGTGAGCATCCGGGTGTCGATCCCCGCGACGCCCACGATCCCCTGCCGGACCAGCTCGTCGTCCAGGCCGCGCTTCGAACGCCAGTTGGACGGCGCCCGCGCCGGGTCGCGCACCACGTACCCGGCGACCCAGATGCGGCCCGACTCGTCGTCCTCGTCGTTCCAGCCGGTGTTGCCGATCTGCGGCGCGGTCTGCACCACGATCTGGCGGTGGTAGGACGGGTCGGTCAGGGTCTCCTGGTAGCCGGTCATACCGGTGGAGAACACCGCCTCGCCCAGGCTCGCGCCGACCGCGCCGTAGGCCTCACCGCGGAACACGCGGCCGTCCTCCAG
>NZ_VKAB01000127.1 GCF_009769385.1 Saccharothrix deserti
GGGGCGGGAAGCGCCGTTGTGGTTGGGGTCGGTGAAGTCGAACATCGCGCACACGCAGGCGGCGGCCGGTGTGGCCGGTGTGATCAAGATGGTGGAGGCGATGCGGCACGGGGTGCTGCCGGCCACGCTGCACGCCGACACGCCGAGCGGGCACGTGGACTGGTCCTCGGGTGCGGTGGAGTTGTTGCGGGAGACGAGGGAGTGGCCGGTGAACGGTCATCCGCGCCGGGCGGGCGTCTCGTCGTTCGGCATCAGCGGCACCAATGCGCACGTGATCCTGGAAGAGGCCCCGTCGGTGGAAGCTGAGGCTGCCGGTGACGAGCCTGCGGTGACGCCGTGGGTGCTGTCCGCCCGTACCCCGGAAGCGTTGGCCGGTCAGGCCGGCCGCCTGCGCGACTTCCTCGCCGACCGGCCGGAGTCCGCCGCGTGCGACGTCGCGTCGGCTTTGCTCACTCGGACCGCTTTCGAGCACCGCGCCGTCGTTATCGGCGCGGACCGTGCCGAACTCGTGCGGCGGCTGGAGACGCTGGCCGCCGGTGAGCCGGGCGCCGGCGTGCTGACCGGACAGGCCACCACCGGCGGGACGGCGTTCGTCTTTCCGGGGCAGGGATCGCAGCGCTGGGACTCCGGTCGCGAGCTGTACGCGGCGTTCCCGGCGTTCGCCGCCGCACTCGACGAGGTCGTCACCGCCGTGGACGCCCAGCTGGGCGGCTCGTTGCGCGACGTGCTGTGGGGTGCCGACGCCGAACTGGTGAACCAGACGGCGTACACGCAGCCGGCGCTGTTCGCGATCGAGGTGGCGTTGTTCCGGCTGCTGGAGTCGTTCGGTGTCCGCCCGGACTACGTGACCGGGCACTCGATCGGCGAGATCACCGCCGCACACGTGGCCGGGGTGCTGTCGCTCACGGATGCGGCGGCACTGGTCGTGGCGCGTGGCCGGCTGATGCAGGCGTTGCCCGCGGGCGGTGCCATGGTGGCGATCGAGGCAGCAGAGGAGGAAGTCCTGCCGCTGCTGGCCGGGCAGGTGAGCATCGCCGCCGTCAACGGCCCGTCCGCCGTGGTCGTCTCCGGCGCGCAGGACGCCGTCGCCGCCGTCGCCGGTCACTTCGCCGGGCTCGGCAGGCGCACCAAGCGGCTGACCGTGAGCCACGCGTTCCACTCCCCGCTGATGGAGCCGATGCTGGACGACTTCCGGTCCGTGGTGGCCAAGCTGTCCATCGCGCCGCCGCGGATACCTGTGGTGTCCAACCTGGACGGTGCGGTGGCAGGCGACGGCTACGGCACCGGGGACTACTGGGTGCGCCACGTCCGGGAAGCGGTGCGGTTCGGTGAGTCCGTGGCCACGGTGTCCGTGGCCGATCCCGGCGTGCGGTTCGTCGAGGTCGGGCCGGGGTCCGCGCTGACCGCGATGATCGGGCAGGCCGGTGTGGCGCCACCGGCGATCGCCCTGCTGCGCGACGGCCGGGACGAGGTGCTGTCCCTGGTCGAGGGGCTGGGCGCCCTGTACGCCGCGGGCGCGCCGGTCAGCTGGTCGACGCTCGTCGGGAGGCGGCCCGGCCTCGACCTGCCGACGTATGCCTTCGAGCACAAGAGGTATTGGCTGAACCCGGAGTCGCCTGGTGGTGACGCCGCGAGCCTCGGTGTCGCGGCGTGTGAGCATCCGCTGCTGGGCGCGGTGGTGGAGCAGCCGTCGTCCGGCGGTCTGTCGCTCACCGGGCGGATCGGGCTGGACACCCACGCCTGGCTGGCGGATCACGCCGTGGGTGAGGTGGTGCTGGTGCCCGGTGCGGCGTTGGCGGAGCTCGCGTGGTCCGCCGGTGATCGGGTCGGCTGTGGTGCGGTCCGTGAGCTGGTGCTGCAGGCGCCGCTGATCGTGCCGGAACGCGGCGGGATCCGGGTGCAGGTCGTCGTCGGAGCGGAGGAGTCCGGCAGCCGGACCGTGTCCGTCTATTCCCGGCCGGAGGACGCGGAACACGACCCGTGGGTGCTGCACGCCGAGGGCGTCGTCGAGCCGGGCGCGGACGCCCCCGCCGAGCCGGGCGCGGTGTGGCCACCGGTCGGCGCCACCGCCGTCGAAGCGGGCGACTTCTACGACGGCTTCGCCGAGCGCGGCTACCACTACGGGCCGGTGTTCCAGGGGCTCACGAAGGTGTGGCGGCGCGGTGAGGAGATCTTCGCCGACGTCGAGCTGCCGGAGGCGGCGGCGGAGGACGCCGCGTCGTTCAGCCTGCATCCCGCGTTGCTGGACGCCGCGCTGCAGGCGATCGGTTTCCTCGGCCTGCCCGTCCCGGACGGCGAGGTGCTGCTGCCGTTCGTCTGGGAGGGCGTCGAGGTCTTCGCGGTGGGCGCGGGCCGGCTGCGCGTGAGCATCCAGGCCGCGGGCGACGGCCGGGTGAGCATGGTGCTGGCCGACGCGGGCGGTCACGTGGTGGCGAGGGTCGGCGGCCTGGGGATGCGCGGTGTCGCACCCGCCGACCTGGCCGCGCTGCGGGCCACCGGCGGCGACGGCTTGTTCGCGCTGGACTGGGCGCCGCTCGACGTCGACGTCACCGAGGAGCCTGCCGGCGTGTCGGTCATCCGGGCGACCGGGGACGTGCTGGACGTCGTCGGCCAGGTCCGGGACTGGCTGACCGATCCGGAGCACGCCGAGGGCAAGCTCGTGGTGGTCACCTCCGGAGCGGTCGCCGTCGACGGCGGCGAAGGCGTGCCCGAGCTGGCGACCGCCGGCGTGTGGGGCGCGGTGCGCTCGGTGCGCAACGAAAATCCTGGCCGGGTGTTCCTGGCCGACGTCGACGACTGGACCGAGCTGACCACCGCGGTCAACGCCGTGCTGGCGTGCGGTGAGGGGCAGCTGGCGGTGCGGCGCGGGACGTTCCGGGTGCCTCGGGTGGTGCGGCTGGCCGGTGATGCGGTGGTCGGGTTGCCTTCTGATGATTGGCTGTTGGGTGTTGCGG
>NZ_VKAB01000128.1 GCF_009769385.1 Saccharothrix deserti
ACCCCACACACAACCGACCACCCACCACACCAAACGAAAAACTCATCGCACAAATTTGGCAAGACCTGCTGGAGCACAACGACATCGGCGCACACGACAACTTCTTCACCCTCGGCGGACACTCACTCCTCGCCACCCGACTCACCCACCGACTCGGCACCGAACTCCACACCCACATCCCCCTCCGCCTGGTCTTCGACCACCCGACCCTCGCCGACCTCGCCCAACACCTGCCCGAATCAGGCGACATCACCCCGATCCCGCGGGCGCCGCGAGTGGAGCACGCGGACGGAACGGTGACCGTGCCGGCGTCGACCGGCCAGCAGCGGCTGTGGTTCCTGTGCGGCCTCGACCCGCAGGCGAACCTCGCCTACCACATCACCGGTGCCGCCCGGATCAGCGGCGCGGTGGACGTGGAGGCGCTGCGAGGCGCGTTGCGCGCGGTGGCCGAGCGCCACGACGCGCTGCGCACGACCCTGCGCCTCGTGAACGGGGAACTGGTCCAGGTGGTGCACCCGACCTGGGAGTGCGAGCCGCCGCGCGACGACGCCACAGTGGACGCCGTGGTCGCCGAGTGGGCAACCAGCACCACCGATCTCGACCGCGGACCGCTGTTCCGCGCCCAGGTGGTGCGGTCCGCTGAGCGGGAACACGTGCTGCTGCTGTCGCTGCACCACGCCATCGCCGACGGCTGGTCGGTGAACGTGCTGCTGCGCGAGATCGCGGAGTGCTACACAGCCCTGACCGCAGGCACCGCGCCGTTGCCGGTGGCGGCGGTCCAGTACGGCGACGTCGCTGTGTGGCAGCGCGAGATCCCCAGCGCCGAGGAGGACTTGGTCTACTGGGAGGAGAAGCTGGCGAGGGCCGCCACGCTGGACCTCCCCACCGACAAGCCGCGACCGGTGCACCAGAGCCACCGCGGCGCGGCGATCCCGGTCTCGTTGCCGGTCGACCTCGTCGAACGCCTCGCCCGGTCCACGGGCACCACACCGTTCGCCGTGGTCGCCACGGCGCTGGCCGTGATGCTGGGCAAGCTCAGCGGACAGGACGACATCACGATCGGCATCCCGACATCCCGCCGGTCGCACCCCGACACCTTGGGCGTCGTCGGCTTCCTGGCGAACAGCCTCCCGCTGCGGCTCGCGGTCGAGGCGCGGAAGACCCTGGAGCAGGCGCTGGCGGACACCCACGGCACGCTCGGTGAAGCGCACCGCCACGACGTGCCGTTCGAACGCCTCGTGCAGCGGCTGCGCCCGGAGCGAGACCAGTCCCGCGCGCCGCTTTTCCAAGTCATGCTGGCACTCGACGCGGAGCCGCCGCAGGAGTTGGACATCCCCGGCCTGGGGTTCGAGCGGCTGGACCTGCCGCCGTCGGGCACGCAGTTCGACCTGTCGCTGCACTTGGAACAGCGCGCGGAGCGGATCGGCGGGTACCTCACGTACAACACGGACCTGTTCGAGGAGCCGACCGCGAAGCTGATCGCCGAGCGCGTCGCGGTGGTCGTGGAAGCCATGGCCACCAACCCGAACGAGGTCTTGGAAGAGCTCGACATCCGCACCGACGAGGAGCGTGTCCGGCTCGCGGAACTGTCGACGGGCGCCCCAATCACCGTCCCGGACCTCTGCGTGCACGAGATGGTGGAAGAGCAGGTCGACCGGACCCCGGACGCGTTGGCGTTGATCGCGTCAGACGGCAGGTTCACCTACACCGAACTGGACCAACGCGCCAACCGTATCGCCCACCACCTGCGTGGCCTCGGCGTCGGTCCCGAAACGCGCGTCGGCATCTGCCTGCCCCGCACCAGCAACCTGCTGATCGCCATTCTCGGCGTGCTCAAAGCCGGTGGCAGTTACGTCCCGATCGATCCCGCCTATCCGACCGAACGGATCAACCACATTCTCGACGACTCCGACACACCAATTCTCATCACCACACCCGATTTGCAGACAATCACGGGTGAAAACCGTGTCGTCGTCATCCCGGACACACTAAGCGGTCCCGTATCCCGACCCGAGAACACGGCGAGCCCCGACAACCTCGCCTACACCATCTACACGTCCGGATCGACCGGTCGCCCCAAAGGCGTCATGATCGAACACCGGCAGACCACCGCCATGCTCACCTGGGCCGCCCGCACCTTCACCGACGAGACCCTCGCCCACACCCTCGCCTCCACCTCGGTCTGCTTCGACCTGTCCATCTACGAAATCTTCACGCCACTCATCACCGGAAACACGATCACCCTCACCCCCAACAACGCGACCGACCTCATCCACCACCCCGACCAATACCGCCACATCACCCTGGTCAACACCGTCCCCTCCGTCGCCCAGGAACTCCTCACCACCAACTCCATCCCACCCCACACCCACACCCTCAACCTCGCCGGAGAACCACTACCCCCCACCCTCGTCACCCGACTCCACCACCACCCCACCCTCACCACCATCCACAACCTCTACGGACCCAG
>NZ_VKAB01000129.1 GCF_009769385.1 Saccharothrix deserti
GCCCCGCTCGGACAGACCACCACCATCCGCGTATCGCATCACTCCTGCGTAGACCACAAGCCGATCACGACCACGCAGGACACGCCGAGAACCACATGATCAACCCTGGCCTTTCAAGATCTGTAACCCGATGGCCGGGTCCAGTGGTCGGGGACGGCGCGCCGGGGGACCCGCGTGATATGGCGAAATTGCGCCGCGAGGCGCTCTGTCGTATTCCCGGCACAGTCGGGAAGAACTCGGAGGAAGATTCTTGAATCGAATGGCTTACCTCAGCCTGAAAGGGTGAGAGGGACAAGAGCATGCCAGGAAATCGGCGACTGCGTCCAGGCGTCAGGAGCAGTGCGCCGAGCGATTCGCGCAATACGGTGAAAGCTGGACTGCCTGAATCCCAATCTCCAGGAGATGCAAATATCCATCCGCCGGAAAGACGTCCGGAACCGGCGCCACGTCCTGCATCGGCATTCCTTTCGCGGCCGTTGCAACCTCCGGGACGTGGAGCGATGCCCAGTGAGGGCATTCAAGGAGATGAGTGGGGCACCTAAGTTGCGCTAGCACGTACGGCAGAGATGAACGCGGGATCACCTAAGGGATGCGAATCCTATGGTGACGGAGACCCCGTAGTAGTCGCCGGAGTCACGACCGGCCACGAAGTCCGGGAAAGCCGGAATGAGGGCGAAGGGGGTCAGGTGATCGGACACTCGAAGACCTGGGAGGCATGCGAAATTGCAGAGCGCCGAAACAGTGCTGGGTGTCCTCCGTGAACGCGGCAGGCGCGGCCTGCCATGCAACGAACTGTACCGGCAAATGTTCAACCCGCAACTCTATCTCATGGCTTACGGGCGCATCTACTCGAACAAAGGAGCGATGACGCCCGGAGCAACGGCAGAGACCGTGGACGGCATGTCGCTGGACAAGATCGGACGCATCATCGATACGATGCGCCACGAGCGCTACCGGTTCAGTCCGGTCAAGGGGGTCCTCATTCCGAAGAAGAACGGAAAGCTCAGATCCCTTGGCGTGCCAGGCTGGACGGACAAACTGGTCGGCGAGGTGATGCGCCTCCTGCTGGAGGCGTACTACGAACCGCAGTTCTCCGACCGGTCCCACGGGTTCCGGCCCCGCCGAGGCTGCCACACCGCATTACGCGAAGTGACAAACACCTGGACGGGGACGACCTGGCTGATCGAGGGCGACATCTCCGATTGCTTCGGGTCGCTGGACCACGAGGTCATGCTCTCGACGCTATCGGAGAAGATCCACGACAACCGGTTTCTGCGGCTACTGCGAAACATGCTGCAAGCCGGATACCTGGAAGACTGGGTGTGGAACGCCACGCTCTCCGGAGCACCACAAGGCGGCGTTCTGTCACCCACACTCTCCAATATCTACCTGCACCGGCTGGACAACTTTGTCGAGACAGTTCTGGTACCGGAATACAACCGAGGTGCGGAGCGGGTCAAGAACCCGACCTACCGCAAGGTTCAGAAGGCGCTCACGGAAGCCCGCAAGCGGGGAGACCGTGCCGAGGCACGGTCACTGCGCAAGCAGTTGCGCAGTATGCCCAGCAAGGACCTTCACGATCCTCGCTACCGGCGACTGCGTTACGTGCGGTATGCCGACGACACCCTGCTCGGGTTCACCGGACCGAAGGCCGAAGCCGAGGAGATCAAGCAGCGCCTCAGTCGGTTCCTGCATGACGAACTCAAGCTGGAACTGTCCGAGGAGAAGACGCTCATCACCCACGCCAGAACCGGCGCGGCACGGTTCCTCGGCTACGAGATCACCGTTGAGCAGAACGACAAGGCAATCACCAATGGTCAACGGTCGAGCAATGCGACCGTCAAGCTACGGGTGCCGACCTCGGTGATCAAGGCTAAATGCGCCCCGCATCTGAAGCGCGGAAAACCCGCGCGTCGGACCCAACTGATGAACATGGACGACTACACCATCGTCTCCATCTACGGGGCCGAATACCGCGGGGTGGCCCAGTACTACCTGCTGGCCAGTGACGTCTATCGGCTGAATCGACTGAACTGGGTCATGGAGACATCACTACTGAAGACGCTGGCGGGCAAGCACCGCTCGACCGTGTCGAAGACGGCGGCCAAGTACAAGGCCAAGGTCGAGACTCCCCACGGGCCGCGCACGTGCTTTGAAGCGACCGTCGAACGCGGTGACGGCAGGAAACCACTGGTCGCACGGTACGGAGGAATTCCGCTTCATTGGCAGAAGACGGCGGTCCTCAAAGACCGCCAACCGGACCGGGCAGTCGGCCCCAAGGAGCTGGTTAGTGCCCGTTTCCGAGCTATTGGGGTTGGGTGAGTCGACGGCTGGTGATGCGGATCATGGCCCAGCGGACCATGGCCTCGTGGTGGTGTCGTAGGCGTTCGTAGTCGCGGACGCAGCGGCGGTGTCC
>NZ_VKAB01000130.1 GCF_009769385.1 Saccharothrix deserti
GGCGGCCCAGGTGAGCATGGCGGTGGTCTGCCGGTGTTCGATCATGACGCCTTTGGGGCGACCGGTCGATCCGGACGTGTAGATGGTGTAGGCGAGGTTGTCGGGGCTCGCCGTGTTCTCGGGTCGGTGTGCAGGAACACCTGAGAAGTCCAGGTTGTTCAACGCCAGAACAATCCGGCTCGGTGTTTCCTGGATTCCCGAATCCGCGGTCGTGATGAGAACGGGCGCGTCGGAGTCGTCCAGGATGTGCCTGATCCGCTCGGTCGGGTAGGCGGGATCGACGGGGACGTAACTGCCGCCGGCTTTGAGCACGCCGAGAATGGCGACCAGGAGGTCGCTGGTGCGGGGCAGACACACACCGACGCGCGTTTCGGGACCGACGCCGAGGCCACGCAGGTGGTGGGCGACGCGGTTGGCGCGTTGGTCCAGTTCGGTGTAGGTGAACCTGCCGTCTGACGCGATCAAAGCCAACGCGTCGGGGGTGCGGTCGACCTGCTGTTCCACCATCTCGTGCACGCACAGGTCCGGCACGGTGATCGGGGCGCCCGTCGACAGTTCCGCGAGCCGAGCCCGCTCCGCGTCGGTGCGGATGTCCACGTCCTCCAGGACCTTGTCCGGGGTGGTGGCCATGGCGTCCACGACAACGTTCAGGCGCTCGGCGATCAACCTGGCCGTCGGCTCCTCGAACAGGTCGGTGTTGTACACGAGTTGGCCGGACACGGCGTCGGGCCGCTCCTCCACCTCCAAGACCAGGTCGAACTGAGCTGTCCGCCGCGGCAGCGTGACCGGCCGCAGGTCGCTGTCCGCCAAGCGGTACTCCGGCGGCGTGCTGTTGACGGCCACCATCGCCTGGAACAGCGGACTGCGGCTCTGGTCGCGTTCCGGCCGCAGTTCCTCCACCAGGCGCGCGAACGGGACGTACTCCTGCCGCAGGACCTCCACGACCGTCTCGCTCACCGCCTGAAGCGTCTCCTTGAGCGTCCGTTCCGGGGCCAGGCGCAGGTGTAGCGGCATCGTGTCGACCAGGAAGCCGATGATTCCCGTGGAGTCCGGGTGCTTCCGCCCCGTGCTGGGAGTGCCGATGACGACGCTCTGCTGGCCGGACAACCTGCCCAGCACGATGGCGAAAGCCGAAGCGAGAACGGAGAAGGTCGTCGTTCCCGCCCTGCGCGCCATGTCGTGCAGCGTGTCCGTGGACAGCGAGAGGGGGACCGCGGCGCCGTTGTAGGTCTGGTGCACCGGCCGTGGCTTGTCGGTGGGCACGTCGAGCGTCGGCGCGTCGGCCAGGTGGGTCCGCCAGAACGCGAGGTCGTCCGAAGCCGTGGTTTCCGCGAACCGGGCGATGTCGGCGAACTGGACGCGTCCGGGCGGAGGGGTCGGTGCGCTCTCGTCATCGGTGAGTGCGGTGTAGTGCTCGGAGATCTCGCGCAGCAGCACGTCCACCGACCAACCGTCGGAGATCACGTGGTGCATCGACAGCAGCAACACGTGCCGGTTCTCCTCCACGTGCACGACCGCCGCCCGGAACAACGGCCCCTCGGCGAGGTCGAACGCCTCGTCCGCGAGCCTCTCCAGCACCGGAGACCAGTCGGCCGCGCTGGTCTCCAGCAAGGGCACGACGGGGACCGGCGAGATCACCTGCATGACCTCTTCGTCGATCTCACGCAGGGTGGTGCGCAGGCTCTCGTGCCGGGCGGCCGTCCTCAGCAGCGCCTCCCGCAATCTCGGGACGTCCAACGCCCCGTGGATCTCGGCCGCGCCGGTGATCTGGTACGCGAGACCGGCTCGGGAGTCCAGTCGGCACAGGAGCCACAACCTGCGCTGCCCCGACGAGGCGGGCAGCACCACGGCGCCGTCCGCCGCGGGATCCCGCGGGATGAGCGGGACCGGTGCCAGCTCCCCGGTTTCGGGCAGGTGTTGGGCGAGGTCGGCGAGGGTGGGGTGGTCGAAGAGCAGGCGGAGGGGGATGTGGGTGTGGAGTTCGGTGCCGAGTCGGTGGGTGAATCGGGTGGCGAGGAGTGAGTGGCCGCCGAGGGTGAAGAAGTTGTCGTGGGTGTTGATGTCGTCTTGGTCGAGCAGTTCCCGCCAGATCCGGGCGATGAGTTTTTCGGCGGGGGTTTGTGGTGTTTGTCCGGTGGCGGCGTGGTCGAAGGTTGGTGCTGGTAGTGCTTTGCGGTCGATTTTTCCGTTGGGCGTGCGGGGCAGTTTGTCGAGTGTGACGTAAGTGGCGGGGATGAAGTGTTCCGGTAGGCGGGTTCGGAGCCAGTTGGTGATGTGGGTGGGGTTGGTGGGTTGGGTGGTGGTGATGTAGGCGGTGAGTTGGGGTTGGTTGTTGTGGTGGTGGGTGGTGATGGTGGTGTCGGTGATGTGGGGGTGTTGGCGGAG
>NZ_VKAB01000131.1 GCF_009769385.1 Saccharothrix deserti
ACCAGAAAGGTGCTCCTGAACTGGTACGGACATGACCCTCAGCAAGTCATATCCTTGCAGCTCAGAGCACCTTTCTCCGTGATCGACACCCGTCACGCCGAATTCGCACGAAAGCGGCGGGCTAGCAAGCACCACCCCTGCCAGCACATCAGGGTGTCCACTCTCCAGCAGACGTTCGCAACGGAGGGCTTCTGATCGAGCCAGTGGCTCACGGTGCCGCCGATATTGACCAACACCACCTTCCGCCGCAACTCCCCGGCATCGCGACCGGCCTCCACCAGCCACGGGCGCACTCCTCCGCTCCGCACACCGCGACTGATCCCGGCGTGGTGGACCGCTTTCGGTGCGAGAACGACGAACTGCGGCGCGACAACCACGAACTGACCCGACACCTCGACCTCGCCGTGGCCAACATTCAGCGGCTCATCCTGGAAACCACCAACTGCGACAAGATCTCGAAGTCGCCGCGAAAGTCACCAGGATCGACCGACGAACCACCCCGCGATGATCCACAAGGTGTGTTCGCCGTGCTGAGATCGTCACAGAGGGCAGCGGAGGATCCGGCCGCAACGTCTTGGCCAGCGGCTTCGGCCGGGCGTTGGCGACGTTCCTGGTGGCAGCTCGCCCAGCACCAACTGCACCACCGTGGCGAACACCACCGCCACCGCTACGGCAGCCAAATGCACCGCGGCAACCGCGCCTCTGCCGCCCCGCCGATGTCGACCGCTCCGCCTCGCACCACGCCTCGGGGTCCGGGGAGTTCCGCTGGAGGAGATCGCCACCGCGCCGAAGAGGTGGCACGCCGACGTCGGCGTGATCGTGGACCGCATCCTCGCCCCCGCGCGTTCGGGATCTCCCATCGCCAGCACGTTAGGCAGGTCGGCGTGCCGCAAGGGGAGCCCGCCAGGGGCAGTCGTCGTGATCAACCAGTCGACGCCGAGTGGCGGGTGGTGGTGCGCAGGTTCGAACCCCCGGCAGGAGACGGCTCTGCACCAGCGGAACCCCTCACGCATGGCCTGAGCTGTGGTTTTCTTGTGTCGTTGGGGGTTCATCTGAAACTTCATGTGGGCAGGCACCTCGGCTCGAACCTGCGCGCTCGCGCGGCGGCGAACCAACATCCGGTCATGCCGATGTGAGTGTGTCGGCTGTTGAGGCAAGCTGTGGCGGTGAACATGGGAGACGTCGGCGCACGGTTGGCGCTTCGATTTGGGCCTGAGGTCGATGGTTGGCTCGCTGAGGTGCCGATCGTCGCAGCGCGGCTGGCTTCCCGGTGGGGCCTCGTGCTCGGTGAACCGATCGAGGGTGGAGCCTCGTCCGTCGTCCTGCGCTGTCGATGGCCTGACGGGACGCCGACGGTTCTGAAGCTGAGTCCGGATCGGGCACTGTTGGTCGAGCAGACGAAGATGCTGAGCGTGTTCGCGTCATCGGGTCGGGTGCCGGCCGTGTTGGCCACCGACGCGGAGGCCGGCGCGATGGTGCTCGAGGAGGTCTTGCCCGGCATCGCGGCCGAGGACATGCCGCGGACGTCGTTGCCGCAGCGGTGGGGCGAGATGCTTGCCGCGCTGCACGCCGTGCCTCCTCCCGCGGGATGGCCGTGGGATCTGCGCGGTCGATTCGAGGAGTCCTTCGCCCGGATCTCTCGGAGGCTGTCCGAGCCGGCTATCGGCGCACGGATCGACCAGGCCACATGGCAACGGGCGATACAGCGCTGTGAGACGTTGCTGGACACTCAGACCACGCTCGTGTTGTTGCACGGTGACCTGCACCTCGGCAACGCCCTGGACGGCGGCCCGTCGCGCGGTCTGATCGCGATCGACCCGAAGGCGTGCACAGGCGATCCGTGCTTCGACGCCGTCGACTACGTGGTGGCCGGCGCCGGACACGAAGGTGTCGCCACCCGTTGCCAACGGGTGGCGACCGCGTGCGGGCTCGATGGGGACAGGCTGTATGCCTGGAGCCGGGTGATCGCACCAATGGCAGTCATCGCGCACCTCACCTATGACGGACCGGAGCCGGTGATCGACGAACTGCTCACCCTGACTCGCTGATCCCACTCCAACATCCGCTCATACCGCTGACCGCGTTGCTTACCGACCTTTTCGGTTCGGGGTGACGATGGCCCTTGATGGCGGGTGTATGCCGGTGACATGCGATATTCCGATGGTGGCGGTCTGACCGCGAAGCAGCGGGCACAGCGGGAGCGGGTGCGGCCCTCTTGGTCAGACTGCGGTGAGACACCTCGTGTGAGGGGTGGGTTCACGCTTGGGGGTGGGATCGGAGATCCTGATGAACGTGTCCACAGCACCTGACAGGCAACCTCGTCGCGCGACCGGC
>NZ_VKAB01000132.1 GCF_009769385.1 Saccharothrix deserti
GAAGCCGTAAAAGATCAAGGTGTTGCTTTCGATCTTGGTGCTCGTTGGTCTGGTATGGCGATCACGCGGGAGGTCCTGTCGCAGCTCGGGTGCCGGTTCGCGGCGCTGTTGCCGCACCTGAACGAGCGGCAGCGACGCCTGGCCGTGGCCACCGAGGCCCGGCTGCTGGGCCACGGCGGCGTGCGCGTCGCGGCCCAGGTCGCCCGAGTGAGCGAGACCACCGTCCGACGAGGCATGGCGGAACTGGACGCGGGCGGCGAGCCGTTTCCGGACGGTCGGGTCCGTGCGGTGGGCGGCGGCCGTAAGCGGGCCGAGAAGAACGACCCCGTCGTGCTGGACGCGCTGCTGGTCCTGGTCGAGCCGGATGAGCGGGGCGATCCGGAATCCCCGTTGCGGTGGACGACGAAGTCGTTGCGGCACTTGGCCGAGGAGCTGACTCGGCAGGGACATCCGGTGTCGGCTCCGACGGTCGGCCGGTTGTTGAAGTCGGCCGGATTCAGCTTGCAGGCCAACGCCAAGACGTTGGAAGGCGCACAGCATCCGGATCGGGATGCGCAGTTTCGCTATGTCAACGGGCAGGTGAAGGACCACCAGGCCAGTGGCGAGCCGGTGATCAGCGTGGACACGAAGAAGCGGGAACAGTTGGGGCGCTTACCGATGGCCGGACGGGAGTGGCGGCCGCAGGGGGAGCCAGTCGCGGTGGAGGACCACCACTTCTTCTTCAGCGGCCCGGACGTGGAGCAGGCCATCCCGTACGGGATCTACGACATCACCCGCAATACCGGCTGGGTCAACGTGGGGGTCGATCACGACACCTCGGTGTTCGCGGTCGAGTCGATCCGCCGCTGGTGGAAAGCGCGCGGCAGTCTGGACCATCCGAATGCGTCGAGGTTGCTGATCACCGCCGACGCGGGTGGCTCCAACGGCTACCGCTACCGGGTCTGGAAGAGCGAGTTGGCCGCCCTGGCCGCGGAGACCGGGCTGGCGATCACGGTCTGTCACTTCCCTCCAGGAACAAGTAAGTGGAACAAGATTGAACACCGGCTGTTCTCGCATATCACCCTCAACTGGCGGGGCCGCCCGCTGACCAGCCACGAAATTGTGGTCAAGACCATCGAAGCGACCCGCACCCGCGCCGGGCTGCGGGTCGAAGCGGCTCTGGACACCGGCGACTACCCCATCGGCGTCGCGATCAGCAAGGAACGCTTCGCCGCCCTGCCGCTGCAGCGGCATGCCACCCGCGGCACCTGGAACTACACCCTGCTCCCACAGCCCGTCACGACGACCGACGTGGCAGCGGTGGTCGAGTCGGACGGGCCGGCCGGTCGCCGCCAGACCATGCTCACTCGCCTGGCCGACCCTCGGCTGACCGGCCTGACCGGCGCCGAACTCGACCAGCTGTCCAACGCCCTCGCGTCGGCCCAAGCCGCCCGGACACAACAGCGCTACGCCGAGCAACGCGGCGGCCGTGCCCGGCGGGCCACCGGCAGACTCCGCGGTGGCAAGCCGTTATTCGACGACGCCGACCGCCTGCTGCTCACCCTTGTCTACCAACGGCAGGTCTGCTCCATGAACGTGCTCGCAGACCTGTTGGAGGTCACCAACACCTGCATCGGCGATCTGGTGAAGCAGACGCGCGACGTCCTCGAAGATCGCGGCCACAACTCAGGAGTGGCCTCGGTGCGCTTCGCCACCGCTCGCGACCTGCTCACGTTCCTCGATCACGGAATCCGCCCGGCCCGAACCGCGATCATTGAGGCGTTGTCCGATCCGGCCCTGACCGGGATGAGTCGGGACGAGCTGAACGACCTCACCGAACGGCTCGCGCCCCGACAGGCCGCTCACGCCGAACGGCTCACTCATCAGCGCCGTGGCGGCCCCCGCCGGCCCGGCGCCCGTGGTGGTGTCTTTCCCCAGAAGATCAGCAACAGTGAACGCGTCCTGCTCACTGTCCTGTATCTCAGGAAACTGTGCACATTGGGCGTTCTCGCCGACGCTCTCGGCGACGTGAGCCGCTCGGCCGTCGCCGGTGTCGTCCGCGAGACGCGGCCACTCCTGGAGCGGGACGGCTGTCTCCCATCCCCGGCGTCGGCCCGTTACCGCACGGCCGCCCAGCTCCTGGCCACGGCTTCCACGCCGAACCCAGCGGGAACCGACACGCCGACAAGTTGATCTTTTACGGCTTCAC
>NZ_VKAB01000133.1 GCF_009769385.1 Saccharothrix deserti
CAGTGGAACCCGGCGGCACCCGGCCGACAACGGGCCACTTCGGCCATCCCGAACACCGGAAGGAGGACCCGCAACAGCCACTGGTCACGGTCTCAAGCCAGGCCGTCACCCACACGAAAGATCCGGGTTAGTCCTCATCATCCAGGCTTGATGGTCTCCATCAAACTCGGTACGGAACAAAGAACGGGCAATGGGAAGTCCACCATGACCCCTACGACGTCTCCCAGATCTGGGTGCGCAACCACCACGACGGCGGATGGATCAGCGTGACCTGGACGCACCTGCGGCACGCCCCGGTCCCGTTCGGCGAGCTCGCCTGGGACCACGCCCGTCAAGTCCTCGCCGAACGCGGGGCCAACGCGGCTACCGAGGCCGAGATCGCCGCTGCTGCCACCGCGCTGCTGAACCGCGCCGAACACGGCCCCGACACCACATCAGACCCATCATCCAGCTCAGCGACGACCCGGTCGCGGCGGGTGACAGGCCGAACCAAGGCCACCAACACCCCAGCCTGGCCACGACCAGACATCGACGAGCCCACCGAACCGGTCAGCGGCAGCGAAGATACCGAGGACGAGCACCTCGAGGGCGAGCAGCTGGCGAAGGTCATCCCGCTGGGCGTGTTCGATCCGTTCGAGGAAGCGACCAAACGCTGGTGACCGTCCCATTCCCAGCTCCCGCCGCACCGCACGCAAACCAGGCTCCTGACGCCGACGGCTCCCACCGTCATCGGACCACGTTGCAGGGCTGGCGGCGTTTCACCACCGACATGCCGGTCGTTCCGGAGTTGTTGTCCCGCAAGGAATGGACGCAGCTCGGTGAGCAGGACCGGCTGGGTTATGACGAGGCCAGGCTGGACTACCACACCCGGTTGAGCGTGGTGGCCACGTCCACGATCCGCCAGGTCGTGCATGCTGGCCGTCGGCTGACCCTGCTCAACCGGCACGCGATCAGCGCCCGCCGAGGGCTGATCCTCTCCGGCGCCGCCGGCACCGGCAAGACGACCGCGATCACCCAGTTCGGCAAGACCCACGAGCTCATCGACCACCAACGGCATCCCCATGCCACCGGCCGGATCCCTGTGGTCTATGTGACCGTCCCACCGGCCGCGACCCCGCGGATGCTGGCTGCGGAGTTCGCCCGATTCCTCGGCCTGCCCGTCACCAACCGCGCGAACATGGCCGACATCATCGAGGCCGTCTGCGGAGTCTGCTGCGATACCGGCACCAGCCTGGTGATCGTGGATGAGTTGCACAACGTCTCGCTGGCCACCCGGGCCGGAGCGGAAGTGTCGGACACGCTGAAGTACTTCTCCGAACGCATCCCTGCCACGTTCGTCTACGCCGAAATCAACGTCGAACGCAAGGGGCTGTTCTCCGGCACCCGCGGCCAGCAGATCGCCGGCCGGTTCAGCCTGATCGCCACCATCCCGTTTCCCTACGCCGAGGACTGGCACGGGGTGGTCGCCACCCTGGAACACACCCTGCGCCTGCACCACCACCAACCGGGCACGATGGTCGGCTTGGACCGCTACCTGCGCCAACGCACCGGCGGCATGATCGGCAGCCTGTCCCACCTCGTCCGCGGCGCCGCGATCGAGGCCATCCTCGACAGCAGCGAGAAGATCACCCGACGGCTCCTGGACGGCATCGATCTCGACCACGCCGCCGAGAAAAACAACACGCACCCGGCGCCTACTCGCCGCTACGGCCGGTGACTATCTTGGACAAACCAGCGTGGAACGGCGAGGGGCGCCATGCGGCGCGGATAAGGACGACCATGGCAGAGCAATGGGGCTGGACCGAGATAGTCGTCGAAGGGCCAGCGGCAGGGATATGGCACAGTGAACACTCCTTCGACACCAAGGAAGCAGCACGGGCAAGCCTCCAGAACCACTTGGACACCTATGGCGATGGCTCCACGGAGGCTCAAGCTGCATCGCTCCTGCGAGGGGCGGGCTGGCCGGTAGTTGTCAAGTCAAGTGAGACAGGTTGTGTCTACGGGGCTGGTTGGGGTTGCTCGGCGGGCTGGTTGATCCAGGCCACGTCGGGCAGTGCGGGTGGACGGGGACGGCGTGCGAAGCGCTCCGG
>NZ_VKAB01000134.1 GCF_009769385.1 Saccharothrix deserti
GCCGTGCGGCTTGTAGCCGTGGTGGCCGTGGTGGCCGTGGTGGCCGTGGTCGTCATCGTCCTGCTCCACGATGATGATCACGTCCTCCCAGACCGTGCAGTCGTAGCTGCCGCCCTCGGTGGCCTCGTCCTCCGTGGGGAGGAGGCCAGTGACGGTGGTAGTGATGGCGGCGCCGGCGGCGGTGATGTCGTTGTGGCAGAAGTTGACGTTGCTGTCGTCGATGTCAATCGGGAGAATGTCTTGGGCGTTGGCGGGCGACGCGAACAGCAGCATCGCCACGGTGATGGCGGAAGCTGCGCCAATCTTCTTCAACATGAAACTGACTCCTTAGTGTGTTCGATGAAGCAAGGGCTGGCTGCGTCGTCGGCGTTCCCCCGGCCGCACTGGCCGGCGACGTCGATATCGTCGGTGAACGCGGGCGAGGCCACCATCACGAGGCTCGTGGCGATGGGAGTCGTCGCTGCGCCTGCATCAGCACGAGCTTCTCTCCTTGAATGCACTTCGTCGCACCGAACGGGATCCTCCCGTTCCGGTGCGAAACATACCCAACCCGCGCTCCGACCAATAAGCGGTGACCTACGATCGTGTGATCTTTTCTTTTTCCGGTTTGGTCGCGGCGTGCGACCGGTAGCCCGGACGGGTGACGTAGGCTTTCCGTCCTGTGGACGCCGGCGGGGTGGTGCGCGAGTACCTGGTGCTCGGGCTGCGGCTCGACCGCCTGCACCCCGGTCTGGTCGACTCGTTCACCGGCGACCGGGCGCTGCGCCGCGCGGTGGACAACGAACCGAAGCCGCACCCGGCCGCGCTGGCGTCTCAAGCCGCTCAGCTGCGCCGCGAGCTCGCGGGCACCGACCTCCACCCGACGCGCAAACGCTTCGATGTTGGCGCCCGTTTCCGAACTACTGCGGTTGCATGAGTCGACGGCTGGTGATGCGGATCATGGCCCATCGGACCATCGCCTCGTGGTGGTGACGTAGTCGTTCGTAGTCACGGACGCAGCGCGGTGACCGGTGATCCAGGCACAGGGTTCTTTCCACCACCCAGCGGCGGGGCAGCACCGTGAAGCAGGGAAGTTCGGGGCGTTTGACGATCTGCACCACCAGGCCCAGGGTGGTGCGGGCCCAGTCGGGCAGGCCACCAGTGTAGCCGCCGTCGGCCCACACCAGGGCGACGCGCCCGCCAGCGGTGTCGCGCATCCGGCGCAGCAGGCTGCGGGCGGCGACCCGGTCCTGCGCGGAGGCCGGGGTCACCAGTACCGCCATCAGGAAGCCGACGGTGTCCACGACGATGTGACGCTTGCGGCCGTTGACCTTCTTGCCCGCGTCGTAACCGCGGGTCGTCTTCCCGACCGTCTCGGCCGCGCGTACCGACTGCGAGTCGACGATCGCCGCCGAGGGCGCCGCGACCCGACCCGCAGCCGGCCGGGCGCGGTCGCGCAGCCCGTCGAGCAGCCGCTGCGTCGCACCGGCCTTCTCCCACAGGGCAAAGCGTTTGTAGACCGTGGGCCACGGCGGGAAGTCCGCGGGCAGGGCGCGCCACTTGATGCCGTTGTCCACCACGTACAGGATCGCGTCGACGATCAGGCGGCGGCAGTGCTTCTCCCGAGGCCCGCCCCGACCTGCGAGCCACGCCGGATCGGGCAACAGCGGATCGAGCACCGCCCGCTGGGCATCGGTGACGTCGGTGGGATACCGGCGGGCCCGCCGGGTGGGCTCGAGGGACGAGGCCAGACGGCAACACGGGGCACCCGCGGTGACACCGCCGGCGGGGATCGGGCACGATAACAACGGAACTCCTGGTGGAACGGCGCATAGACGCCGTCCGATCTACCAGGAGTTCCCTCGTCTCCGCACCGAAGGCCCTCACCCGCCCTCAGTTCGGAAACGGGCGCTTGACGTCGCCGCCTGCCTCTCCGGCACGCTCACTCTCCTCTGCGCGATCCCGACTCTTCCGGAGTCTTCGGTGATCCCCGGACGTCGAGGCCCGCAGTGGAATGGTCACCCAGGAATC
>NZ_VKAB01000135.1 GCF_009769385.1 Saccharothrix deserti
TCGCCTCGGCGAACCCGACCCGGTGCGGCCGGATCCAGCCCAGCGCCAGGTCCACGGCGAGCAGCACGAGAATGAGGCCGATGGTGATCGCCCACGTCCAGAGACCGATATCCAGCACAGCAACTCCTGGGTACTTTGTCCGTCCATTGTGTACTTACAGTACCGGTCACGAGCAAGCCTGTCACCGACTGGACGCCCTGTGCCGCTCGAAAAGCCATCGCTGAAGGTCAAGCGGCATGGCTGTACTCATTGACGAGTCCGCCGCGATCCGGGTGTGCAGCAGTCTGCGGGTGTCGAGGTCGTGCGGCGGGATAGGGTGCTGTTGACCCTCGGGTGGTGGTTGGTCGCGGGCTTGGTGGCAGGCGCCTGATGCCGTGTTCGAGAAAGACGTCCCAGGAGCGGCAGCGATGACTTTTCGAGCGGCACAGGTCGAACTGGACGATGCGAAACGCCCGGCTGGGATGACCCGGCCGGGCGCCTCACCGCATCAGACCCCGGTGCGGGTGGACTTTATTGATACAGCGTGACTTTGGCGGTGGCGAGGTCGTAGGCAGCGCCGACGACGCGCAGCTTCCCGGCGGCGACCGACTCCTTGACGACCGGGTTGGCCTCCAGGGTCGCGACGGTCTTGCGGATGTGCGCCTCGAGCGCGGCCGCGTAGATGTCATCACCGCGGTCCTTGACCTCGCGCGCGGCGGGCACGAGTGCGGACACCAGCGCACCCAGCGCGCCGGGCGGCGTCTTGCCCGGGTCCTTCATGGCGTCCACGGCCGCCTTGACCGCGCCGCAGTTCTGGTGGCCGAGCACCATGATCAGCGGCGTGTTCAGCGCCACGACGCCGTACTCGATCGTGCCGACGGTGGGGTCCGACAGCACGTTTCCGGCCGTGCGGGTGACGAACACGTCGCCGAAGTCCTCGTCGAACACCGCCTCGACCGGTACCCGCGAGTCCGCGCAGCCGAACACCTGGGCGTACGGAGACTGACCGGTAGCGTGCTGGCGGATGCCCTCGAGGGTCTGCGTGTGCAGCGCCTTGTTGGTGAGAAGTCGCTCGTTGCCGGCCATGAGCCGCTGCAACGCTCCGTCTGGAGTCTTCGGCAGCTCCGGTAACGTGGACGTGGGCGCCGTAGTGCCCGCGGCGGTCGCCGACTGACCGGCGGTGGACCCACAGGCGGCGACGGCGACGGACAGTCCACTCAGGGCGAGACCGCGCAACACGGCCCGCCTGGCGGGCGCAGCCTGGGATGAGATGTCGTTCTTGAGGTCGCGCACGGTCCATTGTAGACAAGACAGAGTGTTGCCCACAGGCCAATGCATGCTCCGTTGCACATGATTCCGGGTTTTCGGAAACGTCCGTCCTCCGATGCCGTATTGGTCCGATGTGGCCAGACATGCCGGCCACGTCTTCCGTCGCTGCACCGGCACGATCAGGACGGTCACTGTGGGAGATGCCGAGCCCAGCGGCGGGGGGGAGGGGGGGATCCGGTCACCGCCACCGGGATCGACGCCGCGCACGCTCCGCGCGGCGTGCGGGGCCGACGAGATCAACCCACAGGCCACCAGACCTGCGCACAACCGGACCGCTGGCCCTCTCGAGGCGCTTGGGGCGCGCGTTGTGACCGACCGAAGCGTCCTCGGGGGGTGAACAGCAGCTTGCGCGGAGGTCAAGCGAGGCCGATTTGCTGGGAGAAGGTCTGGTTGTCCCAGAACAGGAACTCCTCGTCCATCGTGCCGCGCTTGTTCCACAGGCCGATGGTGGCGATGTTGATGGCGTACTTCTTGCCGGTCGGCTGGATGAAACCGCCCTTGCCGTCGGGCATCGGCCTGGTGAAGGTGCCCTGCTGGACGCCGGCGACCGCGGTCAGGCCGTCATGGGCCACGGAACCTGTCAATGGTGTTGAGACAGTTCAGGCTGCTTGTTCTGTTTCGTGTTCTGTCTCCTCGTTTTCTTGGGGTGGTTCGTTGATCCAGGCGGATTTGGGTAGCTTGGGTGGGGTCGGTGCGCG
>NZ_VKAB01000136.1 GCF_009769385.1 Saccharothrix deserti
CCCGCGTTCCACAGTTGCGGGCCTGTTCTGGTCGACGCGACGGATGAAGTCGCAGGTCAGCGCAGTGACCGCTAGCGAAAAATGCGAATTCGCCTAGTGACACGCTTTGGGTGAGGATGGCTGTTCGACCTGCTGGATCACTGGTACCTTCTAGTCCGTGTACGTGAAGGCATCGACGCGGAAGACCAAGGACGGCCAGGTCATCCGGTATCTGCAGTTGGCCCACAACGAGTGGGACGCCGAGGCTGGTGTGTCGCGCACGAAGGTCCTGTACTCCTTCGGCCGGGAGGACACCGTCGATGTTGAGGGCATCCGCCGTCTGATCGGAGCGTTGACCCGGTTGCTGGACCCGGCTGACGCGCTGGCCGGCAGCGGCCCGGCCGGGTTGACCTTCACCGAGTCCCGACCGCTGGGCGGGACGTTCGTGCTGGACGGGTTGTGGCGGCGGCTCGGGATCGATGCGGCAATACGGCGGATGCTCACCGGGCGCCGGCTGGACGAGCGGGTCGAGCGGATCCTGTTCGCGTTGGTCGCCAACCGGGCGCTGGCACCGTCGTCGAAGCTGGCCGCGACCCGATGGATCGAGCATGACGTCGTGATCGAAGGGCTGGACACCGTGGTCGACGAGGCGTGTTACCGGGCGATGGACTGGTTGATCGAGGTGGCCCCGGAGCTGTCGCGCACGGTGTACGACAACGTCGCCGATCTGCTGAACCTGGAAGTGGACCTGCTGTTCTTCGATACCACCAGCACCTACTTCGAGCTTGACGAACCCGATGAGCCGGTCGGCCGCGACGAGCACGGTGTCCTGGCCGACAACGGCAACACCGACGGCCCGGACACCGTGAAGGCCGCCGGGTTTCGGACCTACGGGAAGTCCAAGGACTCCCGCCCGGATCTGCCGCAGGTCGTGATCGGGATGGCGGTGACCCGCGAGGGCATCCCCGTCCGATGTTGGTGCTGGCCCGGCAACACCGGCGACTCGGCGTTGATCCGCCAAGTCAAGGATGACATGCGGGACTGGTCGCTGGGCAGGGTCGTGTGGGTCGCCGACCGCGGCTTCACCTCCGCGGAGAACCGCAGATACCTGCAGCGCGCCGGTGGCCACTACATCCTCGGAGAGAAGCTGCGCGGCGACTCCGACGAGGCGAAGGCAGCGCTGGCCCGCCAAGGCCGCTACAAGACAGTCGTCGGGAACCTGCAAGTCAAGGAAGTCAAGCTTGACAAGGACCTGGCTGACGACCGGTTCGTGATCTGCTTCAATCCCGAGGCCGCGCAACGCGATGCCACCATCAGGCAACGGATGCTCGCCCAACTCGACGAGGCGATCGCCGGATCGGACAAGCTGTCCAAGGACAAGCGCGCTGAACTACGCGGCGTGATCTCCACCAAGCCCGGTCTCAAACGCTATCTGCGCGTCACTCCCGGCGGGCTGCTGCGCATCGACAAGGCCGCGATCGAGCGTGAGGCCAACCTCGACGGGAAGTTCCTGCTGCGCTGCTCGGACCCGAAACTGTCCAGTGAGGACATCGCCCTGGGCTACAAACAACTCCTCGAGGTCGAGCGCGGCTGGCGTGACATGAAACAGATCATCGACCTGCGACCGGTCTACCACCGACGTGAGGGACGCATCCGGGCTCACGTCCTGTTGTGCTGGCTGGCGCTGCTGCTCATCCGCATCGCCGAGACCACCACCGGACAGACCTGGCCATCGATGCGCGACGAACTGCAACGCCTGCACCTGGGCACCTTCACCGGCCCTGCCGGCACCTTCCGGCAACGCACCGAGATCACCCCAACCCAGCGCAAGATCCTCGCCGCGCTCACCCTCGACGAACCCAGCCGCGTCCACGAGGCAACTCCTGCGACACGCTGACCAGCACGAACACCCCCCGTCTAGTGACACGCCATGTCACCGGGCAACCACGTATTTCCGCAGGTCAACCCGCCAATTCGTGGACTAACCAACACCCTGATCTGTGGAACCCAGG
>NZ_VKAB01000137.1 GCF_009769385.1 Saccharothrix deserti
TGCGGCGCGGGTCAGGGGAGGGGCAGGTCGGGCGGGATCTGCAGGGCGACGGTGATCAGGGAGCGGACGCGGGTGGCGACCGCGGCCAGTAGGCCGTGCACCTCCGGCGGCGCCGCCTCGGCCGCGGCCTGGAGGGTGCGCGGGTCCTCGTCGATGCGGTCCAGGATCGCGCCGACGTCGGCGTGCCGGTTGCGCAGCGCGGCGGCGATCTCCTCCAGCGGAACTCCCTGGACCTCGAGGCGTTGTACGAGGTGGATGCGGTCGACGTCGGTGGGGTGGTGGGGGCGGTAGTTGCCGCGGTGCGTTCGGCTGCCGTGGCGGTGTCGGTGGTGTCCGCCACGGTGGGATGGTCCTGGGCGAGCTGTCTCGTCCGGCGCCGGTCGGATCGGCCTGGAGGGGAGCCATCCGGTCCATGCTTTGACAACGCCGTGCTCAAGTCATCACTCCCACTTCACCCGGGAATGGCACTTCATTCCTGGGTCCGTGCGGGGTGATACTGGGTGGGAGGGGAGTACTTCCGCTGGGTCTGCCCGGTCAGTACGGACATCCCGTGGTGTCCCCGGGAGGCCGCCCCGGTGGGGTGAAGGAGACCTCGAACGCAGTGGGGTTCGAGGAGGTCCTATGCCCGGGTCATCCGCTGTTCTGGCCGCTCCTGCCGAGTCCGTCGGGTCGCCGGGTTTGTGGTCTGTCAGCATCGCGGCCCTGCTGGTGCTGGTCGTCGCCGACTTCGCCGTGACCCGCCGACCGCACGAGGTGTCGATGCGGGAGGCCGTGGGCTGGTCGGTGTTCTACCTCGCGCTGCCGGTGGTGTTCGGGCTCTGGCTGTGGGCGGCGTTCGGCGGCGGTCAGGCGGTGGAGTTCATGACGGGGTTCGTGGTGGAGAAGTCCCTGTCGGTGGACAACCTGTTCGTGTTCATGCTGCTGCTCGCCGCGTTCGCCGTCCCGCCTGCGGTGCAGCAGCGCGTGCTGCTCTACGGCATCGTCGGCGCGCTGGTGCTGCGCGGTGTGTTCATCGCCGCCGGCGCGGCGCTGCTGGCGGCCGGGACCTGGGCGTTCCTGGTGTTCGGTGTGATCCTGTTCGCCTCGGCGGTGAAGATCCTGCACGAGGCGCTGACCGGTGCGAGTGCCGTCCGGGACACCTCGCGGATGCGGTCGGTACGACTGCTGCGCCGGCTGATGCCGGTCACCGACGACTACCACGGCGCCCGGCTGACCGTGCGCGAGCGGGGGCGGCGCGCGTTGACCCCGTTGGCGGTCGTGGTGGTGGCGGTGTTCGCGACCGACGTGGTGTTCGCGGTCGACTCGGTGCCCGCGGTCTACGGCATCACCGAGGACCCCTACCTCGTGTTCGCCACGAACGCCTTCGCCCTGCTGGGCCTGCGCGCCCTCTACTTCGTGCTGCACACCGCGCTGGCCACGCTCGTCCACCTCAACCACGGCCTGGCGGTCATCCTCGCCTTCATCGGCGCGAAACTGGTCCTGCACTGGGCGCACGGGATCCGGCCGGGCGTGCCGGAGATCCCCACCCCGATCTCCCTGGCCGTGATCATCGCCGTCCTGGCGACCGTCATCGTCACCAGCCTGCGCGCCCGGCGTCGCGCCGAAGGACACGACGGTCAGCCCGCCGAGCAGGCTTCGGCAGCGGAGGACTGAGCCGTGCCCACCGCTCTGATCGTCGACGCCCTGATCGACATCGGCCTCACCGTGCTCGTCATGGCCGCGCTGGTGTTCACCTGCGCGGCCATGTACCCGCCCCGGCCACCACGCGGGCCCCGCCCGTGACGGGCCACGGCCTGCAGCAGGCGACACCGACCGGTCTCGCCTCGGTGTCGGGCGATGCGTTCGCGGACACCGACGGTGCGATAGCCGGTAGCGTGATGCAGGGCGGTGCCGGCGCGGTTCTCGGGGAAGAGCACGGTCTGGGCGGCAACGACCTGCCGACACCTCGCCCGCGGAAGCCCTCGCCGACGTAGACGGAGGTCTCGGCGA
>NZ_VKAB01000138.1 GCF_009769385.1 Saccharothrix deserti
CCGGCACCCGGCCGACAACGGGCCACCTCGACCATGCCGAACACCGGAAGGAGGACCCGCAACAGTCACTGGTCACGGTCTCAAGCCAGGCCGTCACCCACACGAAAGATCCGGGCTAAGGGGCGCCTGGCGCTCATTCGCGACCTACAGAAGCAGGGTCTGTCGCTGGATGAGGTCCGGGGGGCGGCTGGTCGACGGACTGGACGAGGGCGGCATCTGCGTGGCTTAGCCGCACGCCACTTGTGGTCACTAGCCACGTCGGGAGAGTCGGTTTGGCTGTTGCCGGTCGTCAAGTCATGTCTGCAAACGCTGTGCAGGAGATCGCGCTGCGACACGTCAACGCCCGCACATGGCAGCAACCCAGCTCGATCGTACTGTGGTTCATGGTGAAACCGAGAAGGTCGTTGGGCCTCGTCAGACGAATACAGGACTTGATGGAGAAGAGCGATGGCTGAGCTTCCTGACACGACTGACGATGCAGGCATCGTTGTCTCCATTTCGGGCGACCTTGATGACGATGTGACACTGCTGAAAGAACCGCCCACTCTAGGTGCTCCGGCTAACTTGCATGACTTTGCGCTAGTGCGAGAAGCCTCGAGCGAGGAACTGCGCAGATATCGGGTGAACTATACGCCGGACAAAGACCGTGATCATATGTCGCGCCGAGAGCTTTATCTATATCGGGGTCATGCTCTAAATGCGATGCTCGGCGCTCATGAGTGGCGTAGTGTTCTTCGCGCCGTTGCTGAACGCTGTAATCAAAGCGCCGAAAGTGGCACGCTCGTCAGTCTTGTATTTTGCAACCCTGCATCGATCGTCTTGCGTGACCTGAAAACGGAATATGCATACTTTCAGGAGCGATCCGAGGATGCATGGGATCTCCATTTCGTCGGCTATCGCTGCCAAAAGAAATGGTCACTTCGTCCATCGCGAATTGGCATTCCGATGTGGCGATTTGACGGCAAGAAGTTCAACGAGGTTAGGATGATCGTTCAGTCCGAGCATCGGAAGTATGCAGAAGATTCACCGTTCTCGCGGTCGGGCTGGACGTACTCTGGCAGACCCGAGATCGTTAGCTTCATGGCTTATGGTCGCTACGATGAGGAGTTCAATGAGCCAAGAGCGCATATCGATTGGCCGTCTCTGCGGGCCGTACCTCTTGTCGATGCGAATGGTTCCTATATCGACTACTCGCTTGGCGAGGTCGTGGAAGCCATGAGCGACTGGCGCGAACGTGACGGTGAAGTGTTACGCCACCTCGCTCCGGGTGAATTGCCTATTGCTGCTTCTACGCTTTCAATCGAGGGTGCGCTAAAGGCGGTGGCATCCGCACTTGCAATCGGGATCACTGGCAACGCGGCTTACGAGCTGATCAAGAAGGTCATTGGCGGTTAGAAACATATTGAGGCGAAAGTATTCGGTTGCCTACATGATCGCGTAGCGGACGTGGCGGGCCTGGAAGTAGCCGCGAACGAGGTGCGGTTGGCGCCGGCGGCGATACAGGAAGCGGCGGGTCTCGTGGGCGAGCCGGTCGGCGGTGTGGGCTCGTGAGGCGTTGACGTTGCGTTTGAGGTCGGCGTTGAGCAGCTCGTCCGGGTTGAGCTCGGGACTGTAGCCGGGCATCAGGTGCAGTTCGACGCGATCGGTGTTGGCCTGAAGCCAGGTGCGGACGGCTTTGCTCCGGTGGACCGGGTGCCGGTCGGCGATGACGTGCACCTTCCTGCCGGCCTGTCGTGCCACGCGGTCGAGGAACGCGGTGAACACCGGTGCGGTGAAGCGGCCGGTGAACACGGTGAACCACAAGGCGCCGCGCGAGGCGACCGCGGACATGACGTTGACCCGC
>NZ_VKAB01000139.1 GCF_009769385.1 Saccharothrix deserti
GTGCTGGCGTGCGGTGAGGGGCAGCTGGCGGTGCGGCGCGGGACGTTCCGGGTGCCTCGGGTGGTGCGGCTGGCCGGTGATGCGGTGGTCGGGTTGCCTTCTGATGATTGGCTGTTGGGTGTTGCGGGTTCGGGCACGCTGACGTCGGACAACCTGGTGGCGCGATCGGTTGTTGCCGGGGAGTTGGGGGCGACGGGGGTGCGGGTGGCTGTGCGGTCGGCGGGTGTGAATTTCCGGGATGTGCTGATTGCGTTGGGGATGTATCCGGATGCTGATGCGGTGGTCGGTGGTGAGGGTGCCGGTGTCGTGGTCGAGGTCGGTTCTGATGTGACCGGTTTCGTGCCTGGTGATCGTGTTCTGGGTGTGTTTCCCGGTTTGGGTTCGTCGGTGGTGGTGGATCATCGTGTGTTGGCGAAGATCCCGGACGGGTGGTCGTTCGGTCAGGCTGCGGTGGTGCCCGCTGTGATGTTGACGGCTTATCACGCGTTGCGTGACTTGGCGGATGTTCGGCGGGGTGAGCGGGTTCTGGTGCATGCGGGTACCGGTGGTGTGGGTATGGCTGCGATCGCGCTGGCGAGGGCGTGGGGGTTGGAGGTGTTCGCCACCGCGAGCCCCGGCAAGTGGGAGGTGTTGCGGTCGTTGGGGGTCGATGACGCCCACATCGCCAGCTCGCGGTCGCTGGACTTCGAGGAGAAGTTCCTGGCCGTCACCGGCGGTCAGGGCGTGGACGTGGTGTTGAACTCTCTGGCGTACGAGTTCACCGACGCGTCTTTCCGATTGTTGCCGCGGGGTGGCCGGTTCGTCGAGATGGGGCTGACCGACCTGCGCGACGCCGCTCAGGTCGCCGCTGCTCACCCTGGCGTCCGCTACGAGCCGTTCACCTTGTTCGACGTCGGTGTCGAGCGGTTGGGGGAGATGCTGGCGGCGGTGATGGGGTTGTTCCGGGATGGTGTGGTGGAGCCGTTGCCGGTGTCGGCGTGGGATGTGCGGCGGGTGCCGGAGGTGTACCGGTTCATGTCGCAGGCGCGGCATGTCGGCAAGGTCGCGTTGACGTTGCCGCGTGCGTTGGATCCCGAGGGCACGGTGTTGATCACGGGTGGTACGGGTGTGTTGGGTGGGTTGTTGGCGCGGCATCTCGTCGCCGGGTACGGGGTGCGCAATCTGTTGTTGTTGAGTCGCAGGGGTTTGGCTGCCGATGGTGCGGCGGAGTTGGTCGCCGAGTTGGAGGCGGGCGGCGCGCGGGTCGCGGTGGTGGCGTGTGATGCGGCGGATCGTGAGGCGTTGCGCGCGGTGTTGGACGGGGTGTCGTTGACCGGTGTGGTGCATGCGGCCGGTGTGTTGGCCGATGGTGTGTTCACCGATCTGACCGACGGGCAGTGGTCGACGGTGCTGAGGTCGAAGGTGGACGCGGCGTGGAACCTGCACGAGCTGACCGCGTCGCGGGACCTGGCGATGTTCGCCTTGTTCTCCTCGGTCGCGGGTGTGTTGGGCTCGCCCGGTCAGGCGAACTACGCGGCGGCCAACTCGTACCTGGACGCTCTGGCGCAGTACCGCCAGCACCGGGGTCTGCCGGCGACCTCGCTGGCCTGGGGCTTCTGGGAGCAGCGCAGCGGCATGACCGGGCACCTCGCCGCACGGGACACCGCGCGGATGAGCCGGTCCGGTCTCGTGCCGATGACCAACGAATACGGCCTGGCGTTGTTCGACTCCGCGGTGGCCAGTGGTCAACCCGTGGTGGTCGCGGCGCGGTTGGACACGGCGGCGATCGCGAAGTCCGGTGTGGTGCCGGACGTCTTGCGCCGCCTGGTGCGGGCTCG
>NZ_VKAB01000140.1 GCF_009769385.1 Saccharothrix deserti
CCGGTCGCGCGACGAGGTTGCCTGTCAGGTGCTGTGGACACGTTCATCAGGATCTCCGATCCCACCCCCAAGCGTGAACCCACCCCTCACACGAGGTGTCTCACCGCAGTCTGACCAAGAGGGCCGCCGTACTGGCCGACTTGGTCGCCAACGGATTCACCACCCCGCTCACCCTCGCGATGCTGAAGCACAGCCTCGCCGACCCGGGCACCCTCGTCGCACAGAACGTCGCAGTCGTACTTATCGGAGCAGCACTCACAGATCACACCCGTGCGCTGCTACGAGATCTGAAAGATCACCCGTCTGCCACCGTCCGCCACACCGTCAACGCTGCGACCAACGACGAGCGAGACTGGGGTTGACCCGTTTTGACGGCCAACCAGGGGAGGATCGAAGCTGCTCGACGCCGTGAAGTAGCGCTGCCACACTGCGGTCGTGGAGGACTACGCTCAGCGGCTTCAAGCCAAAATCTCGCCAGAGAACGTCACTGTCGAGCTGGTGCGGGCAGGCTGCTTTCTCACGGCCTACGAGCTGATCAAGAAGCAGGTCGTGGACGCTGTTCACGACTTTTTCTGGTGCGGCTTCGAGGATGGCAACAACCTCTACGACGAAGCGACCTACCAGCGTGATGTCCGCAGCCGTGCCCCCAAGAGCAAGTACCGGGCCTCATGCCTGTGGCTCATCGAGATGCAGGCGCTGACCGTCGAGCAGGTGGCGACGCTTGAGCGTATCCATGCCCACCGCCAGGAGATCGCCCACGAGCTACCCAAGCTCCTGGTCGATCCGGACTTCTCGGTTGACGTGCAGCTGCTTGCTGACGCCATCGAGTGTGTCCGTGCGCTCGGCGTGTTCTGGGGATCGATCGAGGTGCAAACGAGTCCGGACTTCGACGGTGTGGACGTTGCCCCCCAGGACATCAAGTCCGGCTCGTACCTCCTAATGGAGTACCTGGGCGCGATTGCGGGGGTCGAGAGGTACACGCCGTCGCAGGTTGAGGCCGACTGGAGGTAGCGTTCTGCGCAGCGGGGTGAGGCTATCCTGATGCTCGCGGCGTAGCCCGGGTCGGCGGCAAGCCGCGCGGCCAGCTCCGCCCTGCGTGGCAGCAGCGCCTGTTCCTGCTGTTCAACCTGGTCACGCACGAGTTCCAAGGCCGCGCTGACGATGTAGTTCTCATACCAGCGAAGGCGTGGGTTCTCAGCAGCTCGGCCAAGCCGGGCACGCCACGTGCCGCGGCCTGGTGGCCACGCCAGGTCGCGCGCCTGAATCCCGAATCGGCCGCCACGGTGCCCACGGTGCGATGGTTGAGGTACAACAGCACCCGCGCCGCAGCCGCCTGCGGCGTCGAGAGCCTGGTCCAGGGTGACCTTGTCGTCGAACACGACGGTGTCGACGTCCAGCGACGCCGCCAACACTGTCAGCCCTTTCGGCGATCGGTGTCGCGTGCGTGTTGTGCATGGTCGGCCAAGCTCTCCCGATCGGCGGCGGCGAGTTCGCTCACCGTGTCCTCCACATCCTGGGGTGTCAACATGATGGGAACTTCACCAGCGGACACCGGCAACACCGGCTGCCCTGACCGCGCGACGAGATATTGAATCGAAACTGATCGCTTGCCTGTATGGTGATCCGTCGTGATCGAGGTCGAGGGTGCGCACCGGTTGTCGCCGGCCGAGCAGGAGGTGCTGCGGCTGCGGGTGGTGGCGGCGCTGGAGTCCGGGCAGGTGGAGGGCTATCGGCAGGCCGCGGAGGTGTTCGGGGTCTCGGTGCGGTCGGTGGGCAGCTGGTGGAGGGCCTACC
>NZ_VKAB01000141.1 GCF_009769385.1 Saccharothrix deserti
TCCCTCCTGGCCGAGGCGTTGGCCGGCCGCGAACAACGACCCGTCGACCTCCGACTGAGGGGCATCGCCGCCGCGGCCACCGCCGCGCTCATCACCGCCCTGACCACGTGGGTCGACGGCGAGGGCACGGCGAGGGCGCCGAGGACCTGCGGACGCTGGTCGACCAGGCGTTCGCCGCGCTGGGCGCCGGGTCCTGAACGTAATCAGGCCACCGGCCGAGCCCGCAACTCCGCGGAACCGGGTTACAAGACGTCCCTTGGTCGGTTTTCGACGGCGGCGTCGAGCCTGCCCCGTTGCTCCTCGTTCGCGAGCGCGATCAGCCTGTCCTCGATGTGCGGCGGCAGGTCTTTGATGCCCACCTCGACGCCGGACTTGTGCGAGTGGTCGATGAACGTCAGCAACGCCTTCGCCCCGGACATGTCCATGTAGTCCACCTTCTCCAGGCTGAGCGACAGAGTCGACCGGCCGTTGCGCAGCGTGGAGAAAACCCGGTCGACGGACAGGAACGACAGCGGGCCCTCGATGCGATAGGTGTCGCCGCCTTCGGCGACGACCGAGGCTTTGCGCCGGCGTGACTGCACGGCGTGGACGACGAGCGCCAGGACGACGCCGACGGCGACGGCCGCGGTCAGGTCGACGAGCACGGTGATGATCATCGTCGCGAACATCACGACGACGTCACCCCTCGGGGAGACGTGTGCTTTGCGCAGGCTCTCCCAGTCGAACATGCCCACCGCGGTCAGGATCAGGATGCCCGACAGGACCGGGAGGGGGATGTACTGCACGACGGCCCCGAGGCCGGTCACCAGGGCGAGCAGGATGACGCTGTGCGTCGCGGCCGACAGCCCGGTGCGGCCACCGCTTCTGACGTTGACCACGGACCTGACCGTCGCGCCGGCGCTCGCCAGGCCGCCGAACAACCCGCTGGCCATGTTGCCGAGCCCCTGGCCGACCAGTTCCCTGTTGCTGCGATGCCGGCCGCCGGTGATGTTGTCCATGACCACCGAGGTCAGCAGCGAGTCGATCGAACCCAGCAGCGCGATGCCGAGCGCGGGCAGCACGAGGGTGAGGATCAGCGAACCGCTGAACTCGGGAATCGCGATCGAGGGAATCGACTCCGGGATCCGACCGATGTAGTCGACCGCGGCGTTGAGCGTGACCGGCCCGATCCGCACGCCGCGCAGCAGTGGGTCGACCAGCGGCAGGATCGCGGTGATGACCACGAGCGCGATCAGGCTCGACGGAATCGACTTGATCACCCGTGCGGACACGAGCATGAGCACGATCGTGGCCGCGACCACCAGGAAACTTCGCTGCACCTGATCGATCTCACCCAGGATGATGATCAGCGCGATCCCGCCCATGAACCCCGACACCACAGGATGGGGTATGTAGCGGATGAACGATCCGAGCCTGCACAGCCCGAACAGGATCTGGAACGCGCCCGCCATGACGAACGCGATGAACGCACCATCCAGTCCGTGCGCGGCGATCACCCCGGTGGCGACCACCGTGATGGGACCGGTGGGCCCGGTCACCTGACCGGGCGTACCACCGAACACCGCCGCGAAGAAGCCGGCGAAGATCGCGCCGTACAGTCCGACCAGCGCACCCTCGGAGGTACCGGTCGCGGTCACACCGAAGGCGATCGCCAGTGGCAACGCGACGACAGCCACCGTCAGCCCCGAGAGAATCTCTCTGGTAATCCGCCGGACCATAGGCTCCCCTCGCTCCACG
>NZ_VKAB01000142.1 GCF_009769385.1 Saccharothrix deserti
ACCGGAAAGGTGCTCCTGAACTCGCACGGACAAGGCCCTAGACAAGCCATATCCTTGCAGCTCAGAGCACCTTTCTCTATGAGCTGGCCACTCTCACGCCAATCCCCCGTGAAAGCAGCGGGCTAGCTCTGTCCGCGTTCTCCCCGGTGGAGCAGCAGCTCCTGCGCCTGGTCGACGACGCGGAAGCCGCAGCCGACCTCCTCGGTTGCGGGGTGCACGAAGCGGACCTCCGCATCAGAAGGTTGAAGGAGAAGGTGGTGCAGGTAGTGGGTGGCGACGGCGAGCACAGCCGCCGCATCGCGTCGCAGCTGCTCCAACTGTCGGTCCAGTTCGAGGCGGAGGACCGTCAGAGCCGTGGGGATGAAGCATCATGATGCCAGCCGCTGCCGACCGGCCGCTCCAGCCGACGACATGGAAGGGCACCATGAGTGATCCAGGAGTGCCTCAGCGATTCCTGGACCTGGTCAGGCGCAGTCGACCACGTCCGGACCTGGCGGAACGCGGGATTGTCGAGAGGTTGGGCCCCAGCGAGGACGCGGTTCTGGAAGCTGGTCAGGTGTGGCGTGCGCGGTGGGAGCGCACAGTGGTCCTGCTGCTCGTCACCGAGGTCGGTGACCTGGCCGTGCAGGCCGCCCCGCTGACCGTCGACCCGCCAGCTGAGGATTCCGAGAGCGTCGTCGTGGACAGCGCTCTGACCGCGCTCGGCGTCGAGGTGACGGTGTGGCTCGGGTTGGTGTCCGAGGTACCGCTGCGGGTCCTGGAACGACAGGTGGACTCGTGGTCTGAAGACCTCATCAGCCGGGTCTCCGCCGCGGCTCGGTCACCCGAAGATCACGCGACGGGAGACGTCCGCGCCGGTCGGGCGATCGAGGACGACCACGCCCCCGACGCGCTCGTGCGAGCCGAACTCGCCGACGAGTTGGACACCTTGCGCGAAGTACCGGGACTACCCGTCGAGACGTCCGACGTGAACTACCGCCCGCTCGCTTCGCTCTTGGGTTCGAAGATCGACTTGAAGGCGTTGCGCGAAGCCCTGCGGCTTCCCCAACCCGATGTCATGCAAATCGTGCGGGGGAAGTTCCCCCTCACCCCCGAACTCGTCGAAAAGATCTCGCGCGCGACCGGGCTCACGACGGCTGTTGTGGCCCGCTCGACAAAACCCCTGCCGCTCGGCCTCGTGGTTCTGGTGGAGCACCCCAGGTGGCGTCCGGTCTTGGCAAAACGCGCGAAAGCCCTCGATGTCGACGAGATGAGCGGACGGCTCTCAGCCGGGTACGGCACCTTCGCCCTAGCGACGAGGGAGACCGGTGGCGGCGAGCCCGACTGGGAGGGAAGACTGCGGGCGTTCCTACTGTCCGAGACCAGTGGAGCAGAACACCGGTGAAGCGCGCTCGGTTCTGGGAAGAGGCACCACGCCAAGCGGAAGCCATGCTCGCACTCGTCGAGCGCACTCGGTAGTTGTCAAGTCAAGTGAGACAGGTTGTGTCTACGGGGCTGGTTGGGGTTGCTCGGCGGGCTGGTTGATCCAGGCCACGTCGGGCAGTGCGGGTGGACGGGGACGGCGTGCGAAGCGCTCCGG
>NZ_VKAB01000143.1 GCF_009769385.1 Saccharothrix deserti
CGGAACCTGTCAATGGTGTTGAGACAGTTCAGGCTGCTTGTTCTGTTTCGTGTTCTGTCTCCTCGTTTTCTTGGGGTGGTTCGTTGATCCAGGCGGATTTGGGTAGCTTGGGTGGGGTCGGTGCGCGGTGGAACCGGGTCGGATTGGTCGCGTAGGCCGCGTGCAGGACTCGGGCGCGTTCGGCGCGGATGGCGGTGGCGGTGCCGTCATGGACCGACGCCGGGGTGTGCAATCCGATGCCGCTGTGGCGGTGTTCGTGGTTGTAGTACTGGAAAAACCGCCGGCTGAACGCGCGGGCGTCGGCGATCGACCCGAACCGGCCGGGGAACGCCGGGCAGTACTTCAACGTCTTGAACTGGGCCTCGCTGTAGGGGTTGTCGTTGGAGACGTGCGGCCTGGAATGCGAACGGGTGACGCCCAGATCGGCCAGCAGCGTGGCGACGTTCTTCGACGTCATGGAGGTACCACGATCGGCGTGCACCACATCAGGGGCGTTCCCGCCGTTGGCGGCGATGGCGTCGGTGATGAACCCTTTCGCCAGCTCCGCGGTCTCGGTCGGCGCGATCATCCAGTGCACGGCCTTGCGGGAGTAGATGTCGAGCATGACGAACAGGTCGTAGTACACGCCCCGATCGGGGCCCTTGAGCTTGGTGATGTCCCAGCTCCACACCCAGTTCGGCGCGGTGGCCACCAACTCTGGCTTGACCTTCGCCGGATGCGTGGCCTGCGCGCGCCGTTCACGGACCTCACCCTCGCAGCGCAGCAGCCGGTACATCGTGGAGATCGAGCACAGGTACCGGCCCTCGTCGAGCAGGGTGGCCCACACCTGCGCCGGTGCCTTGTCCACGAACCGGGGTGACCGCAGCACCGCCAGCACCTGCGCGCGCTCGGCGGCCGACAGGCTCGCCGGATGCGGCGCCGGTTGGCGAGCAGGCCCGGCCACCGGCGGTGCGGGGTTGCGGTGGCGGTACAGTGTCGCCCTGGACTTCCCGACCAGATCACATCCCGGTTTGGTGCCCAGCAACGGTTCCAGCTCCGCGAACGCCAGGTCGATTACCTCGTCGACCCAGGGTCGGTGTCCGTGCTCTCGGAGATCGTTTCCAAGAGCCCTTGAAGTTTTCCCATGATCTCCACCACCGTCTGCGACTTCGCCAGCTCGCGGGCGAGGCGCTCGTTGTCGGCACGGAGTGTGTCGTTTTCCTTCTCCGCCGCGGACTTACCCTTCGGTCCCGAGGGTTTCGCGGCCAGGGCGTCGAGCCCGCCGGCATCACGGCTCCGGGTCCAGTCGATCAGGTGGGAGTGGTACAGCCCTTCCCGCCGCAACAACGCACCCTTCGCGCCGGGCTCGGTCAGTCCCTCGTACTCCTCCACGATCGCCAGCTTGTAGGCCGCGGTGAACGTCCGGCGCTTCGCCTGACCCGCACGCGGACCTCGCTTCTTCTTACTCACCGAACCATCATCGGCCTGGAGATCGGCGGCACTCAACGTCACAGTCCCAAAAATCCTGTCTTCGCCCTACGAATTCCACAGAAGACTCAACTGATCCTGTGTCTCACACCAGTCTGACAGAGAGGG
>NZ_VKAB01000144.1 GCF_009769385.1 Saccharothrix deserti
GCCTGGCGTTGTTCGACTCCGCGGTGGCCAGTGGTCAACCCGTGGTGGTCGCGGCGCGGTTGGACACGGCGGCGATCGCGAAGTCCGGTGTGGTGCCGGACGTCTTGCGCCGCCTGGTGCGGGCTCGTCGAGTGGTCGGTGACGTCGCCGTCGCTGAGGGGCGGTCGAAGCTGGCGGCGCAACTGGCAGGCCGTACTCCGGTCGAACAGGACAAGATCATCCTCGAGTTCGTCCGGACGCAGGCCGCGGTGGTGCTCGGACACGACAGCAGTGGCGCGATCACCCCGGACGAGACGTTCAAGGCACTGGGGTTCGACTCGCTGTCCGGCGTGGAGTTCCGCAACCGGCTGCAGGCGGGCACCGGGCTGAAACTGCCCGCCACCACCGTGTTCGACCACCCCACGCCTGCCCGGCTCGCCCAGCACGTGCGGCAGCAGGTGGCGCCGGACGAGGCGAACGCGGTGCACGGTGAGGGGGCGGCGCACCGGCTGATGTCCCTGCTGACCGAGCTGGAGCGCAGCTCGGCGGGCGTGGCACTGGACGACCAGGTCAAGGTCACGTTCCTGCGCCGGATCAGCGCACTGGAACGCGCGCTGCGCGGGTCTGCCGACGCCGACGCGCAGGACCTCGACACGGTCGACGACGACGCGCTGTTCCAGCTCATCGACGGAAACTGATCACAGGGGGGGACCACCGGACATGTCGAACGAAAACGATCTCCGCACGTACCTGAAGAAGGCCGCGGGCGAGCTGCAGTCCCTGCGTTCGCGGCTGGCCGAGGTCGAGGGCCGGGCCACCGAGCCGATCGCGATCGTGGGTATGGGCTGCCGCTATCCGGGAGGTGTGACCTCGCCCGGCGAACTGTGGGACCTGGTCGCCGGCGGTCGCGACGTGGTGTCCGGCTTACCCGATGACCGTGGCTGGAACGTGGCGCTGTACGACCCTGAGGTCGGTGTCGAGGGGAAGTCGTACGTGCGGGAGGGCGGTTTCGTCTACGACTCGGCGGATTTCGACGCGGGGTTCTTCGGGATCAGCCCGCGGGAGGCGGCGGCGATGGATCCGCAGCAGCGGTTGCTGCTGGAGGTGTCGTGGGAGGCGCTGGAACGTGCCGGTGTCGACCCCCGCTCGCTCACCGGATCGGAGGCCGGCGTCTACTTCGGCGTGGCCGGCGCGGACTACGGCAGCCGCCTGGTGGACCGAGCCCCGGCGGGGTACGAGGGCTATCTGGGCGAGGGCAACGCGACCAGCGTGGCGTCCGGCCGGGTGGCGTACGTGCTGGGGCTGGAGGGTCCCGCGGTGTCGGTGGACACGGCGTGTTCGTCCTCGTTGGTGGCGCTGCACCTGGCGGTACAGGGGTTGCGCACGGGGGAGTGCTCGCTGGCTCTCGCCGGCGGCGCGACGGTCATGTCGTCCCCCGCGACCTTCGTGGAGTTCTCGCAGTTGCGGGGTTTGGCGCCGGATGGGCGGTGCAAGGCGTTCTCGGATCGGGCTGATGGTTTTGGTCCGGCTGAGGGTGTGGGTGTGGTGGTGCTGGAGCGGTTGTCGGATGCGCTTCGG
>NZ_VKAB01000145.1 GCF_009769385.1 Saccharothrix deserti
CGGTAGTTGTCAAGTCAAGTGAGACAGGTTGTGTCTACGGGGCTGGTTGGGGTTGCTCGGCGGGCTGGTTGATCCAGGCCACGTCGGGCAGTGCGGGTGGACGGGGACGGCGTGCGAAGCGCTCCGGATGCCGGGCGTAGGCGCGGTCGAGAGTGGCCTGGCGTTGGTCGCGGATCTGTTCGGCGGTGCCGAAGTGGACGGACGCCGGGGTGTGCATTCCGATGCCGGAATGACGGTGCTCGTGGTTGTAGGCCAGGAAGAAGCCTTCGCAGAAAGCGCGTGCGTCCTGTAGGGATCCGAACCGTTCGGGGAAGTCGGGCATGTACTTCAGGGTCTTGAACTGCGCCTCGGAATAGGGATTGTCGTTGGAGGTGCGCGGACGGGAGTGCGAGCGGAGGACACCGAGGTCGACGAGGAGTTCGGAGACCGGTTTCGACACCATCGCGCCACCGCGGTCGGCGTGGATCGTGTGCGGTTCGGCGCCGTTGCGGGCGATGGCGTCGGCGAGGAAATCCTTCGCCACGACCGCGTCCTCCGTCGCGGCGACCAGCCAACCGGTGACATAGCGGGAGAAGATGTCCAGCACGACGTAACACTTGTACCAAACCCCCTTCGCCGGCCCTTTCAACGCGGTGATGTCCCAGGACCACACCTCGCCCGGACCGCGGGCGGACAGCTCGGGCCGGACCCTGGCCGGGTGGGTGGCCACCCGGCGGCGTTCACGGACCTGGCCGGCGGCACGGGCGATCCGGTACATGGTCGACACCGAGCACCGGTACCGGCCCTCGTCCAGCTCACGCGCCCACACCTGGGGGATCGCCAGATCCCGGTAGGACGGCCGGGTCAGCACCTCCAGCACCCGGGCGCGTTCGGCGTCGTCGAGGGTATGCGGAGGCGGCGTCCGGGGCAGCCACGGGCCGTGCACCGGCCCTCGCGGCCCGCGGTGCCGGTAATGGGTGGCGCGGGACATCCCCGTCAACGCGCACGACTTCTTCACCGAGATGTCCGCGTCGCGCAGTTCGGCGAACGCGGTCGTCAGGACGAACTCGGCGGCCTGTCGTCGTCCGTGCTCCCGGAAAGCTCCTCCAAGAGCGCGTGTGCTTTTCCCATGATGTCGAGCGCCATCCGGGTCTTCGCGAGATCGGAGGTCAGCTTCGCGTTCTGGCGGCGCAGTCTCTCCAGCTCGGCCTGTTCCGCCGACTTCCTCGCCGGTTTCGCGGGGGCCGGGGAGTCCGCGGGGCCGCCGCCCAGGCGTCCGGCGTCACGCGCCCTGGCCCATTCGATGACGTGCGAGGAGTACAGGCCCTCGCGCCGCAGGATCGCGCCTTTCTCGCCGTTGGGGGCGTTCTCGTACTCGGTGACCACGGTCAGCTTGTACTCCGGGGTGAACACCCGACGCGACGGACGCGGCGCCGGATCGGCCTGTTCACCGCCGGTCGCGCGACGAGGTTGCCTGTCAGGTGCTGTGGACACGTTCATCAGGATCTCCGATCCCACCCCCAAGCGTGAACCCACCCCTCACACGAGGTGTCTCACCGCAGTCTGACCAAGAGGG
>NZ_VKAB01000146.1 GCF_009769385.1 Saccharothrix deserti
CGGTAGTTTGTTAACTTCACGGAGGCAGGTAGAGGTTGATGCCCTGTCCTTGCGCAAGGGTGTCGAGTAGTTGTTGCAGGTCATCGGGCGGGGGCTTGTCCGACCACGCCCTCCACCAGCGCCGCAGCAGTAGCCATGGGGTCAGCCAGGCCCGGACGGCGCGTAAGGCCTTGGGCCAACAGGACAGTCGCGCCGGCTGGAGAGACGGGGAGCCCCCTCTCTCCGGAGTCGTCGGCAGACGACCCCGAAGACGACGCATCCAGTCTGTCGCGTGTAGACAGTCGGTCGAACCATGTGGCCCAGCAGAACGAGAACGCGCAGTTGACCAACGTCTGATGGCGGCGGATCGCGGTGGCGGAACGAACCTGGAAGTCAGCCCACCCCAACTCGTCTTTGACCTGCTTGTAGCTTTGCTCGATCCAGTGCCGGATGCCGTACAGCCGCACCACTTCGGTCAGATCGGCAGCCTCATGCGGATTGTCGGGCCCATCGTGCGCACCACCGGGCCTCGGCAGGTTGGTGGCCAGGTACCAGGTGGCCTTGTCCGGCAACGTTTCCGGATCAGTGGTGGCCACCACCAGCCGGGTGTGCCCATCGGGTCCCCACCAGCCCAGCGAGGCATCAGCGGCCCACCAGGTTTCGGTGTGCCCATCCCGGAACACCCGCCGCACCCTGCTCCAGCCGCCAGGATCATCGGGACCGTTCCAACCCACCACGGCTGCCGCGTCCTTGGGTGTGTACGCCTCGGCCTGGTACTGCCAGGTGCCCCGCGAGGGCTTGAGCGCCACGACAAAGCCCCAACCACCCTGCCGCAGTTCGGCGCGCAGGTCGTCGTGATCACCGTAGAAGCAGTCGGCCACCACCGCCCGGCACACCACCCCGGCCTCCTGGGCCTTGGTCACCAGATCCGCTGCGATCCGCAACTTGGTACGAAAGTCGGAATCGTTGCGGCCCTTGGGGAAATGCGACGCCGGAGTGTAAGGCTCGGCGTGCAGCGGATAGTAGACGTGCTCGTCGGCCCACACCGTGGTCACCGTGACGATGCCGTTGTCGGTCTTGCCATAGCGGCCCAGCCACTGCCGCCCGACATGTGCCGTCGCGCTGCCGTCCTTGCGGTCACCGGAATCGTCGATGACCAGCACGCCGGCAGAGTGCGGTGCGGTGGCCGGATCGGACAGCAGCAACTCCAGCCGCCGGTCGTTGATCTTCTCGCTATCCCAGGTGGACTCTGACAGGAAGTACTGCAATCGTTGCACGGCAGCGTGCTGCGCACCCGTCACCGGCTCCGCCCCGGCCAGGCCGGTCAGTGTCTTGTTCCGGTCACGCGGCGTCAACAGCCCGGTCAGATACTCGCGGAACCCCCGCCGCTGCGCCAGGCGGGAGAACAGCTCGTCGAACCGGACCGCGTAGTCCTCCAACGGACCCGCGGCCACCGGGCACGCCACTCGCGCCATCAGTACCTCACCTGCCCAGTCGATCGACCTGCTGGCACAACAACACCACAACCGATCAGTCTACCAAGTTAACAAACTACCG
>NZ_VKAB01000147.1 GCF_009769385.1 Saccharothrix deserti
TAGTACTTTGTTAAGTTTCGGCGTGTCGAGTTGATTGGCCATTGTGGATGGTGGTTCGGTTGCGGGGTGACTCCGGAGGAGATTGAGCGGGTGCGGCCCCGGCTGGTGGAGTTCGCTGCGCAGATGCTGGGCGTGTTGCCGAGATCGGATCAGCGGGCCAAGGGTGAGTTGTATGTGCGCGGGTTGCTGACCGATGGGGCGCGGAAGTCGATGCAGCCGATGGCCGAGCGGCTCGGCGTGGATCATCAGGGGTTGCAGCAGTTCATCACCTCCTCGACGTGGGATTACGAGCGGGTGCGGGCGAACGTGGCGAACTGGGCGGTGCACGCGATCGCCCCGGACGCCTACGTGGTTGACGACAGCGGATTCCCGAAGGACGGCAAGGCCTCGCCGTTGGTGGCCCGCCAGTACTCGGGCACGTTGGGCAAGACCGGTAACTGTCAGATCGGCGTGAGCGTGCAGATGGTCACCGATTCCGCGTCGGTGGCGGCGAACTGGCGGCTGTTCTGCCCTTCCTCGTGGGATGACCACAGGATCGACGACCCGGTGGCGGCCGCGCAGGTGCGTGATCGGCGTACGCGGGCCGCCATCCCCGACGAGGTCCGGCATCGGGAGAAGTGGCGGCTGGCGCTGGACATGCTCGATCAGATGCTCACCCCGCCCGGTGACGAGTCCGTCGGTGGGGCTGTCGGTGGGTGGGGTCTGCCGAAGCGGCCGGTGGTCGGTGATTCCGGCTACGGGGACGCGACCGAGTTCCGGCTGGGACTCACCGAACGCGGGCTGGACTACGTCCTGCAGGTCGATCCCACCGCCACCGCCCACCCCGGCGACGCGGTACCCGCCACCGTGCCGTCGACCGGCCGAGGCCGCCCGCCCAAGCCTCGCTACCCCGACGAGCCGGTCACTCTGCGGGAACTGGCCCTGGCCGCGGGACGTGCCGCCTGCCGCCGGGTCACCTGGCGCAACGGCAGCAGGAAGACCAAGGACAACCCGACCGCGGCGATGTGCTCGCACTTCCTGGCCATCCGCGTGCGCCCCGCCAACCGGCACATCCCCCGCGCCGCCGACGGCGGCCTGCCGGGGGAATGGCTCATCGCGGAATGGCCCCCGGACAAGCCCGAACCCGTCAAGTACTGGCTGTCCACGATGAGCATCCGCACCCCGCTCAAAACCCTCGTGCGGCTGGCGAAAATCCGCTGGCGCATCGAACACGACTACCGCGAACTCAAGACAGGTCTGGGTGTCGACCACTTCGAAGGCCGCTCCTTCGTGGGCTGGCACCGCCATGTCACCCTCACCGTCCTCGCCCAAGCATTCGCCACCATGCTGCGACTCGACCCAAAAGCGGATGCGTCGGCCTGACCATCTACGCGGTTCTCCGCGAACTGCAACAACTCCTCACCGCCATGGCCGGCGCGTGCCACACCTGCAAACGCCCCTTCCCTTGACACACAACGACCTAACAAAGTACTA
>NZ_VKAB01000148.1 GCF_009769385.1 Saccharothrix deserti
AGTAGCGGTAGTGCTCGGGCTTGTACGGGCCCTCGACGTCCACGTCGATGTACTCGGCCTGGTCCTTGGTCAGCTTGGTGAGCTGCCCGCCCAGCGCCTCCAGGTGGATCCGGGCGACCTTCTCGTCCAGCACCTTCGGCAGGCGGTACACCTCCTTGTCGTACTCCTGGTGCTTGGTGAACAGCTCGACCTGGGCGATCACCTGGTTGGAGAACGAGTTCGACATCACGAAGCTGGGGTGACCGGTGGCGTTGCCCAGGTTGAGCAGGCGGCCCTCGGACAGCACCAGGATCGAGTGGCCGTCCGGGAACACCCACTCGTCGACCTGCGGCTTGATGTTGATCCGCCGGATGCCGGGGAAGCGGGTCAGGCCGGCCATGTCGATCTCGTTGTCGAAGTGGCCGATGTTGCCGACGATCGCCTGGTGCTTCATGGCCGCCATGTGCTCGATGCGCACGACGTCCTTGTTGCCGGTCGTGGTGATCACGATGTCGGCGCGGTCGATCACGTTCTCGAGCGTCTGCACCTCGTAGCCGTCCATCGCGGCCTGCAACGCGCAGATCGGGTCGATCTCGGTGACGATGATGCGGGCGCCCTGGCCGCGCAGCGAGTCCGCCGCACCCTTGCCGACGTCGCCGTAACCGCAGATCACGGCCACCTTGCCGCCCATCAGCACGTCGGTGCCGCGGTTGATGCCGTCGATCAGCGAGTGCCGGATGCCGTACCGGTTGTCGAACTTCGACTTGGTCACCGCGTCGTTGACGTTGATCGCGGGGAACAGCAGCTCACCGGCGGCGGCCAGCTGGTACAGCCGCATGACGCCGGTGGTGGTCTCCTCGGTCACGCCGCGGATGCCCTCGGCGATCTTGGTCCACTTGCCCGTGTCCGCCGCCAGCGAGGCGCGCAGCGTGCCCAGGAAGATCTGCCACTCCTCCGAGTCGTCCGCCTCGGCCTGCGGCACGACACCGGCCTTCTCGTACTGCACGCCCTTGTGGACGAGCATCGTGGCGTCGCCGCCGTCGTCCAGGATCATGTTCGGCCCGCCGCCGTCCGGCCAGGTCAGCATGGCCTCGGCGGTCCACCAGTACTCCTCCAGCGTCTCGCCCTTCCAGGCGAACACCGGGACGCCCTTGGGCTCCTCCTCGGTGCCGTGGGGGCCGACGACGACCGCGGCGGCGGCGTGGTCCTGGGTGGAGAAGATGTTGCAGGACGCCCAGCGGACCTCGGCGCCCAGCGAAACCAGGGTCTCGATCAGCACGGCGGTCTGCACGGTCATGTGGAGCGAGCCGGAGATCCGCGCACCCTTGAGGGGGTAGACCTCCGAGTACTCGCGGCGCAACGCCATCAGGCCGGGCATCTCGTGCTCGGCCAGGCGGATCTCCTTGCGGCCGAACTCGGCCAGGGACAGGTCCGCCACGGCGAAGTCGATGCCGTTGCGGGT
>NZ_VKAB01000149.1 GCF_009769385.1 Saccharothrix deserti
GTACTACATTCCGAGATCTTGAACCGGGTCGGCTGACGGCGCGTATCCCGTGTCATGGTCGAGAGCGTGACTGTTCAGGACATCGCCGGCTGGGATGCTGACCTTCAAGCCCTCACCGAGGGCTTGGGGTGGATGTTCAACCGCCCGGAGCCGAAGGTGACGTTCGGGCTGATGGTGCGGGCGTTGCTGGCCGATGTGCCGAAGAAGAACTCCTGGGGGTTGGCCGAGCACGCCGGGCTGGCCACGCCACGCCCGTTCGAGCACCTGCTCGACGGCGCGGTGTGGGATGCCGACACGCTGCGGGACCAGGTGCGTGACTACGTGGTGGCGGGCCTGGGGTCGGCCGATGCCGCCGTGATCGCCGATGACACCCAGGCGATCAAGAAGGGCGACAGGAGTGTCGGGGTCGCCCCGCAGCACTGCGGGTTGACCGGCCAGACCGAGAACTGCCAGGTCATGCCGATGCTGACCTACGCCACCGGGGCCGGGCACGCGTTCATCGACCGGGAGCTTTACCTGCCGGCGTCCTGGACCTCGGATCCGGACCGCTGCCGGACCGCCGGGGTGCCCGCTGACCGGGAGTTCGCGACGAAACCCCAACTGGTGCAACAGATGTTGGCGCGGGTGCTTGCGGCGAACGTGGTGTTCGGGTGGTTCGCCGCCGATGCCGGCTACGGTCGTGACCCGGGCCTGCGCGCGTTCTGCCATGACCACGCCATCACCTACGTCATGGCGGTGCCGGTCGACCTGCCGCTGGTCGACGCACGGGGGCAGGCGTTGTGCTGCAAGGACATTCTGCGGGATCGCGTCCACCGGTGGGAGCGACGGTCGGCCGGCGCGGGCAGTAAGGGCCACCGACTGTACGACTGGGCGATGCACGCGGTCACGGTGAAGGAACAGCCTCCGGCCGTGGGATACGGGCACACACTGCTGATCCGTCGGTCCAAGGACATGAGGAAACACAAGGGTCGGCCGGCGTCCTATGACATCGAGTACTTCCTGGTGCACGCGCCGGTGGCCACGACGCTGGCGGCGATGGTCCGAGCGGCCGGGCTGCGGTGGAAGATCGAGGAGGACAACAAGACCGGTAAGGATCAACTCGGGATGGACGCCTACCAGGTTCGCAAGTGGGTCCCGTGGCACCGTCACGTCACGATGTGCATGCTGGCACAGGCTTTCCTGGCGGTCACCCGTGCCGGCCGGGGAAAAGAGGCGGCGTGCGGGGAGAGCGAGACGGCCTGCTGAAGTCGGTTCTGCTGCCGCTGTCGACCACGGCGATCCGTGGGCTGCTCGCCGCGACCGTCCTGAGCCGCGTCGTCGATGTCGGCGCCGCGATCACCCGTGCGCTATGGCGCCAGGTCCACCTGAGCAGGGCCCTGATCAGTCATTACCGCCGGCGCGGCGACCCGCTGCCACATGATCTCGGAATGTAGTAC
>NZ_VKAB01000150.1 GCF_009769385.1 Saccharothrix deserti
TTGCTTCATCGAGCAGGCCGCAGTCGGCCATGAGCCGAAGCCGCATCCTGAAGAAGTCCCACTCCTCCTCGCCGTCGCGGCGCGCCTTGAGGGTGTCGAGGTAGGCCAGGCCGTCCCGGGCACGGCCATGGTCGGCGTACAGGGTGCACAGCGTGTCGACGATCCAGTCCTCCGCGCCGCCGGGAGAGTCCGCGAGCATGCGCATCACCTCGATCGCCTCGTCGCCCCGGCCATGCCGGGCCAGGAGCTGCGCCAGTTGGACCGAACCGTGACACTGACGGGCCGGTGAGTCGCCCGGCTGCCGGTACACGGCGATCGCGCCTTCCACGTCACCACGCTCCTCCAACACCTCGGCCAGGCGCTGCGCGGCGTGCCCGTGGTACTCGGACGCCGCGTACTCACGCAGTTCCTCGATCCGGTTATGCCTCGCCAGCAGGTCGGCCAACTGGTCGTGGTTGTTCACGGAGGTGATGTGCTGCCGGGTGTGCAGCAGGGCGATCGCTTCGTCGATGCGGCCCTGGCGCTCGCGGATCGCGGCAACCAGGCCGATTGCCGTGTCCGGGTCGAGGCCGCGGCAGCACCAAGGACCGTCGCATCGGTGCTGGGCCGGGATCCGCGCGGCCAGCAGCGCAGCGATGTCTTCGTCCCTGCCTGCCCCCTCGGAAACCTCTACCAGAGCAGTGGCGAGGAACCAGTCTTCGATTCCGGCGCTCAGCAACACGAGCGCCTCATCCTGGCGTCCGTGCCGGGCCAGCAGCCGCGCGAAAAACTCCAGCGGGAGCCTTACGGCCTTTGCGTACGGCCGGGCCAGCGCGATCGCCTCCTCTGCCCGCCCCCAGCTCTCCAGTAGTTCCGCCTGGGCCTGGGCGGCCGGCCACCAGCCCGTGGCGACGTACGGAGCGAGCACCTCCAACGCCTCGGCCTGCCGCCCTTGGACACCGAGCAGCCGTGTCCACTCACGCGCACAGAACCATTCCCCACGGCCAGCCTGGAACTCCACTTCTTTCCCATGGCCGACCTCAAGAAGCCGGGAGACGAGGAGCGGAGGAATGCAACCGGACAAGGTCCGGGCCTGGTAGTCAAGATCAGCAGCATCCATGGCGGTGCACCCTAGCCACCACCCCCCGACATCGGCTTGCAGCCTCCGATGGGGATGGTCACGACCCTGGACAAGGCCCCGGCCGGGACGTCGGCCCCCGGCTCAGCCCTCGCCCGCGAGTTCGATCTGGTCTTCGGCGAGATGATCCTCCCCTGGTTGTACGGAGTCGGGTTACTGGATGATCACTCGTCTCGGTAGCCCGGAGGACGGCCCACGATCCCAAGCGGTACCCATCCGAGTTCCGGCGCAAGGTGCTCGACCTGGTCGCGTCCGGCCGCC
>NZ_VKAB01000151.1 GCF_009769385.1 Saccharothrix deserti
CCCGCCCGATGACCTGCAACAACTACTCGACACCCTTGCGCAAGGACAGGGCATCAACCTCTACCTGCCTCCGTGAAGTTAACAAACTACCGCTAGTGTCCTGAGTCGTTGATTCGTTGTATGTTGTCGCCATGGCTCGTCGTGGACCGGCGTTACCCGAGTTGGTGTTGACCGACATCGAGCGTCAGACGCTGGAGGGGTGGGTGCGCCGTCGTTCGACGGCGCAGGCGTTGGCGTTGCGGTCGCGGATCGTGTTGGAGTGCGCCGAGGGCGTGTCCAATATGGACGTGGTACGGCGGTTGGGTGTGTCGCCGCCGACGGTGACCAAGTGGCGCCGCAGGTTCGTCGAGCACCGCCTGGACGGACTGTCCGACGAGCCCCGGCCCGGTGCCGCGAGGAAGATCACCGACGCGCAGGTCGAACACGTCGTCGTGACCACCCTGGAACAGGCCCCGCCGAACAACGACTCGCACTGGTCGACCCGGTCGATGGCCAGGGCCACCGGCATGTCCCAGTCGGCGATCTCCCGGATCTGGCGGGCCTTCGAGCTCAAGCCACACGTGGTGCAGACCTGGAAGCTGTCCACCGATCCGTTGTTCATCGACAAGGTCCGTGACGTCGTCGGTCTCTACCTCGACCCGCCCGCGAAGGCGCTTGTCCTGTGTGTGGACGAGAAGTCCGGGATGCAGGCGTTGGACCGCACCGCCCCGACGCTGCCGATCATGCCCACCACTCCGGCCCGTCGCACGCACGACTACGTCCGGCACGGCACCACCAGCCTGTTCGCCGCCCTCGACGTCGCCACCGGCAAGGTCATCGGCCGACACCAGCGCCGCCACCGCCACCAGGAGTTCCTGCGGTTCCTCAAGACCATCGACGCCAACACCCCGCCGGAGCTGGATCTGCACCTGGTCTGCGACAACTACGCCACCCACAAGACACCCGAGATCAAGACCTGGCTGGTTCGCCATCCCCGGTTCCACCTGCACTTCACCCCGACCGGGTCGTCCTGGCTCAACCTGGTGGAGCGCTGGTTCGCCGAGCTGACCAACCGCAAACTCCGCCGCAGCGCCCACCGCGGCGTCGCCGAACTCGAAGCCGACGTCGAAGCCTGGATCGACGCCTGGAACGACGACCCCAAGCCCTTCGTCTGGACCAAGACCGCCGACGAGATCCTCGACAACCTTGCTCGGTACTGCCAACGAATCAACGACTCAGGACACTAG
>NZ_VKAB01000152.1 GCF_009769385.1 Saccharothrix deserti
GCAGCAGGCTGTTCACCAGTGAGTCGGTGACCGAGGGGCACCCGGACAAGATCTGCGACGCCATCAGCGACTCGATCCTCGACGCGCTGCTGGCCAAGGACCCGCGGTCGCGCGTCGCGGTGGAGACGATGGTCACCACCGGCCAGGTGCACGTGGCGGGCGAGGTCACCACCGAGGCGTACGCGGACATCCCGTCGATCGTGCGGGACAAGATCGTCGAGATCGGCTACGACTCGTCGGCCAAGGGTTTCGACGGCTACTCGTGCGGCGTGAACGTGGCCATCGGCTCGCAGTCGCCGGACATCGCGCAGGGCGTGGACACCGCCTACGAGAAGCGCGTCGACGGCACCGAGGACGAGATCGCCAAGCAGGGCGCGGGCGACCAGGGCCTGATGTTCGGCTACGCCTGCACGGACACCCCCGAGCTGATGCCGTTGCCGATCGCGTTGGCGCACCGGCTGTCGCGCCGGCTGACCGCGGTGCGCAAGGACGGCACCGTTCCGTACCTGCGTCCCGACGGCAAGACGCAGGTCACCATCGAGTACGCGGGCGACCAGCCGGTGCGGCTGGACACCGTCGTGGTGTCCACGCAGCACGCGGACGGGATCGACCTGGAGAAGCTGCTGGGTGTCGACGTGCGCGAGCACGTGGTGGCCCCGGAGGTCGCGGCGCTCGGCCTGGACACCACCGACGTGCGGCTGCTGGTCAACCCGACCGGCCGGTTCGTCATCGGCGGTCCGATGGGTGACGCGGGCCTGACCGGCCGCAAGATCATCGTCGACACGTACGGCGGCATGGCGCGGCACGGTGGCGGCGCGTTCTCCGGCAAGGACCCGTCGAAGGTGGACCGGTCCGCGGCGTACGCGATGCGCTGGGTGGCGAAGAACGCGGTGGCGGCGGGCTTGGCCACGCGCATCGAGGTGCAGGTGGCGTACGCCATCGGCAAGGCCGCCCCGGTGGGTCTGTTCGTGGAGACCTTCGGCACCGAGACGGTCGACCCGTCGAAGATCCAGCAGGCGATCGGCGAGGTCTTCGACCTGCGCCCGGCCGCGATCATCCGCGACCTGGACCTGCTGCGCCCGATCTACGCCCCGACCGCCGCGTACGGCCACTTCGGCCGCACCGACGTCGAACTGCCCTGGGAGAACACGGACCGCGCGGAAGCCCTGCGCTCCGCCGCCGGTGCGTGAC
>NZ_VKAB01000153.1 GCF_009769385.1 Saccharothrix deserti
TAAAGATCTTTCGGTATTTGAGTGAGGACTGTCATAAGCGGAGGCCGGTGTGGTCGAGGAAGTTGAAGCACAGTTGGTAGCTGCTGCCGACGCGTTCCAGACCGGCGTGTGCGGCGGTGTGGGCTTCGTCGAGGGTGTCGGGGCAGAGGTTGGCCAGTTCGGTGGCTTTGACGTTGCCCCACACCATTTCCATGGGGTTGAGGTCGTGGGCGTAGCCGGGCAACTGTTCGACGACGAGCCAGTGTCGTTGGCTGGCGAGCCAGGCCTTCATGTCCTTGGACCGGTGTGCCGGCAGGCCGTCCCAGATCAGGGTGACCGGTTGCCCGTCGAGGTGGTCGTGCAGGTCGGTGAGGAACCCGATCAGCGAGGCGGTGTCGTATGTGCCGTGCTTGATCTGGAACACGAACACGGCCTCGCTGCGGTCGGGCCGGTAGGCGAGCGCGCCGGACATCGACATGCGTTTCCAGTTGAACCGGTGCCGCAACACCGGTGTGCGACCGCGCGGTGCCCAGGTGGCCCTCACCGCGGGGAGGAGGGAGAACCCGCTTTCGTCCTGGAAGCAGATCCAGGCTCCTCGGCGGCGGGCCCCCTTTTTATCCGGGGCCAGTCCCGCTTCACCCAGACCTCGATCGCCTCGTCGTCGCGCTCGACCGCGCGTCGCGCCGGACGTTGCCGGCTCCAGCCCAGCCGTTCCCGCAGGATCGTCCAGGTCTGGGTGGTCGAATACCGCACTCCGGTGACCCTCTCGATCACCTCGGCGACCCGCGCCAGGGTCCACAGGTCGGTCGGAAACCCGTTGGCCTTCGGGTCTTCGGCCAGCTTCGTCTCCACTTCGGCGAGTTGGTCGTCGGACAGCCGGGGCAACCGCCCGGCACGCCCGGCGCCCGCCAACGCCTCCCTGCCGCCGGCCAGCCAGTCACGGTGCCACCGCGACGCGGTCTGCGCCGAGACCTCCAACTCCGCCATCACGTCGACCTGCCGCTTCCCGCGGTCGAACATCTCGGCGGCACGCATGCGACGTTCCCGCAACGCGTCGAAATCACGACGAGCGGCCACACGCTTGGACTTCCGGGCCCGATCAGGCTCGCCCGGGGATCGTGGAGGCTTCGGCACGCCCCGATTGTCCCGCCCCGCAAGAGAGAACACCCGCAACGACTCACCCTATTGCCGAAAGATCTTTA
>NZ_VKAB01000154.1 GCF_009769385.1 Saccharothrix deserti
CTCCGAGACCTTGAAGTACTCCAGGCCGGGTCGGGACGGGTCGAGGTCGCCCAGGTGCCCCGCGTCACCGTGGCCGAGACCCGTGGTCCACAGGCCGCGGCCGTTGTCGTCGATGGTCGCCGCGCCGTAGACGATCTCGTCCCGACCGTCCTGGTCCACGTCGCCCACGGACAGCGAGTGGTTGCCCTGACCCGCGTACCCGCCGTTGCCGGAGGCGTTCGAGTCGAACGTCCACCGCTTGACCAACTGCCCGTTGCGGAAGTCCCACGCCGCGACCACCGCACGCGTGTAGTAACCACGCGCCATGATCAACGACGGCCGGACGCCGTCCAGGTACGCGGTGCCCGCCAGGAACCGGTCCACCCGGTTGCCGTAATCGTCACCCCAGGAGGAGACATTGCCGCGCGGCGGGTCGTAGTTCACCGTGGACATCGCGGCACCGGTCTCACCGTTGAACACGGTCAGGAACTCCGGACCGGTCAGGATGTAGCCGCCCGAGTTGCGGTGGTCGGCGGAGGCGTTGCCGATCACCGTGCCCCGGCCGTCACGCGTGCCGTCCGCGGTCTTCATCGCGACCTCGGCCCTGCCGTCACCGTCGTAGTCGTACACCTGGAACTGCGTGTAATGCGCCCCCGCCCGGATGTTGCGACCCAGGTCGATCCGCCACAACCGGGTACCGTCGACCCGGTAGGCGTCGATGAACACGTTCCCGGTCACACCCGACTGCGAGTTGTCCTTCGCGTTGTCCGGATCCCACTTCAGCACGAACTCGTAGTCCCCGTCACCGTCCAGATCGCCGACACTGGCATCGTTCGCGACATACCCGCTGCCCGGCGACTGGATCGGCACGTCCCGATACCCCGCGCCGAACGAGAGGGAGGCCGGCGACGCAGGCTGCTCGGTCCCGTTCACCACCGCCCGCACGGTGTAGGACGCGTCCGCCGCCGCACCGCCGTCCAGGTAGTTCGTCGACGCCGTGACAGGCGAGGAGTTCACCTTCGTGCCACCCCGGTACACGTTGAACGACACGTTCTGCGGATCACCGGCCAACAACCGCCAGCTCACCAGGTTGCCACCGCCCGACCGCACACTCACCACACCGCGATCCAACCGCTCCACCTGCTTACGCCCCGTCGGATCCGACGGGCCAGGGCC
>NZ_VKAB01000155.1 GCF_009769385.1 Saccharothrix deserti
TACTGACCTTTTCAGTTCAGGGTGACGTCATGGTGGCGTAGTGATCAATCCGGTTTGTGCGATGAACCCGTCGAGCAGGTCGGGGCGGTACTGCATCCGTTTGAGGCGGTTGCGGACCACCGCCGCCAGGCCGTCGATTCCGTACGGAGCCAGGTTGGCCAGGCTCCGCTTCAGGTGCGCCCACACTCCCTCGGCCGGATTCAGATCCGGGGCGTAGGGCGGCAGCCGGAACACCGTCAGCCACGATCGTCTCCCGATCAGCTCGCGCATGGCGGCGTCGACGTGGTGGGTGTAGTTGTCCCAGACCAGCACGATGTTCCCGCCGAGCTGCTGGTGGGCGGCGTCGAGCAGCTCGGCGAAGTCCTTCTCCCGGAAGCCCTTCTTCTCTCCGGCACGGCCGCGGTGGACCAGCATGCGGTAGATCAGCCGAGTGCGCCGGCCCGGTTTGCGGCAGACCATGCCCGCCAGCGACAGCCGCGCGGCCCCGGCGGTGCGCACCCGCAGCACCGGGGGCCGGCCGCGACGAGACCAGGTGCGTGCCCAGGGCGGGCGCAGCAGCTGCCCGGCCTCGTCGACGAAGCACAGCCACGCGTCCCGGGCCCTCACCGTTTTCCCACGCGTGGCCAGGTCTTTCTCACCCAGGTGGCCACGTCGTGCTCGTTGCGTTCGACGGCCCGGCGCACCGGAAGCTGCGGGGTGAAGCCCATGTCACGCAGGATGCGCCAGGTCTGCGCGGGGCTGAACCGGACGTGGAAACGCCGGGCGATCACGACTGCCACCCGGGCCAGGGTCCAGCCCTGCTCCTCGGCCCAGCCGTGCGCCGCCGGCCCCTTGTCCAGCTCCGTCGCCAGCCACGCCCGCCACTGCGGCCGCATCCGCGATCGACGCCCGGACGGACCCTTGGACCGCAGCGCCTGCACTCCGCCGGTCCGCCAGCGGGCATGCCAGGCGTAGGCGGACTTGCGGGAGACCCGCAGCAGCCGCGCTACCTGCGGCGGAGCCATCCCCTGGGCGAACAATTCGGCGGCCTCGAACCGCACCCGTTCCCGCCGGGCCCGTTGCTCCGCGGTCAGACCACCACCATCGGAATACCGCATCCCACCGGCATACACCCACCGGCATACACCC
>NZ_VKAB01000156.1 GCF_009769385.1 Saccharothrix deserti
GGAGTTGCTGTGCTGGATATCGGTCTCTGGACGTGGGCGATCACCATCGGCCTCATTCTCGTGCTGCTCGCCGTGGACCTGGCGCTGGGCTGGATCCGGCCGCACCGGGTCGGGTTCGCCGAGGCGACCGCGTGGTCGGTGTTCTACGTGCTGGTCGCGATCGGCTTCGGGGTGTGGTTCGCGGCCGAGCACGGTGGGCAGTACGGAACCGAGTACTTCGCCGGCTACATCGTCGAGAAGAGCCTCTCGGTCGACAACCTGTTCGTGTTCGTGATCATCATGACCACGTTCGCGGTGCCGGTCGAGCACCAGCACAAGGTGCTCACCTTCGGCATCGTGCTGGCGCTGGTCATGCGGGCGATCTTCATCGCGCTCGGCGCCACGCTGCTGGCGCTGTTCTCGTTCATGTTCCTGCTGTTCGGGCTCCTGCTGATATTCACCGCCGTGCAACTGTTCCGGCACCGTGACGAGGACCCCGACGTCGAGAACAACTTCCTGGTCAAGTCCGTCCGCCGGGTCCTGCCGATCACCGACGAGTACGTCGGCGGCAAACTGGCCACGCGGATCGACGACCGCCGGGTGTTCACACCGCTGTTCGTGGTGCTGATCGCGATCGGCGGCATCGACCTGCTGTTCGCCCTGGACTCCATCCCGGCGGTGTTCGGCGTCACCGAAGAGCCCTACATCGTCTTCGTGGCCAACGCGTTCGCCCTCCTCGGCCTGCGCGCGTTGTTCTTCCTGGTGAAAGGCCTGCTCGACCGGCTCGTCTACCTCTCCGCCGGCCTGGCGATCATCCTGGCGTTCATCGGCGTCAAGCTCATCCTGCACTGGGCGCACGTGGACATCGACGAGAGCGTGCCGGAGATCCCCACCCCGGTCAGCCTGGGCGTGATCATCGTCGTGCTGGTGATCGTGACCGTCGCCAGCCTGATCAAGACCAAGCACGACCCGTCGACGAAAGCCCACGCCGGCTCGCTGCGCGCCCACCACCCGACCGACCAGAGCTAGCC
>NZ_VKAB01000157.1 GCF_009769385.1 Saccharothrix deserti
CCGTTGTCTCACAGCGATGTCACCATGATCAGTCTCAAACTCGTGTCGTTTCCTCTGTGCATGACCGGACCTCGGTCACGAGGCCGTGATCACCCAGGCTCGCACGTCAAGCGGAGTGAACATGTGATCGAGCCCGGACCAGCTGGCGAGACCACCCTGTCCCTCGGCATCCGCGCACCGATGAGTTTCCCGCGCCGCGCCGGTCTGTACAGGTGAGACCGACTTACGGGAGGCTGGCGCCATGCGGAAACTGATCTATGGCATGAACGTGACCCGGGACGGCTACATCGCCGCGGCCGGCGATGACATCGGCTGGGGCGGGCCGAGCGACGAGTTGTTCCAGTGGTGGCTTGACCGGGAGCGGGCGAGCGGCCTGTTGCTGTACGGGCGCAAGCTGTGGGAGACGATGAGCTCCTACTGGCCGACCGGCGACCAGCAGCCCAATGCCACCTCGGCGGAGATCGAGTTCGCGCGGAACTGGCGGGACACGCCGAAGGTGGTGTTCTCCTCGACGATCGACAAGGTCGACTGGAACACCCGCCTGGTCACCGGCGACGCGGTCGCCGAGATCACCCGGCTCAAGGCCGAGGACGGCGCCCCGATGGGTATCGGCGGCGCGACGCTCGCCGGGGCGGCCATGCGGGCCGGGCTGATCGACGAGTACCAGCTGGCCACCTACCCGGTCCTGGTGGGCGACGGGACGCCCTTCTTTACCGCGCTGGACAGCTGGGTGAACCTGAACCTCGTGGAGACGCGGACGTTTCCTGGCGGCGTGGTCCTGACCAGGTACGAGACGAGGCGCTGAGCGCTCGTCCGAGAGTCACGGGCCACATGCGCGGCGGGGTGACACCGGAGGAGCCGGCTCGGTTGCGCTCGCGCACGCGACCACATGGACCACGAGTACCAGCAACCGATCTTGCTCGGGGCGCCTGTCTCAAACCCGACTTCATTCATGAAGCCGAGACGAAGTCGGCCGTGAGAATATGAAGTGAGATTTGAGATCCTACAC
>NZ_VKAB01000158.1 GCF_009769385.1 Saccharothrix deserti
TAGAGGGTGTTTGAAAAGGGGTAATTGGGCACTCAAGTGGTGAGCGGGTCTGGTGTTCAGCGGAGGTGATCATGATGATCGATCGTCGTAGGGCCTATCCCACGGATCTGTCCGATGCCGAGTGGGCGCGGCTTGCTCCGCTGATCCCCGCTCCGAAGCCGGGTGGTCGTCCACCGGTGCACGAACGGCGGGAGATCGTCAACGCGTTGTCCTACTGGATGCGGGCGGGGTGTGCCTGGCGGCTGCTGCCGCATGATCTGCCGCCGTGGCGGACGGTCTACCACTATTGGCGAACCTGGCGGCTGGAAGGCCGCTGGGAACACATCCTGGCCGCGTTGCGGGAACAGGAACGCGGTCGACAGGGCCGTGATCCGACTCCCAGCGCGGGTGTGATCGACAGTCAGAGTGTCAGGGCCGTCGACGGAGGCGGCCTGCACGGTTACGACGGCGGCAAGAAGGTCAACGGGGTCAAGCGTCATCTGCTCGTGGACACCCTGGGCATCGTGGTGTCGGCCTGTGTCAGTCCGGCCAATGTGGACGATCGCGAGGGCGCGAAGGTCGTGCTGGGCACGCTTGGCGAAGAGTTACGCCGATTACGGCACGTCTGGGCCGATGCCGGCTACCGCGGCGGATTCCTGGACTGGGCGCGTCAGACCGTGGGGGTCACCGTGCAGGTTGTCACCCGTCGCGATGGCGGGCGTACCTGGGCGCCTGTAGGGGCCCCGCCGCCCCCGGTTCCGCGGTTCGCGGTCGTGCCCCGCCGGTGGGTGGTGGAGAGGACATTTGCCTGGTTGGGCAAGTACCGCCGCCTGTCCAAGGACTACGAGTACCGGATCGACACCTCAGAGAACACGATCTACCTGGCCATGATCATGATCCTGCTCCACCGCCTGGGGAACGCCCCGAACTGAGCTTTTCAAACACCCTCTAGC
>NZ_VKAB01000159.1 GCF_009769385.1 Saccharothrix deserti
AGAACTCCTAACAGAATGATCTTGGAATACGGTTGAGCAGTGGTGTGTTGACCATGGCGTGAGGAAGGGCCAGCAGCTTCCGTGGGTCGTCTCCGACGAGCTGTGGGCAAGGGTCGAGCCGCTGCTCCCCGTGGTGCAACGCCGCAGCGACCACCCCGGCCGCAGACGGCTGGACGACCGCAAGGTTCTCTCGGGAATCCTGTTCGTGCTCTACACCGGGATCCCGTGGGAGTTCCTGCCCCAGGAGCTGGGCTTCGGCTCGGGCATGACCGCCTGGCGCCGGTTGCGGGACTGGCACAAAGCCGGGGTGTGGCAGCGGCTGCACGAGAACCTGCTCGCCGAACTCCACGCCGCGGGTGCCCTGGACTGGTCGCGGGCGGTGATCGACGGATCGCACGTGCGGGCCCTCAAAGGCGGCCCAAAACCGGTCCGAGCCCGGTCGACCGTGCCAGAACGGGCTCCAAGCACCACCTGATCACCGAAGGGCACGGAACACCGCTGGCCGTGTCGCTCACCGGTGGCAACCGCAACGACGTCACCCAACTGATGCCGTTGATCGAGGCGATCCCACCGGTACGGGGACGACGCGGTCGTCCTCGTCGACGTCCGGACGCGCTCTACGCCGACCGGGGCTACGACCACGACAAGTACCGCAGGCTGGTGCGGGACAAGGGCATCACGCCTGTCATCGCCCGCCGCGGGGTCGATCACGGCTCCGGACTGGGTGTGCACCGGTGGGTGGTCGAGCAGAGCTTCGCGCTGCTGCACTGGTTCCGCCGACTGCGGGTCAGGTGGGAGATCCGGGACGACATCCACGAAGCGTTCCTGAGCCTGGCCTGCGGCATCATCTGCTGGCGCCGCCTGCGCAACTTGTCATTGAGTTAGGAGTTCT
>NZ_VKAB01000160.1 GCF_009769385.1 Saccharothrix deserti
ACTACATCCTCGGGGAGAAACTCCGTGGCGGCACTCCCGCCGCGGACGCGGCACTGTCCCGCCAAGGCCGCTACCAGAAGGTCCGCGACAACCTGGAAGTCAAGGAAGTCAAACTGGACAAGGACTTGGCCGACGACCGGTTCGTGGTCTGCTACAACCCCGCCGAAGCCGAACACGACGCCGCGCTGCGCGACAAGCACATCACCGCCCTGACCGAGATGATCAACGGATCGGACACGCTGTCAGCGACCAAACGCGCCGAACTCAAAGGCGTCATCTCCACCAGACCACACCTCAAGCGATATCTGCGCACCACACCGGGCGGGCTGCTGCGCATCGACGCCACCGCCGTCAAACGCGAGGCCAACCTCGACGGGAAATACCTACTGCGCACCAGCGACCCGACACTGTCCACCGAGGACATCGCCCTGGGCTACAGACAACTCCTGGAAGTCGAACGCGGCTGGCGCGACATGAAGACCGTGCTCGATCTCCGACCGGTCTATCACCGCCGCGAGGACCGCATCCGCTCCCACGTCCTGCTCTGCTGGCTCGCCCTGCTCCTCATCCGTGTCGCCGAGACCCGCACCGGCCGACGCTGGCCCGACCTGCGACGCGAACTCGACCGCATCCACCTGGGCACCTTCACCGGCCCAGCCGGCACGTTCCGCCGCCGCACCGAACTCACCAGCGGCCAGACCACGATCCTCACCGCACTCCGCCTACCCGTTCCACCGCTGATCACTGAGGCAACACCCGCAGCCCCCTGACCTGCGCCGATCCCACCGCCTAGTGACACGCCCCGTCACCGGGCCAGTCGGTGTTTCCCCAGCTCAACCCCCAGATTCACCGACCAGACGGCTACATCATCTGCGGAACGCGGG
>NZ_VKAB01000161.1 GCF_009769385.1 Saccharothrix deserti
GCCGAGACGGGTGCGGTTGTGTGGTGATGGTTGGTCTCGTGTTCCACAGGCGGGATCAGACCGAGTTCCCCGTGTAGCCGGCGGTGGTTGTACCAGTCGATGTACTCGGCGACCGCGAGCTCGAGGTCGTCGATGCCGCGCCAGGGTCCCTTGTTGCGGACCAGTTCGGCTTTGAAGATCGAGTTGAAGGCCTCGGCCATGGCGTTGTCGTAGGAATCTCCTTTGCTGCCAACGGATGCGACCGCACCTGCCTCGGCGAGGCGCTGGGTGTAGCGCACGGCGAGGTATTGCGTTCCGCGGTCGGAATGATGAATGAGGTCGCTGGTGTCCTGCCCGGCGCGGGCGCGTGTCCACAGCCCCATCTCCAGGGCGTCGAGCGCCAGGTCGGTGCGCAGCGACGTGGACAGCTGCCAGCCGACTACGCGGCGGGAGAACACGTCGAGCACGAATGCGGCGTAGACCCAGCCGGTGAAGGTGTGGACGTAGGTGATGTCGGCGACCCACAGGTGGTCCGGCGCCGGCGCGGCGAAGGATCGCTTGACAAGATCCGGGCGCGGGTCGCTACCCTTGCCGCTGCGCGTGGTGCGCGGGGTCTTTAGTCGAGAAATCCCTTGCAGCCCAACAGCTTTCATCAAGCGGGCGACGGTGCAGCGGGCGACCGGACGGTCCGCGACTCCGCCCTGGCGGGCCAGCTCGGCGTGGATCTTGCGTACCCCGTAGACGCCGTAGTTCGTCTCGTGCACCTCCTTGATCTTCTCGGTGACCACCGCGTCGCGGACCGCGCGTGCCGAGGCCGGGCGGGAGCGGGCGGCGTAGTAGGTGCTCGGAGCGATCTTGATGCCGGCCTGGGTGAGGACGGCGCAGATC
>NZ_VKAB01000162.1 GCF_009769385.1 Saccharothrix deserti
CGGTCCGCCGCCTGGTCTCCTCCCTGGCCCGGCTGTTGCCGGCCGGGGACACCCTGGCTGCGACCGCACCGGCAGACTTGGCGTTCACAGGCTCGGTTCCGCTGGGTGGCGCATTCGCGCTGGACGGGCTCTGGCGGCAGATCGGCATCGATCGGGTGATGCGGCGGCTGGGCGCGAAACGGCGCTTCGATGCCCGATTCGAGCGGGTCCTGTTCGCGCTGGCCGCGAACCGGGCACTGGCGCCGTCCTCGAAGCTGGCCGCCGCCGACTGGATCGGCAACGACGTGCACATCGACGGCCTGCCCGAGGTCGGCGAGGACGCCTGTTACCGGGCGATGGACTGGCTGCTCACGATCGAACCGGATCTGGCGAAAGAGGTGTACTTCTCCACCGCGCACCTGCTCAACCTCGAAGTCGACCTGTTGTTCTTCGACACCACCTCCACCTACTTCGAGATCGGCGAGGCCGACGAACCCCTCGCCCGCGACCGCCGCGGCCTGCCCGTCGCCGCCGACGGCCCGGATGCCACGGACACCGGTGGGTTCCGGGTGTTCGGCAAGTCCAAGGACCACCGCGAGGACCTGCCGCAGGTCATCGTGGGGATGGCGGTCACCCGCGAGGGGATCCCGGTCCGCTGTTGGTCCTGGCCCGGCAACACCGCCGACACCGCCCTGATCCGGCAGGTCCGTGACGACCTGCGCGAGTGGAGCCTGGCCCGGATCGTCTGGGTCGCCGACCGGGGGTTCGCCTCGCAGACCAACCGTCGCCACCTGCAACAGGGCGGCGGGCACTAC
>NZ_VKAB01000163.1 GCF_009769385.1 Saccharothrix deserti
GAGCGCTTCGCACGCCGTCCCCGTCCACCCGCACTGCCCGACGTGGCCTGGATCAACCAGCCCGCCGAGCAACCCCAACCAGCCCCGTAGACACAACCTGTCTCACTTGACTTGACAACTACCGCGGCGGCATCGGCTCGTACTGCTGGTGCCTGGTCGCCGATCAGAGGGATCAGTATGCCGGTGGCGGTGGCGGGATCCAGGCGCAGCGCCAGGTGAGTGGCACGCCGGCGTTGTTCGGTGCTCCCGGTGAGCAGGCTGGGGAGCAGGTCGTGGATGCGTGTGGGGTCGTCGTCGAGGTTGGCGAGCAGTTGGGTTGCGACCCCGAAGTTGGTCGGTTGTCGGTGGAATCGGTCGAGGACGGTGGCCGGGTGGGTGAGCATCGCTTCGACGATCGGCACGAGGTGCTGCTTGACTTCGGTGGGGAGATGGTTGGCAGGGTGTGCCAGCGTCTCGCTGGTCGCCTGCTTGCCGCGGTGCTCGACGTTGGGCTCGTTGAGCAGGGTGTAGATCGGCTCCCATCGGGCCAGTCGGGGGTGGTTGAGGTTGAGCACGGTGAGTGCGTGTGCTGTATTGCCGGTGCCGTGGGGATGTACGCCGGTTCGAGCTAGTGCCGCATCAGGCAACGTTCGCCCTGACGTGACACGCCGCGCGGGTCCTGTTCCGGGCGGTGCGTGTCCGTCAGGCTGGGTGAGTGGCAGATCGGGTACGTGTCCGTGGGATCGATGACG
>NZ_VKAB01000164.1 GCF_009769385.1 Saccharothrix deserti
GGTAGGCCCTCCACCAGCTGCCCACCGACCGCACCGAGACCCCGAACACCTCCGCGGCCTGCCGATAGCCCTCCACCTGCCCGGACTCCAGCGCCGCCACCACCCGCAGCCGCAGCACCTCCTGCTCCGCAGGCGACAACCGGTGCGCACCCTCGACCTCGATCACGACGGATCACCATACAGGCAAGCGATCAGTTTCAATTCAATAACGAGCAGCGCTGTTCATGGTGAACCACGAGATCCCGCCGCTCGTCACGCCGCGGGTTGGTGCCACCGCCGAGCAAATCGCCCAGCTTCGTCCGACCTGCCAGCCGCTCTTCGCTGTCACCGCGCTGGACCGGGCCGTCGACCTGCTACTGGACACCCAACTCGGCCCCTGGCCGTACAGTCGGCTGGGGGACTTCACCCCGGATGTTGGACACGGGGTTATGCGGCTGGGGTCAGCGTAGCGGGTGTCGGGGTGAGGCTGTTCTCGTAGTCGATCGGGGACTTCTGGCCGAGGTGGGAGTGGCGTCGTCGGGTGTTGTAGCGGTGCGCCCAGCCGAACACGGCCAGGCGTGCTTCCCTTTCGCCCGCCTTCCGCAGTTGGTAGTCACACGTGATCGCGAGTTTGCGGTCTGAGCTGGGGAAACGTGCTGATAGGCCGGAGAGGGCGTGTGCCTACGCCCTGTCCGGCGTGTCCGGCAGGG
>NZ_VKAB01000165.1 GCF_009769385.1 Saccharothrix deserti
GGCGGCGGTGGTCCGCAACCGCCTCAAACGGATGCAGTACCGCCCCGACCTGCTCGACGGGTTCATCGCACAAACCGGATTGATCACTACGCCACCATGACGTCACCCTGAACTGAAAAGGTCAGTAACGGGACTCGGTTCCGGTTTCAGACTGGGTGCCGTGCACCGCCGTGGTCCACTTCTGTCCCGGATCAACCGTTCGGTGCTGGCACCCTCCGGCTGCCACCCTCGTGGGCGCCGGCGTGGCCTACTCCGTGCGACCGTCATACGCCCCACCGCCCCCGCGCCCAGGCCGCAGCCACCGCACCAGCCGCGCTGATAGCGGCCAGGGCAACCACCGCGCATCCGGAGTTGCTGGGGGCCTGGTTGCCGGTAGCCCAGTTGTTCCTGTTCTCCTTCACACGTTGCCACAGTTCGCGCTCGTGATCTTCCGTGAAGAAGCGGGCCGCCTGCTCAAGGGAGTGGCCTGGCGAGACTGCGTAGACGGCCCAGGCATGGATGGGTGGGCACGTCACCAACAGCTCTTGGCCCCGCCCCCTCTTGGTCAGACTGCGGTGAGACACCTCGTGTGAGGGGTGGGTTCACGCTTGGGGGTGGGATCGGAGATCCTGATGAACGTGTCCACAGCACCTGACAGGCAACCTCGTCGCGCGACCGGCG
>NZ_VKAB01000166.1 GCF_009769385.1 Saccharothrix deserti
GCGGTAGACCGCCAGCATGTACTGGCCGGCCACCCGCTCGTCCAACGGCCACTCGACGGTGCGGATGGTCAGATCGGCCACCAGGTCCTCGCCGTGTCCGAGCCCCAACAAGGCGTCGGTGAGGTCGCACTCGGCGTCCAGGCGCTCCTGGTGGAGCCTGGCGCGCTCGGCCGCCGCCCAGTCGCCACCGAGCCCGGTCAACGCTTCCCCGCGCCACAACCGCAGCGCATCCCCCAGAGACTCCACCACGCGGCGGTCGTCGCCGGCGCAGGCACGGGCACGCGCCCGGTGACCACGGAACCGGTGCAGGTCGACCGCCGCCCGGTCGACCTCCAGCGCGTAACCGCCCGGCCGTCGGACGACATCCGCAACCTCGACCAACACCCGGCGCAGACGGGACAGGTAGTTCAGCAACGTCGCCCGGACCCGCAACGGCGGGTCCCCACCCCAGACCCGCTCCATCAGCCGCTCCACCGACACCACGCGACCGACGTCCACCGCCAACGCGGCCAGCACGCACCGCTGCCGGTCCGGCCCCAGATCCAGCGGGCAACCGTCCACCACGACGGCCACCTTCCCCAACAAGCGGAATTCCGCCACTACGCCCCCTTCCCCCGGCAGCGTGCATACCAGCCCTGACCTGCTCCACGCAGGAAAAC
>NZ_VKAB01000167.1 GCF_009769385.1 Saccharothrix deserti
TTTCGGCGGGCGCAGCGTCTGGCCGGCCTCGTCCTCGAAGCACAGCCAGGCGTCCCGCTCCGCCGCTACCGTTTTCCCGCCGACCACGTCTCCCGCCGCCACGTGGCGATCGCCCGCTCGTCGCGCTCGATCGCGCGGTGCGCGGGCACCTGCGGGGAGAAGCCCATGCGGTGCAACAGATACGACACGCCGCGCAGCGTGTAGCGGGTGTGGAACAGTCGGGCGATCAGATCGGCGACCCGGGCCAGGGTCCAGCGCTGGTCGTCGCCGAACCCGTGCGCGGCCGGGCCCTGGTCCAACGCTCTGGCCAGCCGGTCCAACCGCGGCTCGTCCAGCCGGCACGACGACCCGCCAGATCCTTTCGACGCCAGTCCCGCCTCGCCCTCGGCCCGCCATCGGCGCCGCCAGGTGTAGACCGCGTTGGTCGACACCCGCAGCCGACGGGCGATCTCCGCGACCGCCACATCCTCGGCGAACCACTCCGCCGCCTGCAACCGAACAGCTTCGCGTTTGGCCCTGCCCCGCTCGGACAGACCACCACCATCCGCGTATCGCATCACTCCTGCGTAGACCACAAGCCGATCACGACCACGCAGGACACGCCGAGAACCACATGATCAACCCTGGCCTTTCAAGATCTGTA
>NZ_VKAB01000168.1 GCF_009769385.1 Saccharothrix deserti
CCGGTTCTTGGTTTTCTTGATGTGGCCGTAGAGCTTGTCCGCGGCCAGGTCGTAGGCGGCGAACAGGTGCCGGACCCCGTGCGGGCGGGTGTAGGTCGCCCGCCGCCGGGGTCTGGGCCCGCGGTCGGGGTCCTTGTGCCTGCCGCCGCGTTCGGCCCACTGCCGGCCGGGATGGGGCTGGAGGTTGAGCGGCCCGAACTCGTCCAGGCAGAACACCACCTCCGGTTCACCCGCCTCGGGCACGACCTCGCCGTCGGCGATCGCGTACAGGTGTTCCACCCGCGCCTTCTTCGCCTCGTAGTCCGGGTCGCGGGAGGTCTTCCAGGTCTTCACGCGTTGAAAGGTGACGCCTTCCTCGCGGAGCAGGATGCGCAGGCCCTCGTGGCTGATGTCGTCGACCACCCCCTCGGCGACCAGGAAGTCGGCCAGTTTGGCCAGGCTCCAGGTCGAGAACGGCAGGCCGTGCTCGACCGGCCTGGACTTGGCGATCTTCTTGATCTCGCGGCGCTCGGGCAGCGTGAACGTCTTCGGCCGGCCGCCCTTGTACTTCGGATACAGCGAGTCGAAACCGTCGGCGTTGAAATTGTGGATCACGTCCCGGACCCGGTCCGCGCTGGTGAACGTCA
>NZ_VKAB01000169.1 GCF_009769385.1 Saccharothrix deserti
GGAGCCAGTTGGTGATGTGGGTGGGGTTGGTGGGTTGGGTGGTGGTGATGTAGGCGGTGAGTTGGGGTTGGTTGTTGTGGTGGTGGGTGGTGATGGTGGTGTCGGTGATGTGGGGGTGTTGGCGGAGGGTGGTTTCGATTTCGGCGGGTTCGATGCGGTGGCCGTGGATTTTGGTTTGGTTGTCGGTTCGGCCGTGGTAGTCGAGTTGTCCGTCGGTGCGCCAGCGGGCGAGGTCGCCGGTGCGGTAGAGGCGTTGGTGGGGGTGGTGGGGGTTGGGGAGGTAGTGGGTGGCGGTGTGGGTGGGTTGGTTGTGGTAGCCGCGGGTGGTGCCGTGTCCGGATAGGTAGAGTTCGCCGATTGTGCCGAGGGGTTGGGGTTGGAGTTTGTGGTTGAGGATGTGGGTGGTGGTGCCGGGTAGTGGGGTGCCGATGGGGGTGCGGTGGTGGTGGGGGTTGGTGGTGGCGTGGGTGCTGTAGGTGGTGTCTTCGCTGGGTCCGTAGAGGTTGTGGATGGTGGTGAGGGTGGGGTGGTGGTGGAGTCGGGTGACGAGGGTGGGGGGTAGTGGTTCTCCGGCGAGGTTGAGGGTGTGGGTGTGGGGTGGGATGGAGTTGGTGG
>NZ_VKAB01000170.1 GCF_009769385.1 Saccharothrix deserti
AATCTCCGACCGCCTTCGCCGTCGGTCAGGCGCTGTTGAGGAACGCGAGCAGGTCGGCGTTGAGTTGGTCCTTGTGCGTGTCGGTGATGCCGTGCGGGGCGCCGGGGTAGACCTTGAGCTCGGCGCCCTCGATCCGCGCGGCGGAGGCCTTGCCGCCGACCTCGAACGGCACGATCTGGTCGTCGTCGCCGTGGACGACCAGGGTGGGGATGTCGAAGGCATCGAGGTCGGCGCGGAAGTCGGTGGCGGAGAAGGCGGCGATGCACTCGTAGGCGTTGCGGTGGCCGGACTGCACGCCCTGGAGCCAGAAGAAGTCACGGACACCCTGGGAGACGTTCGCGCCGGGGCGGTTGTTGCCGAAGAACGGGCCGTCGGCCAGGTCGCGGTAGAGCTGGGCACGGTCGGCCAGCGACCCGGCCCGGATGCCGTCGAACACCTCGCCCGGCATGCCGCCGGGGTTGTCGTCGGTGCGCAGCATCAACGGTGGCACGGCGCTGACCAGCACGGCCTGGGCCAGCCGGGCGGTACCGTGCCGGCCGATGTAGCGGGCGACCTCGCCGCCCCCGGTGGAGAACCCGACCATCGTGACCTCGCGCAGGTCGAG
>NZ_VKAB01000171.1 GCF_009769385.1 Saccharothrix deserti
GCTCCTGCCGCTGTGGTGCCCGGTGGGCAGGTTGTCGGGAGGTTCGACGCTGAGTGCCTTGGCCACGGGGACGTCGGTGGAGGAGTGCAGCACGATCGACAGGGCGATGGTGATGGCGACGAGGTCGAACACGTGTTCGCCGGAGGGTATGCCCGCTTGGAGGGCGAGCAGCACGTAGACGACCGAGGCGAACCCCTTGGGGCCGAACCACGCCGCGACCAGCCGTTCCCGGACAGGCAGGGATGTCCGCAGCAGGGAGAGCAGCATCGCGGCGGGGCGGACCAGCAGGATCGCGATCACCGCGACGGCCCAGTCGCCGGCGGTCAGGTGCGAGATCCGGTCGGGTGTGATGAGCGCGCCGAACACCAGCAGGGCGGCGAACTTCGTGGTCTCCGAGAGCAGGTCGCCGAAGTGTTCGAAGTTCTCCGCCGTCACCCGGTCCAGTGTTGCCAGGGTCGACCCGGCGGCGAACGCGGCGAGGTACGGGTTGGCGTGCGTCAGGTGGCAGGTCGCGTAGACGATCACGCCGATCGCCAGTGGTCCGAGTGCCTGGAGTCGGGGTTCCGCGGT
>NZ_VKAB01000172.1 GCF_009769385.1 Saccharothrix deserti
AGCCCTCGGTGAGGGCTTGAAGGTCAGCATCCCAGCCGGCGATGTCCTGAACAGTCACGCTCTCGACCATGACACGGGATACGCGCCGTCAGCCGACCCGGTTCAAGATCTCGGAATGTAGTACCGGGGTCTTCGCCCGCGAGAACGGCGGCGGATTCCTCACCGACCACTTTCCCGACTCCTACAAGGCCGTCTGGGACTTCCACGGTCAGAAGGCCACCTCACGGCACATCCCCGGGGTCAGCTACACCGGGATCACACACCCCGGCCTGTTCGGCACCGCCCCGTCCGCCGGTCTGCTCGCCTCGTGGAACGCCAGGGAACAGGCCCTCATCGACACCGATCCACACCGGGTGCCGGCACTGGCCCTGCCGCCGCTCGCGCACAACGCGCTGGCGGGCCAACTGGTCGGCGAGGACGCGGCCAAGGTGTCAAGTACCGGGTTTGATGGAGGGTGTGATTACCCGCTCGGTGCCGAGACGGGTGCGGTTGTGTGGTGATGGTTGGTCTCGTGTTCCACAGGCGGGATCAGACCGAGTTCCCCGTGTAGCCGGCG
>NZ_VKAB01000173.1 GCF_009769385.1 Saccharothrix deserti
TACAGAGGTTGAAAGGCTGGCATTACGGCGGTTCTGGCTCGAGGTTCAGTCCGGTGTGGGCGAAGAAGGCGTCGATCAGTTCGGGCCGGTACTGGATTCGCTTGAGTCGGTTCTTCACGATCGCGGCCAGGTGGTCGATGCCGTGGACGATGAGGTTGCCCAGGCTGCGCTTGAGGTGTGACCACACGTGCTCGGTCGGGTTCAGTTCCGGGGCGTAGGGCGGTAGCCGGATGACGTGCAACCAGTCCCGGGCCGCGATCAGGTCGCGCATGGCGTGGCTGATGTGGGTGTTGAGGTTGTCCCAGACGAGTACGACGGGGCCGTCGAGTTGCTGGTGGGCGGCGTCGAGCAGGGCGGCGTAGTCGGTCTCGGCGAAGCTGCGCCGCTCGCCCTTGCGGCCACGGTGGATCAGGGTGCGATAGATCAACCGGGGGCGGTGTCCGGGCCGGACGCACACCAGTCCGGCGATCGACACCCGGCCCGAGCCCTTGCCCGAGACCGCCACCGTCGGAGTCCGTCCACGCCGCCCCCAGGTGCGGGCTTTCG